>CAWKKG010000022.1:0-45098 GCA_963850115.1 uncultured Actinomycetota bacterium
CCGGCCGGAAGACCGGGACCGCGAGCTCGGCGTGGTCCTCCCAGCCGACCTTCACCCGCTGGCCGACCAGGACCGCTTCCGGCGCCGCGTCGATCTCGGCCAGCAGCCGGAAGCCCTCGTCGAGATCGATGAAGCCGAGCACATAGGGCAGCCTCCCACGGAAGTACGGCTGGCCGTGCTGGCGGATGACCGTGTAGGTGTAGATGGTGCCGCCGCCGGCGGAGTCGTGCCCCCGCAGGTCCGTGCTCACGCAGTTGGTGCAGTGCCGCCTGGGGTGGAAGATGATCTCGCCGCATGAGCCGCAGGCCTGATAGGTCAGCCGGTGCTGCTTAGTGGCCGCCCAGAACGGGCCGGTGTCCGGCTCCGACAGATTCGGCAGCGGCCGTCCGGGCTGGGTACCTCGCTGGAGGGCATGGCCCGTCACTCCCTCCCCATGATGATCGTGCCGGCGCATGCCGGGTGCCCAGTTGGCCGCCGTTGCCGTGCGCGAGCGCGAAGCGGGCGCCGGGCACCTGCGGCGGTCGACTCGCCCGCGGAGTTGTCGGGCGGCCTCGATGAGCAGGAAGATGCCCCGCATCCCCGGGTGGTTGGAGGACAGTCCCCGCCGTCGGTGTTGAGCGCGGGGGCGCCGGGCGGTCGAAGCGAGCCTGCCGCCGGCGACCTAGGCCCCGCCCTCGCCCTTCTTGCAGAAGCCCAGGTCCTCCAGGATGGTCAGCACGGTGATGGTGAAGGAGTCGTAGATCATGGCGATGTCGATCTCTTCGGGCGGGATGCCCGCCTCGCCGAAGGCCGCCGGGCCCGACCGGCCGCCGCCGAGGTGGTGATATCGCGCCGTTACGCGGGGTACCTGGTCGCCTCGCCGGTGCCGAGGATCCACACCGGGGTTCTTGCGGCAGGCCTGGCCGCGACCCGCGGGCGACGATCACGACCGCCCCGCCGCCGTCGGAGACCAGGCAGCAGTCCAACATGTGCAGCGGGTCGGCGATCAGCCGCGAGCCGAGCACGTCATCGACGTGATCTCGCCGGTGCACATGTATCCGAGTCCTCGAGCGTGGCACGGCGTCCGGGTTGCGCACCGCGTGTGCCCTGGTGGTGACCGAGATCTCGGCGAGTTGCTCGGGGTCGTGCCGTACTGCGCCATGTGCCGCCGGGCGGCGATCGCGTAGTTCCCGATCAGGGTCAGCCCGTACGGCGCCTCCATGTTGGACTCGGCTGCGGGTCGCCCTGACCCGGCCGCCCGTCCCGATGGCCCGCGACTCGCTGCGCGCCGTCGACCCGTAGGTCAGCAGCGCGACGTTCGCCCTGCCCGCGGCGATGTCCCTGGCCGCGTGCGCGGCGTGGAACTCGTAGGAGCTGCCGCCGACCGCGGTCGTGTCCACCACCCGCGGGGTGATGCCGAAGTACTCGGCGATGGTCAGGCCCTCATCGGGCCTGCCTCGCTCGCGTCGTAGACGGCATCGACGTCGGACCAGCTCAGCCCGGCGTCCTCCAGCGCTTGCCGCGCGCATTCCGCCTTGATCTGCAGCTTGGTCAGGCCGCCCGCCCGGCGCCCTGGGAACTCGTAGATGCCAGCGATGGCTGCGCCAGGCGACGTCATCACACGCTCCCAACTGTGGCTCGTCAGGATAAATCTTAGAACCCAGTTCTAGTAACTGAATTTAAAAGATTAGAACCCGCGGCCGGCAAGCTGTCAAGAGCCCGGCGCATCCGCCGGCGGGAGAAGGCCGAGCAGCCACTCCCAGGCCGGCCACGCCACGCGCCGCCGCGGCGCGGTCGCGCACGCCAGGCCGGTCACTGACGAGGCGGCGCCCCTGGGTGTTTCCCGCCAGGTCGGCCAGCACGTCGTCGGCTTGTGCGCGGTCCGCGACCGCGACTGTCCGCACTTCGCCCGTCCGCACGGCCAGCGGCTCGTTCCAGCTGTACCTGGCTGTCCGGCTGGCCTTTCCGGCCTCGTCGCCCGCCGCGGCGAGCGCGCCCGCCTCGAGCACGTGTCGTCAAGCGCAGGGTCGTCGAGCCCGCTGTCGTCAAGCACCAGGACGTAATCCGGGTACCAGCGCTCGAGTGGCGGCGCGGCGAAACCGTCGGGCAGCGCGGCGATTCCGACGCGCGTCAGGTCTGTCAGGCGCGCCCGCAGCGCCGCGGCGGCCGCCCCGGCCGCGCTCTCCCGTCGCCCGTGCCGTCCCCGAGGCCCGTACCGTCCACGAAGACCGTCAGCGGCTGCAGCGCCTCCCGCAGCACCGGCCAGGAAGCGGCGAACCCCGGATGGAGGTCTAGCTGGTCAACCTGGCTGGCCGGCAGCCACAGCACTTCATCGGATTCGTAGGCGTCGGAGTAGACGCGGAATGGCTCCGCCGCCTGGGCCAAGATCGTGTGGTACGTCCAGCCGCCGTGCACCTCCGCGTACAGGCCGCGCGGCACGACCAGTTTCGGGTCGAGCATGCATTCCTCGTCCGCCTCGCGCAGCGCCGCCTCGGCCGGCGTCTCATCGCTGTCCATCGCGCCGCCGGGCAGCGCCCAGGTGCCGCCCTGGTGGCTCCACCGCGCGCGGTGCTGCAGCAGCACCAGGCTCCCCGCCTGGTCGTCGGGGTCCGGCGCGTAAGCCAGCACCCCAGCCGCGCCGAACAAGCCCCAGTGCTGGTGTCCCTGCTCGCAGGTCACCCATCCGTTCCCGCTTCGCATCGGCCATCCCTGCGGCGATTACCTGTCCAATGCCGTCAGCATACGGCCCGGCCACCGCGGCCACGGCCCGCTCAGAACGGGCACCGACCACAACGGGCGCCGCCACCCCCCACGCTTCTTGCTGTTATCCAAATCGGAGCGAGCGAGGATCGTGATGGTGGACGTTTAGGCACACCCGGGTGTGCCTAAACGTCCACCATGGCCGGCGACAGCGAAAAAGGCGCCCGTGCCCCCGCCGCGCCCGCGCTAGCGCCGCCATTCCGGCCGAATGCCTGATACACATCGTCATCTTCTGATTACAGTGAGTGTTCAAGGGAATCTCCACTCCGGCAGGACCGCAAACTTCGCTCGTTACCCGTATCAACCAGGCCTTTCCCAGAAAGTCACATGTTTCACAGAGTGATCGACTGGACACCAACCGTGATGCCTAGGTGTGCGTATCGTGCCCGCCCTGCGTCGCACGCCTCGGAAGTGGCGCGGGGCAGTCCCGCGTACGAACGGGGGAACTAACGATGCGTTTCATCCGCTCTGCCGCAACCACGCTGATGCTCGCCGGCGCCGCCACCCTGGCCGCCGCCGCGGTGCCGGCCTTCACGGCGCCCGCCTTCGCGCAAGGCCCGGTCGTCAGCGTGACGCCGTCGGCCGCGACGCCGGGAGAAAGCGTCACCTTCACGATCACCTGCAACAGGCCAACCGCGAGCGCGGCGTGGCTGACCGGCACCACGCTCGGGCTGCCCCAGCGGATACCCATGAACCCGACGACGAGTCCAGGGGAGTTCGCCGTCACCGTCAACCTTCCCACGAGCATCACCTCGGGCGTGTACACGCCGCCCATCAACTGCAGCGACGGGACGATGCGGACCGCGTCGATCACGGTCAACCCGCCGACCGCCCCGGTCATCGACGTGAACCCGTCGGTCGCGGCCCCGGGAAGCAGCGTCACCTTCGCGGTCTTCTGCGGAACGGGGGCGACCTCGGCGACGCTCTTCGGCATCACGCTCGGCCTGGCGGAGCAGATACCGATGGGGGCGTCGACGCACACCGGCGAGTTCGTCACCACCGTCACCCTGCCGACGAGCATCGTCCCTGGCAGCTACTCCCCGTCCATCGACTGCAACCCCATCGGGACGTCCGACACCGCGTCGCTCACGGTCAACCCGGCGCCAGGCCCGCAGCCTTCCGGCCCGCCGATGACCGGTGACGGCAGCACGTCCTCCGTGATGGGCGGGCCGTTCACCACGGCGGGGCTCGCGCTGCTCACCGTCGGCGGCCTGGCCGTCGCGGTCGGCGTCGTCCGCAACCGGCGGCGGGCCGGCTCGCGCCCGTGAGGCGGCCGACCGGTGCCCGTTAGGACCTGGAGAGGCCCGGGTGGACTCCAAGGCGGCCGGCAAGCCAAGGGAGACCGGCACCTCCCCGCTGATCATGGCCGCGATCTGGGTCATCGGCGCCGGGCTGCTCGTCATCGGCGTCAACGCGGAACTTCACCGCTGGGCACCGCCGCCGGTGCCGCCGGCCTCGGCGGCCCGCTCGCTGACGCCGGCCGCCCGCGGCGGCACGGGGGCAGGGCGCGGCCACGGCAGCCCGCTGCCCAGGTCCGTGCCGGTCAGCCTGCGGATCCCGGCCATCGGGGTAAACGCGCGGGTCATACCGCTCGGGCTGGACGCGAGCGGCGGCGTGGCGGTCCCGCCGCTGTCCACGCCGTTCCTGACCAGCTGGTACGACAGGGGCTCGGCCCCCGGGCAGGACGGTCCGGCGGTCCTGCTCGGCCACGTCGACGCGGCCGGCGTCGGACCCGCCGTCTTCTACAAGCTCGGCGACCTGGTGCCAGGCGATCTGGTCTACATAACCCGCAGGGACCGCCAGACCGCGGTGTTCCGCGTCACCGCCGTCGCCCTGTACCCGGAACAGGATTTCCCGTCGAAACAGGTGTACAGCTTCACGCCGGGGCCGACCCTGCGCCTGATCACGTGCGGCGGCGACTTCGACGCGCAGACCCGTCACTACCTGGGCCGCACGATCGCGTTCGCCGTGTACGCCGGGGAGCGAAAGGCGGCACGAGGGCGGGCCATCGGCTTGACCAGGACGTGAACACTCGCCAGGGACGCGGGCAGGTCCCGCGTCCGAACGGGGGAACATCACGATGCGTTTCATCCGCTCAGCCGCAGTCACACTGACCCTCGCCGGGGCCGCTGCCCTGGCGGTCGCCGCGGGAACCGCAGGAACCGCTGGACCCGCGTTCGCGCAAGGCCCGGTCATCGACGTGTCGCCGTCGACCGCGACACCGGGAACCAGCGTTACCTTCGCGATCTCCTGCGGAACGACCTCGGCCTCGGCGACGCTGTTCGGCACCACGCTCGGCCTCCCCGAGCAGATACCGATGGACCCGGCCACCCAGGCCGGAGAGTGGGTGGTCACGGTCGACCTGCCGACGGACATCAGCCCAGGCGATTACTCGCCGTCCATCGACTGCGACAACGGCGTGTCAGGGACCGCCAACCTGACGGTCACCCCGGCGCCCAGCCCGACCACGCCGACGCCGGTGCCGACCGGGGCGCCGCTGACCGGTGACGGGACGACATCTTCTGCGACCGGAGGCCCGTTCACCCCGGCCGGGATCGCGCTGCTCGCCGCCGGCGGCCTCGCCGCCTGCGCGGTCGCGATCCGCTGGCGGCGCCGGGCCCGCTCCCGCTCCTGAAGCGCTGGCCGCTGCCGATGGACCCCGATGCGACCACCAGGTCCAAGGAGACCGGCAGCCCCTGGCTGATCATGCTCACGGTCGGCTTGATCGGCGCCGGGCTGACCGTCATCGGCATCAATGCGGGGCTGCCTCGCTGGGCACCGCCGCCGGTGCCATCGGCCGCGGCCGCCCGCCCGCCCGCCGCGATCCTCGATGGCGGCGCGGCCGCGGAGAGGTGACGGTGACGGGCGCGACGCGGCCGGCGCCGCTGCCCAGGTCCGTCCCGGTTAGCCTGACGATCCCTGCGATCGGGGTAAACGCGCAGGTCATACCGCTCGGCCTCGACGCCAGCGGCGGCGTGGCCATCCCGCCGCTGAGCACCCCCTTCCTGACCAGCTGGTACGACCAGGGCCCGGCCCCCGGCCAGGACGGCCCGGCGGTGCTGCTCGGCCACGTCGACGCGGCCGCCGTCGGGCCCGCCGTGTTCTACAAGCTCGGCGACCTGGTGCCAGGCGACCTGGTGTACGTGTCCCGCAGGGACCACCGGACGGCGGTGTTCCGGGTGACCGCCGTCGCCATGTACCAGGAACAGGACTTCCCGACGAAACAGGTGTACGGCTTCACCCCGGATCCCACCTGCGCCTGATCACCTGCGGCGGTGACTACGACGCGCAGACCCATCACTACCTGGACCGCACGATCGCGTTCGCCGTCTACGCCGGGGAGCGCCCTGTGTCACCGGGGCGGCGGTGACATCCGGCCGGCCTCGGCCATCCGCTTGACCCGGGAGGTGAAGACGGCCTGGGCCGGGGTCGCGCCGACGATCAGGCCCAGGGTCAGCGCGGCGGTCTGCGTGATCGCGTCGCGGATGTCGTTGAATCCCTGGATGTTGAACCCGCCGTCGATGGTGGTCAGCCCGCGCAGCGCGAGCGCGCCGACCGTGAGGGCGAAGAAGCCGCCGAGGATCAGCACGATGCGCGGCGGGCGGCTGGCCGAGAGCTCGAGGTACCCGGCCGCCGCCGCCAGCAGCGTCGCGGCGACGAACGTCCCCGCGGTGGGTCCCAGCCAGCGGGTCACGCCGAACTGGACGCCCCAGGCGAGGTAGGTGAGGGCGAGCACCCACGGCACGTCGCCCATCCGCGCGCTGAACGTGAGCGCGAGGCCGAGGACGAAGGGCACCCAGGAGGCCACGATCAGCCCGACCGGCAGCACCGGCGGAACCGTGGCCTCGAAGAGGCCGCCGGTTCCCACGCCGCTGACCTCGGCGGCGATCAGCACGCCCGCGGCGATCTCGACGAGCGTGAACGCCGCCTGGGCCAGCCGGACCGCTCCCGGGGTGAGCTGGCCGACCGCGATCTCGGCCGTGGCCGCGCACAGGAAGTCGCCGGGGATGAGGACGAACAGCGCCGGGATCATCAAGATCATCGGGCCGCCCGGCTGGCGTTCCGCGTGCAGGAGACCGAAGGCCGTCAGGCCGACGAGGATCGGCCCGACGATCGGCAGCAGGATGCGCAGGGCCGCGACCCGCTCCGCGAACCCGAACACCACGGCCATGACCGCGCCGAGCACCGACGCTGTAGCCGATCTCGGTCCAGGTCGCCTGGACGCTCGGCGCGAACCCGACGGCGAACAGCACCACCCCGGCCGCCCGCAGCCACACCGGGTACGGCGCGGTGCGCCGCTCCAGCTGGCCAGCTCCCGGTCCGCGGCGGCCGCCGTCAGCTCGCCCGCGATGATCCTGCGCACCAGGAACTTGCCCTCCGCGACAAGGTCGAGCCGGGCGAGCTCAGGGCTGACCCGTATCGCCGCGGAACGCGAGGTGCCGTCCGGCCACTGGATGGTGAGCACCGCTCCCTCGACGATGACGAGGATCTCGGCCTTGGCCCCGTAAACATCCGCCACCTGGCGCACGGTGTCCCGCAGCTCGAACGCGCCCTCGGCGCTGTGCGCGCAGCAGGAAGCTGGTCAGCCGTCGCAGCAGACGCTCGATGTCGTCAACCGCATCACGGCCCTCTATGGTCACCATCGGCATATCTATTCCCAGAAAACCCCGGGTCCCATCCACGTCCATTACCGTGAGTGCCCGCCGACTACCGCCAGTAGGCTCGGTCTCGTGGGAACCCATCGGCTCATCCTGACCCTTGACCTGCTCGGCGTTTTCGCCAACGGCCTGCTCGGCGGGGCGGCGGCGCGCAGCAAGGACCTGGACCTGTTCGGATTCGCGGCGATAGGCCTGTGCTCCGGCCTTGGCGGCGGGATCATCAGGGACATCCTGCTGATGCACGGGACGCCGGTCGCGCTGACCAATCCCGCCTACATCCCGACGGCGCTGGCCGGGACGGCCGTGGCGTTCGTCGTCCAGATCGAGCACAAGACCTGGGACCGGGCGTTCATCCTGGTGGACGCGGCGGCGCTGTCGCTGTGGGCGACGGCGGGCGCGCTGAAGGCGATGGACGACGGCCTCGGCTGGCTCCCCGAGGTGCTGATCGGCACGATCACCGCGATCGGCGGCGCGATCACCAGGGACGTCATGCTCCAGCGGGTGCCCGCCGTGTTCACCCAGGGCACGCTCTACGCCACGGTCGCGATCGTCGTCGCCGCCATCCAGGTGAGCTTCATCGGGATACCCGGCCTCAGCACCGGCGGCGCAACGGCCATCGCGATCGCCGTCGGCGTCGCGCTGCGGCTCATCGCGTACTGGCGCAACTGGCAGCTTCCGCGCGGCCTGGACTGGAAGATCGGCCAGCGGGCGGCCGCGGCGCAGGAGAGCCCGGGCGACCTAGGCAGGCGGATACTGGACGACGGCGGGTCCAGACCGGTGATGCGGGAGGGCACGATGAGGAAGCTGGCGACCGACCGGGCGGGGCTTGAGATCCTTCATCTCGGGGACTGCTTCGGGCTGCTCAAGTCGGTGCCGGTCGGGCGGATCGGGTTCATCGCGGGCGGCGAGGTGGTGATCTTGCCGGTGAACTTCCTGGTGGACGGGCAGGACGTGGTGTTCAGGACCGGGGCCGGGTCCAAGCTGTCCGCCGTCGAGGTCGGGCACTACGTCGGGTTCGAGGCCGACTCCTACGACGCCGCCGCCGGGACCGGGTGGTCGGTCGTGGTCAACGGGCTCGCGGAGATCGTCGACTCGGCCGAGGAAGCGGCCCGGCTTGACGCGCTCGGGCTGGCGTCGTGGGGCGGCGCGGCCGTCCGGCCGGGTGTGGGTGCGGATCCGGCCGTCGTCGATCACCGGGCGCCGCATCCCGCCCGCCGCCCTGACCAGGGAGTGACTCGCCCGCGCTACCGCGGCGGCTCGCGGGTGGCGCGGTAGGCCTCGACGGTCTGCAGCTTGTGCCAGCGGGCGTAGCGCTCGATCTCCTCGGGGTCGCCCGCCTCGAGCAGCTCGATGAGGCGCGCGTGCTCACCGATGGCCGCCTTGGACCGTTCCGGCAGGTAGGTGAACATCGTGTCGCGGATGCGGTCGAGCCGCTGGTTGGTCTGCTCAAGCAGCTCAAGCAGGTAGGTGTTGGCGCAGCGGGCGAAGATCGTGGCGTGCAGCCGCCGGTTGAGGCGGCTGAACTTGGTCAGGTCGCCCTCGGCGGCCACCTGCTCCATCTCGGCGGCGAGGCCGCGGACCTTGGTCATGTCGGACGTGCGCAGGTGCGCGGCGGCGTCGGCGGTGGCGGCGCCTTCGAGGATCGCCACGGCGACCATCTGCTGCTCCCAGGCCGTGGCGTCAACCGGGGCGACGATCGCGCCGACGTTGGGCTGGAACTTGACCCAGCCCTCGGCCTCGAGGCGGCGCAGCGCTTCGCGGACCGGGATGGCGCTGACGCCGAGTTCCCTGGCGAGCCCGTCGATGTTCAGCCGGGCCCGCGGAGCGAACGCGCCGGAATGGATCCGGTCCCGCAGGACCGTGTACGTCCGCTCCTGTTTGTTCACGCTTCGAGAGTAGCGGCGAGCGCTCCGCCGAGTGAAGCGCTCGCCTAACGGAGCCCCACGAAGGCCGTGAGCTGCGCGACCGTGTACGCGAACAGCGCCTCGGCCGGCTCGAACGACCCGACGAACTGGCCGAACAACTCGAAGCTGATCATCCCGTACAGCTGCGTCCACGCGATCACGGCACGGACGAGCGCGTCCGGCGGAACACTCGCGAGCGCACCTGGCGATCCCGCTGACGTCGCCGTCACCGCGAGCGCCGCGGACAGCGCGGCCGCCTGCTCGGCGAGCGCACCGGTCACGGGCAGCGCCTCCGGCGGCGCCGCGAGCTCACCGGAGGCCAGCGCGTCACCGACGACGCCGGCGAACGCGAGCGGCACCCGGGACGCGGGGCCGATCGTCGCCTCGGGAGCGCGGTAGCCGGGCACCGGGGAACCGTAGATCAGCGCGTACTCGTGCGGGTTCGACCGTGCCCAGCCGCGGATGGCGTGGCAGGCGGCGGCCCAGCGCTCGCGGGCCGGAGCGGGGCCGGCGAGCGCGTGTTCCGCCGCCGCGCCGAGCGCGTTGTAGGCGTCGATGATCAGCGCGGTCAGCAGGTCGTCGCGGCTCGGGTAGTAGCGGTAAAGCGCGGACGACACCATGCCGAGCTCGCGGGCCACGGCGCGCAGCGAAAGCCCCTCGGCGCCGGTCGCCGCGAGCTGCCGCCTCGCCTCCTCCTTGATCTCCCTGGTCAGTTCGGCCCGGGCACGCTCGCGCGCGGTTGCGGCACGTCGGGCGGTAGCTGGCGAGTTCATCGGATCACCCCCTCCTTGAGAGATCAACGACCCAAAACGAGAGCAGTGCTCTTGACAGCACGCCACCGGATCGTGTTCACTGATCTTAACGCAGAGCAGTGCTCTCGCAAGAGCATCAAGAACATGGAGGACAGCGAAAATGAACGCCACGGAAGCCCGCTACATCAAGCCGAAGTCCGCCACCAACTTCTTCAACGACGCCGTGGGCCGCCTGACCAGGATGGGCATCAGCGTCTACGGGTCCCGCGTCCTTGCCGTCAAGGGCCGCAAGTCAGGCGAGTGGCGCACCACCCCGGTCAACCCGCTGCGCGTCGACGGCACGCGGTACCTGGTCGCACCGCGCGGCAACACCCAGTGGGTACGCAACCTGCGCGTCGTCGGCACCGGCGAACTGCGCGTCGGCAGGAAGGCCGAGCCGTTCAGCGCGACGGAGATCGCCGACGACGACAAGCCCGCGATCCTGCGCGCCTACCTGAAGCACTGGAAGTGGGAAGTGGGCGTGTTCTTCGACGGCGTGGACGCCAAGGCCCCGGAGTCGAAGCTGCGCGAGATCGCCCCCGGCTACCCGGTCTTCCGCATCGAGCAGGCGCGCTAGGAAACGCCGAACTCGGCGGCCAGCTTGTCCATCAGCGCGTCAAGCTTCTCGTCGACGACCTGGCGGGCGGGGTCGGCCAGGTGCCACGCCGCGATCTCCCGCGCGCCGCGCTCGAACGGCACGACGGCGTTCCACCCCGGCACGACGGACTTGACCTTGGAGTTGTCGAACACCATGGAGTGCGTCTTGTCGCCGAGCAGCCCGGCGCCCCACTCGGGATCGTGCGCGTCGATCACGTCGGACGGCACGTGCACGAGCCGCGGCGTGACGCCGAGCGCGGCCCCGAGCGCGTAGGCGATCTGGTCCCAGGTCAGCACGTCGTCGGACGTGATGTGGAACGCCTCTCCCAGGGTCCGCGAGTGCCCGAGCAACGGCACGAAGGCGCGCGCGAAGTCCGTGTTATGGGTCACCGTCCACAGCGAGGTGCCGTCCCCGTGCACGATCACCGGCTTCCCCGCGAGCATTCGCGCCAGGGACGTCCACCCGCCGGACAGCACGGTCTTGGTCGCGTCGTACGTGTGCGAGGGCCGCACGATCGTCGCCGGGAACCCGTTGTCCCGGTACTCGGCGACGAGCAGGTCCTCGCAGGCGATCTTGTCCCGCGAGTACTGCCAGTACGGATTCCGCAGCGGCGTCGACTCGGTGACCGGCAGCCGGGACGGCGGCGTCTGGTAAGCCGACGCGGTCGAGATGAACACGTACTGCCCGGTCCGCCCGCGGAACAGGTCCAGGTCGGCCCGCACGTGCCCGGTGGTGAAGGCGACGAAGTCAACAACAGAGTCAAACTCAAGGCCAGCGACGGCCTTCCGAACGGATTCGGGTTCCCGCATATCGCCCCGCAACTCGGTCACGCCGTCCGGCAGGCCCCGCGCCGACTGTCCCCGGTTCAGCACGTACAACTCGACGTCGTGGTCGCCGGTGACGGCCTCCCGCGCACAGGCCGAGGAGATCACGCCAGTCCCGCCGATGAAGAGAACCTTGAGCTTGCTCATGTCCGCTAACCCTAGTCAGCGGCCGACGTGGCCGCCTGGCCGGGGAGAGGGCGGGAACGAGCGGTTAGCCGCATCCGTTCTGCTTAAATGTTGGAGCGCTTGCGCATGGCACCACGGCCCGTTGAGGAGAATGAGTCCTATGTATTCGGATATGGCTTATCGGGGCTATGCGACGCCGGGGCGGACGGCCACGCTCTTCGGGCAGACCATGGCGCTTGTCGCGATGACGGCCGGGTTCTTCGCGGCCGGGGCGTACGCCGGGCGGAACCTGTCGCAGGGAGCGGTGATCATCTCGTGGATCGCGGCCTTCGTCGTGCTGATGATCATGAACTTCACCGCGCGGAAGTCAGCGCCGGCCGCGACGGTGCTGCTGGCGATCTTCGGGGTGCTGATGGGAGTGGCGTCCGCGCCGACCCTCGTCTGGTACGCCACGACCGATCCGGCGATCCTGTGGCAGTCGGGCGGCGCGACCGCGCTGTTCGTCGCGGCGTTCGGCACCTTCGGCTACCTGACCAAGCGGGACCTGTCGGCGTGGCGGCGGATCTCGTTCATCGGGCTGCTCGTGCTGCTGCTGGCGGGGATCGTGCTGATCTTCGTGCACATCCCGCACGCCTCGCTGATCTGGGCGGTGCTCGGCCTCGTCGTCTTCGCCGGGCTGACCGCGGCCGACTTCCAGCGGCTGCGGAGGTCGCAGGGGCTGGACTCGGCGCCTTTGATCGCCGCGTCGATCTTCCTGGACATCCTCAACGTCTTCTTCTTCTTCCTGCGGATCTTCTCCGGTTCCCGGGACTAGGCGGCGCCGGCGGGGCCCACGGGCGGGCGGCTACGGTCGCGCGGTCGGCGGGTTAAAACGGCGTTACCCGTAACGCCAGATTTGTCGGATATGTCCGGAGGGTTCGTACACTACTGTCGTGACTGCCAGGAGCGAGACCGCGATCTCCGTCGATGACCCCCGCAGGCCCGAGGTGCGGGCGCTGCTGGAACGGCACCTCGGGTTCTGCCTGTCGGAGACGCCGCCCGAGCACAGCTTCGCGCTGGACGTGGACGGGCTGCTCGACCAGCGGGTGACGTTCGTCAGCTGCCGGGACGGCGACACGGTACTCGGCGTCGCGGCGATCAAGGAGCTCGACACAAGGCACGCGGAGATCAAGTCGATGCACACGGCGGCGGAGGCCCGCGGCCGCGGGGTGGGCCGCGCGCTGCTTAGCTACCTGCTCGACACGGCAAGGACACGCGGGTACCGGCTCGTCTCCCTCGAAACCGGCACGACCCCGGGGTTCGCCGCGGCGCGCGCACTGTACGAGTCCGCGGGGTTCACGCCGACCGGCCCGTTCGGCGGCTACCCGGAGACCGGCGACAACACCTTCTACAGCCTCGCGCTGTAGCCTCCGGTCACCGTCGGGCTACGGGCGGGACGCCTGGTCGGCGGCCATCGCCAGCAGCTCCGCCGCGTGGGCCTGGCCGAATTCGGAGTCTTCCAGGCCGGCCAGCATGCGAGACAGCTCGCGGACGCGGGCCTCATGGTCCAGGCGGATCACGCTCGTGCTGGTGACCGAGCCGTCGCTTGACTTGGCGACCACCAGGTGGTTGTCGGCGAACGCGGCGACCTGGGGCAGGTGGGTGACGACGATGACCTGGGCGAGCCTGGCCAGCTTAGCCAGGCGGCGGCCGATCTCGACCGCGGACTTACCGCCCACGCCCGCGTCGACCTCGTCGAAGACGAAGGTCGGCACCGGGTCCGCGCCGGCGAAAACCACCTCGATCGCGAGCATCACCCTCGATAGCTCACCGCCGGAGGCGCCCTTGTGGAGCGGCAGGGAGGGCGCGCCTGGATTGGACGCCAGCCGGATCTCCACGTCGTCGGCCCCGTGCGGCCCTGACTCGCCAAGCGGGGTCAGCGCGACGGAGATCCGGGCGTACGGCATCGCCAGGGCGGTCAGTTCCGCGGTGACATCCTCGGCGAACCGCTCCCCCGCCTCGGTCCGCAGCCGGGTGAGCCGTCCGGCCAGGTCGGTTACCTGCGCCGCCAGCTCCGATTCCTCCGCGGTGAGCGCCGCGATCGTGTCGTCGTCATTGTCGAGCTCGGTGACCCGCTCCGCGGCCAGCCGCGCCCACTCCAGGACGTAAGCGGTTTCGTCGGGCTCCGCGGCGGGCGGGAGGACGTCCGGTTCGGCGGTGCCTACCGCATCCGCGCCGCCGGCGTCCGCGGCGTCACCGGCCGGCGGCGGCCCGGCTGGCGCCAGCCCCACCGGGGCACCGTTGATCCGCGCGTTGACGCCGCCCGGGCCGTAGAGGCGGATGACCCGGGCCAGGACGGCGCGCCGCTCCTGGACGGCGGCGAGGCGCGCCGGGTCGGCGTCGATGCCCTGGATGTAGGAGGCCAGCTCGCCGGCGACCTCGGAGACCAAGTAGGCGGCGTCCGACAGCCGGGTCGCCACGCCGTCGATCTCCGCGTCGTGGCGGCGGACGGCGTCGAGTGCCCGCCGGGCGTGGCCGAGCAGCGTCACCGCGTCCACGCCGTCGTTTCCCGCCGTCGGGTCGCCGAGCAGGCCCTCGTGGGCGGTCGTGGCGGCGGCGTGGAGCGCGTCGGCGTTGGCCAGCCGCTCTTCTTCCGCCCTCAGCGCCGCCTCCTCGCCCGCCACCGGGTTGAGCTTCTCGATGTCGGTGAGGCCCGCCCGCAGTTCCTCGGCCTCGGCCGCGCGGGCCCGCGCCTGCGTGGTCAGCGCGGTGAGCTCGTCGAGGACCTTCCGGTGGCGGCCGTAGGCGCGCTGGTAATCCGCCAGTACCTCGGCGAGGACACCGCCCGCGTACTTGTCGAGCGACTCCCGCTGCCGGCCGGCCTTCAGCAGCTGTTGCTGGTCGGACTGGCCGTGCACGGCGACCAGGTCGTCGGAGAGGTAGGTGAGCAGCGACACGGGGACGGACCGCCCGCCGGCGAACGCCCGGGACCGTCCCTCTCCCGAGACCGTCCGGGTCAGCACCAGGGTGCCATCCTCGTCGAGGTCGCCGCCCGCCTCCTCGACCTGCTGGGCGACCTTGCCGCGCGGGTCGGTGCGGAGGCGCCCCTCGACGGAGGCGCGCTGCGCGCCGGGGCGGACCCTGGCCGGGTCCGCGCGGCCGCCGAACAGCAGCCCGAGACCGGTCACGACCATGGTCTTGCCCGCGCCCGTCTCGCCGGTCAGGACCGTGAAGCCGGGTGAGAGCTCAAGCAGCGCGTCGTTGATGACCCCGAGCCCGGTGATGCGCACTTCCTCAAGCATGACCGCCAGCCGTCTCCTTCTCGACCCCAACCCGCCCCGCCCGGTGGCAAGGCCGACTTTACCGTGTTTCTCGCACTCGCCTTGGGGGCGCTCACTGCTCTCCCGGCCGCCTCGGCGCACTCAATCACGGCCGTCGCACGACGGAATGTCCCGGTGCCTGCCGCCTGTCCGCTATGCCTCACCGTACAAGCCATTGCCGACACTCCCGTCGCCGACGGCCAATCCGGCGTGCCCGCGGTGCACCGGTACCCGCGATCCTTTCGCTTAAATGTTTGTATCCAGTGTCGCCGGGCACGGCACTCTCAAGCAAACATTTCCGAAGGAAAAGAGCGCGAGTCGAAGGGGCGCGCCGGTGTTTTCGGACTGAGGAGCGAGGGAGCACCCCGGCGAGCCGGAGGGCGCGCGGCGACTGCTAGCGGCCGGACCGGCCCGGGCGGCCCCGCCAGCCGCTGACGGGAAGGTCGAACTTGGCCACGAGGCGGTCGGTGAACTCACCGCCGGCGGGCTGGCCGCCCAGGTCGTGCACCCGGGCGAGCAAAACAGGAAGCTCGCCCCTGCGCACTTCGATCCTGGCGCCGGGCGACAGGTCGAACCTGCGGCGGCCATCACACCACAGCACCGCCCGCTCCGACTCAAGGCCGTAGGTATGGTCGCCGGTGCCGGTTGCCGGGGCCGTGCGCCTCGGCTCCCGCCTGGTCGCCGAGCTCGCGAACCAATTCCACCGCTAGCACCGAGTGCGGGGAAACGACGAGGGGCCTGGCGAAGAGCGCGTGCGCCGCGAGCGGCACCATGAGCAGCGCCTCCACCTCGGGCCAGACCACCGGGCCGCCTGCCGAGAACGCGTAAGCGGTCGACCCGGTCGGCGTGGCGCAGACCACGCCGTCGCAGCCCCAGCGGGACAGCGGGCGGCCGTCCACCTCGATGACGACCTCGATCATCCGCTCACGGGCGGCCTTTTCCACGGTGACCTCGTTCAGCGCCCAGGTGCTGGCGATGCGGGTGCCGTTGTCCCTGGCTACCACGTCGAGGGTCATCCGCTCCTCGACGCGGTAGTCGCCAGCGAGGAGCCGGTCCACGGTCTGGGTGAGCCCGTCGGGCTCGGCCTCGGCGAGGAAGCCGACGTGACCGAGGTTGACCCCGATTAGCGGGGTGCCCGTGGGACGGGCCAGTTCCGCGGCCCGCAGCAGCGTCCCGTCGCCGCCCAGGACGATGACCAGCTCCGCTCCCTCGGCGGCCTCAGGCCCGAACGGGACAACGGCCGCGCCGACGCACTCGAGGGCCGGGACCTCGGCCTCGGTCACCCGCACCGCGATGCCCGCGGCGGTCAGCCGCTCGATGACCTGGGTCGCGCTGCGACGCGAGCTTTCCTTGCCGGTGTGCGCGACCACCAGCATCGTCCGCTTCGAATCACCCATCGGGTGCAACTTACCGCGCCGCCGTGACAGCGTGAGCACGCGGATACCGCTCGTTGAAGGTCTTGGCTAGAAATGTCCGCCTGGGAGCGGGGCCGCTCCTGGGCGCTGCGACGGAGCGTGCGTGACGGGCCTCAGCAGCCACGGGTACGGGTCTCTCCCATCGTTCGTTCTCCTCCCCTTCCGTCCGGGCGTTCCGGAAGAAGCAGCCATCGGCACGCGCCAGTGCGCCGACGCGAGACGATCATGCCCGCTGCGGCCAGGCCCGTCCTCGCCGCAGCAGGGCTGGCGGGATCGCCCCAGCGAACGATAACTGCGGGCCTGACTCGATCGCGTTACGCAGGGCAACCTCGTCCATTGGGGGCGCGCCACGCCGGAACCAGACGAAGTATTCCACGTTCCCCGATGGCCCGGGCAGCGGACTTGCCGTCACACCTCTTACACCCAGCCCCAGTGACCAAGCGGCGTCACAGACTGAGCGGACCGCGGCGGCCCTGTCCTCCGGGGACCGCACGACACCGCCCGCGCCGACCCGGCCCTTGCCAACCTCGAATTGCGGCTTGACCATGAGCGCGTAGTCCGCGTCGGGCGCCGCGCACGCCACGAGCGCGGGCAGCACCAGGGAGAGCGAAATGAACGACAGGTCGGCCACGACCACGCCGGGCGGCGGCGCCACCAGGGCCGGGTCGAGCGAGCGCACGTTCACCCGGTCGAGCACCGTGACCCGGTCGTCCGTGCGGAGCGACCACGCGAGCTGGCCGTACCCGACGTCCGCCGCGACCACGTGCGCCGCGCCCGCGCGCAGCAGCACGTCGGTGAAGCCGCCGGTGGAGGCGCCCGCGTCGAGGCAGCGCCTGCCCGCCACCGCGAAGCCGGGGAACGCCGCGAGCGCGCCGGCGAGCTTGTGCCCGCCGCGCGACACGTACTGCGGCCCGGCGTCGGCATCGTCCGCCACGGTAACCGGCGCGTCCCTGGCTACCTGGGTGGCGGGCTTGGACGCCACCTGCCCGCCGACCGCGACACGGCCCGCCGCGATCAGCTCCGCGGCCTGCTCCCGCGACCTGGCAAGGCCCCGCCGGACGAGCTCCGCGTCCAGCCGCCCCCGCACCGTCACGGCCGCCGTCCAACGGCACTCGGGGGCACGAGAAGCATGTCGCGGGACCGGGTCGTTGCGTCAGGCACCTGGCCGCCGGGGCCAGGAGCCGGGGCCGGGGACCCCGGGCCGGGGCTGCCCTGGCCGCGGCTGGACGGTGCTGCCCAGCTCGTCCTGCTCGCCGGGTCGGCCAGGCTCGCCGGGCCGCGCGGGGCCGCCAGGCCCTGGCCTGGCCGGCTCGCCCAGCTCGCCGAGGATCTCGCGCAGCCGGTCGTGGACTCCCTCCAGGACGGCGGGCCGCTCGGCGAGGTCCACGTCCTCAAGGGAGGCGAGCCCGCTGACGGCCGCGTCGACGCGAGAGTCACCGGTGGGGGCGAGAGCAGGCCGAACTCGTTCTGGATCCATCGTTTTTCTATCCCCTCCCGTGCTCGGGTCACCCGGCTGGTCGCGCGGTACGCTACCCTCCCGCGTGAACGGTACCGCCGAACGAGGAGCGAGGCGCACATGAGCACGGCCGAAGAGTGCCGCACGGCACTGCAGAAGCTGGCGGGCCGGCTGTCGGAGCTAAGCCCCGCCGAGCGGGAGCAGTATTTCGGGAACCGGACGATCAGCGTGACCATTCCGGACCTTAACGTCACGTTCGTGACCCTTCTCGGCTCGGGCGGCGACCCGGTGCGGGAGGCCGCGCCTGGCGACCCGCCCGCGGACATCCGGCTGACCGGCAAGAGCGACGAGGTGGTCGCCCTGGCGGAGCAGCCGATGAACATCGCGCGCGCCTGGATGTCGGGCCGGATCAAGATCGAGGCGTCGATGAAGGACCTGTTCCGCCTCCGCCGCCTGCTGTAGCGGAACTGTCGGTTGGAGGACTAGCTGGGATGATGGTGCGATGGGAGAGCTGATCTTGCTGCGGCACGGGGAGACCGAGTGGTCTCGGGCGGGCAAGCACACCGGGCGGACCGACGTCCCGCTCACCGCGAAAGGAGCCGCGGGCGCGGCGGCGCTCGCGCCGATGGTCCGCGAGCGGCTCGCCGGCGACCGCCTCGTCGCGGTGTTCGCGAGCCCGGCGCAGCGGGCGCAGCGCACGGCCGCGCTCGCGGGCCTCACGGTGACGAAGACCGACCCCGACCTGTGGGAATGGGACTACGGGGGCTATGAGGGCATCACGACCGCGGACATCCAGAAGGAGCGGCCGGGCTGGTCGCTGTGGCGGGACGGGGTCATCCCCGGCGACGCGGCCCACCCGGGGGAGACCATCGCGCACGTCGGCGAGCGCGTCGACCGGGTCCTGGCGCAGGCCGAGCCGCTGCTCGCGGACGGCGACGTCGCCCTGGTCGCGCACGGTCACGTGCTGCGCGTGCTGACGGCCCGCTGGCTGGGCCTGCCGCCGGTCGACGGGAAGCTGTTCCGGCTGGACACCGGCACGGTCTCCACCCTCGGCACGGAGCACGACGACCCCGTGATCCTCAGCTGGAACGTTCCCCCGCCTACCTAGCCGGGTCGGGCGCGCCGGACGCCTTGGCGTCGCGTGGCCGCGGGACGTCGGAGTCACCCGGTGCATCCGGGTCCCGGGGGCGGGTCTCGTCGGTGATCCAGCCGAGGAACGACGGCGATCCCGCCACGAACGGCGTCGCGAGGATCTCCGGCTCGTCGTAGCTGTGCCGCTCGGCAAGGAACTCGGCGAGCGCCTCGTAGCGGTCGGCGGGGAGCTTGAAGAAGACAAACCACTCTTCCGCGCGCTCAAGCTCGTCGTTCCACCAGTACGTGGACGCGACCGGCCCGGCAACCTGGCCGCACGCGGCCAGCCGCGCCTCGACCGCCGCCTTGGCCAGCTCCATCGCCTCGGCCCGGGAGTCCGTCGTTGTCTGTACCTGCAGGTATTCGCCGCTCTCGCGGCTGCCAGCCGTGCTTCCTGCCATGCCACCTGATCGTACGCCTGCCCGCGATAGTACGCTTACCAGGCTCGGGCGGCCGGTGCTGGCAGCACGGGCCGATAACGCACAGGGGGTTCGATCGTGGAGCTTATTCACTCGGGGAAGGTGCGCGAGGTCTACGCCGACGGCGATGACCTGCTGCTCGTCGCCTCCGACCGGATCTCCATCTACGACGTGGTGCTGCCGACGCCGGTGCCGGGCAAAGGGCGCGTGCTGACCCAGCTGTCCCTGTGGTGGTTTGACCGGCTCGGCGACATCGTGCCCAATCAGGTGATCTCCGCGACCGACGTGCCGCCGGAGTGGGCGGGCCGCGCCATCCGCTGCCAGCGACTTGAGATGGTCCCGGTGGAGTGCATCGCCCGCGGCTACCTGGCCGGCCTGGGCCTGGCCGCCTACAACGAGACGGGCGCCGTTTCCGGCGTGCCGCTGCCGCCCGGCCTCGTCGAGGCGTCGAAGCTGCCGGAGCCGGTGTTCACCCCCACCACGAAGGCGGCGGCCGGCCACGACGAGCCGATGACGTTCGACGAGGTCGCCGCCGTCGTCGGCGCGCAGGCCGCGAGCGAGCTGCGGCGGATCACGCTGGAGGTGTACCGGCGCGGGGCCGAGCTGGCCGCCGAGCGCGGCATCATCGTCGCGGACACCAAGCTGGAGTTCGGCTGGGCCAAGGACGGCACGCTGGTCCTCGCCGACGAGGTGCTCACCCCTGATTCGTCCCGCTTCTGGCCGGCCGACTCCTACTCCCCCGGCCGTCCGCAGCACTCCTTCGACAAGCAGTACCTGCGTGACTGGTCGACGTCCATCGGCTGGGACCGCACCGAGCCCGGGCCGGAGATCCCCGACGACGTCCTCGCGGTGCTGACCGCCCGCTACGCGGAGCTTTTCGAGCGGATCACCGGGCGGCCCGTGTCGGCCTGACGCGCCCTAGGGCCATTTCAAGGCCATTAAATAATCGTGGGCGCGGGAGGGCAGCCGGTAACATTCGGGCAACGGGTCCGCCTGACGTGCGGATCCGCTGTCATGAACGCGAATCACGAACTCTGGAGGCCTACGGTGGTGTCTCAGGCGAGCAGGCTGGCCGACGTCCGTTACGACATTCGCGGACCGGTCCTGGCGCGAGCTCGCGAGCTTGAGGCGCAAGGGCACGAGATCATCAAGCTGAACATCGGCAACCCGGCGCCGTTCGGGCTGTTCACGCCGGACGCGGTGCTCGCCAGGGTGACCGCCTCTATCGCGGACTCGCAGGGGTACAGCGACGCGCGCGGCATCGCCCCCGCGCGGGAGGCGGTGGCCAGGTACTTCGGCGCCAAACTGGGCGTGGTCGGCGTGACGCCCGATGACGTGTACCTCGGCAACGGCGTGTCCGAGCTGATCGTGATGGCGCTCCAGGCGCTGCTCAACCCGGGCGACGAGGTCCTCGTCCCCGCCCCCGACTACCCGCTGTGGACCGGCGCGGTGAACCTCGGCGGCGGTCGGGCGGTGCACTACCGGTGCGCGGAGGACCTCGACTGGAATCCGGACGTCGAGCATGTTTCCTCGCTCGTCACGCCGCGGACGCGGGCCCTCGTCATCATCAACCCGAACAACCCGACCGGGGCCGTTTACTCGCGTTCGACCCTGGAGGGGCTGCTCGACGTCGCCAGGCGGCACGACCTCCTGGTGCTCGCCGACGAGATCTACGACCAGATCCTGTTCGACGGGGCGGTCCACCACAGCGCGGCCTCCCTCGCGCCCGACCTGCCGGTGCTCACGCTCGGCGGCATGTCGAAGACCTACCGGCTCGCCGGGTTCCGCTCCGGGTGGCTGGTGGTCTCCGGGCCCCGCGAGCCGGTCGTCGAGTACCGCGAGGGCCTCGAACTGCTCGCCAACATGCGGATGTGCCCGAACGTCCCGGCGCAGCACGCGATCCCCGCCGCGCTCGACGGCGGCATCGACATCACGCCGCTGCTGCTGCCCGGCGGGCGGCTGCGCGACCAGCGTGACCTTGCCTGGTCACAGCTGACGGCGATCCCCGGCGTGGACTGCTACAAGCCGGCCGGGGCGCTGTACTTGTTTCCCCGGCTCGACCCGGAGGTGCACAAGATCTCCGATGACCAGCGGATGTGCATCGACCTGCTCGAGCAGCAGCACCTGCTGCTTACCCACGGCACCGGGTTCAACCTGCCGTCGACCGACCACATCCGGGTCGTGTTCCTCGCCCCGGTCGAGGTGCTGTCCGACGCGGTCACCCGGCTCGGCGAGTTCCTGGCGACTTACCGGCAGTAACCGGGGGTTCAACTCCCCGCGCGCCCTTTTGCGCGGGCTTGACCTTGACTCAAGGGCAAGGCTCAGGGTGGTGGCTGTGAAGCTCCTGACGATCGGCGAGTTCGCTCGCGAATCCCGGCTGTCGCCAAAGGCCCTGCGGCTGTACGACCAGCTCGGCCTTCTCCGGCCCTGCCGCGTCGACGAGTGGACGGGCTACCGCTACTACGCGCCGTCCCAGCTGGAACGCGCGCGGCTGGTCGCCTGGCTGCGCCGGCTCGGCCTGCCGCTCGCCGCGATCAGCGCCGTGGTTGAGTCACCGCCGGCTGAGGCCGCCGCGTCGGTGGCGGCCTTCCTCCGGGCAACGGAAGCGGACTTCGCCGAACGTCAGCGGCTTGCTCAGTTCCTCATCACCTACCTCACTGAGGGAGCGACCGCCATGCCTGAGCCAGTCAAGCCCGCCCGTGTCCCGCCTGCCGTGCCCGTGGCTTCGGCGGCGCCCGGGACCCCGCTCGCCATCCGCTACGCCGCCGCTTCCGATATCGGCCGCGTTCGCTCGCGCAACCAGGACGCCGGCTACGCCGGTCCCCGCCTGGTGGCAGTCGCCGACGGGTTCGGCCCGGCCGGCGAGGCGGCGAGCGCGGCGGCCATCGACGCGCTGCGCGGCGTCGCCCCGGGCCCCCTGGGGGCAGCGTCCATTGACCCGCCGACCGTCGGCGAGGTCGCCGGGTCGGGCCCGTCAGCGGACGCCGTGCCCGCCGACCTGCTCAACCTGCTATCCGACGCGGTCTCGGCGGCGAGTGCGTCGGTGCGGTCCATCGCGGAGTCGGACCCCGGCCTGGCGGGCAGCGGGGCGACGCTGACCGCGATGGTGCTGTCCGGGTCGCGGCTGGCGCTGGTGCACATCGGGGACACGCGCGCTTACCTGTTCCGCGACGGAGGGCTGTTCCAGATCACCCACGACCACTCGGTCACCCAGTCGATGATCGACACGGGTCGGCTCACCCCGGAGGAGGCGGCATCGCACCCGCAGCGCTCCATGCTGGTGCGCGCGGTCGGCGCGTCGAGCGCCGAGATGGCCGAGTCGGGGCTGCCGCAAGAGCAGGCGCGCATGGCGGCGACGCCCGACCTGTCGCTGCTCGAGGCGCGGGCGGGCGACCGGTACCTGCTCACCTCCGACGGCCTGACCAACGTGGTGCCCGACTCGGTGATCAGGCAGGCAATGTCGGACCAGGACCGGTCCCCGGCCGAGGTCGTCCGCCGCCTGATCGCGCTCGCCAACGAGGCCGGCGGCCCCGACAACATCGTCGTCGCCCTCGCCGACATCACCGCGGCCGCCTAAGCGCCTCAGGGAACGGGCCACCCGCGGGCGCGGGCGCGGCTTGAGCCTGAGTGCTTCTTGCTGTTATCAGTTCGGTCGCGGCCATCGCGACCTGGCGACCAGCGCCAAGCCAAGAGTGGTTCCGGTCCTGGGTGCCCTAAGGCCGGAACGTTGTGGCCTTGGGTGCCCCGCGGCCGAACGGCACTAGCCATAAGTGCCCCAAGGCCGCCGTCGATGTGGCCTCGCGGCACACGCGGACCGCATATTCGAGCCTTGCGGCACACACGGGCGGCTCTAGTGTCTTTGAGGCACCCAGGGACATCGGGTTCTGCCCCTGGGGCACTCATGGACAGAAGGAGCAGCGGCTCGGGCGGCAGAGCCGGGGCTGCGGGGGCTCCGGGAGTGACGGGAGCGGCGGCAGCGGCGGCAGCGGCGGCAGCGGCGGCGCAGCGCGGGTCGCCGCGAAAAAGGGAGCGGATCACGGAGCGGTTTGGGAACAATAGCCCTATGGCTACGCACGTCGCGCTGCTGCGAGGGATCAACCTCGGCGGCAAGAACAAGGTAGCGATGGCTGACCTGCGCGCGCTGGTCGGGGAGCTCGGGCATACGGACGTGGTGACGTACATCCAGAGCGGCAACGTGCTGTTCACCGCTCCGCCGGACGCTGACTCCGCCGCGGTGGCGCGCGCTATGACCGAGGCGATCGCGTCCACGCTCGGGGTAACCGCGCCCGTCGTCGTGGTGACCAGGGAAGAGCTGGCCCAGATCCACGCGGCCAACCCGTTCACCGACGAGCCCGACCCGAAGCGGGTGCACGCCGTCGTGCTCAGCGCGCCCCCGGCAGCGGAACTCACGGCCAAGCTCGACGCCGCGGCCGCGCAGGCGGCCGCCAAGGGCGCCAAGGACGAGGCGACGACGGTGGGCCGGACGCTTTACCTGCACACGCCCGCCGGGTACGGGACCAGCGACCTGTCGGCCGCGGTGCTGCGCATCGTCAGCTCGCCCAAGGCCGGCGTGACCGGAACCGCCCGCAACTGGGCGACGATGACCAAGCTGCTTGAGCTCTGCGGCTGATTGAGACCGGCCGGGCCCCGCAGGGGGTAAAGTCACCGCGTGAGTCGTGCGGTTCTTGTTACAGGTGGTTCGCGAGGTATCGGGGCGTCGATCGTACGGGCGTTCGCGGACTGCGGTGACCGGGTGGCCGTGCACTGCCGGGAAGGCGTCGCAGCCGCGGACGCGCTGCGGGACTCGCTGCCCGGCGCGGGGCACGTGACGGTCCAGGCCGACCTGGCCGACCCCGACGCCGTCAGGTCCATGGTCGACGAGGCGGCCGACGGTCTCGGCGGGCTTGACGTGCTGGTCAACAACGCCGGGATCTACGTTGACCACCCGGTGCTCGGCACCTCCTACGCGGAATGGCAGGCAGCCTGGCAGGCGACGCTCGGCGTTAACCTCGTCGGCGCCGCGAACGCCACCTGGTGCGCCGTCAGGCACATGGCCGCCGGCACGAGCGACCGGAAGGGCGGGGGCGGGCGGATCGTGAACGTGGGGTCGCGCGGCGCCTACCGCGGCGAGCCGACGCACCCGGCGTACGGGGCGAGCAAGGCGGGGCTGCACGCCTTCGGCCAGTCCCTGGCCGTGGCACTGGCGCCGCACGGGATCACCGTCGCGTCGGTCGCCCCCGGCTACGTGCAGACAGACATGACGGCCGAGGAACTCGCCACGCCGGCCGGCGACGCCATCCGCGCGCAGTCCCCGTTTAACCGGGTCGCGACGCCCGAGGAGATCGCGGCGGCGGTCGTCTACCTGGCCTCCCCCCAGGCGGCCTGGTCAAGCGGCGCCGTCCTCGACCTCAACGGCGCCTCGTACCTGCGCTGAGGCACGCGTCAGCAGTCCGCGTAGCTGGGCTCGTAGTCCGGCAGGGCCGGCGTGATCAGGTAGCCCGCACCGTCCGGGACGAGGTAGAGGTTGAGCGTCCAGTCGTTGCACGCGCTGCCGTCGACGCTGTCGGAAGCCGCCTGGTGGCTCGTGAATGTGACGGTGGCGGTCAGGTCTCCGCTCCCGGTGGAGGCCAGCGACGTTAGCGTCATCCCCGTGTCTTTCGTCGTCGCGTAGCCGGCGGCAAAGGACGACTCAGGCTGGTCATCCTTGCCCTTCGCGGTCTGCGAGCTTGCGTACTCCGCGTAATCGCGCTGGTTGATCCCCTGGAAGTAATGGCTTAGCACCACCTCCACCCCTGGCGGGGCATTCGTCACCGCCGGACCGATGCTGACCACGCTCGGCGACACCGACGGCGAGGGCGACACGGACGGGGACGCCGACGCGGACGGGGAAGCGGACGGCTGCAGGCTCGCGGGCTGCGTGGTGGCAGGCTGGGCCGGGGGCGTGGTGGCTCCCGCCGTCCGCGTGGGCGTGCTGCCGCCCGCTCCCGCCGACGCCCGCTCGTTGAGGTTCTTCACCAGCACGAACGTGCCGCCGCCAACTGCGATCAGCACGATAACCGCGATGAGGATCCACAGCGCGGGCCCGCGGCCCTCGCGCTCTGGGGTCGGCAGCTCGACGGGCCGGTCCGACGGCGGCGGGACCAACGTCGACCAGGACGGCGGGCGAGGCGTCCGGCGGGGCCGACGAGGGCGCCAGCCGCCGGCCTGCCGTGACGGTCACCGTCGGCGGCGGCTCTTCGGTCGGCGGGTCCGAGCGCGGCGACTCGACGGCAGTCTCGGCCGGGGGCATCGCGCTGGCCGGTGCCGAGCTCGCGGCCATCACCGCAACGCCGAAGTCGCGCCCGCAGCCGCCGCAGTACCGAGCCTGGCTGGTACGCTGCCGCCCGCACGTCGGACAGTAGCTCATGCGCACGCCTATCTATGTCGACCTATTCCGGCCCATTTCCACGCTAAGTCCTGACCACCGGGCACCGGCGGAACAGGACCGTCATTAATTCGTTCCACCATTCGCGTCGCCCCCCGCGACGGATTACGCTTGAGTGCGCGACGATGATTTAGCATTAATGATACCTGCGAGCACGCAGCCAGAATAGTCCATAATAACTGTTGGGTCATGCCAATGTTTGTTGTTTCTTGCCGAGGAGTCGGAAATTCGCCCAGTTGCGAGATCAGACTCCGACGAATCCGCTACAACGAGGATGAATTAGCGCGGCATAGCGGCGTCCGCCGGCTAGCCACGGGAGGATGTTAATGACGGAAAATGTGAGCCTCGATGAGATCGCGACGCTACGGCTGCACATATCTGAGGCGCTCCTCCGCAGTTCCGCGCAGTCCCCGCTCCCCGCGGAAAAGCAGGACGAACTCCT
This sequence comes from uncultured Actinomycetota bacterium, assembly GCA_963850115.1. Taxonomy (GTDB): domain Bacteria; phylum Actinomycetota; class Actinomycetes; order Streptosporangiales; family Streptosporangiaceae; genus Trebonia. The sequence goes on from CAWKKG010000022.1 coordinate 26,227, forward strand.
GGCTCAGGCGTGCGCCGAAGCGTGCGACGTCCTCAACCGCTGGGTCAACGGCAGCGTCTGGGAGCAACTGCGGCCCGCGGGCCGCGGGCCGATCGCCGATGTCATTCCGGACTGGCAGCGGGTCAGGCCGATTCCTTGAACCGCTTGGCGCGACGCTGACCAGGATGGGCGAACGCCGGCCGGGCATGTCAGGCTCGCCGGAGATAGAGGACCCCGACGCGTATATAAACCGGCTGATCGAGCGGGCCGAGTTCACCGCCAAGCGCTATCGCCGGTTTGACCGGGAGGAGTTGTTCAAGGAGGCGACCGACAGGATCAGGGTCTTGCAGTCGAGCGTCTGCGGCGCCGCGGCCGACTTCGCGCACGGGACCAGATTAGCATGCCAGTGCACGAAAATTCAGCGCCCAGCGGCAAATCCTCGTTTCTTGCGTTTGTGGAAGATTGTGCTTGATTTTGCGCATGACGACTTCAGCATCCGCACGACCGTCCATTCCGGGTCGCCATTCCTCGGGCGGCGACCGACGCCTCGGCAATTGTTACCATTGGGACCGATGCGGTTAATGTGCACAATACTGCGCCGCTACGGATATGTCGGCTTTCAAGATAGCAAGGCGCTTCCTGGCGCCGAGGGGCCCGCTGGAGTAAGAGTCAGATATGCCGGGTACCCGCACCGGGTCGGCACCCGAGCCGGCGCCCCGCGCCCGCCTGCCCTCTGGCGCGAGGCGGCCTGTGCCTGTAGGTTGGACTGTAAGTGGTAATACTGCTTTTTGGTGCTTAGCGCCGGATGGCGCGCCAACCCGGAGGGGCAGGCATGGAGTACGTGGTCGCGCAGGTGAACATCGGACGGCTCGTCGCGCCGCTTGACAGCCCGCAGCTCGCCGACTTCGTGGCGTGGCTCGATCCCGTCAACGCGGTCGCGGACGGCGCGCCAGGCTTCGTGTGGCGGCTGCAGACCGAGGACGGGAACTCGACCGCGCTGCGCGCGTTCGAAGGCGACGCCGAGGGCTCGGACGGCGGCATCCTCATCAACATGTCCGTCTGGGAGTCGGTCGAGGCCCTCGCCGCCTTCGTGTACGGCGACGCGCACCGGGAGGTCCTCCGGCGGCGCCGCGAGTGGTTCGAGCGGCTGAAGGACGCCTACCTCGCGCTGTGGTGGGTGCCGCGCGGGCACATCCCGACCATCACGGAGGCCGAGGACCGGGTGCGGCACCTGCGCGCCCACGGCCCCACACCGCACGCCTTCACGCTTAAGGTGCACTTCCCGCCGCCCGGCGCCGCCGGCGGCGAGCCGGTGCTCAGCCCGGACGAGTGGGCGTGCCCGGTTTAGGCAAAAGTCAACCCCATGAGCAGCCAGAACGGGTGCGGCTTACTCAGTACCGCGACCCCATTGCCAGGGGCGGCGGGTCCGGTAACGTCGCGAATGTGACCGACGACGCTGTCATTCCCCCGTTCGACTCACTCCCCCGGCTGCCCGGCAACGGGGTACAGCACGCGTGGGACGTATGGGGCCGCGGCGACAACCTGGGCACGCTGAACCGGCTGACCGGCCCGGCGGTGGCGGCGGCCGCTGGCTGCGTGCGGACGGGCGAGCGGATCGGCGTGTCGCTGCCGCTCGGGCTGCCAGACCCCCCGTTCTTCGGCCGGAAGGGATTCAGCCACTCCTTCACCCCGATGGGCCCCACCGCCTGGGATGACTGGGTCGACGGGTTCTACCTGCAGTGCTCGTCGCAATGGGACGGGCTACGGCACGTCGGGTCGCCGGACGGCTGGTACGGCGGGTGGCGCGGGCAGCCGTCCGACGACCTCGAGCCGCTTGGCATCCATCACTGGGCGGAACGCGGCATCGTCGGGCGCGGAGTGCTCGTCGACCTAGCGTCGCGGGCCCCCGGGCTGCCCGATAAAGGCACCGACGCCGGCTACGACCCGTTCACCCGGGTGCCCTTCCGGCCCGATGACCTGTCGGCCGCGCTGCGGGCCCAGGGCGTCTCGCTCCGGGGCGGCGACATCCTGTGCGTGCGGACCGGGTGGACGGAGAAGTACCTGAGCCTGGACCCGGCCGCGCGGGCCGAGCTGGCCGACGGCATGCAGGAAGTGAGCGGCTACGCGTCCGCGGGCCTCGCGGGCAGCGAAGCGATGGCGCGTTTCCTCTGGGACTCCGGTGTCGCGGCGGTCGCCTGTGACAACCCTGCCGTCGAGGTGGTGCCCGCCGACCCGTCGGACGGGTTCCTGCACGGGCGGCTCATCGCGGGCCTCGGGATGGCGATCGGCGAGCTGTTCTCGTTCGGCGCGCTGGCCGCGGCGTGCCAGCGGGACGGGCGCTACGAGTTCCTGTTCGTGGCGGTGCCGCTCAACGTGACCGGGGCGGTCGGCTCGCCCGCGAACGCGGTCGCGGTCCGCTGAGGCTCGACGCGGGGCGGAGGTAATCCGCTCCGGCTCGGTCTAGTTCGGTCTAGTTCGCTCTAGGAGGTCACGATGTCCGACCCCAAGGATGTGGTGCGGCGATTCTTCGAAACGCTCGGTAGCGGGAACTTCGCGGCGATCGGCGAGTTCTTCACCGACGACTCGGTCTGGCAGGTCAATGACGTGGCCCGCGGCCTGCCGGCCCAGCGGGGGCGGAAGGGCATCATCGACGACTTCCTCCAGCCTATCCGCGAGGGGCTGTTCGAGCCCGGCGACCCCAAGGTCGAGATCCGCCGCCTGATCGGCGAGGGCGACTGGGTGGCGGTGGAGACCACGGCCCGCGGCATGCTGCTGAACGGCAACAACTACGAGAACGAGTACGTCTTCATCATCCAGGTGGACGGCGACACGGTGCGCTTCCTGCGCGAGTACATGGACTCGGACTACGCGCACTCGGTCTCGGCGGGGTCGGGCGGCGCCGGGGGCGCGGAAGGACACGTCTCCGAGACGCTCAAGCGCCTTGGCCACGACTAGCGTCACCGAGCAGCGTCAGCCCGCGCTCCCGGGCACTGCTCCAGGGTGCTCCGTGGTTGCGGCGCGGTCCCTGCCCGGGACCACGGGGTCCCGGGCAGGCGCTCCGGCGGCCGGGTTACCTGACCGGGGCGGAGGCCCTGGCGGCGGTGACGGGACGGCCGTCGCCGGCCCGGCGGGCGCGAAGCGCGAGGGCCCCCGTGCGGCCAAGCAGCATGGCCACGGAGAAGAAGATGATGGCGGCGGTCAGCGCGTCAACGGTGATGTGGTTGGTGGACAGCCACTCGCCCAGCGGCCGGCTGAACACGTGCTGCGCACCGTAGGCGAAGTACAGCCGGGCGGCCACGATCACGACCCAGAACAAGCAGTACGGCAGGCCGCCCCGGGTGGCGGGCCGGCCGGAGGCAGGGTCGGTGAAGACGCGCATCAGCGACGCGGCGAGCACGCCGAGGGCGATGCCCGCCAGGGCCCCGGCCACCTCGATGAGCAGTCCGTTGCCGGAGACGGCGCCGCCCTTGAAGAAGAACGGGACGATGATGATCGCGGTGATGAACGGACGGATCAGCCGCGAAGTCGTGATCTTCCGGACGCCGTAGTCCGACAAGAGCACGACGCCGAGGATGGCGACTTGCGGGATCCACACGCTGGCGTCCATGGGAACTCCTCCGGGTTGCCTGGGGGGTCGTTGTCGTTACGTCAATCACGCTACGGAGACGGCCCTCGCCGCGCGTCGGACCGCGGCTCGATCCGGGGTGGAGACCGGGTTGAGGCCGCCTCTCCACCGCCTCTCCACCCTGGATCCACCCGGCGGAGCCGCATGCGCAGGGATGGCTCCGGATACGTTAAGAGACGTGGTTCTGGCCTACTACGCACGACGCCTGCTCAGCTCCCGGCCCGCCCGCGGCGACGGGGCCAGCGGCGGCTCGACCGGCGCGGGTGACGGCGAGCCCGTCCGGCCGGCGGGTTTCCTGGCCGAGCTCAGGAGCGGGCCGACGATCGGCCCGATCGAGGTGCCGCTCGCGGTCCAGGTCGTCCGGCTTATCGTCCTGGTCATCGTGATCGTCACCGTTCCGTTCTCCACACCGCACCTTGGCGGGCCCGGGCGGGGCATCGCGATCGCCGTGACGCTCGCCATCTCCGCCGTGGCCTGGGGCATCTGGACCTTCGCGGGGGAGCGGCCACGGCTATGGATCGTCATGCTTGCCCTCATGGGAGCGGCGGGCGGCGCGCTGGCCGGGTTGTCCTCGCTCAGCACCGCGGTCGCGGTCGGCATGGTCGTCGCGGTATCCGCGGGCGCGCGGCTGTCGACCGAAGTATCGGCGGCGATCGTCGCCGAGACGGTCGCGGCGTTCCTGATCGCGGGGCTCGTGAGCGACGCCGCACCTGAGGCGATCATCGGCTGGACCTGCGGCTTCATCGGCATCTGGGCGTTCGGCCTCACCCGGCGCGCCTACCTGCTGCGGGCCGTCGAGGCCGAGCAGGCGCTTGAGCAGGCCCGGCGGGCGCACGCCGCCGAGACCCAGGCGGCGGCGCTCGCGGAGCGGGCACGGATCGCCAGGGAGATCCACGATGTCCTCGCGCACGCGCTCGCCGCGGTGTCGGTGAACCTGCAGGCGGCCGAGGGGCTGCTCGACGCGGTGCCCGACAAGGGGCCCGAGCTGGCCAAGGTCGTGGAGTGCGTCGAGCGGGCCGGGGCGCTCACCAAGGAGGGCATGGCGGAGACGCGCCGCGCGATCCTCGCGCTCCGCGACGACTTCTCCAGCGCGCGGGCCCGGTACGAGGCGCGGCCGGGGCGCCCGCCGACCCCACCGACACTGGTCCCACCGACCCCGTGGGTCCCGCCGCGCCGCCCGCCGAGCGGCTCACCTCCAGGCTGCGGGCGCTGGCGGAAGACCAACGCGCGGCCGGTGACGCGGCGGTCGAGTTCACGGTCGCCGGGACTCCCTGGCCGCTCGGGGCGGAGCGGGCGCTGACCGCCTACCGGACGGCGCAGGAGGCGCTCACGAACGCGCGCAAGCACGCGCCGGGCCAGCCGGTAACCGTCACGGTGACGTACAACTCCGAGGAGATGACCCTGCGCGTCAGCAACCCGCTGCCCGCAGCGGGAACGGAGGGACCGCTCACCCACGCCGGCACCGGCTACGGGCTGACCGGGCTGCGCGAACGGGCCGCGCTCGCGGACGGCACGCTGACCGCCGCGGCGGCCGACGGCCGGTGGACCGTGCTCCTCAGGCTCCCCGGCTAAGCCACGGGACAAGATCACCAGCCTGCGAGAGAATCGGCGCATGACCGATGACCTGTCAGGCGATCCCGTCACCGTCGTGGTCGCGGACGACCAGTCGGCGGTCCGTGAGGGGCTGGTGCTGTTGCTGGGGACGCTGCCCGGCATCACCGTGGCGGGCGAGGCGGCCGACGGCGAGGCGGCTGTCGACCTGGTCGCCGCGACGCGGCCGCGGGTCGTCCTCATGGACCTGAACATGCCCCGCCTCGGCGGCGTCGCCGCCACGGCGCGCATCACCGCCGAGCATCCGGGCACCCGGGTCGTCGTGCTCACGACCTACGCCGACGACGAGTCGATCATCGGCGCGCTGCGGGCCGGCGCGCTCGGCTTCCTGACCAAGGACGCGACGCGGGCCGAAATCGGCCGGGCCATCGAGGCCGCCGCGGCCGGCCAGGCGGTGCTCGACCCGACCGTCCAGCAGCGGCTGCTCAGCGCCGCGACCCGCTCCCCGGGGCCTGCCAACGAGGGGCTTGCCGACACGGGGCCGACCGGCACCGGGGCGCCCGGCCGGGCGCCTGGTCAGGCGGCACCGGGGGCCGAGGGCCTCACGCCGCGTGAGGTCGAGGTGCTGCGCCTCATCGCGGCCGGGCAGTCCAACCGCGAGATCGCCCGCACCCTGTTCGTCAGCGAGGCGACCGTGAAGACGCACGTCAACCGCATCTTCGCCAAGACCGGCTCGCGCGATCGGGTGCAGGCGATCCACTATGCCTACACCAACGGGTACGCCGACCCCGGCCGCTAACGGGGGAAGAACGACCGGTCAGGCGAGGATCGTCCAGGAATGCGGCGGGACGAGCAGCGGATCGGAGGCCACCCGCCCGCGCTTCGCCTCCGCCGTCTCCGCGACGGACAGGCCGCCGGCGTCCACGGCGAACCGGAACTCGGCGTCGCCCGTGTTGAGCAGCAACAGGGCCTGCTCGCCACCCGCCTCGCCGCGCAGCCGCAGGGCCAGCGCGGAAGGCTCCAGGTGCTCGGCCACGCTGCGCGCCCGGACCAGCCACGGGTGACGCCGGCGGAAGCCGATCAGCCGCTGGTGCAGCCGGTAATAGCGCCACCCGTCGGGCAGCAGCCCGGCGGGGGTGGCGGGGAACGCGGGCCTGATCTCGTCGTCGCCGCCCTCGCGGTGCTCCTTGAGGCCGCGGAATCCCTGCTCGTCGCCGTAGTAGACGCTCGGCACGCCGCCGATGCAGAACAGGACGGCGAGGGCGTGCGAGAAGTGACGCTCGTCGTTCAGCGCCGATCGCCAGCCGGGTCACGTCGTGGTTCCCCACGAACGTCTGCGCCAGCTCCCCGTCCATGAACGCGTTGTGCCTGCCGAGCGCGTGGTCGAGCTCGTAGAAGTTGCGGTCGTTGAGCGAGGACCAGATCGCCTTCCACACCTCGTACTGGGTGATCGAGTCGAGCCCGGCCTCGGCCGCGTAGGCGGCGTAGTCGCCGTGGATCATCTCGCCGAGGAACCAGGCACCGGGGAACGCCTCACGGACGGCGGGCACCACCTTCGCCCAGAACGACGGCGGCACCGCGTACGCGGCGTCAAGCCGCCACCCGCCCGCGCCCCGGCCCAGCCAGTGGGTCATCACCTCGATCACGTAGGACAGCACGGCGGGCTCGTCATGGTCCAGCTCGACGAGCTGGCCGTGGCCCTCGAAGACCGCGTAGTCCGACCCGTCCGCCGTCCGCCTGAACCAGCGCGCGGCCGGCGTGGCCGGCCCGCCGGCGACCGCGGCCTTGAAGGCGGGGAACTCGCGGCCGACGTGGTTGAACACGCCGTCGAGGATCAGCCGCAGGCCCCGCTGGTCGGCGGCGCTCACCAGGGCGTCGAAATCGTCATCGTCGCCGAGCCTGGAGTCGATCCTGAAGTGGTCGACGGTGTCGTACCCGTGGGTCTGCGCGGCGAAGACCGGGCCGAGCAGCAGCCCGTTGCAGCCGAGCTCGACCGCGTAGTCAAGCCATGCCTCCAGGTGCCGCAGCCGGTGCCTGGCCGGCTGGCCCGCGGGCAGCGCCGACCGCTCCGCGCCGGTGAAACCGAGCGGGTACACCTGCCACAAGATGGCGTGATCAGCCCAGGACGTCACCCGCTCACGTTACCGGCTCCGTCTCGTGACCGCCCGGATTCACGCCCTCGGTGAGGTTAAGAACAAGTATCCGGAACGGCTGCGGGCTCCGCCGACCCGGTCACTCGAAGTCCGAGGGGTCGCCCGCGCCGCGGCGCACGATCTCCGGCTCGCCGCTGGAGAAGTCGATCACCGTGGTCGGCTCGGTGCCGCAGTCACCCGAGTCGATCACCGCGTCGACCGCATCGCCGAGCTGCTCGTTGATCTCCCAGCCCTGGGTCATCGGTTCGTCCTGGCCGGGCAGCAGCAGCGTGCTCGAGACGAGCGGCTCGCCCAGCTCGGCGAGCAGCGCCTGGGTCACCAGGTGGTCCGGTATCCGCACGCCGATGGTCTTCTTGCCCGGGTGCTGCAGGCGGCGGGGCACCTCCTTCGTCGCGGCCAGGATGAAGGTGTAGCTGCCTGGCGTCGCCGCCTTGATGGCACGGAACACGCGGTTCGGCACGTGCACGAACTGGCCGAGCTGCGCGAAGTCCTGGCACACCAGCGTGAGGTGGTGCCGGTCATCGAGCTGGCGGAGCGACCTGATCCGCTCGATGCCGTCCTTGTTGCCGAGCTGGCAGCCGAGGGCGTAGCAGGAGTCCGTCGGGTAGGCGATCACGCCGCCCTCCCGCACGACGTCGGCGACCTGAGTGATCGCGCGACGCTGCGGGTTGGCCGGATGGATGTCGAAGTACCTGGCCATGCGACGAGTGTAGAGCTCGCCCTACAGGCTCACCATCCCCGGCTGGCGCGTCCGTTACCGCCAGCGCAGCCTGCGGCCGTTCCGGCGGCGCGCTCCGCCGAACGGCGTGCTGAAGGTCACCCGTCCGCGCTGCCGCCCGCGTGCCGACCGAGCCCCACGTGCGGCCCCGCCCGAGCGGCTTGCTGAGCCGGAAGCGGAACGGGCCGACCTTGACCGTCTCACTGACCCTGGTCCTAGTCCGGAACCTCACCATCTGGGGTCACTCCTCCGTCTTCATGTCCTGGCTTCGCGCCTTATGACGCAGCGCGGGCACCTGGGGGCGCCGCCCTCTTGACGGCGCTGCCGCCCGCGCCTCAATTCCGCCTTCCCCTGACAACGCGAGTCATGCCGGGTCACGCGTTACTCTGTCGGGGTGCCGGATCCGGACTCCTTTGACGCCGACCCCTTCAACACGGCTGGGCTGCGCGCGCGGGTGCTTGACGCCTGGGCGGCGTCGCCGAGCCGGTTCCGTGAGGACGCCAACGCGGAGGAGGACTACGCGCTCGGCGGGTACCGGGACCGGGTCGTCGTGGAGCTCGCGCAGAACGCGGCGGACGCGGCGGTCCGCGCCGGCGTGCCCGGGCGGCTGCGGCTGACGCTGCGGGACGGGGTGCTCGTCGCGCTGAATACCGGGGCGCCGCTTGACGCCGCCGGGGTCGAGGCGCTGTCGACGCTGCGGGCGTCGAGCAAGCGCGGCGACGCCGCCGGCGGCGGGACGGTCGGCCGTTTCGGCGTCGGGTTCGCGGCGGTCGTCGCGGTCAGCGACGCCCCGCGCATCCAGTCGGCGACCGGACCCGTCGGCTGGTCGCGGACGCGGACCACGGGAGCTGGCGCGCGCCGTCCCGGCGCTGGCTGGCGAGCTCGAGGCGCGGTCCGGCCACGTGCCGGTCCTGCGGCTGCCGTTCGCGGATCGAGCCGCTCTCTGCCGTCGGCGCCGCGCTGCCCGACGGGTTCGTCACGGCGGTCGAGCTGCCGCTGCGGGATGACGCCGCCGTTGAGCTCGTCACCCGGCTGCTCGCCGAGACCGGGCCCGCGCTGCTGCTCGCGCTGCCGGCCCTCACGCACGTCGAGATCACCGTCGGGGGCGCCACCCGGCTGCTCACCGCGGTCCACGACGGCGAACTGGTCGACCATCACCGTCAACGGCGTGCCAAGCGCCTGGCGGGTCGCCGGCGCCGGCGGCGAACTCGACCAGGCGCTGCTCGCCGACCGGCCCGCCGAGGAACGCGCCCGGACGTCATGGTCGGTCCGCTGGGCGGTACCGGTGGTCACCGACGGCGGGGCGGCGGGGCGGCTGCCCGTGGGGGTCACGGCCGTCGTGCACGCGCCGACGCCGACCGACGAGCCGCTCAGCCTGCCCGCCCTGCTGCTCGCGTCGTTCCCGCTGAGCCCGGACCGGCGGCACGTCGCGCCCGGGCCGCTGACCGATTTCCTGGTCGAGCGGGCCGCGGACACCTACGCCGAGCCTGCTCCCCGACCTGGCGCCCGGGCCCGGGCTGCTCGACCTGGTGCCCGGGCCGGTCGGCCAGGGCGAGCTTGACGCCCGGCTGGCCGGGGCCATCGTGTCCCGGCTGCCCGGGCTCCCGTTCCTGCCCGCCGCCGGCGGTGATCCCGAGGCGGACGTCTCCGGTGCCCTCGTGCCCGACCGGGTGCGGCCACGGGACGCGGTGCTGCTCGCGACCTCGGCCAGCCGGGCTGGCCGAGTGGCTCGCGCCGGTGCTGCCGAACCTGGTCGCCGGGCCGGCCCGGCACCCGGCGTGGGCGGTGCTCGGCGTACGCCGGATGCCGCTCGCGGAGCTGGCCGACCTGCTGGCCTCGCTCGACCGGGAACCCTCCTGGTGGCATGGGCTGTACCCGGCGCTCGCCGACGTGCCGGCCGAGGAACGGGCCGAGCTCGGCGCGCTGCCGGTTCCGCTGGCGGACGGGCGGCTGGTACGCGGGCCGCGCGGGCTGCTGCTGCCGGGACCAGGACTTGAGCACGCCGACCGGCTCGCCGTGCTCGGCCTGCGCGTGGTCGACCCGGAGGCGGCGCACCCGCTGCTCGCCCGGCTCGGCGCGGTCGAGGCGACGCCGCGGAGCGTGCTCGAAGACCCGGCGACCCGCGCCGCCGTCAGGAACTCCTACGAAAGCGCCGCCGAGGCCGCCTACGACGACGACTCGCCGCAGCGGCTCGCGGACGCGGTGCTCGGCCTGGTCGCCGCGCTCGGCGTCGCGCCGGGCGAGTACCCGTGGCTGGCCGAGCTGGCGCTGCCGGGCGCGGACGGCGACTGGTATCCCGCCGGGGAACTGCTGCTGCCCGGCGCGCCGCTGGCGGCGGTCATCGCCGACGACGCGCCGTTCGGCACTGGCCGAGCAGGACCTGGTGGAGCGGCACGGCGCGGACGCGCTGCAGGCGGCCGGCGTGCTCCGCTCGTTCGGCCTCCTGACGGCGGAAGACGTCGAGCTTGACGAGTCCGTGATCGACCTGGACCTCGACGGTGCCGACGAGTGGGCGGCGGACACCAGGGACCGGCTGCGAGCCGGGCGGGGATGCCGTGCGCCGCTGCCGCCGGTCGCCGTCGAGTTCAGCGCCGTCCGGGACCTGGATCTCGTCGACCGGACCGCTGGCCGCAGGCCCTGGAACTGCTGACCAGCCCGCCGCTGCGCGCCGCGCTCGACCGAGCCGACCCGGGTCCGCCTGCCCGACGGCCGCCGCGCCGACGTCCCTTCCTACACGGCCTGGTGGCTGCGCCGCACGTGACGCTGGGCGGGCGATCGCCCGTCCGACCTGCGCGTCCCTGACGCCGACCCGCTGCTGGCCGGCCTGTACGACTCGGCCGCCGACGCGGCGAGCGACGCCGATCCGGCGGCTCGCCCGCGATCCTCGCCGACCCTGCGATCGCCCGTGCGCTCGGCGTCCGGTCTTCGCTCGACGGACCTGCTCGCCGAGCCCGGCGGCGCGGACGAGCTGCTGGCCAGGCTCGCCGATCCGGCCCGCCCGGTCACCAGGCCGCAGCTGCGGGCGCTGTGGTCGGCACTCGCGACCGCCGACGGCGTGACGCCAGGACGGATCACCCCGCCGGACCGGGTCCGCGCGATTCTCGGGGACAAGGTCGCCGTCGCGGACGCCGCCGACGTCCTGGTCCTCGACGCCCCTGACCTGTGGCCGCTCGCCGCGGACCAGCCCCTGGTCCTCCTGCCGTACCCGCACGCGAACCGCCTGGCCGACCTGCTCGACCTGCCCCTGGCCTCGGAGGAGATCCCCGGCATCATCGGGTCACGGGGGGACCGCGGCCAGGTCCCCGGCGTGGCTCGCGACGTGCTCCCTGGCGCCCCCGATACCTACCGCGAGCACGACAGCCTCACGGTCGACGGCACCGACGTCCCGTGGCGCTACCGGGACGGCGAACTGCACGCGTCCACGGTGGAGGGCCTGGCCCACGGGCTCGCCTGGGCCGCGGGCCAGTGGCACGCCCGCCACCTGCTCGCCGCCCTGCTGATCAGCCCCGAGGAGACCGCCCGGCTGCTCGCCGAGGCCGACCTCGACGCTTAACCGCGCCTGGTTCTGCCTGGGATCATCCGGTCGCCTGCCTGCTGCGGGCTTTCGGCATCGCTATGCTCGTGGCGGCCGGAACGATGCCCTCATTATGGGCCATAAGCGGGCCTCTTAGGCCGCAGCCGGAAATGAACAGGAAAGCCCAGCGCGTAACCGGCCACAGATGATGCCGGGGATGTCCGCGGACCAGGGACCGCCTTAGCCTTGACCGGAGGCCCACGTTCAGGCCTACACATAAGCTCACAAGAAGCTGCTCGATCCGGTAATGCCGCCAGAATGTAGCGGGTCCAGTGTTTTCGGCAAGGATGAAGTTGGTCATTATTTCCTTGGCGTCGCGATTTCACGAAGGCTAGCGCCAGATGTGAGGGATGTTGTGGGTGTTACCTATGCGGATGCCGCCCGACTCCTGGGCGGATCTGGCAGCAAGGTCGTGTCAGCGCTGGATCATCTGATGGGTGGCTTGCTTCTGGCGGCAACGGCAACTGGAAGCGGCTTCGCCCTGGGGCTTTTCGCGGCCAGGGACGAGGTTGTAAGGCTGAGCGGTGAACTGCTCGCAGGATTGCAGGAGCGCATGAGCGGGCTGGACAGATTCGGCCGGACCGAACGACTGGCGGCCGCTCATGCCGTCATTGTGCTGGTCGCGTACTTCGACGCGCTAGCCGGCGCCGAGCTGCCATTCGATTCAAGGGCGCTTGAGCTCAGAAGTTCCGAGCAGGTCACACTGGCGACCGGAGCCAACCCGTCATCAGATCGGCTACGTTTTCTGGCCGAGACTCTACTGCGGTTCGACGTTCCGATGCCAGAACCGCAGCGGCCATATGAAATGACACTTATCGCGCTCAGCAAGTATTACGCCCGCCTGTCAGACCAGCTACTGCAGTTCGTATCGTGCCTGGCCGTCTATGAAGGCCTGGATGAGACACGCCGTGAGCATTTTGCCAATACGGTGTCCCGGTCGGTACCGGAGCGCGCCTTGGTCAGGTACCAGGAGTCCTTCCGGCGGCTCGCGGTCGAATTTCCAGAGTTCGCATTCTGGGCGAACCTGGTTGACCAGCAGGCCACCAGGGATGAGATTCGCAAACTGCACAGCGGCCTCGAAGGCCTCGAGCAGGCCCTATCCGCTATGGCATCAGGCCAGGCCCCCGATGATCGGCGTGCGGCACTTTGGCGCGCGTACCAGGCGGTGCTTGGACGGCCAGTGCTCGCCGCGAGCTCAGCACCGGAGGATTTGACTGTTCCCTCCCTAGCTGAAGCGTACGTGACTCCAGACTTCCGGATAGCCGCCGATAGCTTGGCCGAGCACCTGGGAGAGGAATCAACCTGGACCGACAAGCCTATCCGGATGGACCTAACTCGCTTCCTCGCCGGGCACCTGACTGCACCAGTCGCTACCCGAGCACCCTTGCTCGTCCTTGGGCAACCGGGCTCGGGAAAGTCGGTGCTGACGCAGATGATGGCGGCGCGCATGCCGCCAGATCAGTTCCTAGTCGTCCGGGTTGTTCTCCGCGATGTCGCGGCGGATGACGAACTCCAGGCTCAGATTGAGCACGCTGTCCGTACCGCCACCGGCGAGAGCCTGACGTGGACCGACCTCTCTCGAAGCGCCGAAGGTGCGCTGCCCGTTGTGCTGCTAGACGGGTTTGATGAGCTCTTGCAGGCAACAGGGGTAAGCCAAGCCGACTACCTGAAAAAGGTCGCCGCGTTCCAAGAGCGTGAAGCGACTCAAGGCAGACCGGTCGCGGTCGTGGTCACCAGCCGCACTGCCGTCGCCGACCGGGCTCTGCCAGCCGCCGGTATGGTAGTGATCCGGCTGGAGCCATTTCGCGAAGCTCAGATCAGCCATTGGCTGCAGGTGTGGAACCAGGCGAACGCCCATGGGTTTGCCCTCCGAGGGTTGCGGCCACTGCCGCTGGAGACGGTACTCGCACATGCGGAACTCGCCGCCCAGCCACTGCTGTTGACAATGCTCGCCGTGTTCGATGCCGACGCGAATCACCTACAGGATCAAGGCGGGAGTCTGAGCACAGCCGACTTGTACGAGCGACTGCTAGCCGGATTCGCCGTACGCGAGGTAGACCGGACCGGGAGGGTGCTTACCGCAGATGAACTTGCGCAGGCCGTCGAACGGGAACTGCAGCGGCTGTCGCTGGCGGCGTTTGCGATGTTCAATCGCGGTCAACAATGGGTGGCTGAAGCAGATCTCGACTCTGACCTGTCTGCGCTCTATAGCCCGCCTGGCAGGCCGTCCAGATCGAGCACCTTGCGCGCGCCACTGAGCGCCGCGCAGGTTACGTTGGGCCGGTTCTTCTTCGTTTACGAGGCCCAGGCCACCCGCGACGGCGCCCGGCTCCGGACTTATGAATTCCTGCATGCGACATTCGGTGAATACCTGATCGCGCGCCTGGTGACAAAGGAACTCGGCGACCTCGCTGAGTCCAGCCGCCCCGCGGCCGCCCGTAGGCCGGCACCCGCAGACGACGCGTTCCTGCACGCACTCTTGTCGTTCATGCCGCTAACCATGCGTGGTAGTGTTGTGTCTTTTCTCACTGAGCGCTTGCGGGACTTGGCCAGCGAGCGCCGTGAGGCCTTGCTATCGGTGCTCCTGGAACTGTTTTGCGATGCCCTAAAACCCCGGCACGACACGCGTTACAGTGATTACCAACCGCTAGAGCTTAGCGTTCCCGCCAAATACGCCGCATACACCGCGAATCTTGTAGTCCTCGTTGTCCTGACCGATGGGAAAGTGGCTGCACAAAGCCTATTCCCGCAGACTCCAGACATTGCCCAGGAATGGCGTAACCTGGCGCTGCTGTGGTGTTCACAGCTTCCCTCCGAAGGCTGGTCCGGCGTAATCGAAACCATTGCCGTGGAGCGCATGTGGAACGATAATCAACGAGTGATTCGTCTCCGCGCGAACCGCGAAAACGATCACCCGCCTTCTCAGTACGACCCCTTCTGGGGCATGAACTACGGCCCCGATTGGGAAAGGCGCGTGTCAGTAGGCCCGCCGACCGCGGACAACTACAGTAACTGGCTATCCCATTCCTTCAAAGAAATTTGCAGCCAGGTGCACTTTACCACAGATATTCAAGATGACATTTGCCTCCACGCGCTAGAGCCACTGGCGGAACACCTAGGTAATACGATTACTACGTTCCACAGCTACTGGCACGACCGTTCGGTATCCGCAGCGAACGCCTTGATAACGCTCTGGCTAACATCCAGCCTGGACAGCTCCGCAGCTGAACTCGCGGAGGCCTACGACACGTGCCTGCTAATATCCGTTCATGGATTCGCGCCTTTCGACGCCCCCACTCGGAAACTGTTCCGAACGATTGTCCTGCGCCGACTTGCGGCCGACTACGACCGCCTCCCAAAAATCTGGCTCAAGTCGGCCGCCGAGACAATAAGGCACTGCAGCATGGATGACCGGCACGGCCTAGAAGACGAGATGCAGTCACTAATGCAAATGACGCAAGAGATCCTACCAAGACTTATGGAACTGGAAAATTGAATGGCGACGTAACTGTCAGCTCTGGTCCGGCCGGGCCATGAGGGAGGTTTATGGACGCTGATCCAGGCGCGGCGCGAACACCGGGCGCTCATCCAGTTCGGCGCCGAACACGATCTGGTGATCTACCCGCGCGAGAACCATTCCTTCACCGAGCGGGACCACCAGATCGACGTCCTGGAACGCACCCGCTCTTGGTTCGACTACTGGCTCGGCGATCCGGCCAACGACTGAGGGAACGTCAACGCGTTCACCGTAGACCCACCGCTGCTGACGGGCTGCGCTGGCATGACGCCGCGGCGGCCGAGAACCCGGCGTTTCCGCAGGTAGCGGAGCGTGTCAGGGCTTGTGCGGAGCGTGCGCGGCACCTTAGCCTGGCCTCGGTAGTTTCCAGAAGCGGCCGGCACGCCGCCGACCGCCGGCACAGGGGGGCATGGCGAGATGACTGATCATGTCGTGAACGACCTCGACGAGCTCAAGGGGATAGGCCCCAAGTACAAGGAGATGCTCAAGAGCATCGGCGTCGACTCGGTCAAGGAACTGCGCCACCGCAACCCGGCGCACCTGAAGCAGATGATCGAGGAACGCCACGGGCCGGTGGTGGGCCTGTCCGAGCACGAGGCGCAAACCTGGATCGACGAGGCCAAGGCCCACCCGGAGTAGCTCAGGCGACGCGCGCGAGCGCCCGCTGAGCGGGCGCGACACGGGGCGGCCCGACCACGCGAAGGCCGCGCCGCCCCGTCAGCGTGTTGCCGAAGCTGGTTCCTTGTCACTGAGCGACGGTGAGCATCGCCCGGCGGGCGACCGCGAACGGTCTTCGGCCGCCTGGCCGGGCGGGCACCCCCGTCGGCCCGTCGCGGTCTTCCGCCACCGCGCGGTGGCGGCTAACCGCGCGACCCGCCGACAGTCCTCGATCACTGGGCCGTGCCTGGCTGGTCCAGCGTGGGAGCGGCTGCGGACAGGTAGTCGTCCTGCGGCTCGTGACCGGCGGTCGCAGGCAGCTCAATCCGGTTGACGTCTGGTGCGAGCCGCCGCCCCAGGGTCAGTGCCGCCACGGCGGCACTGAGGCAAGCCAGGGTCAGCACGGTGAAAAGGCCGGTCCCCCACCGGCCGAGCAACGCCGACCCGCCGACCGGACCGAGGAGGAAACCGGTCGTGAAGGCCAGGACGCCGAGTCCGTTGTACCGGCCGACGGCCTCAGGCGGGGCGAGGTCGTTGATGACCGCGGGCAGCGTCGGGGAGAACAAGGTCTCCCCGATGGCAAAGATGACCATGGCGGCGATGAAGGCGGTCTCGGCCGCCGCGCCGCCGCCGAGGTGGCCGCCGACGATCACGACCGCCCAGCTTGCCGCCCAGGCCGTGGCCGCCAGCGCCACGCCGGTGGTGCGCCGGTGGCCGGCGAGCCAGCGCAGCACGAAGAGTTGCATGACCATCACGGTCAGCATGTCGGCGGCGAAGGCCAGGCTGAGGCCGTGGGTGCCGATACCGCCGGGCCGGGTGGCGTACCCAGGGAAGCTGGACTGGAACTGCCCGAAGGTGACGGTAACGATGAACGCGGTGAGGGCCCAGACTCGCAAGAAGGCCTTGTCCCTGAGCACCTGCCGGAAACTGCCCGGCTTCGGCCCGGACGGGATGGGCTCGGACGGGATCGGCTCGGTGGCGTCCTGTTCCGGTAGGCGCAAGCGGGCCAGCACCGGGATGAACGCGAGGAACGAGCAGGCGTCGGCCAGGTAAACCGCGGTGAAAGTTCCTGGGTGAGCGACGCTGACCACGGCCGCCGCGACCAGGGCGCCAAGGCCGAGCCCGGCGTTGAACGAGGCATGCCGGACCGAGAAGACCGCCGACAGTCCGGCTGGGCCGGCCACGGTGGCCAGCAGCGAATCCTGGGCTGGCCAGATCACCGATACCCCGAGGCCCAGCAGGCAGCTCGCCGCGAACAGCGCGTCGGCGGGCCTGGCGAGGGCCAGCGCGACCGAGCCCGCGGCGGCGACTACCAGGCCTGCCATCACCGCCCGCCGCGGTGACCACCGGTCGGCCAGCGCGCCGCCCAGCGGATTGCCGGCCAGCGAGGCCAGGGCGATGGATGCGACTACCAGGCCGGCCATGTCGTACCCAAGATGCCGGACCTGGTGCGCGTAGACGAACAGGCAAGGCAGGGTCAGGCCGCTGCCGACGGCGGAGACAAAATCGCCGCCAAGCACCACCCAGGTCGCGCGCGGCAGCGCTGGGATCAGTGCCGGACGCCGTGGCTTCTGGGTACTCGCTTCGCTCATCCCGGACGCCGGTAGCGTTCCACTGCGACGGCGGCGGCGACCAGGTGCGGGTGGCCAGCAGGAAGCCTGTCCGCCAGGATCGCCGCGGCTTGGCGGGCCAGTTCCGCCGCCTCGGCCTGCCTGCCCTGGCCCGCGACGGCCGCGGCCAGGTTCAGCAGGGTCAAGCCGACCTCGGGGTCCCGCGGCCCTAGGACCTCGGTGAGGATCTCCAGTGACCGACGGCCCAGCGATTCAGCCTGCGCGAAGTCGCCCTGGTCACCGTGCAGGACAGCGAGATTCGCAGCCGCCATCGCGACTTCGAAATGGCCGGGCCCGTAGCTCTCTTCGAAGACCGCCAGCGCCTGGCGGTAGGAGCGCTCCGCGTCGGCGGAACGTCCGGCGAGATGGTAAAGGGCGCCGAGGGCGTTCAGGTCGCGTGCGACATCAGGATGGCCAGGGCCAAGCGCCTCGGCCCGCAGCGCGAGGCCTCGCTCAGCGAATGGGATCCCGGTGGCGGCGTCGCCTCGCGAATGAGCCAGGCCACCCAGGTTGTGCAGTAGTCGCTGCCTCGAGGAGCGGGTCCTGGTCGGTCAGACCCGCTGCGGCGGCCGCCGCCCGCCGGTAGGCGCTCTCCGCGGCGGCGAAGTCCGACGCGTACTTGTACGTCACACCCAGGGCGTTGGCTGCCGACACTACGGTCAGCGACGCCTCTCCCAGCGCCGCCGATGCCCGGTCAAGCACACTGCGCAGCCGGGCGGCGGACCCGGTGAAGTCGCACGCCAGCCGCTCTAGGCCGGCGAGCCTCTCCTGGGCCTGGCACCACAACATCAGGCTGTCATGGTCCGAGTCATCGGCAATGGCGTCCTGCAAGGATGGCGAGCGCTGTCGCGATCGTGACTCTGGCGTCGTCAAAACTGTCCAGGGCTTCTTCGATCTCCGCGTGCGCGACCAGGACAGCGGACTCATCCAGCCCGCCCGCAGCCCGGCAGCTGCCAAGGTGGCAAGCCCTTGCCTGGTGAGGCCAAGCGCCCGTGACGGGTCTCCCTCGTCCAGTGCGGCCAGCGCCTGGTCCCGAAGTCCCAGCGCCTCGTCGGCCGCGGCGCGGCGGCCAGTGCCGGTTCGCTCTCCATCGCTGCGTGTCTGGTATCGGTCCCCGGCCCGGCCGGGGCCAGGAGGGCCGGGCTAATCCGGCCGGGCGCGGGAGACCGTTACCGTACTTTCCGGTCAGGCGCGTCCCGCGACCGCGACGGCCCGGGAGTGGTTGAAGGTCAGGGCGCGGGCAGTGTTGAGGTCAGGGCGCGGGCCACGGCCGGGAGTGGTTGTAGGTGATGGCGCGGGCCACGGCCCGGGAGTGGTTGTAGGTCATGGCGCGGGCTACGGCCCGGCGGACATCCTGGCCTTGTCGCGTGAGCATGTGCTCTCCTGCCTGCTCGAGGTGCGGCTATATTCCTTTAGCCACGATGGACAGTCTGCCCGTTGCCTTCGGGAATGGCTACCTATCTGGTACCAATCCCGTCGTGGGCGCCG
>CAWKKG010000023.1:0-219661 GCA_963850115.1 uncultured Actinomycetota bacterium
CTGCTGATCGGCGACCTAGCAACTTCCAGCCGTCAGTGGGTCAACCAGCAGCGACGAAGCGCAGCAGAGGACGTCTTCTGGCTGGTGGTCCTGACCGCCCTCGCGGTGTGGGTCTACCGGCACTGGGGTAGCCGGGCCGTCCGCGTCGTCACCGGGGCCGCACTCGGCTACGTCGCTGGCCTGGTCGGCATCGGAGCACTGTACTCGGGGAACACGTCATCAGCCACCATCTGGCTCACCGTGACACTGGCCGCCATCCCTGCTATCGCGTTGGGGGGACTTCTTCAGCCGGTTCGCACCGTCACACAACTAAGGGGGATGATGAAGCAGCAGGAAGAGTCCGGGGGCAAAGCCCGCAAGGTCTCCCACCAGCGGCACCGGCTTAACGCACGGGGACGGGTCGGCTAAGTCATCAAGGACAGGGTGTTCCGGGATCAACACCATCCATGAGGTGCCCGACCAGGCAGAATACGTCGCTCCCCCGGGAACCGGACCCGGTCAGGAGATGGACGACCGCCTGCCCGGCTACAACTGCAACTGATAACCAACCGCTTGAGATCCGGTCACTGGTGTGGCCGGATCTTGGCGTTCAGGGCCACTGTCCAGGGAGAACCCTTGGTTAGTCCCCCCTATAGTCCCCCTGCACTGTTCGATCTGTTCGATTTTTGGCTTCTACCTGGAGCCCCCTTACGGAATCGAACCGTAGACCTTCTCCTTACCATGGAGACGCTCTGCCGACTGAGCTAAGGGGGCGGGTTTTCGGTTGTCTGACCTGGGGTTTCGGTCCTACAGCCCGTCGTCTCAGGTCGTGCACTCCGGTGATACAGCGTCTAACTTAGCACTATGGCGAACGTTGACGCTCCGACCACCGGCCTAGGAGAGCTTAGCGGATTGCTCGCGTCGTGGCGCCTCCACCTAGAGGCGGCCAACCTTCTCCCCGCACGATCCGCGCCTACACCGACGACGGCGCTCTGTTCGCTGCGTACCTCGCCGGCAAGGGCATGCCGACTGTTGCAGCCAGCATCCGCCGTGAGCACGTCGAAGCGTTCATTGTGGCAGAGCTTGAACGCACCGCGCCCTCGTCGGCCGCCACGCGCTACCGCTCGCTACAGCAGCTCTTCAACTGGCTCGATGAGGAGGGCGAGATCACCGGCTCCCCTATGGTCAAGATGCGCCCGCCGATCATCCCCGAGAAGCCGGTGCCGGTACTGGCTGACGGCGACGTCAAGCGCCTGCTCGATAGCTGCGCGGGTAAAGACTTCCGCAGCAGACGTGACCTCGCCATCATCCGGCTCTTCCTCGATACCGGCGTACGGCTGGAGGGCATGGGCGGGCTGCGCTACAACCTGGACGACCCTGACTTGTCGGATGTGGACTTGAGGTCGCGAGTGGTGCGAGTGATCGCGAAGGGCCGCCGTGAGCTGGTCCTCCCCATCGGAGCCAAGTCGGCCCGTGACATAGACCGGTACCTCCGCGTCCGCGCAGCTCATGCGCGAGCGGACCAGCAGTGGCTGTGGCTCGGCAAGAAGGGGCGCCTGACACCGAGCGGCATCTATCAGATGATCAAGGACCGCGGTACCGCAGTCGGACTTCCCGATCTTCATCCACACCAGCTACGGCATACGTTCTCCCACGACTGGCTCGCCAGCGGTGGCTCCGAAGGCGACCTCATGCGCCTCGCCGGCTGGAAATCGCGCGCGATGCTCTCCCGCTACGCGGCAAGCGCCGCAGATGAACGCGCTCGTGACGCACATCGCCGCCTATCCCCCGGCGATCGGTTCTAGCACCGCCCATCCCAGTCAGCCAACCCACTGCCTCAGACTTGCCGCTATATGGCTTAGCGCCACCAAATCCGCTTTATCCCATATATCCCAACTCTGCGGACACTCAGACGTAACGTTTTCATACTTGTGTCTCGTCATATAGATGCTCACGATAGATAATGTCGATCATGACGGCTGCAGATCTTGGACGGGTGCCCGGACGTCCGTCGACTGGTGGCCCTTTCGATGCAAGCGCGGCCGCAGCGGGATACGCCATGCAGATGCGTTACGCCTTGTATCGTGCTATCGAGCGTCTTCACAACGGCATCGACTGGGAAATATCGATTGAAGCGGGCGACGATATCGATATTGTAAATGCCGAGGGATATACAACTTATCTTCAAATCAAGCACCGTAGTCCCGCTACAGTAATGACGGACGCGAGTGGCGATCTCTGGAAGACGCTACGTATCTGGGCCAATGGATACAAGACGCAAGCTTTCGATATCAACACTACGCAACTCTACTTAATCACGACGGGCACGGCAAGAGCAGGCAGCGTCGCTGCTTATCTGTCAGAGATATCAGAGAATCGGGACGTCGCGAAGGCGAAGGAACTATTAGCACAAATAGCGAGGTCATCCACTAGCGCGGCAAATGCAGAGTCGTATAGCCTATGGCTAACTCTAGACGAAGGCGCCCAGCTAGCAATCTTGCAACACGCAACCGTTGTTTGCCAGAGCCCCAACATCGACCAAGTAGGCGAAATGTTGGAATCAAAGGCCAAAGTCATGGTGCGTCGCAGCCACGCTCGCTCCTTCATTACACGCCTTGAGGGCTGGTGGTTCCAGCAATGCATCGCCATCCTACGGGTGAAGGGTTACAGCTGTGTGAGCGGCGAAGAACTAGACGCTGAGCTAAGCGACCTACGCGATAGCTTCTTGCCAGAGAATCTTCCGCTCGACGAAGATATTCCGCTATTAAATCCAGACAGCGCAGCTTTTGATGATTATCGATTCGTTCGGCAGATCGATCTGGTAGGAGTCAACGCATCACGTGTTGCATCCGCGGTCCGCGACTATCTTAGGGCGTATACTCAGCGATCCAGATGGACAAGAGAGAGCCTTCTCGGACCGAAGGAACTCGATCATTATGAAAGATGTCTGATTGAGGAGTGGAGGTACCTTTTCGATAGACTAACGGACGAGCTGACGCCTGAGGCTGCAGAAGAAGCCAAGAGCGCTATGGCCAGACAGGTTTACAGATGGGTGGAGGAAGCGTCAGCACCGCCCATCCGAGATCAGTGCACAGAGCGTTTTTTGGTTCGAGGCTCACTGCATTTGCTCGCAGATCGGATCGAAAGTGGTGTCGGCTGGCATCCGGACTTTGCGGCGCGTCTGATGGAACTGCTGGAGCCAGTAGCGGAATGACTCGAAGGAACAGCCGCCACGAGCCGCCTGAGATATCGACGCTGCTTAATCCTGCCCTAATTGCTTTGTTGCTTTCAAGGGCAGTCTCGGCGCACACCCGTGAGGCCGGATACGGCCTTCCATACGTTTATGGACCAATAATCGTCACCATTTCTCTATATCCAGAGGTTCGGCGGACTTTGTCGATGAATGTAACAACCAAATTTGCTACCTGGGTGGTCAGGAGCGCCGCCCTCCAACCGCTACTTCAGTCTAGGATAGTTGATATGGTGCCTCTCGTTAATGAGGGCTTGTTATTTGGCCTTTCCAATAACGTGTTTCGCCTAGTGGGTGGCTCGGTACAGTCAGGCTCTACCGGTCCAGCGGCAACGATCACGAGCAGCAGCACAGATGTGCAAGAAGCCCAAAGAGCAGCCGGTATGCCTTAAATCTGGCGGCGATGATGACGCGGCGGAGCTTGGCGGCCATGTCGCGGTGGCGGGCTCGGCCTTGCTGGTGTACCACGGGGCGTGCGCGCGGCGTTCGTGCAGGTCGGCGGGGTCGTGGCCGGCGGTGGCGTACCAGGTGACGGCGACGGCCTGGCAGGCGATCTGGAACGGGACGGTCCGCTCGACGGCCGCCGCGGTGCGGTTGCGGGCCTGCCCGGTGCCGAAGACCTGCTTGGCGTCTTCTATCGCGATTTCAATGGACCACCTGGCAGCGTATCTCTCGATCACCTGTTCCGCCGTGGCCGCCCGGTCGGTGGTGACGAGGGCGATGCCGAAGCCGCTGCCGGGCTTGTCGCGGACGATGACGACGGTGACCGGGCGGGAGCCGAACACGGAGTACCACAGGCAGGTGACCACGGCGGCGCCGACGGTCTCGGTCCTGCCGTAGCGGGTGACGGTGACCTGGGAGAACTCGGCGGCCGCGGCCAGCTTCGCCAGGGACGGGAGCCGGTCTCCCTTCAGCCCGCGGCCGGCCGGGCCGGCCGGTCTGCGGCGGCGGGAGGCGCGTGCAGGGCGGCGTCCTTCCGCAGCCGGGTGGTCCAGGAGATCGCCGCGGGCAGGTGCTTCAGCTCGCCGCCGGCATAGGCGGAGTCCGCGACGGCGCGGACCTCCCGGCCGGGCAGGGCGGCGGCCAGCTTCTCGGCCATCCGCGCGGGCCAGCCACAGCCGGGATTTCGAGTTCGTGCCCTTGATCACCAGCTTCGCCATCACCGGCACCGCGACCGGCCGGGACGTGAACGGCAGCCGCACGACGATCCCCAGCACAACCCAGTTGTTCCCGTATCCCGTCTTCGCCGGCCCGGCGGCTGAGCCGTCATGGAACCACGACGCCGCCCAGACCTTCTTCCCCCGCCTCTTGAACAAGGGTGTCATCGACGGCCACGTCGACCGGCGCCCCGGCCGGGACCAGCAGCGACACCACGAGCAGGGCCGCGGCCAGGCCCAGGTCGCCGGCGTTCCACCGGGCGCGGGAGAAGAACCAGTGCGCCCGGTCGTGCGGCCACAGCCGCGACAGGCCCGCCCCCGACAGCATCCCGCAGACCGTCCGCTTCCCCGGCTGGGCGAGGAACCCGCAGGCCAGGCCGGTGAACGTGCGGAACGACGGGGCGGTGAACAGCGGCGAGAACACGGCCAGCAGCGTCATCAGCGACGCGGGGACGGGCAGCACGGCATCGGGGAGCATCGGCAGGAAGGTCCGATTCCTGGCGGGGAGCGGCCGGGCACGGCCGGGACGCTGGCCATCATGGAAATCATGCCGCAGACGCCCGGCGAGCAGGCCCGGAACGACGCACCGCCCGCATCGCCGCCCATATCGCCGACGGCTGGCCCCGCCTCGGCCCGCCCGAAGTCCGCTGCCGCGGCCGGTACTGCTACGTCGCCGTCGAACCTCCCCGGACACCGCCAGCCCACCCCTTCCTGCGCCTGCGCTGGCAGGGCTCCCCGGACGAATGGGCCATCGGCATCTACAAGGCCACCACCGAGACAGTACAGCGAAAACGAGTTCCCCTGGTCCTTCGGGCCGCTCACCGGCACGCCCGAGCAGGGAATCGACGAGACCCTCGCCCTCTACGCAGGCCCGCCGACCGGGAAGTAATCACGCCATCCAGCCAAGCCGCAAAACTGCGAAAGTCGTATCTAGGTAGATGGCTAGTACGAGCGGGCAACCCCGCTAACGTGTGCGCAATGCTCGGGATCACGCCATGAGCTTTCAGATTCGAACAATTCACTTGTTTAACCGCCAGGCCGAGCGCGAATCTATCGACTTTGAACTCAATGCGGTCAACATAATCACGGGAGATTCTCGAACTGGAAAAAGTTGCGATAATCGACATAGTCGATTACTGTCTTGGCAGCAGAAGCTTCAATGTCGCCGCAGGAGTAATCCGGCGAACGGTCGCGGTCTATGCGGTAGAATTCGAGACACCTTCAGGAACGGTTCTTGCGGCACGCGCCGCTCCCACTGGAAATCAGAAGACCAACTCTCAAATGCATATAAGTTATCGGGCGCAAGAATCTGGCCGACCGATGATGGATGAACTAGTTCCTAATGCGGATAGAGCCTCCGCCATCAATATCCTGTCAGGAATTCTCGGAATAGATGAGAATTTGACAAACGTCGAAGCTAACACCCGAGACGAGTTGATGCTACCATCCGCCACGCGCTATATTTTTGTTTGCAGGATCAGGATGAAATAGCCAGCCAAGACTTGCTCTTTCACGGTCAAGGAGACGAGGGAATACCTCAAGCTATACGCGATGTTCTCCCATACTTCCTCGGTGTGACACACCCAGACGATATCGCAAAACGTGAGAGTCTACGCAATAAGGAACGAGAGCTGAGGACGTTGGCGCGCCGGGCTGTTGATGAGGACTCCATATCCAAAGCTCCAGGAAGGGCGTCGTCGCTCGTAGCAGAAGCTGCTGCACTTGGCCTGCTCGAAGCTCCTGAAGAAATGACACGAGAGGCTGCGATAGAAGCCTTGTCGGCATTGGTCGAGCCCCAAGACGATGATCAGTTTCCCAGTGACCGAGAGGATGACCTCGATTCCCTGCTGGCAATAAGGCAGCAGCTACGTGCGCAGTTCCCGGAGGTAAAGGGAGAGGAGAACGCCTTCGTAGATTGATCAGATTTGAGGATGACTTCAATGGCGAGGCTGGCGAACGTCGCAGCCGGCTTGAAGCGATGACGCTTCTAAGAGTTAATACCGGAGCAGATCGTCGGCTCACCACGTGCCCAGTGCAGTTCAGAGCTCACCGATCCAATAACCTCGGTGGCAGAACTTCGTGACCAGCTCGCACAAGTCAGCCGGGAGATTGGCACTGTCAGTCAAGAACGCTCACGCCTGCGGACAGCACTATCATCTACTAGGCAAAGAATTGCCGAGTTGAACGCCGCTCTAGCGTCCAATCAACAGGAGATCGATGGCGTTTCGGATAGCGTGGGGCTCTTTGAGTCTCTGCGGGATATCTCGCTTCAACGAGCAGCCGTCCGTGGCCGGGTCTCGTTGTTCTCAGTTCTGTATCACTCGAAACCGAGGGAGTGTTTCTGGAGCGGCGCCTAAGAGAACTAAGTGATGAAATTGAGGAACTTCGTATCGCCATTAACGCCGAGCAGGTTGCCGAAAGGCAAGCAGCAGCACTATCACGTATATCGTTCAGAATAACGCAAGTGGCGACAGAACTACAACTGGAACACGCCCCCGCCCCAGTCCGACTCGATCCAAAGCTGCTAACTGTTATTGTTGACACTCGCGATGGAAGCTATCGTTTGCGCGAGATAGGAAGCGCAGCCAACTGGCTCGGATATCATATCGCGACTCTGGTCGGTCTGCATGATTTCTTTGTCGAGAATGACAGACCCGTTCCGCGACTCATGATGCTGGATCACCGTCACAAGTTCATTCCCGCCGGATTTCCCCATATTTTGAGCCAGCGAACGACGCTGACCGCCTGGCGTATAACCCGAAGTTTTACTGCTCTCTTCCATTTTGTTCGAAGGAGCCTCGAACGGATTCCCAGATCATAGTAATTGAACATGCATATTTAAGTGACGAGCGGTTCCAAAATGAGTTCTTAGACGATGGCAACAGCGGTGCCGGCTTGATTCCTCGGTCGTGGCAATAGCTAAGGGATTCAGGGTCGCAAGCAGGATTCACTTAGCCCTGCGAATTTTTACTGCCTTCTTGGCGAGCTCGACTTTCGCATTCTTCGTGATGTGCGAGCCGGTTGGGTAGCGCGGGCTGGTGGTGCCGCAGCCGGGATGGGCGCTGGGTCTGACGGGGTGCGCATCGGGTCGGTCCGGTTCGGCGTGCCGCCTGTGAGGCTGGCGGCTGCGGGTGGATGATGCCGGGTATGTCTGTTGCAACGGTGGCTGCGGAGCATGGGCGTCATGCGCTGGTGATGGCGGATTGTGAGTGCGGGACGTGCCCGCCGTCGTGGGCGCGGCGGCGCGGGAAGTCGCGGCGGTTCTCTGAGCCGGTGACGCTGGTGGCGGCGCTGGAGCGGGAGGACGCGGCGTCGCGGCCGGGCATGGTGGACCAGCACCGGGAGAGCCTGGAGGAGCTGACCGCCGCGGCGGATGCGGTGATCGGGGTGATGGCGGGAGATGATCCTGGCTGGCCGGGGGCGGGGCTGGGGCTGCTGATGTTCGCGGCTGAGCTGGCGTCGGCGGTGCGGCCGGATGAGTACCGTGGTGGGCTGCCGGCCGGGCTGGTGGCGGCGTGCGAGCGGGCTGTCACCGCGGCGACGCTGGCGGTCGCGGCGTGCCTGAGCGGCTTCGCCGAGGTGATGGAGATGCTGGCCGCGGTGGCGGGGTAGCGGCCGGGCGCGCGCTGCGGTGACGCGATACTGATGGCCGCTGGCGGAGCCGGGGCGGTGCCCGCGTGCTGCATGGCGGGGTGCTGCGCGCATCCGGGGTATCTGCGACACGCCGGGTGAGCTGGCCTGACGTGGCGATGCGGGAGGTGCGGCGGGTGCAGGGGAGAGCATCGCCGGTGCTGATCAGACCGCTGCTGGAACGGAATCCCGCCGATGCTCCCGGATGCCACGCTCCCGGTTCCGGCGTCGCTGCTGACGCTGCTGACCGGGTTCGCCCCGATGTTCACTGCGCCGTCCTTGCGCACGTTCACCATGCTGGCCTGCGGGTTCGTCGCGCAGACCGGGAAACGGACGGTGTGCGGGATGCTGTCCGGAGCCGGGCTGGCGCGGCTGTGGAGCCATGACCGGGCGCACTGGTTCTTCTCCCGGGCCCGCTGGAACCCTGACGACCTGGGCCTGGCCGCCGCGAGGCTGGCAGTGGCGCTGCTGGTCCCGGCCGCCTGCCCGGTCACCGTCGCGATCGATGACACCTTGTTCCGGCGGCGGGGGAAGAAGGTCTGGGCCGCGTCCTGGTTCCACGACGGGTCCGCGCAGGGACAGCACAAGACCGGCCGCGGAAACAACTGGGTCGTGCTCGCCGTGATCGTGAGGCTGCCGTGCTGCACCCGGCCCGTCGCGCTGCCGGTGCTGGCGAAGCTCGTGGTCAAGGGCACTAGCTCGGCTTCCCGGCTGTGGCTGGCCCGCCGCATGACCGGCATGCTCGCCGCCGCGCTGCCCGGCCGGGACATCCGCGCCGTGGCCGACTCCGCCTATGCGGGAGAAGAACTGCGCAAGCTCGGGAGGAACGTCACCTGGACCACCCGGCTGCGCAAGGACGCCGCCCTGCACGGACTGCCCCCGGCCCGCACCGGCAGGCGCGGCCGGCCCCGCGTCCGCGGCGACCGCCTGCCATCCCTCGCGAAACTCGCCGCCGCGACGGCATTCACGCAGGTCACCGTCACCCGCTACGGCAAGGCCGCCACCGTGTCCGCCGCCACGGTCACCTGCCTGTGGTACTCCGTCTTCGGCACCCGGGCGGTCACAGTCGTGCTCATCCGCGACAAGTCAGCGACCGGATACGACCTGGCCCTGGTCACCACCGACCTGCACGCCAGCGCCGCGCAGGTCATCGAGCGGTACGCGAGCAGGTGGAGCATCGAAATCGCGATCGAGGACGCAAAACAGGTCTTCGGTGCCGGCCAGGCCCGCAACCGCACCGCGAACGCGGTCCGCCGCACCATCCCCTTCCAGCTCGCCTGCCAGACCATCGCCACCATCTGGTACGCCACCGCAGGCCACGACTCCGCCGACATCGACGACCGCCGCATCCGCGCCCCTTGGTACACCACCAAGACCGAGCCGTCCACCGCCGACATGGCGGCCAAGCTCCGCCGCGTCATCATCGCCGCCAGATTTAAGGCATCTCGCCCCGACCAGCCAACACCCGAAGAATTCAGCGTCATCCGCCTGGCCTGGGAAGGCATCGCGGCATAACTACGAAAGTCAAGGGCGAGGCGAAGCATGTAGGCGCGTTTCGCGTGCTCGGCGCGGCGTCGGCGTTCGTCGGGCGGCAGTTCGCCGTCAGGGTCAACCTCTCGCTCGAACCGTTGCAGGAACTTCTCGCGCGCTGGCCGGGTGCGGCGCACTGCGGTCGACGGTGCGACTCCACGAGATCTCTGCCGCTATCCGCCGGTTGATGTCCTTGCCCGCGATGGCCAGCACCTCCCCTCGCTGCTACGCTGCGTGCTTGTCTCAGCGTTTGTCTCAGGGCCATGTACGCGCGTTTACGTGCAGACGCGCGCGCGAGACGTGAGATGAGACAAGCGGTGAGACGATCACTCATAGTGACGGCTCCTCGGTGGTGCTCGCGCGCCAGCGTCCACGGCTGACCTGCACCGCGCGGCCTGCCTTGGCGTGCTCGCGAAGGTGGCGGTACAGGGTCGGACGGCTCATGCCGGTGAGCGCGAGTCAGCTCGCCGATTTCGGTGCCCTCCTCGGGTGCCATGCACAGCGCGAACCACAGCGCATCCTCGGCGGTCGCCATCCCTGCGGCCGGCTCGGCTCCGGCTGGCTCAGCGTCGGACGGCTCGTGTCGTCCGTCGATGCGGCGCTGGCATCGCTTGCTCGCATCGATCGCGCGTCGCGATACCTCGTCCAGTCTGCGGCGGCTGTCGGCGTATGCGCTGCGGTTTCGCTGACGGCCTGGTCGGTGACGAGGTAGGCGCGGGCGCGCTTGGGAGTGTCGTGCTCGGGTGCGGAGACGAGGAACTTGCCGGGGGCGTTGAGGCGTGTGGGCGTGCCAGCCGGCGTTGAGCATGCCCTGTCCGAGGATCAGGTCGACGTCCTGGCGCTCGCGGACGCGGAAGCAGATCCGGATGTCCATCTGAGAGCGCACCGCGCCTTGGCCCATGGCCTTCTGCGTGGGCCGCTGGGTCGCGGCAATCATGGTTACGGCGACGGCGCGGCCGAGCCGGGCGATCGAGTCGGCGTGCTTGATGGCGTCTGGTGCGTCGTCGGCCAGTTCGGCGTACTCATCAATGATGATCACCAGCGCGGGCATGTCCGGCGACGGTTCCCATACGCGCTGGCCGGTCGCGGCGAGCAGTTCGGCGCGGGCTTGCAGGATGGCCACCGCGTCGCGGAGCAGGGCCGTGGCCTGCTCGGGAGTCGTGGCGAGCCGTCCGATGCACGATTGCCAGGGCTTGAGCTCCATGCCCTTCTTGAGGTCAATCGCCCAGATCACCACGTCGGGGCAGGCGACCAGATTGCCCATGAGCACGTTGAGCCAGCCGCTCTTGCCCGATCCGGTGGTGCCGCCGGCCAGGCCGTGCCGGCGCAGGAACAGGACGCGGCAGGGCGTGGCGTCCTCGAACGGCCCGAGGTCGATAGGCTCCGTGATCGATGCCACGGATGGGCCAGGCCACGGGATGGCGTCGGCGTGCGGGTCCATGTCCAGCACGCGCAGCTCGCACCGGTTGGCCAGGTCGTCGGGGGTCGGGTAGACGCGCACCGCGCCGCGGAAGGTGCCGAGCCCGGATTCGATCGCGGGAATCTTCGCCGTCACGTCAGCGATGGTCTGGCCGCGCGCCAGCCGCAACCGTGCCCGCCATCCCCACACGTCCACCACGGCGGACATGACCTGTGATCCGGCAGCCCGACGGCCTTGGCGATGTCTGGCCAGGCTTCGAGCTTGCGCTCGACGCGGACCCGGGCACGCCGGCGCCGGTGCGCCCACCAGGGCACCGACAGGACCAGCCCGCCGACTGCCAGGGCTTGCGGGAGCGGTGCGGCGAACGGGCCAGCGCGGTCGCGGCGGCGATCCATCCGCCGGCCGCGAGCGTGGCCGTGGCCGCGTACAGGCGTTCGATCAGCGCGGGGATACCGAGTCTCGCGCCGAAGGTGGCCAGCGCCCACGCGGCCACCACAGCGACGCTCAGGACGAATGGCCACCAGTGCGGATGGGTGGCGTGCAGCCACCAGCTCAGCGCCCAGCGATGAGCGCGGCGAGGTAGAGCGGGGCAAGTTCGGAGCGGTAGCGCCATGCCCAGCGCAGCAGCACCACGCCGGCGGTCTCCGGCAGCTGGTCGCCGCTGTTGAAGACCATCATGGGCTGCATGCCGCTGCGGCGGACCTGACGCGCCTGCCGGCGCATCCTGCGGTAGCTGGTCATGCGCGCCCCCGCTGAACCTCGGCGGGGCGACGTTCGCGCGTCCAGCTCGTCGCGCAGGTAAAACAGCGGGTCGGGTTCGCCGTCGTGGTGAGCGGCCAGCGTGGCGCGTGCGGCGGCGAGCAGATTTGCCCGGTCAAGCCGGGTGTCCTGGAGTTCGGCGGCAAGCCGCGAGATCTCCGCGACGAGCAGCGGGCACGTCGTTGAGCGCGTCTTCGAGGAATCGCCAGATATCGGCCAGTGTCGGGCATGGACCGTGCGAATCCGGCGACGATGTGCCGCGCGGCGTCGTTTATCGTGGTGACCTCCTGAAGGTTGATATTCACGTGCGGGGAGAGTGTCTGGCATTAGGCACCACCTCCTTGGGTTGATCGCTGGTCATGGCTTGGTGAGCCACTGGACGATGCCGGTGATGAGGTTGTGGATTGCGGGCGCGGCGGTCGTCGCGGCGAGCAGGAATCCGAACACCAGGCACACGATCGCTTGCCAGACCCGAAGGCCCATGTAGCGCCAGGCGAGGTAGACGACAGCGCCGACGATGCGCCACGAGCGGAATCGAGACGGTCATCGGGTCTGATCACCTCCTCCGCTGAAGCGACAGCCGGATCTGGGCGGCATCGGTCTCGTTTGATTCGCCACGCTTTACGCCGGTACCAGCCGAGCCGGGCGCGGCATTTTCGGCATCGGGGCTTGTCTGCTCCGCACGAGAGCGCCGCAGCGGCAGTAATGCTGAGCGAGATAGATCGTCGAGGTCTCGCATTGGGATCACTTCATGCTCGTCAGCCGGATCCGATACATTTTTTGCCCCGGCTGAATGTCAAACGCCTCATAAAATGCCGGCACGTTGGAGAGCGGCACCAACGTGCGGAAATGCTCCGGCGAATGCGGATTCGTGCGGAGCTGCACTTTCAAATCGGCATCGCGTTGCGAACCCCGCCACACCTGGGCGTAACCAATGAAGAACCGCTGCGGACCGGTAAAGCCGTCGATGACCGGCGCCGGCTTGCCGTCGAGCGATTTTTGATACGCCGCATAGGCAATGGTCACGCCGCCCAAATCGGCCAGATTTTCGCCCAGCGTCAGCCGGCCGTTGACGTGCAGATCCTCGACGCGATCGCACTCGTCGTATTGCTTCACCAGCTTGTCGGTTTTGGCCGTGAAGCGGCCGCGATCTTCCGCCGTCCACCAGTTCTGCAAATTGCCGTCGGCGTCGCAGCGGCTTCCCTGGTCGTCGAAGCCGTGCGTGATTTCGTGGCCGATCACTGCGCCGATGCCGCCGTAATTCACGGCGTCGTCGGCTGTCGTGATCGAAAAACGGCGGCTGCAAAATGCCGGCCGGGAAGACGATTTCGTTCAACGTTGGATTGTAATACGCGTTGACGGTCGGCGGCGTCATGCCCCATTCGTCGCGGTCGACCGGCTTGCCGAGCTCTCGCCAGCCGATATTGCGTTT
The DNA here is from genome assembly GCA_963850115.1 of uncultured Actinomycetota bacterium. Lineage (GTDB taxonomy): Bacteria > Actinomycetota > Actinomycetes > Streptosporangiales > Streptosporangiaceae > Trebonia. Next base: position 13,158 of record CAWKKG010000023.1, read on the forward strand.
CAAACGCCTCGGCCCGCATGCACGTTTTTCAAGTACGAATCGGTGCCGATTTCCAGCGCCGAATAATCGCGCCATTTGTCGGGATAGCCGATCTTCGGCCAGCACCGTGGCGAGTTTGGCCAGCGCTTGTTCTTTGTTTCCGGGCCCATCCAATCGCGCGATTCGATCCGCTCTCGATAGGCCAGCATGAGGTTTTTCACCAGTTCGTCCATCCGCTGCTTGGCGGCCGGCGGGAAATATTTTTCCACGTACAACCGGCCCAGCGCCTCGCCCATCTGCCGGTCGAGCGTGCCGATCGGCCCGCTTCCAACGCGGCTGCATTTGCTTGATGCCGCGCAACTGCTCGCCGTAAAAATGAAAATTCTTCGTTCGACAATGTCGTCGCTCAAATACGGCGGCGGCCGAATGAATCAAATGCCAGCGCAAATAAGTTTGCCAGTCTTTCAATGGCACTGTGGTCAACATTTCGTTGACTTCCTTGAAAAACTCCGGCTGGCCGACAATCGCGTCTTCCACCCCCTGGGCATTTACCGCAGTCCCACAATAACTTCCAATTCAAATTCGGCGTTAGCTCAGCCAGTTCGGCGATCGTCAGTTTGTTGTATTGCGCTTCCCGATCGCGAAGTTGCACCGGCGATGCGCGAAGCCTCGGCCAGTTGTGTTTCGATGCGCAGACAGCGTCTGCGCCGGCTTTAGCTGCTTCCGGCGAATCGCCCAACAGCGTCAGCATTTTCTCGATGTGCTCGTGGTATTGATCGCGGATGCGTTTGGAATCATCGCTGGTGCCCAAATAATAATCGCGATCCGGCAAGCCTAATCCGCCTTGCCACAGTTGTACCGCATACCGTGAGCTTTGTTTCTCATCCTGCTCCACGCCAAATCCAAACAACCCCGAAATCCCCGATACCTGGAAGTGCCCCACCAGTGCAATCAAATCGTCGGGACTGTTGATTTTGGCAATTCGCTTGAATTCGCCAGCTAGCGGTTTCGCGCCCTGTTCGTTCAATTTTTTCTCATCCATGGCCGTTTGATAAAAATCGCGCAGTTCTGCGCGAGCCGGCATCCAGCGGCTTATCGCTCGTAGAGAGCCCCTCCACAATTCCCCGCAGCGCCTCAAGATTATCGTCGTGCAACTTCGGGAACGCGCCCAGCGACTGTATTCAGCGGGGATGGGATTTTCCTTGATCCATTTGCCATTCACATATTCAAAAAAATCATCGCCGGGCATTACCGAAGTATCGAATGTCGACCGATCGATACCGCTTTTCAATGGTTGATCAGCCGCGTTGGCAGCCGCTGCCATCGTAACCAGCGACGCTATTGCGATAGCGACCCCGACGAAACCCATGAACTTGCTCCCCATCAACTGCTGTCTCATCATCTGCCTCATGGTTATTGATCCGAAATTTACACACACTTTTTTATACGCACCATACCGCCGCCAGGATCTCCGGTTTTCCTAATCCTCTCTGTGTCCCACTGCGATTCAACGCTTCTCAGCCCAGGCAAAACACCGTCAGCGATCGCGGCCCATGCACCCAATGACCAGCGACTGCTCAATATCTGCCGTTTTAGAAGGCCCGGCAATAAAGGCGCCAAACTCCGCCCGATCGAACTGTATTCGCTCGTAGGCTTGGTGCATATTGTCCACAATTTCGCCGGCCGGCAATACCAACGCCAGGTGCTGCACAATAAAAAACAGAGCCCGCAGCGGCAACCCCCGGTCGGTCACCCAAATGGCGGCGTTTTCCGCCACGCCAAAAATGCCTGGCAGCACGGCGAAGTCGATTGTCTCCAAAGCGTGCGGATCACTAATGGCCGCCAAATCAACATTCGACGTGCCAATGCCCGGCACAAGCGAAACCAGTTGCTTTACTTCTCGATATGCTGGAATGTTACCCAGCGCAACGTGTGCCGCCGCAGCGTCGGACACGCGCACAAACTGTCCACCAATTTCGTTCAGTACTTTGGCGAATTGCGCTGGCCGATCGGCATACGTAATCCACTCCCGCTCGAGCGAGGGCAATTCATTGGCCGGTGGTTGATGAGCGCAAACCGTCGCCAGAATTTCCTCCCGGCTGCTGCGCGGTTCCGTCGGTTGTGCTTCGGCCATATCGCTCTTCGTAAAGCTGTCGGAAACTGTGGTGTGGCGCGAGGGGCAATTCACGCTGCCGGCCCCAGACATTCAAGCAGTTGTATATTAGCCACCGTGGCAAATGCCGCAGCGACCACCGCCCCAAACTCCCCATCAAACCATACAACCAAGTTGTGCGCAGCACAATGCTGGCCAGCTTCATCGACCAGCGTTTGGTCCACGGCAAATGGCCGTGTACCGCCAGCTCGCGCCGCCAAGTCAGCAATTGATGATGGATATCGATCTTCACCGGGCACACGTCCGTGCAACTGCCGCACAGGCTGCACGCCAGCGGCAGGCTGTAATAATGCTGCGGATCGCGGGCCGGCGCTAAAATCGACCCAATCGGGCCCGGACACCGTGTTTTCGTAACTGTAACCGCCGCTGCGGCGATATACCGGGCACGTGTTCATGCAGGCACCGCAGCGAATGCATTTCAGCGAGCCGCGAAATTCTTCGCTAGCCAACAACTGACTGCGGCCGTTATCGACAATCACAATATGCAGTTCGCCGCCGGGGCGCGGTCCGTGGAAATGTGACGAATACGTCGTAATCGGCTGCCCCGTGGCCGAACGCGCCAACAGCCGCAAGAAGACGCCCAAATCTTTCGCCCGCGGAATCAATTTTTCGATGCCCATGCTGGCGATGTGCAATTTCGGCAGCGAAACGCCTAAATCGGCATTGCCTTCGTTCGTGCAGACGACAAAGCCGCCTGTTTCGGCCACGGCAAAGTTCACGCCCGTTAGCCCCGCGTCAGCTTCCATAAATTTGTGCCGCAAATGTTGCCGAGCAACTTCGGCCAAATATTGCGGATCGCTCGCTCCGGCCGCCGTTTGCAAATGCTTGTGAAACAGCTCGCCGATTTCTTCTTTCTTCATGTGAATGGCGGGCATCACAATGTGGCTGGGCGGTTTGCCGATCTAACTGCACAATTCGCTCCCCCAGGTCGGTGTCGGTCACTTCGATGCCGTGCCGCTCCAGATACGGATTCAAATGACACTCCTCCGTGAGCATCGATTTGCTTTTGACCAGCTTCTTCACGCCGCCGCTGCCGCAAAATGTCGAGCACGATTTGATTGTGCTCCGCCGCATCGCGGGCCCAATGCACGGTGGCGCCCAAGGCCGTGGCCTGCCGTTCGAATTGCTCCAGATACTCGGCCAGCCGCGACATGGTGTGGGCTTTTATCGCCGAGGCCGTTTCGCGCAGCGTTTCCCACTCCGGCAGCGAATGCGCCGCCTTGTCGCGCTTGGAGCGCACAAACCACAGCGCAGTGTCATGCCAATGCGCCCGCTCGCGGTCATACCCGCCGATGCAGGGGCTTCCGATCAAGGGCGCGGGCTACGGGGTTAAGGCGGTTGTCACGGCAAACGCGGACCTAGCCGAGGAAGCATCGGCTTTCCGGGTTTGCGCGAAGTGCGGCTCAGTGCATTACACGCAGCGCCAGGTCTGGTCCTGAATCCACCGGCTTGGACTCGTACGCGCGCAGCACGAGCGAGGTTGTCACCGGCCCGAACCTGGCAATCGCGTCGACCACGCCCTCCAGCCGCCGCGCGTCGGCGGCGTGCACCTCGATCAGGAAGCAGTCTTCGCCGGTGAGCCGCTTGACACTGGTGATCTCCGGCACCTGGCCGAAGTGCTCAAGGCAGGCGGCGATGCGCGTATGGACGGTACGCAGCCGGACCACGGCGTGGATGTTCAGGCCGAGCCGGGCGGGATCGATCACGGCCCGGTACCCGGTGATGACACCGGTCTGCTCGAGCCGCTTGATACGGGCGGACACGGCCGGCTGGGACAGGTTGACCCGCCGCCCGATCTCGGTGACGCCCAGGCGCCCCTCTGTCTGCAGGATTGCCAGGATCGCGTGATCGGTCGGGTCCAATGAATCCGAGGTTTGACTGGCCATCGGCTTTCCATCCATCAGCGACCGGCCACCGCGGCCGATCATCCCGCTCATACTTCCACTGTGCGCCCCGGCCGAACGGCCGCCATGGGCAGCAGAGCGGAAGGACTAGCCGTGCACCATCTGATTGTCCCAGGGATCAGCGGGTCGGGCGACGAGCACTGGCAGAGCCTGTGGCAGGACGCGTGGGGCTCCGCCGCCTCCCGGATCAGCCCGTCATCGTGGGACAACCCCGACCTGGGGGACTGGTGCCGCGCGCTTGACCGCGCCGCTCAGCCGCACGGGCCGGGGCCGGTGGTGCTCGTCGCCCATAGCCTGGGCTGCCTGGCGGCCGCCCGCTGGCTCGCGGACCGCCGAGGCGGTCCGCGGCGCGTTCCTGGTGGCCCCGCCGGATGCCGCCGGACCGAGCTTCCCGGCCGCCGCGGCCGCCAGCTTCATCACGTCTGACCTCGCCCCGATCGGGGTCCCGGGCCTGGTCGTCAGCAGCGACAACGACCCCTACTGCACCCCGCGGGCGGCCCAGCGGCTGGCTCGCGGGTGGGCCGTCGGCCACGTCAGCGTCGGCCTGGCCGGGCACGTCAACGCGGCCAGCGGGCTCGGCGCGTGGCGATCAGGGCAAGCGCTGCTTGGCGCGTTCCTCGCCGGCCTCGGGCACTCCTAACGCCCCGCGCCCGCGCCCGGCGCCCGGCGCGAGTCACCGGGCGCCGCGGGAGTCACCCCCGTCCGTTCGGGAAAATCAAGAACATCATCCCGAACGGACGCGTGATTCCTCAGCGAGCCCCGCTTGCTCCCATGGTCGGCTAGCCGCCGCGGCGCGCCGCGAGCGCGCCGCCGGGTCGGTCACGCAGGCGAACGCGCGGCCTGAGTGCCGCCATTCGTCGACGACCTGCAGGTCGGCGGCCGCGGTGGCGTGCAGCAGGGCGGGCATGCCGAGGCGGGCCCAGGGGAAGACCGGGCCGCGCCGGCCGTCCGGGTGCTCGAGTCGCCCGGTCAGCCGCTCGTCGACGTTGCCGGGCTCGGCCTCGATCAGCATCAGGCCGCCGGGCGCGAGCAGTTGCGCGCAGCGGCGCAGGAGGCGGGCGGGCAGGCCGCCGATGCCGATGTTGCCGTCCGCGAGCAGGACGGTCGCCCACCGGCCCTGCCCGGGCAGCGGGTCGAAGACCGAACGGCGCAGCGCTGGCGCCCCCGCCTCGCGGACCCGGGCCACCGCGGCCCGGGAGATGTCGACGCCGAGTGCCGGGATGCCCCGCTCGGTGAGCGCCACGGTCAGCCGTCCCGGCCCGCAGCCCACGTCGAGGACCGGGCCGCGACAGTGCCCGAGCAGCTCCTCGTCGGCCGCATCGGGCGGCGCGCACCAGCGGGAGACGTACAGCGGCAGCCCGCGGCCGTCGGCGGTGCGCAGCACGAGCGTCTCCTCCTGCTCGCGCAGCGCCTCCTCGTACAGGCCGATCGCCCCTGCCCTCATGCGGTTCTCCCCAGGACGCTTTCGGTGCGGGTGTCTTCCAGCGGGCCGGCCGGGCTCAGCACCGAGCGCCAGCTCCCGTGCCCGCGCGGCGAACCGGGTCCGCGGCGCCTCGCGGGCCACGGCCACGGCGTCCGCCGCCGTGTCCACGTCTCGCAACTCGGGCAGGTCGGCGACGCGCAGCCCGGCCGCGACCAGCCGGGCTCGCTGCACGGCGCCGGTGTCCGAGGTCGACATGGGCACGCCCCGCAGCAGCGCCGGATCGGGCGCGCGCAAGCCAAGCGCCCAGAATCCGCCGTCGGCGGCAGGCCCGAAAAAGGCATCGGCGGCCTGCCAGTCGACCGTGAGCAGGTCCGGGGTGACCTGCGGGGTGTCCATCCCGACAAGCAGCGCCGGGCCGCTGACCGCGGCGAACGCGGCGGCCAGGCGCTCGTCGAGCGGGCCGCCGCACTGCGGCACGACGTCGAACCCGCCGGGCAGCCACGGGCCGGGCTGGCCGTCGAGGACCAGGACCCGCCGCCGGGCCGGAACCATCAGCACGGCGTGCAGCGTGTCGGCGAGGGCGGCCTCGGCCAGCGCGGCGGCCTGCTCGTGCGTGCAGGGCGGGACCAGGCGCGTCTTTACCCGCCCGGGCAGTGGCTGCTTCGCGATGACCAGCAGGGTGACATCGGTCGGAGGCGCGGAGGCGGTCATCGGGCCAGCACCGCGCTCATGTCGTGCACCGTCCGCACGCAGCCCCGCACGGTGCCGGTCACCTTCGACTTCCCGATGCGGGGCAGGTAGGCCACCTCGATCTCGGACACCCGCCAGCCGGCGGCCGCCGCGTTCATCACCATCTCAAGCGGGTAGCCGAAGCGCCGGTCGGCGATGTTAAGGCCGAGCAGCGCCTCGCGCCCCGCCGCCCGCATCGGCCCGAGGTCGCGCACGCCGAGCCCGGTGCGGCGGCGGACCCGCCGGGCGAGCTCCCAGTTGGCGACCCGGGCCGGCAGCGGCCACGCGTCCCTCCGCTCCGTGCGCCGGCGGCCGAGCACCAGGTCGGCCTCTCCGGCGAGCAGCGGCGCGGTCAGCAGGGGGAACTGCTGCGGGTTCAGGCTGCCGTCACAGTCGCAGAAGCACACCAGGTCGCTGCTCGCGGCCAGCAGGCCGGCGTGGGCGGCCGCGCCGAAGCCCCGGTTCGGCTCCGACACCACCGTCGCGCCGAGCGACCTCGCGACCTCGTCGGAACCGTCGGTTGAGCCGTTATCGACGACGATGGGCCGGAAGCCGGCTGGCATCCTCTCGAGCATCCAAGGCAAAGCCGACGCCTCGTTCAGGCACGGCAGGATTACGTCAACAATCACGGGTGCGACGGTATTACCAGCGGCGGTCCGATACAGGCGTAAACGCCTTACAAAATGAGGAACGTCAAGTTCGTGACGGCCGTGACCGATTCCTTCCTTCATTGGGCGGGACAGTTATGACAATCCGAAGAAATATCTCGCGGCAATGCCGGACTTGGCGCTTGCCGCTCCCAGGCAACCGTAAGAGTTCTTACACTCAGGTGGTGGACGCACGCATCCTCGTTGTCGAGGACGACCTGACCGTGGCGGAGGTCGTCGTGAGCTACCTGCGCCACGCGGGCCTGGAGCCTAGGCACGCGGTGGACGGGCAGGCCGCCTTGGAGATCGCGGCGACGTGGCGGCCGGACCTGGTGGTGCTTGACCTGATGCTGCCGGGAGTCGGTGGCCTGGAGGTTTGCCGGCGCCTGCGCGCGGAACGGGACGCGCGCGCGCCGCTGCCGGTCATCATGCTGACCGCGCTCAGCGAGGAGAGCGACCGCGTGCTCGGCCTTGAGAGCGGTGCCGACGACTACGTCACCAAGCCGTTCAGCCCGCGGGAGCTCATCCTGCGGGTGCAGGCCGTCCTGCGCCGGGCCCGCACGGTCGACGCGGCGGCGGCCGCGCCGTCGCTGCTACGGTCGGGGCGACTGGAGGTGGACGTGGCGGCCCGCCGCGCCCGCGGCGACGGCAGGGAACTGGACCTGACGGTTCGCGAGTTCGACCTGCTCGCCTTCTTCGTCTCGCACCCGGGTCAGGCGTTCACCCGCGCCGAGCTGCTTGAGCAGGTATGGGGCTGGTCGTTCGGTGACCCGTCGACCATCACCGTGTACGTGCGGCGGCTGCGGGACAAGGTGGAGCGGGACCCCGCCGCGCCGGCCCAGCTCCAGACGGTCTGGGGTGTCGGCTACCGCTGGGAGCCGGAGCCCTAATGACCGACCAGATGCAGATCGTGCTGATCGCGGCGGGCTGCACCGGCGCGGTCGGGCTGGCGGGCACGGGCGTCATCCTGCTGCTGCGCCGGGCCTCGTTGCGCCTGTCGATCCAGGCGAGCGGCGCCGTGCCCGTGCTCGCCATCGTGGCGGGCACGCTCGGCACGGCCGAGGCGATGTTCCTTTCCTCGCATGACCTCGGCGTCGTCGTGATGGTGTGCGTCATCGCCGGGGTCGTGGCGTCCGCGTTCAGCTGGCTGCTCGGACGGCAGGTCGCGTCCGACAGCGCGGCGCTGCGCCTGGCCGCACGGTCACTCGGCGACGGGCCGGCCGAATTCCTGCCACCGGGGCGACCGCTGGCGACGGAGTTCGCGGCCCTGTCACGTGAACTGACGGACACCAGCGCCCGGCTGACGGAATCACGTGCGCGCGAGGGCGCGCTTGAGCAGTCCAGGCGGCAACTGGTGGCCTGGGTCTCGCATGACCTCCGCACGCCGCTGGCGGGACTGCGGGCGATGGCCGAGGCCCTGGAGGACGGCCTGGCCACCGACCCGCCGCGTTACCACAAGCAGATGCGGGCCGAGGCGGACCGCCTCGCGACCATGGTCGACGACCTGTTCGCGCTGTCCCGCGTCCATTCCGGCACCCTGCATCTGTCCAAGTCCGAGATCGCGCTGAATGACCTGGTCAGCGACGTCCTCGCGAGCACCGAGGCGCTGGCCGGAGCCCGCGGCGTCCGGCTGGGCGGCCGGGCGGCCGGGCGGCTCGCCGTCCTCGCGGACCCGCGGGAGCTATCCCGCGCGCTTACCAACCTGTTGAGCAACGCGATCAGGCACACGCCCCCAGGCGGCTCCGTGTACGTCGAGGCGCGGCGGGACTCGGGTGACGCGCTGCTGACGGTCGCGGACGGCTGCGGCGGCATACCGGAAGCCGACCTCCCGCACGTGTTCGACCTGGCCTGGCGGGGCACCGACGCGCGCAGCCCCGGACAGGAAGGCGGCGCGGGACTCGGCCTGGCGATCGTCCGCGGCATCGTAGAGGCCCACGGGGGCGGCGTGCGGGTGGTGAACGCCGAAGGCGGCTGCCGTTTCGAGGTCAGGCTGCCCGCCTGCCCGTGAGGCGCCGGCCGCCGCGGCCCGGAGCCGCGTCAGACGGCGACCCGTCCGGCCGGCCTGCGCCCGGCCGGAGTCAGGGCGAACTCCGTGACTCCCTCGCTGAAGGGCACGCTCGGCTGCCACCGCAGCTCGCTCCGGAGGCGCTCGCTGGACGCGGCGATGTGCCGGACGTCGCCGAGCCGGTACTCGCCGGTGATCTCCGGGCTCGGCCCGCCGAAGGCGCTGGCCAGCGCGGACGCCAGCTGGCCGACGGTGCGCGGCGTGCCGCTGCCCACGTTGTAGGCGCGCAGCGTGCCAGGGCCGCCTGGGATGGCGGGGCCGCCGACGGCCTCGATCGCGGCGACAGTCGCCCCGGCCACGTCCCTGACGTGGACGAAGTCGCGTAGCTGGGCGCCGTCCTCGAAGACGCGGGGCGGGCGGCCCGCCTCGAGGGAGGAGCGGAAGAACGAGGCGACCCCGGCGTAGGGCGTGTCGCGCGGCATTCCCGGGCCGTACACGTTGTGATAGCGGAGCGCTACCGCGTGACCCGTCGTCGCCCTGGCCCAGGAACTCGCGATGTGCTCCTGCGCGAGCTTGGTGGCGGCGTAGACGTTGCGCGGGCCGAGCGGCGCGTCCTCGGGGACCAGTTCCGGTGACAGCGGCTCACCGCAGTGCACGCAGGCCGGCTCGAACCGTCCCGCGTCGAGGTCGGCGGCCAGCCGCGGCGGCGGCGTCGCGGCCAGCCCGTGCCCGGCGCACGAGTAGTGGCCCTCCCCGTAGACGACCATCGACGAGGCCATGACCAGCCGGCCAGCGCCGGCGCGGGCCATCCCGGCGAGCAGGGACGCGGTCCCGAGGTCGTTGCAGCCGGCGTAAAGCGGCGCGTCGTTGAAGTCGACGCCGAGCCCCACCATCGCGGCGAGATGGCAGACCACCCCGATGCCGCGCAGCGCGGCATCGACGGTCTCCGCGTCGCGGACGTCGCCATGCACGAACTCGAAGCCGGGGTCGCCGGAGAAGGGGGAAGCGCCGTCGGGGTGTACGCAGGGCAGCAGCGCGTCAAGCACCCTTACCTCGTGGCCCGCGTCGATGAGCGTCTCGACAACGTGGGATCCAATAAAGCCGGCACCGCCGGTCACCAGGACTCGCATGCCCTGAGGCTAAGCACGGTCGCGTTCGGGATTTCGGCGGAGGCCCGCGAATTCATCAGTTTGTAAGAACTGCGCGTTATCACCAGTTTGTAATGGCGTATTTCCTTGCCCCGCAAGGGGCTGGTTGAATGTAATACAGGGCGTGACCTTTAGCATCAGCCGGGATGTCAAGCCGCGTCTGCCGGCGGCGGCCCAGTCGGCTCAGTCGGCCCCGGCGAGCCCGCCCCGGTCCAGCCAGGTGCCGCGGGCCGCGCGACTGGCGGCCGCCCTCGCCGGCCTGGCCGCGATCGGTGCCTACCTGTTCGTCGCCCTGAGCCGGCTGGACTACCCGTTCGCCGTCCAGCCGCTTGAGGGCAACTCGCTCGTCGAGGTGCACCGCATCCTGGCCGGCCAGTCCCTGTACCCGGCACCGAGTGCCGGGTACGTCCCGGACGGGTACACCCCGCTCTACTTCTACGTGGCGGCGGCCGCGGCCCGCGTGCTCGGCGTCTCCTACCTGCCGCTGCGGCTCGTCTCCCTGCTGTCCTCGCTGGCTTGCTTCGCGCTGCTGGCCCGCCTGGTCCAGCGGGAAACGGGCAGCCGGGCGGCCGGGCCGGCGCCGCGGGCGTGTTCGCCGCGACCTACTTCGTCACGGGCACGTGGTTCGACGTCGCCCGCGTCGACTCGCTGTTCCTCGCGCTCAGCATCGGCGGCCTGTACGCCGTGCGGCAAATGCGGGACACCCGCGGCGCGGTCGTGGCCGGGGTGCTGCTGGCCGCCGCGGCCCTCACCAAGCAGACCGGCCTGGCCGAGGGCGTTGCGGTGTTCGCGGTGCTGGTGACGGGGCCGCGCCGCCGGCTGGCCTGGGTGGCGGCCGCCGCTGAGCTCGCCGTTTTCGGCATCAGCACGCTCGCGCTCCGGCTGACCAGCGGGGGCTGGTACACGTACTACGTCTTCAAGCAGATGAGCGAGCACGCGCTGGATCTCCGCAACTTCAGCTGGTTCTGCACGCTCACGCTGACCGCGATGGGACTGGCCGGGTTCGCCGCCCTGATCGCGGCGCGCCGGGTGCCCCGCGAGCTGCTGGCCGGCTGCGCCGCCCTGGCGGTCGAGGGCTGCGCCACCCTGGTGCACAGCGGCGGTTCCGTCAACGACGTGCTGCCGGCCTACCTCGCGCTGGCAGTGCTGGCCGGCCTGGCCCTCGGCAGCGACTCGAGCCGGTGGGGCGCCACCGCGGCCGGCGCGCTGGTGCTGGCCCAGTCGGTCTTCCTGCTCGCGACCGCCCACCCGTCGCAGTCGATACCCACCAGCGCCGACCGCGCGGCCGGCGAGCGGCTGGTCGCGGGCATGCGCGCGTTCGGCGGTGACGTCGTCTTCCCCGGCGACCCCGCGCTGAGCCTGCAGGCGGGCATGGCGCCGGCCGCGCACCCGGCCGCGGTGTACGACGTGCTGCGGGCCACCGACAAGGCCGGGATCGCGAGCTACCGGCACAGTGCCGAGGAGGCGGTGACCACCCGCCGGTTCAGCGCCTTCGTCTCCGACAGCCCCGGGCTGCCGCTGAACGGTCCGCCTAGCCTGCTCAAGGACTACCACGAGTGCGTGCAGGCGGTGCCGACGCTGTTCGTCCCGGCCGCGGGCAGTACCCGCCTCCAACCCGTAGAGCTGTGGATTCCGCGGGCCGGCGTCTCCTGCCAGACCGCCTTCAGCATCTTCGACGGCGCCACGGCGGGCCGCTCGTGAGGTCACGCACGGCCCCGACTCCCGCGCAGCCGCGCGAGACCGCGCCGCCCGGGCCCTTCCGCCGGTCGTTCTGGCGCAGCCCGATCCGCGGCCCGTGGGTGACCTCCGTCTTCGGGCTGGCGCTGCTGGTGTCGATCCCCGTGATGTTCGCGACCGGCCTGCTGTCCTACGCCGCGTACAACCCCGACCTCAGCCCGTTCAACGACGAGACGCCGGGCAAGGGCGTGCTCGGCTTCTACCTGTTCTCCTGGCCCACCCACCCGGACTGGCTCTACCGGCTCAACCAGGGCGTCCACGTCACCCTGGGGCTGGTGCTGGTCCCGATCCTGCTGTTCAAGCTGTGGTCGGTGCTGCCGAAGCTGTTCGAATGGCCGCCGCTGCGCTCGCCCGCCCACCTCCTGGAGCGGATGTCGCTGTTCCTGCTCGTCGGCGGCGCGGTCTTCGAGTTCGTCACCGGGATCCTGAACATCCAGACGTACTACAAGTTCCCCGGGTCGTTCTACCCGCTGCACTTCTACGGCGCCTGGGTGTTCATCGCCGGCTTCGTCGTCCACGTGCCGCTGAAGCTGCCGACCATGGTCAGGGCCCTGCGCAGCCGCGGCTTCTGGGCGGAGATGCGCACCAACCTGGCCAACACCCGACCGGAGCCGCCGGAGGCCAGCGAACTGGTCAGCCCGGCGCCCGCCCACCCGACGATCTCCCGGCGGGGGGTGCTCGCGTTCGCCGGCGCGGGCTCGGCCCTCATCGGAGCGCTGGCCGTCGGCCAGTCCATCGGCGGGCCGCTGCGCCGGACCGCGCTGCTCGCGCCGCACGGCCAGGAGGCCCCGGGCCCGGACGGCGACTTCCAGATCAACAAGACCGCCGCCGCCGCCGAGGTCATCGTGGCCGATACCGGCGCGTCCTGGCGGCTCAAGCTGGACAGCGACATCCAGTCGGTCCAAACGAAGGCCACGCTGAGCCGGGCCGACCTGCTCGCCATGGAGCAGCACACCGTCAGCCTGCCGATCGCGTGCGTCGAGGGGTGGTCCACCGACAACCAGCTCTGGACCGGCATCCGGCTGCGCGACCTCGCCGCGATGGCCGGCGTCCCCAGCCCGTCGAGCGTCCTCGTGCAGTCCCTGCAGCGCACCGAGGGCTTCAGCCAGGCGGTCCTGTCGCAGGGGCAGATCATGGACCCCGATTCGCTGCTGGCCCTGCGGGTCAACGGCGCGGACCTCACGCTCGATCACGGATTCCCGGCCCGCATCATCGTGCCCGCCTGTCCCGGCGTGCACTGCACCAAGTGGGTCACCCTCATGAGCTTCCGGAGCTGACATGCGCTGGTTCTACCGCTGGTACGGCGCGAACCCGCTGCACCTGCTCACGCTGATCGCCAGCTTCGCGCTCGCCGGGTACGCCGCGCAGCGGCTGCTGGCGCGCGACACCGTCGCCATCGCGATCTGGTTCGCGGGCGCGGTCATCGGCCACGACCTGCTGCTGATGCCGCTGTACTCGATCGCCGACCGTTCCGTCCTGGCGGTCTTCCGTCACGACCGCAAGCTGGATCCGCCGACGGTGTCGTGGATCAACTACCTGCGCGTTCCCGTAGTGCTTTCCGGCCTGCTGCTGCTGATCTGGTTCCCGCTGATCTTGCGGCTGCCCACCCGCTTCCCGATCCTGACGGGGCTGTCGCTCGACCCGTACTTGTCCCACTGGCTCGCGGTGACCGGGGTGCTGTTCCTGCTGTCCGCCGTGGCGCTCGCCTTCCGGCTCAGCACCCGTGCCTTCACGCGAGCAGGACGGGCGGGGCGATCGGGGCGGACCGGGAGGCACGGACTGACCAGCGAAACGGTGCCACCCGGACCGTTCTGGGAGGCTGGCCTTGAGCCAGAACCAGGCTGGGACCCTCGCTACGAGCGGCCAGCCCCGGCGTGGGACCCGGGTCGCGGCGCCAGGCCGTAGGCACCGCCGCCCCGGGATCCCGGTTACGGGCCGCCAGGACCGGCCCGGGAGCCCGGTCGCCGCCCACCACCAGGACCAGGCTGGGAGCCAGGCCGCCGGCCGTCAGGACCACCCCAAGAGCCCGGTCGGCGGCCCACCGGGCCGCAACCCGGTCGGCGGCCCACGGGGCCGCAGCCCCGGGATCCGGGTCGCGGCCAGCCGGGACCCCCCTGGGAGCCGGTCCGGCCGCCAGCGCCGTGGGAACAAGGTCAGCGCAGGCCCCCACCCCCGCCGGACCCTGACGGCTGGGAGGAGCCGGATGCCTTCTGGCCCCCTAACCGCGAGGATCGCGGAGGCGGAGCAGGTTCATGGCCTTCAGGCTGAGCACGACCGCGTCGCCGCCGTTGAGCAGTTCGGCATGGGTGAAGACGAGGCCGCGGTCGGGCTTAGACCGTGACCGTCGCGTCTCGGTGGTGGTGGTCCGCAGGCGCAGCGTGTCCCCTGGCCGTACCGGGGCGGGCCAGCGCAGCTCGTCGAGCCCGGGCGAGGCCAGGCTGGCGACCTTGGACAGGTAGTGGTCGGCGAACAGCCGCATGAAGATGCCGCCCGTGTGCCAGCCGCTCGCGATCAGCCCGCCGAACGGGCCCGTCGCCGCGAACTCCGCGTCGACGTGGATCGCCTGGGGGTCGAACCGCCGCGCGAACGCGACTAGCTCGCCTTCGTCGACGGTCGCGTACCCGTACTCGTAGACGGCGCCCTCCTGGTAGTCCTCGAAGTACCGGTCGCCGATGGCGACCGCGAAGTCCGCCTCGCTCAGCGTGCGCGTGGGTGCCTGCTCGCGTGCTGTCCAGAGTGTCATTGCAGCAGTATCGCGGGCCATCGTTTCCCGGCGTCATGAGCGGGTAGGCGCACGCGAGTGATGGGTACCGGCGATGCGCAGGAGACCGAGGATCAACGGCCAGAGTCCCTTGCCCAGCGTGATGACCGTAACCTCGCCGAGCTGATTCAGGAACTCCGCGTCGTCTCGCTCGGCGTCCAGGTGCTGTTCGGCTTCCTGCTCTCGCTGCCGTTCACCGTCCGGTTCAGTCAGCTGCACCAGGGCCAGCGTGACCTGTACCTCGCCAGCATTACGCTGTCCGCCGTCGCGACGACCCTGCTGCTCGGGCCGGTCGCGTACCACCGGCTGGTCTTCCGCCAGGGGCAGAAGGAGAGACTCGTCCGGTTCGCGAACGCGATGGCGGTCCTCGGCCTCGCCGCGGTCGGCGCGGCCATCCTCACCGCGGTGCTGCTGGTGATCAGCTACGTCGCCGGGTGGCTGACCGGGGCGCTGATCACCGCGGTAGCCGGGTGCATGCTCATCGTCCTGTGGTTCGCGCTGCCGCTCTCGCACCGGCGTGGACGCCCGTCCTGACCGGGCGCCCGGGTGACACCCTCAGCCGGGCTGCGCGTCCTCGCGCGGGCCTCCGGGGACCCCGGGCCGGGTAGTCGCGGCCGCCGCGGCAGTCAGCCGCATCCGTTCGGAAAGTCAAACGACATCGGCCGAACGGATGCTCGATTCCTCAGGCCCTCGCGAGCGGCTTGTCCGCCGCGGCCAGTACGCGAGGGCGAGCAGCACCAGCAGCGGCCCCGAGTTCGGGTCGGTGGCCTGGCCGGTGAGCAGGCCGCCGAACTGCTCGCCGGCGCCCCACAGGGCAGCGGCGGCGATGACGGCGACGACCAGGGCCGGCCGGGTCAGGGCGGGGACCAGGATGCCCGCCGCGGCCAGGGCGAACGCGGCCGCGAACGCTATGGGGACCGCCTCCGCCCGCGGCCCGCCGGCGGACGTGAGCGAGGCGCCCTGGTACGGTGCCGCGATGGTGAGCGCGGCCATCCCCGCCCACAGCAGGACCCAGGCGGGTTTCGCGCAGCGGCCGAGCGGGCCGCCCGCGGCGACGCTGTCGCCCGGCTGCCCGCCGTCCGTGACGGGCCAGATGAGCACGGCGAGCAGCGCGTAGAGCAGCGCCGCGCCGGGTGCGCCGGCCAGCGGGCTGGCCGTGCCGGTGAAGATGCCACCGGCCCCCTCGCCGAGCCACCAGACCGACAGCGACCAGGCGACGGTGCCCGCCAGCGCGGCGCGGGTGGTGGCCCGGAAGAACAGCCCGGCGGCCAGCGCGAGCTGGACGGTGGCGAATACCGCGTTCCACGCGGCCGGGTTGCCGGCGATCAGCCGGGCGGCCAGCGGACCGGGCCGGCACGAATGCCCGGCTCGCCGGCCGCGCCGACGGCGCGAGCATCATGACCGGGAAACGCCCTGGTGAACATGTACGGCTGGTACTGCAGCGCCGCGTCGAGCAGCCAGACCAGCCCGAGCGCGACCTGCAGGCCGCGCCGCAGGCCCGTGGACTCGCCGGTCGGCCGCCCAGGCGAGGGCGTGCCCGGCGCGGCCCGCGGCACGCCGTGGCCTGCCCCGACGGCGGGAAGCAGCAGGGTGGCGAACGCCGCCAGCGAGCCGCCGAGCGACGACCGGCAGGCCGGGGCCGGCGCGCGGCCAGGACCATGGAGTCGCCGCCGAGTTGCCCCGTGGTCTTGGTCAGCTGGAGCAGCAGGTAGCCGGAGAAGCCGGCCGCGGCGAAGCCGGCCAGGCCCGCCGATCCAGCGGCTGGCCTGGCCGCCGCGGCACAGCTGCTAGATGCCGGCCGCGGCGATCACCGCGCCTGCGGCGGCCAGGATCCGCCCGTTGCCGCCGCGGATGCCGGGGATCTGGATAAGCCCGGCGAAGGCCTGGACCCAGGGCAGGAAGCGCGCCGGTGATGATGGCCGCGCCCGCGGCCGCGGCGATCGGTGGCGGCGGCCCGCCAGGTGCGCCAGCCGCGACGGGCCACGCGCCTGCCGACCTGGCCCGACCGGACCGGGCCCGACCGGGGGATAGAGGTTGTGCGATGTAGTCATGGTCGTCTCCCGTCTTTCTCCTGCGGCGGCGGTCCCCGGCCAGCGGCGGGACGCGTGGCCGGGGACCCGGCGGAGCGCTAGCGGACAGGACGGAGAAGTACAGGAACAGGTTGGTGGTGATGTTCCCGGTCACCTCGTGGCTGTCGGTGCGCTGCAGGTACTGCAGCTCCCTGTCGCTCTTCGCGCGGACGATCTTGTCCCAGGCCTGAGGCACTTGACGCCGACGACGTCGACGTTCCACCACTCGCACTGATCGCCGTTGGCGGTGGCGACGACGTGGCTGTGCGCGGGCAGCGCCAGGTCCCCGGTGCCCGTGCCGAGGACCGCGGACAGGTCGATGGTCATCGGGTGATCGATGCAGTGTCCCGCGACCGGGCACTGCAGCGTGTTCTTCGGCGGCGTGAACCCCAGCGGGACCACCACGTACAGCGGGTCGAAGCTGCTCGCCGGGGTCTGGGTGTAGTCCGCGCCCGCCTCGCACTTGGACGACGCCTTGCTCGCCGGCGGCTCCTGGCAGGAGTAGTTCTTGCTGTAGAAGAACCGGACCGTGTGGCCGTCGTACCAGCCGTTGGTGAAGCCGGTCTGCGCGTGCGCGCCGGAGGCCGACGTCAGCTGCGTCATGCCGGACATGCCGGCCATGGACGGCCGAGCCGGAGGAGGCCAGCGCGGTCCCGGACGCCGCGGCCAGCCCCAGCGCCAGCAGCCCCGCCAGGGCCAGGCCAGCCTTCCGGTTCCCCCCGTGCCATACCCGTTTGACTACCGTCATCGGGTTCCCCTTTCCTGGATGAACGCGCTCCGTAGCGCGCCGTTCACCAGGCCATTCGGTGCCGCCTGGCCCGTGGATTGGTCAGCCGGGCGGCTAGGACGCGAGCAGTTCCACCATCCTGCGCCAGGCGTCGTCTCGGGCCTCCCGGTTGAACGGCGGCGTTCCCGGCCAGAAGAACGCGTGCCCGACCCCGGGGTAGCTGACCAGTTCGTGGTCCACGCCCGCGGCGGCCAGCGCGGCGCGGATCTGCTCCCGCTGCCCGGCGTCGATCAGCGCGTCGTCCTCGCCGACCAGGTACAGGATCCGGCCGGTGATTCCCGGGGTCAGGTCCAGCGTGGGCGTGGGCTGGCTCATCGGGATGTCGGTGCCGGGCAGCCAGCCGCCGTACAGCACGGCGGTCCGGTCTGACCGGCAGCCGGCAGGCCGCCAGGTAGCTCAGGTGGCCCCCGGCGCTGAACCCGACCAGCGCGACCCGCTCAATCCCTGGCTCCGACCGCAGCCACTCCAGGCCGCCGCGACGTCGGCCAGCGCCTGGTCGCGGCCGCAGCCGGTGCAGGTAGCCGAAGCCCTCCTGCCGCCCGGCGTCATCGCGCTCCAGCCAGCGGCCGGGTGCGGCGTCCCGGTGGTAGAACTCCGGCGCGATGGCCAGGAACCCGGCCCCGGCCAGGTCGTCGGCTACCCCGCGGATGTCCGGGTTCACCCCGAACAGCTCGTGCGCCACGATCACGCCGGTCGGCGCGGGCCCGTCGCGGGCCGGGCCAGGTACGCGGGCAGGCTGGTGCCGTCTTCGACGGGGATCTTGATCGTTGTCATGGCTCCCAGCGTCGGCCCTCCGAGCCGTGGTAACCAGAGCAGCCTTTTACTGGTACTGGCATGAGTACGCTTAGGCCATGGCCGCCGGCGGAGATCCCGCGGCGCTGGGCCAGCTGCTCAGGTCCCGGCGCGAGCGCCTCGTGCCCGCCGACGTGGGCCTGCCCGCCGGCCTGTCCGACGGGCGCCGGCGCACGGCCGGCCTGCGCCGCGAGGAAGTCGCCCTGCTGGCCAACCTGTCCGTCACCTACTACACGTTCCTGGAGCAGGGCCGCCCGGTGCGGCCTTCGCCGCAGGTCCTGGACGCGCTGGCCGCCGCGCTGCGGATGTCCGCCGCCGAGCGCCGCTACCTGCACGTCCTGGCCTACGGTCCCGGCGGCGCCGGCGGCCACGGCCCGGCCGCGCCGGCCCCGCCCGAGCAGCTCGATCCCGGCCGTGGCCGACCTGGTCCAGCGGCTCGAGCCGTTCCCGACCCTGGTCAAGGGGCGCCGCTGGGACGTGCTGGCCGCCAACCCCGCCGCGCGCGAGCTGTTCGCCGACTGGGCGGCGGGGGCCGCCGGGCGAGCGCAACCTGGTGCGCTGGATGTTCACCGCCGACCGGGCCAGGGAGGTCTACCTGGAGTGGGAGCCGGAGGCCCGGGCCATGCTCGGCCGCTTCCGGCTGTCCGCCGCCCGGTACCCGGACGATCCCGATGTCCGCGCCCTGATCGCCGAGCTCCAGCGCGACAGCGAGCACGTCCGGGACTGGTGGCCGCGCCACGACGTCGCCGCCATCGGGGGCAGCGGCACCAAGAAGCTCCGCCACCCCCGGCTCGGCCCCATCGAGTACTCCCACGTGGTCCTGCAGGTCGCCGACCACCCGGACCAGACCCTGGTCACCTACTCAGAAGCCAGCCCTAGCGGACCGGGATGAGCGCGACCGGGGTGCTCGTGGGCTGGCTGGAGCCGCCTGCGGGCTCGATCGTGATGCCTAGCCGGTCGCCCGGCTGGACCCCGCTGGCGAGTACCGGCGAGGTGGGACCGCCCTCGCCGGCGCGCATCAGTCCCGCGGAGCGCGCGCCGGCCAGGCTCAGCACCCACAGCTGGTAGACGCGGGTGCCCGGGGGAGCGGGCATGCCCGCGGTGGTGATGACCGCCTCGGCGTCCCTGGCGGAGACAACGGCGGTGACCGTACCGCCCACGGAGGCCGTGCCGGTCTGGATGCGCGCGTCGGGCGCGGCGAGGACCGCGGCGACCGCGCGGTTCCCGGCCTGCGCCTCGTCCAGCTGGTGCTGGGTACTGACCTGGAACACGGCCAGGACCGCGATGGCGGCCGCCATGCCCGCCAAGGCGACCGCGGTCAGCGGTCGCGGCAGCGCGCGCCGCAGGCGGGTCCCGCGGCGGGGCCCGCCCAGGGCGGGGAGCTTGCGCGCCGACGGGGGAGCTGCCGGGTGCGCGCGGCGGCCGCGAGCACCTGCTCGCGCATCCCCGGCGGCGGCGCGATGGCGGTGGCCATGCCGAGCCTGGCCGCGGTCTCCCTGAGCTCCCTGACCTCGTCCGCGCACGACGGGCACCGCGCCAGGTGCCTTTCGAATTCGGCAAGCTCGGCACCGGTCAGCGCGTCGGCGGCGTAGGCGCCGGTCAGCAAGTGGAGGTCGTGACCCCGGCCGTTCACTGGGTCACCCCCATGCAGTCGCGCAGCCGGATGAGTCCGTCCCGGATGCGGGTCTTTACCGTGCCGAGCGCCACCCCGAGCAGCTCGGCGACCTGCGGATACGTGTACCCGCCATAGTAGGCGAGCTTGACCGCCTCAGCCTGCAGCGATGTCAGGGCGCCCAGGCACCGTCGCACCCGCTGCCGGTCGAGCGCCGTCTCCACCAGTTCGGCGACGTCATCGCCGCTGACCGGGCCCGGTGCCAGCTTCTGCTCGCGCTGGGCGGAGGCGCTCTCGGAGCGGACGCGGTCCACCGCCCGGCGGTGCGCGATCGTCATCACCCAGGCCACGACGCTGCCCCGCCCGGCGTCGAACCGGGACGCGGTGCGCCACACGTCCAGCATCACTTCCTGCGCGACTTCCTCGGACTGCGCCGGGTCCCGCAGCACCTTGCGGACCAGGCCGTACACCGGCCCGGCGAGCTGGTCGTAGACGGACTCGAAGGCCGCCTGGTCGCCGCGGGCCACGCTGGCCAGCAGCCCGGCCAAGTCCGGGCGGCCCTCCTCCGCGTGAGCGGGACCGTCCGGCTCCCGCCCCGTCGGTGACGTGTTCATGCCTGCTATTCGAGACCACCCGGCGACCGGATGGGTGCGGGACACGCCGAAGCTGCATCGTTCGGAATGAAAGTCCCCGATCGTCCGAACGGATGCGGATCCTGCCCGCCTGGCGGCCAGCGCCGCCGGGCGGACGTGCCGGTATCGTCGGTGCGGGAATCCGCCTCGGCGCGACCCGACGTGGCTGGCCTACACCGTGTACGGTAACCCCGCGGCGTCGGTCCAGGGCGATTCGTCCCGCTACTCGTAGGAGGACTGGTTGAAGGTGACCGAGGACGGCGTCCCGGTGCAGGACGTCATCGCCGCCGTCAAGCTCGCCATCAAGGAGGCGAACATCTCCGCGACGGACACGGGCCGCGACCTGCGGGTCGGCTCGGTAAAGCTGGTCCTGCACGCACTCGCGACGCGGACCGTCGGTGGTCACTTGAGCTTCACCGTTCCGTTCATCGGCATGCCGGTCCGGTTCGGAACCAAGGTCACCACGAGCGATACCCACGAGATCGAGATCAGCCTTGTCCCGCCGGGTCAGGGAGCCGGCGTAGAACTGCGCGAGGCCCCACTCGACGTGGCGCTCGTCGAGAGCATCGAGACCGTCCGCGCCGTGGTGGCCAGCGCCGCCGGCGGTGACGATCCTTTCGCCTTGGACGACGCCAACATCACCCTGTCATTCGCCGTGACCGCGGAAGGCGATATTTCGATCGGCGTCGATAATAGCATGAGCGGTGAGGTCACCCACTCCCTCATCCTCGCCTTGGTCCAGGCCTAGGCCCAGGCCCAGGCCCGGCGGTCTTGCGGCAAACGCCCCGCGTCAGTCGAACACCTGCCCCATGGCCCGCACGCGGTCAGGGTGCCGTGCCGCCAGGTACGCGAGGTAGAGGACGCCCCACGGCGAACCAGATGCCGACGGCGAGGCCGGCCTGGCTGACCGGGTAGGGCACCGGGGAGACGAACTTCAGCCACGATGTCCCGACGCCGAGCGCCGCGGCCAGCACCGGCAACAGCGCCCCCGCCGCGGGACGCCGCGCGTCAGACGTCGATGGCCGTAACGCCAGGCAGGTTATTGAACCGCGCCTTGGCGTCCTTGCTGACTACTGTCCTTCCGGTTTCCGCGGCATGCGCGGCGATGATCAGGTCGTGCGCGCCGCGTGGTGCGCCGGACCTGCGCACGTGGGCCAGCAGCCGGCCGTGAAGCGCCGCCGTGGCTGTGGTGTAGTCCATCACGTCGATGGCCGACGTGATGGCGGCCAGGGCGCGCGCCCGTTCTGCCGCGCGCTCTGGCGTGTGCGCCAGTTCGATGCCGACCCGGTACTCCGCCACCGAGACCGCCGCGATCGCAAGCTCGTCCTCGTCGAAGGCTGTCCTGTCGATTGTCCCTTTCTCGTAGGCGATGAGGACGTTGGTGTCCAGGATCAGGCGCCGGCCCACGGGTCGTCCTCCTCCGACGTCACCAAGGACATCGCTGCCGAGATGCTTCTGGTGAACGCGTCGTCTGGCGGTGTCGTATCGGCGAGCGCTGCCCTTAGGTCAGCGCCCGTGCGGCGGCGGGCAGGTCCGATCTCGGCCACCGGGCGGCTGCCCCGCATAATCGTCACGGTCTCCCCGCGCTCGACCGCGTCGAGCAGGTCGGAGAAGTGCCGGGATGCTTCCGTGGCCGTGACAGTACGCATGCAACCAGAATATCTGATAATCAGATCCCTCTCCAGGCGCAACATGCCGCACCTGGCAGGCGGCGCGGTGACTCGACGGTCCGGCATCGGTTTCTCCCGGCAATGCGAATCTTCGGTCGACTACGGTCGAATACGGTCGTGATCAGGATATAGCGACGTTCGCTGAGCTCGCTTGCCGCTTGCGATTCCCAGGCGCCCGGAATCGCCTGACTCCTGTCCGCGGTCTTTCGCCGGCGTGGCAGGCGGCGGGGCCGGCGAGCTTAATACGTCCTAGCCGCCCGCTGGCCGCACCGCGTCGCGTACCTTGCCGGCGAGCAGCTCGTACGCGCTGACCTGCTCGGGTACCGCCTTGCTGACCATCACTGGCTTGCCCGCGTCGGCGTCGGCCGCGGCCGCGGCGCTGAACGGGACACTGGCCAGCCGCCGCACCCGGGTCCAGATCGCCTCGTTAGGGGGTGCCGCGGTAAAGAGCGGAGTGACCTCGCCGCACCGGGGGCATACCTGGCCGTCCATGTTCTCCACCCCGCCGAGCACGGCGGCCTTGCCCCGTCCCAGCTCGCTGAGCAGCCGGTGCGCGTCGCGGTGGGCGACCAGTTGCGGCGTTACCACCAGCAGCACGTGAACCGGGCGCTGGCCGAGCCCGAAGACGAACTGCTGGATGTCGGCCGTGCCCGGCGGCAGGTCCACCACCAGGCAGTCCAGGTCTTCGTCCCAGCCGGTGCTGGCGATCAGCCGGTGGACGAGCAACTGAGCCAGCGGCGCGTGCAGCCCGAGCCCCTGGCTTTCACCGATGAGGAAGGCGGCCGAAGCGACCTGGATGCCGTGGCGCCTGGCCGCCTCGACCCTCGACCCGGCCGATCCAGGGCGTCCGAACAGCGTGACGTAGGTGGCGTCCTCGCGGCGACGCAACCCCAGCATGTGCGCGGCGTCCGGCCCGTACAGGTCGGCGTCTACGAGGCCGACCCGGCTGCCAAGCGCGCTCAGCGCCAGCGCGGTGTTGACCGCGACCGTCGTCTTGCCGACGCCGCCCTTGCCGCTGGCCACCGCGACCACGGGCACCTTCGCTGGATTCACGACGTCCCCTTTCAGGCTTGGGGCTCGGGCAGGGCCGACGCCCAGTCGGTGACGGTGCGCGCGTACAGTTCGGGGTCAGAACCGTGCATCGAGTGCGGCATCTCGGGAAACGAGCGGTAGGTGAACGGCTGCCCGGCCGCCTCGACGAGTTGCCGGACGCGGTCCGCCTGCTGGTCGGCGATAGCGCCGAGCAGGTGGCCGGTGGCGGGGTCGACCCGCCGGAAGTGATGGGTGAACAGGACCGGTACCCGGACGCTGGCCAGCATGGCCGCGTGATCGCAGCCGGCGCTCGACGGTCCCGGTGACGAAGGCCCGGGCCCATTCCGGGTCGTATTCCTTGAGGTTCTGCGGCGGCTCCGCGCCGGGCGGCGGCGACTGGGCGTCGGCCATGGCGGCGAGCCCGCCCAGCAGGACGGGCGGTACTTCGCGGGGGATGGCCCGCAGGGAGCCCGGCCAGTCGCCGACCGACCACTGGTCGCCGAGCCACTTACTCCAGACCGCGAACATCGGGCCCATGCCCTGGCGGATCGACGGGCCGCAGGCGGGGTTGGTCTCCGAGGCGAATAGCGGCGGGTCTTCGTATACCGCGCCGCGGACCTGCGCGGGCTTGGCGTACGCGGACAGCCAGGCGGCGAGCACGCCGCCCGAGGAAAGGCCGCTGACCAAGGTCGGGCGCCCGATGACGATGTCGATGAACCGGACCAGGTCGTTGCCGAAGTTGTCGAGCGTGTAGCGGCCCGGCGTCCACGAGGAGCGGCCCTGGCCGCGGAGGTCGACCGCGTAGGCCTGGAAGTGGTCGGCCAGCAGCGGGAGCGCCTTCTCGTACCCCCACCAGGATTCCGTCTGACCCGGTATCAGCAGGAGCGCGGGGAGGCCGGGGGCACCGGATACGACGTAGTTCATGCGGATCTCACCGAGGTCCGCGGTGTGCTCCTCGAAGCCGTGCGGCACAAAGGTGCCTGCCCTCTGCTCTGCGTCGATGCTGGTCATGGCGGTCCCGCTCCTATCAGGGGTCGTGGCCTCGAGCTGCTCTAGCGTGTCATGATCTTTGGGGGAAGGGGATATCATCCGTGCGGTACCTGATCGTGGCCGAGGCCTACCGTGACCTAGAGCAGCTGAGCAGCCGGCTGGCGCTGACGGAGCGGCTGGCCGCGCTGCTGGCCGACACCCCCGCCGGGCTGCTGCCGACCGTGTGCTACCTGTCGCCAGGGACTGATCGCGCCGGAGTTCGCCGGAGTGGACCTTGGCCTGGCCGAGAAGCTCGCGATCCGCGCGGTGGCCGCCGTCGCCGGCACCGACGTCGCCCAGGTCGCTGCCCTGGTACGAGAGGCCGGCGACCTCGGCCAGGCCGCGGAGCGGCTGCTGGCCCCGCCTGCCGCCGCGGTCGGCGGCGGGGGAGCGGGCCTGGAAGTCGCCGGGGTGGTGCGGACGCTGCGGGAGATCGCCGTCGCCGAGGGGCCGGGCTCGCAGGGCCGCAAGCTGGAGCTCCTCGGAGGGCTGCTGGCCCGGGCCACTCCGCTCGAGGCCCGATACCTGCTGCGGCTGGTGACCAGGAACCTGCGGCTAGGCATCGGCACGCCCACCATCTTGGACGCCCTCGCTCAGGTGCACGCGGGCGGCAAGGCCGACCGGCCGGTCCTCGAGCGCGGTTACAGCATCTGCTGTGACCTCGGCAAGGTCGCCGCGGCCCTGGTGGCTGGCGGCCTGGCGGCGGTGGAAGGGCTGCGGGTGCAGCCGGGGAACCCGGTGCGGGTCATGCTGGCCCAGCGGCTGGCCGACGCCGATCAGATCCTGGCCCGGCTGGGCGGGCGGTGCGCGGCCGAGTACAAGTACGACGGGATCCGGGTTCAGGCGCACCGCACCGCCGACGGGCGGATCGAGCTGTTCACCCGGCGGCTGGAGGAGATCTCCGGCCAGTTCCCCGACATCGTCGAACTGCTGGCGGACGGACTGGGCCCGGCCGAGGCGATCGTCGAGGGCGAGGTCGTGGCGTACGACGCGGCCGCGGGCGAACTGCGGCCGTTCGGCGAGGTCATGCTGCGGCGGCGTAAGCACGGGATCGGCCAGGCCGTGCGTGACGTGCCGGTGGGGCTGTTCTGCTTCGAGCTGCTGTACGCCGACGGCCAGGACCTGACCATGCGGCCCTACCCGCAGCGGCGGGCCGCGCTTGAGGCGGCGCTCACCCTCTCGCCGCGGCTGCGGCTGACGACCGCCGCCGAGGTCAGCGACCCGGCCGCGCTGGAGGCGATGTTCGCCCAGGCGGTCACCGACGGCTGCGAGGGCCTGGTGTGCAAGTCGACCGGGCCGGACTCGGCCTACCAGGCCGGGGCGCGCGGCTGGCAGTGGATCAAGCTCAAGCGGGACTACCGGACCGAGCTGTCCGACACCGCCGACCTGGTCGTCATCGGCGCGTTCGCAGGCCGCGGCCGGCGCACCGGGGTCTACGGCGCGGTGCTGCTGGCCGCCTACGACGCCGACGCGGGCACCTTCCGCGCCGTGACCAAGTGCGGCGCCGGGTTCACCGACGCCGACCTCGCCGAGCTGCCGGCCCGGCTGGCGCCGCTGCGCAGCCCGGGCAAGCCCGCCCGGGTCGACGCGCGGCAGGAGCCGGACGCCTGGTTCGAGCCGGGCCTGGTGCTGGAGGTCCTCAGCGCCGAGCTGACCCTGTCACCGAACTACACCGCCGCCTGGGGCCAGGTCGCCGGCGACGCCGGGCTGGCCATGCGTTTTCCCCGGTTCACCGGCCGCTGGCGCGACGACAAGGCCGCGGAAGACGCCACCACCACCCGGGAGCTGGCCGAGCTGTTCCTCACCGCCCGGCACACACCCGCCGCCGAGTAGCGCCCGGACGGCAGCCGGTCCCTCGGGTCCGGCGGCCGGCCGTGGCTGCGCTCAGGCCGAGGTCTTGAAGATGCTCCAGCCGCCGTCCACGGTTAGCGACGCGCCGGTGATGTAGGAGGCGTCCGCGGAGGCGAGGAAGGCGATGGCGGCGGCGACCTCGGCAGGCGTACCGAACCGCTTAGCCGCGGTCTGCTCGATACTGCGCTGCCGGTCTTCCTCACCGGTCCCGTCCCAGGCGGGGGTGAGGATGGGGCCGGGAAGGACGGCGTTGACCCGGACCGCGGGCCCGTACTCGGCCGCGAGCTGGCGGGTGAGTGCGGTCAGGCCGCCCTTGGCCGCCGCGTAGGCGGGGTTGCCAGGCAGCCCGACCAGCGCGTGCACCGACGACGTCACCACCACCGAGCCGTGGCGTTCCGTGAGGTCCGGGAGGCAGGCCTGGACGCCGAGGAAGGTCGCGGTGAGGTTGACGGCAAGCTGGGTGTCCCACTGCGCCCGGCTCAGCTCGTGCACGGGCAGGCGGTAGTTGACGGCGGCGTTGCTGATCAGGACATCGACGCCGCCGCAGGCGGAGCGGGCCAGGCGCGCGGCGCGTTGCCAGGTGCCCTCCTCGGCCACGTCACCCTGGACCGGGAAGGCCGCCGCGCCGCCGGCGCGCAGCGTGGCCGCGGCGTCGTCGACCTGGCCGGCCAGGTCGACGAGGATCAGCTGGGCTCCTTCGGCCGCGAGCCGCTCGGCGGTGGCGCTTCCGATGCCGGAGGCGGCACCGGTGACGATCGCGGTCTTGCCGGCGAAGCGGCCGGCCGGCGTTACCATTCGGCGACCGAGCCGTCGGCATGCCGCCAGACGGGATTGCGCCACCGGTGCCCCTCAAGGGCCCGCTCGCGGACGTAGTCCTCGTTGACGTCGATGCCGAGCCCCGGCCCGGTGGGGATGGTGACGTACCCGGCGGAGTAGGCGAACGTGCCGGGTTCCGTGATGTAGTCGAGAAGGTCGTTGGCGACGTTGTAGTGAATGCCGAGGCTTTGCTCCTGGATGAAGGCGTTGTTGGTGCAGGCGTCGAGCTGCAGGCAGGCGGCGAGCGCGATGGGCCCGAGCGGGCAGTGCAGCGCGACGGCGGTGTCGTAGGCCTCAGCCATGGCGGCGATGCGGCGGGTCTCGCTGATACCGCCGGCGTGCGACGGGTCGGGCTGGATGACGTCGACCGCCCCCGAGGCGAGGATGGAC
Organism: uncultured Actinomycetota bacterium; assembly: GCA_963850115.1. Taxonomy (GTDB): domain Bacteria; phylum Actinomycetota; class Actinomycetes; order Streptosporangiales; family Streptosporangiaceae; genus Trebonia. Next base: position 40,344 of record CAWKKG010000023.1, read on the forward strand.
TTGAAGTCCCAGCGGGAGTAGAGCCGCTCGCCGAGGGCGATCGGGGTCGACGCGGCGGCGAGCTGCGGCAGGAACGCGTCGAGCTCCTCCGACCGGACTGGTTCCTCGATGAACATCAGCTTGAGCGGCTCTAGCTCCCTGAGGAGAACCTTCGCCATCGGCCGGTGCACCCGGCCGTGAAAGTCCACCGCGATGTCAATGTCCGGGCCGACGGCGGACCGCGCGGCCGCGATGTTCTCCACGATGGCCGCGACCTTCGCCGACGTGTCGACGATCTGCAGTTCAGCCATCCCGTTCATCTTCATGGCGGTGAAGCCGCGCTCGACTGCGCTCGCGGCGGCGGCGGCGATGTCCGCGGGCCGGTCACCGCCGATCCAGGTGTAGACGCGGATGCGGTCGCGGACCGGCCCGCCCATAGGTCCGCGACCGACGTGCCGTGCCACTTCCCCTTGATGTCCCATAGCGCCTGGTCGATGCCGGCGATAGCGCTCATCAGCACCGGGCCGCCGCGGTAGAAGCCGGCTCGGTACAGGACCTGCCAGTGGTCTTCGATCCGGCGCGGGTCCTGGCCGACCAGGTAGTCCGACAGCTCCCCGACGGCGGCGGCGACCGTAGCGGCCCGGCCTTCGAGAGCGGGCTCGCCCCAGCCGGCAATGCCCTCGTCGGTGTCGATCTTGAGAAATAGCCAGCGCGGCGGGACCGGATAGGTGGTGAGCTTGGTGATCTTCATGAGCGGGCTCCGCGGGTAAGCGTGGTCCTGGCCTGCTCCCAGGCTGACTGGAGGGCACGAGCGCGGTCGGCCACGTCAGCGGGTGGCCGGCCGGGCCGGTAGAGGGCCGAGCCGACCCCGAACCCGGTGGCGCCGGCCGCCGTCCAGGCCGGGAACGAGCTAGCGTCTATGCCGCCGACCGGGATCAGCTCCGCCCAGGCCGGCAGGACGTCGGTCCAGGCCTTCATCGCCGCGGGCCCCACCTGGACGGCCGGGAAGACCTTAACCGCGCGGGCCCCGGCGGACAGCGCGGCGAACGCCTCCGACGGCGTAGCCGCGCCCGGGTAGCTGCCCAGACCCCGGCGTACGGTCTCGGTAATGACGCTGACATCGGTGTTCGGAGAGACCACGAGCTGCGCCCCGGCCGCGTGCGCCTCCTCGACCTGCGCGGTCGTCAGGACCGTGCCGGCCCCGACCAGGCAGCCGGGCAGTGCCTTCCGCAGCAGGCTGATCGACTGACAGGGATCCGGCGAATTCAGCGGGACCTCGAGAACGCCGATCCCCGCGTCAGATACGGCACGACCGATGGCGACCGCCTCAGCCGGGGTCAGGCCGCGCAGGATGGCGATCAGCCCGGTGGGGCGGAACCCGGTTCTCATGTGCTCTCCTCTGTCAGGCTGCTGGCCCGGGTTAGACCGATTGCCTGGGCCGTGAGCCAGAGCCCGCGCGGTGCCGGGTGATCGATGGCGTACACGGTACGCCATCCCAGCCGGAGCGCCCCGCGCTCGTAACGGGCCGCCAGGGCCGGCTCTTCGCGATGACCCGCAACTGCCCGTCCGGGGCCCGCCCCCCGGTCGCGCGGGCGCCCGCCAGCTCAGCGCCGATGATCATGCCGGACAGGTAGTCGGCTACCTCCGACTCCGCCAGGGCGCCCGTCAACGGCAGGGCCCGGGCGGAAAACAAGATGCCAAGCAGGCCCGGTCCTGCGGCCGCCTCGGCGGCCACGTCGACGCCCCGGTCGAACGCCGCCCAGCTGGGTTCCGGGGCGGGGCGCAGCAGGCTCGCGAGGATCGAATGGCGGGACAGCAGCGCGAACAACTCACCGGTCAGGTACGTGGTGAAGCCGCGCATCACCGTGCCGCGCAGTCGCGCCCATTTGGAGTGGGTGCCGGGCAGGACGATGACCTGGTCTTCCTGGCTGTCGGCGGTCAGGCCCGCGCCGAGCAGCTGGGTCTCCTCTCCCCGCATCACCCCGCGCTGCCCGCGCAGGTCCACCAGGCCGGGGATGACGTTGACCGTGACGCCGCGCCGGGCCCGCACCTGGGCGCACGGCAGGCCGGGGGCCGTCAGGTCGGCGGGAAGCTCTCGGTACGGCGCCTCGACCCAGCCTTGCCTGGACCCGACCATCCCGCAGGCGATGACCGGCAGGTCCGGCCGCGTATCCAGCCAGTCACCGCAAAGCTGCTCGAATACCTCGTTAAACGCGGCCGGGTCACCGCCGAGCGACATCAGGTCAACTGCCCGGGAGGCCTCACCGAGCACGGGTCCCCGGCCGGAGGAAGGCGCGCCGAGCAAGTACGCGCGGCACGACGATGTGCCCCAGTCCAGCCCGATGAGCCCGGGGGCGCGTTCCTCCGAGGCGAAGGCGGGCACCGCGGCGCGATCTAGCATGCGCCAGTGTAGGCCTCGGCGAGGTACGTGGAGCCGGCCGGGGAGGTGGCGACGGATGTGAGCTCGCCGAGCTGCCTGCGCAGGTCGAAGTCGCCGCCGCCGGGGAGGGTGTGCAGCATCGTGGTCATCCAGTAGGAGAAGTGCTGGGCCTTCCAGACGCGGGCGAGTGCCCGGGGGCCGTAGTCGTCGAGCGCCTCCGGTTTCCCGCCCTTGACCGCCAGTTCGAGCAGTTCGGCGAGGATTTTCACGTCAGCGAGGGCGAGGTTGAGGCCCTTGGCCCCGGTGGGCGGCACGGTATGGGCGGCGTCCCCCGCCAGTAGCAGACGGCCGTAGCGCATCGGCTCGGCGACGAAGCTGCGAAACTGGAGCACCGCCTTGTCGGTGATCGGCCCGGTCTTGAGTTCGAAGCCGTCCGGCCCGGCGACCCGCGCCTGCAACTCGGCCCAGATCCGGTCGTCGGACCAGGCGGCGACGTCCTCGTCGGGGTCGCATTGCAGGTACATCCGCTGCAGCGTCTCGGTGCGCTGGCTGATCAGCGCGAAGCCGCGCGCGGAGTGCGTGTAGACCAGCTCCGGGGCGCTCTTGGGCGCGTGCGCCAGGATGCCGAACCAGGCGAACGGGTACTCACGGAAATAGTGGGTGCGCAGCGATTCGGGAACCTGGAACCGGCAGACGGACCGGGACCCGTCCGCGCCGACCAGGTAGTCGCAGCGGACCTCGTGGCTCACTCCGTCGATGTCGTCGTAGAAGATGCCGGGACGGTCGCTGGTCACGTCCGTCACCTTGGTGCCGGAGACGCCGAACCGGACGTCACCGCCGTCCCGCGCCCGCGCGTTGGCCAGGTCGGTGAACACGTCGGTTTGCGGGTAGAGCCACGACGACTCCCCGACGAGCCGCTGGAAGTCGATCAGGTGACTCTGGCCGCCGAAGCGCAGGCAGATTCCCCGGTGCGCGATGCCCTCGTGCTGCACACGGCCGCCGACGCCGGTATCGGTCAGCAGCCGGACGCTGTCGGCCTCCAGGATTCCCGCGCGCACGGTGCTCTCGATCTCGCTCCTGGTCCGGTTGTCCACGACGACCGAGTCGATCCCAGCCGCTGACAGCAGATGAGAGAGCATGAGCCCAGCGGGACCGCCGCCGACGACGCCGACGCTTGTGCTCGTGAAGGTTCCTGTCATGGCCGGGACGCTAGCGGCCTGGGGCCGGGTGGGTCCACGCTAGTCTTTCACTGGGTGAAAGGACGCGTGTGGGATGGCGGGCAACACCGGGCAGCCGGGGGCGAGTGTCGTCTCGCGGGCCGTGGCCGTGCTCGGCGCGTTTGACGAGGCCCATCCGCGGCTTACCTTGACGACGCTCGCCGAGCGGGCCGGGCTGCCGCTGCCCACCGCGTACCGGCTGGCCCGGGCGCTTTGCGACCAGGGCATGCTGGACCGCGAGGCCGACGGCCGGTACGCCGTCGGCCAGCGGCTGTGGCGCATCGGGCTGCTCGCCCCGGCCCAGACCGGGCTCCGCGAGGTCGCCGCCCCGTTCCTGCAGGACCTGTACGCGGCCACCCTCGCCACGATCCACATCGCCGTCCGCGACGGCACCACCGTCCTCTACCTGGACCGGATCTCCGGCCTGCGGTCGGTCCCGGTGGTCAGCAGGCCCGGCGCACTGCTAGCGATGCACGCCACTGGCGTCGGCAAGGTCCTCCTGGCCCACGCACCGAACGACGTGCGCGCCGCCGCCCTCGCCTCGCCCGCCCGGTTCACCCCGTACACCATCACCGCGCCCGAGCGCCTGGCCGCGCAGCTCGACCGGATCCGCGCCGACGGCTACGCCACCACCGCGGAAGAGATGACGCTCGGCGCCTGCTCCGTCGCGGTACCGGTCCGTCAGGGCAAGGAAGTCATCGCGGCCCTCGGCATCGTCGTACCGAACCTGAGCCGGACCAAGAGCCGCCTCGTTCCGGCCTTGCAGGTCGCCGCGCACGGCATCGGCCGCAGCCTGCGCGCCGATACCTGAGATTCGCGGCGGATATCCCACTGCCTTACGTGCCGGCACCCGATCTACGGTTCAGGGGTCCGCCGCAGCCAGGTGACCAGTTCGACGCGTGAGGAGATGCCCAGCTTGGCGTAGGTGCTGGCGACGTGCGAATCGACGGTACGACCGGAGATGACGAGCCGCCGGGCGATCTGGCTGTTGGTGAGGCCCTCGGCGACCAGGACGGCGACTTCCCGCTCCCGTTTGGTGAGCTGTCCCCGTGACCGGGCCGGCAGTTTATCGGCGTCACTGGCCGCGAGCCCGACGATCTCGGCGAGCTCGCGGCTGGCGCCGTCGCGGAACAGGCGCTCGTAGCGCTTGCCGCCGAGGCCGTCCCGCGCGGTGCCTTCTGCCCACTGGTGGAGCCCCTCGATGGCGGCGGTGCCGCCGAGACGCTTGCCGGTTCGCTCCCACAGCGTGCCGGCGGCCCCGAGCAGCCAGGCGGTGCGCGGGAGCCGGCCCTGCCCGGCCGCGAGCATGGCGAGCGTCTCCAGGCAGTACGCCATGCCGGTGTGGTCGCCGATCTCGTGCTTCAGCTGCAGCGAGTCGCGGGCCGCGGCCGCGCTCGCCTCGGCCTGGCCTCGAAGGAACAGGCTAAGTGCCGTGATGACTTGCAGGTAGCTGCGCGCCCAGCGCTCCCCGCCGTCCAGCCGGCGCAGCCCTTGCGCGCACCGCTCGATGGCCAGGTCCGGTTCGCCGGTCAGCAGGTGCAGGTAGCCGAGGTGGATGTCGAGGGAAACCAGGCCGCTCCGGTGGCCGATCGCGCGCAGGCGCTCTTCGGCGAGGGCGCCGGCCGCGGCCGCCTCGGCGTGGCGGCCGGAGAACACGAACGCCAGGCAACGGTACGTGTGGCCAAGGGCACCGGCCAGCGGGTCACCGCCCGCATCGGACAGCCCGGTGCTCGCTTCCAAGTCGGCGGTCGCATCGCGGAGCTCGCCCTGGAAGGTGGCGAGGACCCCGCGGGTAAGCAGCAACCTGGCTCGCTCCGCCGACGGCCCGGGGAACCGGGTGAGAACCTTGTCCATCCAGTGCCTGCCCTCGCGCAGCAGGCCGGAGATCTCCCAGTACGGCCGCAGGGCCGACGCCAGCCTGGCGGCCGGCCGCGCGTCGCCCGGCGTTCCCGGCCCGCCGAGCGCGTACCCGAACGCGGCCCGGATGTCCTGGTGCTGGCCGCGCAGCTCGCGGTAGCGGGTCAGTTGGTCGCCGTCCTTGTCATGGTCGGCGAAGTCCTCGGCCCGGCCGAGGAAGTAGGCGACGTGCCTGCTCCGGACGGCGTCCTGCTCGCCGGATGCCGCGAGCCGTTCCGCACCGAACTCGCGAATCGTGTCAAGCAGCCGGTACCGCGGCTCATCCTCCTGCGGGCGCAGCACGACCGACTTGTCCACCAGGCCGATCAGCGCGGGCAGGACCTCCCGCTGGTCCAGGAGACCGCCCGCGCAGACGGCTTCGGCGGCCTGGATGCTGAACGAGCCGGCGAACACCGACAGCCGGGCCCAGAGCAGCTGTTCGGCCGCCGAGCACAGGTCATAGCTCCACTGGGTGGCGGTGCGGAGGGTCTGCTGGTGCGGCAGGGCGACGAGCCGCCCGCCGGTCAACGTCAGGAACCGGTGCTCAAGGCGACCGGACAACGCGCGAAGCGAGGTGGCCCGCAGCTGAACCGCGGCCAGTTCGATCGCCAGCGGGATGCCGTCGAGCCGCCGGCACAGCGCGACGACGTCACCGCGGTTCGCGTCAGAGACGGCGAAGCCGGGCACAACCGCCCCGGCGCGCTGCGCGAACAGCTCAACCGCGTCACCGCCGGCCTCCCCGGGCCCGGGAACGGGCAACGGCGGCAGCGGGAAGACATGCTCACCCGGCACGTCAAGCGGCTGCCTGGTCACGGCGAGCACCGTTACTCCCGGCGCCTCTCGGAGCAGCGCGGTGACCAGCGGCACGCACCCGCCGATCACGTGCTCGCACGTGTCAAGCACCAGCAGCGCGTTGCGCCCGCTCAGGTAGTCGGCAACGGCGTCCGCCCCCGGACGCGCGTCCTGCTCCGGCAGGCCGAGGCAGGCCGCGACCGTATGAGGCACCAGGTCAGCGTCACGCAGCCCGCCAAGCTCGGCAAAGCAGACGCCATCGGCGAAACCTTCGCCGACCATGCTGGCGGCGCGCAGCGCGACCCGCGTCTTACCCACGCCAGCCGTGCCGGTGACCGTCACCAGCCTTACCGCCCCGAGCAGCCCGACCAGCGTGCCGAGCTCGCCGTCGCGGCCGACGAAGCCGGTCGTTTCGCGGGGCAGTTCACCGGGAAATCGCTGCACTAATCCGCGTGTCATCAAAGCCCTCGTCGACCGTAGTTTCCGGCCAAAGTACCACGCACATCACTGGCAGGTCGCCAGACCCAAACAGCTGCGCACGCCTCGCCGCAGCACCCGAAGGGAGTTCATTCTCCCGGCCACGGTCATAATGACGTGAGACCCCGGTCGGCGGGGATGACGTTCCGGCCCGCGCTGGTCACGGCTGGACGAAGCAGGGACAATGCCAGCCAGTGACCGCGCCAGGTCGCACGCGGTGACCGGCTAGACGACCTCGTTGAGCTTGCCCGTGGCCACGTCGAAGACGAAGCCGCGGACGGCGTCCTTGCGCGGGATGAACGGGCTGGCCTTGATCCGGGCGATGGACTGCCGCACGTCCTCGTCCAGGTCGGTGAACGCCTCGGCCGCCCACTCGGGCTTGATCCCGGTCTCATCCTGGATCGACCGCTTGAACGAGTCGTCGGTGAACGTGAGCATGCCGCAGTCGGTGTGGTGGATGAGGATGATCTCGGCCGTGCCGAGCAGCCGCTGGCTGATCGCGAGCGACCGGATCTCGTCGTCCGTCACGACGCCGTCGGCGTTGCGGATGACGTGCGCCTCACCGTTGCGGATGAGTGCTTGGTAGCGCTCATGCCGCCGCCTCGCATTGCTGCGGGGCGGTCCCGGTCTTGTCCCGCCGCGCCGGGCGGGTGCCGGGTTCGCGTTTCAGCACGGCGTGCCCGGCCGGGCCGGGTCTTACCGCCGCTCCGCGCGCGTTTAGCCTCTCCGCCCCACTGGCGGCGAGGGAGAGCAGGTTCCGGGCCGCGTTCACGTCCCGGTCCTCGGCATGCCCGCACGATGTCGCAGGCGTAGATGCGGTCGTTCAGGGTCAGCTTGGCTTTCACCGACCCGCAGTCACTGCACGTCTTGCTGCTGGGATACCAGCGGTCCGCCACCACCAGCGTGCCGCCGTTGCGGTGCGTCTTGTAGCCGAGCATCCGCCGGGCCGCCCCGAAGCCCTGGTCGGCTACCGCCCGGGCGAGCTTCTTGTTGCTGATCATCCCGGTGACGTTCAGGTCCTCCACCACGATGGTCTCGTAGCGGGCCGCGAGCCGGGTGGTGGCCTTGTGCAGGGCGTCGGCGCGGACGGCGGCGACCCGGGCGTGCATGCGCCCCAGCCGCCCGGCCGCCCGCCGCCGCCGGGCCGACCCCAGCTGCTTGCGCGAGTGCGCGCGAGAAGCGCGCCGCAGCCGGCGCAGCGCCGCCCGCAGCGGCCGCGGCCCCGGCACCGCGACCACGCGCCCCTGGTCGTCCACGCCGGCCAGCAGCGTCTTGACCCCCAGGTCGATCCCGACCGCGGTGCCGGGCCGGGCGTGGGCCGGCGAGACGTCTTGGTCTTCTTGGACGGTGAAGGAGACGAACCAGCGCTGCGCGGTCCGGCTCACCGTCGCCGCGGTGACCCGGGCCGTGCCGCCCGCGATCTTGGCGGCGAGCGTGCCGGTGTCCTCGTGCGTGCGCACCGTGCCGAGGCGGGGCAGGCTGACCGTGCCCCCGGCGCAGCGGATGGTGCCGGTCAGGCGGAAGGAGTCCCGGGCCTTGCCCTTCTTCTTGCGCCGCGGGAACCCGAGCTTCTTTCCCTTGCGCAGGCCCTTCTTCGACTTGACGAAGTCGCGCAGCGCCCGGTCCAGGTTCCGGAACGCCTCCTGGTAGGCGCACTTGGAGTTCTCCGACCACCAGCCCAGGTCCGGGTCGGCCTTCTTCTCCGCGTTCCACAGCTTGTGCAGCTCGGCGGCGGAGTACCACTTCCGCTCGGCCGCGTAGCGTTCCCTGCACCGGGCCAGGCCCCAGTTCCACGCGAACCGCGCCGCCCCCGCGTGCGACCGCAGCATCCGCTCCTGCGCCGGGGACGGCGCCAGCGCGAACCGGTACGCCCTGTTCACGATCACTGCCACCGCCTCCCCGGGAGCCTTGCCGATGGGAACACGTTATCGTTCCCGTCTGACATTTCCGGGAGTACGCGAACCTGCAGCGCATCCCGGCCGGCAGTGCCGTGCCAGGCAACCCGGCACCACCCCGGCCGCTACCTGGCACTGATGAGCGCTAACGACCACCGAAACAGCAACAGCCGACAACCCCTCCTGCAGCCTGCGTGGGCGTGATTGAGGGCATTGTCCATCAATTAAGTCTGAAAAGTAAACTTCCCGGGCTGCCTGACGTTTCTGAGACGTCCTCGTCGATCAGGTTGCCGTCCCTCCCTTACCGCCCGCTTCCGTCTTGGCGGGTCCGCGAACCGCGGCCCGCCAAGACGACGTTTTCGTCAGGATGCCTCCCCTAGCCGAGAGCCCATTGCTGGTTGGTGCCGCCGTTGCAGGTCCAGAGATCGATCTTGGTCCCGTTCGCGGTCCCCTGGCCGACGACGTCGAGGCAGAGGCCCGACTCGTCGTTGGTGACCGAGCCGTCCGGGTGCGCCTGCCACAGCTGGTTGGTGCCGCCGTTGCACGCGTAGATGTCCACGATCGTGCCCGCGGTCTTGCCCTGGTTGTAGGCGTCCAGGCAGTCGCTGCCGCCGTACACGGTGATCTCGCCGTTGGGCTGGAGCGTGTACTCCTGGTTGCTGCCGGCGTTGCAGGTGTAGATCTCCAGCTGGGTGCCGTTGGCGGTGCTCTGGCCGGGCACGTCCAGGCACTTGCCGGACTGGTTGCCGACGAGTTCCTGCGCGCTTACCCCGCCGCTGCCGGGCGAGCCGGAGCTGCCCAGCACGTACGTGGTGACGCTCTGGGCGGGCAGCGACGCGCTGATTGTCGAGGAGGAGATGCCCGGCGCCGTGATGCTCGCCATGTTCTCGCTGGCGTCGGTCTGGTACGCGCCCGCCGAAGTCAGGGTGCCGCTGTCGAGGTTCAGGCTCAGCGTGGTCGCGGAGGTGTTCGTGTTGGTCGCCACCACCGTCCACTGCCCGTTCTGCCGGAACGCCATCGTCTGCACCCCGGACGGCGACCCGGACACGCCGTAGCGCACCGCGCCTGGCCGCACGTACTTGCTGTACTGACCGAGCACGTAGAAGCGCTTGGTGATGTAGAGGCTCTGGTTGCCGTCGGTCGCGTAGGACGGGTCGTAGTAGATCAGGCCGTCGTTCCAACCGGTGGAGTTCGAGTTCACGCTGGTGGCGCAGGTGCTGCTGGTCGCCGGATCGCAGCCGAGCGCGGAGGACAGCGCGGTCCACCACTGGAAGGCGCTGTCGTCGGCGTAGGAGAAGTCGGTGTAGATGTAGTTCGCGAGCGTGAGGCCGCCCGCTATGGTCGGGTCGTACTGCGCGCCGTACCCGCCGCCCCCGGAGATCTGACAGCAGATCTCGGAGGCCCAGACCGGCTTGCCGTTGACGTCCCCGAGCCCGCCGACCTGCTCGAGGGTGGAGTCCGAGGGGTTGTCGTACGTGTGGTGGGCGATGGCGGCCAGGTAAGTCGGCGCGCTGGCGTCGGCGAGCCAGGTCGGCGCCTCCGACAGCAGCTGGGTGGTCTTGCTCGACTCATCGGCGATCACCTTGGCCGACACGCCGGCCGACTTGAGCGCCGACCCGACGGCGTCGATCACTCCGGCGCGCTCGCTGGCCGGGACCTCCATCCCCTCCTGCCCGCAGGAGCTGAACGAGTCGTCCGGCTCGTTCATCGGGCTGACCTGATTGATCGTGACGCCCTCGGACGCGAAGTGGGACACGATCGTCGCGAGGTACGTCCCGTAAGCGGCGTCGTCGGCGGTGTTGATCTCGCCGGCGCAGTTCTCCCCGTTCGTCGTGTACTCGCTCGGCGCGCTGTTCACGAAGCCGATCAGGTCGGGCACGCCGTCGGCGGCCGCGGCCTTGAGGAAGTACTGGCCGCCCGGGTCGTTCGACCAGTTGTAGCTGCCCGAGCTGGTGAGGAAGGTCTGCGGGGCGCGGGCGGCGACCGTGACGCCGGCCCCGCCGCCGCCGATGTTGTAGCGGTACTGGCTGAGGTCGATGCCGCTGCTGGTGAACAGCAGGCTCGCGACCTGGCTCTGCGCGCTGGAGGAGAAGTTCTCCAGGTCGTTGACCCACCAGGCGCCCGACGCGCCGAAGCCCGCGACGGTCTGGGCCGGGGCCGTGACGATGGCGGTGGTCGCGGCGCTGGCCGGGGCGGCGGCCACGGAGACGGTGACGGCGGCGGCGGAGGCCGCGATCATGACGACGGCGGAGGCGGCGGGGAGGAAGTTTTGGTGACGTGCCCTCGATCTCATCGTTACACCCCTATTAATTCGGGCGTGAATTATATGCCGTGGACGTTACATTCGAGGGAATGCTCCGTCAAGGGCGGCCGTCGGCGGGGCCCGAGTGCCAGGGGGACAAGCAGAATGCGGTGGGGAGCGGGGTCGGTTTCCGGGGACATGACCCGGACGGCGGTGCTCGCGCTGCTCGCCCGGCAGGGCCCGCTCAGCCGGGCGGAGATCGCCACCCGCCTTGAGCTGAGCCCGGCGGCGGTCACCTCGATCACCAGGAAGCTGCTCACCGACGGCCTGGTGTCGGAGGGCGGGCCGCGCACGCCGCAGGCCGGCCGTCCCTCTATCCCGCTGGCGCTCGTCCCCGGCGCGGCGCACGCGATCGGCGTCCAGATCGCCCGCGAGCACGTCACGCTGGTGCTGACGAGGCTCGACGCGACCACGGTGCGGGCCACGACGCACCCGTTCGATCCCGAGGGCCCCGCGCCGCTGCGCGGGCTCACCGAGCTCATCCGGGCCGAGGTCGGGTACGCGGCCGCCAGCGGGCTGCCGCTGCTCGGCGTCGGCGTCGCGGTGCCGGGGGTGGTCGAGCCGGAGACCGGCACGCTGCGGATGTCCATGCGCCTGGGCTGGACCGGGATGCCGCTGGCGGCGCTGCTGCGCGAGGCACTTGGCCTGCCCGTGCTCGTCGACAACGACATCAGCGCGGTCACCGCGGCCGAGCGCCTGTACGGTCCGGGCGCGAACTGCGCCGACTTCCTGCTGGTCGCGATCGGCCAGGGAATCGGGCTTGGCATGGTGCTGGACGGCGCCCCGTACCGGGGGGCGGCGGGCGCGGCGGGTGAGCTCGGCCATGTTCCGGTCTCCGCCGACGGGGCGGTGTGCGGCTGCGGCAACCGGGGCTGCCTGGAGACTCAGGTCAGTACCGAGGCACTGCTGGCCCGCGCGCGCGAGCTCGGTGCCGTCGCGCCCGGGGGAGACCTCGGCGACCTGCTGGCGGCGGCGGCCGCCGGGACGCCGGACGTGCTGTCACTGCTTGATCAGGCCGGCGAGCTGCTCGGCCGGGTCCTGGCCGGATCGGTCAACTTGCTCGGCCCGGAGGTCGTCGTCATCATCGGGGAGATCACCCCGCTCTGGCCGCACATGGCCGTCGCCTTCCACCGGTCACTCGCGGCGCACCTGATCCCAGGCACCCGGGAGACCCGGGTCGAGGTCCGCGCCCACGACGAGCAACTGATCGCCCGCGGCGCGGCCGGGATCGTCCTGGCCGCCCCGCTCGCCGTGCCGTGGCAGCGGCAGGACGCACGGTGACCCGCCGCGTTACGGGTTCCCCCGTGCGTTCCACCAGCGGGGGGATGATGGCCGGATCGCCGCGCCCTTAGCGTCGTGCCCAGGCACTGGGCCGGATTCTCCGGCCGCAGGCAGCACTGAGAGGCGGGGCGGGATGGCTGACAGCACGCAGACAGCGGCACTGCTAGTGCGCTCGGGCAAGGGCATCCTCGCGGCGGACGAGAGCGTTCCCGCCATGAATGCCCGCCTGGCGGCGGCGGGCATGGCCGGCGCCGCCGCGAATCGCCGGGCGTACCGGGAGCTGCTCGTTACCACGCCGCACCTGGCCGAGGGGGTGAGCGGCGTCATCCTCGGCGACGAGACATTCCGGCAGCGCCTTGACGACGGCCAGACCTTCCCGCACGCACTCGCCGCCCGCGGGCTGCTCCCCGGCATCAAGGTGGACACCGGGGCGAAGCCGCTCGCCGGGGCGCCGGGCGAGAAGATCACCGAGGGCCTGGACGGGCTGCGGGAGCGCCTCACGGAGTACGCGCTTCTCGGCGCCCGTTTCGCCCGGTGGCGGGCGGTCTTCCTGGTCGGGGAAGGAATCCCGTCGTGGCAGGCACTGCGGGCCAACACGCACGCGCTGGCCCGCTTCGCGTCGCTGTGCCACGAGGTCGGCGTGGTCCCGGTTGTCGAGCCCGAGGTGCTGACGGACGGCACCCATTCGGCCGAGCGGTGCGCGGCCGTCACCGCGGCGGTGCTGTTCAACTTGTTCGCCGAGTTCCACGACTACGAGGTCGAACTCGGCGGGATCGTGCTGAAGCCGAACATGGTCCTGCCGGGCACCGGCTCGGGCCAGGCCGTCACCCCGGACCAGGTCGCGTCCCGCACGGTGGACGCGTTCAGCCGGATCGTGCCGCAGGAAATCGCCGGAATCGCCTTTCTCTCCGGCGGTCAGGGTGCCGCCGCGGCGACGGCGAACCTGGCCGCGTTGCAGCGAGTCCGGGCCCCCTGGCCGCTCACCTTTTCCTTCGGCCGCGCGCTGGCCGGTCCCGCCCTAGCCGCCTGGGGCGGCGCCCCGGGCCGGGTTCGGGACGGCCAGCGGGCTCTCGCCAACCGGGTGGCCTGCAACCTGGCCGCGCTGCGCGGGGCCTACCGGCCGGCGGACGCGGGAAGCTACGCCCTCGCCTAGCGGGCGATCCGGTGGTGCCGACCGATCACGCTGACCGAACGGGCACGATCGCCGTGACCGTGGTGCCGGTTCCCGGGCGAGACGTCACGCTGAGCCTGCCGCCGATCAGCTCCGCCCGTTCGGTCATGCTGCGCAGGCCGTAGGAGGCCTCGCTGTCCGGCCGCGCCCTGAGGTCGAATCCCCGCCCGTTATCGGTCACGCGCAGCAGCACGCGCTTGGCGTCGCAGCGCAGCTCCACCTGCGCCTGCGTCGCCTGGGCGTGCTTGACCACGTTCTGCAGCGCCTCCTGGGCAATCCGGTACAGGGCGATCACGAAGTGCTCAGGAAGCTCGCATTCGGTGCCGACGACCCTGACCGGGACCTGGGCGATCGAGCGGGCCAGGCTGGCCAGCCCGTCGGTTAGCCCGAGGTCGTCAAGGACGGGCGGCCGCAGGCCGGCGATGGCGGCGTGGGCCTCGTCCAGCGTCAGGTCGGTCAGTTCCCTCGCCCGGGCCAGCTCGCCCACCGCGACATCGGTGTCCTCCACGACCGCGTCGGCGGCCGCGTCTAGGTGGAAGGCCAGGCTCACCAGGCGCTGGGTGATCCCGTCGTGGATATCACCGGCCAGCCTGCGCCGTTCCACCTCCTGCGCCGCGATCACCTGCTCCGCGAACTGTTCCGCGGCGTGTTCCCTGGCCGCCAGCCGACGGTGCAGGCGGGCCTGGTGCACGGCCCCCGCGATCAGGCTGCCGATCGACGAGAGCAGCCGCACGTCGCGGTCGGTGAAGTCACGGCGCTGCCTGGTGTGCACGTTCAGCACGCCGACGAGCCCCGTCGGCCGGCTCTCCATCGGGACCGACAGCATCGACGTGTGCTCTCCGCCCCCCAGTTCCGGGAAGTAGCGGTAGCGCGGGTCCGCCTCCTTACCCGCGGCGATCACGGCGGGCTTCCGGTGGCTGGCTACCCAGCCGCTCACCCCCTCGCCCACCGGGAGGTGAATCCTGCCCACCTGGCGGTCGAACGGCGGGGTCGCCCCCATCAGCGTCAAGGCGCCGCCGTGGTCGTCAAGCACGTGCACGAAGCACACGTCGGTCGTGGTCGCCTCCACGATGAGGCGCGCGACGCTGGCGGCGAGCGGCTGCAGGTCCGGGCCGGCCGAGATGGCCTCGATGATGCCGACGAGCAGCACGTTCTCCCGCTCTGGATCCGCCAGGCCGAGACGGTGACCCGCGGGCGGCATGGTCACCTGAACAGTCCTTCGCGCAGCGCGGCCGCCACCGCGCCGGCCCGGTCGCTGACCCCCAGCTTGCGGTAGACCGCCCGGGCATGGCTCTTCACGGTCTCGTCGCCGATCACCAGCCGAGTGGCGATCGCCCGGTTGGACAGTCCGGCCACGATGAGCCCGAGTACCTCGCTCTCCCGCTGGCTCAGCCCCATCCGCGCGCCCGGCCAGAACTCCCCGCTGTCCATCCGGGCCGCCGACGACGCGACCCGGGCGGCCAGCGTGCCGTCGACGACGGTCTGCCCGGCGTGCACCTCCTCGAGCGACCGGACCAGTTCCTCGCCGCCTACCCGCTTGAGCAGGTAGCCCGGCGGCACCCGCGCGCAGGGCCTGGTAAAGGTACTGCTCGTCGTCGTAGACGCTGAGCAGCAGCACCCGGCAGCCTGGGTCCTGCTCGGTGAGCCGCCGGCACAAGTCAAGGCCGCTGGACTCGCGGAGCCGGACATCGCACAGCACCACGTCCGGGTTCAAGGCGGTCACCACGGACTGGGCCGCGTCGGCGGTGCCCGCCTGCCCGACGACCCGGACCCGCCCGGCGAACCGCGCCAGCATGGCCTTCAGCCCCTCGATGACCATCTCGTGGTCATCGACCAGGACGACGCGCACCGGCCGGTTTTCCATGACTGAACACGATAAGTGCTCTTAGCGGGTACGACCAGCGCCGCCGCTTCCCCCGGTGGTCCCCCCTCAGGGGGGATTCGCGACGGAAGGGCGGATACGTAACGTGACTGCTCCAGGAAGACGTGCCGCGTGCCGGCCGAAGGGAGCACGGATGCCGCACAAGCTCATGCGCATGCACCGGACGGACACCACGCGCGACCGCCCGGTCATGCTCGCGATCGCCGGCGACAGCGCGGCTGGCAAGACAACGATCACGTCCGGTCTTGTCCGGGCGCTCGGCGCCGAGCGCTGCACCGCGGTGTGCGTTGACGACTACCACCGCTACGACCGGCGGGAGCGCACGGGCCTGGCGTTCACGGCCCTGCACCCCGACTGCAACTACATCGACATCATGGAGCAGCACCTGCAGCTCCTCGCTACCGGCCACCCGGTCCTCAAGCCCGTCTACGACCACCGCGTAGGCGCCCTCACCCGGCCGGAGTACGTGCAACCCCGGGACTTCGTCATCGTCGAGGGACTGCTGCCGCTGCACACCAAGCTGGCCGCGGCCTGCTTCGACGTCACGGTCTTCCTCAACCCGCCGGAAGAGATCAGGCGGGAGTGGAAGATCAAGCGGGACACCGCCCAGCGCGGGTACCGCCGGGAGCAGGTGCTCGCCGAGCTTGGTCACCGTGAGCGGGAGTCGGCGGACTTCATCCGGCCGCAGCGCCGCCGCGCGGACATCCTCGTGCGCTTCTCCGCCGTTGCGGGGCGGCACGACCCGCCGGGTACGCCACTGTCGGCGGAACTGCTGCTGCGGCCGACGATCCGCCACCCGGACCTGAGCGGCATCCTGGCCGAGAGCGGCTCGTCCATGCACCTCAAGCTCACCAGGGACGAGGACGGCAGGCCGGCCGACGCGCTGCACGTCCACGGGTACGCGCCGCGCGAGGAGAGCCAGATGCTCGAGAAGGCGATCTGGGCCGGCCTCGGCGAGGGCACGGAACTGCCCGGTTTCCTCGGCGAGCTGGAAGGAGGCCGGCGCAGCGAGGCCCTGGCGATCACCCAGCTCCTGTTGCTTTACCACCTTATTGATGCAGCCCGATGACCTGCCCCGCCGGCTGCCGGGCGAGGCCCAACTCGGCAGCCAGCCGGCTAACGGCCCGCTCAACCTGCGCCCGCCGCTCGCCGCCGCTCAGGTTCGGGTTGCTTCCGGCGGGGAACACGAACCACAGCAGCTCGTCGCTCACTGGCCGCCGACGTGCGGCCACGACCATGGCGTGGCCGCCGGGAAGCGTGACTTCCCAGGAGCCCAGCCTGGTGTGGGTAATCCGCTCAAGCGCGATCTCTGGCAGGTGACCGCGTTCGCGCAGCGGCACCACGGCCCGCACGTACACAGTGCCGTCCAAGCTGGTGCCGTCCAAGCTGGTGCCGTCCATGCTGGTGATGACCAGCCGGCGGCCGGCAGGCTCCCAGCCGACGGTGCTGACCCGTTCCCACCCGCGGCGCGACCATCCCGCGCCGTCGCCGCGGTGATACAAGGCCCGGTCGCTGAAGGCCAGCGCGTGACCTCCGACTGGGCCCGCGCATGCCACGAGGAGCCGCTCGCGCGGCTCGAACCCGAGTTGCGCGCGCAGGGCGGCGGACCGGCCACGGCGGCTGGTGATGCCCCGCCACCCCGCAGCCAGCCAGCGGCCTAGCTGTGCCGGGTAGCGGGGAAGTGCGGTGGTCAGCGTGCCCGGCGTCGGCGGTAGCGATTTGGCCGAAAGCGTCATGGCGAGCCTCCCGGACCAACGGGATGGGTGGTTCGCTTAGCGTGCGCGCGGTCAGCGCGCCTGCCTTCCCCTCGCCGGGGGAACGCAGGGGGGATTCGCTCTACAGAGCCTCCCGGCGCTGCCGCACTTGCCTGGGCGCAGGACACTCCTCCGCGCGCTCGTCGACCATGTACCAGGTCATCCAGCTCAAGGGGGAAAACAACCCGCTCAGCCACGCAAAGCGCCAGAGCTGGCCCCGGCGCTCCGCGCCCAAGGCCGTGAGCAGGCCCAGCGCCAGCCAGACCGCAGCGAACAGGCCAAGCGTCCAAATGCCCGCGGCATTCACCCTTCACCATTGCCGAGCCCGGGCAGGCGGCGCTGCCCTGAACATTCGAGTAAATCCCGCACAACAGGAAGACTTTGCGCAAGCGGAAGGAAAAGCATGCGTGAGAGAATGTTTTTCTTACACGATAGAATTAATTTACGCGTTAAACAGAATTAACATGGCATGTAGATCCAGGCATGCTATTTCATGAAATGTCAGGCATGAGAGGGTAAACACGATCGAAGGCCAGGTTGCGCAACTGGCCTGCGCTAGCGCGGCGGCGCCCTGGGATATTTCCCTGATCACCCTGTCCGTCGATACCCCCGCCGTGACGTGCCGCCACGGCCGGCCAGCCCGCGCAAACCCGCACCCTCCCGACCACCCGCACCACTCACCTCAGGCCAAACGCCTGCACCAGCCAGATCATTCGGCCTTTCTTCCAACGGTCACCCCGCCCAGGGGCGCGTCGCTGCGGTAGCCCCCGGCAGGACCGGGAACAAGAAAACCCGGCCCACAAGGAGCCGGGTGGTATATGCACACACTATAACGCTGTTTCCGTGTGAAGTCTTCCAGTAGGGCGAATCCGGCGCTACCAGCCAACTGGGCGCCTGTACTGGCCGATTGGGTTCGGCACGCAGAACGCGCTCACCGTGCCCGCGTTGGTCGCATCCGTTGGCGACAAAGGGTGCGGGCGGTCAAGCAAGCGGACGCGCCCCTGGGCCGGTGGTGGCCGCAGGGGAAAACCAGGGAAAGGGTGGCTGGCGAAGGCGCCCGGCTGAGGCAAGGGGCGTGCGTGGTCACCCGGGTGCGGGTCTGCGCGGGCCGACCGGCCGTGGTGGCCGTCACGGCGGGCGGTATCGATGGCCGGGGAGTCCCGGAAGTACCCCAGGACACCCTCGCGAGAACTCGGCATTATCTGCGCGATACTTAACCGAATGCTTGAACCAGGCGAGCGGAGGATCCGGCATGTCCACGGTGGCCCGGCTCCGCGCCCTGGTGGCGGTCGCGGACTCCGGTTCGGTGCGCGAGGCGGCGCGCCGCCTGACCGTCACCGAGTCGGCGGTATCGGCCGCGCTGGCCGCGCTGGCCCGCGAGGTCCGCGTGCCGCTGGTTGAGCGGCACGGCCGAGGGCTGCGGCTCACCGTCCCTGGGCGGGCCTACGCCGGCTACGCCCGGCAGATTCTCGGGCTGCACGACGAGGCCCTGGCGGTCGCCAGGTCCGGCCAGGACGCGGAACGGGGGCGGGTCCGCGTCGCGGCGGTTACCACCGCCGGGGAGCACCTGCTGCCGGCCGTGCTCGCCTCGTTCCTCGGCGCGCACCCGGCCGTCGACCTGCGGCTGGAGGTCGGCAGCAGCGAGCGCATGTGGGCGATGTTCGCCGCGCACGAGGCGGACCTGATGATCGGCGGCAGGCCGCCGGCGCACGTCACCAACGTCCAGATAACCGCAACAAAGCCGAACCTGCTCGTCGTCGTCGCCGCGCCCGCGGTGGCGGACCGCTTCGACCTGGCCGCCACGCGCTGGCTGCAGCGCGAGGCGGGCTCGGCCACCCGCGCGCACGGCGAGGCGCTGCTGTCCGGGCTCGAGGCCGAACCGCCGCGGCTCACGCTCGGCTCGAACGGCGCGGTGATCGCCGGCGCCGTGGCCGGCCTGGGCGCCACCCTCGTGCCCCGGGAGGCGGTGCGCCAGCAACTAAAGACCGGCGCGCTGACCGAGATTCCGCTGCCGGGCACGCCACTGCGGCGCCCGTGGTGCGCGGTAACGCACCCGGAGCCGCCCCCGGCGGCCGCCCTGCTGGTCACGCACCTGGTCGGCAGCGGCGGCTGGCGGCCTAACAGTAAAGGTAATGCTCAAGTATCAACCAAAACACTTGATTGATTACTGAGATCACTCCGCGCATCCTGGAGCCAGGTCGGCAACCGGAAGGAACGACATGGCGCAGCGATGGAGCGCGGGCGTGCTGCAGTACGCCGAGATGGGCTACTGGCAGCCGGACTACGAGCCGAAACCGACGGACGTGCTCGCCGCGTTCCGGGTCACGCCGCAAGACGGCGTCCCGCCGGAGGAAGCGGGCGCCGCGGTGGCGGGGGAGTCGAGCACCGCCACCTGGACGGTCGTCTGGACCGACCGGCTCACCGACTACGAGCACTACCAGGGCAAGTGCTACCGGATCGACCCCGTGCCGGGCTCTGCTGGCCAACCCGGGCCGGGCCAGTACATCGCGTACATCGCCTACGACCTCGACCTGTTCGAGGAAGGGTCGATCGCGAACATGTCGAGCAGCATCATCGGCAACGTCTTCGGGTTCAAGGCGCTGAAGGCCCTGCGCCTGGAAGACATGCGCATACCGCCGCACTACGTCAAGACGTTCCAGGGCCCCGCCCACGGCATCGTGATGGAGCGCGAGTACCTGAACAAGTTCGGCCGCCCGCTGCTCGGCGCGACGGTAAAGCCCAAGCTAGGGCTAAGCGCGAGGAACTACGGCCGCGTCGTCTACGAAGCCCTGAGAGGCGGACTCGACTTCACCAAGGACGACGAGAACATCAACAGCCAGCCGTTCATGCGCTGGCGCGACCGGTTCGTGCACTGCATGGAGGCGGTCAAGAAAGCAGAAACCGAGACCGGCGAGGTCAAGGGCCACTACCTGAACGTCACCGCGGCGACGATGGAGGACATGTACGAGCGCGCCGACTTCGCCAGGGAGATCGGCAGCATCATCGTCATGATCGACCTCACCGTCGGCTACACGGCGATCCAGTCGATGGCCAAGTGGGCCAGGCGCAACGGCGTGCTGCTGCACCTGCACCGGGCCGGCCACTCCACCTACACCCGGCAGAAGGCGCACGGCGTGAACTTCCGGGTCATCGCCAAGTGGATGCGGCTGGCCGGCGTCGACCACATCCACGCGGGGACGGTGGTGGGCAAGCTTGAGGGAGACCCCCTCGCCGTCCAGGGGTACTACGAGACGCTGCGGTGCGACAAGGCCGAGCCCGACCCGCGCCTCGGCCTGTACTTCGAGCAGGACTGGGCGTCCACGCCCGGGGTCATGCCGGTCGCGTCCGGCGGCATCCACGCCGGCCAGATGCACCAGCTGCTCGACCACCTCGGCGAGGACGTGATCCTGCAGTTCGGCGGCGGCACGATCGGGCACCCGCTGGGGATCGCGGCGGGCGCCACCGCCAACCGGGTGGCCCTGGAAGCGATGGTCAAGGCGCGCAACGAGGGCAGGGACTTCGCCGCCGAGGGCCCGGACATCCTCAAGGCGGCGGCCAGGCGCAGCCGGGAACTCGACCTCGCCCTGTCCACCTGGGGCGACGTCACGTTCACCTACGCGTCCACCGACACCCCGGACCTGGTGGCGACGCCGTCATGACGATGACCCAGGGAGCGTTCTCCTTCCTGCCGGACCTGACGGACGAGGAGGTCACCCTCCAGCTCGGCTACGCGCTCCGCAATGGCTGGGCGGTGTCGGTCGAGTTCACCGACGACCCGCGGCCGCGGAACAACTACTGGGACATGTGGGGTCTTCCGATGTTCGGCCTGGAGGACCCGGCCGGCGCCCTGCACGAGGTCAACGAGTGCCGCAAGGCCTACCCGGACCGCTACATCAAGGTGTCCGCGTACGACTCCCGCCACGGCCGCCAGACGACCGCGCTGTCGTTCCTGGTCAACCGGCCCCAGTGAGTCGAGCACAGTGAGTCGGGCACAGCGAGCTGAGCCCAGTGAGGGACGCGCAGTGAGTCGGGCACAGTGAATGGCCCGCGCCCGGGGTTCGCGCTGCCCCGCGCCGGGACCGCTTCGCCCGGCCAGGTTCCCGGCGAAGGTCCCGGCCCGGCCGCCGGTCGCCGCCGAGCCGCTGCCCGATGACGCATCCGTCGATCTAGCGGCAGAACGGGAGGTGGCCGGTGTGGACGCCGTACTCGCTGCCCTGGATGGTGAGCTCATCGGCCTGACCCCGGTCAAGACGCGGATACGCGAGATCGCGGCGCTGCTGCTGGTCGACCGGCTGCGCGCGCGGTTCGGCCTGGTCGCGGAACCACCGAGCCTGCACATGTGCTTCACCGGCAACCCCGGCACCGGCAAGACGACCGTGGCGCTCCGCATGGCCGAGCTGCTGCACCGGCTCGGCTACCTCCGGCGCGGCCACGTTGTCTCCGTCACCAGGGACGACCTGGTGGGCCAGTATGTCGGGCACACCGCGCCGAAGACCAAGGAAGTGCTCAAGCGGGCCATGGGCGGCGTGCTGTTCATCGACGAGGCCTATTACCTGTTCCGGGCCGAGAACGAGCGCGACTACGGCGGCGAGTCCATCGAGATCCTGCTGCAGTACATGGAGAACCACCGCGACGACCTGGTGGTGATCCTGGCCGGCTATGCCGACCGGATGGAAACGTTCTTCTCCTCTAACCCGGGGATGAGCTCGCGGGTCGCCCACCACCTGGAGTTCCCCGACTACACGCTGGACGAGCTGGCCGGGATCGGCTCGCTGATCCTGCGACGGCAGCGTTACCGCCTATCGCCAGCGGCGGAACAGACGTTCCGCGAGTACCTCGCCCGGCGCATGACCCAGCCCCGCTTCGCGAACGCGCGCAGCGTCCGCAACGCGCTGGAACGAGCCCGCCTCCGGCACGCGAACCGGCTGGCCGCGGGCGCCGGGCCGCTCGGCAAGGACGACCTCATCCGCCTCGAGCCCGCCGACTTCCTCGCCAGCCGGGTATTCGGCGCCGGCCAGCGGGAGGGCTAGTCAAAGCTTCTGCGCCTGGTCAGGGCTGGAGGTCGGTCACTCCCTTGCCGCTCGCGAGGTCGAGCGGGACGGAAACCTGGTCGTGCGCGATCAGCCAGTTGCCGTCGACCTTCTGGAAGCAGAAAGTAGCCCGGACCCACATGCCGGCCGTCGCCGTCCCGTTCTTCAGCGTGCCGCTGAGCCGGCCGAAGCCGTGTCCGAACGCTACGTCATCACCCGTGGCAATCGTCAGGTCGCGAACCTCGTAAGTCGCGTCCTGGAAGATCGTGAACACGTTCGCCCAGTTCCTCATTTTCGCCTCAACCCCGACATGCTGCAGCGGCGGCTCGACGTCGAAGGACACGATGCCCGCCGCGTAAACCCGCTTCAGGCCGTCGAGGTCCCTGGCCCGGATTCCTTCGATGATCTTGTCGATCTGCTGCCTGATCTTGGCTTCGTCGTCATCGCGCTGGGTGGGCATCGCTAACGGATCCTTCCGCTCGATGTGGAATCTTGGCGTCTCACTAGTAAGACGAGCGAGCCCTGCGAGATGTCAGGCCGGCGGCACGGCCCAGCCTCAGTTCCCGCCGGACGCGGGGGCCTGAGGTCAGTCCGCGCGCCCGGCCGCCGCGAGCCTGCCGCGACTCGTAACAGTCCTGTCATCGCGGTTTTACGTTCCTGGTACAGCGTCTAATTTGCCATGTTCCAGACCATTGACGGGCCTTGATCGCCATGCTTCCATTGTGGCCAATGGGCTGGTCGGTAGACCATTAAAACTACCTCGACCGCGCCCGCGCGGCGGGCTCGACCTGAAGGAGGGGCCGTGACGCAAGCCGAGGGACAGCTCACGATCGACGAACTGCGGTCGCTCGTGGCGGCGGGCAAGGTGGACACGGTGGTCATCGCGATCACCGACATGCAGGGCAGGCTCCAGGGCAAGCGCTGCGGTGCGAGGTACTTCCTCGACGTCGTGGTCCCGCACGCGGCGGAGGGGTGCAACTACCTGCTCGCGGTCGACGTGGACATGAACACCGTCGCCGGGTACGCGATGTCCTCCTGGGAAAGCGGGTACGGGGACTTCGTCTTCAAGCCGGACCTGGCCACCCTCCGGCTGATGCCGTGGCACGAGGGCACCGCGCTGGTGCTCTGCGACCTGCAGTGGGAAGACGGGAGCCCCGTAGTCGCGTCGCCGCGGCAGATCCTGCTCCGGCAGATCGAGCGGCTCACCGAGCGCGGACTGGTCCCGTATGTGGGCACCGAGCTGGAGTTCATCCTGTTCAACGACGGCTACGAGGCCGCCTGGGACAAGGGCTACCGCCGCCTTGAGCCCGCCAACCAGTACAACGTCGACTACTCGCTGATGGGCACCGGGCGGGTCGAGCACCTGCTGCGGGCCATCCGCAACGGCATGCGCCAGCGCCGGGATGTACGTGGAGTCGGCTAAAGGCGAGTGCAACCTGGGCCAGCACGAGATCGCCTTCCGCTACGCGGACGCGCTGACCACGTGCGACAACCACAGCATCTACAAGCTCGGCGCGAAGGAGATCGCCAGCGCCGACGGCATGAGCCTGACGTTCATGGCCAAGTACGACGAGCGTGAAGGCAACTCCTGTCACATCCACATCAGCCTGCGCTCGACGGACGGCAACCCCGTGCTCGCCGGTGACCGGCCGCACGGCTTCTCCCCGATGATGGAGCACTTCCTGGCCGGCCTCCTCGCCGCTCAGCAGGAGCTCACGTACTTCTTCGCCCCGAACATCAATTCCTACAAGCGGTTCGTGCCCGGCAGCTTCGCCCCGACCGCCATCGCGTGGGGCGAGGACAACCGCACCTGCGCGTTCCGCGTGGTCGGGCACGGCGAGTCGCTGCGCGTGGAGGACCGGGTGGCGGGCGGTGACGTGAACCCCTACCTGGCCGTCGCCGCGCTGATCGCCGCCGGCCTGCACGGCATCGAGAACGAGCTGCCGCTCGAGCCGATATTCGTCGGCAACGCTTACGACTCGGACAAGCCGCGGGTGCCGGCGAACCTGCGCGACGCCGCCGAACTGCTGGCCCGCAGCGAGCTCGCGAAAGCGGCATTCGGCCCGGAGGTCGTCGAGCACTACCTCAACGCCGCCCGCATCGAACTCGCCGCCTACGACGCCGCCGTGACCGACTGGGAGCGCATCCGTGGCTTCGAGCGGCTCTGAGGACCCAGTCGACGGCCACGGGGCCGGCGCCGCCGTGACGCGCCGGCCGCTGATCGGCCTGACGACGTACCGGGAACGAGCCAAGACGCTGGTCTGGGACACCGAGTTCGCGCTGCTGCACAACGTGTACGTCGACGCCGTGGCCCGGGCCGGCGGAATCCCGGTGCTGCTGCCGCCCCAGGAACACGGAGCGGACGAGGTGATCGCGTCCCTGGATGCCCTGGTCCTGTCCGGAGGATCAGATGTCGACCCGGTGCGCTTCCAGCAGCAGCCGCACCAGCACACCACGGTCGTCCGGCCGTGGCGGGACGACTGGGAACTGCGCCTACTTGACCGCGCGCTAGCCGCCGACCTGCCGGTGCTGGGCGTGTGCCGGGGGATACAACTGCTCAACGTGGCCCTCGGCGGAACGCTCAACCAGCACATCCCCGACACCGTCGGCCACCAGCGGCACTGCCCGTCGCCGGGGGTCTTCGGTGAGACCCGGGTGGCCCTCCGCGCCGGCAGCGCCCTGGCGGGGTTGCTTGGCCCGGAGGCCACCGTCGCCTGCTACCACCACCAGGCCATCGACAAGGTCGCCCCGGGGCTTGAGGTCGCCGGCACGTCCGCTGACGGCACGGTCGAGGCGGTCGAGTTGCCTGGCCGCCGCTTCGTCCTCGGCGTGCAGTGGCACCCCGAGCAGGATGGCGGCGACCTTCGCCTGTTCGAGGCGCTCGTGACGGCCGCCGCCGAGAAGAAGCCCGCAGACATCCAGGGAGCAAGCCTTGCCGGCCTATGACGTGATCAACCCCGCGACCGAGGAAGTCGTGCAGACCGTGGCGCTTGCCGACGCCGGCCAGGCGGACGCCGCGATCGCCCGCGCCGCGGCCGCCCAGGAAACATGGCGCGCGGTTGCCCCGGCCGACCGCGCGCGGCTGCTTCGGCGCTTCGCCGAAGCCGTGGACGGCGACCTGGAGAACCTCGCGCGACTTGAGGTGGCCAACGCGGGCCACACGATCGGCAACGCCCGCTGGGAGGCCGGCAACGTCCGCGACGTGCTGCACTACTACGCCGCGGCCCCGGAGCGGCTGTGCGGCAGGCAGATCCCGGTGGCGGGCGGCATCGACGTCACGTTCAAGGAGCCACTCGGGGTGGTCGGCGTGATCGTGCCGTGGAACTTCCCGATGCCCATCGCCGGCTGGGGCTTCGCGCCGGCCCTCGCGGCCGGGAACTCCGTCGTACTCAAGCCGGCCGAGCTGACGCCGCTGACGGCGATCCGCCTGGGCGAGCTGGCCTTGCAGGCCGGGCTGCCCGCGAACGTCTTCCAGGTCATCCCCGGCAAGGGCTCGGTGGTCGGTGAGCGTTTCGTCGCCCACCCCGCGGTGCGCAAGGTGGTGTTCACCGGGTCCACCAGCGTCGGGAAGCACCTCATGGCCGGATGCGCCGCCCAGGTGAAGCGGGTAACGCTGGAGCTCGGCGGCAAGAGCGCGAACGTCGTCTTCGCCGACTCCGACCTTGAGAAGGCGGCGGCCACCGCGCCGTCCGGCGTGTTCGACAACGCCGGCCAGGACTGCTGCGCCCGTTCGCGCATCCTCGTCGAGCGCGGCGTGTTCGACCGTTTCCTTGAACTGCTCGAACCCGCGGTCAAGGGCGTGCGGGTCGGCGACCCAGGGGACGAGAAGACCGAGATGGGCCCGCTCATCTCGGCCGGGCAGCGGGCCACCGTGGAGTCATACGTCCCTGATGACGCGCCGGTCGCCTTCCGCGGCGACTGCCCGGGCGGGCCCGGGTACTGGTTCCCGCCGACCGTGCTCGCGCCGGTCGACACCGGCTCGCGGCAGTGGCGCGAGGAGATCTTCGGCCCGGTCGTCGCGGTGGTGCCGTTCGAGGACGAGGCTGACGCGATCCGGCTGGCCAATGACTCCGAGTACGGCCTGTCCGGCTCGATCTGGACCCGCGACGTCGGGCGCGCGTTCCGCGTCGCCCGGGCCGTGGAGAGCGGCAACCTGTCCGTCAACTCCCACTCGTCGGTGCGGTACAGCACGCCGTTCGGCGGGTTCAAGCAGTCCGGCCTGGGCCGGGAGCTCGGCCCGGACGCGGTCGACGCGTTCACCGAGACCAAGAACCTTTTCATCGCGACCGATATCTGAACCACGGGCATCCGGAAAGAGGCAGCATTCATGGGCAACATCGGCAACCGCCTTCAGGACCGGGTGGCCGTGGTCACCGGCGGCGGGAGCGGCATCGGGCTCGCCTCGGCGCGGCGGCTGGCCGCCGAAGGCGCGAAGGTTGTCATCGGCGACCTCAACCCGGTCGCCGGCAAAGCCGCGGCCGACGAAGTTGGCGGCCTGTTCGTTCCCTGCGACGTCACCAGCGAGGCGGACGTCGAGAACCTGTTCAAGGCGGCGTTCGACGCGTTCGGCTCGGTGGACGTCGCGTTCAACAACGCGGGCATCTCCCCGCCGGACGACGACTCCATCCTGGACACCGGCATCGAGGCCTGGCGCAGGGTGCAGGAGGTCAACGTCACCTCCGTGTACTACTGCTGCAAGCACGCCATCCCGTACATGCGGCGTCAGGGCAAGGGCTCGATCATCAACACCGCGTCGTTCGTCGCGCTGATGGGCGCGGCCACGTCGCAGATCTCGTACACCGCGAGCAAGGGCGCCGTCCTGTCCATGTCGCGGGAGCTCGGCGTGCAGTTCGCCCGCGAGGGCATCCGCGTCAACGCCCTCTGCCCCGGGCCGGTGAACACGCCGCTGCTGCAGGAGCTGTTCGCCAAGGACCCCGAGCGGGCGCAGCGCCGCCTCGTGCACATCCCCATGGGACGGTTCGCCGAGCCGGAGGAGATCGCCGCCGCGGTGGCGTTCCTGGCCAGCGACGACTCGTCGTTCATGACCGCGTCCACGTTCCTGGTCGACGGCGGCATCTCCGGTGCTTACGTAACACCCCAGTAAATGATCACCAACGAAAGAGGATAGTTATGATCGACGACGACGGCGGCGGCGGGGCGCTAGCCCAGGAAAGCCAGCTCTCCGAGGACGAGAAACGGCTTCACGAACTCGGCTACGCCCAGGAGCTACGCCGGCACATGTCCGGCTTCTCGAACTTCGCGGTTTCCTTCACGATCATCTCGATCCTGTCCGGCTGCCTCACCCTGTACGGGTACGGCATGAATACCGGCGGGCCCGTGCTCATCACCTGGGGCTGGCCCGTCGTCGGGATCATGACCTTGTTCGTCGGGCTGTCCATGGCCGAGGTGTGCTCGTCGTTCCCGACCGCCGGCGGCCTCTACTACTGGTCGGCCAAGCTCGCACCGAAGAACCCGGCGGCCTGGTCGTGGTTCACCGGGTGGTTCAACTTCCTCGGCCAGGTCGCGGTGACGGCCGGCATCGACTTCGGCGCGGCGTTCTTCCTCAACGCGCTGCTCGACATCCAGTGGGGCTTCGACACCCGCCCTTGGCACACGATCGTGCTGTTCGCCGCGATCCTCGTCCTGCACGCCGTGCTGAACTCCTTCGGCGTCACGATCGTGTCGATCCTGAACAACGTGTCGGTGTGGTGGCACATCGTCGGCGTGCTGCTGATCGTCGGTGCGCTCGCCTTCGCGCCGGGGCATCACCAGTCGGCGTCGTTCGTGTTCACCCACTTCGTCAACAACACCGGCTGGAGCTCCAAGTTCTACGTGGTGCTGCTCGGCCTGCTGCTCGCCCAGTACACGTTCACCGGGTACGACGCGTCGGCGCACATGACCGAGGAGACCAAGTCGGCGGCGGTCGCCGGGCCGCGCGGCATCGTCATGTCGATCCTGGTGTCGCTGGTCGCGGGCTGGATCCTGCTGATCGGCGTCACGTTCGCGATCCAGAACTACACGACCGAGGTCGGCGCGACCGTGCCGCCCGCGCAGATCTTCGTCGACGCCCTCGGCGCTACCGGGGGCAAGCTGCTGCTGGTGGTGGTCATCGTCGCGCAGCTGTTCTGCGGGATGTCGTCGGTGACGGCGAACTCCCGGATGATCTACGCGTTCTCCCGCGACGGCGCGCTGCCCGGCAGCAAGTTCTGGCACCAGGTCAACCCGCGGACCCGCACCCCGAACAACGCCATCTGGCTGGCGGCGGCGGGCGCGCTGATCCTGGGCCTGCCTTACCTATGGAACAGCACCGCGTACGCCGCCGTCACCTCGATCGCGGTCATCGGCCTTTACGTGGCGTACGTGCTGCCGACGTTCCTGCGGCTGCGGCTCGGCTCGGCATTCCAGCGCGGCCCCTGGCACCTCGGCCGCTGGTCGCGGCCGATCGGGATCGTCTCGGTGGCCTGGGTGGTGATCATCACGATCCTGTTCATGCTGCCCACCGCGTCGCCGATCACCTTGAAGACCTTCAACTACACGGTGGTCGCCGTGGTCGCCGTGCTCGGCTTCGCCGGGATCTGGTGGGCGGTCTCCGCCCGGAAGTGGTTCACCGGTCCCAGGGTGCAGGGCTCGGCCGCGGAACTGGCCGCGATCGAGCAGGAGCTCGGGAACGTCTGACCGCGCCCGGCTGAGTCGGCCAGGGCCCGTGGCGCCAGCACGTGGCCCCGGCCGGCTCGCGGAGATGGAGGCTGACATCGCGGTCAGTGTCTTCGACTTTCCGTGAAGTACAAGGAGACCGCCCGCGGCGGGCTCGCGGTGAACGTCATCGAATGCTGACCGCACCGGGCTGGCCTGCGCGGAGTTCTCGCCGAGGCAGTAACCTCGTAAGGTCAGGCCGTTAGGTGACGGGAGCGTCCGGGTGGCGCCCTCGCTCGCGGAGGGTCCCCGAGGAGGGCAGCGTGACAGCCAGTCGCGAGGTGCCGGAGCCGTCCGTTCCGGCCGGGACCGTCGATGACCTGCTGTTCCGCCCAGTCCGAGCCGGGAACGCCTTCGAGGAGACGGTGGAGCGGCTGCTACAGACGATCCGCCTCGGCGTCGTCGGCCCCGGCGGGCGCCTGCCCGCCGAACGGGAGATGGCGGCCCGCTTCAAGGTCAGCAGGGAAACGGTGCGCGAGGCCATCGGCGCGCTGAAGCAGGCCGGCTACGTCGAGTCCCACCGCGGCCGCTACGGCGGAACATTCGTCACCCGCGCCCTCCCGCGCCCGAGCCGCCGCAACGTGAAGCAGATGGCTCAGCAGATGGGCAGCGGGCTCGACGACGCCCTCACCATGCGCTACGTGCTCGAGGTCGGCGCGGCCGAGGCGGCCGCCCTGCGCACGCTCACCCATCAGGACCGGTGCAACCTGCAAGAGCGCCTGAACGAAGCCGGCGACGTGAGCCTCAAGGACTTCCGCCGCCACGACTCCCTGCTGCACCTGGCCATCGCCGAGGCCGTCGGCTCCCCGTCCCTCACCTCGGCGATAGCCGAGGTCCGAGGCCGCCTCAATGAGCTCCTTGACGCGATTCCGCTCCTCGAGCGCAATATCGAGCATTCCAAAGACCAGCACGCCGAGATCGTCGCCGCGATTCTCACCGGCGACGCCGATGCCGCCCGCCGGGCCATGGCCGAGCACGTCTCGGGCACCGGCTCGCTGCTGCGCGGGTTCCTCGACTAGCCCTGCGGCCGGGCGGAGGTGCTGGCCAACGGCATCCGCAACGACGTCAGTCTGCGCTCCCGACCGCGGCGAGCCTGGCCAGTTCGGTCGCGGCGCGCAGGCCGGGAGCGCTGCCCGTGCCGCCAAGGGCGCCGGTGGACAGCGCCCCGGCGGCGCAGCCGAGTCCGGCGGCGCCGGTCAGCGGCAGGCCGGACAGCAGGCCCGCGATCAGGCCGGCGTTGAAGCAGTCGCCCGCGCCGGTCGTGTCGACCGGCCTGACCGGCGGCAGGCTGACCCGCTGGAGCAGCCGGCCAGCGGCGCAGAGCACCCCTCGCTCGCCCAGCTTCATGAACACGCGCGTGGTCTCCGGCCCGGCGGCGGCCAGCGCCGCGGCCGCGGCGACGGGGCTGTCGGCACCGGTAAGCGCGAGCGCCTCGGCCTCATTGGGCAGCAGCACGTCGGCCTGCGCGAGCACGGCCCGCAGCTGGTCGTCGCCCCACCGGCCCGACGGGTCCCAGTTGGTGTCGAGCGACGTGGTGGCGCCCGCAGCCCGGGCCGCCGCCAGCAGGGCGGCGAGACCAGGCCCGAGCGAGTCGGCCAGCAGGAAGTAGGAGCTCACGTGCACGTGCCGGGCGCGGGCAAGCAGCCCAGGCGGCACGTCGGCCGCGGACAGGGCCGCGATCGTGCCGAGCGCGGTCAGGATCGCCCGGTCGCCGCCCCGCGACAGCACCACGGTCATCCCGGTCGGCGTGTCGTCGCGGACCCGCACCGCGCTCACGTCGACGCCTTCCTTGGTCAGCTGGTCCAGCATGAACGTGCCCGCTGGGTCCGCGCCGACGACGGCGACGAGCGCCACGCTGACCCCGAGCCGGGCGGCCGCCACCGCGGTGATCGCGGCGGAGCCTCCGACTAGCAGTGAGATCCGGTCGACCAGCTTCTCCCGCTGGCCGAAGGCCGGGGTCACGTCCGGGCCGAGGACCAGCACGTCCGGGTTGCAGTCGCCGATGACGACCAGGTCGGGTCCCGCGTCAGGCGGTGACAACTTCGATTCCCGCGGCTTCGAGCATGACCACGTCCTCGGCCGCGATCCCGGTGTCGGTGACCAGCGTGTCGATCTCCGCCGGGCCGCAGATCACCGCGAACGCGCGCTGCCCGACCTTGGAGCTGTCAGCGACGACGACCACCTTGCGGGCCTGCTTGCCCATCAGCCGGTTGATGCTCGCCTCCCCCTCATGATGCGCGGTCGCGCCGGCCACGGCGTCGATCCCGTCCACGCCGAGGAACGCCACGTCCAGCGTGACCTGCTCAAGCACGCCGGTGGCGAGCGGCCCGGTGAGCTCGTACGACTGCGGCCGGGCGACACCGCCCGTGGTCACGATCTTGATGTGCTTGCGGACCGCGAGCTCGGTCCCGATGTTCAGCGCGTTCGTGACCACGGTGATGGCCGAGTCGGCGACCGCGTGGCTCAGGTCGGACCGGGTGGCCAGCGCCCGGGCGACCTCGGTGGTCGTGGTGCCGCCGTTGAGGCCGACCACCTGGCCGACCCGGACCATGCTCGCGGCGAGTTCGCCAATGCGCTGCTTCTCGGACGGGTGCCGCTCGGACTTGTAGCGCAGCGGCAGGTCGTAGTTGACCGCCTGGGCGACGGCCCCGCCCCGGATCCTGGTGAGCATCTGCTGCTCGGCCAGCTCGTCGAAATCCCGGCGAACGGTCGCCGGCGACACGTGCAGCGCCTTGGCGGCCTCCTCGATCTGCAGCTGGCCCGCCGCGGCCAGCAATTCCAGCAGATCATTCCACCGGCGATAGCGGCTCACCAGTGCCTCCCTTCATGCTTTCCCGGGTTACGCTCTCACCTGCCAGCAGGCGGAGCAACCGGGTGGTTTCAGCGACGATCGCGGTACGCCCCGCCGAACCGTACCGTCTCGGATCGACCGCCGTGGGCTCGGCCGACAGCACGTGCCGGACCGCGGCGGTGAAAGCCTTGTTCAGCTGGGTCGCGACGTTGATCTTCGTCATCCCGGCCAGGACCGCGGCGGCCAGGATCTGGTCGGGCACGCCCGAGGAGCCGTGCAGCACGAGCGGGACGCCGACCGCGCGCCTGATCCGGGCGATGAGGTCCAGGTCGAGGACGGCGTCCCTGGTCAGCATGGCATGTGAGCTGCCGACGGCCACGGCGAGCGCGTCGACTGCGGTGGCCGCCACGTAGCCAGCCGCCTCGCCGGGATCGGTGCGGGCCGACGGCGAGTGGACGCCGTCCTTGCCGCCGATTTCGCCGAGCTCCGCCTCGACCCAGATCCCCCGGTCATGGCACCAGCGCGCGATGTCGGCGGTGGCCCGCACGTTGTCCGCGTACGGCCGGGCGGACGCGTCGTACATGACCGAGCCGAGGCCAAGCCCCGCCGCCTCCTCGACCAGCTCGCGGCTGGACGCGTGATCTAGGTGGACCGCGACCGGGACCCCGGCGGCGCCCGCGATGGCCAGGCAGCCCCGGGCGATCGGCGCGAGCCCGCCGTGATAGGCGACGCAGTTCTCGCTGATCTGCAGCACGACCGGCAGCCCGGCGGCCTCCGCCCCGGTGACGATTCCCTCGGCGTGCTCGATGCCGATGACGTTCAGCGCGCCGACGCCGAGCCCGCGCTCCCTGGCCGGGCCGACGATGGCGCTCACGGAGGTCAGCGGCATCAGCGCACCGGTTCTTCCGGCCGCCGCCCGGTTTTCTCCGGCAACACGGTCGCCCCGGACAGCCCGGCGGCGTAGTCGGCCGGGGTGAACTCGCCCGCGACCGGGGCCGCGACGGTTGCCGCGCCGAGCGCCACCGCATGCCGCAGCCGCTCCTCCCACGGCTGGCCGAGGACCAGGCCGTGCGCCAGCGCCGCCGTCACCGCATCGCCGGCGCCGGTGGCGTTCCCGCCGAGCACGGCGGGCGGCCGCGCCCGCCAGCTGCCGTCCGGGGTAATCGCGAACAGCCCGTCCGCGCCGAGCGAGACCACTACCGCCCCGGCGCCGGCCCGCCGCAGCTGCCTGGCGGCGGCGGAAACCGCCGCCCAGTCGATGCCTTGCGGAGCGGTGAGGCGCCGTCCCGTCAGCGCCTGAAGCTCATCAAGATTCGGCTTAACGAGGGCGGCCCCGGCCTCGACGCCCCGCCTGAGCGCTTCCCCGTGGGTGTCGAGCAGCGCCGGCACCCCCGCGTCGCCCGCGGTCTCGATCAGCATCGCGTAGGCGTCCGGCGGCAGCCCCGGGGGCAGGCTGCCGGACAGGACCACGGCCGCGGCGCCGTCCAGGGCCGCGCGCAGCCGGCCGCGGAACCTCGCGAACTCGGCCAGGCTGACCTCGGGGCCGGGCTCGCTGAACAGCGCGGTGGCCCCCCGGCCGTCGACGACGGTGAACGTGCGCCGGCTCTCCCCGCCGACCGGGATGAAGGCCGTGGCGATGTCAAGCCCGCCCAGCGACGTCTCGAGCCAGCTCCCGGTCGCCCCGCCGGCCAGCCCCATGAGCATGACGTCCGCGCCCAGTGCGCGCAGCGTCCGTGCCACGTTCACGCCCTTGCCGCCCGGCCGGGCGAACACCGCGGTTGGCCGGTTCACCCCCGCCCAGTCCACCACCGGGACGTGATGGGTGATGTCGAGGGCGGGGTTGAGGCAGACCGCGATGATCAATTCATCCCGCCGAGGTCGGCCGCGGACGTCAGGATGACCGACCGGGTGAGGTTCCGCGGGCGGTCCGGGTCGAGGCCGCGCCGCTTCCCGGCCGCGACGGCGACCAGCTGGGCCAGGACCAGGGAGGCCAGCGGGTCCTCGTCGCCGGCCCAGGCGGTGCCGCCCGCCGCCTTGATGTCGTCGGTCAGCCCGTCCGGGGCCGGCCCGAACAGCCAGACCACGCTGTGCGGGCCGGTCACGGCCATCGGCCCGTGCCGGTATTCCATCGCCGGATACGACTCGGTCCACATGCCCGCCGCCTCGCGCAGCTTGAGCGCGGCCTCGTTGGCCAGCCCGTAGGTCCAGCCCGTGCCGAGGAACGTGAGCTGGCTCGCGGCCAGCAGCTCGGGCGGGAGCGGGGCGGCCAGGACCCGCTCGGCCGCGTCCGCCGACGGTCCCAGGTCGATGCCCAGGTGCGCGCGCAGCAGGGCCAGCTCGGTGGTGGCGAACCGGGTCTGGACCACGGACTCCTCGTCGGCGAAGGCCAGCTCAATGACCTCGTCGGGGAGCTGCCCGAGCGGGGTGTCCGCGTCCGCGGTAATGGCGAGGGTGGGGGTGGTACCCCGCAGCCGTTCGGCTACCTCAAGTATTTCCGTGGTGGTGCCCGACCGGGACAGGAAAAGGACGCGGTCGTAGCCTCGCCCGCGGGGCATCTCCGAAGCCGTGAACGCGTCGGTCTCGCCGTGCCCGGCCTCCTCCCTGGCCGCCGCGTACGACTGGGCCATGAACCAGGAGGTGCCGCAGCCGACCACCGCCACCCGCTCACCCCGGGCCGGCAGCGAGCCGGCCATGTCGGCGGCCAGCGCGGCCGCCCGGCGCCAGCAGGCTGGCTGGGCGGCGATCTCCCGCTCGGTGCGATCGCCCGCGGAAACGTCCTGGATTGCCGGGGCGTCCTTGCCCATCACTGATTTGTCTCCCCCTGTGTGTCGTGTGCTGTGCGTCATGTGCGGTGTGTCATGTTCCGGCCAGGCCGGTCGCCGCTACCGACCGGACGAAGTAGCGCTGCGCGATGAAGAAGATCACCAGCATCGGCAGCAGGGTCATCACGTTCGCGGCCATCAGCAGCGTCCACTCGGTGGCGTGCGCGCCCTGGAAGGTGGCCAGGCCAAGCGGCAACGTCATCTGGTTCGTGGACGTGACCGCGATCAGCGGCCACAGGAAGTTGTTCCACGAGTCAAGGAACGTCAGCGCGGCCAGGGTGGCCAGCGACGGGACCGCCAGCGGCAGCACGATCCGGACCAGGACCGTCAGCCTGCTCGCCCCGTCGACCCGCGCGCACTCCTCGTACTCGGCCGGCAGGGTGCGGAAGAACTGGCGCAGGAAGAAGATCCCGAACGCGGTCGCCGCGTTTGGCAGGATCAGCGCGCCGAGATGATCGATCCCCACCCCGGCGAGGACGTGCACGCCGAGCCACTTGACGATGATGAACTGCGGGATCATGGTCACCTGGAACGGCACCATGAGCGTGGCCATCAGCACCGCGAACAGCGCGGTGCGGCCGAGGAACCGGAACCGGGCGAAGGCGTACCCGGCCAGCGAGCACAGCACCAGGTTGCCCGCCACGGTCGTCACGGCGACGATCGCACTGTTGATGAAGAACCGGACGAACGGCGCGCTGTTCAGCGCGTCGCCGTAGTTGGCGAACCGGATCACGCGCGGGAGCAGGACCGGCGGGAAGCGCAGCGCCTCCGCCGGGGTCTCCACCGACGTGACCAGCAGCCACAGGAACGGGAAGGCGAGCACCACGGAGGCCGGGACCAGCACCAGGTGCCAGGGACTGAACGGCAGCCGCCGGCGCCGCCGGCGCGGCAGCCGCTCATCCGCCGTCCGCGGCTGGCTGCGGGCGGTCACCGAGGTCGCCGTCATGACCGGTAGTACGTGAATCGCCTGCCCAGCCGGAACTGGACGAAGGTGACCACGATGATGATGAGGAACAGGAAGTACGCGATGGCGGACGCGTAACCGAAGTTGAACTGCTGGAACGCCTGCTCGTAGAGGTAGTAGACGAGGACGGTGGTCGCGTTGAGCGGGCCGCCCTGGGTGCTGAGGTATACCTCGTCGAACAGCTGCAGCGCGTTGATCGTCAGCCACACCGCGAGGAACAGCGAGGCCGGGCTGAGCAGCGGCAGCGTGACGCTGCGGAACCGGCGCCACGGCCCGGCCCCGTCGATCGAGGCCGCCTCGGTCAGCGTCTGCGGGATGCCCTGCAGCGCGGCGAGGTAGACCACCACCGCGAAGCCCGTCCACCCCCAGATCGTCATCGCGACGATGACGTACAACGCCTCGGACGGCGAGTTGAGGAACTGCTGCTGCGGCAGGCCGACCTTGCTGAGCGCGTAGTTGGCGATCCCGTAGGACGGGTCGAACAGCCAGATGAAGACGATCGCCTCGCTGATCGTGGAGATCGCCATCGTGGCGTAGGCGATGGTGCGGTAGACCGAGATGCCGCGTATCTTCCGGTTCATCGCCACGGCCAGGAACAGGCCGAGCAGCATGGTCCCGGGCACGAACAGCGCCGTGTACACGAGCGTGTGCTGGATCGCCTGGCCGACGACCGGGTCGTGCAGCAGCTGCCGGTAGTTCTTCAGGCCGACGAACGGCGTGCTCGGCGAGAGCAGGTTGTTCTGCTGGAAGGACAAGATCGCCGACCAGACGATCGGGGCGGCGCCGAACAAGACGATGATGGCGGCCCCTGGCGTGACGAACGCCCAGCCGTTGAACTGCTCGGAGTCCAGCACCCGCCGCACCGCGGACACCGTCAGCTCCCGGCCGCGAGCGCCGCGTCGACCTGCTGGGCGGCGGAGCTGAGCGCGGCCTGCGGTGTGGCCTTGCCGAGCAGCACCGACACGACCATGGAGCCGAGGATCGCCGAGACCTTCGGGTACTGGGTGATCTGCGGGCGCGCCTGCGTGACGTTGCCCAGGTTGGCGACGAAGGTGCTCACGCCGGGCAGCACGGAGTTCATCTGCTGGACGAAGCCGTCTGCCTGCGCCACCGACTGCCGGGTGGGGAGGTCGCCGGTCTGCAGCGAGAAGTACTTCACCTGGGCCGGGGCGGTGAGCCAGAGCAGGAACTTCTCGGCCGCGCTCACCTGCGCCGAGCCGTTGTTGAAGATGACCCAGTTGTCCGGACCGGAAATGGTCTGGTGGCCACCGCTGGTGCCCGGGTAGGAGGGCATGACCTGCACGCCGTACTTCACGCTGGGGAAGCTGGACAGGTCCCACGGCCCGGTGACCAGCATCCCGATCTTGCCGGAGTCGAACAGGTTGTCATACGCCTGGTCGGTTGGGTCCAGGTACATGGACTTGTCGGTGACCGCCATCGTCCGCAGCGTGTTCAGCGAGGCCAGCCCGGCGGCCGAGTCAAACGCCGCCTGCTTGTTGTCCGCGCGTCAGCAGCTGGCCGCCGGCCTCCCACAGCAGCGCCTCCCAGTGCCACACCGTGTCCTCGGTGCCGGGGGTGACGTAAGCGGTGCCGTACTGCTTGGCCGAGGCGCTGGTCAGCTTCTGCGCGTCGGCCACGAACTGCGACCAGGTCCAGTCGGCGGACGGCAGCGGCAGGCCGGCCTTGGCGAACAGCGTCTTGTTGTAGACCACGGCCAGGTTGTCCACCAGCGCCGGGATGCCGATCACCTTGCCGTCGACGGTAGCCACGTCACGCTCGCCGGCGTAGAAGTCATCCCAGTTCACCCCGGCCCGCTTGACCACCTGGGTCAGGTTCACGACTTGCGGGATCTGCGCGACGTTGGGCGCCCAGGACCCGTACAGGTAGGCGATGTCCGGCGGGCTGCCGCCGCGCACCGCGGTCAGCACCTTCTGCAGGGTGTCGTCGTTGTTGACGAACAGCGGCTCGACCTTCGTGCCCGGGTTCTGCTGCTCGTACTCCGCGACCAGGTGCGCGAAAACCTTCGCCTCGGTCCCGGTGTAGCCCTGCCAGATCTGGATCGTGGCGCCGCCGGAACCGCTGGCGGACCCGCCCGAGGCGTCCGTGCCGCAGGCCGCGAGGGTGCCCGCGGCCGCGAGCGCGGCGAGAAGTCCTGCCAGGGCTCCGGTCCTGGTCCTGATCCGCCTGCGTCTTGTTCTGATCATGCCGCGCTCCGCTCAAAGTTGCATCAATCAGACTCGAACTGAGCAACATTCTGCATTTTGAGCTGACATGACTGCAATAGCTTGTAATAAATTGACCGCGATGTAACACTCGTGAGCTGTGATCAAGGTGACCTTCATCGGAGCCGGGAGCGTCGAGTTCACCCGGAACGTGGCAACCGACCTGTGCAGCTATCCGGAGTTCCGCGGCCGCCTGCACCTGGCGCTCTACGACATCAGCGCGGAACGGCTGGCCCACGCCGAGCGGCTGGTCCGCCGGATCTCCGCGCAGGCCGGCGCGCAGGCGGCCGTCACCGCGACGCGGGACCGGCGCGCCGCCCTGGCGGGCGCGCACTACGTGATCAACGAGGTGCAGGTCGGGGGCTACGCGGCCACCAGGGCCGACTTCGACATCCCCGCCAAGTACGGGGTGCGGCAGACGATCGGCGACACCCTCGGCATCGGCGGGATCTTCCGCGGTCTGCGGACCATACCCGTCACGGTGGCCCTCGCCCAGGACATGCAGGCCGAGTGCCCGGACGCCTACCTGCTCAGCTACAGCAACCCGATGGCCATGCTCCCCTGGGCGGTGTACGAGGGCAGCGGCTTCGGCCGGGTCTACGGCCTGTGCCACTCGGTCCGCGACACCCAGGCGTTCCTCACCGAGCTCGTCGGCGCCGACCCGGCGCGGGTCCGCTTCCTGACCGCGGGCTTCAACCACCAGGCCTTCGTGCTCCGCTTCGAGCAGGACGGCGAGTCCCTCTACCCGCGGCTCGCCGAGGTCATCGAGTCCTCACCCGAGCTGCGGCGGCGGGCCCGGGTGGAGATCTACCGCCGGTTCGGCTACTTCCCGACCGAGTCGAGTGAGCACTCGGCCGAGTACGTGCCCTGGTTCATGCGCCACGACGACCAGATCGAGCGGTTCCGCATCTTCGTCGGCGACTACCTCGAGCGATCGGAGGAGAACCTGCGCGAGCTGGAGTCGCTCGAACGGCAACTCGCGGCGGACGAACCGCTCGACCTCGAGCCGGCCCACGAGCTGGCGTCGCTGTTCATCCACGCGCTGGAGACCGGCACCGAGCGGGAGATCCACGTGAACATCAGGAACGGGGGGTTGATTACTAGCCTTCCCGGCAACTGCTGCGTGGAGGTGCCCTGCCTGGTCGGCGCCGCCGGCCCCCGGCCGGTAGCGATCGGCGCGCTCCCGCCGCAGCTCGCCGCGCTGAACCGGACCTTCCTCAACGTGGTGGAGCTGACCGTCCGGGCGGCGCTCGACGGGTCCCGTGACCACGTCTACCAGGCCGCGTTGCTCGACCCGAACACGGCCGCCACCCTCACCACGGCGCAGACCGTCGCGATGTGCGACGAGCTGTTCGAGGCGCACCGGGAACTGCTGCCCGCCGCGCTGCTCAGCTGACCGCGGCGAACCGGATAGCGCGAGCCGGCGGCGTACCACCAGCCGGCGGATCCGGTACCCTAGCAGGGATTCCGCCCGCACCCGGGCCGGAACGAGCCTCGGGCGGTTAGCTCAGCGGAAGAGCAGCCGGCTTACAACCGGCAGGTCACTGGTTCGAGCCCAGTACCGCCCACCCGGAACCACGCACGAGCCCAGCCCTCCTGCCTGCGGAAACGCAGGAATACAAAATCCCACAACCGGGCCGCGGCAGGGCCGCCAGCCCGGCCGCGCGGGCGAGGACCGGGCGCCCGATCACGGGGGGTCTGTCGGTCTTCTTTTCATGATCATTACGATGGTACTTGTCTTTCGAGTCGTGCAGCTGCAGTCGGTGGACTATAACGAAATCGAGGATGCGAAGCCTTACCGCGGCCATGCAGGCGAGCAGTGCAAGCGTCGATTGACCTCCGGCGGTGCGCTGTACAAGTGGAAGTGTGATATCCAGAAGCATTCAGACCTGTATCTGCCAATCGGCGTTGGGTCGCTTATAGCGCTTCGGACGCTAATGATCGTCGAAGAGGTCACGCTAATGGCGATTGCCTGTGCTGAACGCCAAATAGGGCCCCATCGGCCCTGGCAAGCCCTCATGCATCAGAGCGGATTTACGTATCAGCGGTCACGGGGCTCAGCGCAAGTTCTCCGCAGTGGCGTCAGCAGCCCGTGAGAGCTGATTCCAGCGCGAGGCAGCCGTCTCGTAGCGTTCCTGAAGATTGGGCCGACCCATGTCCGTTAGCCGTTGGAGGTCCGCGCGGTCCCGCTGCAGCGCTTCTGACAGCAGGATCCCCCGGCCGCGCTCCAAGGCTGCGGACGCTCCGGTCAGGTCCCTGATCCGCGCGAGGGCGTACGCCGCGTGCACGGGGATCTCCCGGATGTCGCGCAGCCAGCTCTCCTTCTGCAGGCGCGTGACCTGGATGCGAGACAACTGCTCAAGCGCCTGCAGGCCATAGCCAAGCGCCTCGGCTGCCTCGGCGAACGACTCTCTGCTGATTGCCCAGATCCCCCAGTTCCCGGCCGACCCGATCGCCTGCTCCGGTAGCCGTTCCAGGCCGGCGGTGGCGGCCGAGCGGTAGGCGTCCGTGGCCCGCGCGGCGTCGCTGCCGCTGCCCGTCGCGATGGCCCGGGTAGCGAGGCTGTCAGCGAGGCCCGCAACAATCCGGATGCGCTCCTGCGCGGTCGGCGGAACCTCGGCGGCTGCGGTCTCCTGCTGGCGGATAGCGGCGTCAACGTCCCCGGCGGACTGTGACAGTTCGCCGCGCTGCATCAGGCTGACGCCGAGGTTCGCCCGGTACATCGCGCGGTCGACCGAGTTCTCCCGGGCGCTGCGCACCGCTTCCTCGTACGCGCTGATCGCCGCCGCGAGGTCCTCGTCGCGTTCGAGCAGGTCGAAGCGGAGCGAGAGCGCGTTGCCCAGGCTGTTGGTGGCCGCCGCGCGGATCACGCTGCCCGGCGGGGCGACGCGGGCAGCCGCCTGGAACTGGTCAATGGCCTGATCGAGGTCGGCCGGCGACTGGTAGCGACGGAACCGGGTGAGGAGGCATATCCCGAAGTTCTGCCGCCGCTCGGGGACGAGCGGCTCCGCCGGGTCATTCACCGTGCTGCTGAAGACGGCGATCGCCTCGTCGAGGAAGCTGATCTCGCCGGTCTGCTCGTGCAGTTCCTCCAGGCAGGCCGCCAGGTTGCTCAGGACAACCGCGCGCTCCGAGGCCTCGCCGAGCACCGGGGCCGCCGCCTCGAACAACTCGCGGGCCTGCAGCAACGCCGCTCGCCTCCCGGTGGCGCGGAACAGGGCCACCAGCGCGTTCCCGAGGTTGTTGGCTAGGCGGCCCCACGACGACATCCCCGGGTCGACCAGGGACATCGCTTCTTCCAGGCAGGTAACGGACTCTTCGAGGTCCGGCACCGGCCGGCCGATCTCTGACCGGTCGAGCAGCACGTTGCCGAGGCTCGCGAGCGCGGCGACATGGTCGTCCGACCCGGTTGTCCACTCGCGCGCGCGGCGCAGGACACCCACCGCCTCGTCGAGCGCGGCGGAGTCAGACTCCGCTTCCGCCTTGGCCCGCAGGGCCTGCCCTAGGGTGTTCAGGTACCCTCCGGCCACCGCCCGCGGCGCGGTGACGTCCGCCGCGGCCTTGCGGAGCACCTCGATAGCCCGATCCAGCGCGGCGACATCGTAGTCGGCCTGGTAGCGCTCGAGGAGCGCTTGCCCCTGGTTGTGCAAGGCGGTAGCGGCCTGGCCGCCGGCCCGCTCGATCTCGGGCACCGCCCACTCGAAGAGGGCGAGCGCCTCGTCGAGGTCCGCGCGGCTCAGGTCACGGTCGTAGCGTTCGACCAGGACCATCGCGAGGTTGCCCGCGTAAGCGGGACGGTTGCCATCATCGCCGCGAGCGGTGTCGAGCGCCCGCCTGCACCAGGTGACCGCGTCGTCAAGGTCCTGCGGGCGGTCACCGAGGCGGCTGCGGTTGATGCGGGCGGCGCCGCCGAGCGACCAGACGATGGCGGCGCTCTCCGGGTCCAGGTGACCGAATCGCTCATGCCGGGTCAGCGCGTCGGCGAAACCGATCGCCCGGTCCAGGTCTTCGGGGTCGCCCGTCTCGCCATAGCGGAGGAGCGCTGCCCGCAGCCCCGCCGTCGCGTTGCCTGAGTCATCCCGATCGTCAGTCATCTGCTTTACGTCCACCCGTCCCAGCCTGGACGATAGCACCGTGCCGACGCTCCGTGCTCTCCTCGAGGCCCTGCTGGAAGACGACTCCTTCCCGCGCGCGGGCGCCACGCTGGCCGCCAACCCGACCCTGCTGACCGTTGACGCGGATAACGTCATGACGGACCTCCTGGCCCGGGAAGAGGCACGGGAAGAGCAGTGCGGCGATGGTGACCGGGCCACCATGATCCGCCAGTTCCGCGCGTTCGCCGCGCGTTGCCGGGACACCGGGCTGGCCGCCGTGTTCCCGTCTGGCCATCCCGTCATTGACCCGGCCGTCGTTGCCTGCGTCAGCGCGGACATGGCGGCTGCCGACGACGCGGAGCGGGACTATGACCGCACCAGTGACATCGGCATGCTGACCGCCGCGGCGGCCGCGTGGCGGCGGGTGATGGCGCATCCGAGCCTGTCGTCGGCCTACCCGGCCCTGCGGGCGGCGCTGCTGAACAACGGCGGCGGCGTGCTGCTCCGCCTGTACTGGGCGGTCGGCCGCCCCGACGACCTGGATACGGCGCTCGATGAGCTGGGCACCGCCGTAGCGCTGACACCGCCGGGGTCGCCGCTGATCGCCGGCCGGCTCGGCAACCTCGGCCTGGCCAGGCGCGAGGCGTACCGGAACACGGGCGACCTGCTGGTGCTCGACCAGGCGATCGACGCGCTCGACCGCGCGGCCCGGGCCGCCGCCGCGCCCACCACGCTGGCCAACTTGGCGCTCGTGCTCTCGGACCGCTACCTGGCCACTGGCGACCCGGGCGATCTCACCCGGGCGATCGAGTGCGCTGAGCGGGCGTGCCTGGACATTGAACCAGGAGACCCGTACGTCATGCTCGGCGACCTGCTGCGGATGCGGTACGAGGCGAAGGGCCAGCGGGCCGACCTGACCAGGGCCGTCGCCCTCCTACGGGCTGGCCTTGACGCTACCCCCGCCGGAGACCCGGAACGTCACCGGCGGCTCGTTGACCTGGGCGTGGCGCTGCTCGACCAGCACGACGCGACGGGCGACCCGCGTGACCTCGCGACCGTGCTGCGGCTATTCGACGAGGCGGCGCAGGTAGTGCCCGCTACCTCGCCGGACCGGGCGAGCTGCCTGGTGCACCAGGCCATCGCCCGCTACCGCCGGTACCAGTCAGCCGGCTCGCTCGACGACCTGGACCGCGCCGTTGGCTGGCTCGACGAAGCCGTTCAGGCAACCGGCGCCGACAACGCCGACGCGGCGGCCTGGGCCGTGAACCTGGCGGCCGTGCTGCATGAGCGGGCCAGGCGCACTGGCGCGAGCCAGGATCGCGACCGCGCGATCTCCCTGCTCGAAGCGGTCTGCGCGCCAGGTCCGCCCGCCTCGCCTTATCGGTGCGCGGCCATGAACGACCTGGGAAACGCGCTGCGGGATCGCTATCACGTCGCCGGCACCAGGTCTGACCTCGACGGCGCGGTCCGGGTCCTGCGGGCCGCGCTCGGTACCGCGCCCGCGGGCTCCGCGCTATCCGCGACGCTGCGAGCCAACCTCGGCGCCGCGGAGCGCGACAAGTACGCGGCCGACCAGTCGCTGACCGACCTGGACGAGGCGATCGGGCACCTGGCGGCCGCGGTGAAGATGAGCTCGACGGGAGACCCCGACCGGGCCCGCCGCCTTTTCGGGCTGGCGCTGGCGACGAGGGACCGGTACGAGCTCCGCCGCCGGGAGGCTGACCTTGACGCCGCCGTCGAGGCTTACCAGAACGGCTGCACGGTCGGCCTCACGGCCGATCCGCTGTCCGTACTAGCGGCGTCCCAGGAATGGGGCGCGTGGGCGGTGGACCGCCAGAGCTGGCCAGAAGCCGCCACCGCCTTCAGGGCGGCCACCGAAGCTATGCTTGCCGCCGTGCGCGCGCAGGTGACCCGCGAGCACAAGGAGAACTGGCTGCGTGACACCGAGGGCTTGCCGGGCCGCGCCGCCTATGCGGCCGCCATGGCCCGCCAGTTGCCCGCCGCGGTGGCCGCGGCGGAAGCGGGCCGCGCGGCCATCCTGGCGGAAGCGCTGCACGGCGGCGAACTCGACTTGCTCAGGCTGGCAGGCGACCGCCCGGACCTAGCCGGCCGGTACACCCGTGCCGTCAGCCGCCTCCAGTCGGTGCAGGACCGCCGGCTGCTCTCACCGGGACGGTGAATGGACGCGTCACTGGGACCCAGCCTGCCGGAACTGCTGCGGCTGGCGCGGCAGGCCGGCGAGCGATCTCAGCGGACTGGTGACGTCCCTGACCTCGACGCGGCGGTGGCGGCTTGGGAGGTTGTGGTGGACGCCGCCAGCGGGGCTGTGGTTAGCGCGGCCGACCGGGCCGAGATACTCAGCGAGGCGGCGGGCGCGCTGCTACGGCGCCATCAGCTGGCCCCTGGTGATCACGCAGACCTGGCTAAGGCGCATGAGTGGGTGCAGGAAGCGGTCGCCGCGACACCGGATGCGTCGCCTGACCGCCTGATGTACCTCAGCAACGCCGGCGTCATCGGCCAGGAGCAGTACGCGGCCACGGGCGATGCGGCGGTGCTGGACCGGGCGATCGCCGCCTTCGAGTCGGCGGCGCGACTGGCTGATCCCGCTGACCCGGACCTGCCGCAGTACCTGAGCAATCTCAGCAACGCGTTGGTTGACCGGGTCACCGCCGGCC
This sequence comes from uncultured Actinomycetota bacterium, assembly GCA_963850115.1. Classification (GTDB taxonomy): domain Bacteria; phylum Actinomycetota; class Actinomycetes; order Streptosporangiales; family Streptosporangiaceae; genus Trebonia. The sequence goes on from CAWKKG010000023.1 coordinate 84,661, forward strand.
ACGATGAGGAGGACCTGGCGCGGGCCGTCGCGGCGGCCGACCGCGCGGTGCGCCTCGTCTCGCCGCGTTCACCGGACCGCCCCCTCTACCTGAACAACTTCGCCAACGTCCGCGTGGAGCGGTACGAGCACAGCGGGCAGGCCACCGACCTCGACCGCGCCGTCGCCGCCCTGCGGGCCGCGCTGCGGCAAACCGCCCGCCAGCGACGGGCAGCGGAGCCCGGCGACCGGGCCATGATGCTGGCCAACCTGAGCATCGCCTTGCGCTTGCGCTTCGCGCACCGGCGCCGGCCACGGGATCTGCGGGCCGCCGCGTCGGCTGGCCGGCGCGCCGTCAGCTCGACGCTTCCCGGGTCGCCCGAGGCAGCGCCCCGGCTCGCCGGGCTAGCCGACGTCATGCGCGAGCGGTACCTGGCCGGCGGGCGCACCGGCTTCCTCGACCAGGCGATCGCGCTCTACGAGCAGGTTCTGGGGCAAGCCGCGAGCGGCGCCCCCGGCCTCGCGAGCTACTGGAACGGCCTGGCCAGCTGCCTGCGTGAGCGTTACCTGGCCACCCAAGCGCGCGATGATCTCGACCGCGCCGTCGAACTGTCCGCCCGCGCGGCGGACGCGGCAGGCGCCGGCACCGGGACCTCGGGCAGGTACCTGGTCGGCCTGGGCAGCGGACTGCGTATCCGGTACCTGGCCGACGGCCGCGAGTATGACATCGACCAGGCGCTGACGGCGTACCGCGCGGCGGTGGCGGCTTCGGCGGGCAACCCGCTCGCTCAAGCTCAGTGGCTCAACAACCTCGGCAACGGCCTCCACGACCGTTACAGCCGGACCGGGGAACTCGGGGACCTCGACGAGGGAGTCCAGGCCTACCGGCAGGCGTCCCGCGACCTGCCGGCCGACTCGGCCGAGCTGGCTCAGCTCCGCGGCAACCTCGGGACCGCGCTCGCCGAACGTTACGAGGTCAGCCGGGCGGCCGGCGACCTGGACGACGCGATCGCGAACCTACGTGTTGGCACCGCCGGCCTGGCCCGCCGGGTTCCCCGGCGGGCCATCTACCTCGACAGCCTCGCCTCCGCGCTCCGGCAGCGCTACCAGGTCAGCGGTCACCAGCGCGATCTCGCCGAGGCCCTGGCCGCGCACCGCCGGGCGCTTCGGCTGACCTCGCGCGGGTCGGCGGACCGGGTGGCCCGGCTGAGCAGTTACGCGGCCTCGCTGATGGCGTCCGCCGCGCGCTCGGGCTCCCGCAGGCGGGCCGCTCAGGCAGTGCGCGCGCTGCGCCGGGCGGTCGCGGTCACGGGCCAGCGCGACCCGCACTGGGCGCGGTACGCCGGCAACCTGGCGAACGCGCTCCGGCAGCAGCATGAGCTGACGCACCGCGAGGCCGACCTCCGGGAGGCGGTCGGCCTGTACCGCCAGGCGTGCTCCCAGGGACTGGACACCGCCACGGCCGTCGCGTTCTACGCCGCCCGCGACTGGGCCGCATGGGCGGATTCCCGGCAGGCGTGGCCAGAGGCGGCCGAGGCCTACCGGGCCGGCATGGCTGCGATGTGGAGACTGCTGCAGGTGCAGGCCGCCCGGCCCGACCAGGAAACCTGGCTGCGGGTCACGCAAACGATGCCCGCCGGGCCGGCTACGCCTACGCACGGGCCGGCGACCCGCGCACGGCGGTCACCGCGATGGAGGAGTCCAGGGCAGTCCTGTGGACCCTGTCGGTCCCGGACCTTGACCGGATAGGCCCCGAGCTCGCCGCGCGCTACCGGCAGGCCGCTAGGACAATAGCCGCCATCATCAGAAGCTTATGGCGAAAGGAACGGAGGTTCCTGGCTGTGTTCCTTCCGGCTCCGCGCCAGGTGCGGCAAAATGCCGACAGGGGGGATTTCTTCCGCTGCCTGCCGTCCGCGCGACCCCAGCGGCAAACCGGGAGCCAACGATGACCGATGGTCCGCGCCTGGACGATATCCGGGCCGCCCGGGAAGAACTCGATGCCGTCATCGAGGAGATCAGGGCCGTTCCCGGGTACGAGGACTTCCTCGCGGTGCCAACCTTCTCCGATGTGTCCGCCGCGGCCGTCGAGTGCCCGCTGGTCTACCTCGCCGCCGCGGAACCAGGCGGGCTCGCCCTCATCGTGCGGGGCCCCGACGTCACCCACGTGCCGCTCGATGACCTCACGGCCGAGACGCTGCGGGACACGGTGACCGCTCACTTGAACCGGTACGCGCGCTACCGGGCCGCCCCGCAGGCCGCCTACCGGGAGTGGAACGCCGGGCTCGACGAGCTGACCGCCTGGCTGTGGGACGCGGTGATGGGTCCTGTCCTGCATCAGGCCGGCGATGCCGCGGAGCTCGTTCTCGTCGCCGGCGGCCTGCTTGGCCTGCTCCCGCTGCACGCGGCCTGGACGGCTGACGCGGGGCGGGTCACCGGCCGCCGGTACGTGCTCGACACGGTATCGGTCAGCTACGTGCCCAACGCGCGGGCACTGCAGACGGCCCGGCGGCTCGCCGGGGAGGTACGCCCCGCCCGGCTGCTCGCGCTGGCGGATCCCTGGCCGGTCGCCGCCGACCCGCTGCCGATGGCGGCCTACGAGGCGGCGGTCGCGGCGGCGGCGTTCCCTGCCGCGCACACGGTCTTGCGGCGCGGGGAGGCGACCTTCCTGTCCTTCGAGTGGGAGGCGGCGAAAGCCGACGTCCTGCACCTGGCCTGCCATGGCTTCGCGGCGCTTGAGCGCCCGCTCGACAGCGGTCTGGTCCTCGCTGGCGGCCGGGTCACCCTGAGGCGGCTGATGGAACTGCAGCTCCGGGTGCGGCTGGCGGTGCTGTCCGCCTGCGAGACCGCCCAGCCAGGGACCGAACTGCCCGACGAGGTGGTCGCGCTGCCCACCGGCCTGCTGCAGGCGGGCGTCGCCGGAATCGTGGCCTCGCAGTGGGCGGTGCCGGACCGGGCTACCGCCATGCTGATGGCGGAGTTCTACCGGTGTTGGCGGCAGGACCAGGAGGCGCCTGCCGCCGCCCTCCGTTCCGCTCAGCGCTGGCTGCGCGACACCACCACCGCCGAGAAGCGCCAGCACTTCCGCGCCGGGATCAGCGGCCAGGCCGGCTGGCTGCCAGCCAGAGGCCGGCCAGGCGTTCCTCGACTGGCTGTATTTCGAGCCTGACGGCCACCGTCATGCGGATATCCACCACTGGGGCGCATTCGCCCACGTCGGAGCCTGAGGACACATGGAAGAGACCGAATTGCGGCTGCTGGCCGAGACGGCGCGCCGCAACCTGGCCGAGCTCATCCCCGATGAGGACGAGCGGCGCCGGGCGGACGGCGACCTCGCCCGCGCGCTGAGCGAGCCGCCCGGCAGCGCGAAGACCGCGCTCATGGAGGTGCTCCGGTCCTATGAGGGCATCCGCCGCCGGATCGCCGCCGACACCGACCGCGGCGTCGGGCAGCTCGGTGATCCCACGCAGCCGGTCGGCGTCCTGTACGTGTGCCCGCACAAGGACTACACGGTAGTCCGCGAAACGCTCGCGGACGGCGACCTGCTGTGCCCTAAGGACGGCTCGGTCCTCGAGCGGTACAACGGTTAGCCGGCGCCGATGCTGTCCGCGTTCTGGTCGGGGCTCGGCGGGGAATTCGCCAAGCAGTGGGTGGCCCGGGTTCTCACGCCCGCGTTCGCGTTCTGGGCCGGCGGGCTGGCCGCCGTCTGGTGGCACAGCAATCGCCTGGCCGTTGGCGCCCGCGGCTGGTCGCATGAGTTGGCGGTGACGGCCGCCTGGCTTCGTCAGCTCCCCGGCCTCGCCCAGGGGCTCGTCGTCATCGCGGGCCTGATCCTGGTCGCTGTTTCCGCACTGGCCGCCGAGCGCCTCACCCAGCCGCTGCTGCGGTTCCTCGAAGGCTACGGTTGGCGCCCGCGCTGGCTGCGGGACCAGCTGATCGGCTACCGGCGCAGACGGTACCGCCGCTGGGAACAGCGGGTGGAGGCCCTCGCCACCCGGCAGCGGATCGGAACCCTCACCGGGGAAGAGTTCTTCGAGCTTGAAGAGCTGGAGAAAGAGGATCCGCCGCCCGATCCCGACCGCCTGCGTGAGCTGCGGAAGCGTTCCGTGACCCCGCTTGACGCACGGATGACGGCCGAACTGGGCCGCGGCCGCAGCCTGCTGCGGGCCATGCCGCAGCAGGACGCCCTCGGCATGCCGACCCGCCTCGGCGACATCCTCCGGGCCGCCGAGCGGCGCCCGGCCGACAAGTACGGCCTGGATACGATCGCGTGCTGGCCCGCCCTGTGGCTGCTGCTTCCCGCCGAGGCCAAGACCGAGCTCGTGCAGGCCCGCTCCGCGCTCGACAACGCGGCGCGCACGTGGCTGTGGGGGGCGCTGTTCGTGGTCTGGACCCCATGGACCTGGCTGGCCGTGCCGGTCGCGATCGTGGTTCCCGCGCTCGCCTACTACATCGGCATCCTCACCGCCGCGACCGCGTTCGGCGAGCTCACGGTCACCGCCTTCCATGTGTACCGGTTCCGCCTCTACGACAGCCTGCACCTGCCCCGGCCGCCCTCTCTCACTCTCGAGCGCAACCGGGACGGCCCGCGGGTGAACCGGCTCCTGTGGACCAGCCTCGATGAACCGGGCCTACAGTACGTCGACCCGTCGGCCGAAGCGGGAGGCGGATGACGTGAAACCAGCTCCCGTTCGGCTGGATCATCGGCAAGATGCGCGGGCGCGGTGACCACCACCGGCTCCGACGAGCCGCGACGGTCCCGGCTCGTCACGCTTGTGCAGCGGTTCGTGCGGGCCGACTCATGGCCGGCCTCACGGGCCCTGGTCGAACGGCACCCTGCGCTGCTGTCCGTCGGCGCCGATGACATCCTCACCGAACTGCGCGCACTCGCGTCCAGCCGGGGCGACAGCGCAGCCCAGCACGCCCTCGAGGTCCATCAGTCCCTGCTGCGCCGCTACCGCGAGGTCGGCGACGCGGCCTTCGACGAGCTTCTGGCGCCGGGCGTGCCGACGGCACTGCGCTCGCAATGGATAGCCGCCGAAGCCGCCTACGAGCGATACCGGGCCCGGCCCGGCCGGGCCGCCGCCGACTCCGCGATCGATGCCATAACGCCCGTCCTTCGGCACGACGACCTCGCCGCCGTTCCGGCGGCCGCCCGGGCCGGCATGCGGCAGGCCGCGGGTACGCTGCTTGGCGAGCGGTACCAGCGCCACGGCGGTTCGCCAGCGGACCTGGACGCGGCTATCACCTGCTTCGCCGGAGCCGTCCGCGACCTTCCGGATGACGATCCTGACTATCCCTCGTACGCGTCGGCGCTTGGCAACGTGCTGGGGATGCGGTTCGAGGAACGCGGTGACTCCGCCGATCTCGACGCGGCCATCCACTGGTCCCGCGCCTCGGCCGTCGCCCAGCCGACGCACGAGCGATGGTGGATCCTGCACAACCTGTCCGCCAACCTCGGCATCCGCTACGAGATGCTCGGCCGCCCCGCCGACCTCGACGAGGCGCTCACGACCGCGCGCGACGCGCTGGCCAGTGAGCAGCCGGAAAGCGCGCGCACTGTCCTGGCGCATGGCGTGGCAGCGCTGCTCCTGGACCGTTACGAGCGCGACGGCGCCCTTGACGACCTGCTGTCCTGCGTCGACGTGGCGCGGGCGGCGGGATCCGCGGGCCCCCGTCAAGAGCGGGCCGCGCTCCTCGTCCTCCTGGCCACCGCACTTCAGCGGCACGCTGAGCACGTGTCCTCGACAGCTGAACTCGATGAGGCGGCAGGACTTATCGTTGACGCGGTCCGGCTCCTCGGCAAGCGGTCACCGCACCTGCCGGTGGCCTTCGGCGCACTCGCGCAGCTCTACCTGACCCGCTTTGAGCTCAACGGCACCACCGCTGACCTGCTCGGCGCCCATGACGCCTACGCCCGGGCGCTGAAGCGGGCTGACGCGGCCGCTCCGCACACCGTCCTCTTGCTCAGCGGCAAAGGGAGGATCGAGACGACGCTGGCTTCCCTCGAACTGGCTGGCTTCAGCATCGACGTGGCGGTGTCGGACCTAACGGCCGCGGCGGGCGCCGCGGATCGTACCCCGCGGCTGCGGCCGTTCCTGCTCGCCAACCTGGCCGCCGGCCTCGCGGCCCGGCACCGGATGCTGCGGCGCCAGGAAGACCTGGAGGAAGGAGCCGGCGCTTACGAGCAAGCCTGCGCGGAGGCATTGACACACGATCTCGAAGTCGCACTCAACGCGGCGCTCGACTGGGGCGACTGGCCGGCACCAGGGACGGCTGGGCCGAGGCGGGCCGCGCGTATGATCTCGCCTTCGAGGCGGTGGACCGTCTGTGGCGGCATCAGCTGGGCCGCCCCGAGAAGGAGGTCTGGCTCCAGGCCGCCAGGCGCCTCGGATCACAGCCCGGGCTGGCGGCGGCCAGGGCCGGTGAGCTTGAACACGCGGCGGCTTTTCTCGAGCGGGGACGGGCCCGGTTGCTGGCGGAGTCCCTCGAGGTGGCGCAGCTGGACCTGAGCCGGCTGGCAGAGGCTAACGCGGAACTCGCCCGGCGGTTCGTCGCGGCAGCGGACCGGGTGCGCGGACTTGACGCGATCACGCGCGAGCAGCGCTCCCTTCAAGCTCCGCTAGCGCGGACGACATCAGGTTAGCTACGAGCGTTCCCACTCAACGGCAACGACGCCACCCGGAGCCCGCAACCGAGTCCGTCGCGCGCTCAGCGCAGATCGAAACCACCCGTCTCGAAGTCGGCCGACGGCTGGAAGGCCGCCCACTGGGCGGCCTGAAGTTCGCGGAGCCGCTCCGCGCTGGCAAGATAGTCCGCGTAGAGTTCCGGGCGCACTACGGCGAGCTGACCGAGCCGGATCGCGTCGCCTTCCATGAGGTCACCGAGCAACCGCATCCGGCCGCTCTCCAGCGTGGCCACCGCGCGCCGCTCCAGTTCCCGCGCACCTGAGCCCTGCGGGCCGCCGTCGACGGCAGCCCGCGCCTGGCTCGCCAGTGCGGCGGCCAGCTCCGCTGAAAGCCCGGTCGTGTCCGTGAGCTCGTCGAAGCGGGCCTCGAGCCGGACAGACTGCCGGTACCTGGCATCCGCGGCGTCGAGAGCGGTCCCGTAGCCGTCGACCGCATCCTCCCAGCGCCCTTCAAGGACGCCGAGATAGCCGAGGTTCCGCGCCGCCATGAGCACTGACGTCGTAGGGCCGCTTTCCCGCAGAACCTCAAGCGCCTCCCGGAACGCCGCGGTGGCTTGGTCGCGCCGCGGTGGGTCGGTGTGATCCGCCAGGACCGCCGCGATGTTGCAGCGCGTCTCTGCCCACTCCACCGGGGCACGCTCCCTGGTCCGGAACGCGCTGACCTTCTCATACAGTTCCAACGACCGGTCGGCGTTAGCCGCCCGGTCGCCACGCAGGCGTTGCGCGTACGCCGCCGCCAGGTTGCTCAGCAGCCGCGCCTGGAGCTGCCCTTCTTCCGGCCCGGCCAGGTCAAGCCCGCGTTCGTAGTAATCGATCGCGTCCTCGAAACGCTGCTCCGGGTCCTCGGTCTCCCGCGCCAGGGCGGCGCTTCCGAGGCCGTTCAGCACTGCCGCCCTGGTACGGGGCGGCAGCCCGAGCCGTTCCTCAAGATCCAGTGCCTCGGTCAGGTAGCGCCAGGCGGCCTCCGCGTTGTCCGCCGGGCGGCCGCGCCGCCGCCGCAGGTACACCACGCCAAGCCCGGTCAAGACAGGCGGGTACACCAGCGAGCCCGGGACGGCGCGAAGCGACTCGGCCGCGTCCCGCAGCAGGTCGAGGGCCTCCTCCAGGTCGGTGACCCGTTCGCCGCGCAGCCGCTCGGTGAGCGCGTGCGCGAGGTGGAAGCCGATGACCGCCCACCGCTGCGGCACCGCCTCTCGGCTGTAGAGTGCTAGCGCCTGCCGGTAGGCGGCGATCCCGGCCTCCTGGTTCTCAGCGCGGTCGCCGGCTGCCCGCAGACGCAGCACGTTTCCAAGTTCTTCCTGCGCATCGGCCCATAGCAGCGGCGCGCGCTCGGCGCTGATCAGCTCGCTGGCTCGCCGCGCATCCGCGTACGCCCGCTCGATGTTTTCGGCCCACTGGCCGGCGATCCGGTACCGGAGGCGTTTCTGCCCGATGCAAGAGAATCTGGCCGATGGCGGACGCGTCGCCGCTGTCGCTGTCGAGGGCATCCAAGGCCATATCGAAGCAGGCCAGCGATTTTTCTAGATTATCCGAACGATCCCCGGTAACCCTCTCCCGGTAGGCGATGCCGAGGTCCGCCAGGGTGAGCGCGCACTCTGCCGTCAGTTCGAGGGCTGCCTGAACCTCGCCGGCCTGCTCAAGGCACTGGACAGCCTCGTCGATGATCTCGACCCGGTTACCTTCCGCGCGCTGCAGATGATGGACGCCGAGGCTTCTCATGGCTTGCGCCCAAGCGACGGGCGAGTACCGCGGGTCAAGCACCGTCAGCGCGGCGTGGAACGCTTCGAGCGCTGCATGCTCATCCTGTCGGCTGCCGGTGAGCCTTTGCCGGTCGGAGTAGGCCACGCCAAGGTTCTCCTGCGCGGCTGGCCAGTTCACCGGCTGGCTCTCGGGCGTCCAGGTCGCCAGCGCCGCCGTGAACGCAACGATGGCCGCCTCAAGGTCGACCACCCGGTTGGAACCGGCCAACCGCCTGTAGTAAGCCTTCCCTACCTCGAACTCCAGCCACCCGCCCGCCTCGCTGGCCGCCTCGTCTGGCGTCATGAGCCCGAGCGCCTCGCGGCACAGCGCAATCCGCTCATCGGCGGCCTCGGCCGGGACCCCGTCAAGCAGTCCGAAGATCTCCGCGATGCGGGCCCGCCTGTCATCGCCGGTCACGCGTGATCGACTCCCTTCGCACCGCCTCGCTCAGGTCGGTCGGACCCAGGTTAACCCTGCCTTTTCGTGCGCTGACCTTGCTTCCATTCGCCTGACACTTCGGCTGTGGGGTCACGCGCCGACATGGATGTGAGCGGCCCAAACGCCTGGCGGGCAGCGGCGACTGGGTGCGGGCCCATGACCGGCACGCCGCCTATTTCCAGACCCTGGCCGAGCCATCCGGGGCCGAGCTCGCCGGTCCCGCGCAGCTGGCGTGGCTGCCCCGGCTGGAGACCGAGCGCGACAACGCCCGGGCCGCGATGTTCTGGCTGGTGGACCAGGGCCACCTCGATCAGATAGCCCACCTGTTCTTGATGACCTGGAGGTTCTGGTGGCTTCGCGGCCACCTCGCAGAACTTGCCCGCCTGGCGGACGAAATCGTGGCCGGCAGTGAGGAGCTGCTGCCCTATCAGCGGGCGGTGGCGCTGACCGGCGCCGGCTTCATCCTCCTGGCCAACGGAGATCCGACCCGGGCGCAGACGGCCTTCGAGCAGAGCGTGCCGCTGTACCGGAAGTCGAGCGAAAAGCTCGCGGTGATACTCAACGCGAACGTCCTGGTCGTTCTGGGCCACCTCGCGGCGATCCGCCGCGATTACACCGGCGCGGGCAAGCTCCTCGACGAGGGCCAGGCCCTGGTGCACGAGTTCCGTGACGAGGACCTCGCCGGGTACGACCGCCTCCAGCAGCTGCTGACCGTCGCCTTCGCTGATAACTTCCTCGGCCAGGTCCGGCTCAGCCAGGGCGATCACGACGCGGCGGCTCGGCTGTTCACCGACGGCCTGACCGTGGGCCGCCGTGCGCGCGACTGGATCGCTATCCTCGTCTCGCTTTACGACCTCGCGCTCAGCAGCCAGGCGCAGGGCCACCTGGCCGGCGCGGCCGAACACCTGAAAGAGGGACTGGCCATCGCGGCCGAGGCCGGAGACGAAACCAGCGCCGCCTACTACCTCGAGGCCCTGGCGGCCGTCGCCGGCCAGCAGAACAACCCGCAGCGCGCCATTCACAGCGTCAGGACGGAACGCGGCCAGAATTGGCCGACAGGCCCACGGGCTGCATGCTAGCTGCTAGCTCGGCCGCCGTCTCGCGGATGCGGTCAGCCAGGCTCGCGCGTCCCGGCTGCCGCGCCCAGCGATCGAGGGCGGTCCGGAAGATGGCAGTGCCGACTGGCGCGAGCAGAGCGGCGGTCGCTCCCTCGGTCCCCCGTTGCTCAAGTGCCGCCCCTAGCGCGCCGGTGACCTCGGCGAACTTGGTCCGCCCCCGTTCCTGCAGCTCAGGGCTGGCCTGGACGATCGCGCTGTGCTCGGCGGGGTGCTGGACTCGGTCGGCGAGCAGGTCGCCGACTTCGGCAAGCGCGCTCAGCATGGCCTCGAACGGCGAGAGGGCAGGGTCAGCCCGGCCGACGGCGTCGGCGAGGGCTACCGGGAGCTCCTCTGAGCCGGCGAACAGCACATCCCTCTTGTCGGCAAAGTAGCGAGAGAACGTCCGGCGGGTCAGTCCTGCCCGCTCGGTGATCTGTGCCACGGTGACGTTGTCGAAGCCGTGCGCGAGGAACAGTTCAAGGGCTGCTTCGCGCAGCCGGTCCCTGGCTTGGGGCTCCCAACGCGGCATGCGTCCAATCCTATCCCGATGTCCCACCGAGTCATCACTCTCGATAGACTAATGACTCAGTGAGACATCACATCGCCAGATAGCGGAGGACGAAACCTTGGATCTCGACGGCAAGAACATCGTCATCATCGGCGGCAGCTCGGGAATGGGGCTGGCCACCGCGGCCGCCGCCGCCACAGCGGGAGCGGCGGTCACGATCGCGTCAAGCGACAAGAGCCGACTCGACACCGCACTGGCCGCACTGCCCGTCGGATGCGCCGGGGTCGTGATCGACACCCGCAGCGAGGCATCCGTGGCCGAGGCACTCGACCGGATCGGCGAGCTGGACCACCTTGTGTACACGGCCGGCGACAGGGTCACTCCGCGGCCGCTGACGGAGGTGACTCCGGAAGAGGCCCGCCAGCTGTTCGAGGTCCGCTTCTGGGGCGCGGTCACCGCGGTCAGGCACGCGGCCCCGCGGATCAGGCCGGGTGGCTCGATCGTACTGACCTCCGGGACGATCGGGGTCCGGCCGTCCCCCGGGGCGGCGCTCGCGGCCGGCAGTGCCGCCGCGATCGAGGGCCTGACCAGGGGGCTGGCCGTCGAGTTGGCCCCGGTCCGGGTCAACGCGGTCCGGCCCGGAGCGATCCGCACGCCACTGTGGGACCCGGTCCCGGAGGAGCGGCGGACAGCGCTGTTCGCCGCGCTGGCCGAGCGGACGCTGGCCAAGACGGTTGGCGAACCTCAGCAGATCGCTGCGGCCCACCTCTACCTGATGGACAACCGCTTCGTCACCGGCACCGTGCTCACCGTCGACGGGGGTGCCGTCCTGACCTGACGCTGCCCCGCACGGGCGGGACAGACGCGCGGCCGTGCGGATGACCACCTCGGCCGCGGCCACGGTCACGGCGGCCGGGTTTGCTGTCACGGTCGGCCAGTGCCGGGCACTTCGACCGGGAGGGCGAGGATTTCCCCGGTGCGCGGCCCCGTGGCCAGCCGTTCAAGGTTGGCGACGTGGTCGTCCGCCAGATGCCACTCGGCCGTGCAGATGAACAGGGTCCGCCGGTCCAGGCCGCCGAGCATCAGCGCGAACGGCGCCCGGTTCTCCTGGAGTTCGACCCGTTGCAGGATTTCACCGCCCTCAGCCACGCGGACCACGGAGAATCCGCCCGTTTGCGCCCAGACCGCCCCTTCGGCGTCCATGGTGATGCCGTCTGGCGCTAGGCCCTCGGCGAACACCCGCCGCCCTGAGAGCCCGCCGTCGGGGTCGATGTCGAACGCGGTGAGCCGCGCCTGCGAACGACTCGGAGATGACCAGCGTTCGGCCGTCCGGGGTGATGACCATGCCGTTGGGGAACTGGATGTCGCCGGCGACCTGGCGTAGCTGCCCGTCCGGCGTGACGAGCTTAATGTAGCCCGGCTTGGGAGGCGCACCGGCAACGAAGGCGAAGTCTGCGCCGTTGACGTAGGCGTTGCCGTGCGCGTCCACGACGATCTCGCTCGCCCGCTGCTCGGCGTGGACGGCTATCGATCCGTCGGGCTCCTGGCGCCCGATCTTGTCGCCGGTCGTCAGCAGCCTGCCGTCGGGAAGCCACTCGATGGAGTACCCCATCGAGTGGCTGGCCGGGTCGCGGGTAAGCATGACCTCCGCTGTACCGTCCATGTCAACGGCCACGACCTGCCGGTCGATCCAGTTGCAGAACCACAGCCGCCCCTCATGCCACCGCGGCGACTCAGGAATTCCCAGGCCACTCAGCAAAATCCTCGGTTCAGGCATGACGCCTCCTCTGCTCTCGAGCCGGCCCCCAGGCCGGCCGTCTACCCCATGACGAGTGCCACGCGCTCCGATCGTCAGCTCAGGACGCCGGGCGTAATCAGCCCCGGACATGTAAGCGTGTGTGCCCCTGGCGGGCGTGGTGGCCGCAGGCTTCGTTCATCCGCATTGCCGGAAGGTTGAACCCGCGTGAGGGTTATCCGGTGGCTGTGCCTGCGCGGTCGAGCACTCCAGCGGTCCTTGGCGCGCCGTGCGGGAGCGTATCGCCGACGTATCGGAAACCTCATACGCGTCGGCAACACCACGGCGCCTTGACTGGAGGCATGAACGACCGCGAACCGGCCTCCTCCGGGCTCATTCCTCAGCCTTACCCGCCGCTCGAGCCCTAGCAATGTCTTGCGGCCACTTTATTTGCGCGAGTACCCCATTTTTTACACAGGTCATACCAGAGCAGCAGTGGCCCAAAGGATTCCGCTTTGATGGCGAGGGTCGCGCTTACTGGAGCGAACGGACCTGTGGGCTGGCGTGCCTCATGTCGATCGCGTCGTTTCACGGGAAGCCCGTCCCGACGATATTCGAACTTTTGCAGGAGGGAGTCAGATTGGGTCACTACACGAACAGGGGCTGGATACACGCCGGCCTGGCGGCGATCGGCGAAACATACGGCTTTCAAGGGAAGGCTCTTCCGGCACTCACGATAGATGACTTGCGCTTCTGTCTGGAATTTACCGGAAGCCCGTTGATTGCCTCGGTTACACGGCAGTTTCCCGAGGACGGCCGACGCGGCGGGCACCTAGTGGTCGTGACCGCCGTCGACAATGGACCCATGCCACGGATATGCTGCCGCGACCCCGCGGGTGGAGGAATGCGCGAAAGCCGGATCTCGGCAGCACGCTTCTTCGCGAGCTTCGCCGGGCGAATTATTGTGTTTCCGCGACTGGCGTAAAGCGACGCGCCTTGGGATGCATTTCCGCGCTCATACCTGACTACCTGACGTCCAGCCTGGTCACCGCCCGCCCGGTGCTACCGGTGGTGAGCAACTGCATAGGCGGGAAACCGTCGTCAGTAGCGAGCGCCGGTGACCTGGGCGGCGAGCGGCTCCAGGGCGGCGAGGTCGCTGTCGGTGAGCAGGACGTCGAGCGCGGCGGGGTTCTCCTCGATCCACTTCACCCGCTTGGTGCCGGGGATGGGAACGACCGGGATGCCGAGCCTCACGCTCTGGGCAGCAGTCCAGGCGATGGCGACCTGCCCGGCGGTGACTCCCTTGGCCTCGGCGATCTTGCGTACCGTGTCGGCGATGGCCTGGTTGGCCGCGGCCGCGTCGGCGGAGAAGCGGGCGAGGCGCCGTCGGCCGTCGTTCGCGGCCAGGGCGGTGGTGTCGACGGTGCCGGTGAGGAAGCCGCGGCCGAGCGGCGAGTACGCGACCAGCCCGGCCCCGAGCTCACGGGCGGCCTCGGCGACGGTAGTCTCCGGGTCGCGGGTCCACAGCGAGTACTCGCTCTGCACGGCGGCGACCGGGTGGACCGCGTGCGCGGCGCGCAGCTGGTCGCCGGTGGCCTCCGACAGCCCGATGTAGCGGACCTTGCCTTCCCGGGCGAGCTCGGCGAGCGCACCGACCGAGTCCTCAAGCGGCACGGGGTTTACGCGGTGCAGGTAGTACATAGGACTTGTCCGGGTGCCTGCTCAGGTGTGGCCGTTCTCGCTGAGCACGGTCTGCAGCGCTTGCCGGAGTCCGGCCGCTCCAGCGTCGCCTAGTGTCGCCGTGAAGTCCCGCTCGGTCTCGGAGTACCGGCTCTCTGCCTGCCGGAATACCTCCCAGCCGTGGCCGGTGAGCGCGATGACGTTGCGCCGCCGGTCTTGTTCCGAGGGCCTGCGCGCGATGATTCCCTTGCGTTCGAGCGTGTCCAGGAGCGCGACCATCGAGGTGCGGTCGACGCCCAGCACGGCCGCGGCTTCCTGCTGTGACTGCGCTTCCCCGCTTGCGATGACCCTGAGCACGCCGAGGTCGCGAACGGTCACCCCGATGTCGGCGAGAGCGGCCTGCGCCCGGTGCTCCAGCGCGAGGTGCGCGTGCTTGAGGAGATAGCCGAGCACGTCGTCACGCGCGCGGACGTGGCCCGCTGCTTCGGAACCCGGCCTCGACACCCCTCGATAATACCAGTAGACTGACCGTCAGTTCTACTGATGATTTGTCATGCTGACGAAAGGAACGCGATGATTCTCGTCACCGGAGGGTCCGGGTTCATCGGCTCCCACGCCGTCCGCGCGCTGCACGGCCTCGGCGAGCCGAGCGTCGTGCTGCAGCGCCGCAGCGGCCAGGTCCCCCCGCATCTCGCGGACCTGCCCGTCGTCGCGGAGCAGGCCGACGTCGCCGACCTGGGCGCACTGCGGGCGGTCGGCGAGCGCCACGAGATCACCGGCATCGTGCACCTCGCGGGCTACCCCGCGCCGCGGGGCACGGCCGGGGGCATCGAGGCCACCCAGGGCCTGCTCGACGGGCTCCTCAACATCGCCCGCGTCGCCGCGGAATGGGGCGTGCGCCGCGTCAGCCTCGCCAGCACGCTCGGGGTCTACGGCGGAATCGCGCGCAGCGGCCCGCTGGCGGAGGACCTGCCGGTGCTCCTGACCGCCCCGCACCCGATCCCCCGGTCGAAGAAGATCGCCGAGCTCCTCGGGGAGCAGCTCGCGGAGGCCACCGGCACGGAGATCGTCAGTCTCCGGATCTCCGGCACCTGGGGCCCCCTCGGCCACGAGGACCCGTTCTTCGCCGCGCCCGCGCTCATCCACGCGGCCGCCAGCGGCAAGCCCCTGGACCTGTCCGCCCTGCTCATCCCGCCGCACCTCGGCGACGGGCTCGACCTGTGCTACGTCAAGGACACCGGCCGCGCGATAGCCCTGGTCCAGCTCGCCGGGCATCTCCAGCACCGCACCTACAACATCGCGTCCGGGCGGGTGACCACGAACGCAGAGGTGATCGCAGCCATCCGCAAAGCCGTGCCCGAAGCCGAGCTCGACCTCCCGGCCGGCGCCCGCCGGCTAGGCGCCGCTCTTGACATCACCCGGCTCCGCCAGGACACCGGGTTCGAGCCGGAGTACGGCACCGTCCGCGCAGCCGCCGGCTACATCGCCTGGCTCAGGGCGGGCAACGAACGCTGACCCGCGCCGCCGGCAGTCCCGCCGCCACGTCGCCGGCACCAGCCCGGCCCCCGATGGCGGTGGTGACTGTCGAGGGAAGGAGGAAGGGTGCGCCGGTGGCGGCGCGCAGCTCGTCGATGTCCGTGCCGGGTGCGGTGGCGGCTAGTTGCAGCCCGGCGGGGGTGACGTCGAAGACCGCGAGGCTCGTGATGATCCGGTTGACGACGCCGCGCCCGGTCAGGGGCAGCGTGCACTTGGTGACGACCTTCGGTGAGCCGTCCTTGGCCGTGTGCTCGGTCAGGACGAGCACTCGCCTGGCCCCGGAGACCAGGTCCATCGCGCCGCCCATGCCCTTGACGAGGTGCCCGGGGATGGTCCAGTTCGCGAGGTCCCCGGTGGCCGACACTTGCATGGCGCCGAGGACGGCGAGGTCGATGTGCCCGCCGCGGATCATGGCGAACGAGGTCGCCGAGTCGAAGACGCTGCCGCCGGGGCGGATGGTGACGGTCTGCTTGCCGGCGTTGATGAGGTCGGCGTCCTCCCGCCCGGCGAGGGGGAAATCGCCCATGCCGAGCAGGCCGTTCTCGCTGTGCAGGGTGACCCGCAGCCCAGGCGGCACCTGGCCGGCGACCAGGGTCGGGATGCCGATGCCGAGGTTGACGTAGTCGCCGTCGCGCAGTTCGCCGGCCGCGACGGCCGCCATCTCCTGTCGTGTCCACATGTCAGGCCGCCGTTTCCCGGTGGCCGGCGGCGTGTCGGACGGTGCGCTTTTCGATCGGCTTGACGCGCGGCTCCGCGCGGACCACGCGGTCGACGTAGATGCCCGGCGTCGTCACGGCCTCAGGATCCAGGAAGGCGTCCGTGAGTAGTGTTTCCGTCTCCGCGATGGTCACCCGGCCGGCCGCCGCCACGAGCGGATTGAAGTTCTGCGCGGTGAGCCGGTAGCACAGGTTGCCCTCGGCGTCGGCCGCGTGCGCGTGGACCAGGGAGACGTCCGCGACGATGCCGTGCTCCAGCAGGTAAGTGCGGCCGTCGAACTCAGCCGTGGGCTTGCCGGCGGCGACCTCGGTCCCGGCACCGCTCCTGGTGTAGAACGCGGGGATGCCGGCCCCGCCGGCGCGCAGCCGCTCGGCGAGCGTGCCCTGCGGCGAGAACTCGACCTCGACCAGCCCGTCGAGGTACTGCCGCTCGAGGGTCTGGTTGTCTCCCACGTACGAGGCGATCACCTTCCTGACCTGGTGCCGCTCAAGCAGCAGGCCGAGCCCGACGCCGTCCACGCCCATGTTGTTGGACACGATGACGAGGTCTTTGACCGCTATCTGGTACAGCGCGTCGACCAGGTCGAACGGGACCCCGCAGAGCCCGAACCCCCCGACCGCGATCGTCATCCCGTGCTGGACGACATCCGCTACCGCCTCGAGCGCGGAAGACCTGAGCTTCATTCGAACCCTTCCAGCGCGCCGATCCGGCGGAACACCTCCACGGTGTCGGTCCGTTCAAGCGCCGGGTCGAGCTCGTAGTACACCGCCAGCACGTTCTGCGCGATGCGGCCGCGCTCGTCCAGTTGGGCGAACCGGCCGAGGCTGATGTCCCGCATCGCCTCTTCCGCGCTCATCCCGCGCGCGTGCCTCTCCGCGGCCTCCTGCTGGACGTATTCCAGGTAGTCCTTGACGCCGCGGACCCCGTTGTTGTCGGTGACCGGACCGTGACCGGGCACGATGTAGTCGGCGTCGCAGTCGATCATGTACTGGCAGGCCCTGATCCAGTTGGAGACCGGCCCGGCCCAGCTGATCGGGGTGCCGCCGATGAACAGCAGGTCACCGGCGTAGAGCACGCCTTCTTCGGGGACGAACACGATGCTGTCGCCCGCGGTATGCGCGGGACCGAGCTTGATGATCCGCACCTGGTTCCCGCCCACCCCGACGGTGAGCTCATCGTCGAAGGTACGGTTCGCCGGCGTGGGCGTGATGCCGTCGAAGTCGAACGGCGCGAAGATGTGCCTGGCGAACTGCCCGACAGTGCCGTCCTGCTTGAGCAGGCCGGTGATCAGGTCGGGGCCGTTGCTTGCCATCTCCGCCGCCGTCTCCCGCGACGCGATGATCCGCGCGTCGGCGACCAGCTCGTTGCCGAACCAGTGGTCGCCGTTGGCGTGGGTGTTCACGACCGTCCTGATCGGGCGGCGGCCGGTCAGCGGCCGCAGGGCTTCGAGCATGTCCTTGGTCATGGGCACGTCGAACAGCGTGTCGACCAGCAGCGACTCGCTGTCCCCGGTCACCAGGCCCGCGTTGCTCCACCCCCAGGTGCCGTCGGGCACCAGCCAGGCGTAGCAGTGGTCGGTGAGCTGGTGAAGCCCCTTGGTGTACGGCACGTCGCTCATATCGTTTCTCCTTCTGTGGGTGTGGCAGCCGCTCCCGCGGGTTGCGGGCCGGCCAGTTCGCCGACCCGGCCCGCCCCCACTGGGCCGGACGGGTCGCTCACCGCTGCCGCGGCCGGATTACGCCCGAACAGGCCCACCAGGGCGAACACGGCGGTGAGGCCGGCC
Source organism: uncultured Actinomycetota bacterium (assembly GCA_963850115.1). GTDB lineage: Bacteria > Actinomycetota > Actinomycetes > Streptosporangiales > Streptosporangiaceae > Trebonia. Next base: position 102,558 of record CAWKKG010000023.1, read on the forward strand.
AGGACCAGCCAGCCGGTGTCGTAGCTGGTGTGCGGGACCAGGTGGCCGAACAGGATCGGGATGAAGAACCCGCCCACGGCCGCGAGGGTCAGCATCAGGCCGGTGGCCGTCCCGATGTACTCGTGCCGGATCCCGCTGACCCGGGCCGGGACCGAGGACCAGGCCGCGAAGCCGAAGATGGTGAAGAACCCGATCGCGATGCCGATCACCCACAGCGCCCAGGTGGACGCGACCGGGATCAGCGCGAGGAAGACCGCGGATGCCAGCAGCGCCCCGACCACGAATGCCCTGAGGTTGTGGCTGCGGTCGGCCCAGTGCCCGCCGAGCAGGCCGCCCGGCACGCCGGCCAGCACGATGAGCGCGGCCAGCAGGCCGGCCAGCGACGGGTTGAAATGCCGCTGCGTGGTCGCGTACGTGGTGAACAGCTGGCTGGTGGTGAAGTAGGCGCCGTACCCGCCAAGCAGCGCCAGGCCGTAGATCCACAGGTCCCGGCTGACCACGGAGGCGGACAGGGCCTTCTGCTCGAAGCGGCCTCCGCCCAGCGCGTGGCTACCTGCCGGGACCTTGAACCAGATGAGGACGACACAAGCCACGATCAGCTCGAAGACGCCGGCCAGCACCAGGGAGGTGCGCCAGCTGGTGGCGTCCTGCAGGTAGATCCAGATGTAGAGGGCGAACGCCGCCCCGGCGCTGAACGCGGCGCCGCCGGAGATACCGAGCGCGAGCGTGACCCGGGAGCGCTGGAACCAGACGGCGACAGCGCCGAACCCCACGGCGATGAACGCCGAGCCGCCTATCCCGCTCAGCAGCCGGAACCATTCAAGCTCGAGGTAGGACGCGGACAGCCCGGACATGAGGCCCGCGACGCCCTGCAGCGTCAGCCCGATCACGAGCGTCCGCTTCATGCCGATAGCCGTGGCGAGCATGCCACCAGGGATGTGCGCCAGCCCGTAGCCGACGATGAACAGCGAGATCAGGTAGCTGAGGGACGGCAGGCCGACGTTGAACTGAGCGCCGATCAGCGGGAACGCGGTCGCGACGTCGAACCAGTTCAAGGTGAGGGCGATGAAGCCCAGGCTGATGATGGCGAGCATGAACCAGCGCGTGGCGCCGTCGTCATGCCCGGCGGACGGGGCAGTGCTCATGGTTCCTCCTGACGGGCCGCGGCGGTGCCGCCCACTTACTTGTCGTGCCGCACGTGGACGGCCGGCGAGCCGGCATAGCTCGCCAGGCCCGCGCCCTCGGGCCGGACCTGGGGGGTGCCGACCTGGTTGCGGAGCACGCCGACTCCGGAGGCTTCCAGCTCCACGACGTCGCCGGGCTGGATCCAGCGGTCAAGCTCCAGGCCGCACCCGCCGCCGACCGTGCCGACCGCGAGGAACTCACCCGGGTACACCGTCTCGTCTAGCGAGGCCCAGGCCAGGACCTCGGCGAATGAGAACTGCCGGTTCTTGGTGGTGCCGGAGGCCCACAGCTCGCCGTTGACCCGGGCGGACATCTGCACCGCCCACTCGTCGACCTCGTCTATCGTCAGCACGCACGGCCCCATCGCGGTGCAGAAGTCCTTGCCCTTGGACGGTCCGATGCTCAGCGACATCTCGAAGACCTGGATGTCCCTGGCGCTGACGTCGTTGAAGATCGTCACCCCGGCGATGCAGCCGGCCGCCTCCGCCGGGGACAGGTCACGGCCGCCGCGGGCGGTGAAGAACCCGAGCTCAAGCTCGAAGTCGAGTTGGCGCGTGTACGAGGGCCAGAGCAGCGGGTCGCCCGGCCCGACGACCGTTTCGACGTTGCACTTGTAGCAGATCGGCATGGCCGAGAAGGCGGGCGGGACCTCGAGCCCGGACCCGGTCGCGTGCTCGTTGTAGGTCAGGTAGTCGCGGATCCGCCGCGGCCGGGGGACCGGCGCCAGCAACTGGATCTCGCCTACCGGCAGCTCCGCGCGGGTTCCGTCAGTGGCGCGAAGCTGGTCACCCCGTTCGCGGTATTGTCCGGTGACCTCGAGCGCGCGCCGGGCCAGCGCGTTGCCCTGCGCGCCGGTCTCGAAGAACGCGACCATCTCGCGCGCTACCCGCGGTGCGCGGTCGGTGGCGGGCGCGGCCGCCGTTCCTCCGGACCGCATGGCCTCGTCGGCCGCTAGGACCAGGTCGGGATCGATAACCGTATCGCCGTCCAAGACGCCGAAGCGGGCGGGTCCGTTTCCTTCACGGAAGGTGACCAGGCGCATCGGGCTTCTCCTTTGGATAGACTCAGATACAACCTTGGACTAGAGTCCATTTAGCAGCAGGGTAAGCCGCGCCTGTCGCTCGGTCAAGAGCCGATCTGAGCCAGTCGGCGACACGGATGAAGGGCGCGGACCGGGACACCCGGCGGGAGTGGTGTACTTGAAGACCGTGCAGTCCGACTCTTCTTTTACATGGCCCGAATCAGCGGGCCAGGACCCGTCAGCGACCGCCAGGCAGGGAGCGTTTCCTGACCGGCGAGCCCGCCGACGGGAGGAGGGGCGCAACCGGGTCTACGAAACCGCGGTCGAACTGTTCGTCGTGAGCGGTTTCGACGCGACCACGATGGACGAGATCGCCGACCACGCCGACGTGGCCCGGGCGACCGTATTCAACTACTTCCAGCGGAAGACCGCGTTTCTCGACGAGTGGGCGGCGCGCCGACGGCAGTACGCGGCAACCGCGGTGCGGGCAGAGCACCTCGACGACCATCCCCTCCCCGAGATCCTGCGCCGGTACATGGTCGAGCTAGCCCAGCTCAGCACCCGGACCCGCGCCGAGACCGTGTCGCTGATGGGAGCGGCCATCCACTCGACCAACGTGCTTGGCAACCCGGAGCTCGGTCACGAGCTGGCCGAGTTCATCACCAGGGCCCAGGCCGTCGGCGAGATCAGGCCCGGCATCGACGCTGAACTCGCCGGGCTTCTGCTGGCCACTGGGTACTTCGCAATCCTCAGCCAGTGGATAGCGTCCGAGCCGGCCCCGTTCGACCTGGAGTCCCGGCTCCTGGACATGGTGGACCTGCAATACGCCGGACTCCGCTAACGTCGTGTGTTAGCGGAATTCCCGCCGAGGCCTTCACGGTGACGGACGGCCGGTACGGCGCCATCCCGCACACCTACGTGACTTGCACGCGGGACAACACGGTCCCGATCGCCCTGCAGCGCCGGTTCATCACCGAGATCGACGCTGTCTCGCAGGCGCCCACGACAGTCGTCGAGCTCGACAGCTCGCACTCGCCCTTCTTGTCCCAGCCGGCTGCCCTCGCGGCAGCGATCGCCGAGGCCAGCGGCCACGGTCATGGCCTTCTCCATCCTCATCCAGAACGAATCCGCCGACTTCCCCTGCCGTCCGGAGACTCGGGCGGCGGGGTGGCCAGCGTGCGGGCCGTTCGCGTCATCCCGTCACGCCCGGCGGACCGGCGCCGTCAGTCGAACGGGGTCTTGCGGCCTTCGCGGACGTACTGGCCGCTTGAGGAGATGTGGTCGTCGCTGTGAACGGCCTTGCCCTTGGCAAGGTGGCCGAACATCTGGATGCCGAAGCCGCCGTCGAGGTCGTCGAGGATCCGCTTCTTCCACGGCCGCCGGATGATCTGGGTGGTGCAGCCGGCGGATTGTCCGCGGCTGGGTCATGATGTGGTCCGCGATGACGTGCGCTCGTGGGATCAGTTCGGCGCGGGGGAGGACCTCGTTCACCATCCCGTACTCCAGGGCCGTCCTGGCGTCGATCGCCTCGCCGGTCAGCAGGGCATACGCCGCGCGCTTGACGCCCAGCAGTTCCTCGAAGGCGTTGTGGATGCCGTCGCCCGGGACTGAGCTGATGCCGTAGTGCAGGTCGTAGATGCGGGCGTCGTCGGCCATCAGGGTCAGGTCGCACATGAGCAGCACCTCGGAGTGGTACCCGTCGCCGTTGATGAGCCCGATGGTCGGGATCTCCAGGTCGTTGACGAGGGCGCTGACGTTGATGCGGCCGTCCTTGTAGGCGTACTCGTACGCCCAGTACTGCAGGTCGCTCTCCTCGATCTCGAACCCGTCCGGGTCCGAGCCCATCATCCAGTCCGGGCCGGTGCCGGTCAGGATGAGCACCTCATTCTCGGGGTCGGCGCCCGCGGTCTTGAGGAACTGGCCGAGCGCCCGGTGGTTCTGCACGCTGAGCTGGACCGAGCTGCCGCGGGTGTGCGCCTTGGCGAGCAGCACGCCGTCGTCGCGCCGCTCCAGGGTGAAGAAGTCCTTGAAGAACTCCTTGTAGTCGTCGAACTTGGGCGTGGGCAGGAACTCTTGCAGCGACATTGTTGACCTCTCCTGTGAACGTGCCCGCCTGGGCTGCACCCGTGCTCGGCTGTCCGGACGAGACGGAAGTTGACCCACCCTGCCCGTCGTTGGCGTCCACGATTTGGAGAATTGCATCCAAGTGTCCGACCCTCGTCGCCTGGGCACTGCCCAACGCTCGTATCCCGTCCTGGCTTGACAGTGGTAGGGAGTCGACTGAATCGACTTATTGGATACAATACAGCGGCTATGCCTACACTAAAAGCCTAAAATTTGGCTTGAAGGGTTGTCATTGGATTCAATCATTCGTAACCTCGGATCACCACCGGAATCGAGGAACGACGCCACGGCACCGACGTTTGGATCCCATCCGGCCCGGCGTCGTGTTCATCGCGATCGGGGTGACGACCAAAGGAGTTGAACGATGACGGCAGCAGCCGGTACCGGGACGTCTCATCCGGACCGTAAGCGGGTCGGCTTCATCGGCCTGGGCCACATGGGCTCCGCCATGGCCAGAAGCCTCCTCGAAGCCGGCTACGAGGTCACGGTCTGGAGCCGGTCGCCGGGTCACGTCGACGAACTGGTCGCGGACGGCGCGGTCCGGGCGGACACGCCCGCCGAAGCGATCGCCACCGGGCATCTTTTCTCGATGCTAGCCAACGAGAGCGTCGTGCGCGAGGTGCTCCCGCCTGCGTTGCTGCGACGGGCTCCCAGCGGATTCGTGCACGTCAACCACGCTACGATCAGCGCCGCGGCTGCGGACGAGTTCGCCGCTGAGGCCGTCGTTGACGGCTACGGCTACGTCGCCGCCCCGGTGATCGGGCGGCCGGACGCGGCCGCCGCGGGCGCCCTGACCATCCTCGCCGCCGGTCCCGCCGATGCGGTCGCGGCGTCATTGCCCATGCTGGAGGTCATGGGCCGCCGGGTGTGGCCGTGCGGATCCGTCGCGTCGGCCGCGAACCTGACCAAGATCTCGGTCAACTACCTGATCGTCCACGCGCTTCAGGCACTGGCGGAATCAATCACTCTGCTGGAGCGGAACGGACTCGATACCCAGCAGTTCATCCAGATCATCAACGACAGCATCTTCCCAGGGCCGGTCTACAGCGGCTACGGGAACGCCATCGCCTGCGGCAACTACAACCCGCCCGGGTTCACGACGGTCCTCGGACTCAAGGATCTCATGCTCGCCATCGAGGCCGCCGCGGTCGCGAACGTCCACCTGCCCAGCGGCCCCGTTCTACGGGAAATCTTCGAAACCACCGTGGCAGAGGTCGGTGAGGACCTCGACTGGGCCGCGATCGCGGAGATCTCGCGCCGCCGTTCTGCCTCCTGAACCCGCGTTCTCGTGTCCGGTTCCGCGTCCCGGCGAGCGAAGTATCCCTGGAGTTGGTGAGCTCGTGACCAGGCAGAATCGAGATATGGCCATTTCATCGGTGCGCGACGGAAACGCCAGCGAGCGCATCGCGGACGGTCTCCGCGAGGCGATCTTGCGCGGCGAGCTGCCTCCGGGTTCGCGGATCCGGCAGGAGGAGGTCGCGGCGCGGTACGGAGCCAGCCGGATCCCTGTTCGCGGGGCGCTGCGCATCCTAGAGGCCCAGGGCCTGGTAAACCTCATCGCCAACTCCGGTGCCTGGGTAGCCCGGTTCAGCCTTGCGGAATGCGAGGAGATGTACCGGATGAGGGAGCGGATCGAGCCGCTGCTGCTTCGGTACAGCGTCCCCCAGCTCTCGCCGGAGACGATCGAGAACGTTCAGGGGCTCGCCGATGCCATGGAAGCAGCGCCGGACGCTGACGCGTTCCTCCAGCTTGACCGCGAGTTCCACTTCCTGACTTACTCCGGCGCGTCGACCATTGTGCTCGCCGGCACCGTTGAACGGCTCTGGAACAGCACCTATGTATACCGGCGCGCCTACACGTTCCTGCTGGACGCGCCCAGCCAGGAGATCGCCCACGATGAGCACCGCATGCTCACGCGGGCGCTGCGGGCGGGCGATGAAGACCAGGCCGAGCTCGTGCTGACGGGCCACATCCGGCGTACTCGCCAGCAGCTAGCGCGCCATCCCGACGTGTTCGAGGCCGCGTCCGGCTGGATCGCCGCGTCCGGGCCGGCAGCGGGGGCAACCTGGCCAGCCCGGCGGACGGCCACCGGCTAGGCGAGGTTACCGCCTGAGGCACTGCTTCTGACCGAGCGCCGCGAACAGGCCGACGATGACGGTGGAGCCCTCGTGGCCGAGCACGCCGAGCGGCAGCGGCAGGTGCCCGGCCAGGTCCCAGGTCACCAGGGCGGTGATGATGACGGCGGCGATGACAGGTTCGCGGTGACCACCCGGCGGGCGCGGCGGGACAGGGCGATGACGGCGGGGATCGTGGCCAGGTCGTCGCGCATGATGACGGCGTCGGCGGTGTCGAGGGCGAGGTCGGAGCCGGCGCGGCCCATCGCCACCCCGGTGGTCGCGGCGGCAAGGGCGGGGGCGTCGTTGATGCCGTCGCCGACGAGCAGGACCCGGGCTCCCTGGGCCTGAAGGTCGTTGACGGCGGCGACCTTGTCCTGGGGCAGCAGGCCCGCGCGGACGTCGCTGATGCCGACCTGGTCGGCCAGGCGCGCGGCGGCGCGCTGGTTGTCGCCGGTGAGCAGGACCGGGGCGGCGCCGGTTACCGCGGTGATCCGGGCGACGGCGGACGCGGCGGCCGGGCGGGTGCGGTCCGCGATGGCCAGCAGCGCGACTGCGGCCCCGTCCACGCGCACTACCGCAGCGGTCTGCCCGCCGTCTTCCAGCTGCGCAACCTGGGCGGCAGGTCGGGCCACTTGGCCGCCGAGCAGGTGGGCCGGGCTGCCGACCTCGACGCGGCGGCCGGAGACCAGGGCGCTGACGCCCCGGCCGGGGGCGGCGGTGAACTCCTCTGCGGGGGCGAGCGCGAGCCCGGCGTCGCGGGCAGCGGCGGTGACGGCCCGGCCCAGCGGGTGCTCGGAGGGGCTTCGGCCGCCGCGGCCAGGGCGAGGACGTCGAGTTCGCCGAGGCCGGTGCTGGGCAGGATGGTGATCGCGGTCAGCCGCGGGGTGCCTCGGTCAGGGTGCCGGTCTTGTCGAACGCGACCCGGGTGGTGGCGCCGAGCTGCTCCATCACGACGGCGGACTTGACCAGGACGCCGTGCCGGCCCGCGTTGGCCATCGCCGCCAGCAGCGGCGGCATGGTGGCCAGCACGACCGCGCAGGGCGAGGCGACGATCATGAAGGTCATCGCGCGCAGCAGCGTCGGCTGGAACGCCGCGCCGGCGAGCAGCGGGACGGCGAACAGCAGCAGGGTCGCGGTGACCATGGCCAGGGAGTAGCGCTGCTCGATCTTCTCGATGAACAGCTGCGTCCTGGCCTTGGTCGCCGAGGCCTGCTCGACCATGGCGACGATGCGGGCGACCACGGTGTCGGAGGCGGCCCGGCTGACCCGGAGGCGCAGCGCGCCGGTGCCGTTGAGGGTGCCGGCGAACACCTCGTCGCCGGGGTTCTTGGTGACCGGCAGCGGCTCGCCGGTGATGGTGGCCTGGTCCACGTCGCTGGAGCCGGACAGCACCTGCCCGTCCGCGGCGATCCGCTCGCCGGGGCGGACCAGGATCACGTCGCCGATCTGCAGGCTCGCCGCGTCGACAGGCTGCTCGGTGCCTGCGCGTCGAGGCGGGTGGCCTGGTCGGGGGCGAGGTCGAGCAGGCCGCGCACCGCCTGGGCGGTGCGGTGGGTGGCCACCGCCTCCAGGGCGCCGGAGGTGGCGAAGATGACGATCAGCAGGCCGCCGTCCAGGACCTGCCCGACCGCTGCCGCGCCGATCGCCGCGAGCACCATCAGCAGGTCCACGTCCAGTGTCTTGCGCGCGCAGCGCCCGCAGGCCCGCCAGCCCCGGCTCCCAGCCGCCGGCCGCGTAGCAGGCCAGGAAGAACGCCCACGCCACAGCACCCGGGGCGTGCGCGAAGTGGGCGGCGAGCCCGGCCGCGAACAGCGCGGTGGCCAGCGCCGCCCACCGCACCTCGGGCAGCGACCGCAGCCCGGCCCGCCTGGAAGCGGGCGCGGCAGGCCGCGGCCGCGGCAGGCGCGGCAGTGGTTTCCAGCAGGCTCACGGGCACCGTGGCCTCCTCCGGGCTGGACGACATGACCCGCCCAGCATACCAGACTAACTGAAGACCTGTTCATATGTTCCTGGTGCTATGCTGCCACCATGGGCCAAGCCACTGAAGAACAGCGCCGCGCCCGCCGCCCGCCTGGATGCCGCTGCGGCCGGGAAGATCGCGACCACCCTCCAGGCCCTGGCCACCCCGAGCCGGCTGATGATCCTCACCCGGCTGCGCGAGGCCCCCTGCACGGTCACCGACCTGGCCGAGTCCGCCGGGATGGAGCCGTCCGCCGTCTCCCACCAGCTGCGCCTGCTGCGCAACCTCGGCCTGGTCACCGGCACCCGCTCCGGCAAGAACATCGTCTACGCCCTCTACGACAACCACGTCGCCGCGCTGCTCGACCAGGCCGTCTACCACATCGAGCATCTGCGCCTCGGCATCGCCGACACCCCGGCCGACGCCGCCGTCACGGCGACGCAAAGTCCCGTGGCCAACTAGCCGCTGCTATCCAGGGCGAGTCCGACCGGTAACGCCGCCTCGTCGCCGGCTCCGCCGTGCACGATCATGACCGGCCGCTGCGAGCGGGAGGCGACCTCGGCGGCGACGCTTCCCGCCACCCGGCCGCCGAGCCCGGTCTTGCGGTGGGCGCCGAGCACGATGAGGCTGGCGTCGTGATCGTCGGCGGCGTCCGTGACCGCCTTGGCGGCGGGCGTCCCCTGCACCGCTAGCGGCTGCGCCGTGAATCCGGCCTCCTCCGCCAGCGCGGCACCGCGGGCGGCAGTCTGCTCCGCGGCCTCCCCGACCGAGTCGGCGCACGCCGCGTCGAACTGAGCCCCGGGTTCCGGGATGAAGCCGACGTTGAACGTCCGCCAGACGGTGAGCACGAGCGCGTCGCGCCCGGCGGGCAACTGCCGGCCAGCCTCGGCGATCGCCCGCTGCGCCAGCCGGGAGCCGTCATAGGCGAACAGCACGGGCCCAACCGCCTCCCGCTCGCGCGCCGCGTGCCGCCGGGGGAGGCCGGGAAGCCCAGCCGACGCCGTAACCAGCCGCCCGCCGCCAGACAAGGCGGCCGCCGCGGCCGTCCTCGCCAGCGTCGGCAGCGGCGCACCGGGCCGGAGCGCGGCCAGCAGCGGCGGTGACTCCCAGGCCGGTTCCATGCCGCCCATCCACCGTTCAAGCGCCGGGGCCGCCGGCCGTACCCGGCCGAGCACGTACAGCAGCACGCCGACGACCGCCCCGCCCGCGGACAGCCCGAAGCAGATCCACAGGGCGGTGTTCATGGCCGCGCTCGGCAGGCCCGTGACCGTGACGGCGAAGTGCAGCAAGATCGGCGCGATCAAGAACGCGGCGATGGCCCGCAGCAGCTCCAGTATGGCGAAAACGCGCTGGATGGAGGCCGAGCGCAACGAATACCCGGCCAGGAAGAGGGCCGGCACGACCGAGGCGCCGATGCCGATGCCGACCAGCGCGGAGCCGGCCAGGGTGAGCGCGGAGCCCGGCGGGATGACGGCGCGCAGGACCAGGATCCCGGCGGCCAGGATCACCATCCCGGTCAGGGCGTAGTAGTGGATGAAGCGCGTGCTGAACACGGCCCCGAACACGATCGCGGTGAGAACGGCCGCGGCCAGCTCTGGGATGTACAGCAGTCCCAGATGCAGGGGCGTGTAATGAGGTGCCTGCACGGTCGCCGTGAGCGCGATCGCTGAGGTCGCTGCCGCCGCCGCGCAGATCGCGACCACCACCCCGGTCATGGGGATCGTGCTGACCAGGTCGCGCAGGATGAGGAGGGGATGACGGGCCCGGTATTCGTACACGATCAAGGCCGCGATCAGTGCCACCCCGACGAGCAGGGGAATCACCGCGACCGGGTCGAGGAACCGGTGCGTGAGCAGTTCCGCGGCGCCAAAGAAGGCCGCCACCGAGCCGGTGGCCGCCAGCCCGATGGCGATCGGGTCCCGCGGGGCGCTGAGGTCGGCCGGGGGCGCGTCCGAGAACGTCAGCAGCGACATCACCAGCCCGAGGAAGGCGATTCCGGCCACGATCCAGAACAGCGGCCGCCAGCCGTGGAACGAGGCCTGGGCCCCGCCGATGAGCGGGCCCGCCGCGACCGCGCCGAAGATGCACAGGTTAAAGATCACCGCGGTCGAGCGGAGCTTGCCCACCGGGTAGCCCAGGATCAGCGGCGGCGTCGCGGCGATGAGCAGCAGGCTCGTGCACAGCCCCTGCAGGACATGCCCGACGATGAACACCGGCGCCCCGGTCGCGGTGGCCGCGAGCACCGACCCGATTACCAGCAAGGCGGCGTAGATCACCGTCAGCCGTCGTTGCGGCAGATGCTGGGCGAGCTGCACCGCCAGGACGGTGCCGATCGCATAGCCGGCGTTGGCCAGACCGTAGCCGATGCTGATGGTCTGCTCGCTCGCGTGCAGCTGGGTCGCGATGAGCGGCGTGAGCGGCTGCAGGGCGCCCGACAGGCCCAGGTAGGGAACCAGGAACAGGACCACCATCGCCGCCGTCGGCGCGTACCGGCCCGACAGCGGGCCGGGCCGTATGGGCTCGCGCCGTTCACTCTCGGACCGGGGACGCGGCGGACTCGGCAACATTCTCGCGCGTGCCATCGGTCCATTTTCGCCGACTACCCGCCACGCGGAGTGACCGGGGCAGCCGGTTGGGCGAAATCTGCCGGTTGCCCAGCTTCCGGGTTAAGGCGTGGGCGTCGCGGCCACCGTCGTCGTCGGCAGCGAAATGATGGGCGTGGGGGTCGCGGTCGTTGCTACCGGGGTGGGGCTGCTGGTCGTGGGCGCCGGCGCTGGGCTGCTGGTGGTCGGGGCCGGCGCCGCCGAGGTCTTGGCGGACGTCGGCGCCGCGGTCGAGGCCTTCGTGGTCGCCGGCGATGTCACGGGACCCTGGGTAGCCGCCGCCGCGTCTGCCGCGGCTTGGGGCCCGCAGGTTACCTTGTACGTCGCCGGCTTGGACGACGTGACCGCCGGGCTGGTCACCACGAGCATCACGTTCCCGGTGGCGGGCACCCACGCCTGGAACGTCAGCGCGTCGGCGGGTTGGGTGCCGCCAGTGGTGAAGGTCGCCGAGTCCGGCTTGGTGTGCTCCCCGTCGGACATCGCCCAGTAATAGCTGACCGTTCCCGGGTTCTTGCTCGTGATCGTGCCGGTGGCGGTCAGGGTCGGGTGCGGGGCCGAGCATGACGAGAAGGCCTGCGCCGCCGGCTTCACCGTCGTCGACACGGCTATGTCGCTGTTTGCGGTAGTGCACAGCAGCGAGTATGGGACCTGGTCCGAAGTCGTGCTGCCGGGGTTGAGCAGCAGCTTGAGCTGTGCCCACCCCTGGCCCGCCGTGCTGGTCGTGACGCTTCCGCCGCCCACCTGCTGCTGCCCGGCCGCCTTGAAGTTCAGCGTCTGCACCGGACCCTTCTTCCCCGATGAGTACAGCCACTGGTAGGAGAGCGGCCCGGTCTGGGAGTCGGTGATCGTGCCGGTGAAGGTGAACGTGGACGGCGTGGTGCACTTGGAGGTCACCACCGGCGGCGTCACGGTGATCTGAGCGTCGACCGCGGTGGCGGCCACGCTGTTCAGCTGGACCTGGTTGCCGGACGACTTGAACAGCACGACCGCGCCCGCCCCGAGGAGCGCGATCACCGCGACGGCCGCGACCGACACGAAGGTCAGCATCTTGCGCTGGGCAAGCCGGGTCACCCGCGCGGAGCCGCCGCCCGCCCCGCCCGCAAGCAGCGGCAGCAGTTCGGCCTCGCGCTCCGCGAGCTCCCGCCGGCCCTCGTCCTCCCAGGACGGCCCGTACGCGGCGGCCGCGCGCGCTTCAAGCTCGCTGCCGAATGACATCGCGTCCCTTGGCCGGGCTTCCGGGTCCTTGGCCAGCCCCCAGGCGATGAGGTCCTGGAGCGGCGGGTCGAACTCGTCAAGCGGCACCGGCGTGGATTCGTGGTGGTCGCGCAGCCGCCCCGTCCGCCCGGAAAACGGGGGCTTGCCGGTCAGGCTCTCGCACAGGACAGCGGTCGCGGCGTAGATGTCGGTCGCCGGGACGCTCGGTGCCCCGTGCCACAGTTCCGGCGCCATGTACTCCGGCGTGCCCGGGGCGCGCATCTGCTTGTCCGTCTTCACCGCCACGCCGAAGTCGGTGAGCGTGCACCAGCCCCTGGCGTCGATCAGCACGTTGTCCGGCTTGACGTCGCGGTGGGGGAGGCCCTGCGAGTGCGCGGCGGCCAGCGCGAGCAGCATGTCCTTCAGCACCACGAGCGCGGCGGCGGCGCCGAGCGGTCCGCGGCGCGCGAGCATCGCGCGCAGCGAGACCCCGTCGACCAGCTCCATCACGATGGCCGCGCCCTCGCCGGGCTGCTCCAGGTAGCCGAACACCCGCACCATGTGCGGAGCGTTTATGGTACATCAGCCGTTCGGTTTCGAAACGGAGTTCTCCGAGGAACTCGGGGTCGCGAACCAGGTTCCCGTGGAGGTACTTGATCGCCACGCGCTGGCCGGTTGCGTCGTTGACCGCCGCCACGACGCGCCCGGATACCCCGTGCCCGAGCAGCCGTTCCTCGGTGTAGCCAGGAACCGCCCATTCGCCGTAGCTGGGTACTGTCCACGCGGTCATGCGAGACCTCCTTGCCGAGCCAGGTGCCGTATGCGGCGCTGCTGTATGCCGAGCCGAGCGCCTGGCTCGGTGACCGGCGACGGGAACGCGGCGCGCGTACGGTCCCCCTGACGGGGCAGTCCATGTCAGAGTACGGGTACTCAATAGTAGGGAATATTGGTAATTGCCGGTGTGCGATTGCTCATTTATAGGTCTGGAAGCGCACGAAGCCGGCCGGAACGTCATCTTACGGTGCCGGACCAGCGCGGTGACGCGGCGGTTGACCGCCTGCTCGGAGCGGCCGAGTTCCGCCGCGACGGCGCGAAAGCGGCGCCGTCCGTCGTGCTGTAGAACCGGCAGGTCACTGGTTCGAGCCCAGTACCGCCCACCACGACCGGCTTACTGAACCAGCGGCCCCAAGGTCAGAAAATCGGGCACGGCGCGCGCAGCAAGGCCAGGCAGGCCGGACAAGGGAGAGCTAGCACGCCACCAGATCCGTGGATTGCCGGCCTGGACCGACCGCCGCGGTTAGGGCTGGCCGGGCCGTCTCGCCTGCGCCTGACGGGCCGCGTCGGCGGCGACGTTCTCCTCGCCAGGGACCTGGCCCGGCCGCGGGCCGGGCACGGTGACCGGGCCCCTGGTAGCGGAGCGCACGGCGCCCCGCGCGATCAGCCCGTCGATGATCTGGAACACGCCCATCACCGCGAACCAGATGCCGATAAAGATGGCCAGCGTCGTCACCGAGGCGACGGGGGTGGACACGACGACGATCCCGGCGATGAGGCTGACGGCGCCGAACACCACCGGCCACCAGCGGACCCGGCCGGCGTAGCGGTGCCCGGAGAACCCCGCCAGCAGGGCCGCCACGCCCTGGATAACCCAGGTGAAGCCGATGAACAGGCCGATGAGGGCCAGGCTGAGGTTCAGGTGCCTGATCAGCACGATCCCGCCGAGGATGAACAAGATGCCTGCGATGGCCGGCCAGACCTTCGAACCTTCCTCGGCCCCTAGCGCCCGCACCAGCTGGAAGATGCCGGAGACGATCATCAGCACGCCAAGCAGCACCGCGATCGCCACCAGCGATCCGGTCGGGTGGAAGGCCACGATCAGCCCGAGGATGAGCGAGATCCCCCCGATGAGCAGGGACGCCTGCCATCCGAGGTTGAGAAACCGGGACGCCGCGTCCTCCGCTGGCGCCGCACCGGGGGGTCCTGCGTCCATCTGTGCCGCCTCTCCTGCGGGTCTCCCTTGGCGCCAGGGTTGCGCGGGCGCTGCCGGCCTGCCTCATCCAAACCGGGTGAACTCCACTGCGGGCGGCCGCCACCAGCTCGCTGTTCCTCGTCAGCAGTGGCGCCTATGCGGCTATAGGCGACAGATATTGGCCAGGGGACTCGGTCCTCATATGTAGTAAGCGTGATCCGCATCACGGGCTTATCGGGACAAAGTGCTGCGGCCGACGCAGTCCGAAGGGAATGCCTTTAATGCTTAAGTCCGCGTCCACCTCGCTGATCCTGCTCGGCGTGCTGGCCGTCATCATCGGGATCGTCGCCATCGCCTGGCCGGGTGTCACGATTCTCGCGCTGGTTATCCTGTTCGCGGTCTACGCGTTCATCGACGCCGGGCTGCAGTCCATGCGCGCCTTCGCCAGCCGGGATGCCGGCCCGGTCATCGGTCACCTGCTGCTCGCGCTGATCGACCTGGCGGCCGGCGTGGCTGCCCTGGTCTGGCCCGCGCCGACCGCGTTCGTGCTGGTCCTCGTCGTCGCGGTCTGGGCGTTCGCCGGCGGCCTGGCCGAGTTCTTCGCAGGCTTCCAGGCCGGAGAGACGGCGGGCATTCGCGCGCTGTTCCTCGTGTCCGGCCTGATATCGATCGCGTTCGGCGTGCTGCTGTTCGCCCGGCCCGGCGTCGGCGCGGTCACCCTGGCCCTGTTGTTCGGCCTGTTCAGCTTGACCTACGGGTTCGCGCAGATCAACGCAGGCATCCACGTCCGTAAAATCGGCAAGGGCGCGCACTCGCTCGCCGCCGAACTCCACCACGCGGCCTGAGCCCCCGGTGACCGCCGTCAGCCCCGGTAGCCCTGCCCCGGCCGACGCCCAGAAGAACGTTCGCGTCCAGCACCGGCGACTGCGGGACGCCGCGGCCAGGCGCGGCGTCCCGCTGGCCACGATCTTGGTGACCGTCGCGGTCGTGGTCACCACGTACCTCGCGGGCAAGCTCGCCTACCGGATTCGCGATGTGCTCCTGATGATCGCGGTTGCCGGGTTCATCAGCCTGATCCTCAATCCCATGGTGGTGACCCTCCAGCGGTGGGGCATCCGGAGCCGCGGCTGGGCCGTGGCTGTCGTATCCATCTGGACGGTGGCGGTCTTCGCTTGCCTGCTTGCGGCGTTCGGCTACCCGCTGGCCCACGGAGTGGCCCATCTCTCCCAGAAGCTGCCCGCTTACGTGCAGGCCGCCGAGCACGGCCAGGGCTGGATCGGTCATCTGGTCACCCGTTTTCACCTGCAGGCGTGGATCAACAAAAACGCGCCGAAGCTCCAGAGCCTTGGCACGACCCTGGCCAAGCCGGCTCTACCGCCGGCGAGGGCGCGGCGTCGCTGCTGGCCACGCTCGCGACCATCTTCGCCTTGATAGTGCTCTTCCTGCTTGAGTGTCCCAAGATCTGGCGGGCAGCACTGCAGGCGCTACCTCAGGACCGGGCGGCGTACTACAGCGGCGTGGCGCGCGAGATCAGCCAGTCGGCGACCGGCTACGCGTTTGGCAACCTGCTGACCTCGCTGATCGCCGGCGTGGTCATGTTCGTCACGCTCACGCTGCTCGGGGTCCCCTTCCCGCTGCTATGGGGACTGTGGGTCGCCCTGGTCGACTTCCTGCCCATGGTGGGCGGCGCGCTGGCCGGCATCCCCACGGTCGCGTTCGCGCTCTTCGCCGACTCGCTCACCGCGGGCATCGTCACCGCGGTTGCGTTCGTCGTCTACCAGCAGATAGAGAACCACGTGCTGAACCCCGTCATCATGAGCCGCACGACCAAGGTCAATCCGCTGCTCGTCTTGCTGTCGCTCCTGATCGGGACGTCGATCGGCGACTGGGTCGGCGGCTTCTTCGGCAGTTTCGTGGCGGCCCTGCTGTCCATCCCGGTCGCCGGCGCCCTGCAGGTCATCACCAGGGAACTATGGCGAGCCAGCGCGACGACCACGCCGGCGCCTCCCGTCGACGAGGCGACCGCGGGCCCGGGAGGTGAGCCGACGCCACTGCCTGCCGGACCGTGAGCCAAGGGCCCGCCCTCGCTCCGGCCAAAGGATCCTGGCCCGAACGTAAGGTGGCGCCTTCCTGCCGCCCCGCATTCACCTTGGGCGCGGGGAGTCCTGTCGCGTGTTGTTCGCCCCGCACGACGGCTGTGCTCAGCATCGTCCCGCTCGCCCAATGCCCGGTGCCCGGATTGGACGATAACGTTCAATCTGCCTGACTGGGAAGGGACGATGAGGGTAGCCCACTTGGACCAACCGAGCGACACGAGCCGAGCACAGGCGAGACCAGTTCAGTCACGCGGAGCGGATGCGGCGGCGCCGCAAGGCCTTGAACTGAGGCATCTGCGGTACCTCGTGGCGCTTGTCGACGCGGGCAGCTTCACCCAGGCGGCGGAGCAGATGTTCATCGCCCAGCCCACCCTGAGCCAGCAGATCCGGCGGCTGGAAGAGATCGTCGGCGCGCCGCTGCTGCAGCGCCGCCGTGAAGGGCTCCGGCTCACGGCGGCCGGCGCCGTGCTGCTCGACGCCTCCCGCGCCGTGCTGTCGCTGGTGGACCAAGAGGTGAACCGGGCTCGGCAGGCGGCGGGCCTGGGACGGCAGCGCTTGCACGTGGCCGTGCCGCAGCGGCTGCCGGATGCGCTCGCGGTCGCGGCCACCTCCGCGCTGCGGGCAGCAGCCGGTGATGACGTGGAACTCGTCTGGATGGACACCGCACTCGACGCGGATTTCTCGCCGATCCGGGAGCGCCGGGCCGACGTCGGCCTTGGCTGGCTGACGGTCCGCCCCGAGGCACTGCCCGCCCCGCTCGAGGCCATGAGCCTCGGAGAATTCGAACCCGACGCATGGCTTCCCCGGCAGCACCCGGCGGCGGCCCGCGGGACGATCAGCCTGGGCGAACTGGCCCTCATGGACGCACGCTTCCTGCCCACCCGGCAGTCATCGACCGCATCCGGACCTGGATCGGCGGAATGCGAACCCTGTAGCAGTGGGTACGGGACGCCCGCCCGCAACATTGGCGTCGGCGGCCCGTCAGGTCAGATCCGCGATTTGGGCATTGGATGGCGAGCGCCACGAGGTCGCGCCGTCGCGTCCGTGCCGCGCTCGTCCGGCGGGGCACGGCCGCGCCGGAGCTTGAGGGCTACGGGCCGTCCGGCGCCTTACGGGCGTGCCGCGGTGAGACGCCCGGGTGTGCTCAGGACGGGCCCGCGGGTCACGGCTCCGCAGTCGGAGGTCACTCTCTGCGAGATTGGCTGAGCGGGACTGCCTGCGGAGGCCGGGGCTCAGGTTCGGGCGGACTCGGAACGGGCGATTGTGATCTGCCAGTAGGCGTATGCGAAGTTCAGTGCCGCCGGCACCAGGAACAACGCTGCCCAGGCGTACGCCTTGGCGTCGGGGCCGCCGAAGGCGAGCGTGAGCACGCCGCAGACGGTCAGGGCGGTACCGCCGGCGATGCGCAGGCCTGCCCAGAAGCGCAGGTGGCGGTACTCCCACGACCTGATCAGGGCTCTCTGCAGGGCGGATCGGAGGGGAGGTGGGCTGTCATTCGTCGCGTGCATCGGGATGCCTCCGGTGAGTTTGGGCGCCGGCCGTTCCGGTCACCCGCATCTCAATGCTCGCCGGACCGGGGCGCGAACTCCATCGTGCGGCCACCCCGTACCGAGGTACGGCTAGCACGGTCCCGGGCTAGGCCCCGACGGCGCCAAGACCGCCTGCCCTGGATCAACTGGCGGCGTCGACCAGTTGCCGTATCGCCTGTGACGCGGTGTAAACGATCTCCCTGCGCGCTGGAGGCATGTCCTCTCGGTGCGCGATCGTCAGTGCATCGACCAGGAAATCGAGGACCTCAGGCAGCAGTGTCTGAGGGCGAGCGTTCTCTGGCAGGCGCCATTCCCGCTCAAAGACCAGCCGGTAGTTGGTGGCAACCCCGATAGTCGCGTATCGCGGTTCGCTGGCCTGGAAGACAAGCCCGGCGAGGAGATCCGACGGTTCCGCGGTCGCCAGGCGGTTCTCGTCGCTGGCCGTGAGCGGAAGATAAAGCCAGATCGACATGGATTGCGGGACGTAGCCGGAAATCCGCCAGAACAGCTGCCGCTCTCCGCCCGTGCTGAACAGGCCGAACGTGGGAACGCCGTTGAAGCGGTCGAGTACCTCCACGCTCTCGATCGCCGGAACGGGCGCCCACGCTAGGTTGCCCAGCATCGGCAGCATGCTCATAGTCCCCATTGTCCTTCCTCGCCCCTAGTGAATCCCGTCAAGAAATCACGGGCGTCGGAAGGCGTACATCCTGATGTCGCGCCGTCGCGTCAGTGCCCCGCTCGTCCGGCGGGGCACTGACGCGCCAGGACTTGAGGGCTACACGCCGTCCTGGCCTTCATCGCGCGGTCGCAGAGCCTCGCCCCCAGTTCAGACCGACCTGCTGCCCCCGCCCGGCAACGACTAGAAGGGCGCCACGCCCCGGCAACTCCTGCACCGCGCGTGCTAGCGGCCACGTGAAAATACGGGTGTGCGGTCAGTTAGCTCCTGGTTCGCGGCCATCGTTTCTCCAGTCTTGCGGCCATTTATGGCCTGGGTGGCTGGTCTTGTTCTGTGCCGGCTCACGGCGTGTCGTGATGCAGGCGGTCCCTCCGGTGTGGATGGGTTTGAGGTGGTTCGCCTTACCCATCGGTGTCCGGAGGGACCCATGACCAAGTCTGGCAGGGAAGATTATGGAGATTTTCGAGGCGTTCGACCTCACGGGGACGGCCTGGTCGGCTGCGCAGCTGACCGGGTGCGATGCGAAGACGGTCGCCCGTTACGTGGCGATCCGGGACGCCGGCGGTGACCCGCTGGCGAAGACGGCGAGGCCGCGGCTGATCGATGAGTTCATGCCGAAGGTCGAGGAACTGGTTGACCGGTCGAAGGGGAAGATCCGGGCGGACGTCGCCCATCGCAAGCTTGCCTCGATGGGCTACCGGGGGTCGGAGCGGTCGACCCGGCGGGCGGTCGCGGAGGTGAAGCAGGCCTGGCAGGCGGGCCGGCGAAGGCGCTACCGGCCGTGGATACCGGAACCGGGGATGTGGCTGCAGTGGGACTGGGGCGACGGCCCGCGGATCGGGGGCCGGAAGGCCCAGCTGTTCTGCGCGTGGCTGGCCTGGTCCCGGTTCCGGGTGGTTATCCCGGTCTGGGACCAGCAGGCCGGCACCTTGACCTGGTGCATCGACCAGGCGCTGAACGCGTTGGCGGCGCGCCGACCTACCTGCTGACCGACAACGCGCGCACCGTCACCATGGACCACGTCGCCGGGATACCCGTGCGGCACCCGGAGATGGTCGCGCTCGGCCGGCATTACGGCTGCAAGGTGCAGACGTGCGTGCCGTTCGACCCCGAGTCCAAGGGCGGCGTAGAGGCGACGGTGAAGATCGCCAAGGCCGACCTGGTGCCCTCGGGGGCGAACCTGCTGGACGCCTACGGCAGTTTCGCGGACCTGGAGGAGGCCTGCCGCGAGTTCTGCGGCCGGGTCGACGCCCGGGTTGACCGCGAGACCGCCGCCGTTCCCGCGGACAGGCTGGCCGCCGAGCGGGAGATGCTGCACCCGCTGCCGGACGAGCCTTACGCGCTCGCGCTGGGCGAGGAGCGGCTGGTTGGCGACGACCAGACAGTCCGGTTCGGGTCGGTCCGCTACTCCACCCCGCCCGGCCACGGCGGCACCAGGGTGTGGTGCCGGGTCGCCGGGGAGGAGCTGGTGATCACTGCCCGCACCGGCCGCGGGGCGGCCGAGATCGCCCGGCACCGGCTGTCGACCCCGGGCAGCCCGTCAGATCTGCGACGAGCACTACCCGCACCACCCGGGCGGGAACGGGCCGCGCCAGCCCCGGCCGAGGCCGCGGACCGAGGCCGAGGCCGCGTTCCTGGCGATCGGCGACGGCGCGCAGCGGTGGCTGGCCGAGGCGGCCGCCTCCGGCGCGACCAGCGGATCCGCTCCAAGATGGCCCGCGCCGTGGAGCTGGCCTCGGTGGTCGGCGCGGGAAAGGGTCGACGCGGCGCTCGGGCTGGCGGCAATCGCCGGCCGCTTCACCGCCGGCGACCTGGCCTCGATCGTCGACCACCTGGCCGCCGAGCGCGCCCCCGGCGAGGTCGTCATCGCCAGCGAGGTGCACTCGGCCCAGCCCGGCACCTCCGGCTGGGCCAGGCTCGGCGCAGCAGCAGGCAGGACGCTGCCGCTCAGAGCCAGGCCCAGCCGACGACGCTGTCCTGCCTGCACGCAGGTAATCTGCGGCGAGGCGTGCGCCAGGCGGCCTTCCTCGGTGCGCCACCGCGAGGCCTGAACCCTGAAACTGACAGGAGAGCGATCGTGACAGCCCTGTGACCAGGACTTCGTGCCGCGCAGGCCGCCTGCTCGGCACCTGCGAGCAGATCCTCTCGGCGCTGCGCGCCCGCGGCCAGGCGCGGCCTCGCCCTGGCCGACCTCGAGCAGCTGGCCTGGTCGCCGGCGGCAGCTCCGCGGACCTGGCCGCCCGGCTGGACCCCCACCGAGCTCCCGCTCGCCGGGCAGGCACGGTGACCGCCTTCGAGGGCTTGCCGCTCCAAGCCGAGCTCGACGCGCTCCTGCGCCGGATGCGCCTGCCCTACATGCGCAAGGCAGCCCCCGACGTGCTTGCCACCGCCCGCGCCCAGCGATGGGAACCCGCCGAGGTCCTGCGCGTCCTGCTCGCCGAGGAAGTCACCGGACGCGATGCGGCCACCCGGCGGATGCGCCGCAAGAGCGCCGCGTTCCCCTCCGGGAAGACGTTCTCCTCCTGGCGGCCCGAGGAGTCCTCCATCCCCGAGGCCACCCAGAACGCCCTGATCACCCTGGAATGGATCGGACGGGCAGAGAACCTCGTCATCGCCGGCCCGTCCGGCACCGGCAAGAGCCACTTCGCCGAGGCCGTCGCCCACGCCGCGATCGAGAAGGACCTGCGCGTCGCCTGGTTCACCCTGGAGACCCTCACCGCCGCGATCGGCAAGGCCAAGGCCGACGGATCTGTGGCCCGGACCGTCGCCCGGATCTGCCGCAGCGACCTCGTCGTCGTCGACGACATCGGCATGCTCCCCGCCGGGCAGGACGCCGCCGAGGCGTTCTACCGCATCACCGACGTCGCCTACGAAAGACGCTCCGTCGCGGTGACCAGCAACATCCACCCCTCCGGATTCGACACCATCATGCCGAAGACCCTCGCTACCGCCACCGTCGACCGCCTGCTCCACCACGCCCACCTGGTACTGACCAAGGGCGACTCGCACCGCCTCGCCGAGGCTCTCGCAGGCAAGGGGGTGAGTCCGCTGGAGAGTTAACCCCGCCCGCCGGGAGAACACGCGGCCACCAGCCTGGAAAACTGGTGGCCGCCAGCCCGGAGAAAACAAGACCACCCAACCGGATTTCCCAATGGCCGTTCACAGCGCGTCGGCCCGCTGAGGGGCGCCACGGCATGGTGGCTCAACGTTTCCCGCCGGACACTGTCGTGACGGCTGAGAATCGGCGAAGGATGCCCTGGAGACGCTGCGGGAACATGCGCGCAGCCGTCCTGATCATCCGTTCGGGGCCTTCTGGGTGGCGATCGCCACCCAGGGGATTCCAGCTCGATGAGACCCAAGACGGGACGGCTCGTGATCACCCGCCCGCCCGGTCGATCTGCGTCTGCTGGAACAGGCGGGTCAGGAGTTCCGGCCTAGCAGACCTCCAGGCTGTCCAAACGCTGAGGAGTCACAACGCGATTCCTCTGCATGACTTCGGACAACTCGGTCTCTGGCGATGCTGCTCCTTCGGCCCAAATCGGCACACCATCAGATTGTGTGGCCACGGGAAGCGTATAGAGGAAGTTATCCGCGATGGCCAGAGCGGCGTTGACCCTTTCACCAGGTTGAATCTGCACGCTCAGCCAATGGAGAGTGTCGGACGGGACTGCGCACACGTAGACAGACTCACCGACTGTGTTCGGTGCCGAAACGAGTGACCGAGCCTGCCCGGGTATCGCGATGACTTCCATAATCCGTCGCGCAACAGCTTCGCGGTCTCTCGCGTTTGCGTCTTGGGCGATACGGATAACGAGCTCACCATCTGCTACTTCGAGATGCCGTTCAACATGCAGTGCGACATTGAACGGTCCCGGGGCATCAAAGTGGAAGGACAACACGTCATCCAGTTCTTTAAGCAGCAGATCTAGAGACGATCGTCCAAACGCCAGCCCAGGTGCTTGCGGCGAAGTTGCGTAGGCCTTGCCATCATCGGAAAGCCTGACGATTACCTGCAGCTCCTCCACTTACCTCACCACCTTCAGTGCCTCGTTCGCCTTGAGCCCGACCTGCTTGACCAGGATGTCCCGAACCTCTCCCGGAGACAAGCTCTCACCGTCATGGAACGCGAAGGTCAGCCCTGGTCTTCCTTCGGCCTCTAGCCGACGATGAGAGCCCTTCTGCCTAACTACCTCATACCCAAGTTCGCGGGTCAGCACCGCAAGCATCGCGGAGGCCTTCAACGAAGGGAAGGGGTTTGGCATATCGCGATCATAGTCGTACTCACGGTAGTCGGTGTCGCCGCGCCACGGGCCACCGTCGAACGGTTGGGTGCTCTACCTCTCCCGTGACGGTTGCCCAACCCCGTGGGTAGGCGGACGGTCACGGGATGACCAGCCGGGCGCGCGAGTTTGGCTGACACCGTGGCGGCGGCAACCTCGACCTAGGTGGCGTTCTGGCGCTTGCGGACTGCGGCCAGGCGCCGTGCCCTGACCTCGGCGATCATTTGATCGGCGCCGCGGCTCTCGCGTTTCTCTTCTGGTGAGAAGTCGAACTCTTCCACCAGGTCGTCCCCAGTACCTTGCGCCTGGGTTGTTCAGCGGAGGCTGGCTCATTTCTTCCCCTCAATCCTCAAACCGCTCAGCGTAGGCATCAGGAGTGCGGTCTATCCTCCGGGCTCCTTCCTCGTGGCTCTCAGGGCGGCTCTGACGTCCTCGGAGTCGACGCCGTAGAGGCCCAGGCGCTCGGTGTCGGCAATCATGTCCGCCAGCGCGAGCTCTGCCGCGCTCCGTTGCCGCCTGCGGTACTCCAACAGGTCATCCAGACGGACCCTGCGGTGGCGGTTCGGCTTCCCAAACGGGATCGCGCCGGTCTCCAGCAGGCGCACCAGGGTGGTGCGGGAGATGCGCAGCAGGTCGGCGGCCTCCTGGGTGGATAGCAGCATGTGATGCGGGGCAATGGTAACGGCCAGGCCCGCCCTCATCGCGGCCGCGACCTGCAGCAGCACCTCGAACATCGGCTCGGGCAGCTCAACGCTCCGTCCGTCCGGCCCTGTCAGCCGAGGGCGAGGCTCGGCCGGATCCCAACCGCGGTCCTGCAGGGCGGACAGGAAGTCGATGATCTCGGCAGCGTCCTGGTCAGGCAGGTAGGTCTCGTCCTGCAACGGCTGGTTCAGTGCTGGCGGCGCCAAGGTCCATCCTTTGATCGATTCGATCGTATCGATCGTTTTGATCGATTCTAGCCTCACGGAGTATGGACGAGCAGTTCCCAGCTATCAGCCGGCACGTGTTCCAGGGCGTGAACGTAAGGAGACGCCGAGGAACCGCTGAGACTATCGACCGAGGTCATAGTCACTACAGGAACCGGCAAGAGACAACACAGCTCCACCGCTGGCTGACCGGCGCAGTCCGTAGCCTCCCGTATGCCGACCACTGCCGCGTCCTCGAGGAAATGTTCCCCGGCTGGACCGCCGAGCAGCTATTGACGCGCAGGCCGCGGCGACCATTCCGGGCTGCCTGGCTGACCGCGTCAAGCGCGCATAGCCAGCCCGGCTCAGCCTGATGGGGTCACCGGAGGCGCACGGACGCGGCGGCGAGTTGCCCGGCCAGCAGCCTTCGCGCGGCCAGGAGGGACGGCCCGTACCAGGTAAGGCTGCGTCCCTCGACAAGCGCGACCCGGTAGCCGGGGAATGCCTCAGGGCCGTCGGCCGGGCTGAACGGGTACGGCTCGTCGGGCAGGACAACGACATCGGGTCGCCGCCCGGCTATGTCCGCCAGCGTGACGTGCGGGTAGCGCTCGGCGTGGTCGCGATAGACATTGTCGAGCCCGAGCCTGGCGGCGAGGTCGCCGGTGAAGGTGTCCGAGCCGACGACCATCCAGGGGTCGCGCCACACCGGGATGACCGCCCGCAACCGGGGACCCGCCGGAGGCGCCCGCCATACCTGGTCCGCCTCGGCGAGCCAGTCCGGCTCGGGCCAGCCGAGGGCAACGGTGAACATCCGCCGCAGGGAGGCAATGGCCTCGTCCAGGGTCCGGATGACCGTCACCCAGACCGGTATCCCGGCCGCGCGAAGCCGGTCCACGTCGAGGCGGCGGTTCTCTTCCTGGTTGGCGAGCACGATATCGGGCTGCTAGGCTCTGCGATGGCGGCGAGGTTGGGGTTCTTGGTGCCCCGCACCCTTGTTACTTGCAGCCCGGGCGGATGGGTGCACCAGTCGGTGATGCCCACCAGGGCCTCCGGGCGGGCCGCCGCCACCGACTCGGTCAGCGAAGGCACCAGTGACACGACCCGGCGGGCCGGCCGGGTCACCGGGACGGGGCGGCCGAGGTCATCGAGAGGGGGCTCAGGAACCGCTGTCATTCGTCAGGGACACGGAGGATGAGTGCATCGCCCTGGCCGCCGCCACCGCACAGCGCGGCGGCGCCGACCCCGCCGCCCCTGCGCCTCAGCTCGAGCGCGAGCGTGAGGACCACGCGGGCGCCGCTCATTCCGACCGGGTGACCGAGCGCGATCGCGCCGCCGTTCACGTTGACCCGGTCCTTCGAAGCACCCAGTTCCCGCATGGAGGCGAGCGCCACGGCGGCGAACGCCTCGTTGATCTCGATCAGGTCCAGGTCATCAACTCGCAGGCCGCCGTCCCGGCGGAGGGCGTCCCGGATCGCGCCAGCGGGCTGGTGGAGCAGGGAGGGACCAGGGCCGGCGACCGTGCCGTAGCTGCCGATCTCGGCCAGCCACGGCAACCCTCGCCGCTCGGCCTCGTCTCTGTCCATGACGACCACAGCGCAGGCCCCGTCCGACAGCTGGGACGCGGAGCCCGCGGTAATCGTGCCCTCGGGGCTGAAGGCGGGCCGCAACCGGCCCAGCCGCTCAGTCGTGGTTCCCGGGCGGATGCCCTCATCCTGTTCAAGGTTCACCCCGCCGTTGGAGCCAGCCCCGGACACCGGCACGATCTCTTCGGCCAGCCGGCCCTCCTTGACGGCCGCGACGGCCCGCGCGTGCGACTCGGCCGCGAACTCGTCCTGGTCGCCGCGGCTGATTCCGCCGAGTCTCGCCTGGTAGCGGTCGGTCGCGGCGCCCATCGAGACGCCGTCGAACCCGCAGACGAGCGCGTCGCTGTCCAGGGCGTCCTCAACCGGCGCGCCGCTCCCGTAGCGCAGCCCGCGCCGGGTGTCTCGCATCAGGTAAGGCGCGTTCGACATCGACTCCATGCCGCCCGCGACAAGGACCCGGCTGTAGCCGGCCTGCACTTGCAGGGCGGCCTGCGCGATCGTGGCCAGCCCGGACAGGCACAGCTTGTTCACCGTCGTCGCGGGCACGGTCATCGGGATGCCGCCACGGGCCGCGGCCAACCGGGCCGGGTTGGGCCCGGCCCCCGCCTGGACGACATTGCCCAGGAAGACGGCGTCAACCCGGTCACCGGCGATCCCGGCCCGCTCAAGAGCGGCTTGGACCGCGATGCCGCCAAGTTCCGCCGCCGATAGCGCGGACAGGGAACCGAGCAGCTTGCCGATCGGCGTACGCGCTCCGGCTACGAGTACTGGCTGCGGCATGGGGGTCTCTCCTTGTTAACAGGCGTGGTTAGTCCGAACGGAGGCGGCTGACTCGGGTCGGTCAGCCATGACCCTGTAGAAGCTGGCGGGCCATGACGACCCGCTGGATCTGGTTGGTGCCCTCGTAGATCTGGGTGATCGTGGACCGGATGGCAGTTTTCGCAGGTAGATGGCCTGTCGGTGGGCGTGGGTCAGCACGGATTCAGCACGTCCGCCTAACGCTGTCGGTGTCCATTCGATCAGCACCCGCTTGGGATCGCCAACTCCTACTGTCTTGCACTTCACGTAAGTGCATTCAGACGCCGACGGGCAGCCTCGGCAATCTCAGGGACGGCACAGTTCACAGCGTGCTGGTACATCACCACGGCTCGATCCGTGTCGCCGTCCCGCTCTAGCAAAGAACCCAAGGTCAGCGCCGCTGACGCTCTTGCTTCGGGGTGCCCACTGTCAACCGCATATTGGAGTGCTCTCCTGCCTCGCTCAACGTCGTCGCTCTTAATGAGCAAGCCCCCCAGGTTGACTGCGGCCTTCGGCCCGACTTCAGCGTCGCCGACCTCCATCGCGCGACGATAGGCTTCCTCGGCTCCTAGACGGTCTCCGTACTTGTATAGAAGGTTTCCGAGATTTAGCATCACCGAAGCGGCAGTGAAGCTCGAACCTACGCGAGTCAATCGCAGATAAGTTTTTCGGGCTGCCTCGAAATCACGGCGCGCGGCTTGCAGTTGCGCGAGCTTGATTGCTGCCCTCACTGTGATCTCAGGGTCAGGCGGATAGCGACGCGCGTCGATTAGTTCGAATACAACTGGAACATCTTTCCCTCTCAGCCCCTTCCTGACGATGTCCTTGATTTGGGCAAGATCGAGATCGAAATCGATGGCCTTTTGGTATGCCCGTTCTGCGCCTGCCGCGTCGCCTTGCGACTTCAGCAGGTTGCCGAGATTGTATGCCGACGCCGGAGCTGCCCACCAGTGTCCGGAATCGATCGCCTTCTGATAAAAGGAGATCGCCCCATCCAAATCGCCGCTTTCCTTGAGCATGTATCCGAGATCGAAGGCTGCAACAGGGCCGGCCTGGGCTCTTCCAAAGACCAATAGCTCGCTCATAGGCAGATCGCGCATCCCCCGTTCGACCTTGCCCGATGAGCAGTGATCCGAGGTACAGTGCGCCGAAGGCAGCGCTCTCAGGATCCTCAGTTTCCTCAGCCGCGCGCCACGCTTGCTCCGCCACCTGCAGGCACCCGTCGCGCTTTGCTGCCTGGCCGATGGCTACCAGTTCCGCAGGGTCTGCGTTCCCGATAAAAAGCGGCCATGCGCCATGCGTATGGATTTCCGCTCACGGCAAGGAGATCAGAGGGCGTAGTCGAAGATGCCGAAGCAGTCATGATCTTCTGGCTGGAGTAGGGATACTGTCGGATTGATTTCACGGGTGGCCCACTGGAGCGCATCCTCGAAGCCCTGGTCACCTGACGACCAAGCGATTCCGGGGGTATCGAGGTGGCCATGCTTGGAGCAGTGCCTCGGCACGGGTTTCCGCATGCCCGCACGTGCCCAGTCCCGACACCGAGGACCAACGCGCGGCCAAGCGGGCTTCCCGCGTGCAGTGCGTCTGCGATTACCTCTGCTGCACCAACGTACTCGCCGATACCGATCCGGGTGATCCGATCGCAGAGTTCAGAGTCAGGCACTGCGTCGCGCAACCGCGCCTCTGCGAGTGCCGAGAGCACGTTTAACGAAGACCCGACTAAGTATGCTGAGAATATCCCACTCCAGCAGCCGAAGCCGATCAGTGGAAGGTAAGCATCGTACTTATGTTCCGGATCGTGCCGACGATGGCATTCCGTTTAGCGAGGCCGATAAATTCCGCCTGGGTGATCCCTCCTACTGCCAAGAGACGCTCGATGTCATCGAGGAAGATCATCGAATCACGGACTGGCGGAGTGGCAATTCCAAGCGCGGCGAGCGCTTCCTTAGTGCCGGGAATGAGCCACGCTTGTTCGTCATAAGTGTTCTTGATCACTGTAGCGGCGATTGCTTTTTCCCTACCATCGATGGTCCGACTAGCAGGACGGGCCGCCCTTCCTGCAGGCAACCTTGGATCTCGGCTTCAACATCGCGCTCGATGTACGGCAGCGAAAAAACGGTTCACTGGACTCGCATCTCCAGATGCGCTTCTCTTTCGAATACCTCTTCCTTATTCCCCTTCCTGGCACCCCTGGGCGCGACAGCAGAAACCTCATGAGGATTAGACTTTATGACGCGATACAAGTCCTTGCCAAGCAATTTCTGCCCCGGCCAAGCACCCAGGGCTTCAAGGAGTTTCTCGGCCTGCGCGTCATTCTTGGAAGCGCGTTGCGCAACAAGGCACTCACTCGCGACCGGGATTTCAACCCCATCCTCTCGGCGATGACTTCCTCGGTCGGCATTTCATGATCCGCGCGAATTCTGCTCAAGAGTTCGAACCAACTACGAGCTGCGGACGGATCGGGCCACTGACTTGGGTTTGACGGATCGCCCCATCCCCGCTAGTCCTCCTGACGCCCATGCGCGCCCCATGAAGAGATGCTCCACTCGTTCTCCCGAAGTATCTCACTTGTTCTGCAGCTGCGTGACCTCCTTGCTGGTCAGCGATCCGTCGCGTGGCGTCAGGAACAGACGAGACTCATCGGCAGTCTCCCTGGCACGGGCAACACGCTCATGCCTGTCAACGGAGCCCAGGCCTGATCGCAACTAGCGACAGGAACGCTTCATGGAACAGGCAATCAGCATCCTCAATCTCGCTAGCGACGTTCTGGCGATGGCCGCGTCCGTCATCACGATTGTTGACGTGGCTCTCCGCCATCGCGCGAGCAGGATCCGTAGGCAGCACTAAGGCTGACGGCCGGGTGTCCGCGCCGGTTGGCGGGACACCCGGCCACTCCATCGGCATCGGCACATCATGCTGCCCCAACGACAACAGCGGGAAAAGGCCGTAGGTGGTGCGGGACGGACTGCATGGAACTGCTGCTAGGGACGCGAAACGAGCCACCAGGCCGATCACCAAGCGGCCGTCCTTACTAGCGTGGAGCTACGGCTCTCCGCAGTCGTTCCTGGCGACTGGCCTGGTAGGCGGCGTCGAGGGCGGTGCGGGCGCGGTCGAAGGAGCTGGGCACGAGGTGGCCGTAGATCCGGTGGGTGACCTCGATGCTGTGATGACCGAGCCAGCGGGAGACCTCGGTGATCGGGATGCCCTCGGCCAGAGCGGTAGACGCGAAGAGGTGCCGCAGCGAGTGCGGGATGAACTGCGGCGGCAGCCCGGCTCTGGCGGCGGACGGGCTGAAGTCCTCCTGGTAGCTGCGGCGGATAACTAGCTTGTACTTGCGGCCCTGGAAGAGGTAGCCGTCGCGGGTCGTGCCGTGGTCGGCGATGTGCTTGTCGATGGCGTCGCTGAACGTACTGCGGCAGCGGGATGTCCCGGAAGTCCCCTTCTATGCGGAACTTCAGCGGCCGGAGCTGCGCTGCTGGGTCGACCTGCTCGCGCACGCGCAGGATGGTGCCTCGGATGATCCGGCAGCGGAGGTTGACGGCGAGCGCTTCGCCGATCCGCAGGCCGCAGCCGAGCATCAGCCATATGGTGGACGCCCAGTCTGGCGGAAGCCCGGCGGCGAGCGCTTCAATCTGGGCGTGGGCGGGCAGGATGAAGTCTTTCTCGATGACGACGCCGGGCAGTTCGATCGCGATGCAGGGGGATTCGGCGAGTTTCTTGTCCCGGACGGCCTCGCTGAGGACCGCGCTGATGACCAGGTGGGCGCAGCCGATCCGGCTGCGCGACAGGCCCTTGGGGCGCATGGCGGCGATCAGGGTCTTGATGTCGTCGCGCCGGATCGCCGCGAGCGGCTTGCCACCCATCGCCGGGTCGACGTGGGCGCGAAGGACCGACCGGTAGGTGGCGATGCTGTTGTCGGCGCCGAGGTGCCGGTCCAGCCAGGTCTCGGCCTCGACCCTGAACAGCCCCGCCCGGCCCGGGGTCGATGAAGACGTGGGCGCGTTTGTCGTGCTCTACCTTCAGGGCGAAGTCGTCCGCGTCACGCGCTCTTCACGAACGACTGCTCGCGCTGGGTTTGACCGTCCGCCGGGTGTCCGGTAGCGGACCACCCAGGCATGCGGGCAGACCTCCATATCGGTTTCGGGCAGTTGCAGCGTTTGTAGATCCTCGCCATGGTCATGCCTCCCGTGACTTGAGCCACTCCTCCACGTGCCGATCGCGGAACCGCTGGTGGCGTCCGACCTTGCAGGCCGTAAGGCCCCATTGCCGCCAGCAGCCGTAGACGGTCTTCTTCGGTACGCCGAGGTAGGCAGCCAGCTCCTCAACCGTGATCAGGCGGTTGGACCCGCCCACGGGAGCCGTGCGCCGGCAGCCCGGTGCCGGACGTATGCACGCTCACCTGCGGCCACGTCGTCAAGTTCGCGGTCGCCCTGGACGGCCGTCACGGCAGCCTCCGCCCGCCGACAACTCATAAATCGGGTTTTCAGCCTCTTTTTTCATCTCAGTCCGAGTTTTTCTTGTCGGACGCAAGGCGAAGTGGCTGCTCGAAGACCAGTGAGATCGTCGGTCCTGCCGCCAAGTCGGCGGCGACCGTGTCGGTGATTCCTGCTACCTCGCCCTGCCGCCTGCCTGCTTGCCGCGTCGCGTACCTGCTCATGCCAGGCCATCGCGCTCTCTGCTCAAGGATGAGCACGCGCTTCAGCGCACGAGCAGAGGTCAGATCGCGTCACTGTCCGGCTCCCTGTCCTGTGACGGAGACCGTGGGATTTATATGTCAGCATGCATCTCCGCCGCGCCATCTACGATTGTTTTACGAGCTGTGCGCGTATATAAAGTCTGGGAGTCTACCGGAAGGTTTATTTTCGCCGGGTCCTGCGCATTCCCCGCCGTCAAGTAATACCGGTGTAAGCGGTGTACGGAATAGAGTACGGATTAGCTGGCGGTTCAGAATGGCGACGGTTCGGCTCGCGTTCCATCCGTAATTGAACACTGCACTCAAGTAAGGTCAACTGGGCACGCGGCTCAGGCTACGGTCGGTAGGCTCGCACGGGCGGCCACGGCCGCTGCGGTTCGTGAGATTTGTCCCTCTTGTTGGATTCCGGTAAAGGACAGCGATGCAGGCTCTGGTTACGCATGCGCTTGCGCCCGGCCGAACTTCATGAAGGCCGCGCCGGTTATCCGCGCGCTCGGCGAGGCCGGCGTCGATCAGACACTCATTCACACGGGCCAGCATTACGACGCGCGGATGTCCGACGTGTTCTTCGCCGACCTTGGCCTGCCGCAGCCGGACGTGAACCTGCATGTCGGCTCCGGCGCGCACGGGGAGCAGACGGCGGCGGTCATCGCCGGCGTGGAGCGGGAGCTCATGGCCCGCCGCCCCGCGCTGCTGGTCGTCTACGGGGACGTCAACTCCACGCTCGGGGCCGCGCTCGCGGCGGCCAAGCTGCACGTGCCGGTCGCGCACGTCGAGGCGGGGCTGCGGAGCTTCGACAACACGATGCCGGAGGAGATCAACCGCACGCTCACGGACCAGCTCTGCGAGCTGCTGTTCATAACCTCGCCGGAGGCGATCGGCTACCTGGGCACGAGGGAATCGCCTCGGACGGAGTGCACTTCGTCGGCAACACGATGATCGACACGCTGGTCGCCTGCCTGGACAGGCTGGACGCCGAGGCAGCCCGGGCCGCGCACGGCCTTCCGGAACGGTACCTGGTCGCGACGTTGCACCGGCCGTTCAACGTCGACAGCGCGGAGGCGGCCGCGCTGCTGGTCAAGGCGATGCACGAGGTCGCGGACATGGCGCCGGTGATCATGCCGGTCCACCCGCGCGGCCGGGCCGTGTTCGAGGCGGCCGGGCTAGCGGAGCATCCGGGTATCCGGATGCGCGAGCCGCTCGGCTACCTGGAGTTCATGTCTCTGGTACGCGGCGCGGCGGCGGCCATCACGGACTCGGCCGGGGTGCAGGAGGAGACCACGTTCCTGCGGGTCCCGTGCCTGACCCTGCGCCCGGTCACCGAGCGGCCGGTCACCGTCACCAGCGGCAGCAACAGACTTGTCCGTGCCGACGAACTGGTGTCCGCCGCGCAGGACGCCCTTGCCCGGGGACCGTACGCCCGGGAACTGCCGCCGCTATGGGACGGCGCGTCCGGTCCCCGGATCGCCCGCATTATTACCGATTGGGCAGCTAACCGGTACTGCGATCAGCGCGCGGCAGGCAGCTCGATCTCGGCCATTCGGCGGACTCGCTCGGCAAGCCTACGGCACCGGCCGCGTCCTCGATCCGGTGGCCCCGGCCCGCGATGATCTCCCGATACACGATGGTGTGGAGCCGGAAGTAGTCGGAGAAGTCGCAGATGATGTCTCCGTCCACCGCGATGTACCGGGCCGCGCCCGCACGGGCGCCCGATGGCAGGTCGGTTTCCCTGGTCGACAAGGTCCAGTCGACGGTGACCGCGCCGAACTGGAGCCTGCCCTTGGCGCGGTCTCCGGCGGGGTCGGCGTGCGCCCGGATGACTTCCGGTGCTGCTCCGATCGCCCAGGTGAGGCCGTCGAGCAGGTGGATGCCGATGTTGAAGATGATGGTCCCGCTCCGGGCCTGGTCGCCCTTCCAGGAGGTCCCGAACCACTGTCCTCGGCGGGTGATGTACCTGACGGTGACCTCAACTGGGCGTTCCGGGTTGCGCCATTCCATCATCTTCCTGAACCGCCGCAGGCTGTCGTGGTAACGCAGTTGGAGGACCGGGTGGATGGCGTGCCCGGACTCGGCTTGCAGTACGGTCAGGGCTTCCACTTCCTGGCCGCTCATCGCTGGCGGCTTTTCGAGAATCACGTCAGCACCGACCCGCAGGCCGAGTGCCGCGTGCTCGGTATGCAGGTCGTTCGGCGTGCAGACTACGAAATAGTCTGGCGTGCTGCCCGGCTGGCTAAGGAAGTCCTCAAACCGCGTGCCGTCGGTGAAGAACCTCGCATCCGGGAAGTAGCTGTCGAGGATGCCGACCGAGTCGGTGAGGTCGTGGCACGCGATTAAGGTGCCACCGCTTCCCGGATCGCTTCCAGATGGCGGCGGGCGATGCACCCCGCGACCCCATCAGAGCGAACGTGGGACGTGCTACCGGAGTGTTCATTCCGTGCCGCCTTCCTACCTTGATGGTTACTTACTGGCTGAACTTTCGTTGGTCACGGCCGGGACGGCGAACTCGGCCCAGACGCACTTGCCCCGTCCTGACCTCGCGGGATGCCATCCCCAGCGGGAGCCGGTGATCATGTCGACGAGGGCCAGACCCCGACCGCTCTCGTCATCGGCCCCGGCGCTGAGACGGACTGGGACGCCTGGTGCTCGTCTCAGACCTCGGCCACCAGTCGCGCCCCGTCTGTGAGCAGGCACAGCCGGATCACGGGCTTGCGCCCCGCCAAGTACCTCGGAGCACCGTCGCCGTCCGCGGACGCGCTGACGCCGTTGGCTACTAGCTCGCTCACGACCAGCTCAAGGGCATCAGCGAGGCCGCTCATCCGCCACGTCGCCAGCGTCGCGCGGACGTGAGCCCGCGCCGCGGACGGCGCGGTCGGCAGGGCAGCGAGCGGCGGCATGACGCTGGATGCCGGCCACGCCGGGCCTGGGCGTAGCCCAGGCCCGGCGACGTGCTGTCCTGGCTGTGCCATCGTGCTGCCTTCCGGGGATGCCACGTCGCGTGCGGTCTCGCTGGCACGACGGTACGCTTCCGAATGACGACGTTGCGATGTCAAAGGGGCGTCGTTTAGACGTCTTTTAGGGTGTCGAAATGACGTTACAGATCATAACTGGCGGGTACTCTCGTGGTCATGGCCCCTAACACCGCGCTACGGCAGGCGCGCCTGGCCCTGCGTCTGAGCCAGGACGAGATGGCCGTGGCGATACGCGACGCTGGGCAGCGGCTTGGCACCCCGAACGGCTGCTCCAAGCGGCTCGTGCAGCGCTGGGAAGCCGGCGAGGTGACCCTGCCCCGCGCGGTCTATATCCGCGCGCTGGAGTACGTCACCGGCAAGCCGGTCGCCAGCCTCGGATTCGATACCGCCGCCGAGCGCTACGGCCTCGACCCCGACGAGGCCCTGGCCACCGGCTCGGGGCCGTGGATACCCGTGGCCGACCCCAAGGCACAGCCGGGTCCGCTGACCGGCATCTGGCTCAGCAGCTACGAGTACGAAAGCACCGGCAGGGGCGCGACGTTCACCAGTCACCACTACGTCGCCGTCGTCCAACACGGCACCCGGCTCCAGGTCAGGTCAACCCCGGGATCACGCTCCCGGCTCCGACGACCTGACCGCCAACGGCCAGGTCCTAACCGGTACCTGGACCGAGGAGACCAACCCCGCCGGCTATCACCAGGGCGCCGTCTACCACGGCGCGATCCAGCTCCTGCTCGAGCCAACGGCCGGAAGATGACC
This sequence comes from uncultured Actinomycetota bacterium, assembly GCA_963850115.1. GTDB lineage: Bacteria > Actinomycetota > Actinomycetes > Streptosporangiales > Streptosporangiaceae > Trebonia. Next base: position 137,022 of record CAWKKG010000023.1, read on the forward strand.
GGCAAGTGGGTCGGCTTCGGCCGCGACTTCGACCTCAACACCGGCCCCTGGACCCTCGAACTCATCAGCAGCACCGTCACCGAAGATACGCTCAAGGAGTACAGCAGGCCAGCCGACGGCAACTGAGCGAGGCTCCCTCCATTCGGGAACGCTAGTGTCAGTCCCGTGGAGCGGATCGCGATCGTCGGCTGCGGAGGCAGCGGCAAGTCCCGCCTCGCCCGCGTCCTGGGCGCCCGGCTCGGCATCACGCCCGTTCACCTCGACGCCCTGTACTACGACAAAGACTGGAAGCCCCTGAACCAGGAGACGTTCGCCAGCCTGCAACGCGAACTCGTCACCGCCCCGCGCTGGATCATCGACGGGAACTACGCCTCCACCCTGCCGATCCGCCTGGAGGCCGCCGACACGCTGATCTTCCTCGACCTGCCTGGCTGGGCCTGCCTGCGGGGCATCGCCGTGCGCAGGCTCCGCCACCGCGGCGGCCAGCACCAGGCCATCGGCGTCTACGACCGGATCACCTGGGGCTTCGTCCGCTACATCCTCGGCTACCGCAAAAGCATGGCCCCGCGCGTCCGCGCCCTGATCAACAGCCACGCCCGGGACGCACAGGTCACCGTTCTGCGCAGCCGCGCCGCCGTCCGCCGCTACCTGGCCGACCAAGTCGCCGCAGCCCATTTCTCTGCCCAGGCAGCCGCCGGCCATGAGGACCGGCGCTAACGCCCTTACCGACTCGGCCGGCGGCCATAGACCTGTCGTGGACCTGCGATATACCTCGCCACTTGTGCAAGTCGGTCACGCACGCGAGGCTACCGGCCCGGACTTCAGCTTCCCCATGCCAGGCCGCGGACGCTAGGTCCGCCGATATACCTCGTGTGTACCTCCGATATACCCCGGCCGCCATGCAGGCCCGGTGACCTGCGGATACGCGGTGGCGGGCTAACATTGCGGCCTCTTCGCGCCGCGCACCTCCTCAGCCGCAAATCGGTTTTGCAGAACACGAGTCCCCCGAGGAACCTGGACCCCCATGCTCGATGAAGAGGTGACCCGGCTCTCGGAGCCGTACCGAAGGGAAGTCAAGCCCGAGGAGCCGGGACTGCTGCGGGTAGCCTGCCCGCTCGGCCTGAACCTGGCGACGTCAGTCGCGCTGGGCGACGAGATTGTGGATGACCTCGACAAGGCCGTCTATGGGATCGGCTGGTGGAAAGCGTACCCGGACCTCGACCAGCAGACGCGGATACTCCTGTCGGATTACCTGGCCGCTTGTGCCCGTGCTATTCCGGACAACCTGGTGGAAGCACAAGTCGAGCGCCTCGAACACGACCACGCCGCCGAGGACTTCCGCAAGTGGCTGAGTCGCGGAGCCACCGCCGAGCGGTCCACGGTCGAGCCGCCTCGTAGCCCTTACGAAGAACTGGCCACACACCGAGTGCAGACGCACCTGGCTGGCGTCCTGCGAGCCTAGGGAAGCGCACTCGACTGCGTCGGAGGCTGCATCATCGGCGTCGCCGGCTTGCCCTCCAATCTCGTAAAGGCGGACCTGGACACGGCGCTAAAGTCCCTGGCCAAGGAGAGGCCAGGCAACCAAGTACTCACACAACTGCAGGCCGACCTACAACAGGCGGAGGCCGCTGCGCCCTGCCGGATGGCGTGACTGGCTCCTGGGAATGCGCAACACTTACGTTCATCGCGGGCGCCGCAGCGTCACCTGGTCCGGAAACCTCGAAGGCAACGAGGTGGTTGACTTCAACCTCCGACTGCCAATAGCCCCGGCCCTGACGGAGATCGACGGCGTCATCCAGGCGGGCGGCGTCATGGCGGCCACCTTCACGGCCACCGCCTCCGGCATCCTTGACGAGCTGGCCAAGACCGTCGACCGCTACGTCGACGAAGCTTGCCGCGTCTTAGCTGAGCTATGGCTCAAACGGCGCGCTAGTCCAGCCCTGCTGGCGCAGAGCCCGAAGCAGTGGAAGCAACCCGAGGGACTGATCGTTCCACCGGCATTCCGCGGCTTTCCGCACCTAGTGGCCCCACCTAGCCTTACGACCAGTTTCGGAGTATCAACAGAAGGCGAACGCCGACTTCGGGCCGCTGCCCTGAGGCCGGACGTCAACGACATCAAGCCCGATCCCGGAGTGTGGAGCTAGCCAGACCACCACCAGCCCCACGCCAGGGTCAGCACCGATTCAGCACCGGGTCCGGAAACGACGGGAAACAACCGGTACCAACCGGACAATCCAGACATGAGAACGGGCCGCCCGACTCGCCAGCCAGACGGCCCGTCCACGCCCAACACAACCCGAGAACCAGCAGGTCAGCGGCCCGTTTAACCTACTTGAGCAGCTGGCGGGCCATCACCACGCGCTGGATCTGGTTCGTGCCCTCGTAGATCTGGGTGATCTTGGCGTCGCGCATCATCCGCTCGACCGGGTAGTCCCGGACGTACCCGTAGCCGCCCAGGAGCTGCACCGCGTCGGTGGTGACCGCCATCGCCGCATCCGACGCCATGGTCTTGCACGCCGAAGAGACGAACGTCAGGTTCGGGTACGCGCACGCCCGACATCGCCTGTTCCGAGAGGGCCGCGGCGTGGTAGGTGAGCTGGCGGGCCGCCTCCACCTTCATCGCCATGTCGGCCAGCATGAACTGCACTCCCTGGAAGTCCGCGATGGCCTGGCCGAACTGATGGCGCTCCTTGACGTACCCGACGGCGTAGTCAAGCGCGCCCTGGGCGATGCCCAGCGCCTGCGCCGCGATGGTAACGCGGGTGTGGTCGAGGGTGGCGAGCGCGGTCTTGAAGCCCGTGCCCGGCTCGCCGATGATTCTCATCGCGGGAATGCGCACGTCCTCGAGGATGACCGTGCGGGTGGGGGAGCCCTTGATGCCGAGCTTCTTCTCCGGCTCGCCGAAGCTCACCCCGGGGTCGCTCTTTTCCACGACGAACGCGGAGATGCCCCGCGCGCCGAGCCCGGGGTCGGTGACCGCCATCACCGTGTAGTACTGGGACACGCCGGCGTTGGTGATCCACATCTTGGTGCCGTTGAGCACCCACTGGTCCCCGTCGCGCACCGCCCTGGTCTTCATGGAGGCGGCGTCCGAGCCCGCGCCCGCTTCGGACAGCGCATAGGAGAACAGCGCCTCCCCGCGGGCGACCGGGGGCAGGTACTTCCGCTTGAGCGCTTCCGAACCGGAGAGCAGCAACGGGACCGTGCCGAGCTTGTTCACCGCCGGGATCAGCGAAGAGGAAGCGCATGCCCGCGCCACCTCCTCGATGACGATCACGGCGGCGAGCGCGTCAGCGCCCTCGCCGCCGTAGTCCTCGGGGATGTGCACCGCGTGCAGGCTGGCGCCGGCCAGCGCGTCGAGTGCCTCGGCCGGGAACCGCGCGTCCGCGTCGACCGCGGCGGCGAACGGCGCGATCTTCGCCTCGGCGAGCTCGCGGACCGTCTGGCGCAGCAGCTCGTGCTCTTCCGTGAGCGTGTACATCAGGGTTGCTCCTGGTCTCATGTCGTCTTTCAGACGTTGCGGCGGTACTGGCCGCCGACCTCGAAGAATGCCTCGGTGACCTGCTGCAGGCTGCACACCCGGGCGGCGTCCATCAGCACGGCGAACACGTTCTCGCCGGCCCGGGCGGCGTCCTTAAGGGCGGCCAGCGCGCCGTGGGCCTCGTCCCGGTGCTCCTCCTGGAAGTCGCGAACCCGGTCGAGCTGGGACTTCTTCTCCTCGTCGGTGCCTCGCGCGAGCAGGACCGGAGTGACGCCGGCGTCGTCGGCATGCGGGTTGCGGAAGGTGTTGACGCCGATGACCGGCAGGCTGCCGTCGTGCTTGCGCTGCTCGTAGAGCATCGACTCGTCCTGGATCTTGCCGCGCTGGTAGCCGGTCTCCATCGCGCCGAGCACCCCGCCGCGGGCGCTGATCGCCTCGAACTCCCGCAGCACCGCCTCCTCGACCAGGTCGGTCAGCTCATCGACGATGAACGAGCCCTGCAGCGGGTTCTCGTTCACCGCCAGGCCCCACTCGCGGCCGATGACCAGCTGGATCGCGAGCGCGCGGCGGACCGATTCCTCGGACGGGGTGGTGACGGCCTCGTCGTACGCGTTGGTGTGCAGGCTGTTGCAGTTGTCGTAGATCGCGCAGAGCGCCTGCAGCGTGGTGCGGATGTCGTTGAACGCCATCTCCTGGGCGTGCAAAGACCGGCCGGAGGTCTGAATGTGGTACTTCAGCTTCTGCGACCGCTCGTTCGCCCCGTAGCGGTCGCGCATCGCCACCGCCCAGATCCGCCGGGCGACCCGGCCGAGCACCGTGTACTCGGGGTCCATGCCGTTGGAGAAGAAGAACGACAAGTTCGGCGCGAAGTCGTCGATCCGCATGCCGCGGGCGAGGTAGGACTCGACGTAGGTGAACCCGTTGGCGAGGGTGAAGGCGAGCTGGCTGATCGGGTTGGCGCCCGCCTCGGCGATGTGGTAGCCGGAGATCGACACCGAGTAGAAGTTGCGGACCTGGTTGGCGATGAACCACTCCTGGATGTCGGCCATCATCCGCAAGGAGAACTCGGTGGAGAAGATGCAGGTGTTCTGACCCTGGTCCTCCTTGAGGATGTCCGCCTGCACCGTCCCCCGCACCGTCGCCAGCACTCCCGCGCGCAGCGCCGCGGCCTCGTCGGCGGCGGGCTCCCGTTCATGTTCAGAACGGAAGCGGCTTACTGCCTGGTCGATCGCCGTATTCAGGAAGAAGGCCAGGATGGTCGGGGCGGGCCCGTTGATCGTCATCGACACCGATGTTGTCGGCGAGTCCAGGTCGAACCCGTCGTACAGCGCCTTCATGTCGTCCAGGGTGGCGATCGAGACCCCCGACGTGCCGACCTTGCCGTACACGTCCGGGCTCTCGCCCGGGTCGCGGCCGTACAGGGTGACGGAGTCGAACGCCGTGGACAGCCGGGTCGCCGCGCTGCCCGCCGACAGCAGCTTGAAGCGGCGGTTGGTCCGGAACGGGTCGCCCTCGCCGGCGAACATCCGCGCCGGGTCCTCGCCCTCCCGCTTGAACGGGAACACCCCGGCGGTGAACGGGAAGTACCCCGGCAGGTTCTCCTCCCGCAGGAACCGCAGCAGCTCCCCGTGGTCGGTGAACCGGGGCAGCGCCACCCGGGGGATGACGTTGCCCGACAGGGACTCCCTGGTCAGCCTGGTCCGCAGCTCCTTGTCCCGGACCCGCACCACCTGCTCGTCGCCCGAGTAGAGCGTCAACGACCGCGGGCCAGCGCGCAAGCAGGGCCTTGCTGCCCTCGCTGACGAGGGCAGCGGCCTGCGCGTGCAGGGATGCCACCTCCCGTTCGGACTCACCGGAGAGCTCGTCAAGGACCGCGGCCAGCCGCTCCTCCCGCCGCACCGCCGCGACCTGGTCCCGGGTCTTCTCGTGATAGTCCCGAACGGAAGCGGCGATCTCCGCCAGGTAGCCGCTCCTGGCCGGCGGGATGACCGAGGCGGCGTCGGTGGACGTCTTGCCGCTGACCGCGGGCAGGACGCCCGGCGCGAGTTGCAGGCCCTGGTCATCGAGCAGCCCGGCGAGGTGCTGGTAAAGGGCGGTGACCCCGGTGTCGTTGAACGTCGCCGCGCTGGTGCCGAACACCGGCATGTCCTGCGGGCGGGCGCCGAACGCCCCCCGGTTGCGGATCAGCTGCCTGGCCACGTCCCGCACCGCGTCCGCGCCACCGCGCCGCTCGAACTTGTTGACCGCCACCGCGTCGGCGAAGTCGAGCATGTCGATCTTCTCGAGCTGCGACGCCGCACCGAACTCGGGCGTCATCACGTACAACGACACGTCCGCCAGGCCGGTCACCGCCGCATCGCCCTGCCCGATGCCCGGCGTCTCCAGGATGACGAGGTCGTAGCCGGCCGCCCGGCACGCGGTGATGATGTCCTCGATGCCGTCGGGCAGTTCCCGCGCCACCGCGCGTCGCCAGCGACCGGAAGAACACGTGATCGCCGTCGAGCGCGTTCATCCGGATGCGGTCGCCGAGCAGCGCGCCGCCGCCCGCGCCGCCGGGTGGGGTCCACCGCGAGGACCGCGACCCGCAGCTTGTCCTGCTGGTCGGTCCGCAGCCGGCGGACAAGCTCGTCCGTCAGCGAGGATTTTCCCGACCCTCCGGTTCCGGTGATTCCCAGCACCGGGACCCGCCGGGAGGCCGCCGCGGCCGCCAGCGCGGCCCGGTCAGCGTCCGGCAGCCGGCCTTCCTGAAGGCAGGTGATCGTCCTGGACAACGCGCGGCGCTCGCCCGCCAGCACCGCCTCGGCCGGGGGAGGGCTGGCGGCCAGGTCCGTGTCGCAGTCTGCGATCAGCTCGTTGATCATTCCCGGCAGGCCCAGCCGCTGGCCGTCTTCCGGGGAGAAGATCCGCACCCCGGCGCTGGACAGGCGCTGAATCTCCTCCGGCACGATGACGCCGCCGCCCCCGCCGAAGACCCGGACCGCCCCCGCCCCCGCCTGCGCGAGGAGCCCGGCCAGGTACTCGAAGTACTCCACGTGGCCGCCCTGGTAAGAGCTGATCGCCACGCCCTGGGCGTCCTCGTCAAGGACCGCGTTCACGACGTCGCGAACGGACCGGTCGTGCCCGAGGTGGATCACCTCGGCGCCCTGGGCCTGCAGGATGCGCCGCATGATGTTGATCGCCGCGTCGTGCCCGTCGAACAGCGCGGCCGCGGTGACGAATCGCACCGGGTGCGACGGCACGTGCAGCTCGGTTCCGTCTGCCGAAGCCGGCACCGTTGCCTCCAAGGGCAGGTAGTAGAACGTCATAATTTTTGACGTTCAATATTTGGACGATAAAATAATCCGGCCCGTCCGTCAAGCGCCGGCCCGCGCTAGCAGGCGATCCGTCCGCCGGATGACGTACGGTTAGCCGCGTGCCCGTTGATGAGCCCTTCGACCCGATCGCCGAGGCGTTCCGCCAGTGGACAGCGCGCTGGCCCGAGCAGGCCGACCGCATGGCGGCCGTCACCTCGGTCATGCGCGTGCAGCAGCTCCTGCTCGCCCGCGTCGAGGACGTGCTCAAGCCGTACAACCTGACTTTCGCCGTGTACGAGGCACTGCGGCTGCTCGCCTTTACCCGCTCTGGCGCGCTGCCCATGGGCAAGCTGGGCGAGCGGCTCATGGTTCACCCCGCCGCGGTGACCAACGCGGTCGGCCGCCTCGAGCAGCGGGGACTGGTCCGGCGGCAGATGTCGCCCGCTGACCGGCGCGTTGTCCTCGCTGCCATCACCGAAGAAGGGCGCGCGCTGGCCGAGGAGGCGACCGCCGCCCTCAATGACGCGTCCTTCGGGCTGCCGGGGCTGGCCCGCCAGCAGGCGGCCGACATTGCCGTGACGCTGAGGTCCGTTCGCATCGTCGTCGGCGACCTCGAAACTGGTGACGCCACCTAGGGCCACCGGGTCAGCGGGCGGCGTTCAGGGCAGCGGGCGGTTGGCGCAGGCCTTGACAACGGCGAGTTGGTTAGTGAATCCTAACGGTTAGTGGATACTAACCGAGATGCTGACCGGTGGGGCGCGCTGGCCGACGGCACGCGCCTGGCGATCGTGGCGCGCCTGGCCGACGGGCCGCAGGCGGTCGGGCAGCTGGCAGCCGGGTTGCCGGTGAGCCGGTCGGCGGTGTCCCAGCACCTGAAGATCCTCAAGGACGCGGGCCTGGTGGAGGACGCGGCGGCGGGGACGCGCCGGATCTACCGGCTCAACCCCGTCGCGCTGGCCGCGCTGCGGGACCAACTCGACACTTACTGGCAGCGGGCGCTGGCCGGGTACGCCGATGCCGTGCAAGCGCCGGCCGAGGAGGACTGATGACACAGACGGGGGCGGCGACAGTCCGCAAGGAGATCGTGGTGGACGCGCCGATCGAGCGCGCGTTCACGGTGTTCACCGACCGGTTCGGTGACTTCAAGCCGCCGGAGCACAACCTGCTCCGGGCGCCGATCACCGAGACGGTGTTCGAGCCGAGGGTCGGCGGCGGCATCGTGGACCGGGCGGAGGACGGCAGCGAGTGCCGGTGGGCCCGGATCTTGGCCTTCGACCCGCCGGACCGGGTGGTGTTCAGCTGGGACATCAGCCCCCAGTGGGCGATCGAGGCCGACCAGTCCCGGACCAGCGAGGTCGAGGTCCGGTTCTACGCCGAGTCGCCTTCCCGTACCCGGGTGGAGCTGGAGCACCGGAACCTCGACCGGCACGGCCCCGGCTGGGAAGCCGTCGCCGGCAGCGTCGACGGCCCGGAGGGCTGGCCGCTGTACCTGGACCGCTACGCCGCGCTGCTGAAGGAGGGCAGCTGACATGCCAGCGATCGTGACCAGCGCCGAGATCGACCGCTCGGCCGCCGAGGTCTTCGCCGTCGCGATCGACCCCGCCCGGTTCAAGGAGTGGCAGAAGGGCGTGACCGGCGGCCACATGGACGGCCCGGCGGGCGGCGCCCAGCCACCCGCCGTGGGGGCCCGGTGCGTGACGACCAGACGCATCGGCGGCGCTGAACGGCCGTCGACCTCCGAGGTCGTGCACGTCAACCCGCCGAAGGCCTGGGGCGTGCGGGGCATCGACGGCCCGATCCGCGCGGCCGTCGACGTCGTGGTCGAGCCCGTGACCGACTCTCGCGCCCGGCTGACCATCAGCGTCGATTTCACCGGCCACGGCATCGGCAAGATCCTGGTCCCGCTCATGGTCCGCCGTGAGGCCCGCCGGGAAATGCCAGAAAACATCGCGACGCTCAAGCGGCTGATCGAAAAGGGCTAGCGCGTCCACTGACCGCCACCAGCGGCAGGGACCCTTGAGGCGGTACCCGGGGCCTAGACCTGGTCTTAATAACGTACGCGGCGGCCTGTCGGTTCATGTGATTATGCCCACGCCGGGGCTGGGCCGGCGGTTCCATCCCCTGTGGGCTGTTTCGCCGTATCTCAGGGAGTGCGCCAGCGAGTGGTGCACCGGATACGGAGGAGGCATCACGCTATGGCAGAAGCGGTGCTACAGGGTAGAGGTGACGCGGGCACGATCGCCGTGCCCGACGTTACGGTGCGGATCGCCGGCGCCTTGCTCGCGCTCGCGGTCACTACCGTGCACATAGCCGATCAGGGCGGCGTGACCGCCTTCACCTCACCTGACTGGATCGGCTGGTCATACCGGCTCATCGAAGTGGGCGGCGTGCTGACCGCCCTGGTCTTGCTGCTGCCTCGCCCGGCTCGGCCCGCCCCGGCGTGGACCGGATGGGCCGCCAGCGTGCTCTTGGGCGCCGGGCCGTTTGCCGCCTACATTCTGTCGCGCACGGTGGGCGTGCCTGGCGACCACGCCGACGTCGGCAACTGGGGCTACTGGGTGGGCACGGTGTCGTTGTTCGTCGAGGCAGCGCTGGTGGCGCTGAGCGTCAGCATGCTGCTGGCCCTGCGCCAGTTCGCGCGACGTTGACCAGCTCTGCGATTCCCCGGCGAGTTCCGGCGGCAGGCCTGACGCCCAAAGGACGCCGCAGGGAAACGCAGTCGCCAGCCCCTGGCCGATTACACTCGATCCGTCATCGACGCGCGCCACCGCGCCTGACCTCTGCGTGGCCTGACGATCGGTGTCACTCAGCTTGTCCAGCCCCCGAAAGGAGGTGGCCATACGACAAGGTCAACCGTTCCTGTCTGGTGGGCTTAGCCCTGCCCGCGGACCCGGAGGCGCCCAGCACGCCGTTGCCGCCAACATAGCTGATCATCCGCGCGCCCGGCACCGCGCCCGGTCCGCTGAAAGCCATTCGCCGGTGCCGGTGCGGGCTCTGCGGATATCTCCCACGAGCCGGGGAGCTGTATGGAGGGGCGTAGGCTGCTACCACGACTGCATCCCGCTGCCGGGAGCCGCCGTCACGGCGGCTCTCGTACGCCACGCGCAGCCTGGCGGCAGCGGAGAGGATTACGTAGATGATTACGCAGATGACAGAGGACAGGCCTGCCGCGGCACTCGGCCAGGAGGCAAGCCCGCTCCGCTGCCAAGAGATGGCCCGCACCGAGCGCGGCTGGGAACGGTGCCACCGCGACGTGCACTCCGCGAACACCCGGCATCACGTGCGGGACCGGTCGTGGTCCACGGCCGAGAACACGCCGCGGCTAAAGTTCGGCCAGCCATGCACGAGCGCCTGCCAGTGGCCGGATCAAGTGCAGCGTTACCGGGGGTCCGCCCGGGCAAGGCACTATTGATCACCGGCTTCCGAAGTAACCGCCGGTCGTTCGGATGAATGATCTTGAACTGGGTGTTACCGGGGTCTGGATCGATGATCGCTCCAGACAGGGAGGTCGTTGCTGACCGCGGCTGGAGGAACAGTGCTAGACGTGGAACAGCGATCCGGCGTCACGGTGGTCTCGCTCCGGCACGGAAAGGTCAATGCTCTCGACCTTGAGCTGTTGCGGGCGCTCACCGCGGCCATGCGCGACCTGGAGAGCAACGAGGCCGTGGTGATCACCGGGGCCGGGTCCGCTTTCTCCGCGGGTGTCGACCTGAACCGGATCGTCGCGGGCGGGAAGCCCTACGTCCAGGAGTTCCTGCCCGCCCTCTCCGAAGCTTTCCTGGCCGTCTTTGATCATTCGGGCCCGGTCGTGGCCGCTGTCAACGGGCACGCGATCGCCGGCGGCTGCGTCATCGCGGCGGCGTGTGACCTGCGGATGATGTCGCTCGGCAAGATCGGGCTGGCGGAGCTGAGCGTCGGCGTTCCCTTCCCGGTGTCCGCGATGGAAATCCTCCGGCACGCGATTGGGCAGGCCGTCGGGCATCTGGTGCTCACCGCCGCGCTGCTTGACGCGTCCCCGGCGCGGTCCATCGGCCTGGTTCACGAGGTCACCGGCCCGGACGTCCTGCTGGACGCGGCGATTGACCGGGCCGAGCAGATGGCCAGGGTCCCGGCCGAGGTGTTCGCGTTCAGCAAGCGCCAGTTGCAGCAGCCCGCACGGGACCGCATCGCGGCGCGGAGCGGTGACGACGAGGCAGTCCTGGCGGCGTGGTCGTCGGACCGCACCCGAGACGCGATCGCCCGGTACCTCGACGCGCTCAGGCAACGGCCGCGCTAGCGGTGGCCCTTGGCCTCACGGCGACGGCGGTGCAGGATGGGCTCGGTGTACCCGTTGGGCTGGGCGGCGCCCTCGAAGATGAGGTCGGCCGCGGCCGTGAACGCGATGCTTGACTCGAAGTCCGGCGCCATCGGGCGGTAGGCGGGATCGCCGGCGTTCTGCTTGTCCACCACGGCGGCCAGCCGGCGCAGGCTCTCGGTCACCTGGGCTCGGCTGATGACGCCGTGCCGTAGCCAGTTGGCGAGGAACTGGCTGGAGATGCGCAGCGTGGCCCGGTCTTCCATGAGGGCGACGTTGTGGATGTCGGGGACCTTGGAGCACCCGACGCCCTGGTCTACCCAGCGGACCACGTAGCCGAGGATGGACTGGACGTTGAGGTCGGTCTCTGATTCCCGGTCGGCTTCCGTCCAGCCGGCCGGGTCGGCAAGCGGGATGCGGAGCATGTCGTCCAGGGACGCGGGCGTCCGGCCGGCCAGCTCGGCCTGGCGCTGACGGACGTCGACCTGGTGGTAGTGCAGGGCGTGCAGGGTCGCGGCGGTGGGGGAGGGAACCCAGGCGGTGGAGGCGCCCGCCCGCGGGTGGGCGATCTTCTGGGCCAGCATGTCGGCCATGAGGTCGGGCATGGTCCACATGCCCTTGCCGATCTGGCCGCGGCCGGGAAGCCCGTGGGCCAGGCCGGTGTCGACGTTGTGGTCCTCGTAAGCGGCGATCCACGGCTGGGTCTTCATGTCCGACTTGCGGGCCAGCGGCCCAGCTTCCATGGAGGTGTGGATCTCGTCGCCGGTGCGGTCGAGGAAGCCGGTGTTGATGAACACGATCCGGTCCCTGGCCGCGTGCACGGCGGCGGCGAGGTTGAGCGAGGTGCGCCGTTCTTCGTCCATCAGGCCGATCTTGAGCGTCCGCGCCGGAAGTCCCAGTAGTGCCTCGACCCGGGCGAACAGCGTGGCGGTGAAGGCGACCTCTTCTGGTCCGTGCTGCTTCGGCTTGACGATGTAGACCGACCCGGTCCCGCTGTTTCGCCGGGGCGCGTCGGGGCGGAGCCCGGGCAGCGCGGCGAGCGTGGTGACGATGGCGTCGAGGATGCCCTCGAAAACCTCCGCCCCCTGCGCGTCGAGGACCGCGTCGCTGGTCATCAGGTGGCCGACGTTCCGCACCAGCATCAGGGACCGGCCGGGCAGGGTGAACGGCCTGCCCGCCGCGTCGGTGTAGTCACGGTCGGGTTCGAGGCGGCGGGTGAACGACCTGCCGTTCTTCTCGACGGAGGCACTTAGCTCGCCGGTGCTGAGGCCCAGCCAGTTGCGGTACGCGGCGGTCTTGTCCTCGGCGTCCACCGCGGCGACGGAGTCCTCGAAGTCGATGATCGTGGTCACGGCGGCCTCGGCCAGCACGTCCTGGATCCCGGCCGGGTCGTTCGCGCCGATGGGGCCGTCCCGGTCGATGACGAGCTCGATGTGCAGTCCGTGGTGGCGCAGCAGCAGCCGCGACGGCGCGGCCGGGTCTCCGGCGTAGCCGGCGAACGCGGCCGGGTCGGCCAGCCGGACGGGGCCGGCCGGGCTGCGCGCGACAAGGCCGTCCGCGGCGACGGAGTAGGCGGTCACGTCCCGGTGCGACGCGCCCTCGAGCGGCACCGCCTGGTCGAGGAAGGCCCGTACCGTCTCGATCACCCGCTGGCCGCGGACCGGGTTGTAGGACCCGGCCCGGCTCGCCCCGCCGTCCTCACCGATGGCGTCGGTGCCGTAGAACGCGTCGTACAGCGATCCCCAGCGGGCGTTGGCCGCGTTGATCGCGAACCGCGCGTTGGTCACCGGCACCACCAGTTGCGGGCCGGCCACCGAGGCAATCTCCGGGTCGACTCCCTCGGTCGTGACCTGGAACGGTCCCGGCTCGGGGACGAGATAGCCGATCTCCTCCAGGAAACTCCGGTACTTAGCCGCGTCAAGCGGCTGGCCGGCGCTCGCCCGGTGCCAGGAGTCGATCGCGGCCTGGAACTCATCGCGGCGGCGCAGCAGGTCGCGGTTGGCCGGCGTCAGGTCGGCCACGATTTCCGCGACTCCCGCCCAGAACGCCGGGCCGGCCAGCCCGATTCCGGCCGCCGGCAGCGCCTCGTCCTCGATGAAGCGGTACAGGCAGCTCGCGACCTGCAGCCCGGCCACCTGAATGCGGTCAGTCACGGCGGTCTCCTCCGTCCTGGCATGACACTGTCATCCCAGCTTTGACACAAATTTCTTATTGTGGAATTTCGATTCGTATGATGAAATCTAACTGGACGGTAGACGGCTGTGCGCGCTGACGTCAAGCCCTAGGGTCCTGGCCTTTTCGCGCCGAGCGGGGGAGAAGTGGATCTGACGGAGACGAAATCGACCGACGGCGGGGTGCAGTCGGTGCACCGGGCACTCGACGTGCTCGAGGCGCTCGCCGCTGCCGGGGGCAGCGCGAGCCTCGGGGACCTGGCGTCCGCCTGCGGGCTGCCCACGCCAACCTTGCACCGGCTCGCGGGGACCCTGGCTGACCGCGGCTACCTGCGGCACACGCCCGACCGCCGTTACAGCCTCGGCTCGCGCCTGGTCCCGCTCGGCGCCGACGCGCATGCCCTGCTCGGCGAGCGGGCGTTGCCGGTACTGCGCGGGCTCGCCGAACTGACCGGCGAATCCGCCAACCTGGCCGTGCTCACCCAGGGCCTCGCCGAGTACGTGGCGCAGGCCCCGGGCAGGCACACCATGCGAATCTTCACCGAGGTGGGCAACCGCGTCGAGCTGCACTGCACCGGCGTCGGCAAAGCGCTGCTCGCCGCCGTCACGCCCGCTCAGGCCGGCCGCCTGGTCACTGCCACGCCCCTGACGGCACGGACGGCCGGCACTATCACCGACCGAACCGCCCTGCACGCCGAGATCGCGCTGACCCGCGCCCGCGGCTACGCCCTCGACGAGGGCGAGATGGAGGCAGGCGTCCGCTGCGTCGCGGTGGCCATGGCGGGCAAGCTCCCCATGGCCGTGTCCGTGTCGGGCCCGGCGGTGCGCATGACCGATGACCTGATCGCGTCCGCCGTCTCGGCGCTGCGCACCGCGACGGCGCAACTGCGCCGCCAGCTTCCCTGACCGCCCATTACATCAGCCTGACGCCTGCGGGCTGACGATGTACTGGGTGACGCTCGACGGGGCGGTCTTGTGCGCGCTCGCGGCGGCGCGCGCGAAAGCTGCCTTGATCAGCGAAGGGTCGACCGTCGGGTCCTTCTTCCACACGTTGAGGAAGAAGTTGTAGGCGATCTTGTCACCCGCCAGGGTGCTTGTGGGGTTGTACTGCTGGATGGCGGCCATGGTCTGCTGCGGGTTTGAGCGCAGGAATGCCAGGTTCGCCTTCTCCGCGGCGACGAACTTCGCGATCACGCCGGGATTGGCCGTCACGTACGAGGATGTCGTCGTGTACGCGCCCACCGCGAACGGCAGGTTGGACAGGCTGTCCAAGACCCGGCTCCCGATTTTCGTGAGCGACTGGGCGTTGGGCGGCTGGAACAGCGCGGCGACCGCCGCGCCGCTGCGCATCGCGGACAGCTCTTCGGCCTGGGTGACCAGGAACTTGCGGCCGACGGAGCTGGGGTTAATCCCGTCCTCCTGGAGCAGTGCGTTCAGCCCGAAGACGACTTCAGAACCGACGGTGGTCAGCGCCACCGTCTTGCCGACCAGGTCATGCACGCTGGTAATGCCCTTATTCACCCACAGTTGGAGGTTGTAGGTGCCCTGAGTGAGCGCGATGTACTTCAGGTTCTCGCCGCCGAGGATGGCGCTGGCGGCGGTGTCCGCGACGCCGCCGACAATCTGCGCACTCCCGCCGACCAGCGCGGGAATCAGGTTATTGGGCGTGACTTGCACGATCTTGACGTTGAGGCCGTACTTCTTGAAGATGCCGTCGGCCACCCCGACGTACAGGTCGGAGAACCCGGCCCCCGGTGCGGCGTAGGCCACGGTCAGGCTCGTCAGCGACGCGCTGCCCGTCTGGTCGGCCCCGCTGGAGCCGGTGGAACTGGGGCTGCCACTGCTGCACGCGGCAAGTATCGTTGCCACAGCCGCACATGCGATTGCGGTCAATAGTCTTCTGCGGACGAGCCTGCCCGGGAATGCCATGGCGATTCCTTCCACGACGGCCAGTTTGGCTGGCCTTTGCTAACCAGAAAAGGTGGTCGCTAGCCGTATTGCGACCAAGAGATGACGCGCTTCTCGATAGCGCCGATGAGCCACGCCAGGAGCAGCGCAGCCACTGCCATGACGACGATCCCCGCCATGGCCGCGCTCATCTGGAAACTGGATGCCTCGTTCTGCACGAAATAGCCAAGTCCGTTACTGGACAGGAAGAATTCCACGACGATCGCGCCAACGAGGGCACGGGCAACTGCCAGCCGGATTCCCGTCAAGATAAACGGCAGCGCGGCGGGCACCAGGATGGAGGCGAAGAACCGCGGCGAGGAGACCGCGAACACCCGGCCG
Organism: uncultured Actinomycetota bacterium; assembly: GCA_963850115.1. Taxonomy (GTDB): domain Bacteria; phylum Actinomycetota; class Actinomycetes; order Streptosporangiales; family Streptosporangiaceae; genus Trebonia. Next base: position 152,550 of record CAWKKG010000023.1, read on the forward strand.
ACTCGCAGGTAGTCCACGTTGATGTTGCGGACCCCGGCGCTGGTGTTGATGATCAGTGGCAGGATCCCCGCCCAGACCACCACGAGGACGCGCGCGGTCTCGCCGAGCCCGAACCAGAAAATGATCAAAGGCAGGAAGAGCACGTACGGGACAGAGTTAAGGATGGAAATAATGGGCTCGGCCATCTGGCGCAGTGAGGCCATCCGGCCAAGGATAATTCCGATCGGGATACCCGCGACAATAATGATCGCCAGTGCCCAGCCGACCTCGGCCGCCGTGGTGCCGATTGGCCCCCAGATCGTCCCGTTGCCAAAAAGCGTGATCTCCTCCCGGGCCACCTGACTCGGGTCAGAGCTGATGTGCACATCGACAATCCCGGTGACCGCGCATACTTGCCATGCGGCGAAAAGCAGGACGATGCCGAGGGCACCGAACACGAGCGGTCCGTGCCTGCCCAGCCAGTCGAACCTGGCGGACGCGAACTTCAACTGAGGGGTGCCAGGGACGTTAACGCCGACTGGGGCATCATCTCCCGACATCGCGGTGGTCATATTCAGCCCGCCTTGTCCTGTGGGTTCTCTGGCGAACACATGGCAGCGGCCGCTTCACTGCATCGGCCTAGCCCGGCCTTTCGTATAGGGCTGCGAGGATCCGCTCCTCGCACTGCGCGAACGACTGACTCCGCCGGACCTCTGACACCCGCGGTCGTGGCAGGTCAATCCGGATATCCTCAAGCACCCGGCCGGGAGACTTAGAGAAGACGATCACGCGGTCTGCCAGCAGTGCCGCCTCGCGGATATCGTGCGTTACAAAGATCGCCGTGGTGGACCGGCTCATGGCCGACTCTTGCCAGATGCGTACGAGTTCGTCCTGGAGCACCTCGCGGGTCTGGGCATCCAGGGCGCCGAACGGCTCGTCGAGGAGCAGCAGTCGGGGCTCGGTTACCAGCGCCCGAGCGAGGTTGGCCCGCTGCTTCATCCCGCCGGACAACTCCTGTGGCCGCCACCTGGCTACGTGGGAAAGGCCAACCATCTCGATGATCGCCCTTGCCCGCTCCTTCGCCGCCTCGTCCAGGCGGCCCTGCGCCTGGACGCCGAAGATGACATTTCCGTATACGTCACGCCAGGGGAACAAGGACGGGTTCTGGAACACCAGGCTGCGGTCGCGGCCTGGTCCGGTGACTGGCTTGCCATCGATGCGCAGCTCACCCGCTCCCACGTGGCCCAAGCCCGCCAGCGCCTCCAGGAACGTCGTCTTGCCGCACCCGCTAGGACCGACAAGGACCACGAACTCGCCGTGGCTGATGGCGAAACTCAGGTCGCGACACGCGACTACCGGCGCACTGCGGCTTTTTCCTGGGTACCCGAGATACAGATGGTCCACTTCAACGTGGAACCCCGGACGCGGGTCGCCGACGGACATGAGGACACCCATCGTCTCCGACATCACGGCTCCCCGTCTGGTCCATTTTGTCGATGCTTGACGCTAAACTGCCATTTTGTCCATGTCAAGAACCAAAAGCTCGCAGTATCACGCACGCTGCTGGAACGTTACTGGCGCACACTGATGGTTTAACTGGGACAATGTGAAATATAGCCCGAAACTGGTGCTTAAACCGAACAATATCGATATTGTGGCGTGGTGTCCTCCGCAATCTGGGTGCCCGATGCTTATCTCCGCTCATCGATGCCTCGCACTCAGGCGGTGCTGGACCTGCTCGGACGGGTCAGGCATCCCGGGCCGCGCGTGATCGCTGATCTCGGGTGCGGGCCGGGCAACAACACCGAGCTAGTCGCCCAGCGCTGGCCGGAGGCGCTGGTGATCGGGGTGGACAGCTCGGCCGAGATGATCTCCGCCGCGCGTGAGCGGGAGCGACCCGGGCACCTGGAGTTCCGCCAGGCTGACCTGACCGAGTGGCAGCCGGATGGGCTGTTCGACATTGTGCTGCTCAACGCGGTGCTGCAGTGGATTCCGAACCATATAGCGCTGCTACCCCGGCTCGCCGCGCTGCTGGCACCCGGGGGCGTGCTCGGGTTTCAGATGCCTGGCCGCCTGCCCGGCCGGTCCTCGGTTTACGTGCTGGACATCGCCCGCGAGATGACCGGCGAGCCGGAGTGGAGGGACAAGCTCACCGACGTCTACACCAGCCATGACCTCCTCGACCCGACGGGCTACATCGTGGCGCTCGGCGACCTCGGGCTGCGTGCGGAAGCCTGGGAGACCCGGTGCGCCTACCCGCTGACTGGAGGCGGCCGCCTAGTCGAGTATGCATCGGGTGCGGTGCTGCGGCCGGCCCTCGCGCCGCTCAGGCCCGAAGAGGCGGCGCGGTTCCTCGCCGAGTTCGCCCGGCGCGCAGCGGCCTTCCCGCCGCAGGTGATCGGCGGCGAGAGCGTCGAGGTGCTGACCCAGTCCCGGGTCTTCGCGGTCGGGCAGTCATAACGACCCGTCGCTGACACTGGCGCCGCCGCCGCGACCGCGGTGATCCTCACCGCCGGGGGGCCTATGGTCGCGGGCGTGGGTCAAGGCAGGGTCCATTGCTGGTTGGCTTCGCCGTTGCAGTCGTAGATGACCGCCTGGGTGCCGGCGCCGCCGGATCCGTTGTCGTCCAGGCATTTGCCAGACTGAGGGTTGACAAGGGCGCCGTTCGGCTGCGGTACCCAGGTCTGGGCGCCGGTCCCGTTGCAGTCGTACAGGTCGACGGTGGTGCCGTTGGTTGTATCCCCGCCGTTGACATCCAGGCACTTGCCGAGCACCTGCAGCGTGCTGTTGGACGAGACCGTCCACTGCTGCGCGGCCGTGCCGTTGCAGGTGTAGACCTGGATCGGGTTGTAATCCGCCGTTGAGGCGTTGCTGTCGTCCAGGCACAAGCCCTGATACCCAGTGATCGGGCCTGGAGGCGGGGCAGTACTGCCGATGGCGACCCCCGTGGTGTTGGAGGTGCCGGCGGCGGTGGTAACCGTGATGCCAGCGGTAGTGCCGGGGGTCACGGCCCACTCTCCGTTCGTTCCGCTTGGTTGCGGGACGGTGAACGTGATGGCGCTATCGCTCCAGCTGTCGACGGTGAAGCTGGCCAGATCAGGGGGTGCGCCCCAGTTGGTGCCGTTGTCGCTGAAGGTCAGGTAGCTGCTGCCCTGGCTAGCACCGAAACCGCTGCCGGTAACCGTCACCTGCTGCCCGGCCGCGGCCTTGGCCGGGGAGGTGAAGGTGATCCGCGGGGTACTCGGCTCCGGCAGTTGCACGGGAGAACCGCCGACCTGGGTGACGGTGAGGCTCGCCGTGGTCGCGACGGCACCGAGCGGGATTTGCAGGGAGTCGGTGGACGAGTTGTAAGTCCACTGCGAGGCCGCCACCGTCTGCCCGTTGATCTGGACGGAGGTGGGTCGCGACTCGTCGACCAGGTCGAGGGCGTAGGTGCGGCTGGCCGGCTCACCGGTGTACGAGCCGACGGCCGGCGAGATGGTCAGCGACGAGGTGTCCGCGGACGCGTTCTCGGTGTAGCTGATCGGTGTCTGGGCCGACTGGCCGGACTGGTAGCCCAGGCCGGTCCCGGCGTCGTCGTAGAGCGAGTAGCTGCCGTTGGCCCCGGCGTGCACCTGAAGGGTGATCGGTGCGGTGCCGGCGGTCTGGGCCCGGCCGCTGGAAGGTTGCAGCGGGATGATGCCGCCCTCCTTGACGAACACCGGCATCCGGCTGGTGGGTACGTTAATCGTCTGCGTGCCTGGACCGGTGAAGGTGGCGCCGGTGAAGTAGTCCTGCCAGGTGCCCGGGGGGAACCAGACCTGGGTGGCGACGTTAGCGCCGGGCTGGGTGACCGGGGCGACCAGCACGTCCGGCCCGAGCGTGTACTCGGTCGGGTTGGCGTAGGCCGCGGCCTGGCCGGGATAGTTGAGGTAGAGGGCCTGAGTCATCGGGATCCCGGTGCTGCTCGCCTGGTGCGCCAGCGTGTAGAGGTACGGTACGAGTTGTTCGCGCAACTGCATGAACTGGTCGCCGACGGCCTGGGTCGCGGCGTCGTACTCCCACGGCAGGCGCGCGTTCTGGCCCCAGTCCACCTCATCCGAGTGCTCGCGCATGATCGGCTGGAACGTGCCGAGCTGGAGCCAGCGCAGGTACAGGTCGTCCGGGTCGTTGCCGTTGCCGGTGGTGTTGCTGCCCAGGAAGCTGCCGATGTCGTCGCTGACGTACGGCTCGCCGATGCTGCCTTCGTCCTGGGCCAGCTGCGCCTCACTGGCCAGGGTGTTCCAGGTGCCCTCGGTGTCCCCGGTGAACGCGATGGCCGAGCGATGGTCGGCCCAGGGGCCCGCGGGGTACGCCCCGGCCTGCGAGGCCTGGTTCGACGCGCCGATCCGGGACAGGTCGAAGCCGCGCTCGCCGTCGTTCACCATCTGTTGCGCGGTCAGGTAGTTGATCCACGCGTCGGGGGTGACGCCGGGCTGCGAGAACACGCCGCTGGCATCGCAGCACCAGTCGAGCCAGGTCATCGCGACGGAGTTCTGCGTCGGGTCGGCGGTGGCGAAGTAGGACTCGGCCTGCGCCACCTTCGCCCAGTCCCAGATCGCGCACGCTCCGCCGTTGCTACAGCTCGACTCGGTGGTCAGGGAGTTGCCCGCGATGTCCTGGGCCTGGCTGTAGAGCGGGATCATTGGTCGCGATGGCGGGATGCACGTTGAGCGCGACGTCAATGCCCTGTGACGCGGCCCAGTCGGTGAAGGCGGTTGGATCCGGGAAGAGCGAGGAGTTCCACTCCCACCCGTTCCAGGTGTTCGGGCTCTTCCAGTCCGTGTCGACCGACAGGTCGTCCAGGGAGACGCCGTTGGCCTGGAACTGGGGCAGGATCGTGCTCTGATAGTCCGCGGTCGAGTAGGGATCGTACTGGGAGAACCAGTTGCCGAACACCGACTCGTCGGGCAGCGTCGCGGGCCCGGTCAGCTTCGCCAGGTCGGACAGGGCTCCGGTGTAGTCCTGCCCGTAGCCGAACAGGTAGCCGTCCTGGATGTCTCCGGTCGGACGGTTGGCCACCCAGCCGTCCGAGGTCCACACCGCGGTCTGCGAGTCGTCGAGCAGGTACCAGCCGGACTGGTCGAGCAGCCCGGGGACCATCTGCGGAATGTTCGCGGCGCAGGTCGCGCACGTCTGGGTGCTGCCGGTGTAGGTGCCGTTGGTGGAGTCGTAGGAGCGGATGTACCCGCCGAGCGGGTTCGCCGGCAGGAACGGCGCCGCGCTCGCGCCGGTCGCGGCGACAGCGATGTCATCGATGTTGACGTTGCAGCTGTTGCCGCTCTCGCAGTCCATGGCGACGGTGTTGGTACCCGCGGTCAGGGTGACCGGTACGGTGACGGTCGACCAGGCGTCCCAACTCGAGGTCGTCGGAAGGGTGACCTGGGTGGTGGTGCCGTTGACGACCAGGCTCTCGGTGCGCGATTCGAGATTGCCGTCGCCACCGGTGTAGTTGGAGTAACGGATGGTCACGTCCGCGGCGCCGGCGGGGGCGCCAAGCACCTGCCAGGAGGCGTCCGCCCCAGTCGCGGTCAGGCCGGCGACGAATCCGGCCGGGCTGAGGTAGTTGAGGTGGTTGCCGGCGATCGACGCCCCGCCGCTCAAGGTGGCCGCCCCCGCCTGGCACGCCTGGCCGAAGGTGCACTCCCAGCCCCAGGTCGGGGTGACGTTCGCGGAGGCTCCCGGGGGCAGCGAGCCGAGCAGTCGCATCTTGGTGTTGACGGCGCTGAACGGGCCGGAGCCCACCTGGTAGGAGAGCGTCATCTGGCTGGTGGTGATCGTCAGCAGGCCGCCGGAGACGCTGCTGGTGTAAGCCGGGACCGTGAAGTCGCGGTCCATGATGTCGAAGGTCGGATCGTCGAGGAAGCTGCCGGTCGGCGAGTATTCCATCCGGATCACCTCGGGGGCGAGCACCTCGAAGCGGGCGTCGCCCTCGACGACGGTGGCCTGCGAGGCCGCCGTGCCGTTGGCCATGTTGATGTTGTTCGACAGGTTGACCGGTGAGGTGTCAGAGGTTGCCGTCTGCGCGCTGGCAGGTCCGGCGGTGGCGACCAGGGTCACGGCGACCGCCGCGATCAGGGCCTTGCCCCAGGTAAATCGGCACCAACGCGCCAGGCGGAAGCGCACGGGAGAGGCGACCAAGGCAACCACCGGGTTCCGTGCTCGTCCGGACCACGATCTCGCGGAGGCTGCGTACAAGGCGGGCTCCTTACACTGCCGAGTGTAATTATGGTGAAAAAAGTGTGATACGACTCCCTTTTACGAAATGCGCCAAGAAGCGTCAACATAGCAGCCGTTAATATAGAGTTAACATGTTTCGGTCGTGCGAGTTCGCAGTGTGGCGGGCGCCGAATCCCTGCATAGCGCGGCCTGAACAGTCGGCGTAGCCTCGGTGGCCGCAGATCCAATTGCTCCCTGCATGAGATTCGACCCTCCGTACAATGACGTCGACTTGACGGCGGGAGATGGCGGAGCGCCAGTGCGGAGGGGAACAGTCGCACTGCGTTGCCATTGTCGGCAGGCGGTCCCCAGCCTTCGGTCGCTCAGATGTGCCGGGCGACGTCCACGCAGGCCTCAATGGCGGTGACAAAGGTGTACTTGACGCCCCTGAGCCAGATGGGATCCCAGAGCCGTGGCTTTCCGCAAGGCCGACAACGACCTTGACACTGGCGCGTGAATCTATAACGTAACGTACTAGTTCGTACATTGATTAGACGGCGGCTACTGGACCGCAAAGGTGCATTCACGGCAGTCGGGACGCTCGCCCTGAACGCTCGCTGCCGCGGCACACGTCGGGCGCACCTGACCGAAGGGCGGAGACATGAAGGCAGCGGTCCTCACCCGCGTCGGCGAGATCGTCATGGCGCAGGACTGGCCGGAACCCGAGCCAAGGCGCGGGCGAGGTCGTGGTCGAGCTGACCGGCGTGGGCCTCTGCGGCTCAGACCTCGCGGTGTGGTCGGGGGGACGGCCGGTGGAGTTCCCTTGGATCGTCGGCCACGAAGGGATCGGCACGATCGTCTCGGTGGGGGCAGGCGTCAGCGACGCACGCATCGGCGACCGGGTCGTGATCGAGCCGAACTACCCGTGCGGCGAGTGCCCGGAGCTGCCTTCGCGGCCGGACGTCCATGTGCCAGGACCGGCGCTCGCTCGGCATGAACATCCCCGGGCTGCTTCGGGAGCGCGCCGCCATCCCCGCCCAGTTCGCGTGGACGGCACCGGACGGGCTTACCGAGCAGGACCTGGTCTGCGTCGAGCCGATGACGGTCGTGCTGCATGCCGCGCGGCTCAGCAAGGCCGATGACGGGAACGCGCTGCCTTATCGTCGGCGCCGGGTCGCAAGGGCTCTTGCTGCTTCTGGTGCTGCTCGCCATCGGGGCTGACGTGGCGGTCGTGGAGCCTCATGATGGCCGGCTGGAGATCGCCGGTCCCTCGGCGCGCGGCCCGCGGCGCAGTCGTCGGTTTACGAGGTGGTCTTCGAGACATCCGGCTCCGTCGGCGGGACGCAGCAGGCGCTGCGCTCGCTCGACGTGGGCGGCACACTGGTGCTCATCGGCATACCGCACGATGACGTCCCGCTGTCCACGGCGTCGATCGTGCGCGGGCACAGCACCGTGATGGGATCGATCATCTACGACCATCCCGGCGACTTCAGCGAGACCCTCGCGTTCATCGCCGACAACGCGCTCAGCCCGTCCGCGATCCTGCGGCGCACGTTCAGTTTCGATGACGCGCAGGCCGCCCTGAGCTCCGCGGTGAGCGTCCCGGGGAAGTCCTGGATCAAGTTCTGACGGCGTAGCGGGGCCGGCCCGGCGTGGGCAGGCCTCACTACGCGACACGAGGTTCAGACCGCCGTCACTGCACGATGATCAGGCCGGTGTTCTGCGGGAAGGGCGGGTCGTTGTAGTAGTACTGGCCCGGACGTGCGGAACGTGTGCGCGTAGGACGTGCCCGGTGCGAGCGTCCCGCTGTCGAATTCGTGGTCAAAGAACGACACCGCGCCGTGCGAGTGCGCGTTACCGGCCGGGTTGGTGAAGGTCACCGTCGTCCCCGCCGTGATGGTCAGCGCCTGCGGCGCCATGGCGTTCTGCGCGGTGGTGCTCTCGGTGCGTGCCGGGCGCGCCGTCGTATTGCTCCAGATGCGGCCGAGGGTGACCGTGTTGCCTCGCGGTGGCGCCGGTCACCGGCGTGGCCGTTATTGGGTTGCGGTTCGGTGGCGGGGCGGGCGTGGCCGCCTGCGGAACGGTACCGCCCAGCTTGAACGCCCACAGGTTGTCGCCGTAGGGGGTGGCCGGGCCGATCGGCTCCCACTCGCCGCCGGCCAGGATCGCGATGTACTGCTCGCCGTCGATCTCGTAGCTGATCGGGCAGGTATTGGCGCCAGCACCGCACTGCCAGGTCCACAGTTCCTCGCCGGTCGCGTCGTCCATGGCGGCGAGCGTGCCGTCCGGGCGGCCCTGGAAGAGCAGCCGCCCGGCGGTGGAAAGCACCCCGGTGCCGAGCGACAGCCACCACTTGTTCGGTCTGCGCCAGACGACCGTGTTGGTGCGCGGGTCCATCGCGGCCAGGCCGCCGGCCATGTACTCGCCATACGGCCGCGGGGTCTCCGTCAGCCCGTTCTGGCCATTGGAATACGCGGTGTCGATCAGGCTGTAGCCGACGTACACGTACCCGGTATCCAGGCTGAAGCTGTCGTAGGCCCAGTTGCCGCCGCCGACCGCGCCGGGAAAGATGATGGTCGGGCGGTCCCACGTGGGCGTGAAGAGCGGTCCCGTTGGGTAGAAGGGCACTGGCCTGGTGGCGTCGCTGGCGTTCGGGTACTGCTCGGGGACGAAGGGCTCGCCGCCGGGGAACGGCTGGGTCGGCCAGGTGAGCTGCCGTGCGTCCTGCGGGACCGGGCGCTCCTCGACGCCCTGCACGGGCTCCCCGGTTGCGCGGTCCAGGATGTAGAACATGCCCGCCTTGCTGCCGTAGACGACGACCTTGCGGGCCTTGCCGTCGATTTCGAGGTCGGCGAGGACTGGCGCCATGACGTTGTCGCAGTCCCACAGGTCGTGGTGTACCGACTGGAAGTGCCAGCGGCGGGTCCCGGTCTTGGCGTCGAGCGCGACCAGTGAGTTGGCGAACAGGTTGGTGCCTTGCCTGTTGGACCCGTCGGTGCGCGGGTAAGGATTCCCGAACGCCCAGTACACCGTCCCGAGGTCGGGGTCGATCGCCGGGTGGACCCAGGGCACGGCGCCGCCCGACTCCCAGGACGTGCCCGCCCAGGTGTCGTTGCCGAACTCGCCGGGCCCGGGGCAGCTCCAGAACGTCCACACGATGGCGCCGGTGGTCGCGTCGAGCGCGTACGCGTGGCCGCGTGCGCCGGACACGCTGCCGTTCATGCCGATGTAAACGAGCCCGTCGAAGTAGGTGGCCGCGGCGGCGAGGATCCCGGGGGAGAGACCGTGCTGCGGCTCGTTGAGCAGCGGCGTCTGCCAGACGATGGCGCCGGTCCGCTGGTCGAGCGCGTAGGCGATGTTCGAGCCGGAGGTGGAGAAGACGAGGCCCTGGCCGAGCCCGACGCCGCGCATGTCGGTAGTGGCCTGCGGGCTGCCGATTGCCGTCTTCCAGATGATCTCGCCGGTCTTGCCGTTGACGGCGAACACGTTCTGCTGCGTCGTCTGGACGTACAGCACGCCGTCCTGCGCGACCACGGTGCACTCCTGGTACTGGGTGGCGCTGCCGCCCTCGAGCTGGGTGCGCCAGGCGCCGCCGAGCCGCCCCAGGGTCCTCCGGTTGACCTGGCCCAGCGTTGAGTAGTTCTTGTTGCCCAGGTCCCCGCCCACCTTGGGGAAGTCCTGGCCCGCCACGCCCATGCGCGCGGGCTGGGCACGGCACGGGCGGGATCGTGCCAGGCCGGCGCCGCGGCCGTGGCCGCCCGCGCGGTCGCGGCGGACGCCGAGGCGAGCGCGACGGTGCCCGCGGTCGCCGCGGCGCTTCTGGTCAGGAACTGGCGTCTGTCCACCGGATACCTCCTGATCCACTAGGTGGATCGATCGAACCATGGAATGGACTAAAGCTAACCGCGCCGGAGTGCGATCGCAAGACCCCGCAAGGGACCGCGCAAACCCGCAAGCCCCTTGTGTGGGCCGGGAAGCCGTGTTTACAGTTGCGTGAACCATTTAGCGGATCTATTGATCCGCTGTGCGGACCCAAGGAGGTCGGCGTGAGAAAACGGACCATGCTGCTGGCCGCCGCCACCGCTCTCGTCACCGCCGCGTCGCTCGGCTTCGGCGCGGGCGCGATGGCGTCGGCATCCGGCTCAGGCGGCGGCGGCTACACGACGAACGGCTATACGGACCTTGGCTCGTTCCCTGAGCCGCAGGTGTGCCACGGCACCGACCCGGCGTGCTACCACGACTGGGGCAACTTCGACCCGGCCAAGAACGGCTACCACCTGCTCGTTTACACCTACACGAACGGCCCGAGGCACGCGGACCTCGGGCCGGCGCTCGGTCCCGGGCTCGACCCGACGCTCACCGCCGCCAACGTGGTGCAGAACTCGGTCATCGCGATGGGCAAGGCGCACGGCTTCAGCGTGGACTGGACGGAGGACGAGTCGGTCTTCGACAACCCGGCGACGCTGTTCAAGTACAACGCCATATTGTTCTTCACGTCGCGCGACGTCCTTGACGACGCCGGGCAGACCGCGCTGCGCGTCTACATCGAGGGCGGCGGCGCGTTCATCGGGGTGCACAACGCCTTCGGCACCAACTACAACTGGGACTGGTTCCGTGGCCTGCTCGGCGGCGCCGAGCTGTATGACCACGCCGCCGAGCAGACCGGCACGGTCGACGTTCTCGACCCGGTCGACGCCTCGACCAAGGGGCTGCCCAAGACGTGGACCGGCGAGGACGAGTGGTACAACCTGGTACCCGCGCCGCAAGGCGTGCGGTTCCTCGCCGCGGTGGACGACCGCACGCTCACGCAGGGACAGAAGGGCTACTACGGTGATCCCGGTATGGGCGCCTTCCACCCCGTCACCTGGTGCCAGTACTACGACGGCGGCAAGGCGTGGCTGACCACGCTCGGCCACGACGCCGGCGACTGGGAGGCGGGTTCCACGTTCCCCGGCGCGCAGTACTTCCAGCAGATGCTGCTCGGCGGCATCGAGAGCGCCATGGGCATGACGTCGTTCTGCCAGGGACCCAGCCAGCACCAGAATGGCTCCTGACCTGAACCACGACGAGCCTGACAAGTAGTCCTGACGGGCAGACCCGGCTCAACACTGCGCCGTGCGCCGGGTCTGCCCGGCTCACGGCTCCTGCCTCCGGTAGGAGATCCCAAGCTGGTCTAGCTCGGGATCTCCCTGATCAAATGCTGTGCGAGCGACCCTAACAAGATCAGCTGAGGTACACAGCATGCTAAGGGAAACTCCATTCCTGGTAGGGGCCGCCGTTACATGGGAGGGTGTACGCATTCCCCGTGGCATTGCTGTCGAGGCACCGGCCGGTGGCGTAGTCGAAATACGAATCGCCAAGGACCGGATTCATAGGCACCCAGTCCTGGTAGGTGTTGCCAGGCGCCTGACAGGGGTGGGTGGTGTACAGGTTCCCGGCAGCGTTGCTGTCGAGGCACCGGCCGGTGGCCACGTCTTTGAACGCGTAAAAGTAGACAGTGGTGGTAGGCAGGCTCTCAATGTACTGGTAGAGATCCCACTCCTGGTAGCTGTCGCCCGGCCAGCACGGGTTGGTGTAAACGTTGCCAGTGGCGTTGCTATCCAGGCACCGGAGAGTCTTGACGTCTTTGATGAGCTCCTGATCAAAGTATGTCCCACTGGCGGGGAAGTGCGCGGACACGGACTTCGCCGCGAGCGTGTCAGCAGTAGATACCTTCTGCGTCTGGACCGCTGCCTGGGTGACTGGCTGAACAGCGGCAGCTGCCGGCCCGACGGTGGCGGCGGTGACGAGTCCGGCTGACGCGGCGGCGAGGACCAGCCCCGCTCGTAGTCGGCCGAGCCGATGTCTCGAAAATGGCATGCTGATTCTGCCTTTCGGCATTTTCTCCCTCTCTTTCATTCCCGGCTTAGGCCTTTATCTTCGTGGAAGCGCATTGAAGTCCTGTTGCACTTCCGTCGCACCAGGCTCGGCGCGGAGTGTGGGTAGGTTAATGTTCTGTCGAAGGCATTTCGCTGCGGTCTACCTGGCAAAAGTGCCGCCGCATGTACCCGATAGGCGTGATTCCTCTGGTGCCGGGCGGCGGACCGGGGTTAGTCTCATGACGGGACGTTGAACCCACGTGGCGTGTTTGTGGCATGGCAATGGCGCCGCCGGCCGCACAGCACGGTGCCGCGTGTGTCGGGCGAGTGGTCGTGATGTGGTTTGGGGTACTGGGACCGGTAGTCGCAAGGAACGGGAATGCGGTCATCGGCGTGCCGGGCGGGCGGCAGCGGGTGCTGCTCGCCGCGCTGCTTATGCGCGCGGGCCAGGTGTTGCCAACGGATGCGCTGGCCGAGGCGGTGTGGGACGGGTCGCCGCCGCCGGAGGCGGTGACGACGCTCCGCTCGCACGTGTCACGGCTGCGGCGGGCCCTGGGCCCGGTGGCCGGGTCGCGGGTGCTGACCCGGTATCCCGGATACCTGATCGAGGCATCAGAGCAGGAAGTCGACCTGCTGCGGTTCGACTCTCTCACTCGGGATGGCGGGGCAGAGGCTCGGGCCGGGCACTGGGGCCGAACGTGGGAGCTGTTGGCGGAGGGACTGGGGCTGTGGCGAGGGGAGCCACTGGCCGACGTGCCGTCGGAGGTGCTGCGCCGTGATCAGCTGCCGAGGCTGGAGCGGTTGCGTTTGCAGGCGCTGGAGTGGCGAGCGGATGCGGGGCTCCACCTGGGGCGGCATGAGGAGCTGGTGGGGGAGTTGCAGTCGCTGGCGGCCGCGGAACCGTTGCAGGAGCGGTTTCATGCTCAGCTGATGCTGGCGCTGATGCGGTGCGGGCGGCAGGCAGAGGCGCTGGATGCCTATCAGTCCGCCCGTGAGATCTTGGCAGGACAGCTGGGCGCCGAGCCGGGGACAGGATTGAGGGAACTGCACCAGCGGATCTTGACCGGTGATCCGGCGCTGGAGGTGCCAGAGTCGGCGACGCGGGCGGCGGAGCGCCTTGCCGTGGCTGCGCTGCCGGAGTTGCCGCGGCCGGTGCCGCACCGCGCCTGGTCCGCACAGGCGGCCAGCCTGGTACCGGAGGGCGACGTCTTCCCTGCCATCGGGGACGCTGCCATCGCCGCACGATCCGGTGAGCTACTCGCGCTGGCGGTGCCGCATCCGGCTTCGGTGGACCTGCCAGACGTGATGCGGGGCCTGCCGCGGCGTCCGGCGCGGGTGTTCGAGGGACGTGGTGATGCGCTGGGCGTGCTGGAAGCCGCTCTTGCGGCGCGGGGCGGGGTGGTGGTGGCGCAGGCGGTGTACGGCCTTGGCGGGGTCGGCAAATCGGAGCTCGCGCTGCAGTACGCGGATACCCGCCAACGCGAGTACCGGCTGGTTTGGTGGATCACCGCGTCGGATGCCGGGCAGCTGGAGGCGGGGCTGGCCGGGCTGGCCGGGCGGCTCTGCCCGCCGGCCGCGACAGCGGGCACGACCGCCAAAGCAGCTGGATGGGCAATTGGCTGGTTGCAGGCCCATGACGGGTGGCTGCTGATCCTGGACAACGTGGAAGACACTGCCTATGTGGAGCCGCTGCTTGGCCAGGTAGGTGCCGGGCATGTGGTGATCACAACCCGGCGGGACGTGGACTGGACTAGGCTGGCGGACCCGGTCCTGCTGGACGTCCTGGACCCGGCCGCCGCCGTCCAGCTGCTGTTGCGGCGCATCGGCGGGCATGAAGCCGACGATAAAGAGACTGCCGGGCAGATCGCGGCCGACCTGGGGTTCTTGCCGCTGGCCCTAGACCAAGCCGCCGCTTACATCGTCGCCCAGCGGATCACCCTGGCCGCGTACCTGGACAACCTGCACCGGGTTCCGGCCCGGATCACGCCGTCGGGACCTGTGCGCAGCGGACCATCGCCCGGCTGTGGGACCTCCACATCGCCACGATCCGCGACCGGGACCCGGCGGCTGCCCGGCTGCTTGGCGTACTGGCCCGGTATGCGCCCGATGCGATCCCGCGGGGCGTGCTCGGCGGTGGTGCGCCGCGGGAGGAGATCGATGAGGCGCTGGGCCTGCTGGCCTCCTACAGCATGATCACCCTCACCACTGAGTTGGTGAGCATCCACCGCCTGCTGCAGGCGGTCATCTTGACCCATCCTGATGACACGCTCGGCGCAGCTGCGGACAGCCTGCGAGAGGCGGCTCTGAACTGGCTGGAAGAGAGTCTACCTGAGGACCCGGACGTTAATGTGGCTGGGTGGCCAGGCTCTGCGGGCGCTCGTACCGCACGCGGAGGCGCTCGCAGGCCACTTCCCCTCCGGCGATCAGCCGGTGTCCCTCGGCAGAGTGCAAAATGGGATCGCCCTGTTCCTGAACTCGCAAGGGGACTATGCACGGGCACTGCCCCTGTGCGAGTCCGCGCTGGCCATCACCGAAGCGGCGCTGGGACCTGACCATCCCAGCACGGCTGCCTACCTGAACAGCCTCGCCGTCACCTACCGCGAGCTGGGTCGCGCGGCCGAAACCCTTCCGCTGCATGAGCGGGCGCTGGTTATCACCGAAGCGGCGCTGGGACCCGACCATCCCAGCACGGCTGTCTGCCTGAACAACCTCGCTACCAGCTACCGTCGCCTGGGGCGCCCCGCTGAGGGCCTTCCGCTGCATGAGCGGGCGCTGGTTATCACCGAAGCGGCGCTGGGACCTGACCATCCCAGCACGGCTGTCTGCCTGAACAACCTCGCCGCCAGCTACCGTCATCTGGGGCGCCCCGCTGAGGGCCTTCCGCTGCATGAGCGGGCGCTGGCCATCACCGAAGCGGCGCTGGGACCTGACCATCCCAGCACGGCTGTCTGCCTGAACAACCTCGCCGCCAGCTACCGTCATCTGGGGCGCCCCGCTGAGGCCCTTCCGCTGCATGAGCGGGCGCTGGCCATCAGCGAAACGGCGCTGGGACCCGGCCATCCCGGCACGGCGATTTCCCTGAACAACCTCGCCGCCACCTACCCGTGAGTTGGGCCGCGCGGCCGAGGCCCTTCCGCTGCATGAGCGGGCGCTGGCCATCAGCGAAACGGCGCTGGGACCCGGCCATCCCGGCACGGCGATTTCCCTGAACAACCTCGCCGCCACCTACCGCGAGTTGGGCCGTGCCGCCGACGCGGTGTTCCTGGAAGAACGGGTCAGGCAGATCCGCCAGCAGCCCTGATAAGTACACGCCAATAACGCTCGACTACCGGCTAAACCCCCAGGTACACCGAGCGGACGCGGGCGTTCTCGCGCAGCTCGGCGGAGGTGCCCGCCAGGGCAAGCTCGCCGTTCTCAAGCACGAGGCAGTCGGTCGTGGCCTCGAAGGTGAGCATGGCGTTCTGCTCGACCAGCAGCAGGCTGAGCCCGTCGTCGCGGATCTTCCGCAGCGTCTCGCCGATGACTTCGACGAGCTTGGGCGACAGCCCCATGGACGGCTCGTCGAGCAGCAGCAGCACCGGCCTGGCCATCAGCGCCCGGCCGATGGCGAGCATCTGCTGCTGCCCGCCGGACAGCGCGCCCGCCAGCCGGCCGCGCATCTCGCCGAGCACCGGGAACAGGTCGTAGACGGACGCGAGGTTGTCTTTCGTATCGGCGTTCCAGCGTCGCGCGTAAGCCCCGAGCAGCAGGTTCTTCTCCACGCTGAGCCCGGGGAAGACGTGTCGGCCCTCCGGCACGTAGCCGATGCCGAGCCGCACCATGTCCCTGGCGGGCACCCGGGCGAGGTCCCGGTCACCGAACCGCACCGAGCCCGCCGCCCGCGGTACCAGGCCCATGAGCGCCCGCAGCGTAGAGGTCTTGCCCGCGCCGTTCGCGCCGATCAGGCCGACCGACTGGCCGGCCCCGACCGTGAAGCTGACCGACCGAACCGCGGAAACGCCGCCGTACCTGACCGCGAGGTTGCTGACGACCAGCTCCCGCGGAGCACCGGGACCCGTAGCGCCGCTGGAACCGCTAGGCCCAAAACGCCTCATTGCGAAGCCTCCATGCCCCGCCCCGCGGGCAGTTCCGACGGCGCCGGCAGCGCCGACTTCCCGAGGTACGCCTCAAGCACGGCAGGCTGGCGGGCCACATCCGCGGGGACGCCCTCGGCGATCACGCTGCCGCTGTCCAGCACGATGACCCGCTCGCAGAGCGACATCACCAGTCCCATGTTGTGCTCGATGAGCACGACTGTGACGCCGCTGTCCCTGATAGACCTGACGATCGCCGCCAGCTGGGACCGCTCCTCGCCGTTGAGCCCGGCTGCGGGCTCGTCGAGCAGCAGCAGCCGGGGCGAGGAGGCCATCGCCCGCGTGATCTCCAGCCGCCGCTGGATGCCGTAGGGCAGCGACCCCGGCAGCGCGGAGCCGAACTGCGCGAGGCCAAAACGGGCGAGCAGCTCGAAGGCTCGAACCTTCAGCGAGCGGTCATGCCGCCACACGCCCGGCCACCAGCAGATGTACCGCCAGCTCCACCAGGTACGGGTGCGGTCAAGCGAGACCAGCAGGTTGTCCGTCACCGTGAGGTTGCGGAACAGCCGCAGGTGCTGGAACGTACGGGCGACCCCGAGCCGGGAGACCCGGTGCGACGGCGCGCCCGAGATCACCTGGCCGTCCAGCGTGATCCGGCCGCTCGACGGCCGGTAGAGCCCGCTGATCACGTTGAACAGGGTGGTCTTGCCGGAACCGTTGGGCCCCACGATGCCGAGGATCTCACCCGAGCGAACGCCGAGCGTCACGTCGTTAAGGGCGACCACCCCGCGGAACCGCATCGTCAGCCGCGACACCTCAAGTTGCACCTCACCGGAAGGTACAGAGCCGGCAGGCATTGCCCCGCCAGGCACGGGCCCAGCAGGCTCAAGCGGCTGGAACGGCTCAAGCGCCGCCACCGCGCCGCCACCGCGCCGGCTCCGGTAGAACGCCACCGCCCTGGCCGGGATCCCGGCCAGCCCGGTCGGCGCGAACACGACGACCGCCACCACCACCAGCCCGTAGCCGAGCTGGGCGTAGGCGGCGAGGTTGATCAGTTCCTGCTGCACGACGGTGAGCGCGATGGCCCCGATCACGCACCCGGCGAGGGACTGCCGTCCGCCGATGATGACCATGGCGAGCAGCAGGAACATGTCGGCGATGCTGAACGTCTCCGGGGCGATGTAGTGGATGAGCCCGGCGTACAGCACCCCGGCGGCGCCGCCGTAGACGCTGGCGAGAACGAAGGCGATCATGCGCAGCCGCCGGATCTCGACGCCCGCCGCGCCGGCGGCCAGCGGGTCGTCCCGCATCGCGCGCATCCGCCGCCCGAGCGGGGTACGCACGATGAACAGGCCCACCCCGAGCCCGGCGGCCAGCACGATCAGCTCCAGGTAGTAATAGAGGTAGTTGCTCGACAGGTCGATGCCGAACAGGGGCGGCGTGGGTATCCCGGCGATACCCGAGTCGCCGTTGGTGATCGGCGCGTTGGTGATCCAGTCGATGAACGCGACGGCCAGGCCGAGCGTGACGATGCCGAGGTAATGCGACTGGACCCGGAGCGCGGGCGTGCCGACCACCAGCCCCATCACCACGGTCGCGAGCATCGCGAGGACCGCGGCGGTCCAGAAGCCGTAGCCGTAGTGCGTCGTGAGGATCGCGGTCGCGTACGCCCCGGCGCCGAAGAACGCGATCTGCGCCAGGTTGACCTGCCCGGCGATGCCCATGACGAGGCCCATGCCGATCGCGAGCAGCGCGAACAGCAGCGCGATGTCGGCGACGCTGATCCAGTAGATGTTCAGCTGGTACGGCACGAGCCACGCGGCCACCGCCAGGACGGCAAGCCCGCCGGCCCGCAGGCCGCGCGGGCGACCGGACCGTGCTGCACGACCCTGCTCACGCCCGGTTCACCGTCCTCTCGCCGAAGATCCCGGTCGGCCGGATCATCACCAGCGCGGTGAACACCACGAACGTGACCAGGTCGGAGTAGCCCTGGAACCACTGGGCGGCGAACGAGCCGATGACCCCGATGCCGAGGCCGCCGACGATGGCGCCGGGGACGCTGCCGAAGCCGCCGAGTATCGCCGCGGCGAACCCGTCGATGCCGAGCGAGTCGCCCATTGTCGGCGAGACGTACAGCATCGGCCCCACCAGCGCGCCGGCGAGGGCGGCGAGCCCGGCGCCGACGGCGAACGAGATGGCGTTCGACCGGCCCACGTGGATGCCGACCGCGGTGGCCGCCTCGTGGTCCATCGCCACCGCCTGCATGGCCGTGCCCTGCTTGGTGCGCTGGAGGAACAGCGTGAGCACGACCATCGCGATCGCGGTCACCACGATGACCAGGATGTTGTACGCGGGGATGCTCGACCCCGCCGATGACCAGCGGTGCCGTCTGGACGGGGGAGCTGACCCCGCGCCCCGACGACGACCAGATGAGGATGGCCACGGCCTCGAGCACGGTACCCGCGCCGATCGTCCCGATGAGCATCAGGTCGAAGTCCTTGTTCTCAAGCGGGCGCAGCACCCGCTCGATGACCAGGCCGACCGCGGCCGTGACCACCATGGCGGCCGGCACGGCCACCGCGAACGGTAGCCGGGCCGACAGGTAAAACGTGGACGCCACGTACGCGCCGATCATCAGCACCGCGCCATGGGCGAAGTTGACCAGGCCCATGGTCCGGTAGACCAGCGAGAAGCCGAGCGCGACCAGGGCGTAGACCGCCCCGAAGCTCAGCCCGCTGACGAGCGTCTGGAAGAAGGACTGCACTACTTCGTCGCCTCCCGCGAGCGGCCGGTCAGCCGGCCGGCTTGATCTGCCCGTCGGTGATGATGCCGATGGCCGTCGCGAAGATGCCGACGCCGCGTGCTGTTGTAGGCGAAGTCGCCGAGCAGCCCGTCGTAGTGCACCGCGCGGATGGCGTTGGCGAGGTTCAGGCCGGTGCAGGCGTTGCACGCCTTGAGCGCGGCGATCATGATCTCCGCGCCGTCGTAGGCCTTGGCGCCGTGCAGTTCCGGCGCGCTGCCGTAGGCGGCTGTGTAGGCGGCGGCGAACGTCTCCGCCGCGGAGCTGGCGCTGTTACCGAGGTAGGGGGAGCTCACGATGGTCCCGTCCGCGTCGGGCACCCCCGCCGTGGACATGTAAAGCGGGGTGCCGGCGGGCGCGCCCTCGGCGATGACCGCGGTCATGCCGAGCGCCCGCGCCTGCTTGACGGTCAGCCCCGACTGGGCCTCCTCCGCGCCGATGAACAGCACCTGCGGGTCGGACGACTTGATGCGCGGTCAGCTCGGGTGTCATGTTCGTCTGGTCCGCCGGCACCACCTTCGGCGGCGACCGGGGTGAGCCCGAGCGACTTCAGCGAGGTGGTGAACGCGGACTCCTCGCCCGCGCCGTAGGAGTCGTTGTTGGTCAGCATCGCGATCTTCTTGTAGCCCTTGGTCTTGACCAGGTAGTTCGCGAGCGTGGAGTCATAGGTCAGGCCGGTCGGCCCGTTCAGGAAGAGGTAAGGGCTGTCCACCGCGATCAGCCCGGTGGACTGGCCCGAGGTGATGTTCGGGATGTGCTCGGACTCCAGGATCGGCGCCATGGCGATCGTGACGGCGCTCTCCGCGGTGCCGAACATCGCGACGTCGCCCGCGCTGGCGATCTTCCTGGCCAGCTCCGTGCCGACGGTCGGATCGCCCTGGTCGTCGTAAAGCGTCAGCTGGATCTGGCCGGCCGTCGATACCTCCGGCCGCGTTCGCCTGGCTGACGGCGAGCTTGACGCCGCGCCACTCGAACTGCCCGAGGTCGCTGTCCGCACCGCTCTGCGCGTCGACCACCGCGATCTTGATCGGGCCGGCCGCGGCGCCGCTCGCCGCCCGCCGAGGCCGTGCCGCTGCCGTTGCTGCTGCTGCTGGCGCCGGGAGCGCTGCAGGCGGCGGCGGTAACCGTGACCGCGGCCGCCGCGAGCGCGGCCCCGACAAAGTACCTGGGTCTTCTGGACATGGCGGTAACCTCCACAGCGAGGGTTTCAGGAGTGGTTGGGGAGTTCGAAGACACCGTGGTAGATGTCGGTGATGTTCCAGTGCCCGGGGGTGGGCACCGGCTCGTTGATCATCGGGACGTCGAGCACGACGGGCCGCCGTCGCCGCAGCGCCTCGGCGAGAGCGGCGCGCAGGTCATCGGGGCGGGAGATCTCGTAGCCGTCGGCGCCGCAGGACCGGGCCATGGCCGCGAAGTCCGGGCTGTACGGCAGGCCGTCCGGGTCGCGGAACTCGCAGCCGTAGCCGCTGCCGAAGTTCGCCGTCTCCAGGTCGGCGATCGTCCCGTGGGCCCGGTTGTTCATCACCACGAAGATCACCGGCAGCCCCTGCTCGACGGCCATCGGCAGGGCCGGCAACTGCGCGCTCATGCCCCCGTCGCCGACGAGAGCCACCACCACCCGTTCGGGAAAACCGATTTGCGCACCGATCGCGGCGGCCGGGCCGAAGCCCATCGTGGACGCGCCGCCGGGCGTGATGAAGCGCCCCTCCGCGGGCAGCTGGTAGCACTGCGCGACGCCGTTCTTGTTCCAGCCGACGTCGGTGACGAGCACCGCGTCCGCGGGCAGCGCCGCGCGCAGGTCGGCCAGGATGCGCTGCGGGCGCAGCGGGAATTCCTCGCCCTGCCCCTGCTCGCGCGCCGCCGCGAACGCCGCGCTCCGGGCCGCGGTGATCGTCTCCCGCAGGTTAGGTCGAGAGACCGGTACCGAACGACTGGTGGTGACCGCGTCCGCGATCGCCGCGACCGCCAGGGCGGTGTCGGCCACCGCGCCGATCTCCACCGGGAAGTTGCGGCCGATTTCCGCCGGGTCGATGTCGATCTGCACGAGTCGCGACGGCGGGAACCGCCAGGTGAAGTCGGGATGCCAGGAACTGGCGTCGGTCTCGGCGAACCGGGTGCCGAGCGCTAGGACCAGGTCCGCGTCGCGGGCATAGGCGTTGGTGAACTCGAGCCCCCAGAAGCCGGGCATGCCGAGCAGCAGCGGATGGCTGTCGGGCACGGTGCCCTTGGCCATCAGCGAGTGCACGATGGGGATGTCCAGGTGCTCCGCGAGGGTGAGCAGCGCCTTGCGCGCCGGGGACGTGCGCAGCCCGCCGCCGATGTAGATCAGCGGGCGTTCGGCGCCGATCAGCAGCTCCGCGATGCGCTCGGCGGTCTCGGGCTCGAGCGCCGGCTGGCGCGGTCTCCGCGGGCAGCGGGTAGCGGGTCGCCAGGTCGTCCGGGACGGGCCTGGAGAAGATGTCCATGGGGACGTTGAGCAGCACCGCGCCCGGACGTCCCGATGTCGCGGTCCAGAACGCCCGCTCGGTGAACCTGGGCAGGTCCTCCGCGCGGTGCACGTGCCAGGTGCGCTTGCTGAACGGCCGGTAGATCGCCGTCTGGTCGGCGTCCTGCGTGCAGGTTGACTTCCTGGTGCGGGTGCCGGCCGGCGTAGTAGGCTCGGCACGTCGCCGGCGATCGCGATCAGCGGGATCGAGTCAAGCGCCGCGGTGGCGACCCCGGTGACCGCGTTCATCATGCCCGGCCCGACGTGCAGCAGCAGGACTCCGGGCTTGCCCGACGCCCGCGCGTACCCGTCGGCGGCGTGCGCGGCGGTCTGCTCGTGCCGCCCGATGACGAACCGGATCCCGGTCCTGCTCAGCGCGTCGAGCAGGGCGATGTTGGTGTGCCCGCAGGTGCCGAAGACGTACTCGACCCCGTAGGACTCCAGCTGGGCGGCGAGCGCCTCGGCGGCGGTGACGTTCATGCGCCCTCCGCTCCGAAGACACTGGACAGCCGCGCAGCAGGAGCGTCTTGACCACGGTGTAGTCGTCGATCATCCAGCGCGGCGATTCCCGCCCGAACCCCGAGTCCTTGACGCCGCCGAAGGGAACATGGTCAAGCCGGAAGTTGGACGACCCGTTGACCACGAGCCCGCCCACCTGAAGTTCCCGCCAGGCGGTGATGATGCGGCCGATGTCGCGGGTGAACAGGCCGGCCTGCAAGCCGTACCTGCTGGCGTTGCACGTCTCGATGACCTCGCCGAACGTGTCGTAGGGCAGCACGGCGACGAGGGCGCCGAAGACCTCGTGCACCACGACGGACGCGGTGGCCGGCGGGATCCGCCACCACGGTCGGGTGCATGGTGGCGCCGTCGCGGGTTCCGCCGAGCATGACCCGGGCGCCGCCGGCGGCCGCTTCCGCGGTCCAGCGGACGACCCGTTCGGCCGCTTCCTCGTCGACCATCGACCCGACGTCCGTCGCGTCGTCGAGCGGGTCACCGACGCGCAGCTTCGCCACCTCGGCGGCGAGCGCCTCGGTGAACTCCGTCGAACCGGTCCCGCTGCACGTAGACGCGCTGCACGGAGATGCAGCTCTGGCCCGAGTTGCTGTAGCCGGTGCGCGCGCAGACCCGCGCGGCGGCCGGGACGTCCGCGTCCTCGCAGACGATGGTGGCGGCGTTGCCGCCGAGCTCGAGCACCAGGCGCTTCGGCCCGGCCGCGCGCGCCACCGCCGCGCCGGTGGCGGCGCTGCCGGTGAAGCTGATCACGGCGACCTCGTCCGCCGCGCACAGCTGGGCGCCGATGTCTCCGCCGCCGTGCAGCAGCTGGACCGCCTCGACCGGCATGCCGGCGTCGAGCAGCAGGCTCACCAGGGCCGCCGAGCTGGCCGGCGCCTGCGGCGGTGCCTTGACGATGGTGGTGTTGCCCGCCGCGAACGACGCGCCGAGCTTGTGCGCGAGCAGGTTCGCGGGCGCGTTGAACGGGGTGATCGCCAGCGCGACGCCCGCGGGCGCCCGGTACGTGAGCGCGGTGTTGCCCACCCCGCGCCCCCAGCCGGCGACGGGAAGCAGCTCGCCGCCGATGCGCCGGGCCTCGGCCGCGCACACCGCGAGGGTGTCCGCGACGCGGTCGATCTCGCCGCGGCCGTCCTTGACCGGCTTGCCGAGCTCGAGCGCGAGCTGTTCCGCGAGCTGGTCGCGGCGTTCCGTCGCCAGCCGGGCGGCCCGGTCAAGGACGTCGGCCCGGGCGGCGGGGGAGACCCGGCCGACCGCGCGGGCCGCGTCGGGCGCGTAGCCCACCGCCCGCGTCACGTCGGCCGGGCTCGCCGCGGTCGCGCGGCTGACCACGCGCCGCAGGTAGGGGCCCACCCGGTCCAGGTGAGGGCCGTCGCGCAGCCACTCGCCGGCCACGAGCGCCGGCACTGTGGCTATTTGTCCGGGGGTTACTTCCTCGGTCATCAATTGGTCCGCCTAATGGTGCGATTGAACCGCTGTACGGATTGGGTGTAACGTACGTTCCGGCAGCCGGGTCTGGCAATAGGCGCCGGCGAGAAAGTTACGCAGATGTGCGGCAAGCCCTGCGCGGCTGCCCGGACCCAGGGGAGGCACCATTGCTGAGAGGCCCATGGGGCGGACCCGATCCGGAAAGTGAGGCGGACGTGGAGACAGCGACGCGGCGGTCCGAGGCGGCAGGACCGGCGATGCCGCCGACGCGCAGGGGGTGCGCAGCATCCGGCGCGCGCTCGACATCCTGTCCCTGCTCACCGACGACACGCCGGTCGTGTCGATCCGCGACATCACCGAGGCGACCGGGCTGCCCAAGACCACGGTCCTGCGCCTGGTGCACACCCTGGAGCAGAGCGGCCTGCTGTGGGCCTCCTCCGGCGGCTACATGGCCGGCCCCGGGCTGTGGCGCTGGGCCTACCTCGCGCGGCGCAGCTGGCAGCTGCCGCCGGAGACCCAGGCGACGATGCGGGAGCTCGGCGCCAAGCACCAGGAGACCGTCAACCTCTACGTGCTGCGCGACATCGCCCGCGTCTGCGTCGCGCAGCAGGAGTCGCCCCGGCCGCTGCGCCACGTCGTCCAGGTGGGGGACGAGCTCCCGCTGTGGGCCGGGGCGTCGTCCAAGATCCTGCTCAGCGACGCGCCGGAGACGCTGCTCGCCCGGGTGGCCCGCCGTTCCCCGGACGGCGAGAAGCACCTGGAGACGCTCAAGCGGTGGGCGGCCGACGCGCGTCGCGACGGGTACGCCGTCAGCCACGGCGAGCGCGAGGACGGCATTTCCGCCGTCGCGGTGCCGGTCACAGGCCGCTCCGGCGCTGTGGTCGCCGCGCTCGCGCATCAGCGGCCCCACGCTCCGGTTCACCGCCGAGCGGGTCGCGGAGTTCGCGGCCGACCTCAAGCTGGCCGCCGCCCGCATGTCCGAGCGAGGGTTCGACCATCCCCTCGGCCCGGCGACCTGACCCCCGGCCCGTACGAACCGGCCGGTGCCTCCAAGGAGTACGCGCATGCAAGACCGACCCAGTGTTTCCCCGGGGGGACGAGCACTCCCGGCACGGGGGGCTCCCGCCCCCCGCATCGCCCCCGGCCCCAGACCCCCCCGCAGAGACCGCTCAGGGGAATCCGGGTCCTCGACCTCACGAACGTCCTCGCCGGCCCCTACTGCAGCTACCAGCTCGCGCTGCTCGGGGCGGAGGTCGTGAAGGTCGAGCTGCCGGGGCAGGGTGACCTCGCCCGTCATCTCGGGTCCGATCCCGAGCTCAACGAGGCCGGGATGGGCGCGTCGTTCCTCGCGCAGAACGCGGGCAAGAAGTCGGTCGAGCTCGACCTGAAGGACCCGGCCGACCAGGCCGTGTTCCGGGACATGGTCGGCAGCGCCGACGTCCTGCTTGAGAACTTCCGCGCCGGCGTGCTCGCCCGCATGGGGTTCGGCTGGCCGGTGCTGCGCGAGCTCAACCCGCGGCTGGTCTACTGCGCCATCTCCGGGTTCGGGCAGACCGGGCCGATGCGCCACGCTCCCGCCTACGACCAGGTCATCCAGGGCCTCTCCGGCATGATGTCCATCACCGGGACGCCGGCGACCGCGCCGCTGCGCGTCGGCTTCCCCATCTGCGACACCGTGGGCGGCCTGATGGCGGCGCTGTCGATCTCCGCCGCGCTGGCCGGGCGGGCCGAGACCGGGCAAGGGCTGCTTCCTCGACGTGTCGATGCTCGAGGCCGCCATCTCCGCGATGGGCTGGCCGGTCTCCAACTACCTCGTCGCCGGCGTCGCGCCCGAGCCGATGGGCGACCAGAACGCCACCGCCGCGCCGTCCGGCACCTTCGACGCGGCCGACGGGCCGCTGAACATCGCGGCCAACCGGCAGGAGCAGTTCGAGACCCTGTGCCGCGCTGGTCGGCCTGCCCGAGCTGATCGACGACCCGCGGTTCGCCGACCGGGAGGCGAGGAAGCGCAACCGGGACGAGCTGAACGACGAGCTGAACGCGGCGCTGCGCGCCCGCACCGCCCAGGAGTGGGAGCGGCTGCTGACCGCCGCGGGGGTGCCCGCCGCGCGGATCCTGACCGTGCCGCAGGCGATGGAGCTCGACCAGCTCGCGCACCGCGGCCTCTTCACCGACCTGCCCTACCCGGACGGCTCCGGCCGGGTGCTCCGGGTCACCGGGAACGGGGTGCTCGTCGACGGCGAGCCGCTGCGGCCGGAACCGCCGCCGCCGCTGCTCGGCCAGCACAACGGCGAGCGCGCGGCGCTCGCCGACCAGTGGCGGATCTCCGGGAGGGCGTCGTGACGTCGGTCGAGGACGTGGCCCAGTGGTGGGGGACGTCGGTCTCCCGGATGGAGCCGGGCGTGGTCGAGCTGCGCGGCCGCCCGGTTCAGGAGCTGATCGGGTCGGCCAGCCTGCCGTCGGTGATCTGGCTGCTGATCCGGGGCTCACTGCCGGCTCCCGGCGAGGCCGCGCTGCTTGAGGCCGCGCTGGTGGCGTCCGTCGACCACGGCCCGCAGGCGCCGTCGATCGCCGCGGCCCGGATGGCCGCGACCTGCGGCGTCGGGCTCAACACGGCCATCGCGACCGGGGCGGGCATGCTCGGCGACGTCGCACGGCGGCGCCGGCGAGCAGGCCGTCCAACTGTTCAGCGAGATCCGCGACGCGGAGCGCGGCGGGAGAGGACCTGGCGGCGGCCACCGCCCGGGTGCTCGCCGCCTGGCGCGCCGCGGTCGCGGTACATCCCGGGCTTCGGGCACCGCTTCCACCCGGTCGACCCGCGCCGCGCGCCCGCTGCTGTCCCTGGTCGAGAACGCGGTGCGGGACGGCGTGGTGAGCGGCGACTACCTGCGCGCCGCCCTCGCGGTGGAGTCCGCGCTGAACGAGGGACGGGCCCGTCCCGGTCCCGATGAACATCGACGGCGCCACCGCGGTCATCTACGCCGAGCTCGGCTTCGCCCCGCCGCTGGCGCGCGGGCTGTTCGTGCTGAGCCGGTCGGTCGGCATCCTCGCGCACGCCTGGGAAGAGACACAGCAGGGGCGCCGCAACAAGGGCCCGATGCCGCCGTCGATCCTGCCCGCCTACCTCGGCCAGCCGGGAGACGCCGCGGCTCCCGAGAGCTGACGGCGGGCGGGCGCCGGGCTCGCGCGCACGCGGGTCAGCCGGCCAGCCGACGGACGGCGCGCCTGGCCCGGGCGGCGTACTCGGCCGGGCTGGCCGCGCTGCGCGCCGCCGCCGACGGCGCCTCGACCGACACGATCATGTCGGCCGGGCAGGAGGTCGAGCAGGCCGGTGAGCGGGAGCTCGCCGTCTCCGGGGAGCAGGCGCATGGCCCGGGCCTCGGCCACCGCGGTGTCGCCCGGTTCCGTGCGCTGGCCGGGCGCCGTGTCGTCGCGGCCGGGCGGCCGGGACGAGCGGGCCGTGCGGCTGCCGCAGCGGCGCGTCGCACAGCTGCAGGTAGCTCAGCAGTGCGGGCGGCACCTGCGGCGAGTTCGGCCAGGGTGACCCCGCAGCGCTGGATGTGCAGCGAGTCGAGCAGGATCCGGCCGCCGTCGGAGCGCTGCGCGATGCTGACCGCGTCGGCCAGCCGCCGGATCGGGACGCCAGGCGGTGAACTCGATGACCGGGCGGACGCCGGCGTGCCCAGGCTTGCGGCACGAGCGCGGCGAACAGGTCGGCGAACCGCTCGGTGTCCGGGTCATCGCAGATGACGTTGAGGTAGCGGGCGCCGAGGGCGGCCGCCGTCTCGATGACGGGCTCGCATCCGGAAAGGCCGGCGCCCGGGCCGGATCACGATGGCCTCCACCGCGTGCACCGCGACGCCGGCATCCGCGCAGCGCCGCCGGGTCTCGGCCAGCATGGGCGAACCGGGCGACATCGGCCAGGGTTCTTCGCCGAGCGTCACGGGGGCGATGCGCAGGCCCACCGCGTCGAACCCGGCCCCGGCGGCCAGGGTGACCAACTCGGGCGGCGCGACGTCAAGCAGCGTGAGGTGTTCCAAGCCGACCGCGCGCCTCATGCCGCTCATGCCGCACTCCGCTCTACATGAACTAACCTGATAGTTCGTTATTTCAGCGCGGTCGCGCGCCGATGTAAAGACCCCGCGGCCGGTAATGAACTGACAAGTTCGTCCACGTAGAATCGGCGGGGTGAGCAGCCCCATGACCAGCGCGGGCCCGCAGCGGCAGCGCGACCCGGAGCGCACCCGCCAGGAGATCCTGGACGTGGCGCTCAGCGAGTTCGCGAGGAACGGGTACGCCGGCGCCCGCGTCGACGAGATCGCCGCCCGCACCCGCACCACCAAGCGGATGCTCTACTACTACTTCACCAGCAAGGAGCAGCTGTACATCGCGGTGCTCGAGCGGGCCTACTCCACGGCCAGGGACGCCGAGCGGCAGCTCGACGTCGATCACCTGGAGCCGGTGTCGGCGATCCGCACGCTCGCCGAGCTGACGTTCGACCACCACGAGTCGCACCAGGACTTCATCAGCCTGGTCGCGATCGAGAACATCCACCGCGCCGAGTTCATCGTCCGGTCGCCGGCGCTCGCCGAACTCAACACGCCTGCCGTGGCCGTGACGGCGAGCATCCTGGAGCGCGGCCGCGCGGCGGGCGTCTTCCGCCGCGACGTCGAGGCCATCGACGTGCACATGATGATCAGCGCGTTCTGCTTCTTCCGGGTGTCGAACCGGCACACCTTCGGCGCCCTGTTCGGCGTCGACATGCTCGACCCCGCCCGCCGCGACCAGTACCGCCGGATGATCGGCGACATGGTCGTCAGCTACCTCAGCGCGCCCTAGGGCCCCCGTGGGGCATCGGCGAAACCATTACCTTCGCCGCCTGTAGACCTGTTTACGTAAACATGCTCTACTTCGGGGAGGTGTTTACGTAAACACGCCGTAACAGCAGGAGCGGGACGCCGAAATCGATCCGAGAGGGAAAGCACATGTCCCAGCTGAAACGCGCGCTGCCGTGGCCCGTGCTGGCCGCGGCCTGCCTGGCGGCGGCCTCATGGGTGGCCGTCAGCCCGCCGACCCCCGCGCTAGCGGCAACGAACCAGTTCAAGGGCGTTAACTGGGCCGACACCCGCGACAACTACAACACCGGATGGGTTATCCCGGACGGGCTCAGCGCGTCGGACAGCTACTCGCAGGTGTACTCCGTCGCCGACAGCACCATCAAGGGATTCGAGTCCAACCTAGGCGCCAACACGGTGCGGCTGCCCATCAACGAGCCCAGCGTGAGCCAGTCCTGGTGGAGCGCCTACCGGGGCGCCGTCGACGCCGCGCTCAACGACGGGATGAAGGTCATCCTCAGCTACTGGTCGGAAAGCACCTCCGTCGGGACGATCACCAACATGAGCGCGTGGAACTCCATGTGGAGCACGGTGGTCGGCGACTACGGCGGCAACGCGAACGTGTACTTCGAGCCGATGAACGAGCCGTACGGCTACTCGCTGAGCCAGTGGGAGTCCATCTGCTCCAGGATGGCTCTCGACCCACTCCAGCGTCCCGCGCGGCCGCGTCATCATCAGCGGCACCGGCTACAACGACAACGTGACCGGCGTGGGCGCCGACTCGGCGCTCAACGGCACGCTCCTGTCGCTGCACATCTACCCACTCTGGGACTCGTCACTGACCCAGGAGTCGCAGTGGCAGTCGTACCTGCTCGGCCGGATCGGCAGCTACACCAGCCGCACCATCATCGATGAGTTCGGCGCGCCGATGACGACCGGCATCGACTACCTGACCGACCACAACGGAGCCCTCTACCAGTCGTTCTTCGCCGCGATCACCGACACGGCCCGCGCCGACTCCATGGGCAGCGTCTACTGGGCCGGCCTCAAGGGCGGAGACTCCTACTCGATGGAGGAACGCAGCGGGACCGGCCTCGTCAGCAACAACTCCTCCGGAGTGACCCAGCTCCGCTGGGGCTGGGGGGACTGACCCACTGACCCGCTCCAATCGCGAGCCCGGCGCGTCCTTGCCCGCGCCGGGCTCGATCATGCTCAAGAACGCGGGCGCACCTTGCGCCGTGCGGCGTCTTTCCCGGCTCCGCTAGCTGGCCGCGCTCGCGGGAGCCTGGCTTCCGGTGGCCGCCGCCCGGCGCAGCCCGGGCCGGGCGATCACCTTCAGCGCCTGCAACAGGAACAACGGCAGGCCGAGAAGCAGCAGGGCCGGGTCGCGCGCGGCGAGGAGCGTGACGCCCGCGACCGGCACGGCCGACAGGGGCCCGGCGACGGCCAGGTTCCTGACCGCCAGCCGGGCCGCGAGCGACCACCGGTCGACGGGGCTCATGCCCGGCTTGTCGGCGGTGACCTGGAAGACGTAGCCCAGGGCCGTCACGACGATGAGCAGCGCGCCGCCGCTGAGGCACAGCCCGGCCCGGCCGGAGAATGTCGCCTCGCGGGCGAAGTGCCGTACCTCGGCCAGGCCGAGCACCGCGGCCATCATCGGTACCCCGGCGCCGAGCACGGTACGGGCCGACCACAAGTCACGGAACTCGCTGATGAACTGGCGGATGACCCGGTCCTCCCCGTCCTGCCGCCAGCGGTCGAGTGCGGCCGACGCCGCGCTGACCGCGACCGGCGCGGTGATCAGGGGCAGGGACGCCACGATCATCGCGAGGTTGAGCGCGAGCGCGTTGAAGAGCGCGGTGAGCACGGCCATAAGCCTGGTCCCGAAGATCCGGCTGGTCATCGGCGCCTCATCCCTTCTGCCCGGTGAGCGTGATTCCCTGGATGAAGGTGCGCTGGGTCAGGAAGAACAAGATCACGATCGGTGCGGTCGCCGCGGTCGCGCCGGCCATCACCCAGGCCCAGTTCGTGGTGTAGTCGCCGAGGATCAGCGTCAGGCCGAGCGACAGCGGGTAGGAGTTCTGGTTGCTGATGTAGACCAGCGGCCCCAGGTAGTCGTTCCAGCAGTACACGAACTGGAACAGGATGACCGACGCCAGGGCCGGCTTGGCCAGCGGCATGATGATCCTGCTGTAGATGTAGAACTCGCTCGCCCCGTCGATCCGCGCGGCCTCGGACAGCGAGTGCGGGATCGTCATGAAGAACTGCCGCAGCAGGAAGGTGCTGAAGACCGAGCTGCCGAAGAAGGTGGGCACCTCGAGCGGCAGGTAGGTGCCGATCCAGCCGAAGTTCTTGTACATGACGAACAGCGGGATGAGCGTGCAGGCGAACGGCAGGATGAGCGTCATCAGCATCACGTAGAAGACCGTGTCCCGGCCGGGCCAGCGCAGCCGGGAGAAGCCGTACGCCACCAGGCTGCTCGAGATCAGCACGCCCACGATGGTGATCGCCGCGTACAGGAAGGTGTTCCAGAAGAAGCGGAAGTACGGCAGCGCCGCGAACAGGCCCGGGTAGTTGCCCCACACGAACGGGTGCGGCCACCACACCACGGGCAGTTGCAGCGCCTGGCCCGCGGTCTTGAACGAGGTGCCGACCATCCAGACCAGCGGCAGGGCGAACATGGCCGACAGCGCGATGAGCACCGTGTGCTTGGACAGGCCAGCGCCGAGGGCCCGGATCCGGGCGCGGCGGCCGCGGCGGGCCGGCGCCGGCCCTGGCGGGGACGACGGCGGCGAGGAACTCCTCAGCTGCGTCGATGCGCTGCGCATGGCGCTCACCTCTGATCGTTTTCGTAGTAGACCCAGCGCGACGAGGTCCGCAGCAGCACGACGGTGACGATGAGGACCGCGACGAAGAGCAGGAACGCCATCGCCGAGGCGTATCCCAGGTGCAGGAACTGGAACGCCTGCTGGTAGTAGTAGCGTGATGTAGAACATGGTCGAGTTGCCGGGACTGCCCGGCGGGCTCTCGATCACCTGGGCCTGCGTGAAGTACTGGATGGACAGGACCAGGGACAGGATCACGTTGAACAGGATGACCGGGCTGATCTGCGGGAGCGTCACGTGCCAGAGCCGCTGCCACGGGCCGGCGCCTTCCAGGTCCGCCACCTCGTACAGGTCCTTGGGCACCCCCTGGAGCGCCGCCAGGTAGATCACCATCGGCTGGCCGAGCCCCCACAGCCCGAGCAGGATGAACGTCGGCTTGGACCAGGCGATGGAGAAGAACCAGGCGGGCCCGTTGATGTGCACGGCGGACAGCAGGTCGTTCACGATGCCGAACGAGGGCTGGAAGATCCACACGAAGATCAGCGACGAGGCCACCACGGGGACGATCGAGGGGATGTAGAACAGGGTCCGGTAGATGGCCTGGCCGCGCACGTTCATGTTGAGCAGCAGCGCCAGCCCCAGCGCCACCACGGTCGAGAACGGCACCTCAATGGCGGTGTAGTAGAAGGTGTTGAAGACGGCGGCGCGGAACATGCTGTCGTGCAGCAGGCCGTCGTAGTTGGCGAGCCCAGTGAAGGCCGGGTTCCCGATCCCCGTGAAGCTCGTGAAGCTGTAGTAGATGGTCGCCAGGAAAGGGTAGAGGTAGAACACGCAGTACCCGATGATCCACGGGCTGACGAACAGCAGCCCGAGCCGGAGCCGCCGCGCCCCCGGAGACCGTATCGCGCGGACCACCCCTCTCTGGGGGCGTGTTGCCACCCGCATGCCTACCTCTACCTTTCTTCCTGGTGCCTCGGTCAGTGTGTTCCTGGCGGCCGGTCAGCTGCCGGCGCCGCTGTTGGCCTGCTGGTCGATGTAGACCAGCGCCTGCTGCGGCGTCTTGCTGTGCTCGGCGATGTCCTCGGTCGCGGTCGCCTCGGCGGTCTCGAACTGGGACTCGGACTTGGTGAGCTTCGGCGTGACCGACTGCGGGCTGGACATCTGCTGGACGAACACGCTCAGCCACGGGTTGGCCTTCAGCCACGTCTGGTAAGCGGGCTGCGACACAACCGACGGCGAGGCGGGCATCCAGCCGCCCTTCGGGTCCATCTGCGAGTTGAACGTCTCGTTGTTGTAGCCGGCCAGCCAGGCGATGAACTCGAACGCCTGCTGCGGGTGCGCCGAGCCCTTCGGGATGATGTTGTAGTTGCCCTGGCCGAACGTGCTCGGCCCGCCCACCGTGTTCGGGAACGCCACGACACCGAAGTTGCTCGCCATCGACGGGTTGGTGACCGGGATGTTCTGGGCGCCCTCCCAGGGGCCGTCCATGTTGAACCCCTCCTTGCCCGCGACGAAGGCGTCGTCGTCGCCGCCGGCGACGGCGCCGTACGCGGTCTCCATGGCGGCGACGCTGGAGTAGGGGTAGCTGGAGTACTGGTTGAAGAAGTTCGCCTCGGCCGTGGCCCCCGCGCAGTTCTCGAAGCTGTACTTGCCGGTGGAGTCAAAGCAGTTGACCGCGCCGAAGAAGCTGCCGTAGTACTCGAAGCCCCCGTTGTAGTCCGGGTAGAAGCCGATCTGGTTCAGCTTGCTCCCGGAGATCTTCCACTCCTTGGCCTGGTCGGCGTAGAGCTGCGCCAGCGTGGTGGGCGGGGAGGCGATGCCGGCCGCCTTCAGCATGGACTTGTTGTAGTACAGCGCCCAGGAGTTCATCGACATCGGCAGCGCGTACAGCGTGCCGTTGTACTCGCCGCCCTGCAGGGCGATCGGGTACAGCCACTTCTCCAGGCCCGCGTACGTCCCCGTCAGGTACGGGGCCATCGACTGGATCGAGCTGTCGCCCGCGTACTCGCCGAGCACCGGGTTCCACTCGGTGAACACGTCCGGCGGGTCGCCGGCCGCGATCTCCGACAGCAGCTTGGCGTCGCCCGTCGAGCTCGGGATGTTCGACTCGGTGACGTGGATGTTCGGGTGGGTCGAGTTGAACTCGTTGACCATCTGGCTGAGCAGCGTCAGGGTGTTGCCCGACCACATGGTCTGCCAGGTGATGTTGACGACGCCGCCGGAACTGCCCGACGCGGAACCGCCGCTGCTCGACGCGGCGGGACCGCCGCAGGCGGCGAGGGCCAGCGCGGCGCAGGCGGCGAGCACCGCGGGCGCCGCGCGCAGGATCCCCCTTCGGCGGCGCCTTCCGGGGGGTGACCCGGAAGGGAGGCGGTGCGCTGCGTATATCTTCTTAATCACGCGATGCTCCTTTGGTTTCTTGGGGCGTGCATCAAGTGGCTGCCGCGCGGGTCGTGCCGGACCCGCGCGGCAGTGGTGGTCCCGCGCTCTCCCTGATGACCAGTTCGGGCTCGGGCCGTTGTGCGTGTAGCTCGTCGGTCGCCGGATTCTTGGCCGACGGCTCCATGAGGGACCGCAGCAAGGTGAAGCAGGCCCGGCCAAGCTCGGCGAAGTCCAGCCGCACGGTGGTGAGCGGCGGCGTCAGGAACTCGGCCACCGGCGTGTCGTCGAATCCGACCACGCTGACGTTGCCGGGGACGGACAGCCCCGCCGCGTGCATGGCGCGCATCACCCCGAGGGCGATGTCGTCGTTGCCGCAGAGCACGGCGGTGACCGCTGGATCCGCGGCCAGCCGCTGCCCGGTCTGGTAACCGGAGCGGGGCGTCCAGCCGCACGGGACCGGGGCCGGGACCGGCGCCCCGGACTCCTCGAGCGCCTGACGCCACCCCGCCTGCCGCTGGCTGGTTTGCGTCGAGGACGGGATGGCCAGGTAGTGCACCGTCCGGTGGCCGAGCGAGAGCAGGTAACGGGTCGCTTCGGTGGCCGCCTTCCTGTCGTCCAGCCAGACCCAGGTCTTGTCCGGGGGAGGAGGAACGGCCGGTGTCTCGACCATCGCGGCCATGGGGACCCCAGGGGGGACGGCGTCCAGCGCCAGGGTGCCCGCCCGGTCGTAGGCGATGACGATCAGTGATCCGCCCGGTTCGACGGCCCGCTTGACCGCGGCGGCCACCTCCAGCGGCTGCTCGGAATCGACGACGCGGACCCCTACGGAGAAGCCGGCGGCGCGCGCCGCCTCCTCGATGCCCTGCAGGGCCGCCTGGTAGCCGTACAGGGACGTATTGGGCGTGAGCACCGTGACCGACCGGGCATGCGCGCCCCGCAGCACCCGGGCCGCCCGGTTGGGCCGGAATCCGAGCTCCTCGATGGCGGCCATGACGAGCTCCCGGGTCGCCGGGCGCACGCTCGGGTGGCCGTTGATGACCCGGGACACGGTCTGGTAGGACACCCCCGACGCGGCGGCCACGTCGAGAATGCTCGCCGGCCGTCGGCCGTTGCCACTTGTGGGGTCGGTCACATCCATGCCAGGATTGTGAACGTTCACATGGAGCGGCGTCAAGGGATGGGACATGACGATTTAACCCATCCGCAACGCCGGGACACCGGCGGCGAGCCACCGTGACGAACCGCGACGAGGAGGAACGCTTGGCTGGAACAGAACGCCCCGCGCAGGTCATCGACTGGGCGCCCGGCGGCCTTGAGCTGCGGATCGAGGTGGGGCACGACGGCATGGCCAGGCTTACCCGGCTGGCGGCCCCCGGTGGCGCCGGGTCGTGGCCCGACCTGGGGTCAGCGAGGCCGGCTGACGCCGCGCTGCCGTTGCTCGACGTGGTCCTGGCCGGCGAGGGCCGGGCCTGGTCCGGCGGGCGGTACTGCGAGTCCGAGGCGGCCTACCGGTTCCGTTACGCAGGACACGACGTCGGCCAGAGCGACGTGGGGCGATGGCGGGAGCTGCGCGTTGACCTCGATGACCCGGTCACCGGGCTGCGCGCTCAGGTGCACTACCGTGCGCTCGCCGCGACCGGGGCCGGCGGCGCGCTCCGCTCGTGGGTCCGACTGGAGAACCGGGGCGCCGGGCTGGTCACGGTCCAGTCGGTGACCTCGCTGCTCTGCGGCGGTCTGGGCGGCGGCCAGGGACCCGATGACCTCGCCGACCTGGACGTGCTGTGGGCGGAGAACGACTGGATGGCCGAGGGCCGCTGGCAGTCCCGGGCGCTGCGCGACGCCCTGCCCGACATCGGCCGCCAGGTACTGGGCGCCGACCCGAGGGGATGCTTCAGCGTGTCGAGCGCCGGCACCTGGTCATCGGGCCGCTACCTGCCCGCGGGCGCGATCGTGAACCGGCGGACCGGGCACGCGTGGGCATGGCAGATCGAGCACAACGGCGGGTGGCACTGGGAGGTCGGCGAGTGCGCCAGCCGCACCGCGGGCCCCGGCCCGGGCCCGCAGGGCAGGCATGCACCGCCCGGCGCGGTCAGCGGCGCCTACCTGGCGCTCCTCGGGCCGGTCGACGCCGGGAACGACTGGCAGGTCACGCTGAGCCCGGGCGACGCGTTCACCACCGTGCCGGCCAGCCTGGCCGTCAGCCCGGACGGGTTCGACGGCGCGGTGGCGGTGCTCACCGCCGTCCGCCGCGCGATCCGCCGCCCGCACGAGGACAGCCGGCGGCTGCCGGTGATCTTCAACGACTACATGAACACGCTGATGGCCGATCCCACCACCGAGCGGCTGCTGCCGCTGATCGACGCCGCCGCCGAGGCCGGCGCGGAGTACTTCTGCATCGACGCCGGCTGGTACGCGGAGGTCGACGAAGGGTGGTGGGACACCGTCGGGGCCTGGCGTCCCTCCCGCAGCCGCTTCCCCGGCGGGATCGCCAAGGTCCTTGACCACATCAGGGCGGCCGGGATGGTGCCGGGCCTGTGGCTCGAACCCGAGGTGGTCGGCGTCAACAGCGAGGTCGGCGGGCAGTTGCCCGCCGACGCCTTCTTCCAGCGCGGCGGCCAGCTCGTCGTCGAGCACGGCCGCTACCACCTCGACCTGCGTCACCCCGCGGCCGTGAAGCACCTGGACCAGGTGGTGGACTTCCTGGTGGGGGAGCTGGGCGTGGGCTACTTCAAGTTTGACTACAACATCACCGTCGGGCCGGGCCCGGACACCGGCGGCGTAAGCGCGGGAGCGGGGCTGCTCGCCGCGAACCGGGCTCAGCTCGACTGGCTGGACGCCGTGCTTGACCGCTATCCAGGCCTGGTGATCGAGAACTGCTCCTCCGGGGGCATGCGCACCGACTACGCGCTGCTGTCGCGAATGCAGCTCCAGTCCACCAGCGACCAGCAGGAGTACTTCCGCTACCCGCCGATCGCCGCCGCCGCGCCCGCCGCCATCGCCCCCGAGCAGGCCGCCAGCTGGGCGTACCCGCAGCCCGAGTTCAGCGCCGGCGAGATCGCGTTCACCATGGTGAACGCCATGCTTGGCCGGGTCCACCTGTCCGGTCACATTGACCGGATGAGCGGCGAGCAGCGAGAGCTCGTCGCCGAGGCCGTCCGGGTGTACAAGGAGTCGCTGCGGCCGGCGATCGCGCGGTCCGTCCCGTTCTGGCCGCTTGGCCTCCCGCGCTGGGACGACGCCTGGGTCGCGCTTGGCCTGCGGGCACCGTCGGGCAGCTTGCTGGCCGTCTGGCATCGCGGGCCGGCCGGGGACGCGGGCTCCGGGAGCGCGCGCCCGGCCGCCGTGGAATTGCCAGTCCCGCACCTGCGCGGCACGCGGGTGATACCGCGGCTGCTCTACCCCGGCAACGCGGGAGCGGCGGCTGACTGGGATGAGGCCTCCGGCATACTCACGGTCGTCTTGCCGGGGGTCCCGTCCGCCTGCGTCCTCGGCCTCGACGCCGCATGAGCACGTACATGGGACAGCCCCTCATTGTCCAGCGAACGATCCAGCCAGCGGAATGTTAGCGTGCCCAACGTAAGTCACGTTGCGTCGCTCGCCCATCTACCTGGAGGTTCGATGAAAATGACACTGAGAAGCACTTTTGCTTGACGGTTCTCCAAGCGTTGAATCGCTTGCTCGTTTACCTAGGTGTCTGTTAGCGTTCACAATGGCTGTGCGATGCGACTGGCGGCCCGGAGTACGTGGACATCAGGCCCGTGCGCCGGCAGGGAAGCCGGGGCCCAAACGGGGCGGCAGGGCATGGAACGTCATGGCCCACCTTCTCGCGCTCGACCGGGCCTCCCTGCGGCGAGCCGGATAGGGCTGTCCGGCGGACGCCGCAGGGTCCTGACACGCATCCGCGTCGCGACTCCGACGATGGGAAGCGACCTGGACCGGTGGCGGGCGGCCGTCGCCGACACCGAGGACGAACTGCCGGCCGACGTCGCGGGGCAGACCTCGGTCGCGGCGTGCGACCCGGTCCGCCGTAGCGACACGGTGCCGCCTGGCGGCGCGACCGGGACTGGCCCGCGGCGGCCTGGCTCCGGGGTGCGGGTCCCCCTCGCCAGACCCGCGCCCCGGTCGGCCGCCCGGCCGGCGGCCGATCGGCACCGGCGGGCCTTCGCCTCGCTGAAGGCCCGGTGACGCGGCAGCCACGGCGGCCTGCGGCGAGGCCCGCGACACGACCACCGAAGCTCCTGGCGGGCCACGCCGGCTCGACGGCGTCCAGGCGACGGACGCAATCCGGTAAGGCGTTCAGGCGGCGGCGCGGGTGACGCGCCGAGGGAGATCCGTGACCGGCGGAGCGTCCTGCGCGTCGGCCAGAGCCAGGCTCGTTTCTGCGGTGGCGGCGAGCGCGAGCGGGGTGATGCCGTCCGCGAGGTAGGCGTGGGCGACGCCCGGCCCGGCTCCTACCAGCGGGGCCGCGGTCCGGAGGGCGGCGTCCAGGGCCACGCTTTCGGTTGATCCGCCGTGCAGGACGATGTTGCGCTGCCGGTAAAGCCGCCGGAGGCTTCCCTCCACCGCCGCGCGGACCCCCGTCAGCGATTGGCGCGGCGCCGCTACCAGGGAAGCCATCCTGGCGGTGGCCGCGGAGTCACCGGCCGTTCGGGTGGAGACCGGGCGACCCGCCTGAAGGGCGGCCACCACGGTGGACGCCCTCATCCGGTTCGAGACCGCCAGCGCCAGCTGCCTGGTGAGCAGGTCTGGTGCCCCCGGGCGGTGCGCGTACGACAGCGCCGTTAGCTCGGCCCTGGGCCAGGAACGGTGACGATGGCGGCCAGCCGGACGGCGGCAATCACCCGGCCGTCCTTCCGGTCGGGCGGCGCACCTCCTGACCGCCGATCCCGGCGTCGTCCCCGGCCAGGCGCTCAAGGTCGCCGCACAGCCACTGCAGCGCCGCCGGGCTGAGCACCTGCGCGTCAACCCACGGCCCGGCCTCTAGCAGTTCCCGCAGCGTGAGAACGGTCCCTGGGCTCCACAGGCGGCGGTTCCATGGCATGTCGCGCACGCTGAAGTCCATGAGGCGTGCCGCGAACCGGCCACCAAACGGATGACCGGTGAGCGGCGTGGCGCTCAGCGGAGCTGAATTATGCATCCGACCCTCGCTTGCTGTGTGCTATGGTTGAGTACTAGAGCAGGGGAGTCGCCCAATCGGGCCGCTCCCCGCTTTCTTTTCTCCACTGGACACTCCGCCTCGCGAACGTCGCGCGGGACCGGGATGCATTCCCACTGTGGTTCAAGGTGGCGGAGACTACTACCTGAATATAGTCGACAACGGTCAACTTCACGCGGAACGCCTCAGGAACCGGCGAGTCTCTCAGGTACCCGCCGCCCGCAGGCGACGGTCCCCGGCGCCTGGCCTTCCGCGGAGGATCGACTAAGGGCACCCGGCCGGTCGGCGGCCTGGGCGGTACGGTGGGCAGCCATGAGCTCCTTCCCGTCTCCGGTCATCCACTCGGCGCGACTGGAACTGCGCGAGTACGGTGCCGGCGATGCCGGGCTCGTGCGCGAAGTCCTCGCGTCGGGGAAGCCCGAGGCACTGCCGCCCGGTGCGCCGTCAGACCCCGGTGAAGTGCCCGGGTGGCTCGCTGACGGCGGGCAGCGGTCGCGGCGGGAGGGGACGGGCGTTCACCTGATGATGCTGGACCGCGCGGCCGGCCAGATCGTCGGGTCGATTGGCCTGTTCCACACCGACTGGGAGGTCCGCTCGGTCGAGATCGGCTACGGCGTCCGCGGCGACCAGCGCGGCAAGGGATACGCCGCGGAAGCGCTCGGCGCGGTCGCCCGGTGGGCGCTCGCCGAAGGCGGCATCCAGCGAGCGTGGCTGACGGCGAACACGGACAACGTGGCGTCGGTCCGGGTGGCGGAGAAAGCGGGCTTCCACCGGGAGGGGACGCTGCGCCGCGCGGGACTGGAAGACGACGGGCTGCACGACCTGGCGGTCTTCTCCCTGCTCAACGACGAAGTGTGACCGGGCACCCGGCAGCCGGATCACCCAGGCGGTTCCGGTCTCCTCATTCCTGACCGCCCGGCGTCGGCCGCGGCCGCCGATTCCAGCAGGGGCAGCGCCCGCCGCCGCACCAGCCGCGACAAGGCGACGACGCTGGTGGAGCGGGCCACGTCGGACAACCGGTTGAGTCGTACCAGCGTGTCCTGCAGCGCCTCATGGGAGCTGGCGGCAATCCAGCAGAGCACGTCCCCGCTGCCCGTCGTGGAGTAGGCCTCAAGTACGCCTGGTATCGACTCCAGGTCGTGCTGAACCGCCTCGATCGCTCCCTGCGCGATCTCCAGGGTGACGAACGCCTGGACGCCGAAGCCGGCCGCCGTCACGTCTATGTCCGGCTGGTAGCCGGCGATGACGCCCGCGTCTTCGAGTCGCTGGAGGCGGGCCGTCACGGTCGCCCGGGCCACTCCGGTCTGACGAGACAACTGGAGGGGGCCGATCCGGGCATCCTCGGACAGGGTGCGCAGCAGCGCGAGGTCGAGCGCGTCCAGCGTGATTCTCGCGGGCACCGGATGCCTCCCCGTGTTGTGCGCCTAGTGAGCAAACAGTCTAGGTTGAGTCCGCATGGTCACGTCCGATTGACCACAATGTACAGCTATAACTTGGCCTCTTGCACACCAGGTGGTGACCAGGCTTCAATCGCGTTAAGCGTCAACGCGTTTCCTGCGGAGGAGTCCTCATGTCTGTCGAGCAGTTCGTGAACGACGAGGAGCGACTGGCTGAGCTTGACCTCGACGGGCTCAAGCGGCTGGTCGGCCTGGTCGAGTACGACGAGTCCGGTGACCCGTTCCCGGTTTCCGGCTGGGATGCCCTGGTCTGGGTGGTCGGGAACGCGGTGCAGACGGCGCATTTCTTCCAGTCCTCATTCGGCATGGAGCTGGAGGCCTACTCCGGCCCGGAGAACGGTAACCGCGACCATCACGCTTTCGTGCTGCGCTCCGGCGCGGCGCGGTTCGTCATCAAGGGCGCCTACGACCCGGACAGCCCGCTGGCCGACCACCACCGGGTGCACGGCGACGGCATCGCCGACATCGCGCTGGCGGTGCCGGACGTCGACCGGTGCGTCGCGCACGCCAGGGCCCAGGGCGCGACCGTGCTGGAGGAGCCGCACGACGTCAGCGACGAGCACGGGACCGTCCGGCTCGCCGCGATCGCCGCCTACGGCGACACCCGGCACACGCTGGTCGACCGGTCGCGCTAC
Organism: uncultured Actinomycetota bacterium; assembly: GCA_963850115.1. GTDB lineage: Bacteria > Actinomycetota > Actinomycetes > Streptosporangiales > Streptosporangiaceae > Trebonia. The sequence goes on from CAWKKG010000023.1 coordinate 193,149, forward strand.
GCGGGCACCTACCTGCCCGGCTACGTGGCGCGGACCTCGGCGTTCGTCCGGCGTCCGGGGGCCCCGAGGCGGCTGTTCCAGGCGGTCGACCACGTGGTCGGCAACGTCGAGCTCGGCCAGATGGACCAGTGGGTTGACTTCTACAACCGGGTCATGGGCTTCACCAACATGGCCGAGTTCATCGGCGACGACATCGCCACCGAGTACTCCGCCCTGATGAGCAAGGTCGTCGCCAACGGCAACCACCGGGTGAAGTTCCCGCTCAACGAGCCGGCCGTCGGCAAGAAGAAGTCGCAGATCGACGAGTACCTGGAGTTCTACCGCGGTCCCGGCGCGCAACATGTCGCGCTGGCGGTCGGCAACATCGTGGAGACCGTCGACGCGATGACGGCCGAGGGCGTGGAGTTCCTGGCCACCCCCGACTCCTACTACGAGGATCCCGAGCTGCGTTCCCGGATCGGGGCGGTGCGGGTGCCGGTCGAGGAGCTCCAGCGGCGCGGGATCCTGGTCGACCGGGACGAAGACGGCTACCTGCTGCAGATCTTCACCAAGCCGACGGGCGACCGGCCCACCGTCTTTTTCGAGCTGATCGAGCGCCACGGCTCACTCGGCTTCGGCAAGGGCAACTTCCAGGCGCTGTTCGAGGCGATCGAGCGCGAGCAGGAACGCCGCGGCAACTTCTGAGCGCGCCAGTCCGAGTCGTCAGCCGGGGACCGGGCGCGACTGCCTCTCCAGCCGTGCGGCCAGCCGTGGGCTAGACTGCGGCCGAACGTCCGGTTAGGTACTTCTCTCGCTGATAGGACCGATGAGCAAAGTGGCCGCAGGATACCAGATGCCCGGGACTAACGTCAGCGACCTTCGGATCGAGGGATACCAGCCGCTGGTGTCGCCCGCCGCGTTGCTTTTCGAGCTCCCGCTGAGCGAAGCCGGCTGCCAGTTCGTTACCCAGACCAGGGCCGAGGTCAGCGCGGTGCTCAACGGCGCCGACGACCGGCTGCTCGTCATCGCCGGCCCGTGCTCGGTGCACGACCCGGAAGCGGCGGTGGACTACGCCGCCCGCCTCGCCGCGCTGCGGGATCAGTACGCGGATGACCTGCTGGTCGTGATGCGGGTGTACTTCGAGAAGCCGCGGACGGTGACGGGGTGGAAGGGGCTGATCAACGACCCGGGGATGGACGAGTCCTTCGACGTGCACCGGGGGCTGCGCACCGCCCGCCGCCTGCTGCTCGACATCGTTGGCGCCGGGATGCCGGTGGGCTGCGAGTGGCTTGACCCGATCACTCCGCAGTACATCGCCGACACGGTGACCTGGGGCGCGATCGGCGCCCGGACCACCGAAAGCCAGGTGCACCGCCAGCTCGCGTCCGGCCTGTCCATGCCGGTGGGGTTCAAGAACGGCACCGACGGCGACGTCCAGGTGGCGGTCGACGCGTGCCGCGCCTCCGCCGTCAGCCATGTGTTCCTCAGCGTCACCACCGCGGGCGCGGGAGCCCTGGTCACGACCAGCGGCAACGCCGACACGCACGTGATCTTGCGCGGCGGCCGCAGCGGCCCCAACTACTCGGCCTCGCACGTGGACAAGGCCCTCGACCTCATCTCGGCCGCGGGGCTGCCGCGCCGCATCATGGTCGACGCCAGCCACGGCAACAGCGGCAAGGACCATACCCGGCAGGTCGCCGTCGCCGGGTCGCTGGCCGATCAGGTCGCGGCCGGCCAGCGGGGTCTGGTCGGCGTGATGCTGGAGTCGTTCCTCGTGGCGGGCCGCCAGAACCCGGGTGACCCGGCCACGCTGACCTACGGCCAGTCGGTCACCGACGCCTGCATGGACATCGAGATGACGGCCTCAAGCCTGGAGACCCTGGCCACGGCAGCGCGGGCCCGCCGGCGCTCGGCTTAGCGGAAATTCCTCGGACGCCTGGACAAACCCGGCCGCAGGCTCGGGGCGCTTTAGGCCGTAACGTGAGGTCTCATGATCACGATCCTGGATCACCTGGCCGTTGGCACGCCGGATCTTTCCGCCGGCTGGGAGCTGTTCGCGGGCGTCACTGGGCGGGACGTGGGTTTACGGCGGCGACTCTCCCGGCTTCTGGTGGGGGCAGCTGGAGTTCGCCTCGGGTCCGAAGATCGAGTTGCTGACGCCCACCGGGGGCCCCGACGCGGCGTTCCTCGATCGTTTCCTCGCCGCCCGTGGCGCGGGCCCGCACCACTTCAACTTCCTGGTCCCCGACATTGAGGCCGCGCTCGCGCGGGTCAAGGCGGCCGGCATCGACCCGGTCGGGGTCAACCTGGCGAATCCCGGCTGGAAAGAGGCGTTCTTGCACCCGCGCGCCGCGCACGGCATCGTCATCCAGGTTGCCCAGCAGGCCGGCTCGCCAGCGTCCGCGCCGCCGCGGGAGCTGCCCGAGCCGGGGCCCGCGGCCCGCCTGGACCTGATCGAGCATCACGTCAGCGACCTTGACGGCGCGGTGCGGCTGTTCCGGGACGTCCTGGACGGCCGCCTCGAAGCGGCCGGCCCGGGACCGCCGAACTGACCTGGCCCGGAGGCAAGCGGATCAGGCTCGTGCAGCGAGGACGGCCTGCCACTGGGGGGCGCGTTGCACCATGTCCGGTTCACTCCGGTGGCGGGCGCGTTCAGCACCCGGCAGCGCGAGCGCGCGGGCTTGCTGGCCGGGCAACTCGGCCTGACCGTGGAACTGGCCGGCTAGCGGTAGACCGGCGAGACATCATCCTGTTTGGGTGAGTTCAGCGGTAGCGTCGCTGTTTGATCATCGAATATGAATATGCCCGCAGAGCAGAGGCCTGACCGCGAGCCCGCGGTTGCGATCGCGCCCGGCGAGCCGGCCGAGCGAGGCGAGCACTGGTGGCCGGTGGCCGTTGCGATCATCGTCGCGGCTGGCCTGCATGTGGCGCTGCCGGCCCGTTACCGGATCCAGCCCCCCTGGGTGGTCCCGGCCATACTTCTCGGATTGCTAGCGGCGCTGATAGCCGGGGACCCAGGCCGCATCGACCGGCAGAAAATGTGGCTGCGAGTCGCCACGGGCGTCGTCATCGCGGTGCTGACCGTCGCGAACATGATCGCCGCCGGCCTCGTCGCGGAGATCCTGACCAACAACAAGGTCTTCGCCGCTCACCCGGGCGGCCTTCTCGCCGCCGGAGGCGTGGTCTGGGCGACGAACGTGATTGCCTTCGGGCTCTGGTACTGGGACCTCGATCGCGGCGGTGCCGCCTCCCGGGCCCATCATCCGGGCCGGAACCCGGCGTTCATCTTCCCGGAGATGCAGAACTCGGCGTACGTGCCCCCCACCTGGGTACCCCGGTTCGTCGACTACCTCTCGCTGGCCTTCTGGACCGCCACCGCGATCAGCCCCACCGATATCTCGGCGATCAAGCCCTGGGCCAAGCTGCTCATGATGCTCGAGGCGGCCTGCTCGATCGTGCTGGCAGCCCTCGTTATCGCCCGCGCGATCAACGTCCTCTAGCGCGGGCGCCGACGGGCTCAGCGCCGGTCCGGCCCGAGCGCGGCCTGAGCGGCCTGCTTGATTGTTGCCGCCCCGCTGGCCGCTGTCCGCCGCCATGGCAGGGTGCCGTCGATTTCTACCTCGAGCGAGAAGCTGAGGAACGTCCTGATCAGCACGATGAGCCCGAGGACCAGGACGTTGTCAAGCGTTGGGGAAACTGCGACGGTCCTGATCAGGTCGGCCGCGACCAGGATCTCCAAGGCGAGCAGAAGGGTGCCGCCGAACGCCTGGCGCAGCACCGCAAAGGCCTGCTTCGACGAACCGGGTGAGCGCCAGGCCAGCCCGGCCAGGACAAACGACGACAGCACGCCGACGATCAGGATAAGGGCTCCGAGGGCCTCAAATCCCTGGGCAACGTGGTCCATGGCCGTGGTAAACGATGAGGTCGCCGCGGCGTCCGACGCGGCCAGCGTGGTCAGCGACGTAACTGCCTCCCGTTCTATATCGCCGGTGCCCGGGCACGTCCGCCGGTCAGCTCACTTCCCCGGCGGCTTCCTGAACGGCGTTATCGATGTCCTTCGGGCTCACGTTGAGGTCTTTGGCAACGCGCTTTTCGGCCTTCAGGGCAGCCTTCTGCACGGCCTGCCCCATCTTGCTCTCGCCTACTACCACGAGGGCGGCCTGGCCGTCGTCGATGATGTCGCCGAGCTCCTTGACGTCCGCGCGCGACATGCCGCGCCACAGGTGGCCGCCGACCCCGCCGATGGCAGCGCCTACTAGAGCGGTCCCGACAATCGAAGGCGGGAACAAGATGCCAACCACTGCCCCGGCGGCCGCGCCACCCCACGCGCCGTGCCGGGTGGCCATCTCGTCTTTGTTGACGTGGACCTTGCCGTTGGCGGCTTTCGTCACCACGGCGGCGTCATAAGTCCCGACAGCCCCGGCGGAGTGCAGGTCCTTCACCACCCGGTAGTCGTCCTTGGCCTGCGCCTCGTCTGGATAGGTACCGATGAAGATGAAGATTGATTCTGGCTTCGCCACGTCCCGCTCCTCCTCGTGCGCCCCGGCCGGTGCCGGGCTGGCGAGGTCCACGCTGCCACCATCGCTGGCTGGGCGCATAACCCGATCAGGGCGAAACGCGGGTCCCGGGGGGCGGTCCCGGGGCCGGTATGGGCCGGTTGAGGTAGTTATGGACGCGGCCGCGTTAGAGTGCTGGGTCATGGGACTCGGTGCGGCCGCCAGGTTTGCCGCCCAGTCGTTCGATCGCATCGCCGCCGGTTACGACCGCCTGGGCGACCTCAGCGACAACGACGGCATCAGGAGCTGGCTCGTGCGCGTGCTCCCGCCCGCCGGGGGGCGGGCACTGGACCTGGGCTGTGGCTCCGGGCGGCACGCTGTCCTGCTGGCCGAGCGATTCGCGCACGTGGACGCGATTGACCTGTCGCTGCCGATGATCGAGATCGCCAGGGCGAGGCGCTCACGGCCGAACGTCGCCTACCGGCAGGCGGACTTGCTTGAGGCAACCGGTACTGGCCAGTATGACCTGGTCCTCAGCGTGATGACGCTGCACCACGTGCCTGACCTGCGGGCAGCCCTGGCGCACATCAGGGGACTGCTGGCGCCGGGAGGGCGGATCGTGCTGGTGGACTCGTATCCGGCGGAGTCCGCGCTGCACCCGGCGCGGCGGATCCTGCATCGCCTGGTCCCGCTCCGGCCGCGGCTGCACGCGGGCGCGGTCCTGCGCTTCCGCGCGAACCTCGCCAGGCTCGGCCCGGCCACCGCCTGGGAGATCTACCGGCTGTCCACCCGCAGGGAGTGGCTCGATCACCGCGTGAGCGACCAGTTTTCCAGCCGCGAGGAACTCGACCAGTGCTGCGCCACCTTGTTCCCCGGCTGCCAGCTGGAGCCGCTGGGCGGTACCGTCATCGGGCTGACCTGGGACAGCACTCTTTAAGGCTCGTGCCTGGCCGGTACCGAGCTGAGACTAGTCAGGACACTCGTCATGCGTCCGCCCACAGGTCGCTGATCGCGTCAGTGAGCAGCCCGGCTACGTCGCCGAGGCGGTGAGCCCCTCCGGACACCACCGGCGCGCCATCGACCCACACCGAGTCGATGTCGGCCGCGGTCGCCGCGAGCAGGACCTGGGCCGGGTCGACGCCGGCGGTGCGAACGGTGTCCAGGCGTACGCACACCAGGTCAGCCCGCATTCCGGGGGCGATGGCCCCGGCATCCGCCCAGCCCAGCGAGCCGTGTGCCGTGGCGGCGGCCAGCAGCTCATCCGGCCGGAACCGCCCGCGGCGCAGCGAGGCCAGCCGCTCGCCGGACTCCAGGGCCCGCGCCTCGCCGATGAGGTCCACGACCGCGTTCTGGTCGCTGCCCAGCGAAAGGCGAACGCCGGCGTCCGCCAGCGCGCGAGCGGGCCCGATGCCGTCGGCGAGGTCCTGCTCGGTGGTCGGGCAGAAGCACGCTGTGACCCGCGCGCCGCCGAGCACCTGGATGTCGCCGTCGGTGAGATGCGTCGCGTGCACGACGGTGGTGCGCGGCGTGAGCGCGCCGCTCTCGTCCAGCAGCCCGGTGGGGGTGCGCCCGTAGTACGCCTGCGCCGAGCGGTTCTCCGCGGGCTGCTCGGAAAGGTGAACGTGCAGCGGGCGGCCTGCGCTCGCGACGGCGACCCGGGCGAGGTCATCCCGGGCGACGGCCCGCACCGAGTGGACGGCCGCGCCGATGACCGTGCCGGGCCCGGCGTCGATATCGCCGGCCCGTGAAGCCCACGCGTCGACGGTCTTGTCGCTGAAGCGGAGCTGAAGCTCGTCCAGCGGGAGATGGCCGGTGGCGCCGAGCCCGCCCTCCAGGTAGCAGGTATCGAGCAGGGTGAGCCGGATGCCGGCGTCCCGCGCGGCCTGCTGCAGCGCGTGGCCCATCGCGTTCGGGTCGGCGTACGGCTGGCCGCCAGGGCCGTGATGGACGTAGTGGAACTCGCCCACCGTGGTGATGCCCGCGAGGGCCATCTCCGCGTACACGGCCCGTGCGAGGGCCAGGTAGTTGTCCGGATTGAGGCGCGATGCCAGCGAGTACATGGCATCGCGCCAGGTCCAGAACGTGCCGCCGCCCGCGTGGGTGCGCCCGCGCAGCGCCCGGTGGAACGCGTGGCTGTGCGCGTTCGCGAAACCGGGCAGGACGGCGCCGCCCAGGCGCGTCGCGCCCGGCGGCGGGGGAGCGCCGGGTGTCACCGACGTGAACCGGCCGCCGGCGACTTCGATGAGGACGTCCCGCGCTGGTCCCGACGGCAGCAGGGCGTGGCTCGCGAACAGCGTCGTCATCCGAGGCCGCCACCGGGCCGGCTGAGCGTCATCGAGGGCCTCATCGGCACGCGGACCCCGCCGTCCGGGTACGCCCGCAGCGGGGCGTCGTCGGGTGCGTCGCCGGAGTCGATGTGCCGGATGACGCCCATGCCGGGGTCGTTGGTGAGCACCCGCTCGATCTTGGCCGCGGCGAGCGGCGTGCCGTCGGCCACGGTCACCTGGCCGGCGTGGATCGACCGGCCGATCCCCACGCCGCCCCCGTGGTGCAGTGACACCCAGGAGGCGCCCGACGCGGTGTTGACGAGCGCGTTGAGCAGCGGCCAGTCGGCGATCGCGTCGGACCCGTCGGCCATGGCCTCCGTCTCGCGGTACGGTGACGCGACCGAGCCGCAGTCAAGGTGGTCCCGGCCGATGACGACTGGCGCGCTGAGCTCGCCGGAGGCCACCATCTCGTTGAACCGCGCGCCCGCCTTGTCGCGCTCGCCGTACCCGAGCCAGCAGATGCGCGCGGGCAGCCCCTGGAACGCGACGCGCTCCTGCGCGGCGCCGATCCACTTGTGCAGCCGCGCGTTGTCAGGGAACAGGTCAAGCACGGCCCGGTCGGTGGCATAGATGTCCTTCGGGTCGCCCGACAGCGCGGCCCACCGGAACGGCCCCTTGCCCTGCGTGAACAGCGGGCGGATGTAGGCGGGCACGAAGCCGGGGAACGCGAACGCCCGCGCGAAGCCGCCCCGGCGCGCCTCGTCGCGGATGGAGTTGCCGTAGTCGAACACCTCGGCGCCGGCGTCCTGGAAGGCGACCATCGCCTCGACGTGCCTGGCCATCGAGGCCCGCGCGCGGTCGGTGAACTCCTCGGGCTTCTTGCTCGCGTAGTCGTCCCAGTCGCCGAGGTCCACGCCCTCGGGCAGGTAGGACAGCGGGTCGTGGGCCGACGTCTGGTCGGTGACGATGTCGACCGCCACGCCGCGGCGCAGCAGCTCGGGCAGCACGACGGCGCTGTTGCCGACCAGGCCGACGGACAGGGCGCGCCGCTCGGCCCGGGCGCGCTCGCACCGGGCGATCGCGTCGTCGAGCCCGTCGGCGACCTCGTCGAGGTAACGGTGCCCGGCGCGGCGGTGCAGGCGCGCGGGGTCGACGTCGACGACCAGGCAGACGCCGTCGTTCAGCGTCACCGCGAGCGGCTGCGCGCCGCCCATGCCGCCGCAGCCGCCGGTGACGGTGAGCGTGCCGGCCAGGGTCCCGCCGAAGCGCTTCTCGGCGACGGCGGCGAAGGTCTCGTAGGTGCCCTGCAGGATCCCCTGGGTGCCGATGTAGATCCATGATCCGGCGGTCATCTGGCCGTACATCATCAGGCCGAGCTGCTCCAGGCGGCGGAACTCCGGCCAGGTGGCCCAGTCGCCGACGAGGTTGGAGTTGGCGATCAGTACCCGCGGCGCCCACTCGTGGGTGCGCATGACGCCGACCGGCTTGCCTGACTGCACGAGCATCGTCTCGTCCTCGCGCAACTCGGTGAGGGTGCGGATGATCGCGTCGTAGCTGGCCCAGCTGCGGGCGGCGCGCCCGGTGCCGCCGTAGACGACGAGGTCGTCCGGGCGCTCGGCCACCTCGGGGTCAAGGTTGTTCATGAGCATCCGCATCGGGGCCTCGGTCTGCCAGGAGCGGGCGGTGAGCGTGGTGCCGCGCGGGGCGCGGACGGGGCGGGCGCCTTCCATGTCGGGTCTCCTCAGTGTTACGACAGGCCCAGTGTTGCCATGGGCCCAGTGTCGGGACGGGCCAATCGTGACGAGCTAGTGCAGCGGGCCGCAGGCGGCCTCGGCGGCCGCGACGAGCCGCCCGGTCCGTACGAGTTCCACGGCGGCCGCGATGTCGGGGGCGAGGTAGCGGTCCGGGCCAGGGCCGGCGACCCGCTGGCGCAGGGCATCGCGGGCCGCGGCGGTCGCCGGGGCGGGGGTGAGCGGCATGCGCAGGTCGAGGGCGCGGGCCGCGGTGAGGATCTCGATCGCGAGCACCTGGGTCAGCGCGTCGACGGCGCGGCGCAGCTTGCGCGCGGCCGACCAGCCCATCGAGACGTGGTCCTCCTGCATCGCGCTGGACGGGATCGAGTCGACGGAGGCCGGCACGGCCAGCCGCTTGAGTTCCGAGACGAGCGCGGCCTGCGTGTACTGGGCGATCATGTAGCCGGAGTCGACCCCCGGGTCGTTCGCCAGGAACGCGGGCAAGCCGTGGTTACGGGCGCGGTCAAGGAACCGGTCGGTGCGCCGCTCGGCGATCGATGCGAGGTCGGCCGCGGCGATGGCGAGGAAGTCGAGCACGTAGCCGACCGGCGCGCCGTGGAAGTTGCCGTTGCTCTCGACCCGGCCGTCGAGCGTGACGACCGGGTTGTCGACGGCGCTGGCGAGCTCGCGGTCCCGGACCAGGAGGGCGTGCGCGAGCGTGTCCCGGCCGGCCCCGTGCACCTGCGGCGAGCAGCGCAGTGAGTACGCGTCCTGCACGCGGGTGCACCCCGGGCCGCGGTGGCTGGCCATGATGGCGGAGCCGGCGAGCAGCGCCCGCAGGTTGGCGGCGCTGGCGGCCTGGCCAGGGTGCGGGCGCAGCGCCTGCAGGTCCGCGGCGAACACCGCGTCGGTCCCCAGCTGGGCCTCGACGCTCATGGCGGCGGCGAGGTCAGCCGTGCGGAACAGCAGCGCGAGGTCGTGGGTGGCGAGCGTCAGCATGCCGAGCATGCCGTCGACGCCGTTAGTGAGCGCCAGGCCCTCCTTCTCGCGCAGCACGAGTGGCGTGATGCCGGCCGCGGCGAGCGCGTCGGCCGCGGGCCGCGCTTCGCCGCCAACGCGGACAGTGCCCTCGCCCATCGCGGCGAGCGCGCAGTGGGCCAGGGGAGCGAGGTCACCCGAGCAGCCCAGCGAGCCGAACTCGTGAACAACGGGAGTAATGCCCGCGTTGAGCATCGCCGCGTAGGTTTCGGCGGTCTGCAGGCGCACCCCGGTGCGGCCAGTGGCCAGCGTGGACAAGCGCAGCAGCATGAGCGCGCGGACGACTTCGCGCTCGACCTCGGGCCCCGAGCCTGCCGCGTGCGAACGGATGAGGCTGCGCTGCAGGGCCACGCGGTCCTCCGGGGCGATCTGCTTGGTGGCCAGCGCGCCGAACCCGGTCGAGATGCCGTAGTGCGGGTCGGGATCGTCAGCCAGCGCCTCGATGATCTCCCGGCTCGCGACGATGGCCTTGCGCGCCTCGTCGTTCAGCCGCACCTGCGCGTCATGCCGGGCGACGGCGATCACCTGCTGTTCTGTCAGCGCCTCGACGCCCACCGCGATCTCGTTCATGACCCCATGGTGCGACGCGGACCGTTGCCTGTGACCTCCTCCGCGGCCATCACTGTCTGGGATTACAGATTCAGGCCTGCCCGGCCGCGCCCAGCCGCCTGCTGACCTCGGCGGCGGTCCTGGCTGCGCGCGCGGCGAGGCGGTCCCGTTCCCGCGCGTCAACGTCCGCGCTCGGGAACGTCACCGCCACCGCGGCGACCGGGTAGCCGGCGCGGTCACTGGCGGCGACCGCGACCGAGGCGAACTCGGGTGTCACCTCGCCGTCCTCGGACGCGAAGCCCCGGCCGCGGGTCTCCGCCAGCAGCTGCCTGAGCGCGGCGAGCGACCTCGGCCCCCGGTCGTTGCGCAGTACGAAACTGCCTGGCTCCGCGTAGAGCGCGCGCACCTGTGCCCTCGGCATTTGCGCTAGCATCGCCCGGCCGCTGGCCGTCAGGTGCGCCGGCAGCCGCACGCCGACGTCCGTGATCAGGGGCGGGCGCCCGGTGGCGCGTTCCTCGATGACGTAGATGACGTCCCGTCCGTGCATGATCGCCAGGTGCGCGTTCTGGCCGATGTTGTCGACCAGGGCGGCCAGGGGCGCTCGCGCCAGCCGCTGGAGCGAGGTCTGGCGCGCGTAGCCAGAGGCGAGTTCGTACACGGCGACGCCGAGGGCGTAACGCCGCTCCTCGGCGACGTGGACCACGAATCCGGCCCTGACCAGGGTGTCAAGCAGGTGATAGGTTGTCGACCTCGGCAGGCCGAGCTCACGGCTGATGGCCGCCGCGGCCGCGGGCTGCGCCTGGGTGCCGAGGTACCGCAACACCGCCAGCGCCTGCTCGGCCGCCGGGACTACTGCCACAGCCGCATCTTACGTCTGAGGACCCAGACACTCCGCCCGCGCCCAACGAGCACACCCTGGGCCTGAGCTAAGGGGCGATGATCGCCTTCAGCCCTGCGCGCCTTTCTGCGGAACGAAGGCGGCTGACCCGCCACGGTCAGCCCCCTTCGTTCGGTAGAACAGTCCCGAGGTTGGCGTCGATCTTGGGTTGCGGTATGACCGCTAAGGATTTCGGTTTTCATGGAATTTCGGCAGCTTATTAGCCAACGCCATTAAGTTAACGACTGCACCCAGGCGGCCTCGCGATTTACTGAAGTTGAAGTGCCGGGGTGACCGCAGCCAGGGCAAACCGGGCAGCCCGTGGTCGTGACAAGGATAGTGGATCGTTGTCCGCGCCATCGCGCGTACCACGATCCGCCATCTTCGTGATGGCGGCCCGGTACCCCGGCCGCGCGAGATGAATGTCCCTTTTGTCAATGGGCGGCCGGCGTGCCAGCAGGGAATCCCGTCCGTTCAATTCTCTGCGGATACCCCGTAGGGTATCCACCGGTCATCGTGGGTCAAAAACGGCGCATTACGCCGCGGTTGACCCACGATCAGGCCGAGCCCCGATTCCGGGCGCTGTTTCGTACCCGAACGGGGGAAATGTCCGCCGCGCCAGTTGCCCTGGCCGGCCCGTGACCGCATTTGACCCACGATCTGATCTGTTGAATTATTGGGTGGTGCTTCGCGGTGCGGCGGATAGGCGGGTTGCGCTTGCGGGTTTGTAACGTTCTGGTGTTGTTGCTGATGCTGTGAGTGATAGTTGTCATGCTCAGTGGTGCGGGCGGGCGCTTTCCTTCTCGCTGCTGTCTGCGGCAGGATGGGGGTCATGATGTCGGTGCGGCTTGGGATGTGGCAGGAGGTATAGGATCAGAAGGCGGCGGTGGCGCGGGCGTAGTTCTAGCGCGGGTCGCTGTCTATGAGGCTGAGTGATCACCTGGGCGCGTGGTGCTCGGACGCGGACTTCGCGGGTCTGTAAGACGCAGCGGGGCGGCAGGGACTGTCGCAGGCGCAGCTGATGATAGTCACGGTGCTGCAGTTCGCGGAGAATCTGACGGACGGGCAGGCAGCGGACGCGGTAAGGGGTAGGATAGACTGGAAGTACTGTCTGGGTCTGGAACTGACGGACAAGGGATTAGACTTCTCGGTCTTGAGCGTGTTCAGCGCGTGGCTGCTGGACGGGGGCGCGGGACGGCTGCCGCTGGACCTCGTGCTCGCGAGGCTGAAGGAGGTAGGGCTGGTCATGCGAGGAATGAGGCAGCGGACGGATTACACGCAAGTGCTGGCCCAGGGTAAGGAACCTGGACCGGCTGAAAAAAAGACGGGGAGGCGGTACAGGTAGCGCTGGAGGAACTGGCAGCCGCGGAGCGTGGCTGGCTGGCAGGGATCATAGGTGCGTACTGGCGGGAAACCTACGGCGGGCAGATCTGCGATCTGCGGCTGCAGAAGACGGACGCGGCGCGCGCGCGGCTCGCGGCACAGTTCACGAGCGACGGCTACTGTCTGCTGGAACAGGCAGGGGAAGAGGGCGCGTTGTTGGCAGCGTGGGATCTGGCAGCGGTGCAGGCACTGCGGCTGGTACTGCTGCAGCAGTTCTACGGCGAGGACGGCTCGGACGGGCAGGCGGAGGTGACCTGGCGGGAGGCAGAGCACGGTCTCTCGCGGGGAAAAGACAAGATCGCTTCGCTCTATGACGCTGACGCGCGCTACGCGGAGAAGCGCGGACTCTCTGGACAGGCTGCAAGGCTTATTACAGCGAGACAGTCAGCGACGTCGCTCTCGACGACGGCACCACGGGCATGCGAGCGCACGGCAGCATGGTCACCTGCGCGGAGACCACGCACGCGGCGGTCCGCAACGTCACGATGACGCAGTGATACACGACGGCCTCGGGCAGGCAGGGCTGACGCGCGGCGAGCACGTCACGGACTCGGGCTACGCGAGCGCGGATCACCTGGTCGCCGCTCGCGAGCTCGGCATCACTATGATCACGTCGCTGCTGCGAGACGCGCGGTGGCAGGCTCGCGAGGGCGGCTACACGAGCGGCGACTTCGCGGTGGACTGGGACGCTCGCTAGGTCACCTGCCCGCAGGGCACGGCGAGCAGAACCTGGAGCGTCTCCACGGGCAAAGGCGCGCAGGTCATAGTAGTGTAGTTCTCTCGCGGCGCCTGCAGCGTCTGCGCAGTGAGGGACAAGTGCACGCGGTCAGCGCGCTCAGGGCGCTATCTCACGCTCCGCGCACGCGCCGTGCACGAAGCAGTCGCCGCCGCTCGCGCGCAGCAGGAAACCACGCAGTGGCAGGCCGAGTACGCCCGAAGCGACAGCATAGAGGGTCTCATGAAACAGGCCACGCACGTCACCGGCATAAGCCGCGCGCGCTACCTCGGCCTCCGCAAAACAGCGCTCGAGCACAACATCGCCGCCGCCGCTCTCAACCTCATCAGCCTCGACGCCTGGCACAACGGCAACTAGCTAGACCGCGGCCACAACACACACCTGCAGCGACTCCACCTCGCAGCATAACAGCAAAACAGAAAATATCCATCGACCTGAGACCTCCGCAGTTCGATCCCCTGGTAGTCACGGCGCCCGGCCGGGAGCGCGCCATGAGCCCGGAATATCCGGTTGCGGGCAAGGTGGTGCTTATTCCGTGATCATGGGCCGGGCCGCGGTCACGCTGGAACAAACCGGACTGAACGAGCACACCCTGAGCTACGGGGCGATGATGGCCTTCAGCCCGGCGCGCCTTTCTGCGGCGGCGAACGCTTGCGCAGCGTCCGTGAGCGGAGTACGCGACGATACGAGCGGGTCCAGCGCCACTACACCGCGCGCGGCGAGGTCGATCGCGCGCGGGTAGACCTCGTTCATGCGCCGCACCATCGCTATCGTCAGGCCCTTGCGCCGCGCGAGCGACGCCCGGAACGTGGTCGTGTCCGAGTCCGGAATCCCGCCGAGGACAACCCGCCCGCCCGGTCGCACGGACTCGAGCGCGATCCGTACCGCGTCGTTGTTCCCGGCCAGCTCGAATGCGACGTCGGCCCCGTAACCCGAGATGTCATCCGACGGCGTGACCACCTCGTCCGCGCCCCACTCCGCCGCCGCCTCGCGCCGGTGCGCCAACGGCTCTACCGCGACGGTCCGCGACACGCCAGCCGCCCGCAGCAACTGGATCAGCAGCAGCCCGATCGGCCCGCCACCGACCACGGTGACCGAACCGCCGAATGGCACGTGCCCCAGATCCAGCGCCCACAGCGCCACGCCAAGCGGTTCAAGCATCGCGCCGCCCGCGTCGGACACCGAATCCGGCAGCGGATGCAGCAGGTGCGACGGCCACGGCATGAGCTCGCGCATCATGCCGTCGGTCTCGCCGTGCCCGGAGAAGACGATGTTGTAGCAGAGGTTCCGGTAGCCGTCACGGCAGGCCCGGCACCGCTCGCAGGGTATCGCCGGATCGATCGCGACCCGTTCACCGCGCCGCGGGCCGTCCGCGATCTCGCCCGCGCCCTCGTGCCCCGGCACCAGCGGCCGGGCGATCTTGGCGTCGCCGATGGCGCCTTCGGAGTACCAGTGCAGGTCGGAGCCGCAGATGCCAACCGCGGTCACCCGCACCAGGCTCTGGCAAGCCGCTGCTTCTGGCGCCGGCTCCTCCTCAACCCGCAGGTCCGCGGCCCCGTAAAGTCGCGCCGCTCGCATGCTCCCCACGCTATCCCAGCCCAGGCCGGAGTCAGGTCGGATACGTAGACGATCTCCGGCGCTCGGCCGCTCAGCTCCCCGGTGTGAAGTCGATCCGGTCGGCCGAGTCGCCCCGGCCGACGAAGGCCACGGCCACCATCTGCGGCGGGAACAGACCGTGGGCGACGACCCCGGGCGTCGACGACAACCGCACCGCCAGCGCCGCCGGGTCTTCGACCGGCCCGTGGTAATCGGCGATCACGCCGCCGTCCGGGCTGAGCGGGACATCGCGCAGCGCCGCCGGGGCGACCTTGCGCATGGTGGCGCGCAGCCCGAAGGACATCAGCTCAAGCGGGACAGGGGAGTGCAGGGCGGGGACCGGCTTGGAGGAGTCGACGATGACGACGAACCGGTCCGCCGCCCAGGCCACGATCTTCTCCCGGTTGTGCGCGCCGCCGCCCCCCTTGACCAGCCAGCCGTCGGGGGAGATCTGGTCGGCGCCGTCGATGGTGATGTCGAACCGGTCGATGCTCGCGACGCCCTCGATCCTCAGGCCCAGTTCGCGCGCCGCGTGCTCGGTGGCCGGCGAGGTGGCGGCACAGACGATGTCGAGGGATCTCCTGGCCAGGGCCGGAAGGAGGTACGCCACCGTCGAGCCCGTGCCAAGGCCGACGGTCATGCCGTTTTCGACCAGCTCAGCGGCCGCCTCCGCGGCAACCTGCTTCTCTCGCTCAATGCTCACGTCCGGGTGCCTCCAGGCGGTGATGGTTTCTGGGCACCACCGTAACGGTCATGAGGAGGCTTGCACGGCGGTCCCGGGAGAGGTAGGAGTTCACTAAAGCGGACATAACGGAGGTTTGGTTGCCGCCAGCCGAAGAACAGCATGCGCTCGCCGGCGTCCGCGTGCTTGACCTGACCGGCAGCGTGGCCGGTGCCGTCGCCGGAATGCTGCTGGCCGACCTCGGCGCCGACGTGGTCAAGGTGCATCCGCCCGGAGACGTTCCCCTGGCCGTCCGGCGCGGACTGGCGATGTGGGACCGCGGCAAGCGGGCCGTCACCGCGGACCCGGCGAGCGCGGACGACCTGCTGGCGCTCGATCAGCTCATCGCCGGCGCCGACGTGCTGCTCGTCGGCACCGGCGGGCCAGGCATCACCTACCGCGGCCTCATCGATCGCGGCCGCCGGCCCGGCGAGCCGTGCTTCTGGGTGGTCATGCCGCCCTATCTGCTCGACGAGACGCCGTGGCCAGGCGGCCAGGAATCGGCGGGCCTGCTGTTCGCGTGGCTCGGTCATGCCTGGAACCAGTCGTCGCAGGAGGACGTCCCCGTCGACTGCCTGTTCCCGCTGGCCGTGCACATGCAGGCCATCTGGGCGGCGATCGTCGCGGTAGCGCTGCTCGTCGGCCGTCAGCGCGGTCTCACCCTGGCCCCGTTGGCGGTAGCAGGCGGCGCTCACGGCGCCCAGCTGGTATCGCCAGGCACCTTCGCCGCGGGCCGCGACGAGCCGCACGTCCACCGGCCAGGAGGTCCTGGCGGTGCCCTGCCCAACTACCGTACCTACCGCTGTGGTGACGGCCAGTGGCTGTTCTTCGGGGCATTCTCCAACGCTTTCATCGAACGAGGGGTGACCGCTGCCGGTGCCCAATGGATCTTCGAGGATCCTCGCGTAGCGGGAAAGCCAGGGAACCTGCGGCTGCCGGAGAACCTCACCTGGATCGCCCGCGAGCTTGAAAAGGTCTTCGCCACCCGGCCCCGGGGCGAGTGGCTGGACCTGCTGGAAGCGGCGGACTGCCCCGCGGCGCCGGTGAACGAGCCCGGCCGCTGGCTGGACCACGACCAGGTCAAGGCGCTCGGGCTGCGGGTGGAGGCCGTCAGCGAAACGGGCCAGGAGGTCGTGATGCCCGGCCCGCTGATCGACTTCTCGCTGACGCCGGTCAGCGTCCGCGGGCCTGCCGTCAGCTCCTGGCCAGGGATTACCGAGCGGCAGCCGCTATGGCCGGCGGCGGCCGCACCGCCGCGGCACCAGCCGGGCGGGCGGCCATCGCCCGCGCCGCGGGAATCGGAGCCGCAGCCGCCGCTGTCGGGGCTGCGCGTGCTTGACCTCGGCACGATCATCGCGGGCCCCTACGTCGGGTCGCTGCTCGCCGACCTCGGCGCTGACGTCATCAAGATCGAGCGGCCGCCGCTTGGCGATGAGTTCCGGGTGGCACACGGCGGCCGCGGCGGTTCCAGCTTCGACGCGTACAACCGCGACCAGCGCAGCGCGATGCTCGATCTGTCGCCAGGTGACGACCGGCTGCTGTTCGACCGCCTCGCCGGCTCCGCGGACGTCGTCGTGGACAACTACCGCGCCGGCGTCGCCAGCCGCCTCGGCATCACGTACGACCAGCTGGCCGGCGTCAACCCGGAGGTCGTCACCGTGTCGATCAGCGCCTTCGGCGACACCGGACCGCTCGGTCGCCGGCCCGGCTTCGATCCGGTCATCCAGGCGATGAGCGGCATCATGCGCGCTCAGGGCGGACCGGTCCAGGCCGACAGCCCCGCGTTCCTGACCGTGCCCATCAACGACGTGCTCGCCGCGGGCCTCGCGGCACTCGGGGCGTGCGCCGCGCTGCTTGCCCGTACCCGTCTCGGACGCGGGCAGCATGTCGGGGTCACGCTGTGCGCCGCCTCCTGCCTGCTCCAGTCCGAGTTCCTGACCCAGGCCGACGCGAGCAGCGGCTATCCGGCGGGCGGCCCTGACTTCGCCGGGCCAGGGCCACTCGACCGGCTTTACCAGACCTCCGACGGCTGGGTCAGGCTGGCCGCGGCGCCCGGCCAGCTCCCCGCGCTGACGGATGCCGGGCTGGCCCCGGCACCGGGCCAGCTCCCCGCGCTGACGGATGCCGGGCTGGCCCCGGCACCGGGCCAGATCGAGTCCGGCGACAAATCGCTGGCCGCCGGAATCTCGGCCCTGCTCGCGGAGCTGCCGACGGCCGAGGTGATCGCCCGCGCTCACGCGGCCGGGATTCCCGCGGTCCGCGCACGGCAGGCTCAGGAGCTGACCGCTGACGCGCAGCTCATCGGCCATGGCCTGCTGACCGTCCTCGACCGCGACGATCGCGGCGTCACCCAGGTCGGCCCCGGGCGCTGGCTGGAGATGCCGGGCCTGCCTGCCCGCGGGCCGCGCCAGGCTCCCGGGCCGGCGAGCACACCGAGATGCTCAGGCGCGAAGCCAACCCCGGCTCGTAATCCGCCAGGTACACCGACCACAGGCTGCTCCTGCCCGCCGACCCCCGCGTCCGTGTTCGGCTCGGGCGTGCCCGTTGTGTCCGGGTTGTCCCGGCGGCACCGTGGCCCGGCTCATGATCGACGGAAACTTGACAGCTCATTAGCGGCGGAATTTCCGCGAAAAGGAAAACACCCACGATCGTACCGCGCCCGGCGCGCGGGCACCGGGTCCCAGCCCGCGCACGGCCCCCGCGCTCACCACGCACCACTTGAATCAACGGCACTGCCGATAGCAGGCCGGGCAGATGGCAGATCACCACGACCGCCGGGGTCATCCCGTTGACATAGCTGATATTAGATATCTATCATTCTGATATCAGTTTTTAGCGACGCCCTCTCCGGGCAGCGCGCGGTCACTGAGAGCAGGTGTACATCATGACTCAGCCACGTTGCCGGCTCATGGCCCGAGCTGCCGCCGGGCGTCCTGCCTTGGCCCTGGTGACGGCTGGCTGCTCCTCGGGGGGGCCGGCCCGGGGCGCGCCGGCCAAGTCACCGGGCCAGGCCGCGGGCCCCCTGTGGTTGTGCGAGCCCGGCCAGTCACCCGACCCGTGCGCCCGGCAACCCGGCCGTCTCGGCGGTCACGGCGGGCCGGCACGGTCGGGCCGGGTGAGCGGCCGCTTCCGCGGCGGCACCGAAGTTCGCCTGCTTCTACGTCAACCCGACGTCGAGCCTGACCCAGACCGCGACCGGCAACACCGGCCTGGCCGTGACCCAGCTCGACACGTACATCGCGACGGAAGAGGCGTCACCCTTCTCCCAGGTCTGCAACGTGTGGTCGCCGATGTACCGGTCGCAGACCGTCCCGACCGTACTGAAGGGGCTCCGGGCGACGAGACCTCTCGCTCGACATTCACGGTCGCCTACGACAGCCTGCTCTCGGCATGGAACTAGTTCGTCGCCCACACCGACGGCAAGCCGATCATCCTGATCGGGGACTCACAAGGCGCCGCGATCTTGATCCATCTGATCGCCACCCAGCTCGACAACCAACCGCTGTGCTCGCCGCATCCTGGTGGCGATCTTCCGTCGGCGGGAACCTCCAGGTCCCGACGGTAGAACCGTCGGAGCGA
This sequence comes from uncultured Actinomycetota bacterium, assembly GCA_963850115.1. GTDB lineage: Bacteria > Actinomycetota > Actinomycetes > Streptosporangiales > Streptosporangiaceae > Trebonia. The sequence continues at coordinate 212,103 of CAWKKG010000023.1, forward strand.
CCTTCTCGGGGATCCCCTTTGCACCAGCAAGACCCAGACCGGGTGCGCCATCGCCTGGTCCTCGTTTCCTTCCGAGCCGCCCGCGGACACGCTTTTCGGTCAGACCCGGACAGGGGGTGAGCATGCAGTCGTACCAGGCCACACGGCCGGTCAGCAGGTTGCCTGCGTCAACCCCGCTGCGCTGGGAGGAGGAACGGCCGATCTCGATCCCTACTTCCTCTCGGTCAGGCAAACCGGTCTGAAGCCGCCGTGCACAGCCCCTGGGTCACGTACCCCGGGCTCTATTCGGCCGGCTGCGAATCCAGCGGAGATGCGACCTGGCTCCAGGTCACCAGTCTGGCCGGGACAAGCCACGCCAGGCCCGTCGTGACCGACGCCGTCCTGCCCGGCATCGTCGACACCGGCCCGGCCTGGGGCTACCACGGCTATGAGTTCAACCTCACCCTGGGCAGCCTGCTCAACGATGTCGCCGGCGAGGAAGCCGCGTGGCAGTCGAGCCACTGACCCGCCCGGCGGAAAATGGTTTGCGGCAAGGTGCGGGGTCCGGCGGATAGTGGACCCCATGATCTCGGGTCCTGGTTCCGGATTCGGTACCGCGAGGATGAGGTGACCCGGCAGCAGGTACGGCCGGGGACGGTGCGGCGGGTCTGGCCGTACCTGCGGCGGTACCGCGGGCCGATGGTGCTGCTGGTGTTCATTACCGCGGTGGATTCGGCCGTCCTGGTGGTGAGCCCGCTGATCTTGCGGCTGATCATCGACGACGGCATTCTGCGGCACCGGGAAAGCGTGGTCGTCACGCTGGCGCTGACCGTCGCGGGACTGGGTCTGGTCGACGCCGGCGCGGAATACGTGAAGTCGTGGTATTCGGCGTGGATCGGCGAGAGCCTGGTGCTGGAGCTGCGGGCGAGCGTGTTCCGGCATGTCCTGCGGCAGCCGCTGGCGTTCTTCACCCGGACCCAGACCGGGGCGCTGGTCTCCCGCATGGACGGTGACATCAGCGAGACGCAGCAGGCGGTCGGGGTGCTGATGTCGCAGTCGCTGTCGATGCTGCTGAACCTGGTCCTGGTGCTGGCGGCGATGTTCTGGCTGTCGTGGCAGCTCAGCCTCATCGCGCTGGCGGTGATCCCGCTGTTCGTGCTGCCCGGCAAGGTGGCCGGGAAGCGGGCACAGCGGCTGCTCCGGCAGGAGATGCAGCTCCAGGGTGAGCTGTCCGCGATGACGGCCGAGCGGTCGGATGTGTCGGGGGCGCTGCTGGCCATGCTGTACGGGCGGCCGGAGGAAGACGCCGGGGTGTTCACCCGCAAGGCCAGCCGGATCCGTGATCTGGCCGTCGCCAACGTCGCCGGCTGGAGCTGCTCTTCGCGTTCATCACGGCTGCTCGCGGCGCTGGTCACGGCCCTGGTGTACGGGCTGGGCGGGACGCTGGTCATGCACGGCGTGTTCCAGGTCGGCACGCTGGTGGCGTTCATCGCGCTGGTCTCGCAGTTGTACGGGCCGCTGAACGACGTGTCCGGCCTGCCGCTGGAGATCCTCACCGCGCTGGTCAGCTTTGACCGCGTCTTCGAGATCCTCGACCTGGAGCCGCTGATCACCGAACGGGCCGACCGCTTATCCGCTGCCAGACGCGGCCGGAGCGCCGGGCGTGGAGGTTGCGGGAGTGTGGTTCCGGTATCCGGCGGCGGGCCAGGTGTCGCTGGCCTCGCTGGAGTCGGTCGCGCTGCCCGCGCCGGAACGTCCCGGCGATGCGTGGGTGCTGCGGGACGTGACCTTCCAGGCGCCCGCGGGAGGCTGACCGCGCTGGTCGGGCCGTCGGGGGCGGGGAAGACGACGATCACGCACCTGGTGCCGCGGCTGTACGACCCGGTGCGCGGGGCGGTGCGGATCGGCGGGCACGACGTCCGCGACCTGACGCTGGAATCGCTGCGGTCGGTGGTCGGTGTCGTGCCGCAGGACGCGCACCTGTTCCACGACACGATCCGGGCCAACCTGCTGTACGCGCGGCCGTCGGCGACCGAAAAGGAGCTGATCGAGGCGTGCGAGGCGGCGCGGATCTGGGAGCTGATCTCGTCGCTGCCCGACGGGCTTGACACGGTCGCGGGGGACCGGGGCTACCGCTTCTCCGGCGGGGAGAAACAGCGCCTCGCCCTCGCCCGGCTGCTGCTCAAGGCCCCGTCGGTGGTCGTGCTCGACGAGGCGACCGCGCACCTGGACTCCGAATCCGAGGTGGCGATCCAGCGGGCACTGGCGACAGCGCTGGCCGGGCGGACCTCGCTGGTCATCGCGCACCGGCTGTCCACGGTCCGGGCAGGCGGACCAGATCCTCGTCGTCGACGGCGGGCAGATCGCCGAACGCGGGACGCACGACGAGCTGCTCGCCGCGGGCGGGGTGTACGCGGGCCTGTACCGGACACAGTTCGCGCCGCAGGCCGCGTTATCGCGTGGTCAGGGCGCGGATGGCGTCGTTGAGGTACGCACGGCGTCCGGTCCTGGCCTTCGGAGAGCCAGGTCCAGAGCCTGGTCGAGGCTGAGCGCCATACCCGCGGCGCAGGCCTGCTCCAGCTGCTCGTCGCCCAGGTGCGCACGCACCTGGGCGAGGCTGTCGCGGCGGTTGCGCGCCTCAACCTCCGGGCAGGACGGGCTGCGCGTGCGGTCAAGCAGCGCTTGCGCGGCGCCGTGCAGCGCCGCCGCCCGGTGCCACTCGCCCACATCGCCGGCCAGGCAGGCCAGGCCGAGGATGGCGTAGGCCATGCCCGAGTTGTCGCCGTTCCTGCGGCTGATCCGCAGTGCTGCCCAGAACGCGGACTGGGCGCCGTCGGCGTCCCCTTGCGCGCGCAGCACCAGGCCGAGGTTCTGCGGCACGGTGGTGTTCTCGAATCCGATCTGCCGCCCGGCGCGGGCCGAGGCGTCCAGGTGAGCCCGGGCGGCGGGAATGTCCCCGACGGCCAGGGCGACGTAGCCGGCGTCGTTGTGCAGCCAGGCGTTAGTGAGATGGTCGCCGGACCGTTCGGTGCAGGCGATCGCCTCGCCGAACAGTTGCCAGGACTGGGCCAGGCCGATGGCCTGGAGATACAGGAGCAGGCTCGCCGCCAGCAGGACGTCGTCGCCGAGCGGCCGTGCGCGCTCGACAGACTCCTGGCCGAAAGGGAGCCCCCGGCCGGGCTCGCCGGCGAAGAAATGCGTGCTGCACAGCTCGGCGAGGGCTTTGACGAGCAGCCGGTCGTCGCCGAGCCCGCGGGCGACTTGGACCGCCTGTTCGGCGAATTGCCGTGCCATCGTCGCGTCGATGAATTTGGCGACGACCGTAGCGGTAGTCAGCGCCGCCGCGAACAGGCCGGGGTCGGCGCTGGCCTCGGGCCGCTGAAGTGCCGGCACCAGCAGCCCGACGGCCTCCTGCCACCGGCAGCGCGCCAGCCAGTAGCGGTCGAGCGCGACCCCAAGGCGCAGTACCGTCGCGGTCCCGTCCGGGTCGCCTGCCGCATGCCCGGCGGCGCGCCGCAGGTTGGCCTGGTCGGCGTCCAGCCGTGCCAGCCAGCTGCCCTGGTCGGGGCCGGTCAGGTGAGCAGCCGCCGCCTCGGCGACCGACAGGAAATGCGCGCAGTGCGCCGCGGCCGCGGCCGCGGCGTCGTCGGCGGCCTCGGCCAGCCGCTCCGCGGCGAACAGGCGGATGGTCTCAAGCAGCCGGTACCGCAGAGTCCCGTCGGCGGGCTCGGCGACGACGAGGCTCTTGTCCACCAGCGAGCCGACAAGGCCGGGTACTTCAAGCACGTCGATGCCGGTAGAACCGCAGACCGCTTCGGCGGCGTACAGGTCGAAGCTCTCGGCGAACACCGACAGGCGTGCCAGCAAGAGCTGCTCGGCGCCAGTGAGAAGCGAATAGGACCAGTCGACGGTCGCCCGCAGGGTCTGCTGCCTGTGCAAAGCGGTGCGGCTGCCCCCGGTGAGCAGGCGAAAGCGCTGGTCGAGGCGGTCGCGGAGCTCGCTGAGTGAGAGCGACCGCAGCCGGGCGGCGGCCAGCTCGATCGCGAGCGGCATCCCGTCCAGCCGCCGGGCAGACCGATGCCACCAGGGCGGCGGTCTGCTCGTCACCGGGAAGGTCGGCGCCCTGCGCTCTGGCCCGGTCCGCGAACAGCGCGACCGCATCGCAGGACCAGGCCGCCGCGGGGCCGGAGTCGTCCGGGGCCGGAAGCGACATCGACGGCACCCGGTAAATGGTCTCTCCGCTGATGCCTAGCGGCTCGCGGCTGGTGGCCACCAGCCGCACTTTCTGACACCGCCGCAGGATGGCCTCCGCCGTCTCGGCGCAGGCACCGATCAGGTGCTCGCAGTTGTCCAGCACGATCAGCACATCCTGGGCGGCCAGGGCATCGAGCACGGTCTCAAGGACCGGCCCGCGCGGCTGCGCGGCCAGCCGGAGCGCCTGGGAAATGGCCGGCGCCACCGCGTCGCCGTCGTTCACCGCGGCCAGCTCCACCAGCCAGACCCCGTCCCCGGAGCCGTCAAGCAGCGCGGCGGCCACCCGCAGGCTCAATCTGGTCTTGCCGCATCCGCCCGCACCGGTCAGGGTGACCAGCCGCGAGGATTCCACCAGAGCCCGGACCTGTGAAATCTCCTGCTCCCGGCCGATAAACGCCGACAGCTGGGCGGGCAGATTGTTCTGCCGCGCCGTCGCGGCGCCGTCCCTGGCGGCCAGCACGTCCGCGGCCGCGGTGCGGCCGCGGGCCGCCGCGACGAACAGCTCACGCTCTGGCCCGGTCAGCCTCAGCGCACCGGCCAGCAGCAGCGCGGTGTCCTTGCGAGCGGTCCGGTTGATGCCCCGTTCCAGGTCGCTGACCGACCGCGGGGACAGGCTCGCCGCCTCCGCCAGCTCCTCCTGCGTAAGCCCGGCCTCGCCCCGCAGCTGCCGCAGCAGGCCGGCGAAGCTCAGCGCAAGCTGCTCGGCCACCGGCCCATCGCCCCCTTCGCCGGGCCGCCGTCCGCTGCTGGCCGGCGACGGCCGCCCATGGTGCGGACAGGACTGGAGCAAGCCTATAAACCGCGAGGGCACCTGTCACGACCTGCGCGCCCCGCCGCCGGCCGGCCGATAACGGCAGCCGCGGTCCTGTGGGCTGTCCTGTGGGCCGGCACGTGTGGTGGTCACCTGCGGCGCGGGCCACGGTGGAACCAGACGGCGGCCGGACCTTCCGGCCACGTCGGAGCAGACAGGAGAAACCCATGTACGCACACCCTTCCCCGCAGCGAACTCACCCGCCGAGCGCGCAAGGCCGGCGCGCGCCTGCGCCGGGTCGCTGGCTGCTCGCCGCCGTCACCTGCGGCCTGCTGGCAGCGGCCGCCATCGTCCCTGCCGCCGCCTTCGCCATGGTGATACCGCCGCAGGGTGGCTCGGGCGGGACCACTGGCGTCACGCCGCTGCCGGCCACCACGGTCCGCGTGGTCACCACGGGCGGCATGGCGGGCTGGCAGATCACCCTGATCGCGCTGGGAGCCGCCCTGCTGGCGGCGGCCGCCGCCGTACTCCTCGACCGGGCACGGGCCGGCCGCTGGGCGGTCGCCGCATGAGCCGTGCCTACCCGTGAAGCCACCGGTTCCTGAGCCACGCCGCTCATGGCCCCCCGCCGGTAATGCCTTGCGCGGACCTCCGGCACGGACGCCGGGCTGGGGGCTGGCCGCGGCCGGCCAGCCCCAAGCCCGGCCGCGGGCGTCTGCTTGACATCGCGAGATCTCATCGGCCCCGGCGCGGTGGGCCGGAGCCCGCCGTTCCCGTGCGGCCGGGGCCGTGATCGCCTCCAGCGTCCGGCCCTTTGTCTCTTCACCGAAGATCGCCACCGTGACGACCGCGACGATCGCCACCGCGCCGATAAGCAGGTAAACGGCGCCGACGCCGGCGGCGTCGAGCAGCAGGGGGACAAGCGACGGGCCGATGACGCCGGAGAGCAGGCGGCCGACGCCCTCGGTGACCGAGGTGCCTGTCGCCCTGACGGAGGTCGGGTAACTCTCTGCCGTGTACACCTTGACGGCCGGGTCCACGCCGATGCCGAAGAAGGACATCACGCAGCCAATTAGCAGGACCATGACGGCTCCGCGGCGAATCCGAACATGAGGGCGGCCCCGGCGGCCAGCGCGCCGAACACGATGATCACTGTCCGCCGCCCCCACCGTTCGACAAGCCAGGCCTCGGCCAGCTTGCCCGGTATGGACACCAGCACGATGACCGCCGTGAAGGCGAAGGCGGACGTCAGGGTGAAGCCCATCGACGTGACGACCGTCGGCATGAACGTCTGGATGGAGTAGAAGACGAAGAACAGCCCGCCGAAGGTGGTCCACAGCGTGACCGAGCGTCGGAGGTAGCGGCGGCCGAAGAGTTCCCTGACTCGCGCGGTCGCGGCCGGGGCGGCCCGGGGGGAGTGGTGGCCGGGGAGTGGGGCCGGCGGCGGCAGCGGCCTGCCGAGTTCCGCCGTTACCCGCGCCTCGATGCCGCAAGTACCCGCTCGGCGTCGGCGAAGCGGCCCTTCGCCTCATACCAGCGCGGCGATTCCGGCACGTACTTCCACGCCAGCAAGGCGAACAGGACCGGCAGCCCGCCGAGGAGGAACATCACGCGCCAGCCGGTGCCGTTGGTCACGGACGGGATGAGCACCAGCGCCAGCAGCGGGGACAGGAAGTACCCGACGGACAGGAAGCTATCGGCGATCCCGGTGAACCGGCCGCGGATCGCGGGCGGGCACAGCTCTGCCGCGTACGCGTACGGCAGCGGAACACGGCCCCCATGGCGATGCCTGCCAGCACCCGCAGGGCGATCAGCGTGGCGATATCCGGCGCGAATCCGGTCAGGAACGTCAGGATGGAGAAGACGATCGTGCCGCCGACCATGACGCGCTTGCGGCCCACCCGGTCAGCCAGGAGCCCCGCGGGCACGATGCCGATGACCACCCCCGCCGACGACGATATCGGATACCGCGCTCTTCACCGCGGTGTTCAGGTGGTACAGCGCCGTCAGGGACGGAAGCACGCTCCCGGTCAGCCCGATGTCGTACGACTCGACGAGCCAGCCGAGGAAGAGAATCGCCATGACGCCGGTCAGCCAGCGGGAGACCGGCAGCCGGTCCAGCCGCTCAGCGGCGTGGACAGGCCGGCGTGCCGCGATTGCCTGACCAACTGCCGAGCTCACGGTCCACCTTCCGCGTGTCATAGAAAAGCCGCCGCGCCCACTGTGGGGCATGGTCCTGTACCTCACCTCTCGGAAGGACGGGAGTTTCGTAAGCGCAACTAAACAATCTGGGCCAGGGTCAGGAAACTCCAAGCCGTCATTCAGCCGTCACCGAGGCTTCGGCTGACCGAGCGGTACCGGCGCCGCCCGTACCCCCAGGGCTAGGGCGCGCGCCCGTGGTGACCACGGGCGCGACGGACCCCGCCGGACGCGACGCTGACGCGAGTACCACCCGCAAGCAACGCAACCCAGGAGGCATATATGAGCGCCACCGAAGCACCCGCCGCCGCCCGGGCCGGCGCGGCGTCCTTGGCGGTCTCGCCGCCCTTCCCTTCCTGTACGGCGTCGGCGCGGC
>CAWKKG010000024.1:0-31278 GCA_963850115.1 uncultured Actinomycetota bacterium
ACCGGCGCGCCACCGCTGAGCACATGATCTCCAAGCGGGACGTGGACAAGGTGTTCCGCTGCGACGAGTTCTCCGCGATGGGCATCGCCGGCGTGCTGGCCCTGGCCATGGAGTTCGCCAAGCTCTTCCAGGTTGAGGCGGAGCACTACGAGAAAATGGAAGGGCGGTCCCTGTCGCTCGAGGGCAAGGCCCACCGCTTGGCCGCCATGATCCGTGGACAATCTCGCGCTCGCCATGCAGGGGCTGGTGTTCGTCCCGCTTTTCGCCGGCGACGACACGGACAGCGGCGCGGGGCGCATCTTCAGCTACGATCCGGCGGGCGGCCCCTCGGAGGAGCACCGGTTCTACTCGGTCGGGTCTGGGTCGGTGTTCGCCCAGGGGTCGCTGAAGAAGCTCTACAGCGAGGGCATGCCGGCGAGCGAGGTCGTGCTCTGCTGCCTGCAGGCGCTGTACGACGCGGCCGACGACGACTCGGCGACGGGCGGGCCGGATATAGCCCGGCGCATCTTCCCGGTCGTGACCACGATCACCGCCGACGGCTTCCGGCGACTGGCCGAGGCCGAGGTGGCCGAGGTCGTGCAGCGGGTCGTCGCCGAGAGGATGACGTCCCCCGACGGCCCGACGGCGGCGCTGCGCGGCTGAGGGGCGCCCGGCGGGGAATGGAAGGCGTAAAGGCATCGTCCCGAACGACTTCGGCTTACTCGGAGATGAGCGAATTGCCCTCCTGAGTAAGCCGAATCCGTTCTGGATGACCTTCTTTTCATGAGTGCGGCGTGAAGCCGACCGCGGCGAGCAGCCGGGAGCGGCGGGTACCCGAGGCGGGCTTGGCGGGCTCGGGGACCTCGGGCAGCGGCTCGCGCGGCGTGACGCCGGCGACGATTCCCTCGGCCATGCCGTACAGCAGCGGAAGCGCCCCGGCCACCACGCCGCCGGTCCGGTTGATGTGGTCCACGCCCGGCATGATCAGCCCAGCGTCGTCCACGATGCCGTGGACGAGGCCGGCCGCGGCTTCCAGCTTGGCGCCGATGCGGTCGAGCAGCGTGCCCGCCCAGTACAGGTAGACGGCCAGGCCCGCGATCAGCAAGACGATCACGATGACGGTCAGGACGACGAGCACGGTCATGACTTGACCTTTCCGAGTACCCGGCCGAGGAACAGGTGATGCTCGAGCCCCTCGGCGAGCACCGCGTCCACGCCGGTGGCGACCTGCGGGATCAGCACCGTGCTGGCGGTGTTGGCCTTCGCCGCGGTCAGCGTGGCGGCGATCGAGTCGACCCGGTGGTCGATCCGCTTGATCAGGTAGATGAGCAGGCTGAGCAGTGCCGCTACGGCGACCACGACGACGAAGCCGACGATGATGACGGACACCCACAAGGTGTGCTCGGTGGGGTTCATCGCTACCCTCCCAGCCGGTGCCGGCCGCGCTGCAGCCCGGCGATGATGATGGTGGCGTGCTCGATGGTGGTGCTGCAGGGCGCCGAGTGGCGCGGTGTTGCGGACCGCGCCCTCGAGCGCGGCGTTGATCTTCGGCGCCTCGTCGCCGATCTGCTTGGCGAGCACCAGGATCGCCGCGACGAGGACGACGACGGCGAGCAGGATGACGCCGCCGATCACGTAGCCGATGGTCCAGTCGGTCGTCATGGGCTACACCGTTTCGCAGAAGTCGCGGACGGGCTTGAGGTTCGCGTTGACCGAGGTCAGCCGGGCAGGGACGGTCGACGTCAGCTGGTCGACGACCTGCACCCCGCCGGTGAGGGTCCGCAGCGTCCGGCGGATCGCCCACAGGTGCAAGACGATTCTTATCAGGCCGACCGCGGTGAACACGATGATCAGGCCCGCGACGGCGATGGTCATCCAGGCTGCTGCTGGCATGGTTTCCTCTCCTTCGCTAGCCGAGCAGTTTCGCGACGGAGCCCGCGTAGCGAACCGCGCCGACCTTCACTTCTTCGATGGTCTTGTCCGTGACGGCCAGGCCGTCGGGGACGCCTTGCAGCTCGCCGATGAGGGCGACGCCGCCGGCCAGGATGTCGTCGCTCGCCGCGCGGATCCGCTCAAGGGCCGCGAGCACCCGGTTGAGCAGGTAGATCACGACGGGCAGGACCACTACGAGCAGGATCACGTTGCCGATCCACCACAGGACCATGGCTGCCTCCTTTCGCTTAGCTCGCCGCGGGCTGGTAGGGCAGGAAGAACCGGCGGAACACGCGCATCAGCGCCATGCGCGCGGCCCGCACGGCGATGGTGAACCCCTGGACCGAGGCGGCCCCCGCGGCGGCGATCTGCTCCGCCGTCTCGCCTCGGTCAAGCCGCTCGATCCGGTCCTGCATGGTGGCGGAGAAGTCGCGCATCAAGATGGCGGAGACATCGGAGATCATGCCGCGGCCGTACTGCGCCGCCGCGCCGGACAGCTGCAGGTCCTGGGTGACGGCGACCTTCGTGCCGCGGCCCTTCGGCGACAGCGTGGCGCCGACCACCATCGATGCCTGGCCGCGGCCCCGCTCGTCGGCGCCCGCCGCGTGCACGACGATCCGCTTGGCGGCCTCGTCCCGCTCGGTGATGTCGGCGGTGCCGGTGAACTGGAGCCGGACCGGTCCCATCCGGATCGCGACCTTGCCCTCGTACTTGTCGTCGCCGAGGTCCTTGGTCAGCTCCGCGCCCGGCAGGCAGGACGCCACCTGGGGGATGTTGTCGAAGAACCGCCACACCTTCTCGACCGGCTCCGCGACCTCGAAGTCGCTGGTGATTATCACCGCAGCACCGCCTTAGCGAGATTGATCCTTTTTGCTATTTCCTTCGATGTCACTGTGTGCTCCTACGTAAAAGGATCGATCTCGTACGTAGGCATCGGATTCTCGCTGAACCTCTGGCGGCAGCCCGCGCAGCAGAAGTAGTAGGCGATCCCGTCGTGGGTGACCGGCGTGGCGGCGGCGCCCGCCATGACGGTCATCCCGCAGACCGGGTCGACGGCATCGGCCAGCTTCAGCACGCTCCTGGGCTCGCGTCGCTGTTCGGCCGGTTCCGCCGCCCGGGGGGCGGGCACCCCGTCGAGCGCGCCGGACGCGCGCAGCTGCACCAGCTCCGCGAGGATGGCGACGGCCATCTCCTCGTGGGTGGTCCGGCCGAGGTCGAGTCCGGCCGGCGCGTGCACCCGGTCAAGCTGGTCCTTGGGCACGCCCCGCTCGGCGAGGTAGCCGAGCACGGCCTCGCCCCGGCGGCGGGACGCGACCAGCCCCAGGTAGGCCGGCCGCATGGCGACCGCGCGCTCGATCATGTCCTCGTCCCCGTGTCCCTGGGTGGCGACGATGACCATCGTGCGCTCGTCCATCCGTTGTCTGCCAGCACCTGGCCGGCATCCTGGCCGGCCGCGGTGAAGTCCTGCGGGCTGTACAGGTCCGTGCACCACCCCAGTGCCCGGGCCATGGCGGCGAGCGAGTGCGCCATCGGCGAGCCCCCCACGATCACCAGGTGCGGCACCGGGAGCACCGGCTCGATGTAGACCTCAAGCGCGCCCTCGCTCTGGCAGGAGATCGGCACGACCGTCATCCCTTCCGGGACGGCCCCGCCGAACTGGTCGGGGCTGCCGAGCAGCAGCAGCCGGGCGTGCCCGTCGGCGATGACCTGCCTCGCCTCACGGATCACCACCGGTTCCGCGCAGGCGCCGCCGATCCAGCCGTGCAGCTCGCCGTCGGCGGTGATGATGGCGCGCGAGCCCTGCTTGCTCGACGACGGGCCCTGCCGCCAGACCACCGTGGCGAGCGCGAATGCCTGCCCGCTGCGGGCCAGCTCGCCGACCTCCTCGAGCATGCCCAGACCGTTCATTGCTCCTCCTCGACCGCGTCTGCGTTGGCGGCACGGGCACTAGTCCTGGCGCACCGGGGGCGCGCCGGACACGTCCCGGCGGTAGGTGATCGCTTCCCACACCCGGTCCGGCAGCACCGGCATGTCGATGTTCCTGACCCGCGAGTCGCCCAGCGCGTCCATGACCGCGTTCACGAAGGCGGCGGGGCCGCCCACCGCGGCGCACTCGCCGATCCCCTTGGCGCCGATCGGGTGGTGCGGGCAGGGCGTGACGACCTCGCTGTGCAGCTCGTAGCCGGGGGTCTCCCAGGCGCTCGGCAGCAGGTAGTCCATGTAGTTCGAGCCGACGCAGTTGCCGTCGGCGTCGAACGTGATGAACTGCATGCTGGACATCGCGTACGCCTCGGTGAGGCCGCCCATGATCTGGCCCTCGACGATCATCGGGTTGATGCGGACGCCGCAGTCGTCGACCGCGACCATCCGCAGCACGTCCCAGACGCCGGTCTCCGGGTCGACCTCGACGGTGACGATGTACACGGCGAACGGCCAGGTGAGGTTCGGCGGATCGTAGTACGCGGTGTTCTCGAGACCCGGCTCCATGCCGTCGGGCATGTTGCTGTAGGCGGCCATCGCGCACTCCTGGATGGACACGCCGCGCTCCGGCGAGCTGCGCACGTAGAACCGGCCGAGCTCCCACTCGACGTCCTCCTCGGACACCTCGAGCAGGTGGGCCGCGAGCTTGCGGGCCTTAGCGCGGATCTTGCGCGCCACCATCGCGACGGCCGCGCCGGCCACCGGCGTCGACCTCGACGCGTAGGTGCCCATGCCGAACGGCGCCGTGTCGGTGTCGCCCTCCTCGACGATCACGTCGTCGGCGGGGATGCCGAGCTCGTGCGCGACGATCTGCGCCCAGGTCGTCTCGTGCCCCTGGCCCTGCGTCTTGGCGCCGGTGCGCAGGAGCGCCTTGCCGGTCATGTGCACCTTGAGCTCGGCGGAGTCGAACATCTTGATGCCGAGGATGTCGTACTCGCGGCTGTTGCCCGCGCCGAGCGGCTCGGTCATCGTGGAGATGCCGAGGCCGAGCAGGCGGCCCCGCTTGCGCGCCTCCGCCTGCTCTTTGCGGAAGTTCTCGTAGTCGATGGCCTTCAGGCCGACGTCGAGGCACTTGGCGTACTGACCGGAGTCGGTGAGGAAGCCGAACGGCGTGCGGTGCGGGAAGTCGTCGTCCCTGACGAAGTTCATCCGGCGGAACTCGGCCTGGTCCAGGCCCAGGTCGGTGGCGGCCGCCTGCATCATGCGCTCCTGGAAGAACATCGCCTCGGTGACCCGGAACGAGCACCGGTAAGCGACGCCGCCCGGCGCCTTGTTGGTGTACACGCCGCGGGCGGTCAGGTGCGCGGCCGGAACGTCATAGGCGGCGAACGCGGAGTGCATCAGGCCGATCTTGAACTTGCTCGGCTGCGCGTCGGCGAAGAACGCGCCGTGGTCGGCGTCGGTGTGCATCCGGACGCCAAGGATCTTGCCGTCCTTGCGCAGCGCCATCTCGCCCTTGAGGTAGACGTCGCGGGCGAACCCGGTGGAGATGAGGTTCCCCGTCTTGTCCTCGATCCACTTCACCGGCCGCTCGAGCAGGATCGAGGCCAGGATCGAGCAGACGTAGCCGGGGTAGATCGGCACCTTGTTGCCGAAGCCGCCGCCGATGTCGGGCGAGACGATCCTGATCATGTGCTCGGGCAGCTCGGCGACCATCGCGACCGCGGCGCGGATGATGTGCGGCGCCTGGGTGGTCATGTAGACCGTGAGCCTCTGGGTGGCCCGGTTGAAGTCCGCGACCGAGCCGCAGCACTCGATCGGTGACGGGTGGCTGCGCGGGTAGTGCAGTTCCAGCTTGGAGATGACGTCGGCCTGCTCGAAGGCCCGGTCGGTGCCCGCCTTGTCGCCGACTTCCCAGTTGTAGACGACGTTGTCGGCCTGGTTGACCTTGTCGTCGCGGATCACCGGCGCGTCGGGCGCAAGCCCCTGCCACGGGTTGACGATGACGGGCAGCGGCTCGTATTCGACGTCGATCGCCTCGCACGCATCCTTGGCGATGTACGGGTCGTCCGCGATGACGCAGGCCACTTCCTGGCCCTGGAAGCGCACCTTGTCGGTGGCGAGCACCGCCTGGGTGTCGTAAGAGAGCGTGGGCATCCAGGCGAGGTTCCGCGTCGCCATCATGTCCCCGGTCAGCACCAGGTGCACGCCGGGTATGGCGTAGGCCCTGCTGGTGTCGATCGACTTGATGCGCGCGTGCGGCAACGGGCTGCGCAGGATCTCCATGTGCAGCATGCCCGGGAGCACGATGTCGTCGGTGTAGTTGCCCCTGCCCTGGATGAAGCGGTCGTCCTCGACGCGCTTGCGGCTCGATCCGAGGCCGCCGATCTTGATCTCGTCCAGCGCCCGGGACTCGTTGGCTGTGGTCGTCACGCTCTATCCCTCCGCCCTGAGCTTCTCGGCCGCCCAGAGCACCGATTTCACGATGTTCTGGTAGCCGGTGCAGCGGCACAGGTTGCCGGACAGCGCCCACCGCACGTCTTCCTCCGTCGGGTCCGGGTTGCGGTCGAGCAGGGCCTTGGCGGCCAGCATCATGCCCGGCGTGCAGAACCCGCATTGCAGCCCGTGCTCCTGCCGGAAGCCCTCCTGGAGCGGGTGCAGCTCGCTGGCGCTCGCCAGGCCTTCCACGGTGGTGACCTCGCGGCCGTCGACCTGCACCGCGAGCATCGTGCAGGACTTGATCGCCCGGCCGTCGACGAGCACCGTGCAGGCGCCGCAGTTGGTCGTGTCGCAGCCCCGGTGCGTGCCGGTCAGCCCGGCGCCGCGGCGGATCAGGTCGGCGAGCAGCAGCCGCGGCTCGATCTCGGCCCCCTTCTTCTTGCCGTTGATCGTGAACCTGATCCTGCGGACGGGAAACTCATCCACCGCCTCGTCGCCGAGGTCGTCGTACACCGTTGTCATCGTCAGGCCGCCCTTTCCGCGTATGCTGCGGTTCCGCCCAGGATGCGGGTGACGAACACCCGCACCAGCTGGCGCTTGTACTCGGCGCTGCCGCGGTGGTCGGTCCTCGGCTGCGCCGCGGCCGCGGCGAGCTCGGCGGCCGCCGCGATGCTCTCGGCGGTGAGCGGCTTGCCGGTCAGCGCCGCCGCCGCCTCCGAGGCGTCGATGGTGGACCCGCCGACTCCGGTGAGCGCGATGCCCGCGCGGATCACGCTGGGACCCGACGTCTCGATGGCCACCGCGGTCCCGACGGTCGCGAAGTCACCGACCCGGCGTTCGAGTTTCAGGTACCCGCCGGACCTGACGCCCGTCGCCTTCAGGCACGACCGCCTCGACGACGATCTCGTCGTGCTCCAGCGTGTTCTCGAACGGGCCGGTCACGAAGCCGTCCAGCGGGATGGCGCGCCTGCCGTTCGGGCCCTGCGCGATCACCGACCCGCCGAGCGCGAGCATCACCGAGGCCCAGTCCCCCTGCGGGTCGGCGTGGCACAGCGAGCCGACCAGCGTGCCCCGGTTCCGCACCAGCGGGTCGGCGACGAGCGGCGCCGCCGCGGCCATCGTCGGCTGCGTGCCCTTGAGCAGGTCGGAGAACTCCAGGTCGGCGTGCCGGCAGAGCGCGCCGATGTGGAGGCTGCCGTCCGGGTCGGCCCGGTGGTAGGCCAGGCCGGGCACGTTGTTGATGTCCACGAGCATCTCGGGCGAGGCGAACCGCAGCTTCATCATCGGCACCAGGCTCTGGCCGCCCGCCAGGACCTTGACGTCGTCGCCGCCATCGCGCAGCAGGGCGATCGCCTCGTCCAGGGAATGCGGCGCCTCGTAGCGGAACCGCGATGGGAACATTAATTCCTCCGCTCGGAGTCCGGGTCGGGTACCGCCTGCGGCCCCGATTCGTAGTCAGGGTCGGGCCGCGGCTCCTGGTGCGGCGGCCACGGCCCGGAGACCGGCTGCCCGGCGATCTTGAGGTAGTCGACGAGCTGGGGCCACGCCCATACCGTGGGGCTCTTCCCCGTCTTGGGCGCGTCTTCGATCAGCTCGTACAGCCGCGGATTGTCCTTGCTGTGTCCGTCTGACTCGATGGGCATGCCACGATCTCCCGACGTCAGGTGCTACCCGCCATGGCACTGGTGGTAACGAAAGGTAGTCGTATCGTGCTGCGCGCTTAACACAGCCGCAACAGCCAAATAAGCTGTCGCTTAATTGGCTTCCGGTCGCGCGGAGCCGAGCGCGGGAGGCACTGCCGGGCTCAGCTCCAGATCGTGACGTAGACCGGGGGCTTGAAGCGGGACGGCGGCACGCCCGCGGCCGGCGACCGCATCACCTGCATCGCCTCAGGGGTACCGAGGAACCGGCGCAGCGCGCTCGCGGCGGTGCTGCGCCGCTCCCGCTCGAGCAGGGTCACGTACCAGCACTCCTCCACCGGGAATCCCGGCAGGTCGATGGGGTAAAGGCCGCCGCGCCGGACCTGGTGCGACACCAGGTGCTCGATCGCGAGCGCGACCCCCGCCCCGTCGGCGGCGGCCGCCAGGGCGGCGGTCTGGCTCTGGAAGACACCGATGTCACCGTCGGCGACGCCAAGCCTGCGCAGCAGCCTGGCCGTCTCGCTGTCCGGGTCGGTTCCGGACGGGTCCACCAGCCAGCGCCACTGCCTGGCGGGTCCGCGCGGCCGCGCCTGCGCCGCCGTTTCCCCCGGGCCGACCACGACGAGGCGGTACTTGAAGATCGGCTCGCTGACGATCGGCATCTCGTGCTCGCCGGTCACGCCCGGCCCGAACGCGACGTCGGCGAGCCGGTTCGCGATCAGCACGCCAAGCTCGCCGGCCGCCGCCACGCCGGTCGTGATCTCCACCGCCCCGGCGAACCGGCGGCGGAACGCCTCGAGCAGCGGTCCCGCGACGAACTCGGCGAAGGTGGAGGTGGCGACGACGCGCAGCTGCTCGGGCGCGCCCTGCGCGGCGCGGACGGCGGCATGCGCCTCCGCGCCGAGCACGACGATCTGGGACGCGGTGCCGAGCAGCCGGGTGCCGCCGGGCGTCAGCGTCATGCCGGCCTGGCTCCTGGTGATCAGCTGGTCGCCGAGGTCCTGGCGGAGGGCGGTGATTGCCTGCGAGACGGCGGACTCGCTGACGCCGAGCGCGGCCGCCGCGGCCCGGACCGAGCCCAGGCGGGCCACCAGGACGAACGCGTTCAGCTGCGTCAGGGTCAAGGGACTCCGCCTTTCTTTGACTGCAGCGGCTTCTCAGGTTGCCCTTAACCTTCCCGAAGGGCAAGCCCCGCCCTCATGATCCTCACGATATCGGGGCGCTCGGCCTGCGCCGGCGGATCAGCGGGGCGGGACGAGTCGCGCAACGATTCCGGCGAGGACGAGGTCGAGGCCGGCGAGGAACTCGGCGCGGTCGTCATGTTCACGGAGCCGGTCCGCGGCGCTCCGGGTGAACGGGTACTCGTCCGGGTCGAGTTCGGCCCAGGCAGCGGCCACGGTGCCGAGGAACTCGGCCCGGTCAGTGCCGGGCCCGAATGCGCGGGCGTTCGCGGCGTTTTGGCCGGCCACGCCCAGGATGTAGTTCAGCAGCGCGGAAACCGCCGTGAACTCGGTGTCCGGCGGGACCCCGAGCGCGCGCACTTGCCGCCCCAGGCTCTCGAAGACCCGGAGCATCGGTGACCGCCGCGGATTGATCGAGAGCTGTGTCCCTAGCCAGGGATGGGCGTCGATCGCGTCGAATACGCCAAGCCCCAGGTCGCGGACCGCTTCTTGCGGTGTCGCACCGGTTCTGCCCGCGGGGACGGCGTCGGCGATCACGGCCTCGGTGGCGGCACCGAGCAGGTCGCTCTTGCCGGATATGTGCCAGTAGATGGCACCGGGCCCGGTGGCGAGGCGCTCGGCCAGCGCGCGGAACGTGAGCCCGCTCTCGCCCGAGTCGTCGAGCAGCTCGACCGCCGCCCGGATAATGCGCCCCCGGGACAGCGGCTCCGCGCCCGCCGGGCCGCCTTAGGTTTCCATTCATCCATTCTGACACATCTGGAACGCCGTTCCAACCCTCAGTGGAACAATGTTCCAGCTTGACAAATCATGGAACACTGTTCCAGACTGTTCGTGGAACGACGTTCCAGTAGGATCACCGCTCAGCAGTACACCCGGAGGGAACCACCATGAGCAGCCCAGTCACGATCATCGGAGCGGGGCTCGGCGGGCTCACGCTCGCCCGGGTCCTGCATGTCCACGGCATCCCGGCGACGGTCTACGAGGCCGAGGCATCCCCGGCCGCCCGCGCGCAAGGCGGCATGCTCGACATCCACGAGTACAACGGGCCAGCTGGCACTGAAGGCGGCCGGCCTGTTCGAGGACTTCCTCGGCCTCATCCACCAGGGCGGCCAGGCCACGCGGGTGCTCGACAAGACGGGGGCCGTGCTCCTCGACGAGCCCGACGACGGAACCGGCGGACGCCCGGAGGTCCCCCGCGGAGAGCTGCGGCGCCTGCTGCTCGACGCACTGCCGCCCGGGGCGGTCCAGTGGGGGCGCAAGGCCACCGGCGCCCGCTCCCTGGGCGGCGGCCGGCACGAGGTGACGTTCGCCGACGGGACCGCCGTGACGACCAGCCTCCTGGTCGGCGCGGACGGGGCGTGGTCGCGGATCCGTCCGCTGCTTTCCGCCGCGAAGCCCGAGTACGTCGGCACGTCCTTCATCGAGACCTACCTGTACGAGGCGGACACCCGCCACCCGGCCAGCGCGCGGGCGGTCGGCGGCGGGGCGCTCTTCGCGGGCGCGCCGGGAAAGGGCATCCAGGCGCACCGGGAGCCCGGCGGCGTCCTGCACACCTACGTGGCGCTCAGCAAGCCGGCGGAATGGCTCGCCGCCGTCGACTTCACCGACGCGGGCGCGGCCTTGGCCCGGGTCGCCAGGGAATTCGACGGCTGGGCCCCGGAACTGACCGCGCTGATCACGGACGGCGAGACCCCGCCGGTCCTGCGGGCCCTGCACAAGCTGCCGGCCAGTCACCGCTGGGAGCGCGGGGCCGGGGTGACGCTCCTCGGCGACGCCGCCCACCTGATGCCGCCGTCGGGAGAGGGCGCCAACCTCGCCATGTACGACGGGTCCGAACTCGGCAACGCCATCGCCGCCCACCCGCACGACACCGAGGCCGCGCTCGCGCGGTACGAGGAGGACATGTTCGCCCGCAGCGCGGCCGAGGCGGTCGACGCGGCCGCGCTGCTCGAGATCTGCTTCGGCGCCAAGGCCCCGCACAGCCTCGTCGCGTTCCTCAGCAACCAGCCGTCCGAGTGAACCCGGACGCCAGGAACGGCGGTAAGCCAAGGAGTCACGCCGGCCGCGGACCACACCGAGCGGACCCGCGCGGAGGTCACCCCCTCGGTTACGCTCAGAACCTACGCGTCGCACGGGCGGGCGCACGGCCGGGGCGGGGCCCCGGTCTGGGAGGTCTGGATGCAGGTTCCTGCGCAGGTGGAGTACGAGCGGGCCTCGAGCGTCGAGCACGCGCTCAGCCTGCTGACGAGGTATGCGCCGGGCGCCAGGATCCTGGCCGGCGGCCACAGCCTGATCCCGATGATGAAGCTGCGGCT
Source organism: uncultured Actinomycetota bacterium (assembly GCA_963850115.1). Taxonomy (GTDB): domain Bacteria; phylum Actinomycetota; class Actinomycetes; order Streptosporangiales; family Streptosporangiaceae; genus Trebonia. Next base: position 11,407 of record CAWKKG010000024.1, read on the forward strand.
GGCACAGCCCGAGGTGCTCATCGACATCAACCGGATCAGCGGCCTGCGCTACGTCGAGCGGACCTCCGCTGAGCTGCGCATCGGCGCGCTCGCCAGGCACGCTGACCTGCTGGCATCGCAGGCCGCGGGCGACCACTCCGCGATCCTGCACGACGCCGAGCGGGTAATCGCCGACCCGGTCGTCAGGAACTGGGGCACCATCGGCGGGTCCCTTTGCCAGGCCGACCCGTCGGAGGACCTGTCCGCCGCGTTCGCCGCGCTGAAGGGCTCCATGGTCATCCAAGGGCCTGACGGCAGCCGGGAGGTATCCGCGCGGGCATTCCACACCGGCCCGTACGAGACCGTCGTCGGCCCCACGGAGATGCTGACCGAGATCAGGCTGCCGATCAGGCCAAACTCCGGCAGCGCGTACGTGAAGGTCATGCGGCGGGCGGGCGACTGGCCGATCGGCGCCGCCGGGGGGTCCGTCCGGCTGGACGGTGACCTGATCGCCGACGCTGGCATCGGGCTGACGGCGGTCGGCGCGGCGCACTTCGTCGCGGCCGAGGCCGAGGAGTTCCTGCTGGGCCGGGTGGCCGACGAGGAGTCCTTCGCGCGGGCGGGCGAGATCGCGGCCGAGCACTGCCGCCCGGCCGCGGACCAGCGCGGGCCCGTCGAGTACAAGCGGCACCTGGTCCGTGAGCTCACTACCCGGGTGCTCAGGACCGCCGTGCTGCGGGCCCGCGGGACGGCACCGTGAAAGTCATCGTCACCGTGAACGGAACCGACCACGCCAGGGTCGTCGAACCGCGGCTGCTGCTCATCCACTTCCTGCGCGACGAGCTCGGGCTGACCGGCTCGCACTGGGGCTGCGACACGTCCAACTGCGGCGCCTGCGTCGTATGGCTCGACGACACGCCGGTCAAGTCCTGCACGGTGCTGGCCGTCATGGCCGACGGGCGGCGGGTCACCACCGTGGAGGGACTGGCGGCCGGGCAGACGCTCGACCCGGTCCAGGAGGCCTTCGCGGCCTGTCACGGGCTGCAGTGCGGGTTCTGCACGCCGGGCATGATGATGACCGCGCGGTGGCTGCTTGACCATAACCCCGACCCGACGGAAGGGGACGTCCGCGAGGCGATATCCGGCCAGGTCTGCCGCTGTACCGGGTACGAGAACATCGTCAGGTCGGTGCTGCGGGCCGCCAAGTATGAGCGGGGTGACCCCGATGAATCACGCTTACGGGCCGGTCCCGCGCAAGGAGGACGCGCGGTTCATCAGGGGGCAGGGCACGTTCGTCGATGACATCACGCTGCCCGGCATGCTGCACGGCGCGGTCCTGCGCAGCCCGCTCGCGCACGCGCGGATCGTCTCGGTCGACGCCGCCGCCGCCCGCGCCCACCCGGCGGTCGTCGCCGTGCTCACCGGCGCCGACCTGGACGAGCGGGGCATGGCGTGGATGCCCACGCTGTTCGGCGACGTGCAGGCGGTCCTCGCCACCGACAAGGTGCGCTTCCAGGGCCAGGAGATCGCGTTCGTGGTGGCGACCGACCGTTACGCGGCCCGGGACGCGCTTGAGCTGATCATGGTTGACTACGAGCCGCTGCCGCCGCTGATCGACGCGACGACGGCGCTCCAGCCGGGCGCGCCGGTGGTCCGCGACGACCTGCCGGGCGGCAACCACATCTTCGACTGGGCCGCCGGCGACAAGGAGGCCACCGCCGCGGTATTCGCCGAGGCGGACGTGGTCGTCGGCTGCGACATGGTGTACCCGCGCTCGCACCCCGCGCCGCTTGAGACCTGCGGCGTCATCGCCGACTACCAGGCGGTCGGCGGCAGGCTGACCCTCTGGTCGACCAGCCAGGCCCCGCACGCCCACCGCACGTTCTACGCGGTGCTCACCGGGCTCCCCGAGCACAAGATCCGGGTCGTCTCACCCGACCTGGGCGGAGGCTTCGGCGCCAAGGTCCCCGTGTACCCGGGATACGTCGCCGCGATCGCCGCGTCGATGGCCACCGGGCGGCCGGTGAAGTGGGTCGAGGACCGGTCGGAGAACCTCATGTCCACCGCGTTCGCCCGCGACTATCACATGCACGGCGAGATCGCCGCGACCGCCGACGGCCAGATCCTCGGGCTGCGCGCCCGCGTCCTCGCCGACCACGGCGCGTTCAACGCGGTCGCGCAGCCGTCGAAGTTCCCCGCCGGCTTCTTCCACATCTTCACCGGCTCCTACCAGACGCGCGCGGCGTACTGCGAGGTCACGGGCGTCTTCACGAACAAGGCGCCGGGCGGTGTCGCCTACTCCTGCTCGTTCCGCATCACGGAGGCCGTGTACCTCGTCGAGCGGCTGACCGACATGCTCGCGCGCGAGCTCGGGATGGACCCGGCGGAGCTGCGCATGCGCAACCTGCTGCGCCCCGAGCAGTTCCCGTACACGACGCCGTCCGGCTGGCAGTACGACTCGGGCGACTACCCGCGAGCGCTCCGCCTGGCCCTGGACATGGCGGGCTACGACGAACTGCGCCGCGAGCAGGCGGAGCGGCGGGCGCGGGGCGAGTACATGGGCATCGGGCTCAGCTTCTTCACCGAAGGCGTCGGCGCAGGCCCGCGCGGCCACATGGACATCATGGGCCTTGGCATGGCCGACGGCGCGGACCTGCGGGTACACCCCACCGGCAAGGCGGTGCTCGCCATCTCGGTGCAGACGCAGGGCCAGGGGCACGAGACCACGTTCGCGCAGCTGGTGGCGCAGGAGCTCGGGCTGTCGCCGGACGACGTCGAGGTGGTGCACGGCGATACCGACCGGACGCCGTTCGGCCTCGGCACCTACGGGTCGCGGTCCACGCCGGTGTCCGGCGCCGCGGCCGTCGTCGCCGCGCGGAAGGTCCGTGAGCGGGCCCGGCTGGTGGCCGCCGCCGTCCTCGAGGTGGCCGCGGACGACCTCGAGTGGCTGGACGGCAAGTGGCGCGTGCGCGGCGACCCCGACCAGGCCCTGGACATCGCGGAGATCGCGCGGGCCGCGCACTCGTCGCTTGAGCTGCCGGCGGGCGTCGAGGGGCACCTGGACGCGTCCGCGGTCTACAACCCGCCCAACCTGACGTTCCCGTTCGGCGCCTACATCTGCGTCACCGACGTGGACCCGGGGACCGGCACGGTCAAGGTCCGCCGCTTCATCGCCGTCGACGACTGCGGCGTCAGGATCAACCCGATGATCGTCGAGGGCCAGGTGCACCGCGGCCTGGCCGACGGCATCGGCATCGCCCTTATGCAGTCGATCTCGTTCGACGAGATCGGTAACTGCCTCAGCGGCTCGTTCATGGACTACCTGCTGCCCACGTCGCTTGAGTGCCCGTCACCGGAACTCGGCGCGACCGTCACGCCGTCGCCGCATCACCCGGTCGGCGCCAAGGGAATCGGCGAGTCGGCCACGGTCGGCTCCCCGCCGGCCGTGGTCAACTCGGTGGTGGACGCGCTCGCCCCGTTCGGCGTGGTGCACGCGGACATGCCGCTCACGCCGGCCAACGTGTGGCTCGCGATTCAGGCGGCCCGTTCGTAGGTGAGCAGGATCAGCCCGCTGCCGACGGCCTGGCTGCCGGATAGGCGGAACGACTTCGGGCCGGCCGTCTCGCCGAAGAGGCGCTCGCCGGCGCCGACGACGACGGGGAAGACGAACAGCCGCAGCTCATCGACCAGGTCGCGCTCCATGAGCGCGCGCCCGAGCTGATAGCTCGCGTAGACGAGGATGTCGCCGTCCACCTGCCGCTTCAGCCGCGTGGCGGCGTCGGCCACATCGCCCGCCAGGACCGTCACGTTGGTCCACTTGGGGTCTTCCAGCGTGCCGGACACGACGTACTTGGGCAGGCTGTTCAGCCGGTCCGCCCACTCGCCGGGCCGGGCTGCCCACCGCTCGCCGAACCACTCGTCGCTGCGCCGGCCGAGCAGCAGGGCCGCGGCGTCAAGCGCCTCGGTGTACTCGATCTTCCCCCATTCTTCGAGGTCCTTGCCGCCGCTCTGGACGAACCAGCCGCCGCGCTCGAAGCCCTCCTTGCCGTCGGGGTCCTGGACTACCCCGTCGAGCGACATGTTCGTGCTGATGACGATCTTTCCCATTGCCTGTTCTCCTTGGTGCCGGTGTTTCCTGCGGTCGCTGATGGATACACCGCGGCGACGGGAAAACGGGCGCCCGCGGACCGCCCAGTTCACGCACCGGGCGGTGTACATACGGAAGACGAGCGCAACACGGTGCGGGAAGAGGGTGAGCGGTGGGATCCGACTTGATCACGCGGGCGCAGGCCGGGGACGGCGCGGCGTTCGGTGAGCTGACCGACCCGTACCGGCGGGAGCTCCAGGTGCACTGCTACCGGATGCTCGGATCCTTCCAGGACGCCGAGGACGCGCTGCAAGACACGATGCTTGCCGCCTGGCAAGGGCTCGGCGGATACGTCGAGGAGCGCGCCTCGCTCCGGACCTGGCTATACAAGATCGCCACCAACCGTTGCCTCAACGCGTTGCGCTCGGCGAGCCGCCGCCAGGCGAAGGAGTGGAACGTGCCCAACGTGGAACCGCCGGAGCCGACCCGGCTTGGTGAAATCGTCTGGCTGCAGCCATACCCCGACGCGCTCCTGGACTCCGCGGCGAGCACGCCGCCCGGCCCGGAGGCCCGCTACGAGCAGGCGGAAGCGATCTCGCTGGCCTTCGTGACCGCGCTGCAGCTGCTCCCGCCGCGCCAGGTCGCCGTGCTCATCCTGCGCGACGTCCTCGGATTCCACGCCAGCGAGGTAGCCGGAATGCTGGACGCCACCGTCGAGTCGGTCACCAGCGCGCTCAAGCGGGCCCGGGCCGGGCTGCAGCGCAGCCTGCCCGCGGCCGACGGCCAGCCGCCTCCCGCCGCCGGCTCCCCCGCCGAGGAGGCGGTCGTGGCGAGGTTCGTCCGCGCGTGGGAGTCCGCCGACCTGGACGCACTGGTGGCACTGCTGACCGACGACGTCTTCGTCTCCATGCCGCCGATGCCGTTCGAGTACGAGGGCAGGGACGTCGCGACCCGCTTCTGCGCCATCCTGCTCGGCTCGGGCCGCAGGTTCGACCTCGTCCCCACGCGCGCCAACGGCCAGCCGGCATTCGGCGCCTACGTGCGCGCCGCCGACGGCATCCGCCACGGGACCGGACTGTACGTGCTGGACCTGAGCGGCGACCGGGTCAGCGCCATGACCCGGTTCGAGGCCAGCGTGCTGCCCTGGTTCGGGCTGCCCCGGTCGCTGCCCGCGCCAGACTTCCCCGCATAATTCGGGGAAGGCGGCCCGGCCGCCGCGCCACCGTCGACCGGCATAGAACGCTGTGCGGTGATCTCGGCGAATCGCGGTCATTTGCTGTCCGAGAAGATCTCATCGAGTACGCGTCGCGCGCCCACGGCTTCTTCGTCGTCTCCGTCCAGGGTGTGGGCACAGGCGACGAGTGTCTTCCACAGGGCCCAGCCGCGCCCGCGCGACCATTCCGCCTGACCCGCGGGAAGCCGTTCCCGGAACACCTGGCGGCCCTCGGCGGTCAGCAGCGTCCACGCGATTGCCAGGTCACAGGCCGGGTCGCCGACACCGCAGGTGCCGAAGTCGATGACGGCCGCCAGCTGCCCGCCGCTGAGCAGCAGGTTTCCCTCGGCGACGTCACCGTGGAACCAGCTCTCCGCGCCCTCCCCGCGCGCGTCAAGGGCGGTCTGCCAGATCCTGCGGGCCAGGCCGGCATCGATATGGCCGTCCAGTGCCGTGAGCGCGCGCTGGGCCGCGCCGTCGTAGGTGCGCAGCGTGCCGCCGCGGAACCAGTTGTGCCTTCCCGGGCGGGGGCCGCCGGCGGGGTCGATGCCCCGCAAAGCCGTTAGGAACCCGGCCAGGTCGGCCGCGAACCGGACGGGATCGGCGATTCGGTCCGCGCTGGCCGGCTCGCCGTCGAGCCACGGGTACACCGACCATGAGTACGGGTAACCCGCGCCGGGCTCGCCCTTCGCCAGCGGTACGGGAACAGGCAGCGGGAGCTGGGGGGCAAGAACCGGAAGCCACCGGTGTTCCTTGTCGACCGCCAGGGCGTACTCGGCCGCGCTGGGCAGCCGCGCCAGCATTCCGGCGCCGAGGTGGAACGTCCAGTTGTCCCAGCCGCCGCTGGCGACGGGCTGAACCGGGAGGCCGGCCCACCGAGGGAACTGCTCTTCGATAAGACGGCGCACCTGCGGCGGGGTGACGGTGATGCGCTGCGGCACGGGACCGGGATCCGGCGTGTTACTCAACTGGCATCCTGTCAGGCAAGTACTGAGGTGAGCTCAGCGGAAGTGGATCGGGCCGCCGGTGCAGCCGGCCGACATCAAGGCCGACCTGGAGAACTACTTGTAGCGGCCGGGCGGCCGGGCAGCAGTTCCGACAGCTGCCCGGCCGACAGCGCCGGGGCGGCGCTGAGCGGGCCCGTCCCGCGAAGGCCGGCGAGGTGCACGTCGAGGAACCGTTCCCAGGAGCCGGGCGCGACACCGCCGGTCGCCTCCGTGAGGCCGCGCATGGCCCAGATGAGCGACATCACGTCCCCGAAGGTGACGCCGGGGTTCAGGGTGCCCGCTGCCCGCGCCCGGGCGGTGAGCTCCCCGACCGCGGCGCGGATCTCCAGCCCGGCGGCGGTATCGGCATTGCGCTCGAGGAGCAGGTGCGCGTACCTGGCGTGCCCGGCGAACAGCGCGCCGAGCCCGCGCAGCAGCCGCTCAAGGCCGTCGCCGCCCGGGGCGGCGAGGGCCTGCCTGGCGACAGCGAGCGCTTCTTCTAGGGAGAGCCGCAGCAACTCGTCGATCAGCGCGTCCTTGCTGGCGAACCGCCGGTACAGGGTGCCGACGCCGACCCCGGCCCTGGCGGCGATCTCCTCCATGCTGGCGTTCGCGCCCGATTCGCCGAGGACGACGCGCGCCGCCTCCAGGATCCGGTGGTAGTTGCGGGCCGCGTCGCGGCGCCCGGCTGGAGACCGCGGCACCGCCCGGTCACTGACCACGGGCTCGCCTGTCACCCGTCCCTCCCTCATTCGCCCAGTTCGCTCGCTACCGTTTCCCCGGCCGCGGCCTCTCCGGTCAGCGCGTCCCCGGACATCGCCAACGTACCGACGGCCCCGGCCTCGCCGGCCGCCCCCGCGACGGCTGCGCCGCGGAGCCGTCGCTGCGACGGGATCAGCAGCCCGGCCAGCGCGGCGATCACCAGGACGCCGGCCATGATCCCGAACCCGGTCGTGTAACCGGACTCGACGGGCAGCCCGGACGGCTCCAGCTTCGCGGTGACGATGCTGGCCATCACGGCGGCGCCGATGCTGCCGCCGATCGTGCGGATGTTCGCGTTCATGCCGGTGGCCACGCCGGTCTGCCCAGCCGGCACCGCGGCCACGACATTGGCCGACATCGCCGAGAAGGCCAGGCCGAAGCCGACGCCGAGGATGGCGGTGGCGACGTAGATCTCCCACTCTTGGGAGTGCGCGAAGGCGAATATCGCCATCGACACCGTCCCGAAGAGGCAGCCCGCGACGACCAGGGCCTTGCCGCCGTAACGCCTGGTGAGCGACCCGGCGAGCACGCCGGCCGCGAACATGGTGACGCCCGAGGGCAGCAGCATCAGGCCCCCCACGGTAATGCTGGCCCCGAACCCGTAGCCGGCCGCGCGCGGAGTCTGCACGAACGCGGGCAGGAACGCGAACATCGCGTACAGCCCGACGCCGATGAGCAGGGCGACCAGGTTGTTGGTCCAAACCGCGGGCAGCCGCATCATCTTCATGTCGATCAACGGGGTGGCCGACCGCAGCTCGGACCAGACCCAGGCGGCGGCGAATACCACCGCCCCGGCCAGCAGTCCGATGACCTTCGGCGACCCCCAGCCCCAGACCGACGCCTCGCTCAGCGGCACCAGCAGCAGGACCAGCCAGGCGGACAGCAGGATGGCCGGCATCCAGCTGATCGTGCCCCGGCTGCGGGCCAGGGACTGCGGGACGTACAGCACCGCGCCGACCGCCGCGAGCACCGTCAAGATCCCTGGCAGCCAGAACAGCCAGCGCCAGCCGAGCGCGTCCACGATCGGGCCGGCCAGCACGATCCCCAGGCTGCCGCCGACCGCGGTCAGCGCCGCGAGGATGCCGACGGCGCCGGCCACCTTCTCCGCGGGGAACTCATCGCGGATGATCCCGAACCCCAGCGGCAGCATCCCGCCCGCCACCCCCTGGATGACCCGGGCCACGATCATCACCGCGAGGTTGGGGGCCACCGCCGCCAGCACCGAGCCGACCGCGAGGGCGACCAGCGTGCCCACGAAGACCCACTTCTTGCCGAACATGTCCCCGACGCGGCCGAGGATCGGCGTCATGATCGAGGCGGACAGCAGATACGCCGTCAGCACCCACGTCACGGCGTCCTGCGAGGTGTGCAGTTCCTTCGCGACCGTGGTCAGCACCGGGATCACCAGCGACTGCAGCAGCGCGTACGCCCCGATGCCGACCGCAAGGATCGCGAACGTCACCTGATAGTGCGGCCGGCGCGCACCTTCCATGTCAGGATCCTCCCCGCTAAAACGGAATCTTCATTCCGCACCAGCATAAGGGTAGCGGAATGAAGATTCCGCCACCGGCCGGCCGACGCACGGAGCCGCCCAGGACGTGCGGAATCACCGCAGACGATGCCGGTCGGACAGCGTTGCGCACTCGATGCGCAAAAGTTACGCATCCCGACATAACCGAAAACGGTCGATCACTATAGTCGTGTCGTTCCGTCGCGCGGCCAAGGGCTCGACGGGGATCGAGGGGCGGTTAGCGGGCCATGACTGACACGTCTTACTATCCGCCGACGGCGTCACCGCGGCCGCCGGGCGGCAGCGGTACCCCGGGACCGGTCCTGGTCGCGATCGCGGGGCCGGCCCGCCAGCGCCGGGCCACCGTGGCGGTCCGCCTCATCCTGGTGATCCCGCACTTCATCGCCTTGTACTTCCTTGGGATCGCGGCTTTCGTGGTCGCGGTCATCGGCTGGCTCGGCGCGCTGGTCACCGGGCGGCTGCCGGGCTTCGCGGCAACCTACTTGTCTGGCTACCTGCGGTGGTACTCAAGGTTCGAGGCCTACTTGCTGCTGCTGACCGACGAGTACCCGCCGTTCGCGTTCGAGGACGCACCGTACCCGGTGCGGCTGGCCGTCGGCGCGGGCCGGCTCAACCGCCTCAGCGTGCTGTTCCGGCTCATCCTGGCGATCCCCGCGGCGATCGTGTCGATGCTCCTGACCTCCGGCTTCACGACCATCATGGTCTTCATCGCGTGGGTGATCACGCTCGTCGCCGGCCGGCTGCCGGCCTCGCTGCACCAGGCGTTCGCCGCCGTGTTCCGTTACACGCTCCGCTACTACGGTTACCTTTTCCTGCTGACCGACACCTACCCGGCCGGGCTCTTCGGCGACGAGCCCGGCGCGCCGACGGCGCCCGGGCCCCCGCCCGCCAGCCCGGGCTTCGGCACCGCGGGCCCTGGCCAGGGGGCACCGTGGCCGGGGTGGGGCTCGCCGGCGGCAGGGTACGGGGTGGCGGCCGCGGGCTGGGGGCCGCCCGCCGACGGCGCACCCGGATACGGCGCTTCCGGATACGGCGCTCCCGGCGCCGGCGACGGCGCGCCGGGCTACGGCGCGCCTGACGCGGGCTTCGGAACACCCGCGTACGGTGCGCCCGCCACCGGCTACGGGGCACCGGGCTACGGGGCACCGGGCTACGGGCCGCCGCCTGGCTACGGGACACCGTGGCTGCCCGGCCAGCCCGCGGCCGTGGGCACCGCCTCCGGACCGGTCGTGAGCTGGGCGCTGGTGCTCTCGCCGGGCGCGAAACGGCTCGTCAGGCTGATCCTCGTGCTCGGGCTGCTGACCGCGGCAGGCCAGGGCGCCTGGACCGGCGAGAAGATCAACGCGGCCAGGGAGCGGGCCAGGGAGATCACCCAGCTCAACACCGAGGCCGTGGAGTTCAACGCCGCCGTCGCGCGGCACAACGCCGCCGTCGCAACGGAGCTGCAGGCCGCCAGCCAGGTGGGTAACGCCACCGACACGCTGAGTACCGCGAATGCCACGCTCAACGGCGTCCTGAACGGCCCGGCCGCCAATGACGATAACTGTGCCACGGTGAGCTGCTTCAACGAGACCGCCCTGCCCGTCGCGAACGGATTTGCGGCCTTCGGGCGCACCCTGCGGGCCATTTCCATTCCGCCAGGTTCGGCCGCGATCGCCAAGCGGCTCGCCGCGGACAACACGGCCAGCGAGCAGGACTGGGTGGAAATCAGCCAGGCCACGTCGTTCACCAGCATCGAGGACATTGCCACGGCCGCGGAGAAGGTCGGCGGCCAGTGGGACAACGACTACCCCGCGCTCATGACATCGCTCGACAACCAGGCCACGGCGCTGAGCGACCAGGCCGCGACGCTGACCAGCGCGGCCACGACCCTCAATCGTGAGGGCGCGGCGCTGAACCAGCGCGCCGCCGCCCTGAACGTGACGGTCAGCGTGCGAACCGCTAACAACGCACTGTAGGGCCGCGGCGAAGCCGGCGCCTGGTTCAAGCTCGGCGGCGATCTCGGCGATGCGCGCACGGATCCAGGCGCGGGCGGCCTTGGCGCCGCCACGACGGCGTGAGCCGCGCCTGGGGTCAGGGCTCCTTGGCGGCCTCGGGCGGCCGCGGCGCGATGGCGGGCGCGGGTGTGCCCGCCATGCCGGCGGTCCACTTGTCCTCGACCTTGCCGACGCGCCAGTAGACCAGCGCGGCCGCCCAGACGGCGATGAACATCCCGGCGATGCAGAACCCGGCCAGGTTGATGTTGAAGTTGGCCATGACGTCCCAGAACGCCCCGCGCAGGTGGGCCTCGCTGGTAAGGACGCCGAGGATCTCGATGGTGCCGATGATGAACGCGGCCCCGATGGACAGCGCCGTGATGACGAGGTTGTAGTAGACCTTCCGCACCGGACGGGCGAACGCCCAGCCGTAGGCGAAGTTCATGAAGACGCCGTCCAGCGTGTCGAACAGCATCATGCCGCCGGAGAACAGGAACGGCAGCGCGAGCACCGCGAAGTAGGGCAGGCCCTGCAGCGCGGCGTAGGTCGTCGCGGCGAGCAGCAGCACCTCGGTGGTCGTGTCGAAGCCGATGCCGAAGACCAGGCCGACGAAATACAACTGCCAGGTGTGGTTGATCGACCGCATGAACCGGCCGAAGAACCGGTACATGAAGCCGCGCGCCTGCAACTGCTCCTCAAGCTGCTGCTCGTCGTAGGCGCCCGCGCGCATCTCGCGGAAGACCTTGAAGATGCCGGCCAGCACGATGAAGTTGAGCAGGGCGATCAAGTACAGGAACCCGGCCGACAGGGTGGTCCCGATCGCGCCGCCTGCGGTCTCGTACGCCGAGTTCGGGTCGACTATGGCGCCGAACACGGCGCGGGCGGCGAACGTGATGCCCACGCCGACCGCCACGATCACCGTCGAGTGGCCGAAGGAGAAGAAGAAGCCGCTGCCAACGGGCCGCTTGCCGTCGGCCATCAGCTTGCGGGTCGTGTTGTCGATGCAGGAGATGTGGTCGGCGTCGAACGCGTGCCGGAAGCCGAGGAACCACGCGGTGATCGCGACGCCGATGCCGACGCCAAGGCCCGCGCTGCCGCCCTCCCCCTTGTAGTCGAAGTGATGGGGCAGCACGTACAGCACGAAGATGCCCCAGCCGGCGGCGTTGACGGCCAGGATGAAGGCGAGCATCGCCGTGAGCCTGGTCCATTCCGCCGATGACATCACCGACCTGCGCCTTTGTGCCGGAGGTGTCTGGGGGGGTCGTCCCCCCGAGGGAATCCTGCGCCTTTGTGCCGGGGGGGTCTGGGGGGGTCGTCCCCCCGAGGGAATGAGGATGGCACGCAGCCGCGATCGCGGCGCGGAGTGAGTCATACGAACCGCCCTTCTTCCGAGGACTCGTGTTCGCGTGACAGGCCAGGCCAGGCGACCGGACTCGTCCCCGAGAAGGGGCTTCACCGTTGCGGGACAGCGCCGGGCTCGCACCGGACTTCGCTGGCTGGCTGCCGGCCCGGGCCGTTCCCGGGCCGTGGCCAACGTACAAAACCACCGTCGGCAACGTCAAGGCTCAGCAGATGATCAGATATTGAACTGCCGGTCCGCTCCGGAGAGTCAGCCCTCGTCGGCCAGCGCCGCCGCGAGCGCCGCCGCGAACTGGCCGGACGTCCCCGCGTCCCGCACCGCGACGCGGATCCACGTCGGGCCGAGCCCGGGGAACGTCTCGCCGCGGCGGACCGCGAATCCCCGCCGCAGCAGGCGGGCGCGCAGGTCCGCCACCGGGGTCTCCAGCAGCACGAACGAGGCCGTGGCGTGCGGCACGACCCGGACTCCGTCAACGGCAGAAAGACGGCGCAGCAGGTGCGCGCGCTCGCCGGCGAGGCCCGCGGCCCACTCCCCCGCGTCGCGCAGCGCGGCCGGCGACGCGGTGGCCACGCACGCCGCCAGGGCCGGCGTGGACACCGCCCACAGCGGCTGCGCGGCTGCGAGCAGCCGGACGATGCCGGGCGGGGCGAGCAGGTAGCCGACCCGCAGGCCGGCGAGCCCCCAGGTTTTGGTGAGGCTGCGGATCACGACGAGCCCGGTAAGGTCGCGGTGGCCCGCCAGCGACTCCCGCTCGCCTGGCAGGCAGTCGGCGAACGCCTCGTCGACGACGACGATCCGGCCCGGCCGTCGCAGCGCCAGCACGGCGTCGCGCGGGTGCGCCACCGACGTCGGGTTGGTCGGGTTGCCGACGAAGACCAGGTCCGCGTCGTCCGGGACAAGACCAGGGCCGAGAGCGAACGGGAACGGCAGGATCACCCGGTCGACCTGGTGCCCGGCCGCGCGCAGCGCGGCCTCGGGCTCGGTGAACTGCGGGTGCACCACGACCGCGCGCCTGGGCCGCAGGACCCGCGCGAGCAGCACGAAGGCCTCCGCGGCGCCCGCGGTGAGCAGGACCTCGTCCGCCGCGCGGGCGTGGCGGGCCGCCACCGCGGCGACCGCCTCCCGCGGGTCCGGGTAGGCCGCGAGGTCGGTACCGCGGATCCGCTCCGCGAGCCAGCCGGGCGTCCCGCCCGACCGCACGTTGACCGCGAGGTCGACAAGGCCGGGCACGAGGTCTGAGTCCCCGTGATGGGACAGATCGACGCTCAACAGTGTTACCGGCCGAGCAGCGCCGCGACGGGGCCGTCCGCGAGCTGGTAACGGATCACCCGGCCGTCCCGCTCGGCGGTGACGACCTCGGCCGCGCGCAAATGCCGCAGCGTCTGCGACACCGTGGTGTCGTTGAACCCCGTCGCCGCGGCCAGGTCCGAGACGCTGATCGGCCCGGCGGCGCTGATGCAGGTCAGCAGGCTGAGCCGGGTGGGGTCGCCGAGGATGGCGAAGGTCTTCGCGCGGGCCTGGATGTCCGTCGCCGGGCCGAGCGCGGCGATCGCCTCGCAGACGCGCTCGCTGTCGATGACCCGGTGGCCGGACCGCTCAGCGGGAAGCAGGTGCACGTGCCAACTATGTCACCCCTAGGCTTGTGCGCGTGCCAGGTCCCTCCCCCCGCTCCCGTCCAGGTCGGCGCGGCCGGGCCACGGCCCTCGGGCTGCTCGCCGGCGTCGTGCTCGACCGGCTCGCGGGCGATCCGCGCCGTGGCCACCCGGTCGCCCTGTTCGGCGAGGTGGCGGGACGGCTGGAGCGCCGGATGTGGCGGGACGGCCGGGCCGCCGGGGCCGGCTACGCCGCGCTGCTCATCAGCGCGCCCGCCCTGCTCGGCCTGCTGCTTCGTCGGCTGCCGTCGCCGTGGCTGGTCACGGCCACCGCGCTGGGCACGTGGACCGTGCTCGGCTCGCGTTCGCTGTCCGCCGAGGCCGAGGCGGTCGCCGCGCACCTGCGGCGCGGTGACCTGCCGGCCGCCCGCGAGCAGCTCACCCACCTCGTCGGCCGCCGCACCGACACCCTGGACGAGGCGGAGATCGCCCGGGCCACGGTCGAGTCGGTGGCGGAGAACACCTCCGACGCGGTGGTCGCGCCGCTGCTGTGGGGCGCGCTCGCCGGGCTGCCCGGGCTGCTCGGCTACCGTGCGGTCAACACCCTCGACGCGATGGTGGGCCACCACAGCTCGCGCTACGAGAACTTCGGCTGGGCGGCCGCGCGCGCCGACGACCTGGCCAATTACCTGCCCTCCAGGCTGACCGCCGTGCTCGCCGCCGCCGTTGCCCCCATGACGGGCGGCAGCGGCCGCGGCGTGCTGGCCGTGGCCCGCGCGGACGGCCGCCGCCACCCGAGCCCCAACGCGGGGGTCGCCGAGGCCGCCTTCGCCGGCGCGCTCGGCGTGCGCCTCGGCGGGCGCAACGACTACGGCTCGCACGTCGAGGACCGTCCCGTCCTCGGCGGTGAGGGCCGCGCGCCGCGCGCCGACGACATCGCGCGCGCCACCCGGCTGAGCCGCGCGGTCACCGCCGCGGCGGCCGCAGTGGGCGCCGCGATAGCCCTGGCCCTGGCATGGCGCGGGAGGGAGTAAGCCGCATCCGTTCTGGATAATCGTGCACGGCGTCCCGCGCGGGCGCCGAGGAGGCAGTCGCCGCAGATGGCGGCCGGGTTTCCGGGCGCGAGCCGGTAGAACAGGCAGCAGCTTGACCGGCGGAACGCCGGGCCCGGCGGGTGCGGCTCGGTGCGCAGCAACGGGCTGCCCAGCAGGTGGCCGGCCGTCAGCCAGGCGTCCCGCGCCAGGTCCGGTCGCTGCCTGGCCACCTGGGCGGCGGCCGCGTTGACCGCCGACGCCACGTTTCCCCACAGGACGCGGCCGGAGACGGGAACCAGCTGGGCAATCGCCGCGGTGACGGGCGCGACGGTCTCCTCGAGCAGCAGCCGGTCCCACTCGGCGGCAACCGCCCCGCCGGGCGACGGCACGGGAACCGAGAGCGGCACCGGGCCGCCGGCCGCGTCCTGCCACCACAGCCCCCCGGGGCGCAGGTCGAGCGGGAAGCGCAGGACGGCCGCGCCGAGCGCGGGCGATACCAGCCTCGCCACGAGGCCGAGGTGGGCGGCGGAGGCGGCAACCCGCGGCTCGACCTCGCCGGACGTACGCCCGTTCCTGGCCGCCAGGGCCGCCCGGACGGACCCTACGCGGGCCCTGAGCGGCCCGTCCGGGCTAGTCAGCTCGCTGCCCGGGCGCCACGGCGCGCGCGGCGCCGCCGCCGGCGGGTGCGAGCCGACGCCGAAGAACGGGCCGAGGGCCGCCAGGTCGCCGAGCACCCGGCCATCGTCCCACCCGGCGGTTAGCGGCCCGTCGCCGCGGCACCGGCTCCAGCCAAGCGCGGGCAGGGAGCTACCCTTGGCCCGGTGAATGGCGCTCTTCTCGTCGCGGGAACCTCTTCGGACGCCGGCAAGAGCGTCCTCGTCGCCGGGCTGTGCCGGTGGCTGTCCAGGCAGGGCGTGCGGGTAGCGCCGTTCAAGGCGCAGAACATGGCGCTGAACTCGGCCGTCACCGCCGACGGCGCCGAGATCGGCCGCGCGCAGGCGATGCAGGCCGCGGCCGCCCGCGCCGAGCCGGAGGCGGCGATGAACCCGGTGCTGCTCAAGCCCGGCAGCGAGACCCGCAGCCAGGTCGTTCTGCTCGGTCAGCCGGTCGCGGAGACGGGTGCGCTGGACTACCAGGACTTGAAGCCGATGCTCGAGTCCGCGGTCGCGGCGAGCCTCGCGGACCTGCGCCGCCGGTTCGACGTGGTCGTATGCGAGGGCGCGGGCAGCCCGGCGGAGATCAACCTGCGGCACCGAGACATCGCCAACATGGGCCTGGCCCGCGCCGCCGGCCTGCCGGTGATCGTCGTTGGTGACATCGACAGGGGCGGGCTGCTCGCCGCCATGTACGGGACGCTGGCGGTGCTTCGCCGGCCGACCAGCGGCATGTCGCCGGCTTCGTCGTCAACAAGTTCCGCGGCGACCTCCGGCTGCTCGCCCCCGGGCTCGGCATGCTCGAGTCGATGACCGGGCGGCCGACACTCGGCGTGCTGCCCTGGCTCAAGGACCTGTGGCTGGACGCCGAGGACTCACTCGACCTGGACTCCCGGCCGCGGGCCGCCCTGCCGCCGCACGGCCCGGCGAGCCTGCGGGTTGCGGTCGTCCGGCTGCCCCGGATGTCCAACGTGACGGACGTCGACCCGCTCGCCGCCGAGCCCGGCGTCATCGTCGACCTCGCCACGACGCCCGCCCATCTGGAGGGCGCCGACCTGGTGATCCTCCCGGGGACACGGGCCACGGTCAGCGACCTTGGCTGGCTGCGCGAGTCCGGACTCGCCGCGGCCATCACCGACCGGGCTGCGCGCGGCCTTCCGGTGCTCGGCATCTGCGGTGGCTACCAGATGCTGGCCCGGTCGATCCACGACGACGTGGAAAGCCGCGCGGGCACGGTGCCCGGGCTCGGGCTGCTGCCCGCCACCGTATCCTTCGCCACGGCCAAGACCCTCGCGAGGCCGTCGGGCACCGCGCTCGGCGAGGCCGTGGCGGGCTACGAGATCCACCACGGGACCGTCACCTCGTCCGGGGGCGAGCCCTTCCTCGACGGCTGCTCGGCAGGCCCGGTGCGCGGCACGACCTGGCACGGCATCTTCGAGAACGACGGCTTCCGGCGCGCGTTCCTGCGCGACCTGGCCGGCCGATGCGGCCGGGACTTCATTCCCGCGCCCGACGTGAGTTTCGCCGCCGTGCGGGAGCGCCGCTATGACCTGCTCGCCGACATGATCGGCGAGCACCTCGACACGGGCGCCCTTGGCTCGCTGATCGTCGGTGGCGTGCCCACGGGGCTGCCCACGCTCGTCAGCGGGCTCGCTCGCGGGTAAGGGCGGGTGCCAGGCACGCAGGATGTTGTCGGGCAGCGCTACTGGTGCTGCCGGGCAAGCCAGTAGTCTCCGGCGTCAGGCGCTAGTGACGACCGTCAGCGGCCCCTCCGCCGCCGTGGGGACCTCGAAGTGATCGAAGTAGAGGGCGGCGAGTTCCGGGCTGAGCTGGAAGTCGTCGCCGTCCCTGGCCGCCCGGTCGGCGGTGCGCCGCAGCACCGTAGCGCGATCGGTCGCCAGGTAGACCGTTTCCGGCACGACGCCAAGGGGCCGCAGCAGCGCGCGGTACTCGTCCCGCTTGGCCCGGGACCAGAACGAGAAGTCGAGGACGACGTCCGATCCGGCGCGGACGAGATCTAGCAGGCGCGCTCGGAGTACGTCCTCGATCTCGCGGTGCACGTCATCCGGCAGCGGCATGGCGGTGATGCCGCGCGACCACGCCTCCTGGTCAAAGGACAGGCGGGTCATTCCGTGCCGCTCATACTGCCGCGCGATCGTGGACTTGCCCGACCCGGCGGGGCCGCACATGAAGATGACCCGTCCCATGGCGCCGGCTATTCCACGGAGATTCCGATGGGTGCGCTGGCCGCGAGGCCGAGGTCGCGCATGGCCTTGCGGTACGCGACGGCGACCGCGTCGAAGCGCAGGTGAAGCTCGGCCGCCAGGTCAAACGGCACGCGCTCGGGCCGTTGGGACTCGACCACCACCTGGTCCTGGCCGAAGATAGTGTCTTCGAACTCGCGGATCACCTGGTCCGGCTGGTCGGTGTTGTAGTTGCGGCCGATGACCACGTAGCCCGCGCAGCGGTCGGCGGCGACCGGCTGCGAGGCGAAGAAGTACACCATGCCGCGCTGCCCGCCCCAGCCAAGCCGCAACGCGATCGTGTAGGGCAGGTGGAGCTCGTAGCGGCTGCGCCGCTCCGGCGGTCCGGCCTGGTCGTTACCGAATACCGGGAAGTCCTCGCTGTTGGGTGCCTCGGGGCGGACGATCTCGTACCGCAGCACGTGGCCGTCCGCCTGAACCTCATACCGCGGGACGACCGGTCGTTCCGGGTCGCCGAGCAGTCCCGGGTGGACCCAGGGGAAATGCCCGAAGTCGGTGAAGTTCTCAACCTGCCGCGCGGCGTCGCAGCGCCACTGGTACGGGCCGGCCGACACCACCGCCCACTCGCCGTTTTCCAGTTCCGGGACCTCGGGCAGCGGCCAGCGGGGCTCCTCGAGGGCGACCCAGACCAGCCCGTACCGTTCCTGCGCGCGGAATGCCCGGACGCGGGCCTTGGCCGGGACAGCCGCCGGGTCCTCCTTCTGCGGGATCGCCACGCACCGGCCGTCCGCCGCGTACCGCCAGCCGTGGTAGGCGCAGGCCAGCTCGTCGCCCTGGACCCGGCCGAGCGACAGCGCGGTGCCCCGGTGCACGCACAGGTCGGACAGTACGCGCAACGCCCCGCCCGCACCGCGCCAGACGACGAGCGGCTCGCCAAGCAGGTCGGCGTGCACCGGGCGGTCGGCGACCTCAGCGGCGAACGCGACGGGATGCCAGCACGCGCGCTGTGCAGCCAGGTCCGCGAACACACCCGGTGAATTCATGCCCACCTCAGACAGCCGACGCCGACGCCCAGCCCGGGCAACCGGTCCTGGCGGAATCCTGAGCGTCAGGCTAGCGCCAGTCCGGCTCGGAAGTCAGCCTGCCGGTCGCGCGGGCTGCCTTCGCCGCGGCCGGCGGCCGGGTGCCGTCAGCGCGCGAACTTCTCGATGGCGGCCGGGGTGACCGGCGTGAAGAAGTTGACCAGGTTGCCGTCGGGGTCACGGAACAGCAGTGACCGGTTGCCCCAGGGCATCGTCGTGGGCCCGTTCACGAAGTCCGTCACCAGGCCGGCCAGGTTCTGGTGCACGCGGTCCACGTCGTCGACGAGGAACTCGATGATGACGGAGTGGTTGTCGGCCGGGCGGGCGGCGCCCGGCGCGAACAGCGGCACGGTGCGGGTGCTGCCGATCGCCAGGGTCGCGCGGGCGGTCCTGAGCTCGGCGAAGTCCTCGCCGGGACGGCTCGCCGCTATCCCGGTCGCCTTCTCGTAGAAGTCGGCGAGGCGGGCGACGTCGGCGGTAATGATGCGGATCGAGGCGAAGTCCATCGTGATCTCCCTGTCTGCGTGGTGTTAGGTGCCCCACGCTAGAACTGATACCGGACAGGATCCGCCCGGTATCCGCGAGATACTTGGACCATGACCCGGCCGACCGCGCGCGTTTTGGCGCTGCTTGAGTTGCTGCAGTCGGGTGGCGTCCGGACCGGGGCGGAACTCGCCGGGCGGCTCGGCGTTGACGAGCGCACCGTGCGCCGGTACGCGGATCACCTGATCGACCTGGACGTGCCCGTGGAGTCGGTGCGCGGCCGCTACGGCGGGTACCGGCTTGGCCCCGGTTACCGTCTGCCCCCGCTCATGCTGACCGACGACGAGGCGCTCGCCGTGCTTCTTGGCCTCACCGCCGGCCACCGGGCCGGGCTGCTGGCGGGCACGGGCGCCGCGAGCGAGACAGCGGCGGCCAAGATCCGCCGGGTGCTGCCGGAACGGCTCGCCCGCAGGCTCGACGCCCTGCTCGGGTCCCTCGCGTTCACCGCCCCGCCCGCCGGGGCGACCGCCGCCGACGGCGCGGTGCTGCTGACCGTCGCCGACGCGGTCCGCCACCACCGGCCGGTCTCGATCAGGTACACCGCCGGGGACGGCCGCCGCAGCGAACGCACCCTGCATCCCTATGGCCTCGTCGTCCACTCGGGCCGCTGGTACGTCACGGGTACCGATCCCGGGATCGGCGAGGACCGGACCTTCCGGCTCGACCGCATCGCCGCCGCCAGGACGCTGCCCGGCTCGTTTGCGCCGCCCGCCGGGATCGACCCGGCCCAGCGCGTCCTGTCCGGGCTCGCCACGGCCCCGTACCGGCACCGCGTGCGCCTGCGCATCCAGGGGACGGCCGAGCAGATCCGCGCCCGGTTGCCCGCCAGCGTCGCGACGCTGGCGGAATTGCCGCCTCCGTCGCCAGCAC
>CAWKKG010000025.1:0-223420 GCA_963850115.1 uncultured Actinomycetota bacterium
GTGAGGCGGTCGGTGAAGGTCCCGTGCCGGACGTGCTGCGGGACGAGGGGTTGCGCGGGCGCCGCCGGCTCCTGGAGGAAGCGGTGGCCGAGCTGCATCCGGCCGCGCTTGAGGAGTTCTGCGCGCAGGGGACCTTGTCCGCGCCGACGCTGTCCGGGGCGCTGCGCGACCTCACCCGCAGCGGCGACGGCCTCGTCGTGCTGTGCTGGCTCCGCTACCGCAACCGCGGTATCGAGCCGCTGCTCGACGCCGTCGTGGCCTACCTGCCCTCGCCCTGGACGTGCCGCCGGTGTGCGGCACTCAGGACGGTGCGGTGCGGGAACGGCCCCCCGACCCCGCAGCGCCGTTCGCCGCGCTGGTGTTCAAGGTGGCCGCGACGGCCACGGGCAGGCTGGCCTACCTGCGGGTGTACTCGGGAACGGTGCGGAAGGGAACGGCGGTGCTGGACGCGAGCGCCGGCCGCACGGAACGGTCGCCCGGCTCCTGCGGGTCCAGGCCGACCGGCACTCCGAGGTAGACGTCGCGGTCGCCGTGACAGCGTCGCGGTGGCCGGGCCGAAGGGAGTCCGGGCTGGCAGCACCCTCTGCGACCCCGCGAACCCCCTGGTCCTCGAACCGCCGATGGTGACGGACCCCGTGGTCTCGGTCGCGGTGGAGGCCCGCCGGTCAGCCGATACCGGGCGGCTGGCGGCGGCGCTGGCGAACCTGGTCGAGGAAGACCCGTCGCTGGTCGTGCGGAATGATCCGGAGACCGGCCAGACGGTGCTCGCCGGCTGGGAGAACTGCACCTGGAGGTGGCCGCGGAGAAGATCTGCCGGGGCCGCGGCCTGGAGGTCAGCGTCGGGCGGCCGCAGGTGGCCTACCGGGAGACTGTCGTCCGCGGGGTGTCCGGATTGGTATACCGCCACGTAAAGCAAGACGGTGGGGCGGGCCAGTTCGCCCACGTCGTCCTGGACGTGAGCCGGCCGACCGTGAGGAAGGGGAAGGCTTCGTGTTCCGGTCGGCCGTGGTCGGCGGCCACGTGCCGCGCGAGTACATCCGGGCGGTGGAGAGCGGGTGCCAGGACGCCCTGGCCGCGGGCCCGCTCGGCGGCCACCCGGTGACCGGGCTGCGGGTCACCCTGACCGACGGGGCGACGCACCCGCGGAACTCGTCGGAGATGGCGTTCAGGACGGAGCCCGGCTGGGGCTACGGGAAGCACTGCGCGCGAGCGTGATGCGGCTACTGGAGCCGGTCGCCGAGGTCGTCGTGACCGTGCCCGAAGACGCCGTGGGCGGGGTACTGGGCGACCTCGCCGCGCGGCGCGGACACGTCATCGACTCGGCGGTACAGGGGCGGGACCGCGATCGTCACCGCGACCGTGCCGCTGGCCGAGCTGTTCGGCTACGCGAGCCGGCTGCGCAGCCGCACCCAGGGCCGGGGCACCTTCTCGCCCACCCCCGGCGCCCGCGGCTGATGCGCCCGCACCGCCGGGCTAGCCCCGGCGGACGGTCCCGCCCTCGCGGGCGGGGCCGTCCGCCTCGCTGCAGCTTACAGGACGGCCGCCCACCAGAGCGTGGACCTGCCCGCGACCTCGGCGGCCGGGTCGCGTCGCCATTCCTCGACCCTCACCAGTCCGGGTTCAATCAGGTCGAGGCCGTCGAAGAACCGGAGCACCTGCTCACGGTCGCGGGAACCCGGGCTGTAGGCGCACCATCTGGGTCACGATGTCTGGACGCTGTCCAGCGTCTGCGGGTCCAGGAGGTCTGAGCCCGCGTGCGAGATGGCGAGGTAGCTGCCGGACGGCAGGGCGTCCATGATCCTGGCCACGATCGCGTGCGGGCCGTCGGCGTCCGGGAGCGCGTGCAGGATGGCCCAACGGCCCGGACCACCCCCACACGCTGAACGCCCGCGCGAACCTGGCCAGCTCCTCACCGGGCAACCGGCGACCTTGTCCGCGCCATCGCACTGTATGAGCAGTCCGTGACGGACTTTGCCCGTCTTCACCCGCACGGGTTTCGCGTCGCCTACCCGGACCCTGTAGCTGCTCACCCGCCAAAGCTATATCTCGCGCCTGCGGTCTTTAGCGGGTAAGCCTGTAAGCCTTCAACCCCAGGTACACGGTTGAGGCTTACAGGCTTAGGTGCTTACGCTCGCTTCGTGATCTTGATCGTGGCAGCGAACCGCCGCCACGCACCCGGGCCGAATGCGAGTGCCGCGCCCGCCCGGTCCTTGGTATCACGCACTACGACCAGCGGGGCCGCCGCCGACCTCCACGCAGTTCACCCCGTTGCGGCGCTGTAGGTGGACTTGCGCCACGTGGTCACGTCTCGGTTCGTTCCTTCCATCGCTGTATCGCTTCCTCGATGGTCTCAGG
Organism: uncultured Actinomycetota bacterium; assembly: GCA_963850115.1. GTDB lineage: Bacteria > Actinomycetota > Actinomycetes > Streptosporangiales > Streptosporangiaceae > Trebonia. The sequence goes on from CAWKKG010000025.1 coordinate 2,356, forward strand.
GATGCGCTGCCGGTTAGCGCCTCCATCCGGAGCGCATCGAACAGCAGGCCCATCGACTCGGCCATGTCCGGGTCTTCGATGGTCTGTCCCTCTGATGCGTTCTCCAAGTACACGATAGCCGGGGGTGAGCCTGTCTCGGCTATCGAGAACGCACCCCGCCACCCCGAGTGGAGACGCCCGGCGGGAAGCACCTGGATGTTGATCCTCGGCATACGCGCTAGTTCCGCTATGTGCTCCACCTGCGCGAGCATCACAGCAGGGTTGCCGATGTCCATCGTGAGCACGTGCTCAGTCAAGCACCGCCCACACGCGAGGCGGGGGCGATCGTCCCGGAACAGGATCGCCTGCCGCTCCATCCGACCGTCTACCAGTTCCTTCGCGTCTCCGCGGTCGTCTCCGGGCGAATCCCGAGGATTTCCCGAGCGTAGTCCTCCGTTTGGAACAGGCCCGGCATCAGCGAGTGCTCAAACATCCGCAGCACGCGCGCCTCAGCCTCGTACGGCTGGAACGGGCGGAAGCCCGCACGTGAACGGGATGCCCCGCATCCGGCGCTCGTGCCGCTGGAACGTCCCCGGGGTCTTGAACACCTCATCGGCCTTGATCGCCTGAGGCGGCGGTCGGGGGCCGGTACCGGACTCGATATTCGAGATCGTCGAGACGCTGACCAGCATCTTCGCGGCAAGGTCTTCCTGCGTCCACCCGCGCTGCTTGCGCATCGCGACCATTTCCGCCGCGAACGGGTTCCGCTCGTCATCCTCACCGAGCTTGCCCCGGTCGTCCTCACCGCGCCCGCCGGCCACCGCACGACTCCTCACGTCCTGCACCCAAGCCACACGCCCGCAGGCCAGCTCTCAAACCTGCCCCGGCAGCCGCAAAAGCCGCCTGTGACCTAGTGCAAACGGTACGCCACGCAGAGCAGGCTTGTCATTGCGTCCCAGGGAAGCCGGTATCTGTTCCCTGGGACGCCCGGCCCGCCGCAAGCGAAGGACCCCCCGTGAGAATGACCGTCGAGGAACCGACCAGTGGGAATGCCTGCTGACCGACTGGTCGGCCGCGTATGACATCACCCGCGGCGACGACGAAACCGACGAACTGCCGTTCAAGGCCGTTCCGCACGCCGACCGCGGGGCGCTGCTGGAAGCGGCCAGCCCGCGCCTGCTGCGCGCGATGATCCGCGAGGACCACGCCCGCCGCACCGCCGCAGCAGCCCCCAGGACGCGCCATGACTACGGGAGCCGTAACTGAGTCAGGCAAGGGGCACGCCCGTACAGCAGAGCCGTGCACTATCGAGGCTGCCATGCCGACAGATTACGCAAAAATGAGTGACCCGGCTTTTTTCGCTGCTCGGCAGCGACTACGCGAGCAGATCAAGGAACTTCCGCCGGATCATCCCCAGCGTGCCGCGCTAAAGCGGAATTGGATGAGTCTGCTCACGACCTTGAGCGCCGCGCCTCTCAGGCATGGGGGAAAGCATCATGAACGAGCGTCAAGCGGAAACGCTACAGCGCTTGCTGCAAGACAGGAATCCCGACGCAGTTGTTACAGTTGCCGCGCAAGACGGCGGGGCGGAGATCACTATAAACGGCCCGGCCGCATCGCCAGGGGTATCGGGAAACGGCAAAGATAACCACATCAAATTGAGTGTCCGCGATGACGGCCAGTTTATACGTGGAGGGTTATTCAGGGGACAGGCGCGTTATGTGAAGTTTATCTTGTCCGGCGGTGTGGCGCCATAAAAAGATGGCCCGTTCGCGAAAGGATTGAGTTACCACACTTAATCCGTAGAACAGGCCAGTCACGTGTATCATACCACCGGGTTCGACCGTGAAGAAATCATCGACATCTGCATCCGGATCAATTCCGTGCAGGCCGGGGCAGGGTCAGAACACAGGGATTTTAGGTGTTTCGTGTTTCCTGGGCCTTTATGGTCGTGGTGTTCTGTGCGTGCCCTGGTGCCTGCTCGGTTTGGTGTCCGGACGTGGCTGTAGCCCGCGTGTCGCGGCGGGGCTGGCGCGCGGTTCCACGGGCCGCGGCCCGCATGAGCGGGTGATTCCTCCTTCCTGATGGCGGCGTTCCGGCCGCGGGGCTAGGAGAATCCGGGTGCGAACACGGTGACCTGGAGTTTCCCGGTGACGGTGGGCTTGGTCGCGGTAGCGTGCGGGAATTTCGGGCCTGCTTTCTGCGCGCGCCGGGAATGCCGCTGGCGGCCGGGGATGTTCAGGACGCGCAGGATGGCGCGGGCAGCGGCAAGCGGCCGCCGCGGCAAGCGCGCGTCCCACGATGACGTGGCCGTGACCTGGGTGGATGTCATGGAGCGGATCATGTGATGGCGGGCAGCGGTGAAGGATTCCTCGTCGGCGGTAACCGGGGCGCGGTTCCTGCGGCGCAGGGCGCGGGCGGCGGCGTGCTCGCCGCGGAGCGCGGCGGCCGCGCTCGCGCGGGTCAGCTGGGTCGCGGCCAGCCAGGCCCAGGCCTCCTGGATGACCAGCCGCGGCGAGCCGGACCGCAGGACCGGTCCCGAGGTGCGGTTCCCAGCACCGGCGATGGCGGCCTTGTCCTCGCCGAAGGTGGTCTCCGACGCGCTCCACCTGGTGAGGTAGGCGTCCCTCACCTGGTCAGCGGGCGCGGCCCGGTGGTCCAGGAGGGTGGTGATGACGGTGCAGGTCTCGGAGACCTGCTCTTTCCCGCCCCGGCGGCGGGCATGACCGCGTTGTGCTCGGTGACCCGGACCAGGTAGCCGGTCTTCCTTCTCCCCGGACGGGGCATTCAGCCAGGTCAGCCGGGACCCGTCGGGCAGCCAGCCGCCGCCGGGGGCCAGCGGCAGGGCGACCGTGGCGCTCACCCGGGCGATGACGTGCCCGCCCGCCGCCAGGATCGCGGTGATCAGCGCGTGACCGGGAAAGTTCCGGTCGAAGCAGGTGGCACCGGCGGGCGAACAGCTCCGGGCGGCGCCGCGCGAGCCGTTTCAGCAGGGTCTGCTCCCCGGCGGCGCCGCTGCCCAGGACCGCGCCCAGCAGGGCGCGGCGGGCGCGGGCGGTCAGCGCGACGACCCGCAGCTGCGGGAACGGGGCCGACCCGTCCGCGGTCCCTGTCGAGCCGAACATCGCCCGTTCGCCGGCGTGTCCGCCAGGTTCACCATCATCCCGTCGGCGGCGAGCACCGCCATGCCCGCCAGCGTGACCGCCGACGGCTCATCGTCGCCGATCAGCGGCCCGGCCGCGTGCCAGAACAGGTCCTCCATCACGTCCGCCGGGATCAGCAGCCGCCGTTGCGTGACGACCTTCGAGGTCGGGACATGCCATTCCAAGGCGAACGGGACATCCGCCAGGAGCCCGGCCACCCGGGCCAGCACCTCGCCATACGAGGCGTCCGGCATCAGCGACATCGCGAGCATCAGCCGGATGACCAGCGAATAGGATATCAGCCGCCGCCGGTCCCGCTTCCGCAGCAGGCCCGCCGCCAGCGCCGCGCCCGCGATCGCCTCGATCACCCCGTCGCCGAGATGCCGCTCCAGCTCGCCCAGCCGCGCGAAGTCCGGCAGCCACCCGCCCGCCAGGACACTGCCGTCCCCGCAGGAGTGCACCGCCGGGGCCGCGCCGCCGGACGGCAGAACACGGCCAGCTCCCCGGACCGCGGGCCGCAGCCCCCGGCCGTGACCGTCCTCCCGCCACGAAACAGCAGGTCAGCGGCCCGCACCACGACAGTTCCCGTTGGCGTCCCCGGCACCGCCGGACCCCTCAGGCCGGATTGCATCAGCGACGGAAGACAGGCAAGATTGCACGCAGGGCTCCAGGAAAAGGGCAAGGACTCGACACCATTCCCTACCAGGAGCCCTACCTCATGCCCAAAACAGCCCCGAAACCCCAGCCCACAGCCATAACCGCCTTAAATCCCTGGTGTTGAAAAGCACGTTACCGAATTGGCCGCCATGCCTCGGTCTTTTCAAATCGGTAGCGGCCACGCTGACCTACATGCGGCACAATCGCACACAGGCAGAAATCGGCGAGTCGCTCGGCGTATCCCAGCCGACTATCAGTCGCGCCGTCTTTGCCATAACGCCGCTCATTCTGGAAGCGACACGCGAATTTGTGCCGACCGCTGACGACCTTGACCCGGATGCCCAGTACATCCTGGACGGCACACTGCTCCCATGCTGGTCATGGGACGGGTGCAAGCAACTGTACTCAGGAAAGCACAAGACCACCGGAATGAACGTCCAGGTCGCCTGCACTATTTACGGAAGGTCTGCGCCTGGATTTCCGACCCGGTCAACGGGAGCCGCCACGACAACTTCTGCCAGGAAGAATCCGGCGTACTGCTAACTATGAACCCGAAGAACTGGATCGGCGACAAAGGATACATCGGGAACAACATGATCACTCCCTTCAGGAAGCCTGCGGGCGGCGAACTGCTCAGCTGGCAGAAGGAATACAACTCCGAGGTTAACAAGATACGCTGGATGATCGAGCAAGTGATCTCGCACTTCAAAAACTGGACCATCATGCACACCGACTATCGGCGCCCGCTTAAAACATTTGAGACGACTATCTCAGCAGTCGTCGGCCTGCACTCTTACCGGACGGCCTGAATAACCCTCGTGATCTCGTATTTCGGCTGGTCCTGAATTCCCACGCGCTCGAATGAGTCGACGCGTCGTTAGGCTCCGTGCGGTCATGGAAAACCGCCGCACGGAGCGGGAAACCCTGCTATGCGGTCTTCGGCGGGTTTCTGCCGATGGCACTTACAGCGGGTTTCTCGCTAGGGTGGTCCGTGAGAGGAAGTCAGCCGACCACTCGGGCACTAACTATCCGCCGAGAAACCGGGAGGGTTATAGGACATAGCTAACAGGAAGAGGAAGCGATGACCGCGCCCCCGGAAGTCTGCATATCCTTCCGATACAAGCCGTGCGGACTTCCGGGGGGTTTAAATCACTGGAGGCGAGTAGGGAGGAATTCCTGGCCTCCGCGGCCGCCCGATGGGCCGCGTAGTTGTCCTTGCCGCCCTGCAGGAATCATAGTTTTAGCTAGTAATCACACTCGTGAACGCGAGTCGGACGGCAGAGGCGAGAAGCACGAGGTATCCGCGGGTCAGCAGTTGTATAGAGCCCGGTGATCACACATCTTTGGACGTGAACATTCACGTCCGGTGGCGCGCTTGAGTTGTTCCTCGGTTGCTGTGCGTGACGGTTCTGGGTGCGGTTCAGGCGTAGGCAGGAATAGGCGGTATCCAGGGATTTCCGGCGAGGGCGTCACGGATGGCGGTGAAGACGGCGACGCCGTGCTTGACGGCGGTGGATGCGTAGCCGCGGATGGCGTCCCGGTCGCGGGTGGCTTTCTCCGAGGAGCCGGCCGGAGATCTTCTGCTGGGTCTTCGATGGCCGCAGGTCGCGTTCGGCCTGGTTGGAGGTAGGCGGGATAGCGGTGTCGGTGAGGAACCGCAGCACGTCGGCTTCACGGTCGCGCAGGCATTCCAGCAGCGTCCGGGCCGGCGGCTACTTGCTCTTGGTGCCGGGGACGCGGCGGACCTGCGACAGGCCTACGCGCACGCCGTGCCGGAACAGCTTCAGGTGCTCCGCGGTCGTCTCTGCGGGAACAGTGCTCATGCCGCGGTCGCCGGCCGCGTTGGCGGCGTGGATGAGGCCGCGCAGCGCGTCTGCGGTCTGGCCGGGCCAGACCGCCTCCGGGTAGCTCTCGGCGGCGTCCTCAAGATCGCGCAGCAGGTGCTGGCAGCACAGCTGGTGGCTGATGCCGGGGAAGGAGCCGTAGTCCTGGTACCGGTCGTGCACGACGACCGCGCCGTGCAGGCCGGAATAGACGAAGCCCTTGAAGGAGGCCAGGTCCCGGTCACCTAGGAAGTAGTACGTCAGCAGGCTCGTGCAGGCGACCTGGAGGTACTTCTTGCGGGACTTCGGCCCGGCCCCGCCCGGAGCGGGGTCTCGTCGCCGCAGACGACCCGGGCAAGGATGATCAGCGCCCGGATCGCCTTGTTCGCCGCCGCGACCGCCCGGGCGGCACGCTCCAGCAGCATGCGCACCCACCCGTCGCTGCGGCCGGATCCCGGACATCGACTCGATGATGTCCAGGCAGCGTTCCACGGGGACGTGGTGCATCACCATCAGGAACACGCACCAGGCCTGGAAGTTCAGCCCGTAGGTGACCGTGCCCGGCGCCCCGGCCGCTTCCGGCGGCGCGTCCGCCACGTGCACGCGGCCGCAGGCGCGCTCCACCTCGTGCCGGTCATACTGGGTGGTCACCGCCCGCGCATCCGGCAGGCCGGTGACCTGGTGCGAGTACCGCACTCCGAGGTCAGCTGCCCTGGCCAGGCCCTTCCCGCACGAGCACGCCCCCTCTGGGAACGTATCCACCCTCTTGTCCGGGCGGTCACTCCACGCCAGGTACGCACCCGGAGAGCCCGGCTGCTTGCCTGGCTTGCGGGCGCAGCCGCAGCGCGGCTTGCGCTCCGGCGGCTTCTTTCCTGGCAGGTCATCGGTGCTCGGCGGCATGGATGAGTTACCTGAGTTGCGGGAAATCAGCCGCTCCAGCCGCGCGACCCGCTCCTCCAGCTCCGCGATCTGCGCGCCCTTCTCCTCCAGCAGCGTCCGCAGCCGCTTGTTCTCCGACCGCAGCCGCTCGTTCTGCGCGTGCAGCGCCGCCACGTCATCCTTGCTCGTGTTGTCACGTTCACACTGCGCGGCTGGCGTCGCCCGTCTCAGGTCGCGTGCCGGTCGATCTCGCTGACCAGTTCCGGCCACAGCGGCTCCGAGAACACGTGCCCCATGCGATGCACCAAGACGAAACGGCCGCGGGGCACCGCCCGGGCCAGCGCCCGGCCCGCGGCGGGCCGGACGATCGGGTCCTCGTCTCCGTTCAGCACCAGGACCGGCTGGGCGATGCGGGCGATGCCGCCGGCCGGCAGTTTCGCGGCGAAGCCCGCGGCGAGCTGACGGGACCGGGCGTACCGGTCCGGAGCGTGGCGGCGCAGTGATTCCGCGGCTGTCTCGCGAACCCATTCGCCGTCCAGCGGCAGGCTCTTGGCCTCAGTCAGCCGGGTGACGTCCATCAGCATCCGCTGCTTGTCCTCCGGGCTGTCGCCGTAGTGGCGGAACACCAGCTTGAACGGTCCGGGGAAGCGGATGTAGCGGAACAAGCGGACCGGCTGGCCGTACTGCGGTATCGCCGAGATCGCGGTCACCGTCCTGACCCGTTCCGGCCGCAGCAGCGCAGCGAACTGGGCGAGCCCGCCGCCCATCGACAGCCCGACGAGATTCGCCGACTCCCAGCCCACCGCGTCGAGCACGGCCATCATGTCGTCGATCATGTCGGTGAGCTCGTAGGCCTTCTTCTTGCCGGTGAAGTGGGTCGACAGGCCCGCGTCCCGGTGGTCGTAGCGGACAACGTGGAAGCCTGCCCCGGCCAGCGCCTCACAGAACCCGTCGGGCCAGCCGATCATCTGGCCGTCGAGCCCGCTGATCAGCAGCAGCGGGCGCCCACCCGGCTTGCCGAAGTCCTCGTACGCGATCTGGACGTCCCCGTTGCGCGCAACGCCGCTCTCCACCGGGCCTCCTCTCCGTTTCACAATGCGACCGCATTGCGAACCTCAGTCTATACAATGCATTCGCATTACGAAACGAGGGGTGCTCCGCCAGATGCCTAAGCAAGTCGACCACGACGAGCGCCGCCGGGAGATCGCCACTGCCGTCCTGCGCCTGGTCACGACGCGAGGGGTCGAGGCGGCGAGCCTGCGAACGGTGGCCAGCGAGGCAGGCGTCTCGATGGGCGCGGTGCAGCACTACTTCACGACCAAGGACGAGATGCTCCGTTTCGCGCTCGCGTACGGCAACACGCTGCTCGCCGAGCGCGCCGCCAGGCTGATGGCAGAGCAGAAGCCGGCTACGCCGCGCGGGACGTTCCGGCTGTTCTGCACCCTGCTGATCCCACTCGACGAGGACAGCAGGGCCGGCGCCCGGCTGTGGGCCGGGCTGATCAGCCGCGGCTGCGTCGACGAGCCGACCCGGAAGCTGGCCGCCCTCGCATACGCCAACCTCACCGACTTCGTCATGCGCCAGCTCAACGACGCACTGCCAGGCGCGGACGCCGGGCAGGCGGCACGGCACCTGGTCAGCGTTATCGAGGGGCTGCGGTGGCCGGTGCTGTTCGGCGTCTACAGCGAGCAGCAGGCGATGGACGTCCTGGATGCCCAGCTTGACCTGATCTTCGGATCAGCTCTCTTACGGCAATCGAGAACCACTGACGTGTCAGCCGGGCCGATGCCGCGAAGTACGTCAGCCGCGCCCGCGAACCTGGGGTTCCACGGATGACCGGAATGCCGGGAATCCCCGGCCATGAGCCGTCACTCAGCCTCATCAACCCCGTTCCCCGAAGCAGCGGAGTAACTGACAGCGATCGGAAAGGCATCGCTGCTCAGACGCCTCGTTCGCTGCTCATGTAGTGCTCAAGTACGGCTAAACCTGATCCCTACATGGAGAGCTGAATGTTCACCTTTGGACGGCCAGGTTCCTTTCAAGGCAAGAACTTTCCGGGGCACGATTAGGCGCGTACCCTCGGTGCATCGACGTACCGTGCTATGACGGCACGGTCGGAGGATGGCCGCTACCCGGCCTGCCTCCCCGGCTCGACGGATTCAACGGCCTGCAATAGCATCCCGCCTGAAGATCTGACCGGCCATCCTGGAGCGGCGATGACAAGCTACCGGCCTGCCCTGAAGACGGCAGACTACGGTATTTTCGCCTTCCTGATCGGCGTCTGGACGCTGCCCGGGGCCGCGCTCGGTGTTGCCATGTTCGCCCCGTGGCTCGCCCCGTCGCTGTTCACGCCGTTCAATGGCTTCTTTTTCGGGGCGCTCGTCATCTATGCGGCCGCCGGGCTCGGTATGCCGTTGGTACTGCTGCTGACGGGGATTAAAATCGTCGCCACCAGCCGAGGCCGGTGGTGGCTCGTCGCGTGGACCGCCACGGTGGCCACCGGGTTCGCTTTCGAGTACGCGACCCTGCCGTTCCTAATTTCCATGGCTCGCGCGCGAGGCACGCTCGCCGGCCACTGGCACTGGCAGGCGCTTGCCTGGGGAGGCGGCTTCGTGCTGCTCGCCGTGGTGGCGGAACTGCTCCTTGCTGGCTGGCCGCGCGTCGCAGCCAGGCCGACAGCATCCGCTAAATGATGACGCTACTACGAGCGCATGCGCGCGGTCCGGGGAGCCTGGGGCGGAAGGGATTGACAGGGCGGGCACCCCGACGAAGCATGATCTTCGGAACGCGGCGACCGGCGGTTCTCCGGCCGCGCGTGCGAAGGAGGATGCATGAAGACCCGCGCGGCGGTGCTATGGGACAGGAACAAGGACTGGTCGGTCGAGGAGATCGAACTCGACCCGCCGAAGCAGGGGGAGGTCCTCGTCGCGCTCGGCGGCAGCGGCCTGTGTCATTCCGACGAGCATGTTGTCACGGGTGACCTGCCCACGGCGCTGCCGGTGATCGGCGGGCACGAGGGCGCCGGCATCGTCCAGGAGGTCGGTCCCGGTGTCAATGACCTCGCCCCGGGCGACCGGGTCATCTTCAGCTTCATCCCCTCCTGCGGTCAGTGCCGGGCCTGCGCCTCGGGTATGGGCAGCCTGTGCGAGATCGGCCGGTACAACCGGGAGGGGCGGCAGATCTCTGACCACACCGCCCGTCACCACGCGCGCGGCCAGGATCTCGGGCTGATGTGCCTGCTCGGGACGTTCGCCGAGCACACCGTGGTGCACCAGGCCAGCTGCGTCAAGATCGAGGACGACCTGCCGCTCGACGTCGCCTGCCTGCTTGGCTGCGGCGTGATCACCGGCTGGGGCTCGGTCGCCTACACCGGCGAGGCCCGGGTCGGCGACGTGGTCGTGGTCGTCGGGATCGGCGGCATCGGCATTAACGCGGTACAGGGCGCGGTCGCGCTCGGCGCCGAGTACGTGGTGGCGGTCGACCCGGTGGCGTTCAAGCGGAGCAAGGCCCTGGAGTTCGGCGCCACGCACGCGGTCGCTTCCAGCGAGGACGCTAGGGAACTGCTGACCGAGCTGACCAGGGGGCGCATGGCCCAGGTGTGCGTGAACACGATGGGCGTCGGCGACGGGGACCAGATCGGCGTGAGCCTCGGACTGGTCGGCAAGCGCGGCCGGGTCGTGGTCACCAACATCCACCCGGCGTCCGAGACCAAGGTGGCGATGAGCGCCCTGGAACTCACCACCTACGAGAAGCAGGTCCGCGGCTCCCTGTTCGGCTCGTGCAACCCGCGGTCCGACATCCCCCGGATGCTCGAGCTGTACCGAAGCGGCCGGCTGAAGCTCGATGAGCTGCGCACGCGCACCTACAACCTGGATGAGGTCAACATCGGCTACGACGACATGCGCAACGGCCGCAACCTGCGGGGCGTGATCACCTTCTAGACCCGCCGGTAGGCGGCGCGCCTCGCCTTCCAGAACCCTTGGGAGTAGAAAGGGCTGCGTCGTACGTCTAGTCGGCTGAGGTTCGTCCGAGGTGGGGTGCCATGGAGCAGCGGCGGTTCGCTGATGCCGAGAGCCTGCGCCCGGTGGTGCGCGCCGTTTTCGGCGCGGGCCACGACGTGACGCGGGTGGAACGGCTTCCTGGCGGCTCCAAGAAGGGCGCCTACCGCGTGGTCGCGGACGACGGCGGGACGGCGCTTGTCTACGTCTGGAACGCGGCCGAGGACTTCTGGCGGGGCGTGCTGCCCAGTGGAGCCGATGACCCCCTGGACCCCTTCTCCCACGCGTCCGGCCTTGATTTGTTCGAGGCCGCGGCCCGCCGCCTGGAGGCGGCCGGGGTGCGGTGTCCCCGGCTGCTCCTAGCGGACCGCGGTCACGCGTTGTACCCAGGGGACATCGCTGTGGTCGAGTACGTGCCAGGCGGCAGTCTCGAGGCCCTCCTCGAGCGGGATCCGGCCGCGGCGAGCCGGGCCCTCGGGATGCTCGCCGACTGGCTGGCCGCGATGGAAGCGTGCCGGGCGACCGGGTTCGGCAAGGCCGGGGTCGTCGATGCCGGGCTGACCTCGCGGGGCGAGTCTTGCGTGCAGGTCGTGCTGGACCGCGCGCTGCGCGAGGTCGGCGAGATCTGCGCACGCGACGAGCGCGCCGCCGGGGAAGGCGGACGGCTCAGGGAACTGCTGCATGCCCTCGCCGAACCGCTCGGGCCGCGCGGCTCGTTCGGGCTGGTGCACGGGGAACTGGGGCCGGATCACATCCTGCTCGACCGCAACGGCGACCCCGTGCTGATCGACATCGAGGGCCTGATGTACTTCGACCCCGAATGGGAGCACGTGTTCTTGCGCCTGCGCTTCGGCAACCACTACCCGCGGCTGGCCACCCCGGCGCTTGACCCGGACCGGCTCCGCTTCTACCAGCTGGCCCAGCACCTGAACCTGGTCGCCGGGCCGCTGCGGATCGCGGACTCCGGGCACTCGGAGCGCGAGTGGTTCCTTGAGGTCGCCGGCTATCACCTTGGCCGGGCCCTAAGTTTCCAGCGCTAGCCGGTTCCGCGGCGGCGCGGGCGAGAGCGGCCCGCGGCTGAATGGTTGAATAGAAGTCATGGAGGCCTGACCAGCCGTTACGGCGAGCCTCACCCGAGGAAGTCGACGACCGCGTCGATGAGTTCAGGCGCGCCGATCACCCCGAGGTGGTCGCCGGGGATCAGGACGAGCCGCCCGTTCGGCAGCAGCCCGGCGAGCTCGCCCGCGGACGCGCTCCGGGTGTCGCCGTCGCCCGCCACGATCAGCGTGGGCGTCGGAACCTGCCGCAACGCGTCCTTCGGCGTCGCGACGAAGCTGTCGAGGAGGTAGGTGATGGCTCTCGGGTCGACGCCGGCCTGTGCGATCCATCCGGCGGTGAGCGCCTCGGCGGATCCCGGCTCAAACGTGGCACCGTCGGCGATGGCGGCCAGCAGGCGGCGGTAACCGGGGGTGCGGTCGGTTTCCGCGTCGAGTGCGTCGAGGCCCTGCCCGCCCACGACCGCGCTGGTCGGACGGGCACCACGGGCGAGCAGCCGCAGCACGACCTTGCCGCCCAGCGAGTACCCGCCCAGGTGATAGTCGTCGAGCCTCAGGTGGTCGATCAGCGCGAGCCCGTCGTCGGCGAGGATGTCGGGCGGGTAGCGGGCCGGGTCGTGCGGCCGCCCGCTGTCCCCGTGGCCGCGCAGGTCGGGAAGGATCACGCGGTAGCCATGCGTGGCGATCGCCCGCGCCGGGCCGTCGGCCATCTGCGCCCCGCTGCCCATCAACCCGTGCAGCAGCACCAGGGGCCGTCCCTCGCCGACCTCGCGCCAGGCCAGCTCGACGCCGTCGCCGCCGTGGAAGCGGTGGACGGTCAAGTCAGTCACGGCTGAAGCCTAGCTCAGCGGCTCCCCCTGGGAAGCGCCAAACGAGTCAGGGATAGTGGTGTAGCCGCCGCCGCTGTACAACGAGATCTCCGAGGCCAGGCTGGAGTCGTTCATCAGCCCGGCGCCTGCCTTCAGGTCGGCGAGGATCTGGGTGTAGTTCCCGCGGTTCAGGTACTGCGCGATCGCCTCGACGCCGTCGGCGGCGGTGGGGTAGGACTGCAGGAAGGTGACGCCGTCACCGTCGGACTGAATCGGCACGCCGCCGCAGCAGGGCTGGCTCACGTTGATGGGGTTGTTGGCCCCCACGATGCCGCCGCTGGCCGGGGTGCCCGCCTCGTTCTGCATCCAGTAACCGATGGAGATGATGTTCTCGCTGGTCAGCGGCGCGCCGAGGGCGTTAAGGATGGCCTCGGACCAGGCCTTCTGGTTCTCGCCCGTCGGGGTCTGGTACTCAGCCGTGGCCTGCGGCGTCAGCCCGCTGGACTGGCTCGTGGACGCCGCGGTGGACGGCGCCGTCGTGGCGGGAGCCCGCGTGGGCGTGGCCGCCTTGGACGGCGTGGGCTTCGCGGACGCCTTGTGCCTCGCCGCCGCCGGCATCTTTGCGGTGGCGAAGCCGAGCGGGCTCGCGCTGGCCTGGAGGAGCGAGTTGCCCGCCGCTGACGGCACGGCCATCGTCGCGGCGTCGAGAGGCTTTGCCGAGCTTGCGGTCAGCGGCGTCGGCACCACGCCGAAGGCGACCGCGACGCCGAGCCCGGCGAGGGCCGCGGCGACGCCGGCGCCCGCCGCCAGGCTGCCCCGGCGCGGCTTGTGCTGACGATGCGACGTATGCGGCCGGTCCAACGTATCCGGGCCACCGGGCAAGTGCTCCAAGCCAGACTCCCCAACAGACCTGCAGACTAAGAACGGTTTCGCATCCTAACGGAAATAACCGGCCGCCGCGGTTGAATAAGCGTAACTCGATATTCAGTCCGGAAAGCCGCGACAACAAGCCGTCTCGGCCAGGTCCGGTCGAGCCCCGGGCCGTTTCCCTGAGGTGAGGAATAAGCGACGCACCGTTATCGGGAAACGGTCACTTCGCCGTGATCGGGTACGAACGGGATGGAATTCCGGCGAAGTGCGTCAGCCCGCGTGCCCGTCCTCAGCGGGCCCGTGTTCAGGATGGCAGTGACCCGACGGCGCGGGTACGTCGAGCGTGGGGTTGCGGTCGAAGAAGCCGGTCGGCCGGAGCATGAACCCGGTCCTGGTGACGGGCATCACCGGCCAGTCCTCGGTGCGCACCACGTGCGTCGGCCCGAACGTGTGCCACACGACGATGTCCTGGCCGTCGATGTCCCTGTCCGCCGCGACGTACGCGGGCAGTCCGCCGCCCCCTGGACTCTGGTTCACGAAGTCGCCGGCCGGGTACCGCTGCGCCGGGTCGTAGCGGGTTACCCACAGTGCCCGCGAGGCGAAGCCCGCCCGCTGCGCGAGGGGCGAGTCCTGGCTGGCTAGCAGCCCTGGGTTCGCCTCCGGGTGCAGCGTGAACGCGGTCGGCCGGCCGAAGCGGTTCACCCGCTCGGTGCTGATCACCCGCCAGACCCGCCCGTGGGAGGCGTCGCCGGGGCGCGCCGCCTCCGCCTCCGAGGTAAGCCGGGTCACCCGCCGCGCGATCGCGTTGCCGTAAGGGTTGCCCGGGCCGATCGGCAGGCCGTGCACGTCAACCTCCTCCACCGCGTTCGCGAGCCCGTCGACGGACATGTCGAGCCGCGCGCTGAACAGGTGCTGGTGCACCGGGGCGCCGAGTCCGGGCGCCACCTCGGTGGAGTACGGATGGTCACCGCCCGGATGGCCCGCGGTGAACACGATCCCGGTCATCTTGACCTCGCACTCGATCGTGCCGTCGAGGTAGAAGTACCAGTAGAAGCCGTAGTCGTAGTTGCCGACCGTAGTGAAGTAGGACACGACGAGCCGGCGCTGCCGCCGTGACTGCGCCGACCCGTTGAAGATGTCCGTGTGCTTCCAGAGGATGCCGAAGTCCTCCTCGTGGACGCAGATCGCGTTGCGCACCTCGCGCGGCTCGCCGGTCTCCCCGCACACGACCGCGTCCAGGTAGGCGATCTCGCCGAGGCAGTCGCAGCCGAGTTCGAGCGAGTTGACCCACTTGCCGACCAGGTACTCGCCCGTGTCGAAGTAGGCCTGCCAGTAGCGGAACCGGGGGTCGCCGTACGGCACCACCATCTCGGGCACGGAGGCCCGGTAGATCACTGGCCGCCCGCCCAGCTCGATCTGGTGCAGGGTGAGGCCCTCGCGCGCGTCGAAGCCCACCCGCAGCGACCAGCCCTGCCAGCGCAGCAGGCTGCCCTCCACCGTGAAGCTCGGCCCTTCCGGCTGGGTGATCTCGATGGGCCGCAGCCCGGTGCGCTCCGGCCCGCGCACGGCCGGGTCGTCATAGTCGCCGGATTCGGTGGGCACCGGCAGCTCGAACTCGTCGACGACCCGCAGCACCTTCTTCTCGATCAGGTCCACGTGCGCGGTGACCCCGTCGACGGGGTGCGCCCAGGCCAGGTCGTGCTCCCGGGCCTGCAGGAAGGCGAGCACGCGGACCATCCGCCGCTCGTCGTCCTCGGCGGGGGCGCGGAAGGCTCCCGCCGTGATCGGCGCGATCCTGATCTTGCTCATGTCGGTGAGACCGCGCCGCGCCATGGCCGCCTGCCATGCCGGGTCGGCGGCCATGATCTCCTCGACGAGGTGGTACTCGGAGTCGACGATCGGCAACTGCCCCTCCGCCGCGGTGTCGACCGTGCGCGCGCTGACCACGCCCCGCTCGGTGAGCGACACCACGACGTCGGTGGACTCGCCGGTCTTCAGGTTGAGCAGGAAGGCCCGCAGCCGCCGGTCGGCGGCCCGGCCGCTCAGGACCTCGTCCTTGGACGGCTCCTCGAGCCCGTAGTAGGCGAACCTGACCGGGTCCGCGAGCAGCCCGGCGGCCGCCATGATCTCCCGCCCGGCGAGGTACTCGCCGCTGGTCGCCGGGTCGAGCGGGTGCGGATTCTCGGTCATCGGCTGCCTCCCGATTGTGAGGTAAGGAACGGATTGGGGTGACTCTCGGCGCGCCGCGGTTACTCGCCCGTGCTTAGTCGTCGGCGATGATCGAGCCGACGCGGTCGCCGAGCCCGGGGTCCCGGCGGCTGGCCCAGACGGCGTATCCGACGGACACCACGATCACGCCGAGCGCCGCGTAGGGGAACCAGTTGAGCGGCGCGGACTGGCCCGGCTTGACCAGGTAGTACATCGGCACGCCGACGGCGATCATGCCCAGCACCGGCAGCACCGCGTGCTTGAGGACGTTGAACTCCTGCGGCCGGTACTTGCGGTAGTAGAACGGCAGCGCCAGGTTGGCCAGGAAGTACACCACGAGTATGAGGATCGTGCCCATCGTGGAGGAGTCGACGAAGTAGTTCAGTGCGTTCATCTCGCCGCTCTGCTTGGCCCCGCCGGCCAGGTGCAGCAGCGCCCAGACCACGATGATCACGGCCGCGATGGCGATGAACGTAAACATCGCGTTGACCGGCGTCCGCCGCGTCGGGTGGACCTTGCCGAGCCAGCGCGGCAGCAGTCCTTCCCGGCCGGCGTTGAAGACCAGCCGGGCCTGCGAGTTCACCGCCGAGATCAGCACGCCGAGGGTGGAGGTCAAGCCCGCGATCCAGGCGAACCCCGCTAGCCACGCCGCGACGTCGTGGGACACGTTGATGAACGGGATGGCCGCGCTGTTGAGCCCGGTGACGCTGTACAGGAACCCGGTCGCGGTGGCGTACGCGTACAGGATGTACCCGACCGACATCAGCGCCACCGACATGTACACCGCCCGCGGCACGTTACGCCGGGGATTATTGGTCTCCTCCGCCAGGGCCGCTGAGTTCTCCCAGCCGATGAAGAGGTAGATGGCGAGGGGGAACCCGGCCGCCAGCCCGCTGAAGCCGTTGGTGATGTGGCTGGGCTCGAACGGCACCGCGGATAGGTGGCCGCCGTTCTTGATGAGCGCGGCGACGGACACCACGACGAGCACCAGCAGCTCGAAGCCGAAGAACAGCCCGGCCAGCTTGGTGGACACGGCCACGCCGCGGTACATCATGACCATCGCGCCGGCGGTGAAGATCACCGAGAAGATGACCCACGGCACGTTCCAGTTGAAGTAGTACTGCAGCATCATCGACAGGTAGCCGCCGCAGATGGCGAGCACCGAGGAGATCGCGATGATGTAGCCGGCGCCGCACAGCAACGCGGTCGTGACGGCGCTCGTGCCGCCGAACGTCTTGCCGACGAAGGTGATGAACCCGCCGGTCGACGGCTGCGCGCGGGAGAACTGGGACAGCGTGTTGCCGAGCAGCGCGATGGCGACGCCGGCCACGATGATCGTCAGCGGCGCGGCAATCCCCGCGGTGAGGAAGAGAAAGCCGGCACTTGAAGTAAAAGCTGTACGCCGGGCCGATGTTCGCCATCGTCGAGGCGGAGATGTCGACCAAGCTGAGCGCGCCCTTGTGCAGCCGGTCGGGCGACTCTGGCGCCTTGGTTTCCGAGAACGGAACAGATGCCGCTTCGCTCATGATGCACTCCCGGAGAGTCCTCACTCCCGGTACGCTCGTCATCTTTGGCAAGCGCTTTCCGGTTTCCGTGAAAATATCGAATATCACCGCCTGCCGCAAGAGTTCCCGCGCTCACTCCGGCCCGCTCGCCGCCGCGCGCCCGAGGCCGCTCGGGACCTGTCACTCGCGCAGTCGTCCCGTTCGCCGGGTCAGCGGGCGCGCGGGGGGCGCGGCAGGGTGCTGTCCCGCAGCACTACCTCGCCGGGGACGGGGACGACCCGCGGCTGCGGCGGCGCGTCGTCGCCGAGCACCAGCCGGGCGGCGATCGTGCCGAGCCGCTTGAGCGGCAGCCGCACCGTGGTGAGCGGCGGGTAGACGTCGCGCAGTGTCGATATGTCGTCGAACCCCGCGAGCGCGATGTCGCCGGGAACGTCGATGCCGGCCGTCCGCAGCCGGGCGAGCGCGCCGACCGCCATGATGTCGCTCACCGCGAACACGCAGTCGGGCAGCGGCTCGCCCGCCGCGAGGATCTCGCTCATGGCCTGGTAGCCGCCGTCCCTCGACAGGTCGCCGTGCACCACCCGCGCCGGGTCAAGCGGCACCGACCAGGCGTCAAGCCCGTCACGGAAGCCGTTGGTCCTGTCCTGCCCGGTCAGCAGCGAGCGCGGCCCGGCGAGCACGGCGAACCGCCGGTGCCCGAGCGCGGCGAGCGACCTGGCCAGGGCCTCCGCGCCCGCCCGGTTCTCCGGCCGCACCGTGTCCACCCCGAGCAGGTCCTGCCCGATGCAGGCCGCGCGGCCGCCGGACCTGGTGAACGCGTCAAGCTCGGCCCGCAGGGCCAACCTGGCGGCGGTGTTGTCTGACCGGCTGCCCACGAGGACCACGGCCCGCGCCCGCTGGGCGCGCATCAGCGCGACGTACTCGCGCTCCGCCTCCTCGTGCGCCGCCGTACTCGTCATGCACACCAGGAGCTGCCTGCTGTCGGTGACCTCGATGAGCCCCGCCGCGATCGAGGAGAAATACGGGTCGGAGATGTCCCGCAGGGCCACGCCGATCATCGTGCTCTGCCCGGTCGCCACCGCCCTGGCCTGCAGGTTGGCCGTGTAGCCGAGGTCGGCGACGGCCCGGTGCACGCGGTCGGCGAGTGCCTTGCCGACCCGCCGCGAGCCCTCGTTGACCACCCGCGAGGCGGTGGTCAGCGAGACCCCGGCCCGGTCGGCGACATCCTGCAGCGTCACCCGCTCGCGCGGGTCGGGACGTACGTCCGTCACCGGGCCTCCTCGTGGCTTTCCTTAGCCGCTTGACCGGCTGTGCTGCCAAGCCTATCCTCGGGAAAGCCCTTTCCCAAACAACCTCAGAACGACGCACCTCATACGCGGAAGGCTGGTCTATGGCGCGCAAGGTCATTCACGTGGCACTGAACGGGGTCACCGGCCGGATGGGATACCGGCAGCACCTCCTCCGGTCAGTGCTCGCCATCCGCGAGCAGGGCGGCATACCTCTCGATGACGGGGTCGACGACGGTACGGTGCTCTACCCGGAGCCGATCCTCGTCGGCCGCAGCGAAGCGCGGCTGCGCGCCATCGCCGAGCGGCACGGCCTGTCCCGGTGGACGACGAGCCTCGATGAGGTGCTGAGCGACCCGGAGGTCGACGTCTACTTCGACACCCAGGTCACCAGCGCTCGCGAGGACGCACTGGCCCGTGCCATCGCGGCGGGCAAGCACGTCTACACGGAAAAGCCCATGGCCGCGTCGGCCGCCGCGGCCTTCGCCCTGGCCGAGGCGGCGCGCGACGCCGGCATCACGCACGGCGTCGTGCAGGACAAGCTGTTCCTGCCGGGCGTGATCAAGCTGCGTCGGCTGGTCCGCGACGGCTTCTTCGGCCGGGTGCTCTCCGTCCGGCTCGAGTTCGGCTACTGGGTCTTCGAGGGGGACGGGTTCCCGGCGCAGCGGCCCTCGTGGAACTACCGCGCGGAAGACGGCGGCGGCATCGTGCTCGACATGTTCCCGCACTGGCAGTACCTTCTCGAGGACCTGTTCGGCCCGGTCAGCGCCGTCTACGCGCGGCACGCGATCCACCTGCCGAGGCGCTGGGACGAGGCGGGCGAGCCCTACGACGTGACCGCGGACGACGCCGCGTACGCGGTGCTCGAGTTCGCCGGCGGCACGGTCGCCTCGGTGAACTCCTCGTGGGCGGTCCGCGTCAACCGCCGCGAGCTGCTCGAACTGCAAGTGGACGGCACCCACGGCAGCGCCGTGGCGGGCCTGCGGAACTGCGCCATCCAGCACAAGGTGTCGACCCCGATGCCGGTGTGGAACCCTGACCTGCCCGATCCCCTCAATTACCCGGCCATGTGGACCGACGTGCCGGACAACATGGACATGGGCAACGGGTTCAAGGCGCAGTGGGAGCTGTTCTTGCGTGACGCCGCGCGCGGAAAGCCGTTCGCGTGGGACCTGTTCGCCGGGGCCAGGGGCGTCCAGCTGGCCGAGCTGGCGATGCGCTCCTCCGACGAAGGGCGCCGCGTCGAGGTCCCGGCCCCGGTAAACCCGGGGTCCGCCGGCCCGGGCGCCGGGACCTGACGTGGCCGCCCGCATCATGCTGCCCGGCCGGGCGGAGCCCCTCGACATTCCTCCGCCCGGCTGGGCGCCGGGCTACCCGCCGCCCGCCTCGCGCCGCGTCTACGCCGCCGCGCACGTCGCCTCCGTCGACGGCGGTGACATGATCGACTGGGAGGCGACCCTGGCCTTCCGCGACCACCTGTGGGCGCACGGCTTCGCGGTCGCGGAGGCGATGGACACGGCACAGCGCGGCATGGGCCTGTCCTGGTGGCTGGCGCGCGAGCTGATCACCAGCTCGGCGGAACGCGCCGCTGCCCGCCGCGCCGCCGGTCGTTTCGCCGACATCGCGTGCGGGGCGGGCACCGACCACCTGGCCGCGACCGGGACCCACTCCATCAGCAAGATCATCGACGCCTACGGCGTGCAGCTGGAGTTCGTGCAGTCGGCCGGCGCCGGGGTGATCCTGATGGCGAGCCGCGCCCTCGCCGCGGCCGCCCGCGGCCCGCGCGATTACCTGGATGTCTACGGCGAGCTGCTGAAGCAGGCGAGCCAGCCGGTGATCCTGCACTGGCTGGGGGAGGCGTTCGACCCGGCGCTGCGCGGCTACTGGGGCAGCGGGGACTTCGAGTCCGCCGCGGCGACCGTGCTCGAGCTGATCGACCAGGCCGGCGACAAGGTGGACGGCGTCAAGCTGTCGGTGCTGGACGCGGACAAGGAGATCGCGCTGCGCCGTAGCCTCCCGTCGGGGGTCCGGCTGTACACCGGCGACGACTTCGGTTACGCCGACCTCATCAAGGGTGACGGCCACGGTCACAGCGACGCCCTGCTCGGCGCGTTCGCCGCCGTCACCGCCCCGGCCGCCGCCGCACTGCGCTGCCTCGACGCGGGCGACCTCGCCGGCTACGAGGCCGCGATCGGGCCGACGGTCCCGCTCAGCCGCCTTATCTTCGCCGAGCCGACCTACTACTACAAGGCGGGCGTGGCCTTCCTGGCCTGGCTGAACGGTTTCCAGCCGCGCTTCCTGATGCTCGACGGGCTGGAGAGCAAGCGCTCGGCCGACCACCTGACCAGGGTCTTCGAGCTGGCGGCGGCCGCCGGCGCGCTGACCGACCCGGACGTCGCGGTCAGCCGGATGACCGCCTTCCTGAAGGAGCACGCATGACGGTGCTTGACCGGCTGTCACTCAACCAGGCGACGGTCAAGCGGCTGGGGGTGCCCGAGGCGGTTGACCTGTGCGTCCGCCATGGCATCAAGGCGATCGGCCTGTGGCGCGAGCCCGTCGCGGAACTCGGGCTCGATGAGGCCGCCGCGACCGTGAAGGCGGCGGGGCTGCGCGTCTCCAGCCTGTGCCGCGCCGGGTTCTTCACCCACGCCGACCCCGTCGCCCGGCAGGCGGCGATCGCCGACAACAAGGCAGCGATCGCGGAGGCCGCCGCGCTCGGCACCGGCACGCTCGTCCTTGTCTCCGGCGGCCTGGTCCCCGGCAGCCGCGACATCGGCCTGGCCCGGCGCATGATCGCCGACGCGATCGGTGAGCTGGTCCCCGTTGCCCAGTCGTACGGCGTGCGGCTCGGCATTGAGGCGCTGCACCCGGTGTTCGCCGCCGACCGGTGCGTGATAACCCGCCTGGGCGAGGCGCTGGATCTGGCGGTCCAGTTTCCCGCGAGTGCCGTCGGCGTGGTGGTGGACACCTACCACGTCTGGTGGGACGCGGCGCTGCTCTCCGACATCGCCCGCGCGGGCGAACGGATCGTCAGCTACCAGGTGTGCGACTGGATCCTGCCGCTGCCCGCCGACACCCTCCTCGGCCGCGGTCACGTCGGCGACGGCCACATCGACTTCCCGCCCGTCAGCGCCGCGGTGGCCGCCGCGGGCTACACCGGGGACATCGAGGTCGAGATCTTCAACGAGGCCGTCTGGTCCGCACCCCCGGACGAGACGGCGGCCACCGTCATCGACCGGTTCCCTCGGGCGTTCTGAAAGCACCCGAAGCCGGACGGCAGCGTCATCCGGCACGGGCTCATCGGGCACGCGCCGCAGGCCCCGCGCCCGCCGGCACCCCGCAAACAGACAAGCGCAGAAGCGGCCTGGCTAGGCGGCATCCCGAAGTTCTCTTCGCAACCTGAGCGCGCGCGGCTGACCTCATGCCTTACGACGCATGACGTAAAGCATGCTTGACATTTTCTGGCATGTTAAGGTACCTTGACATTATGAGGAACCGGGTCCGGGAGCGGCGCACCCAGCAAGGGCTGTCTCAGGCTGAGCTGGCCGCGGCCCTGGGCGTGTCCCGGCAGACGGTCATCTCCATCGAGAACGGCCGGTACCTGCCGTCGCTGCCGCTGGCGTTCCGGATCGCGCGGTTCTTCGACCTGACGGTCGACAAGATGTTCGACCCGGATGATGAGGAGGCGGCGACATGATGAGATCCATTCCGCCGAGGCTGCGCGCGCCATTGATGATGCTCGTCTTCGGCGCCGTTTTCGCCGCCATCGCCGTGACCGCCTATGGATGGCGGAGCCTGCTTCATCTCGGGCCGGTCATCATCGCCGGACCAGCCGTGTATTACGTGTGGGGCGGAAGGAATAGCGACGCCGCCGCGATGATCCGCCAACAGCTCGACGAGCGGCAGGCGTACCGCGGGCTCAAAATCCAGGCCGTGGTGGGGAGGGTCATGAGCATAGGCACCAGCATCGCCTTCCTGGCCGCCTGGGCAGCCAAGGCCACGCTCTGGCCGTTCGAGATCTTCCTCGCCCTTTTCGTCGTCGCGCTTGTCGCCGGGTGGGTGATCACCCGTGAACACGGCGATGGCCGGGATGACAGTCCCGGCAGCCCGGACAGCTGGCTGACTTCCAGGCAATAGGCGTAGCGGACCAGACGAGAACCATCAGTCCGCAGATAACAGCAAGAAGCGCGAAAAATGGCCAGCGCTCACCGGCCCGCGCGGCGACGATCCGGCGACGACCCGGCCACTCTTGCCCGGGCATCACTGCCCGCTGTCGCCGGCGTGACGTCGCATCCGGTCCGTCAGCGGGTCCGCTCGGGATGGTCGGCGGCGTTCCGCAGCCGGGAGCCGCTGTACTCGACCGTCGAGGCGGTCACCCGCCGCCAGAACGGCCAGACGGACGGGACGATGCGCAGCTCGATGCCGGCCGCGGCGTGCCGGCCGAGCAGGTCGTCAACGGTCACCTGCTCGACCGCCTCGACCGGCTGCCCGGTCACCCAGTAACCGCCCACCTCATGCGGTGCGAACGCGTCCGCGGGCAGGCGGTAGGCGTAGAGCCGGCAGGAGCGCACCCGCTCCAGCCAGCCGCCCTCGATGACGTGCACGCGGGCCGCGCCGCTCTGGCCGAAGAACCGTTCCCGGTCGGCGGCGGTGGTCTTCGACGCCGACCAGACGCAGCCGCGCGGGCAGTCCCGCGGGAACCAGAACATCGGTGCGTGGCGCGTGTCGACCGCCCATGAATCCGGACCTTGGCGTGGCCGGCCTTGTCGGCGGTGCCCCCGGTGCGGTGGCGTCGCTGCTCATCGTGCCGGGTACCAGCCGCGCGAGCGTGGCCATGACCAGCCGGTTCATCCCGACCGTCATCGAACAGGTCAACCTCCGGCTGCTGCGCCCTTAGCCGGGTTGACTCGGACGCCGTGGTTGACCCTGACACGGTGTGAGGCTGTAGACCTGGACACGTGAGGTTCAGCATCGGGGAGTTCGCGCGGCACGGCCGGGTGTCGGTCCGGATGCTCCGGCACTACGACGCGACCGGCCTGCTGCGCCCCGCCTGCGTGGACCCGGTCACCGGGTACCGGTCCTACGAGGTGAGCCAGCTCGCCGAGCTCAACCGGCTGATCGCGCTCAAGGACCTGGGATTCACCTTGCAGCAAGTGCAGGCGATCCTGGCGGAGCGGGTCAGCGCGGCGGAGCTGCGCGGCATGCTGCGGCTGCGCCGGGCCGAGATCCAGGCCAGGATCGAGGACGAGACGGTCCGGCTTGCCCGGGTCGAGGCCCGGCTAGCCGCGATCGAGAATGAGGACCAGGGCCGGGTGCCGGCCGACGGGGTGGTCGTCAAGCGCCTCCCGCCGGTGCGGGTGGCCGAGATGACCGGCACGGCGGCCGGATACGAGCCGGAGGCCATCACACCGGTGATCCAGCCGCTCTACCGCGACCTGTGGCAGCGGATGGCCAGCGCGGGCGTCGCCCCGGCGGGCCCGGCCCTGGCGTACTACGAGGACAGCCCGGCCGGCGACGGCGTCATCGTGGTGCACGCCGCCGTGCCGGCGGCCGCGGCCGCCGGCGGGGAGCACGGCTTCGCCGTGGCGGACCTGCCGGGGGCCGACCGCGCCGCAGCGATCATTCACCGCGGCTCAATGGATGACGTGCTACCCGCTGTCCAGGCGCTGGCGCGGTGGATCGACGTCAACGGTCACCGCGCCGCGGGTTACGCGCGCGAGGTGACCCTGGAATGGTCCACGGATCCCGGCCAGTGGGTGACCGAACTGCAGCAGCCCATCAGCACGAGCGGAGGATAAAGAGATGACAGGAGCACCGGAGATCGAGACCCGCGCCGAGCAACCCTACGCGGCGGTCAGGGCCCGGGTGAGCATGGCGGAGCTGGGTGGGCTCGGCACCCGCCTCGGCGAGGTGTACGCCTGGCTTGGCGCCCGCGGCCTGGCGCCCGCCGGACCGCCGCTCTTCCGGTACAACGTCATTGACATGGCGCGGGAACTCGAAGTGGACGTGGCCGTCCCGGTGGCGGCGCCGGTGGATGGGAACGGGGACGGACACGTGGTGTCCGGGGCGCTGCCCGCCGGGCGGTACGCGACGCTCACCCACGTGGGTCACCCCGCGGAGCTGGTCGGGGTCACCGAGTCGCTGCTTGACTGGGCGGCCGCGCAGGGCCTGACCTGGGACATGTCACCAGGCGAAGGCGGCGAGCGGTGGGGCGGCAGGGTGGAGATCTACCTGACCGACCCGGGCGAGGAGCCCGACCTGAGCAAGTGGGTGACCCAGCTCGCGTTCCGGCTGGCGGACTAGTCGGGCCGGAACGCGAGCTGGGTCACTTCCCGGCGGCGCGGGCCGCCTTCCACGCGTCGTAGCGGTCCCGGCAGCAGGTGGCGCACGGACGGTAGCCGGCGGCGACGGCGGTCGCCTCGTCCGCGAAGAAGACCCGCTGCCGCACGTAACCGCCGCGGGCGATCGCGCGCAGCGCGGACGGGCAGTCGAGGCGGCCGTAGACCTTGCTGCCCCGGTGCCCGCCCCATTGCCCCTTCTCATCCGACACCTGTGGCCTGCCGTCCGCGCCGAGCAGCGTGTAACACGTGTTCCCCGCTCGCTCCGGCGCGCCCGAATGCCTACGCTCACTCAAGGCGCGTCGTGGAAGACGAGGCCGAGGGTGTGCCGCTCGCCGGACCGGACCACGGAGACGCCGTGCCTGACCGGGGCGGCGGACCAGCCGCGGGCGGAGCGGACGGGGCGGTCGCGGGTGGTGAACAGGTAACCGTGGCAGTGCGGGAGCAGCGTGGCGGTGCCCCGGGACTGGGCCCGCGGCCGCTGCTCCATCAGCAGGAACTCCCCGCCGGCGTGGTCGACGCCGGGTCGCTGCAGGTTGATGACGACCTGGAGCGGGAACACCAGGTCACCGTAGAGGTCGCGGTGCAGGGCGTTCCAGTCCCCGGCCCGGTAGCGGAGCAGGATCGCGGTCGGCTTCACCTGCCCGGCCGCGTGGCACATCCGCAGCCACTCATCCAGCGTGTCCGGCCACGGGGCGGCGCGGCCGAGTTTGGCCCACCAGTCGCGGGCGATCGGCAGCAGCCGGGGGTAGAGCGCCTGCTTGAGCCGTTCGACCGGCTCCGGGTAGGGAGCCGCGAAGTAGCGGTACTCGCCCTCGCCGAACCGGTGCCTGCCCATGTTGACCGTGCTGCGGAAGCGGCCGGGCTCGTCGTACAGGCCGCGGATCTCCCCGGCCTCCTCCGGGGTGAGCAGCGCGGGCAGGAGCGCGCCGCCGTAGGAGTCAAGCTCGGCCGCTGATGGCGCCCCAGTCGCCGGAGTCCACCCGCTGCCGCCACGGGTCGGTCCGCGGCTCGACGCCGGCGCTGTTCACGCTGCCTCCAGGGTGAGCAGGGTTACCTTCGCTTCCTGGCCGCCGACGTAGCCGCCGGGCGTGCCGTCCGCCTTCAGCACCCGGTGGCAGGGGACGACGACGGGCAGGGGGTTGGTGGCGCAGGCGGTGCCGACCGCCCGGACCGCCCTGGGGTTCCCGACGAGGGCAGCCACCTGCCCGTACGTGCGCGTCTGGCCGTACCCGATCTCGGGCAGGTGCCGCTGCACCAGCTGACGGAAGCCCTTGGACAGTGACATGTCGAGCGGCAGGTCGAACTCCCGGCGCCGCCCGCCGAAGTACTCGTCAAGCTCACGGGCGGCCGTCGCGAGGCGGCCCGGGGCCCGCAGCACGCGCGGGCTGAGCCGCCGCGCGAGGGCGTCAAGGACGCGGTCGTGGTCCTCGACGTCGTAGGCCACGCGGACCAGGCCCTGCGGCGTCGCCGCGAGCAAGAGCGGGCCGACCGGAGAGTCGACGGTGGTGTAGGCGACGTCGAGCAGGCCGTCGGCCTCGGCGGCCCGCTCAAGCCTGAGCCGTAGCCTCGCCAGCGTGCCCGCGTCCGCGGGGGACGTGAGGTAGTCGGGGATCCCGTTCATGACGGCGCTCCTTCCGTGGCTGCGCCCTGGTAGTTCTTCCGCAGGTTCTTGATGCCGTCGGCGGCCGCCCGGCGCGCCGCGTCGGTGGTGCCGCCGAGGAGCACCGCGATCTCGGCGTACGGCAGGCCGGCGACGTAGTGGTACGCCACCGCCTGCCGCTGTTTCTCCGGCAGCGCGGCGACCGCCTGCCATAGGTCCGCGTCCTCGCCGCCCGGCACGCCGAGCGCGGTCGGCGCCTCGGGGACCTCCTCGACCGGCGCGGGCTGCCGCTTACGGGCGCGCAGCGCGTCGATGGCCTTCCGGTGCGCGATCGTCACCAGCCACGCCTCGGTGTTGGCGGTGTCCGGCAGCTCCGGGTACGCCCGCAGCGCGGCGAGGAAGGTCTCCGACCACGCGTCCTCCGCGTCGTGGGCGCCGAGCAGCACCCGGCACACGCGCAGCACCGTGTCCCCGTGCCGCGCCACGACCTTCTCGAACGGCTCCCTCATGGTTTGGCCATGGTAGGCAGGCAGCCGGGCTAGAAGAGCCGGGCCGAGCGGCCGGCGGCATCCTGCTCCAGGTCGAGCAGGAGCCGCTTGCGGCGCAGCCCGCCCGCGTAGCCGGTCAGCGCGCCGCCCGCGCCGACCACCCGGTGGCAGGGGATGATGATGCTCACCGGGTTGCGGCCCACCGCGGCGCCGACCTCCTGGGCCGTGACGGCGTCGCCCAGCGCCCGGGCCAGCTCGCCGTAGCTTACGGTCGCCCCGTAGGGGATCTGCCTGATCAACTGCCAGACCCGTTCCTGGAACGGGCTGCCGGCGGTCTCGGCCGGCAGGTCGAACTCGCGGCGTTCCCCGGCCAGGTACTCATCGAGCTGACGCCGGACGTCGTCAAAGCCGGCGTCCTGGTACTCGCCGAAGCCGGCCCGGTCCGGCAGGTGCCAGTGATGCGGGAAGTAGAGGCCGGTCACCGCCCCGCCCCGGGCCACCACCGTCAGGTCGCCCAGGCTGGACCTGATCGTCGTATGCGCCGCCGTCTGGGCGGACACCGGCACCTCGCTGGTCGTCGCCATGATCATCTCCTCACGCTCCGCCTTCACCTGGCAGACGTCCCCGGGGGCAGGAACGTGAGATCGGAACTCGGATCACGATCGGGAATCACGATACCTTCGTCTCATGGCAGGGTCCGTCGACAACGGCGTGTACGACCGGCTCGGCGGGTCGTGGTGGGATGAGGCCTGCCTGCTGAACCTGCTGCACGGCAGCGTCACGCCGGGCCGCTTCGGTTATTTCCTTGACGTGCTCGGCCGGCGGCTTGGCGACGGGTCGCCGGGCTGCGGGTGCTTGACGTCGGCTGCGGCGGCGGGTTCCTCGCCGAGGAGTTCGCGGCCCTCGGCTGCCGGGTGACCGGGGTTGACCCGTCGTCGGCGTCGATTGGCACGGCGCGGGCCCACGCGGCCGGGCGGGGCCTGCGCGTCGACTACCGGGTCGGGGCGGCGAGGAACTGCCGTTCCCTGGCGCCGCCTTCGACGTGGCGTGCTGCTGCGACGTGCTGGAGCACGTGGCGGACGTGGACCGGGTGATCGGTGAGACGGCCCGGGTGCTCGCGCCCGGCGGCCTGTACCTGTTCGACACCGTCAACCGCACCCTGCGGAGCAAGCTGCTCGCGGTCAAGGCCGTGCAGGAGTGGCGGCTGACCCGGCTCACCGACGTGGCCCTCCACGACTGGGACATGTTCATCACGCCCGCCGAGCTGGCCGCCGTCCTGCGGCGTCACGGGATGGTCCCTGGCGAGGTGACCGGCCTGGGAGCGCGCGCGGGGCCGCTCGCCGTGCTTCATGCCCTGGCCAGCGCCAGGCGGGGAAGGATCAGCTACGGGGAGCTCAGCAGGCGACTGGACGTGGGGCGGGTGCGGAGCACGGCCGTCGCCTACATGGGGTTCGCCACGCTTCAGTCGTAGTACTGGACAAGGCAGAACTCATGGCTCTCCGGGTCGTGCATGACCATGACGACCCCGGCGTCGTAGTCGTGGCGCTCACCCGACCAGCGGCCGCCGAGGCCCTCGACCTGCTTGCGGCCCTGCTCGATGTCGTCGACCTGGATGTCAAGGTGGATGCGCACCTTGCCCGACTTAGGCTCAGCGGTTTGCTTAGCGATCGTGAATGATCCGGTAGGTTAGGCCATGCTAGGGACGCTGCTGCGCGGCATCGTCCACGCCCCCGTACCGCGACCTGTGCGCCCACACGCTATGGGCGCTCCTGCTGCTGCGACGGCCCAGCTCATCAGCCCGCAACAGCTCCCCACGATCAAGGCGGCGGTGTCCCAGGCGCTTGCGGCGGGAGACCTGGCCCCCTCCGTCCACCAGCGCCTTGAACAAGTCAGCTACCTCACGAGAAGCGCATGCCGACATCAGCTCAGGACCGCCACGTGGGTGAAGGCTAGGAGCCGGGCTCGCGGGGAAGCACCCGGATGCCGTCGCCGGGGGATGTCCTTACCGCCGCGATCGGGCTCGTGCTCACGGGAGCCGGGCTACCGGAGGCGGCCCTCCAGAACGGGCAACGGAGGAAGGTAGCCGTATGGAGCTT
This sequence comes from uncultured Actinomycetota bacterium, assembly GCA_963850115.1. Classification (GTDB taxonomy): domain Bacteria; phylum Actinomycetota; class Actinomycetes; order Streptosporangiales; family Streptosporangiaceae; genus Trebonia. The sequence goes on from CAWKKG010000025.1 coordinate 31,093, forward strand.
CTGAGGCTGTCGCGGGCGGCGAGACAGCTGGGGGTGCACCCGGTGACGCTCCGGCTGTGGGCGGACAGCGGGAAGATCCCCGTGACATGGGTAGGGCGCGAGCGCCGTTTCTCCTCAGACGACATCGACGCGATGAAGGTCCCCGGCGGCGGGTGCGCGGAAAGGCCGCGGCTGGAGGGCCTGTACGTGCGGGTCTCGGGCACTGCCGGGCAGGAATCGTCCCTGGACTCGCAGGAGGCCGAGTTGCGCGCCACCGCCACCGGCACGGTGGTACGGGTGTTCCGGGACCGCGCATCCGGCTTGCGGGAGGACCGGCCCAGCCTGGAGAAGATGCTGTAAGCGGCCGCCGACGGGCTGGTAACGGTGGTAAGGGTGACGCACGAGGACCGTCTGGCCCGGTTCGGCGCCGGGTGGCTCCGGCGCCTGCTCGCCGTCCACGGCGCTACCGTGGAAGTACTCCACCCAAGGCGCAGGGTGGCCGGGAAGAACTCCTGGAGGACTTCATCTCGCTGGTCACCACGTTCGCCGGGCGCCTGTACGGCATGCGGTCCGCCGCAGCGCGCAGGCGCCTGCTCGCCGAGTCCGACAAGTGCCCGCCCGGAGGTGCCCGGTGACCCGCAACCTGGCGCCCGCCTCCGGCAGGGTAGCGCGTACCGCGTGCGCTCGCGTGCTGCTGCGGGGCGGAATCGACGAGAAGACCGGCGAGGCGCTGTCCGCCTCGGCGGTGGCGGAGCGGCTGGCGTGGTGCACAGCCGTCGTCCAGGGCATGGCCGGGGGGCTGGCCGCCGGCCACTGGAACCCCGCTGACCTCGGGACGCTGGCCGCTGGCCGCGACGCGGCGGACAGGCCGCTGCCCGCGCAGGCGTGGATGGCCCTGCGCCGCCTCGGCTGGGCCGCCGCCCCGCAGGACGGCGTCACGGTCAACGACCGCATCGTCCGGATGGCGCAGGAACTGGCCGGGCGGACCCTGCGGTCAGCGTGCTGGCGCGACGGGCTGACCTGCGCGATAACCGCGAACTGGCCCGCCGACCCATCCAAGCGGACTCCAGAAGAATGGGACGCGGTGCGGGCCGCAGCGCCAGGCGGGAGCACTTGCCCTCCGCCGTCATCCGCGCCCGCACCCGCCAGGCCGCCCGCTACCTGCAAGACCACGGGCGGCTCCCGGCGGGCGTGACCGGGCTGGAGGAACCGCCGCACGTGCCCGCGATGCTCATCCTCGCGGCGTGCGACCGGCAACAGGCCGTCCTGGAACGGCACGATGCCGATCCCCGGTGCGCGCTGCTGCGACTGCAGCTCCCCGTCCGGCCCGACCCGCGCGGCTACTGTGACTGGTCGTGGGTCGCGGTCCCGCTGGCCCTGCCGCCGACCGTCCCCGCAGCCGCCGTGCTGCACCTGCCCACCCTGCGGGCCACTGGCGGCAGAGTGCTGGCCGACATCGCGTTCACCCAGCCAGTTCCGCAGGCCAGGCGAACCGGGCACACCGTCGCCCTGGGAATCGACTGGGGCCTGAACACCATGCTGTCGGCTGGGGCCGTGCGGCTGCGCCCGGACGGGACCATCACCGCGCTCGGGGCCGGTGCGCAGTACCGGGCTAGCGGGGTCCTCGCCAAGGCGGGTCGGCTCCGCCGTCAGGGCGAGGCACTCCACGCCAAGCTCGACCACTGCCGGCGCCTCACCGCCGACGATGAGGCGCACCCGCTCACGGCAAAAGCTGCCGTCCTGATGGAAGAAGCTGGCCGCGTCGCCGGCCGCCGGTCGCACCTGAACGACGCCCTCGCCTGGTCCGCCGCCCGCTGGGCCGCCGACCAGGCCATCGCCGCCGGCGCCACCGTGATCTACGTCGAGGACCTGCGGTCGATGGAGGCCCGCGGCATGGGCCGCACCCTCAACACCCGCCTGTCGCAAACTGTGCGCGGCCAGATTGTCGAACGGCTCCGGCACATCGCGGCCGAGCACGGCATCGCCGTCGTCACCGTCCCCCCGCGCGGCACCTCCAGGAACTGCCCCCGCTGCCTCGCCCCGCTGCGGCACTGCAAGGCACCCGACCAGCCCACGGTCCCCGGGTGGAAGTGGGCGCGGTGCCCCGGCTGCGGCTGGCAGGGCGACCGCGACACAGGCGCCTGGCAGCGGATCGCCGCCCGCGGCCTCACCCACCAGGCGCGCACCGCCGTCGACCGGGACAACGGCACCATGACGGTGCGCGCCGTCGACGACGACCTCGAAGCCCGGGCCGTCGTAGCCCCTTACGCTTCCGGGCGCGACCGGTCCAAGGCCGGCCCACGCCCCGGAGAAGTACCCCACGCCGCGCGCCCAGGCGACGCACGGCACCCTCCCCGTCACGCCCGCGAGGGCGCGGCGGCCAGCGTCCGGAGGGACACGCGAGCAACGGCCCGGCCCCCGCTGCCCCGCGCAGCGACCCGGGACCAGCGCGTGAGCACGACCTGCACGGAACCCGCCAGGCACCCCCACCGGGCACGCGGGGCGGCACTCGGCGCGGGCTTCCACAGGACGCCCACGCCACCCCGCCCCAACGGGAACCAGACCCCCAGCACCATCCCGCGAACACGGGATAACTGAGGATCACTAAGCAGATCAGAGACGCTCCCCGACCCGCTGAAAGGTCAGCCGCGGCTGGTCCGCGAGGCGGGAGCCGACGGTGGCCCACCCGGTGTCGTCGCCGTGCTCGCGGGTGACCGGCAGGTCAAGCAGCGCGCTCCAGAACGACGCCAGCCGCGCCGGGTCCGCGCAGTCGATCGTGATTCCGGACATGCGATTCGCCATCGCAGCATTTTCCCATCGCTAGGCGTTCGCGGCGAACTCCGCGCCGGATCGCGAACGGCGCGGCCACCGCCCGCTCAAGCGCGACGACGGTAATTCCCTCAAGTGGCAGGTGATTCATCTGAACATCATTGCGGCTGACGGGGTTAACGTGAACTCGTGACTGCTGATAAGGCGTTGACCTGCGGACTTGCTAAGTTGATCGTGGGACGGCAACGGGGGAGGGGCCGCCATGGCAAGGGCGGGGGCAGCGTACGTCGTCCGGGACGACGGCACGGGAACGGCGCCGGGGAACGTGGACAAGCTGTATCCGTACACACTCAAGGGGCTGACGGACGCGCTCGAGGAGGCACGGTTCCGTAGCTTCGCCGGGCCGCCGCAGGTCGTAGTGGTCATGGGGGACAGCGGGATGAAGGTCATCCGGCGGTACGAGCACGGGCGGGAGAGCCCGGCAAAGGGCGCGCCGCCGTCGTGACCAGTTGATCACCCTTCGCGGCGGAAGCCGTCGAAATTCAAAATCATGAGTTGCCAGAACGCTGGCGGCTGACTCCGGACGCGCCGATTGCCCCATTTGGGCGGTCGGGGCCGTATGGTGGTGGTGGTCAGGAGGGGAGATCCAGGCGTGATCGAAGAGATCGTGCCGAAGTCTGCGGCGTCTGCGGAGTCTTTCGGCGGATCGCTGGGCACCGGTCTGTTCCCGGAGGAAGCCATCCTGGTGGCCCGGGCCACCGAAAAGCGGCGCCAGGAGTTCACCACGGGCCGCGAGTGCGCCCGGGGCGCGCTCGCCGCGCTTGGCGTCGCGGCGGCACCCATCCTGCGCGGCTACCGTGGCGCGCCGCAGTGGCCCGACGGCGTCGTCGGCAGCATCACGCACTGCGACGGCTACTGCGCCGCCGCGGTCGCGCGCGGGCAGGACCTGCTCGCGATCGGGCTGGACGCGGAGCCCAACGCCCCGCTGCCGGGCGGCGTCCTGGAGCTGGTCTCCCTGCCCGCCGAGCGCGCCAGGCTGCGCGAGCTGGGGGTCGCGTCGCCGGCGATGGGCTGGGACCGCCTCCTGTTCTGCGCCAAGGAGGCGGTGTACAAGGCCTGGTTCCCGCTGACCGGCAAGTGGCTCGGCTTCGCGGACGCGGACATCACGATCGACGCGCGGGAACGCACCTTCACCGCCCGCCTCCAGGTGCCCGCCCCGGTCGTCAACGGCGCGCCGCTGACCAGCTTCACCGGCAGCTGGCTGGCCAACGAGGACCTGGTCCTGGCGGCGATCGCCGTGCCCGCCTGAACCGGACCCCTTCTCCGCGGGCGGCCCGAGGGGGAGAATGGCCCTTATCGGCTGACCTATGCGCAAAAGCCAGGGACCTGGTCGCGGATCACTCGATAGGGGCAGGCGTGGCGGAGATAGTGATCGACCCGGAAGTTCCCGAGGCGGCGCGGCGTGAGCTTGAACAGGCCTCGCTAAGCGCCCTGGTCGGGTTCAGCGACCCCCTGCCCGGGGAGGAGCCGGAGGCCGGCGAGGACGACGAGGACGCCGCCAGGCTGTACCGCCCGCGGGGCGCGCGCGTGGCGGCCGGCGTCATCTTGTCGGTCATGGCGACCCTGCTCGGCGTCGGCTTGTCCACCACGAGCCCGTTCTCCGCCGACCTGGTGTACCTGGCCGGGATCGTCATCCTGCTGTGTGTCGCGGTCGGCGGGCTGACCGCCGTGGAGCGGCGCGCGGAGGCCGAGCTGCCCGGCGGCCGGCCATGGGCCCGGCGGGGCGCCGCGATCACCTACCGTCGCCGGTACGTCGTCCCCGAGCTTGACCTGCACGGGGACACGCTCCAGCGGTGGCAGTGGGCCAGCCAGGCGGCCAGGACGATCGGGGCGTCCGAGGCGGTGCGCCTCGGGCTCATCAACTCGGTGGAGGTGGCCGCCGTGCTGCCCTACCACCTGTGGGACATCGCGGAACGCCTCGCGCTGCTGTCTGGCCCCGAGCGGCGCCAGGCGTCGATCCTGCGGGACCTGGACATCGGCGACCCCGACGTCCAGGTCGTGCTCGGCCCGCAGCGCCAGGCGCTCGAGCTGGCGCTCGCGGATATCGACCGGCGCATCGGCCGCCTTGAGGAGTTCGCTGACCTCGCGGCCAAGGCGGATGCCGCGCGCAAGCGCCGCCGGGCCCTGGAGGATCTCGCCCGGCTGAACGGTGACTACCAGGAACTGCTCGTGCGCCTCGGTGACGTGGACGACGCGCTCACCGCGGCGGGCCGTCCGGCCGGCGAGCTGCGCACCATGGCCGCCGAGGCGGACGACGCCGTCCGCCTCGCGAATGAGGCGGGCCGCGCCCTGGTCATCCCGTCGGCGGGCACCGAGTTACCGGCTCGCCCGCGGTTACCGGTTCCGGTGGACCCCGGGGAGTCAGCCGGCCCCGTTCCGAATGCTAAGAGAAGGTTCCGGTGGCGGTCTGGCGGCCGTAACGGTCGCGCGCGGCGGTAATCGTCGTGCCGTCCGGGCCGGGGGCGGCGCCGACGATCAGCCCCTGGTCGTCGAACAGCGGCGCGACCAGGCGGTACGTGAAGGACACGTCGCCCGGGCCGGCAGCCGGGTCGCCCTGGCGACCGCGCGGGCGGCCTCGGCCATGGCGAGGGCCTGCAGCGGGCCGTGGGTGAGCAGGCCGGGGTAGCCCTCCACGTCGCGGCAGTAGTCGCGGTCGTAGTGGACACGGTGCGCGTTGTAGGTCAGCGCGGAGAAGCGGAACAGCAGGGCGGGGGAGATGCCGATTTCCCGCTCGCCCGGGCCGGCCGGGACCTCGGGCCCCGGCGCTCGCGCGGGGGAGGCCGGCGCCGGTGCTGGTGGGCGGGCCCGGTGCCGCGTCGCGGTAGACGATGTCCTGCTCCTCGTCCACGACGACCGCGCCGTCCTGCCGGACCTGCACGCCGACCGTGACGAACGTGAGGTGACCAGTGCGGCCTTGCTTCTCCGTCACCGCGAGGACCCTGGTCCGCTTGGTCGCCGGGCGGCCGCAGCGCAGCGACCCGTGGGTGCGGACCCGGCCGCCCGCCCACATGCGGCGCCGGCCGGGGCCCGGCGGAGCGGGCACCGTGCCGCGGACCGGGTGCCCGTCGGGGCCGAGGTCGGCCAGCGCGGGCCGGTCGAGCAGGTAGACCCAGTGCCAGAGCGGGGGAAGGCCCGCGCCGCTGCCCAGGTCGGGCTGGTCCACGCCGAGCAGGTCCGCGAGCGCGTACCCGGGCACCGGCTGCGGGATCTCGGTGCGCTCGGTGAATGACTCGCTCATGTCAGGCCGGGTTCCGCGCGATGAGCTGCCTGGTGATGACCGAGCGCTGTATCTCGTTGGTGCCCTCGCCGACGATCATCAGCGGCGCGTCGCGGAAGTACCGCTCCACGTCGAACTCGGTCGAGTAGCCGTACCCGCCGTGGACTCGCACGGCGTTGAGCGCGATCTCCATGGCGGTCTCCGAGGCGAAAAGCTTCGCCATCCCTGCCTCCAGGTCGGCCCGGGCGCCTGAGTCGTAGCGGCGCGCCGCGTACCAGGTGAGCTGCCTGGCGGCTTCCAGCTTGGTCGCCATGTCGGCGAGATAGTTGCCGACGGACTGGTGCTGCCAGATCGGCTTGCCGAAGGCCTCGCGCTGCTGCGCGTAGCGCAGGGCGTCCTCAAGCGCGGCCCGGCCCACGCCGAGGGCCCGGCAGGCGACCTGGATGCGGCCGATCTCCAGGCCGCGCATCATCTGCGCGAACCCCTCGCCCTCGGCGCCGCCGAGCAGCGCGTCGCGCGGCACGGCGAAGTCGTCGAACGCCAGCTCGCAGCTCTCGACGCCCTTGTAGCCGAGCTTGGGCAGGTCACGGCTGACGGTGAACCCGGGGCCGTGCTCCACCAGCAGGATCGACATGCCCTTGTGGGCCGGCTGCGCGTCGGGATCGGTCTTGCACAACAGCGCGACGAGCTGGGAGCGGCGGGCGTTGGTGATCCACGTCTTCGCGCCGTTCACGACGTAACCGTCGTCGGCCGGCCGGGCCACGGTGCGCATCGCCTGCAGGTCGGAACCGCCGCCCGGCTCGGTCAGCGCCATCGTGGCGCGGATCTCGCCCGTCGCCATCTTCGGCAGGTAGCGGTCCTGCTGCTGCCTGGTGCCGAAGGTGACGAGCAGCTTCGCCACCACCGTGTGCCCGCCCATCGCGCCCGCCAGGCTCATCCAGCCGCGGGCGAGTTCCTCGGTCACCGCGGCGTAGCACTGCGCGGACACCTGGGCCTCGCCCCACGGCTCGGGGATCGCCAGGCCGAAGATGCCGAGCTCCTTCATCTGCCCGATCAGCTTCTCCGGGTAGGCGTTGGCGTGCTCAAGCTCGCGTACGACCGGCTTGACCTCGCGGTCCGCGAACTCGTGCACCAGCGCGACGATGGCGGCTTCCTCGTCAGTCAGCCCATCCACCACGATCCGGCCTCCTCCCGCTCGCATGCCAACGGCCAGGCGGGCTCTGAGGACCCGCCTGGCCGTCAGTCTGTCATGCGGTCAGCGGATCAGACGTCGAACCGGTCCGCGTTCGCGACCTTGGCCCACGCCGCGACGAAGTCGGTGACGAACTTCTCCTTCGCGTCGTCGACCGCGTACACCTCGGCCACGGCCCGCAGCTCGGAGTTCGACCCGAAGATCAGGTCGACCCGGCTGCCGGTCCACTTGACCTCGCCGTCGGCGCCGGCCCTCGAACGTGGTGGCGTCCTCGGACGGTCGGCGTCCACGTGGTGTCGTAGTCGAGCAGGTTGACGAAGAAGTCGTTGGTCAGCACCCCGGGCGTCTCGGTGAAGACGCCCAGCTTGGACCCGTCGTAGTTCGCGCCGAGCACGCGCAGCCCGCCGACGAGGACCGTCATCTCCGGCGCGGACAGCGTGAGCAGGTTCGCCTTGTCGACGAGCAGGTACTCGGCGGGGAGCCGCTGGCCCTTGCCGACGTAGTTGCGGAACCCGTCCGCCTTCGGCTCGAGGTGCGCGAACGACTCCACGTCGGTCTGCTCCGCCGTCGCGTCGGTGCGGCCCGGCGTGAACGGCACGCGTCACGGTGACTCCGCCGTCCGCGGCGGCCTTCTCGACCGCGGCGTTGCCCGCGATGACGATCAGGTCGGCGAGCGAGACCTTCTTCCCGCCGGCCGCGGACGCGTTGAAGGAGTCCTTGATGCCCTCCAGGGTGCGCAGCACGAGCGCGAGCTGGTCGGGGTTGTTGACCTCCCAGCCGCTCTGCGGCTCGAGGCGGAGCCGGGCGCCGTTGGCGCCGCCGCGCTTGTCGCTGCCGCGGAACGTCGAGGCCGACGCCCACGCGGTGGACACCAGCTGGCGACACGTCAGGCCGGAGGCGAGGACCTCGCGCTTGAGCCCGGCGACGTCGTCGGCGTCGACCAGCTCGTGGTCGACCGCCGGCACCGGGTCCTGCCAGATCAGCACCTCGGACGGCACCTCGGGGCCGAGCAAGCGGACGGCCGGGCCCATGTCGCGGTGGGTCAGCTTGTACCACGCGCGGGCGTACGCGTCGGAGAACGCCGCCTGGTCGTCCTTGAACCGGCGGGAGATCGGCTCGTAGATCGGGTCGTACCGCAGCGCCAGGTCGGTGGTGAGCATCCGCGGCTCGCGCCTGCCGTCGCCGAACGCCTCGGGCACCAGGCCCGCGCCCCCGTTGTCCTTGGGCCGCCACTGGTTCGCGCCCGCCGGGGACTGGAACAGCTCCCACTCGTAGCCGAACAGGATGTGGAAGAACTCGTTGTCCCACCGGGTCGGGTGGTAGGTCCAGGTGACCTCGAGGCCGCTGGTGATCGCGTCCGCCCCGACGCCGGTGCCGTAGCGTCGACTTCCAGCCGAAGCCCTGCTGCTCGATCGGCGCGGCCTCCGGGTCGGGGCCGACGCTCTCGGCCGGGCCGGCGCCGTGGGTCTTGCCGAAGGTGTGCCCGCCGGCGATCAGCGCGACGGTCTCCTCGTCGTTCATCGCCATCCGGCCGAACGTCTCGCGGATGTCGCGGCCCGACGCGAGGGGGTCCGGGTTGCCGTTCGGGACCCTCCGGGTTGACGTAGATGAGGCCCATCTGCACCGCGCCAAGCGGGTCCTGCGAGCTCGCGGTCGCCGCTGTAGCGCTCGTCGCCGAGCCACTCGGTCTCCGGGCCCCAGTAGACGTCCGCGTCCGGCTCGTAGACGTCCGACGCGGCCGCCGCCGAAGCCGAACGTCTCGAAGCCGCCCGCCTCCATGGCGACGTTGCCGGCCAGGACGATCAGGTCGGCCCAGGAGAGCTTCTTGCCGTACTTCTTCTTGACCGGCCACAGCAGCCGGCGGGACTTGTCCAGGCTCACGTTGTCCGGCCAGCTGTTCAGCGGCGCGAACCGCTGCTGGCCGGACGCCGGCGCCGCCGCGGCCGTCGCTCACGCGGTAGGTGCCCGCGGCGTGCCACGCCATCCGGACGAACAGGCCCGCGTAGCTGCCGAAGTCGGCGGGCCACCAGGGCTTGGAGTCGGTCAGCACGGCCGCGATGTCGGCCTTCACGGCCGCGAGGTCGAGGGTCTTGAACGCCGCCGCGTAGTCGAGTTCCCCGTGATACGGGTCGGTCGACGACCTGCGTTCTTGGCGAGGATCTTCAGGTTGAGGCGGTTCGGCCACCACTGGCTGTTCGCGTCACCCTGGGTGGGGTGTACGCGGCCGTGCACGACCGGGCAGCCGCCCTCCGCGCTCGCCCCAGCGGTCTCCTCCGCGACCTCCGGGCCCTCACCGTCGGCAATGATTGGATCGTGGTTCTCGGCCATGGGAAATCCTTCCGGACTAGACGGATGACGCTGCTCATGGTACTAACGCGGGTTAGTACTGCGAGCGGAACAATCAGCGCACAGGCCCCAGTAGATCACTTCGGCCTCACTGAGAGTGAAGCCGAGGTCGTCCGACGGGGTCAGGCAGGGGGCCTCGCCGACCGCGCAGTCGACGTCCGCGACGACGCCGCACGACCGGCACACGAGGTGGTGATGGTTGTCACCGACGCGTCCCTCGAACCGGGGCGGGCCGCCGGCCGGCTCGATGCGGCGGATGAGCCCCGCCGCGGTGAGCGCGTGCAGCGCCTCGTAGACCGCCTGCAGTGACACGTGGCCCACGCGGTCGCGCACCCCGGCGGCGACGCCCTCCACGTGCAGGTGGTCGCCGCCGCGGACGGTCTCGAGCAGCGCGACGCGGACGGCCGTCACCCGCAGGCCGGCGCCGCGCAGCTCCTCGGCGGCTGGTCGGGAGGCTGGGACGCGGTCACGTGCGCCAACCTACTCCCCTTAAGACGAAGAATTCAAGTTAACGAACGTCTCAGGTTAAGACAGTACGACCTCCCGTGCCGCGGGGCGGCTCGCGCGTGACCCCACTAGTCAGACTGGCATACTCAGAGTCATCATCTGATTACTGATTGAACATGTGACTCATGCCCGGCCGCCGGCGGACCGCCGCGGGGGCGAGCGGGGCAGGGAAAGCGAGCGGTTCCATGGGGGCAGGAAGCTGCGGGTTCTCGCGGGCCGTGGCGTTCGTCGCCGTCGAGCGGCGGCACTGGCGGCGCTGGCGGCCGCGTGCGGCAGCGTGCCTGCGGCTCGTCGCCCGGCGCCGGGCCGACCCCGGGAACGGCCACGCCGACCGTGACGCCGTCGGCCGTGCCGGTGCTCGGCCCGATGACCTACGGGACGTTCCCCGCGACGACCGACGGCATCAACGCGCTGACGCTGTGCGAGCAGTGGGCGGGGTTGCGCGGCCAGTACGTCTCCGCGTCCAGGCGGACACCCGGTACCAGCTGGAGCAGTGGTTCTCGAGCCCCGTGTGGCTGACCGCCTTCACCGCCAACAGCCCGCTGCGTAACGACCCCGCCTACAGCCAGTATCGACGTCGGCCTTCGGCCTGGCCACCACCGGGCGAGGCCGCGAGCATCGCCAGCGCCAGGTGGCTCGACCGGGCCTGCGCGGCGGCCGACTGAACGCTAACCGCTGGCCACTGGGCGCGAGGGCCGCCGCGACGAGGGACGGGCGGGCTTGGGCTGGGTACCTTGCTCCCGTAACGTTGTCTCACTGAACCATTTACGCAGCAACACCGGGAGCAGGCTATGACGCAGACCCCGCCCTATCAGGTAACCGACCCCGCGACCGGCGAGGTTACCGAGACGTTCCCCTTCGCCACCGACGCCGAGGTGGAGCAGGCCCTCGCCGCCGCTACCGGCGCGTTCGACGAGTGGCGCAAGCGGCCACTCTCCGAGCGGGTCGCGATCGTGAAGCGGGTCGCCGAGCTGTTCACCGAGCGGGCCACCGACCTGGCCGCGCTGATCTCCAAGGAGATGGGCAAGCGGCCCGCCGCTGCCGTTGGCGAGGCGCGAGTTCTGCACCGACATCTTCGGCTACTACGCGGACAACGGTCCCGCGCTCATCGCCGACAGGCCGGTGCCCGGCCACGACAACGCCCGCATCGAGTACCGCCCCGTCGGCGCGGTGCTCGGCGTGATGCCGTGGAACTACCCGTACTACCAGGTCGCCAGGTTCGCCGCGCCCGCCCTGATCGTCGGCAACACCGTCATCGTCAAGCACGCCGAGAACTGCCCGACCTAGGCCCTCGCGATCGCGCAGATCATGAAGGACGCCGGCGTGCCCGACGGCGTGTACAACAACATCTTCGCGACCCACGAGCAGGTCGCCACGATGATCGCCGACCCGCGGCTGCGCGGCGTGTCGCTGACCGGGTCCGAGCGGGCCGGCACCGTGGTCGCGGCCGAGGCCGGCCGCAACCTGAAGAAGGTCGTCCTCGAGCTCGGCGGGTCCGACCCGTACATCATCCTGGACACCCCGGACGTCGAGACCGCGGCGGAGACCGCCTGGGTCACCCGGATGGAGAACGTGGGCCAGGCCTGCAACTCCAACAAGCGGATGATCGTCATGGACAACGTGTACGACGACTTCGTGGCCGCCCTGGTCAAGCGGGCCTCCGCGATGACGCCGCGCGCGGCGGGCGACGACTCCGACGAGGCCTACAGCCCGATGGTCTCCCGCAAGGCGGCGGAGAACCTGCTCGCCCAGGTGCAGGACGCCGTGTCGAAGGGCGCGACCCTGCACGTCGGCGGCACCCTCGCCGGACGGCGGCGCGTACTTCGCCCCGGCCGTGCTGACCGGGGTCACCCCGGAGATGCGCGCCTACAAGGAGGAGCTGTTCGGCCCGGTCGCCGTCGTCTACAAGGTCACCGGCGACGACGAGGCGGTCAAGCTCGCCAACGTCGTGGACTTCGGCCTCGGCGGCGCGGTGTGGTCGGCCGACGAGGAGCGGGCGACGCGGGTCGCCGAGCAGCTCGAGGTCGGCATGGCCAACGTGAACACCCCGGCCGGCGAGGGCGCCGACCTGCCGTTCGGCGGCACCAAGCGCTCCGGGTTCGGCCGCGAGCTCGGCCCGCTCGGCATCGACGAGTTCGTGAACAAGCGCCTGTTCTACGTCGAGAAGTAGCCCCGGCTGGCTGGTCGGCCCCTGGCCCGTGGCCCCCAGGGCCAGGGACCCGGGCCCCCGGCCCTGGCCGCAGGCCCACTGCGTGAATGTGCGTTTGGTGTCGCTATTTATAGCGACACCAAACGCACATTCACGTTCTAGCTAGTCGGCCGCCGGGACCGCCTTGACGTCGAGGCGCGGGCGGGCAATGCCTGAAATATACGCATTTTTCAGCATGGCGGGGTCCCTCGCTGACATTCCGTACGCAAACAGTTACCAGGCGCGCGGCCGGTCTCAACCCGTCATCAACCTGTAGGTGGATTCCAGTCGCCCCGGCGCCGGGCAGGATGATGTTATGCACGCTGTACTCCTCATCATCGGCATCGGCTGGGTGATCTTCTGGATCGGCTGGCTGATAGCCGCCTTCACCGCGAAAACCAGCCGGGGCAGCGGGTCGAGCCTGTACTCCGCCGTGCGGATCGGCCTGATCGTGGTGATCGCGTTCTTCCTTCGGCGCAGTTGGGCGGGATCAGGGCACCACGCCCTCAGCGACCCTGCGCTGGCCGGACTCGGCCTGGCCCTGTGGGCGGCGGGGCTCGGCCTCGCGGTCTGGGCCAGGCTCTACATCGGCCGCAACTGGGGCATGCCAATGACGAAGCGGGAAAAGCCCGACCTGGTCACCACCGGGCCGTACCGCTACGTCCGGCACCCCATCTACACCGGCATCATCCTCGCGCTGCTCGGGCACCGCGCTCGCCACGACGTGGTACGCCCTGATCGCGGTCGCCGTCCTCGCCGGCCTCTTCATTTACAGCGCGACCAGGGAGGAACGCTTCCTGGCGGAGGAGTTCCCGGACGCCTACCCGCCCTACAAGGCCAGGACGAAGATGCTCATCCCCTTCGTCCTGTAGCCCTGCGTCCGGTACCGGCCGGCGCTAGCGGCTTAGTCCGCCGAAGACCTCGCCGAGGATCTTCACCGCCGTCGCCGCCTGGTCGCGGGTGATCACCAGCGGCGGCGAGACGCGGATCGAGCGCTCGCCGCACTCGAGCACGAGCAGCCCGCGCTCGAACGCCCGCAGCTGCACCAGCTCCGCCAGCTCGGCGGTGCGCAGCTCGACGCCGATCATCAGCCCGACGCCGCGCACGTCGGTGATGGTCTCCGGGTACGCCCGCCACAGCTCGCGCAGCCCGTCGAGCAGGAACGACCCCCGCGCGGTCGCGTTCGCGAGCAGCCCCTCGGACTCGATGACCTCCAGGGTGGCGAGCCCGGCGGCGCACGGCACGGGAGAGCCGCCGTAGGTGGAGCCGTGCGCGCCCGCGCCCCACTTCTCCATCAGCGGCGCCCTGCGCCATGAAGGCGCCGAGCGGCAGCCCCGAGGCGAGCCCCTTGGCGCTGATCAGCACGTCGGGCCGCACGCCCGAGTGCTCGATGGCCCACATCCGCCCGGTGCGGCCCATGCCGGACTGCACCTCGTCGGCGACCAGCAGGATCCCGTGCTCATCGCACAGCGCGCGCAGCCGCCGCAGCCAGGCGGCGGGCGGCACGATGTACCCGCCCTCGCCCTGCACCGGCTCGACGAAGATCGCCGCGACCTCCGACGGCGCCACCTGGTAGCGGAACAGGACGTCCTCCAGGTAGGCGAACGTCTCGTCCGGGTCGTGCGAGCGCGCGCCGGTGACCGGGTCGACCCGGTTGAACGCGTACGGCGCGTGCAGCACGCCCGGCACCAGCGGCCCGAACCCCTGGTGGTACTTGGCCTTCGACGCGGTCAGCGTCATCGCGCCGTAGGTGCGGCCGTGGAACGCGCCGAAGAAGCTGATCACGTACGGCCGCCCGGTCGCGTACCTGGCGAGCTTGAGCGCGCCCTCCACGGCCTCCGCCCCGGAGTTGGTCAGGAACACCCGGACGGGCCCCTCGATCGGGGCGGTCGCGGCGAGCGCCGCGCCCATCCGCGAGTAAATCGGCAGGTAGAAGTCGCTGGCCGAGTAGTGCAGCAGCTCGGCCGCCTGCTCTTGCACCGCGGCGACCACCCGAGGGTGGCAGTGCCCGGTGGAGGTCACGGCGATGCCGGCGTTGCAGTCGAGGAACAGGTTGCCGTCGGCGTCCTCGACGACCGAGCCGAGCGCGCGGCGCGGCACCAGGGGATAGGCGCGCGGCAGCGACCCGCTGGTGACCGCCAGGTCGCGGTCGATGATCGCTTGCCCGGCCGGGCCTGGCAGCGGGGTCCGCACGTCCGGCACGGGCCGCGCCGGGTCAAGCCACTCACTCACGAGACCACCGTCCTCGATTGTTCCCGCAGGTACTGCTGCACGTAGTAGAGGCCGCCGCCGGCCTTGCCGCCGGTGCCCGAGCCCTTCCAGCCGCCGAACGGCTGCACTCCCGGCCAGGCCCCGGTCGTGGCGCCCGCGGCCCGGTTCACGTAGACGACCCCGGCCTGGATCTCGTCGAGGAACTTGTCGACCTCGCCGGGGTCCGGCGGAGAAGAACCCGGCGGTCAGCCCGAGGTCGGTGTCGTTGGCCAGCGTCAGGGCCTCGTCGAGGGTGTCGTAGGGCGCGACCGCGACGAGCGGCACGAACAGCTCGTCACGGAGGATCCAGTCGTCGGCCGGCAGCCCGGTCACCACGGTCGGTGCGACGTAGTACCCGTCGGGCAGCGCGCCCGCGCCGCGCAGCACGTTCCCGCCGGCCACGACCTCCCCGGCGGACCGCGCGTGCTCGACGGCCCGCTCGAACCGCGCGACCGACTCGGCGCTGATCGACCGGGCCGAGGAACGCGTCCCGGGACGTCGGGTCGCCGACGACCAGGGAACCGGCCCGCTCGGCCAGCTTCGCGACGAACGCCTCGAGCACGTCCCGTTGCGCGTAGACCCGCGAGCAGGCGGAGCACTTCTGCCCGGACAGCCCGAACGCGGAGCGGGCCACCCCGTCCGCCGCCACGTCGAGGTCGGCGCGGCCGGAGACGATCGCCGGGTTCTTGCCGCCCATCTCGCAGATGACCGGCTTGGGGTAGCCGAGCCGGCGAATTGCCGGTATATCGACATGCCGACCGCGTAGGACCCGGTGAACGTCAGCCCGCCGACGCCCGGGATGCGCGACGAGCGCCGCGCCGACGTCATCGCCGCCGGGCAGCAGGTGGAACACCTCCGGGTCGAGCCCGGCGTCGCGGAAGCACTCGTAGAGCTTGGCCGCGCTGAACGAGCCCTGCGGCGACGGCTTCAGGATCACCGTGTTCCCCGCCGCGAGCGCGGCGCCGGCCGGGCCGGCCGCCAGCGCCATCGGGAAGTTGAACGGGCTGATCACGGCCCAGACGCCGTACGGCCGCAGGACGCTGACGTTCTTCTCGCGGCGGGTTCAGCGACCCCATGGCCGCGGTGAACCCGTCGTTGTCCTCGACCTGCTGGCAGTAGTAGCGGATGAGGTCGGCGGCCTCCTCGACGTCGCCGAGCGCCTCGAGCCGGTTCTTGCCGACCTCCAGGCTCATCAGCGCGGCGAGCTCGTTGGACCGCTCGCTGATCAGGTCGGCGGCCGCCCGGAGCACCGCGACCCGTTCCTGCCAGGGCGTCCGCGCCCACCGGCCCGCCGCGGCCGACGCCGCGCGCACGGCGTCCCCGACGTCGGCAGGCGTCGCCGAGTGCACCCGGCACAGCGTGAGCGACAGGTCGCCGGGGCTGGTCACGGTGAGCAGCGCCCCGCCGGGCCGCGGCTCGCCGCTCACGTACCCGTGGATGTCCGCGCCGAGCCAGCTCGAGGCCAGCCGCAGCCCCGCCTCGTAAGCGGCGTGCAGCTCCTCGTTGTCGGCCGACAGGGTGGCGTAGGTTACGCGAAAATGCGTCGACATAGCAGCAAATCCTACTGTGAAGAGGCCAGATTACGGAAGAATCACCAGCCGGCTGGTGCCGTCGGCGGAGGCGCTCGGCTCATCGCCGCTGCCCGTTCCCGATTATCCAGAACGGGGGCGTGGTTCCACGTAGCGCCATGCCGCACTCTGGGAGTCGGGCGGGCGTTGAAGCGGCATTGCCCCGGGAATGGCGCAGGCCCGGCTACGCGGTCGTGGCGGCTGCCCCGGGCTCCGGGGCAAGCGCGGGTGACCGGTACCTGCGGAAGCCGGGCAGCGCCACGCCGATGACCACGGCGCCGAGGACCGTGAGCAGTCCGCCGCTCAGCGCGCTGATCACCGGGGTGGTCAGGGACCCGACCAGGCCCGACTCGAGTGACCCGAGCTGGCTGCCGCCCGCGCCGACGAGGAAGTCGGCCGCGTTGACCCGGCCGCGGAACTCGGTCGGGAGTCGCCTCCTGCACGATGATGCCCCGGACCACCACGGTGAACGTGTCCGCGAGCCCGGCGATGGCCAGGGCGAGCAGGGTCAGCCACAGCGACGGCGCGACCGCGAACAGCGCGAAGGCGCCGCCCCACACGGCCACGCAGGCGAGCATGACCAGGCCGTGCCGCGACGCGTGCCGCAACGGCCCGGCGAAAACCGCGCTGACCAGGCCGCCGACGCCGATCGCGGCGGTGAACAGGCCGAGGGTCCGCGGGTCCCCGCCGAACCGCTCGCGCGTTGATCGCCGGGAACAGCGACACCGGCAGCGCGAAGAACGTCGCGTTCACGTCCGCGAGGAACGCGCCGCACAGGATCGGCGTCCGCCGGATGAACGCCAGTCCCTCCAGCGTCAGCGCAAGCGCGGACCTGGGGCGTGCCCCGTCCCCGGTCGCACTCTCCCCGATCGCACGGTCCCCGGTCGTACTGTCGTCGGCGGCCGTCGCGGCCTCGGGCGGCATCGCGGGCAGGCGGCCGACGCCCCACAGCGCTCCCGCGAACGACGCGACGTCCGCCAGGTAGCAGCCGCGCAGCCCGGCCCACGCGACGGCCAGGCCGGCCAGCGAGGGCCCGGCGATCATCACGACCTGGAAGATGATCCTGTTCAGCGCCATGGCCGCGGCAAGCTGCGTCCCTCGGCACGAGCCGGGGGATGAACGTCTGCCAGGCCGGCGCGTTGACCGCGCTGAGCGCGGACCCGGCCGCGACGAGCGCGTAGAGCGCCCACAGGGACGGCGCCGCCGAAGGCCGCGAGCGCGAACAGCGACCGCCGACACCGCAGCCTGCCCGACGGTCGACGCGAGCACCAGCCGTCGCCGGTCCACTCGGTCGGCGAGCGTTCCACCAGGCACGGTGACCAGCAGCAGCGGGACGAGCGTCGCGACCCCGATGCCGCCGACGGCCGCGGGCGACCGCGTCAGGTCGTACACCTGCAGCGTGACCGCGAACGCCGTCATCGCCGACCCGGTGCGCGACAGCATGGTGCCCAGCCACAGCCGCCGGAAGGCAGGGTGCTCGCGCAGCGGCGTGACGTCGGTGAGCAGTCGCACCCGGTCAGTGTAACAGTGCTTATATAAGTGCTGTCATTTCAATTATGTGGCCTCATGAGCGACGAGCCCACGCCTGACCCGGCGGCCGCGCGGGTCGGCGACCCGACCGAGGTGAGCCGGTGGCGCCCGGTCTTCCGGCTGCTGTCCGACATGGACGACGAGATCGCCCGCGTCTACGCCGATAACGGCATCGAGGACCTCAAGCCGACGTGGGTGCTTGAGATCGTCCGGCTGCACGCGCGCGGCCCGATGACGATCGCGGAGCTGGCCAGGTCGGTCGGCCGGACCCACTCGGCCCTGAGCCAGAAGGTCGCGGCCATGCGCGCCGCCGGCTGGCTGGCGACCACCCCGGGGCGCGACGCCCGCAGCAAGCGGGTGGCGCTCACCCCCAAGGCCGAGCGCGTCGCCGCACTGCTGGCCGCCGAGTGGCGCGCCACGGAGGCCGCGATCACCGAACTGGAGGCCGAGCTGCCCTACCCGCTGACCCGGGTAACGGAGGACATCAGGGCCGCCCTGGCCCGCAAGAGCTTCCACGCCCGCGTCAGCGAGCACCTGGCACCCTGAGGAACATCCCTGCCCGATGGTCCCTGGCACAAGCATTCGCTGTCCCGGGAGCTATCGAGATTACGCGGAAGGAACGGTGGCGGCGCTCTCCCGGGTGCGGTACCAGTCGCCGGCTACTACTGGTGCCAGTTCCCGGTTACCCGCTACCGGGCTGATCACCGTGTCCATCTCGGCCTCGAGGAACACGATCAGCGAGATGAGCTCCTCGCTTGGCGCCTGTTCCGGTGGCGGCAGGACCCGGTGCCTAGTGGACCGCCAGCGCCCGCCGGTCCAGTGGGACAGCAGGTCGGCGACGTTCACGGTGAAGGCGTCCGGCACGTAGGGCGCGTCGGCCCAGGTGCCGTCGAGGGCCTGCACCTGGAGGCCCCCGTAGCCCGGCTGCCGGTCCAGGATCGTGAGGATGCCCCAGTCGGTATGCGGGGCAACCCGGTACTGGCCTTCTCTGGCAGGGCCGGTGACCGACAGGGGCGGATACCGGTTGATGTTGAACGTCTGCGGCCCGCGCAGCACATGCGAGACGAAGACCTCCTCGTCGAGGCCGAGTGCGGTCGCCCCCATCCGCAGCAGGTCGTAGTACAGCGCGCGCGCCTGTTCGGTGAACTCCCCGGCGAGGGCCGGGAGTTCCGGGCACTCGGCGGGCCATACGTTGGGCGCGAACCACTCCTCGTCGACCGCCGCGTCGCCGGTCAGGAAGTCCCGCCCGTTGGTGATGCTCTCCTTCAGGTCCGCGCGGGCGGGGTCGGCGACCTCTCCGTAGAAGGCGTTCGCCTCACCGCCCTGAGGGATCCATCCCCGTCCGCCGACCGGGGTGGCGTAGGGCTGCTTCTTCTCGACCCGCAGTCCGAAGAACTTCGCGGCCTCCGCCCGGAGCCGCTGCCGCAGCCCGGCCGGCACTCCGTGGTTCTCGATCAGCAGGAACCCGGACTGCCGCAGCGCCAGGTCCATCCGCGCGGCAAGCTCCCGGCGCCGCGGTTCCGTCCCGTGCCGCCACACCGAGATGTCAAGCAGCGGAATGTCAGGCGTCGTCATAACACTAGTCAATACCAGCCGGTCGGTGGCGTGCGCGTTAACCCCGCGTCGCCGTGCTGTGAACGGGACGGGAGGGATAACAGCAGGAAGCTGGCCGCGAGGGAGTGCCGGGCCATGACGGCGAGGTCCTCGTCGGTGAGGCCTGCGAGCGCGGCCGCCCGTTCGTACTCACGCGACAGCGTCGTGGCGCTGGTGCGGGGGTTGTCGGTGTTGAGGGTTACCGGGACGCCATGGCGTAGCAGGGCCCGCACCGGGTGCTCCGCGTAGCTGGCGGCCGCCCGGGTCTGCACGTTGCTGGTGAGCGCGACCTCAAGGGTGACGCCGTGCTCGGCCAGGTAATCCATCAGCGCGGGGTCTTCGGCGGCCCGGACGCCGTGTCCGATGCGCTCGGCGCGCAGGTGGCGGACGGCGTCCCACACCGATTCCGGTCCCGCGGCCTCGCCGGCGTGCGCCGTCAGGCGCAGGCCGGCCGCCCGCGCGCGGTCGTAAGCCGGGGCGAAGAGGCGGGCAGCGTAGCCGGCCTCGTTGCCGGCGATATCGATCGCGCGGAACTGCCCGGCTCGCCGCAGGATCGAGTCCAGCTGCGGGAGCGCGGAGTCGGGGCCGAGGTCGCGCAGCAGGATGCCGATCAGCCCGACGGGCAGGTCGACCCGCGCGCGGGCTTCCGCCACCCCGGCGGTGACCGCGTCGATGACCGCCTCGGGGCGCAGGCCCGTGCGGGAGTGGATGAACCACGGGCTGAACCGCAGCTCCAGCGCGTCAAGGCCCTCGTCATAGCCGTCGAGGACGACCTCGCGGGCGGCGCGGGTCCAGTCGGCCTCGCGCGTGAACACCGCGGCGGCGGCGTCCACGCGCTCGAGGTAGGCAAGCAGGCCCGTGAGCTTCCCGTTGGCGACGAGCGCGTCACGAGGGTCGTCGGCGGCGAGCGGGTGCTGCTCGCGTCGGGCCAGCTCGAGCACGGTGCTGACCCGGACGGCGCCTTCGAGGTGGCGGTGCAGGTCGACGAGCGGGCGGCGCGCGCTCGGGCCGATAGTCGGCGGTTCGGGTGCGGTGGGGTCGGGCAAGGCGGAAGGCACGGGGAACTCCCATTCGGGCGGTGGCGAGCACTGGCAGCGGCGGGGCGGAGCCCGGCTACTGGTAAAGGTCCGACCGGTAGGAGTGATCCCCGAACAGCACCGCGGCCCGGTCCAGAGGGTCTGTTGCGGTGCGGCACATGTGGCGATGATAGGTCATGGTCGCCGGGTTCGGCGTCCGGCTGAGCCGACCGGGCGGGGCGCCACCGCGGTGGCGGCGGCTGGCCTCAGTCCCCGGCGATCATGGTGCTGTCGAGCGTGATCAGCGGCAGCGGGCCGGCCAGGTCGGCGGGGGCAGCCGGGACGTAGGCGAAGTTCTTCGCCCGCGCGCCGCCGTCGACGACCAGGTCGATGCCGGTGATCAGCCGGGCGTAGTCGGAGCAGAGCCACGCGACGGCGTGCCCGATGTCGGTCGGCGTGCCGGTGGTGCCCATCGGGACCATCGGGTTGCGCGGTCCGTCGAACCTGGCGGGCTTGCGCCATTCGTCGGTGCCCTCGGGAGCGCCGAGGCCGCCGGTAGCGCCCGGCTTCAGGCCGAAGGGCGTCCGGCCCTCCCGTTCCCACTGGGCGAGCAGCTCGGGGTTGTCCGGGTTCGGCGCGGTCGGGGTGAAGCTGTTGACCCGGATGCCGTAGGGGGCCAGGTCCATCGCCGCCGCCCGCACGAAGTTGTTCACGCCGCCCTTGTGGAACGCGTACGCGCACACGCCCGCGCTGCCGTTCCAGCCGTTTGAGGAGGAGATGCACACGATCGAGCCCTTGACGCCGCGCTCGGCCATCGACCGGGCGACGTACTTGGTGTTCAGGAACGTGCCCATCGACGAGACGGTGACCGCCCGGTGGAACGCCTCGGCGGTCTCGTCGAGCACGCCGCGTCCGCCGAGCAGCGCCGCGTTGTTGACGAGGATGTCGATCTTGCCCCACGCGGCGAGGACGTCGTTGATGTAACCCTTGACGGTCTCCTCGTCGGTCACGTCGCCGGGTGCCGCCATCGCGGTGCCGCCGTTGCGCTCGATCCTGGCCATGCACGCGTCGATCGACTCCTTGGACACGTCGTTGACGGCGACCTTCGCGCCGTACCGGGCCAGGGCCAGGGCGATGCCGCTGCCGATGTTCGGCCCGCAGCCGGTGACCAGCGCGACCTTGCCCTCCAAGGTGACGTCCAACGCCTATCTCCACTTCTCACGCACCCGTACTTGGGTAATTCGGTGCCAGAAACCAGGACGCTGCCGATTATGTGGCGCGGGCGCGCGGCCTGGCAATCGGCTCGCGGGACAGAAGTTGCGTCACCTGGGCTGGGGAATTTACCAACTTTCGCGCGTCACTCGTGATCGGTTTTGCATGTGGTCGCGGGGCGGGCTCCGCCGCCCCGCTCCGCCGTCGCGCCGTCACCGGCGGCTGACCAGCAGGTAGCGCTCGTCGTTGACCGGGCCGCCCCACAGGGCCGGGTCGTCGAGTTCGGTGATCATGGCGTCGCTGCGCTGACGCAGCACGGCCCGGCCCGCCTCGGCGGTGGTGAGGCCCGCGCCGGTGGACCAGCGGCCCTCGACGAGTACCAGCGTTCCTCCCGGCAGCAGCAGCCGGAGCCAGCCGGCCAGCGCCAGGTCGACGTCCGGCATGGCCCACAGCACGTGCCGGGCGAGGACCACGTCAAAGCTGGCGGGCGGCAGGGCCGGCGTCGCCGCGTCGGACAGCACGAAGCGAGCGCTGACGGTGGCCGACCTGGCCTTGGCCCGGGCCGCCCTGATCATGGCCGGGGCGAAGTCGAGCCCGGTGACCGCGTACCCCTCGCCCGCGAGCAGCACCGACAGCGATCCGGTACCGCAGCCGATGTCCGCGACGGCCGCCGGGGCCGGAGGGAGGTGAGCGCGCAGCAGCCCCCGCCACGCCTCCCTGACCTGCGGGTCGCGCAGTCCGTGGTCGGCAATGTCGTCAAAGGTGTCCGCCTGGCTGTCCCAGTACGTCAGCTTCTCCTGTCACGCTGCTCGTTTCTACTAAATCCGACGGCCAGCGCGCGTTAAAACCGACAAACTCTAACGTGTTGTCCCGGGTGGCGCCCCCGCGGCGGCCGCGACCACGTGGCTGAGCAGGAGGGCCGTCGTGACCGGGCCGACGCCGCCGGGAACCGGCGTGAGGGCCGCCGCGACGCCGGCGACCGCGGGGTCGACGTCGCCCGCGAGGCCGCCGTCCTGCGTGGCGTTCGTGCCCACGTCGATGACCGTGGTCCCCGGGGAGACGTGACCGGGCCCGATCAGCCCGGCCCGGCCGGCCGCCACCACGAGCACGTCGGCCTGCCGGGTGATCGACGGCAGGTCGGGGGTGCGCGAGTGGCAGATGGTGACGGTGGCGTGCCGGTCAAGCAGCAGGTGCGCGGCGGGCTTCCCGACCACGACCGACCGGCCCACTACGACCGCGTGCCTGCCGCGCAGCTCCACGCCGTAATGGTCAAGGAGGGTCAGCACGGCCTCCGCGGTGGCCGGGGCGAACGCGGGCAGGCCCGCCACCAGGCGCCCGATCGACTCCGGGCCGGCGCCGTCCACGTCCTTGGCCCGCGGGATGGCGGTCGCGAGCTCGGCGAGGTTCGCGCCCTCGGGCAGCGGCGTCTGCAGGATGATGCCGTGCACCTCGGGGTCGTCGGCGAGTTGCGCGAGGGTCGCGGTGATGCCGGCCACGGTCGTCGTGCGGGCCACGTCGCAGGCGATCCCCTCGCGGGCCGCGGCATTGGCTATCGACCGCACGTAGGCGGCGCTGCCGCCGTCGTTGTTCGCGGTGACGACCGCGAGCCGGGGCTGGCGCCCCTCCTTGGTCAGCCCGGCGGCCCGCTCGGCGGCCGCCGCGCGCAGCTGACGGGCGAGCTCACGGCCGCTCAGCTCACGGCCCCCCCGCCCCGTGGTCACTGCGTTATCTCCTCGCGGATGGCGGCGATCACCCGGCCGGCCCGGTCGGTCACGCCGTCGGCGAGGGCCGCCGTCGCGGTCAGTTCCGCCGCCAGCGCGGGGTCCTTGATCGCCGACAGGTTCGCCTCGATGTTCAGCGCGGCGGTGACCGCCGCGGCGCTGATCGCGGCCGCCGCCGCGCCGATGTCGGAGATCACGTTCTTGTTCGCCACCGGAAGCAGCTCCTCGGCGAGGCCCACGAGCCGCACGGACGCGGCCATCAGGTCCGCCGGCGGGCGGGCCGCGCCCGCCATCGCGTCCGCGATCGCCGCGGAGCGCGCCGCCTGGGCCTCCGGGGTGTCTTTCGGCAGCCTGTAGGCGTCGACCACCTTCTCGAACGCCGCCGAGTCGGCGACGGCGAGGCCGACCCCCTCATCGGCGAGCCCGTCCGCGGCGGCCCGGACCCGGCCCACGGTCTCGGCGTCGTACCGGGGGCCGTCGCTGAACCTGGCGACCATCGCCAGCAGGGCGGCGGCCTGTGCGGCGTGCAGCGCGCCGGTGGCACCGCCGCCCGGCGCCGCGCTGCGGGCCGCGAGGCGGGTGAGGAAGCTCCCAATCGACTCATCGCGCATGACCGTGAGGCTATCGGGTCACCCGCGCACCCGACAGCGGCTTTCCCGTCGCGTAAGCGCGCGACCACAAAGAGGAGCGGCCCAGTGCGGCAGGCGGGCGCGGCGGGTCGCCGCGGCACGTCAGCTTCCCGGACGGGGCGCGTACTGTTGCTGCCTGGGCGCGGCCACCGCCCAGGACCGATCACCGAGGAGCACCCAGGTCATGACCAGGACAACGACCGGCGCGACAGCGGCCGCCGGCAACGCCCGCGGCCGGGACACGATCAAGGTCGCGGACGCTGTCGCCGCCGCGCTGGCCGCGGGCCGCCCCGTGGTCGCTCTTGAATCCACGATCTTCTCCCGGCTCGGACTGCCCGCTCCGGCCAACGGAGACGCGCTGCAGCGGTGCCTGGCCGCGGTCCGCGCGGGCGGCGCGGAACCCGCCGTCACCGCCATCCTCGACGGGAAGGCGCGCGTCGGGCTTGAGCCGGGGGAGGAGGAACGGGTGCTCGCGGGCAGCACGAAGGTCGCCGAGCGCGACATCGCGGTCGCCGTCGCGCAGGGGCTCGAGGTCGGCGTGACGACCGTGTCCGCCTCGGTGGCGCTGGCGCACGCCGCGGGCATCGAGGTCTTCGCCACGGGCGGCATCGGCGGCGTGCACCGGGGCGCCGAGCTGACCGGCGACATCTCGGCTGACCTGGACGCGCTCGCGAGCCATCCCGTCATCACGGTGTGCGCGGGCGCGAAGGCGTTCCTCGACCTCGCCAGGACGCTGGAGTACCTGGAGACGGCGGGCGTCCCGGTGCTCGGCTGGCAGCACGACTGGTTTCCCGCCTTCTACCTGCGCTCAAGCGGGCTGCCAGTGCCGCACCGCGTGGAGACCGCCCGGGTGGTGGCCGACGTGCTGCGCGGCCGGACGCGCGAGTCCACCGGCGTGCTGCTGACCGTGCCGATCCCGTCCGCCGACGAGCTCGCCCCCGGGCCGCTGAACGCCGCGCTCGACGCCGCGCTCGCCGAATGCGCGGCCGCGCGCATTACCGGCGCGGCCGTGACGCCGTTCGTGCTCGAGCGGGTCGAGCGGCAGACAGCGGGCGCGAGCGTCCCGGCTAACCTGGCGCTGGCGGAGAACAACGCCCGGGTCGCCGCCCTGGTCGCCGCCGCGCTCGCCCCCGTGTCACCTTGACCTTGGCATCTGCACCGGGTGAACCCGCCGGCGCGGCTACTCGAAATAGGCGATCGTGCGGAACTCGATGCTGTGCCGCGGCCGGGTGGCCCGCGCGGCCTTGTCGTGGAAGGCGCTGTGCGGGACGCGCCAGGCCCGCGAGTGGTCGCTGTCGTTGAGCGTGAAGAACAGGATCTCGTCACGGGTCATGTCCGGGAAGTACCACCACTGGTGGCCAGGGTTGTGGTGAAACTCGAAGCCGCTGGTTCCCGGGGCGTCCGCGGGCATCTCCGCGTACAGGTCCGCGGGAATCTTGTCCACGAAGTACAGCCGGTTATCAAGCCCCTCGCCGGGCCCGACGCTCGTGTAGTCGCAGATGGCGAGCGGCCAGTCCTGCGGCGGCGGGCTGAACACGCGCCACAGGCTGGTGATCAGCGCCCGGCGGAACCCGGGACCGTCAGGGAAGCTGCCGGCGTAGGCCGCCTCGGCCCGGCCGCGCGCGCCGGCGACCGAGAAGTCGTCATGGACCAGGGCCGCCTGCGGCTGCGAGGCGTTCTCCCCGGGGGCGGCGGAGCGGCGCAGCGTCCAGCCGAGCGTCGCCACCCGGTCGGCCCCGGTGTAGGACTTCACGAACTCGGCCACCTCGCCGACGTAGACGCGGTCCACCTCGTCCCGGTCCGTGAAGTCCGTTACCGCCGAGGTGTGCCCGACGATCGCGAAGCCGTTGCGGTCGAGCGTGAACTGGTCACGGACAAGCCGCCCGTCGCGTACCGGCATCTCGTACGCGCGGTAGGTCCCGGTGTTGACGCTCTGCCCGGGCGCGGTGAACCGGCGGAGCACCGTGGACTCCGGGGCCAGGTAACTGAACTCGCCCGTGACCGACCGGATGCCCGTTGTGTCGGTGAGAATCGTCATCGCCGCCTTTCGTGCTGCTTGGCCATGCGTGTTCTAGTGAAGGGCGCGGGCGGCGAGATGTCCACGCCCGCCGTCGGGCTCCGGCGAGCGCGCACAATCGAGGTGGCGGAAAACGCTAGCCAAGCGACAACCGGCGCACTGGGCGGAACGGCCTTCAGCGGCCCGCGGGCCGGACGGCGTGACCGGCAGGTAAGGGAGTAGTTCGCGCAGCACGAATGCGGCGTTCCTGGCGGCTATGTGGTGGTACTCGTCGTCTTTTCGCGCCCCGGCGTCATCGGAGATCCCGCGGATGACGAGCCATCCCAGCGGGTGGCCCGATGGCGCGATGTCTTCGTGATGCGCCAGACCCAGGCCCGCTGCCTCCATGTCGACCGCGAGGATCTTGTCGTTGAACCGCGCCAAGTATTTGAGAATATCTGAATCGCGGTCGGCGATGACGGCGTTGCCTGAGCCGATAGGCCCGTTAAATACCCGGATAAATTCTTTCGCGTGCTCTGGTCCATCGACGGCGAATTCCGCCGGGTCGCCGTGGCCGGTGAAGAACTCTTTCACGGCGTGGCCGATCATGGCCGGGGCTTGCTGCTCCCGGCCGCGGTACCGGGTGCCGGAGGGCGTCTCCTTGCGCAGGTCATAGCAGACGACCTGGGTAGCCACGACGACGTCGCCGAGTCGCACATCCCGGTGAATGCCTCCGGCTATCCCGGTGAGGGCGATGACCGCGGGGTGGAAGTGCTCGCGGAGGTGGTTGTAGGCGGCAATGGCGGATTCCTGGCCTTGGGCGAGTGCCCGGCTGGCGGCTACCGTTACCTGCTTGCCGTGGACGTGCACGGTGCCGACGTCAACGCTGCGACCGCCGACCTCGGCCGGCTCTAGGCCGAGCGAAACGCGGACCGCCGCGGCCTCCTCGGCGATGACGGTAATGACCCCCACGCCAGCGTTCCTTCCCCTTTGGCGCGGCGCCTGGGCCGCGTTGATGGTGACAGTGGCGCCGGGGCCGACGGCCGACTGCTTAATGACCGTCTTTCCCCCGTAGGTGGCGACTCCCGAGTTTTGCCCGTGGTGTGTCATTGCGTCGCTCCGTCCGGTGGGTGCTGCTCGTCGCTGGGTTCGGGGCTGGTGCCGCCGACCCGGACCTGGGAGCCGGTGCCGACGGCGGACTGGCTCATTTCGAGCTTCCCCATGTTGAGTACGCCCGTGTTGATGATGCTGAAGACGCGCCGCCTGAATATCGAGGTGTCGACATTCCTGGCCTCCAGGAAGTCTTCCGTCGCTCTCAGCAGCCGTTGCTCGACGATCTTCATTTCGTCATAAATGGTGATCTTGTCCAGGTCCGCGTCATCCCAGTCCTCGGCTATTTCCTCGCGGACGCTGAGCCGCGAACCGATCATCAGTCCGCGGCGCGGGGTGATCGTCCGGTCTCGTGCGGCCCACGCCGAGCGCGCAAAAACCCAAGGAACCTGGCCGAGTCGCCACAGTCCGGCGAGGGACTGGGGAAGACCACCGATTCCACGGGCGGCGGCGCGCAGCACGGCACGCCACCCGGTCTCCGCGTACTGCTCAAGCACCTGAAAGGCGAGCGGGGTGCGGGTCAGCGCGCAAGCGGAGAAGTCGAGGCTCAGGGTCCTGCCTCGGATGGTGACCCTGAGGAAGACGGTAGTCACCACCTCGCCCTTGCTGCTGACGCGGATCTCCAGATAGTGCCGGACGGCGTCGTGCGGGTCATCGATGATGCGCTTGACCTCTGCGAAGGGGCACCGCCGCCGCAGGAAGCCCCGGTCCGTTCCCACCTCTGTTTCCGCGATGTACAGCCGGTCCCTGACGTCGAATCCGCGCAGGCGCGTGGGGTCTCCTCCGTCACCGACCTGCTTCATGGTGTTTTTGAGGTGCTCCACCAGCTCGTGGGATGCGAAGGGCGGGGACGGGTATTCCCGGTCAGGCATGCTGCCCTCGCCCGGCCGCAGCAATTGAACGCCGAGCGGCGGCAACCAGCGGTGCACCAGGATGCCACTGCCGATGAAACGCGTGGGCTCGCGATCCCAGCCGGGAAACGTCTGCCCAGGGCCGCCGTCCTCTGGCGAAGGCCTCCGGTATACGACGTAGTCGCAGCACTGCTGCTGATCGATCATGCTCAGTCGCCTGCCGAGTCGGGCCGGCCGAAGGGATCCCGCTGAGCAGGTGCGGTTCAGCGCCGCCTGATGGGCGGCCCCGATCAGGCCCGCCGTGGCCGCGAGCAACAGCAAGAGCACGGCCGCGGCGAAGACACCGTGCGCCAGTGAGCCTCCCGAGGTCGCGGAGGAATCGCCGATCACGATCAGCGCTACGCAGCCGCCCGCGCTGACGCCGAGCAGGCGGGATAGCTCCCGGTGCCGTTCCCGCTCGCCGACCCGGAGCGAGCGTCGTAGCCAGCGCGCCGACGTCGATTTGACGTGCAGCCGCGCGGTCTCGGGCGCGTGCCGCACCATCAGCGAGCCCAGGTACCAGATGCCGCTGGCGCAGATAGCGGTAATCGCGGCGTTGACGTCAACGACTATCGCGATCACGAGCAGCGCCAGGATGAATGCCTGCCCGGTCGTCTCCAACCACCACGACCGCCACGCCTGCGAGACGACCGGGACGAGATCGAAGCCGTAGGAAGGCGGCACGCGGCGAGCGGCGCCGTGCCGTACCTGGCCGAGGACCAAGTCTCGGAACTCGCGGTCGAGGAAAGTGCCTGCGCACAGATGCCGGGTTGCCGCCGTTGCTGCCTGGCTGGTGTCTTGCAACGTCGGGGTGACCAGAGACTGAGACTGAGCCATCGGGATCTCCCCAGTGCCCTCACTTTAGGTATATATGACCATAAGACGGGAACCTATTATGGTCAAGGTAACCTTTAGTAAGGCTGGTTCATGATTGCCAACAGCAACGGGAGCGTGCAGGCGTCGGCCGTGACAGTCGCGGTTGACCTCGTGATCTTCACGGTCAGGGGCGGCGAGCTGCAGGTACTGCTGATTGAACGCGGGAAGGAGCCCTTCCTCGGCCAGCCCGCGCTGCCTGGCGGCTACGTCCGCGAGCGCGAGACCCTGGACGAGGCCGCGCGGCGGGAACTCGAAGAAGAGACCAGTATTGACGGCCGATATCTGCACCTAGAGCAGTTGCGCACGTACGGCGACCCGGAGCGTGACCCGCGCGGCCGGGTAATCTCCGTGGCGTACCTCGCCCTCGGCCCGGGGCTGCCCGTGCCCGTCGCGGGCACCGACGCCCGGGCGGCTCGCTGGGTACCGGTCCGCGAGGCACTTGACGGCGGTGGGCGGCTGGCCTTCGATCACCTGGCCATCCTGCGCGAGGCCCTGGACAGGGCTCGCTCTCACCTGGAGTACACGACGGTGGCCGCCGCCTTCTGCGCGGAGCCGTTCAGCATCAGCGACCTGCGCCATGTCTACGAGGCCGTCTGGGGCGTCCCGCTCGATCCGAGCAACTTCCGGCGCAAGGTGACCCGGGCATGGCAGTTCGTGGAGCCTACTGGGGACCGCAGGCTGCAGCTCGGCAGGCCGGCGGCGCTCTACCGGCGCGGCGGCGCCAGACAGCTCTTCCCGCCGCTGCTGCGCTCCAGTGACATCACCGAGCCAGGCACGCATCCGCAGAGCGCTAACTAGCGGGCGTAACAAA
This sequence comes from uncultured Actinomycetota bacterium, assembly GCA_963850115.1. Lineage (GTDB taxonomy): Bacteria > Actinomycetota > Actinomycetes > Streptosporangiales > Streptosporangiaceae > Trebonia. Next base: position 60,553 of record CAWKKG010000025.1, read on the forward strand.
CGGCCCCGGCAGGCCGGGTGGCGGGTCCTCGCCCGTTGTTGGCCTGCCAGGGCCGGCACCGCTAGTGCTCGTGGACGATGACGCCGCGGATGTTCTTGCCGTCGTTCATGTCCTGGTAGGCCTGGTTCACCTGGTCGAGCGAGTACTTGCTGGTGACCAGCTCGTCCAGCTTGAGCTGGCCGGACTTGTACAGGCCGAGCAGCATCGGGATGTCGTACAGCGGGTTGCTGTCGCCGAACAGCGCGCCGCGCACCTGGCGCATGTAGCCGATCAGCGCGCCCGCGTGCAGGTGAACGGCGCGCTCGTTGATGTGGCCGACGGCGGTGATCGTCACCTTCCCGCCCTTGCCGGTCATCTGCACCGCGGCGTTCACCATTTCCTCGGTGACGGCGTTGGGCGTCATGATGGCGTGGTCGGCGAGCTGGCCCCAGGTGGTCTCGCGCACGAACTCGTGCGCTTCCTTGGCGGTGGCGAACGCGTGCGTGGCGCCGAACACGCTGGTGGCCATGTCCCGCTTGAACTCCACCGGGTCCACCACGACCACGTTCTTCGCCCCGGCGAACCGCGCGCCCTGCACCGCGTTGCTGCCGACGCCGCCCGCGCCGAAGATCACGACGGTGTCGCCGGCCTGTACCCCGGCCGCGTGCACGGAGGATCCCCAGCCAGTCGGCACGCCGCAGCCCACCAGGCTCAGGAGCTCCCACGGGATGTCCTGGAAGTCCTCGCGCAGTGGCACGGTGGCCCACTCAGAAACGACCGCGTACTGCGAGAACGTGCCGAGCGTGCAGAAGCCGCCGATGTCCGTCTCGCCCTCGTGGAAGCGCCACGTGCCGTCCTCGAACATGCCGGTGCCCGCGTTGAGCCCCTTCACGCACATGTTCTGGTGCCCGGTCGAGCACGGCCGGCAGGCGCCGCAGGCCGGGATGTACGAGCAGACGATCTTGTCGCCCGGCTTCACGCGCTGCACGTCGGGGCCGACGGACTCGACGATGCCCGCGCCCTCGTGCCCGCCCACGACCGGCAGCCGGATCGGCGCGTCGCCGGTGGTGATGTGGTCGTCGGAGTGGCACAGCCCGGCGGCCATGATCTTGACCCGGACCTCGTGCGCCTTCGGGTCGTCGAGCTCGAGCTCGGTGATCTCCCAGCCGACGTGCGGTGCCCGGGCGATGGCGGCGCGGGTGGTGATGGTGCTCATCTTCGTTCCTAGTCCTAATGCTCGTGGATGATCACGCCGCGGATGTTCCTGCCGTCGAGCATGTCCTGGTAGCCCTGGTTCATCTCGTCAAGCGTGTACTTGCGGGTGATCAGCTCGTCGAGCTTGAGCTTGCCCGCCTGGTACAGGCCGATGAGCTGCGGCACGTCGACTAGGGGGCTGCAGCCGCCGTAGATCGAGCCCTGGATGCGGCGCTGGTAGCCGATCAGCATGCCGGGGTTCTCGTTGATCCAGCCGTTGCCGACCGCGGTGACCGTGACCTGGCCGGACTTGCCCACCACCTTGATGGCGTTGGCGATCACCTCGTCGTGCAGGATGCCGACGGTGATGATCGCGACGTCGGCCAGTTCGCCCCAGGTGGTCTCGACCACGAAGTCGTGCGCTTCCTTGGCGGTGGCGAACGCGTGCGTGGCGCCGAACACGCTGGTGGCCATGTCCCGCTTGAACTCCACCGGGTCCACCACGACCACGTTCTTCGCGCCGGCGAGGGCGGCGCCCTGCACGGCGTTCATGCCGACGCCGCCGGTGCCGTAGATCACCACGGTCTGCCCGGCGCGCACGCCGCCCGCGCGGACCGCCGAGCCCCAGCCTGTCGGGACGCCGCAGGCCACCAGCGCGGCGACGTCGAAGCCGATCTCGTCCGGGATCTTGATGACGGAGTACTCGTGCACCACCGCGTACTGCGAGAACGTGCCGAGCACGCACAGCCCGCCGAAGTCCTCGCCGCCCTGGTGGAAACGGAACGTGCCGTCGGGGAAGCATCCGACAGCCGCGTTCAGGCCGGCGTCGCACAGCTGCTGACGGCCGGTCGAGCAGTACCGGCACTTGCCGCAGGCGGGAATGAACGAGCAGGTCACGTGGTCGCCGACCTTGACCCTGGTGACGGCGGGGCCGACCGACTCTACGATGCCAGCGCCCTCGTGCCCGCCGACCACCGGCAGGCGCATCGGCGCGTCGCCCTTCTGGATGTGGTCGTCGGAGTGGCACAGGCCCGCCGCGTAGAACTTGATCCTGACCTCGTTCGCCTTCGGGTCGTCCAGCTCGAGCTCGGTGATCTCCCACGGCTGGCCAGGCACGCGGCAGACCGCTGCTCGCGTGGTGATGCTCATGTGAACCCCTTTCCCGGATGTTTGCGATGGCCGGCAGCACGCGGCGATGGCCAGCAGACCTGCGGCTGGTCCAATAATCCAGCACATGCCGCGGGTGCGCTACGGGACTTTTTAGGGTCTTGACACGAAATTCCGGCCTCCGTCGCTTAGCCACGCTAAGTCTTCGCAGGTCAGAAGCCATGACGACCGTCTCAAGAAAAACATGACAGTCTGAACGTCAGCCGTAGCTGTCCCCGCCTCTAATCGTCACCCGGCGAGCCGGCTCGGCCGGGCGCCGCGACCTGCTGGTCGGTGGCGGTCTCCGGCATCCGGAAGCGGAATGTCACCCCCTGCGGCAGCGGAACCGCCTCGACGGTTCCGTCGTGCGCGTCGGCGATCTGGCGGACGATCGCGAGGCCGAGGCCCGAGCCGGGTAGCGACCGGGCCGCGGCCGACCGGTAGAAGCGATCGAAGATGTGCGGCAGGTCGTCCGCGGGAATGCCCGGCCCCTCGTCGGTGACCTCGACCGTCCCCGCGGCGGCCGAGATGCGGACGTGTCCGTCCGGCGGGCTCCACTTCAGCGCGTTGTCGACCAGGTTGCCGATCGCCCGTTCCAGGGCGTCCGGGTCGCCGCGGACCAGCGTCGGCTGGCAGGCGAGCACGAACGTCAGCCCGGGCGCCCGGTCGGCGGCGCGCGCCGCGACCCGTTCCGCGACCAGGTCAAGCCGGACGTCTTCGACATGGAAGGCGGCCCGCCCGTCCCGCGCCAGGTCGACGAGGTCGTTGACCAGCACGCGCAGCTCGCCCGCCTCGGCCAGCGCAGCCGCGACGAGCGCGGGGGCATTGGGGTCGTCTGGCTGTTCCGCGAGCAGTTCGAGGTTAGTGATCAGGCTGGTCAGCGGCGTGCGCAGCTCGTGCGAGGCGTCGGCGACCAGGCGCCGCTGCGCTCCCACCGATTCGTCGAGCGCGGCCGTCATCGCGGCGAATGCCTGGCCGAGCCGGCTGATCTCGTCCTGGCCCGGCGTGTCGATCCGCGCGCTGAGGTCGCCGGTGGCCCTGATCCGCTCGACGGTCTCCGTGAGCCGCCCGACCGGGCGCAGCACCCGGCCCGCGGCCAGCCGGGCCACCACCGCCGCGCCGATCGCGGCGGCCGGCACCAGCGCGGCGAGCAGCCAGCCAAGCTCCGTCTGAGTTGATGTCGCGTCCGACAACGGCACGGCGACGCGGACCAGCATTCCCGGATTGCCGGGGAACTGCGTGGTGTAAATGCGGTAGACGACGTTGCCGTAGGCCTCGTCGTGGAAGTACGGCTTGTCCTTGCCCAGGGCCACCTGGACGTCTTGCTCGGTGACGCCCACGAACCCGTTCGTGGGGCCGACCGTTGCGGCGGAAAGGATCTGGAGCTCGGTGTCGCCGAACGGGACCAGCTGCCCCACCGGGGTGCGGGACTGCTTGAGCTTTGCCGCGACCGTCGGGGCGTCACCCGCGGCCTGGACGAGCGCCTGGTCATTGCTTCCGCGCAGGTCGGCGCCGACCGCCGGGTAGACGACCGCGGCCACGACCGCCAGCGCGCAGAAGACGACCACGCCGACGGCGATCGCGACCCTGGTGCGCAGGTTCATCGCTCTTCCCGCAGCACGTAGCCCAGCCCGCGCACGGTCTGGATCAGCCGCGGCTCGCCCATCTTGCGCCGCAGGTAGCTGACGTAGACCCAGAGCCCGTTGGATTCCGGGCCGAAGTCGTACCCCCACACCGACTCGAATATCTGGGTGCGGGAAAGCACCCGGCCCGGGTTGCGGAGGAACAGTTCAAGCAGCGCCAGCTCGGTCTTCGTCAGCGGCAGGCGCCTGCCGCCGCGCCTCGCCTGGTACGCCGCGAGGTCGAGGTCGATATCGGCGAACCGCAGCAGTTCAGCGCCCGCGCCGCTGCGCCGCAGCAACGCCCGCAGCCGCGCCCGCAGTTCCTCCAGCGCGAACGGCTTGGCCAGGTAGTCGTCCGCGCCGGCGTCGAGGCCCGCGACCCGGTCAGAGACCAGGTCGCGCGCGGTCAGCATCAGGATCGGGGTGTCGTCGCCGCGCGCCCTGATCGCGCGGCACACCTCAAGCCCGCTCGGCTCCGGCATGAGGACGTCAAGCACCACGGCCTCATGCCGGCTCCGCAGCAGCACGGCCAGCGCGGTGGCGCCGTCGGCCGCCGTGGACACCTCGTAGCCGTCACGGTGCAGCGCATGGGTGAGCGCGCCGCGCACCGCCTCATCGTCGTCCACCACGAGCACCCGCACGCGGCCAGTATCCGGCACGTTTCGCAAACCGGCACCCGTGATCGCGTCACTTGCCTCCGGTGCCGGCCCCCGGCTTGCTTCCGGTCTTGGGTCCTGCATCGCTTCCCGCCAGGCTCTGCTTGGCCTGGGCCAGCGCGGCGAACAACTGCTGCGGGCTGACGCCAAGCGCGCGGGCGGCCGCGGCGAATTCCGGCGACGACGAGTCGACCCGCCCGGTCGCCAGCAGCGGGCGCAGCGCCGCGTCGACCCGCGCCGTGCTCACGTGCAGCTCCCTGGCCACGGCCGCCGTGAACGCGTCGTTGCCCGGCTGCGCGGCGGCGCTGGCGCGGGCGGCGGCCTTCGCGCCGCCCAGCGCGCCGACCGCGCCACCGCCGGCCGGCTTCCCGCTGGCGGACACGGTCGCCGGCCGGGCGCCGGGCTTCGTGCCCGCCGTCGACGCCAGCGCGGCGCCGGTACTGCCCGCGGCCAGAGCCGCGGCGACTACCGCGGCGACGATCACCCTGGTTCGGTTCTGCATGAGAGCCTCCTTGGCTTGTTGGGCTTGCGCCCAGCAGACCAAGCGAGACTCAGGAGGGCCGAAACCGCTCCTTAAACGCGACTTAAAAACGGCCGCGCCGGACCGGGAGCAGGTGGGCGCACGGGGCAGGGGCACGCATCCGTTCGGACGAATGCTTTGAAGCTAAGTCACTGACAGCGTTCCAGCGTGAGCAGCGGCTCAGCGAACACGGGCGCGGGTGCGCCGGGATCCGCGGCGACCGCCTGCTCCAGGCGCCGGAAGCCGGTCTCCAGTTCGTCCGGGCTGAGTTGCGCGAAGAACGAAAGGGTGCGCAGGCGAAGCCGGTCGAGCACGTCACCGCGGGTGCCGGACGACGGCTCGGTCACCGTGCCGAAGCTGGCGACGCGCCACCCGGCCGACGTGAACATCGCGATGACCTCGTGCAGCGGCTGAAATAGCGCGGCATCCGCGGCGTAGCCGCGGGGAAAGTGCTCCAGCCACCACGGCCGGGGATGGTGGTCGCTGAAGTTCGCGCGCAACAGCAGCCGGCCGCCGGGCCTGAGCACCCGGGCCAGCTCCCGGACCGCCTGCGGCTTGCCCTGGACATGGTGCCAGGACAGGAACATGAGCGCGTAGTCGGCGCTGCCGGACGGCACCGGCATGTCCTCGGCCGAGCCTGCCAGGTACCGGGCGCCGGGATGGCGCGACCGCGCCTGCGCGACCTCGCGCATGCGGACCGACGGCTCGACGCCGGTGACCGGCCCGAACGCTCGCGCCAGGGCCGGGGTGAACCTGCCCGTCCCCGAGCCGACGTCCAGCCCCGCTAGCGGGCGCCGGCGGGGCAGCGCCGCTTCGAAAGCGCCGATCCATGCTTGCAGCTGCCGCTCGGCGAGCGCACGGCCGCGCGCGTAGTCCTGGTACTGCTCCGTGTCGTAGTCGACCCGCCTCATCGCAGCTCCCGCGTCAGCCGGGCCGCACCGAATCCCCAGCCCGATATATTGACTTGATATATCGGAACGATAGGTTGCTTCGCGTCATCCCGCAAGCTGGGCCTGGCGGTCGCTAACCACCGGCCAGGGCCGGCGCCGCTATCTCGAGCAGGTAACCGGGGGCGACCAGTGACCGGGGACGAAGCCGGACAAGTCGGCGGCAAGATCTAACCTGGGGGTAGGCCGAGACGACGACGCGAAAGGACGCTGCGATGGATGGCACGCTCGCTGCCGCTGACCTGGAACGACTGCGCAAGGATTTCTCGGCCAACCCGACGTACCGGCTCGCCCAGAATGCCGTGACCCGGGTGACCGTCGACGACGTGGCCATCAACAGGGAAATCGTCAGCAGCATCGACCACTCGGTGTCGACGACGCTGGACGACTGGAAGGTCACCAACCAGGAGCGGAGCGGCCGCTGCTGGCTGTTCGCCGGGCTGAACCTGCTGCGCGTGGGCGTCATGCGGGGGACCGGGCTCAAGGACTTCGAGTTCTCGCAGAACTACGCGATGTTCTGGGACAAGCTCGAGCGCGCCAACTACTTCCTCGAGGCGATCATCGAGACCGCGGACCGCGACCTCGACGACCGGACCGTCGCCTTCCTGCTGGACTCGGTGGCCAGCGACGGCGGCCAGTGGAACATGTTCGCCGCGCTCGTGGCCAAGCACGGCCTGGTTCCCAAGGGATACATGCCGGAAACCCAGAGCTCGTCGAACACGGGCCGGATGAACTCTACCCTCCGCTACCAGCTTCGCCAGGGGGCACGGGCGGTCCGTGCCGCCACGGCCGGAGGGCTGGAGGCCGCCCGCGCGGCCAAGGCCGAGATCATGCAGGTCGTCTACCGGGTCCTGTGCATTCACCTGGGCACGCCACCGGAGCGCTTCGACTGGCAGTGGACGGACAAGGACAAGAACTTCCACCGGGACGGCGTCCTCACCCCCCGGGAGTTCGCCGCCAAGTACGTGGACCTGCCGGTCAGCGACTACGTCTGCCTGGTCAACGACCCCCGGCCGTCCAGCCCGGTCGGCCGGACCTTCACCGTCGAGTACCTCGGCAACGTCATCGGCGGCCCGCCGGTCACCTACCTCAACGTCGACATGCGGGTCATCAAGGACGTCGCCGCGGCCACTATCCAGGGCGGCGAGCCGGTCTGGTTCGGCTGTGATGTCGGCAAGATGATGAGCAGCGACTACGCGTACTGGGACGCCGAGCTCTACGACATGCCGTCGGTCTACAACGCCGCCTTCGACCTCGATAAGGCCGCCCGCCTCGCGTACCACGAGACCGCGATGACGCACGCGATGCTCTTCACCGGGGTCGACGTGCTGGACGGGGCGACCCGGCGCTGGCGCGTCGAGAACAGCTGGGGATCCGACACCGGCCTTGACGGCTTCTTCACGATGAACGACTCCTGGTTTGACCAGTACGTCTTCGAGATCGCCGCCCGCAAGAGCACGCTTCCCGCCGACCTGCGGAGCGCCCTGGAAGCCGAGCCGATCGTCCTGCCTGCCTGGGACCCGATGGGCGCCCTGGCCCGCTAGCCCTGCCCCATCGTAGGGCAGGAACCGCGGGTTACCGGGCGCGCTGGCGGCCCTCGGCGAAAAACCCGCTGACGGCGTCGACATCCGGAAGTTCGCGCAGCGGCACGGCGGCACCGAACGGGGCGTTCCAGAACAAGTCACCGGCAGGCGGGGAAGCCACCCCCACGTACGCGTAAGGCTCCGCGAGGAAGCCGTCACCCGGCGAGACACCGAAGTTAGTGTCCTGCACGCGGATCGCCACGTCGAAGTGCTCCGGCCACAGCACCGGCGTCTCCCCGGGCGCGAAGGCGACCAGCGCCTCGTGACCGAGGGCCAGCGCCCCGACGATCACGTCCGCCCGGTCAGCGTCCACCGCCAGCGTCTCGTCGAGATCGACACCGGAACCGCCGTCGTAGGCGCCGTCGGGACGGCCGGCCGGCACCCCGAGCTCAGCTCCGAGGGCGCGCGGAGTGCGGCCGCCCATGGGGACCCGCGCTCCTTCAGCGGCGGTGACCAGGCCGCCGTCAACCCGCAAGCGGGGAGTCAAGATCGTCGCGAAGCCGCCGGGGACGACGCCGAGCCGCAGTTTGCCGGTGGCCCGGTACTGCGGGCCGGCGAGGACCAGTTCGGCCACCCCGTGCAGGCTCCGGCGTGTCACTGCGAGCTCATCGTCGCCCATGGCGCCCATTCTCTCCTGATGGCGACCTGGTGTGGGACCCAGGCTCGCGGGTAGGCGGGAAACGTTCCGGTTACGGGGGCTGGCCTGGCCGCAAGCGGCGGGGCGGCCACGGAATGCGTGGGGGAGCGATGAAGGTACTGGTGGCCGGCGCGTCCGGCTTCGTCGGTCAGCGGTTGTGCGTGACCTTGGACCAGGCCGGCCACGACGTGGTCGCCATGACCAGGAACCCGCCCGGATACCGGGGCACGGGCACGCCGGCGCGGGGTGACGTCCACGACCCCGCCACCCTAGGGCCGGCCATGTCCGGCTGTCAGGCCGCGTACTACCTGGTGCACTCGCTCCAGGAAGAGGACTTCGAGCGCAAGGACGCCGCCGGGGCCGCCGCGTTCGGCCGGGCCGCCGCCCTGGCCGGCCTGCGACGCATTGTCTACCTGGGCGGACTGGGGGAAGACGCGGACAACCTGTCCGCTCACCTGCGCAGCCGCCGGGAGGTCGAGAACCGGCTGGGCGTCGGTGGCGTTCCGGTTACGGTCATCCGGGCGGGGATCATCGTCGGCCACGGCGGTATTTCCTGGGAGCTGACTCGCCAGCTCGTGGAGCACCTGCCGGTCATGGTCACCCCTCGGTGGGTCGCCACGCGCACCCAGCCGATCGCGGTCGACGACGTGGTGCGGTACCTGGCGGGCGTGCTCGAGCCGCCGGAGGCGGCCGGGGGAGTCTACGAGGTGGGCGGGCCCGAGGTGCTCCAGTACTCGACGATGCTGCGTCGCGTCGCCGCCATCGAGCACCGCCCGCTGCTGCTGCTGCCCGTGCCGCTGCTCAGTCCGGCGCTGTCCTCGTTGTGGCTGACCTTGGTCACCGACGTCGACCCGCGCACCGGCCGCGCCCTCATCGACTCCATGACCAACGAGGTGATCGTGCGTGACCAGTCCATCAGGGACTTGATCCCGGCCCCGCCAATGGGCTACGACGACGCCGTACGCGCGGCGCTCCGCGAACGGCGCGCGGCCCAGCGGGTGCGGTCGTGACGGCACGGGCCGACCGCGGGCGCGGCGCCCCGGTGCGTCTCGCGGCGGCGGCCGTCGCGGCGGCGCTGCTGCGATCCTCGTTCACCGCTAAGGCGGGATCCGCGCGCTTCTACTGGCTGACCGCCGGCCTCGCCGGCACCTGGGCCGTCGGCGCGCTCGGGGCGGGTCCCCTCCCTTGGCGCGGCGACGGCGGCCGCGACCGCCCGGGAAACGCGGCCCGCGCCTTGGTCATTGTCCCCGTGGTCAGCGGCGGCGCCGCCTTCGCCGTGTTCTACGGCGCCGCGCGGGTCGCCAGTCGCTCTCGCACCCTGCGGCGTGCGATCGCCAGCGTGCTGCGCTACGCCGACGCCGGGTCAACCCCGCTTGTCGTCCTCATCGCCGCGGGCAGCGGGATAGCGGAGGAAATGTTCTTCCGCGGCGCCCTGTGGTCCGGGCCGCACCCGCTCCGCACGACCACGCTCGCCTACGTCGCGTCGACCGCCGCCACCGGCAATCCGGCACTGGTCCTGGCCGGCCTGGTCACCAGCGTGATCTTCGGCAGTCAGCGGGCAGCGACCGGCGGGGTGCTCGCTCCCGCGCTCACTCATGTCACCTGGTCCCTGCTCATGCTGCGTTACCTTCCGCCACTGTTCCGCGTCGTGAATCAGGCGCCGGACCCGACCGCAGCACGTCAGTGACGCTGGGCGCCGCGAGGGTCTTCGCCGGGCGCACCGTGACGGTCATAGCATGTGGCTGTGACCGAGTTCTTGAGTTGCCGGCCCAACCTGGAGGTTGACGACCTCGCGCCCGCGGCGGCGTTCCTGCGCGATGTGCTGGGGTTCGAGATCGAGGTCGAGGAACCCGAGATGGGCCTGACGCTGCTGCGGCGCGGCGCGGTGGGGCTGGCCTTGGTGCGGTCCTCGACGCCGGGCGTCAACGCCACCACTGCTGCCTACATCGGCGTCACCGGCGTCGATGAGTTGCACGAGCAGTGCGCGGCCCGCGGCGCGCGGATCGTCACCGGCCTCGCCGACCACCCGTGGGGCCTGCGCGACTTCGTGCTGGAGATGCCCGGCGGCCACCGGCTGGCACTGGGCGAGCGAATCGCGCTGGAGTGAACCAGCCGGCTCCCGGCCTTATCCGCCTTGCAGCCCGCCCAGGAACCCGTGAATGGCCTCGTTCACCTCGTCCGGGTGGGTCACGTTCGACGCGTGCGCGGCATTCTCGACGGTGACGAACGTGACGGGGCCGCCCAGGTTGTCCGCAACCGCTTGCGCCCGCGCCAGGGGGATCGCGGCGTCCGCCGTCCCGTGCACGATCAGCGTGGGACAGGCGATCTCGGCGAGCCGGCCAGTTAGGTCGTCCCTGTCCATCAGGCACCGGAACGGCCAGTCCAGCTGGCCCAGGTCGTCCGGTGCCCACTGCGCGTACTGCTCGTTCCACTTGGCGTACCATTCGTCCCACTGGCCGGGGCCCAGGATGATCGAGGCGACCACCTCCTGCACCGGTCCGGGGCCGTTGTCCAGCCAGGCCTGATGGATCTGCTCATATCCCGGCGCGACGGCCGGGTCCTCCTGGCCGGACTGGCTGTCGATCAGCACGAGTGCCCGTACCCGGTCCGGTGCGGTCAGCGCGGCGCGCAGTGACAGGAAGCCGCCCTGGGACATGCCGGCCAGCACTGCCCCTTCGATACCGAGGTGATCGAGCAGCGCGAGGACGTCGGCCGCCGAATCCCAGTACGTGAACGCCCCGGCCGCGCGGGTGCCGCCGTGCCCCCGCTGATCCCAGGTGATGACCCGGTACCGTGGCGTGAGCGCGCTGACCTGCGGGTCGAACATCGTATGGTCCATCAGGAAGCCGTGGCTGAACACCACGGCCGGGCCTTGGCCACCCGTGTCGGTATAGGTGATCTCGACCCCGTTCACAACGGCTACTGGCATACGCCGGAAGCTAGCGCACCGGAGCGCCAAGCGCCAGGGGCGACTCCGCCGGACCGGGCCGCCTGGTTAGAGCCGCGGTTACGGCTCCGGTCTCCCTGACGCTTCCGCTTGCGCGATCAGGGGGCCGTACATCTCCGCGTAATTGTCGTAGTTGAAGGGGGCCTCGGGGTTCGCGCGGGCCTGCTCGTCGAGCATCTTCGCTTCCTCGCCCACGAGGATCCGCCAGGCTCCGGACCGGACCCCGTCCAAGATGATGGTCGCCGCCTGCGCCGGGCTGAACCCCTCGTCCCGGAATTCCTCTTTCAGTCGCGGGATCGCCCGGCGCAGGTCATCGGCGGAGAAGTCTTCCGCCAGAAGGCCCATCCCGATGAGGACGGCCCGCCCTTCAGCGGGGATCAGCTCCAGCAGCTGGGCGTCGCTCAGCTGCTCCCACTCTGGCAGGCCGAGGATGCGGCGGGAGTTCAGGCCGATGTCGGTGTTCACGACCCCCGGCATGACGACGACGACCCGGACCTGCGGCGCGTTGGAGCGCAGGTCCTCGATGAGTGCCTCGGAGAAGCCCTTGATGGCGAACTTCGACGTGCTGTAAGCGGTGATCGGCGCACCCCGGCCGGCCGTGGCCCAGAAGCCGGCGACGCTGCCGGTATTGACCAGGACGCCGTCGCCGCTGGCGATGAGCAGCGGCAGGAACGTGCGAGCGCAGTAGTACACGCCCCGCCAGTTGTTGTTGAAGGTGCGCTCCCACTCCTCGCGGGAGTCCTTGACGAAGCTGGCGCCGCCGAAGATGCCCGCGTTGCTGAAGACCAGGTCGACGTGGCTGGTCGCATGCTGGTCAAGCAGCTCATCGCGGAACCGGAGAACCTGCGCCTCGTCAGAGACGTCGCAGGCATGGCCGGTGACCGCGACGCCGGGCGGGGCCGACGCCCACGCCGTGGCCGCGGTCACCGCGACGGAGTCGGGGTTCAGGTCGCACGCCGCGACCGAGCATCCCTGCGCCGCCAGCTGCCTGACAAGCTCGCGGCCGATGCCCGAGCCGCCGCCGGTCACCACCGCGAGCTTGCCGCCGAACGAGTCCACGGCCATGATCGTTACCTGCTGTGCCAGTGCTCGTCAACGATCCAGGGCGCCTGGATCTCGGCGACCCGCCGGGCCGCGTAGTTCATTTCCTGAATCGCGGAGCGGATCCGGTTCCACGCGCTCCGGAGCCGTCCGGCCCCGGTGCCGGCGATCGGGCTCGTCGTCGTGGCCTGCGTAACCTCGTGGGTGAGCTGTGCGGACATTGTCTTGTCCCCTCTGCTTAGCGCTGGCCGGGTTTTCCGGCCCTCAGCCATAGGTTCGCTCGTCGGGCCCGGTGCGGGGCAGGGGTCGTTTCGCCCCTCTCGAGGCGCTGGCCATGGCCGGGGTGGAATCACCCACACCGCCGCGGGGCGCCACGGACCAGGCCGCTTTAGACCAGGCCGGCGCTGAGGGCGAGGCGGGTGAGGTCGGCGCGGCGCCGGCATCCGGTCTTGTCGCGGATGCGGTCCAGGTGCGAGCTGACCGTGCGCACGCTGATGTAGAGCTGGCTGGCGATCTGCGCGTCGGTGTGCCCCCTGGCGACCAGGGTGACCAGCTCCCGTTCGCGGGGGCTGAGCGTTTCGAGGCCCGGTGCCGTGGTCGGCGGCTGCGGGCCCGCGGCGGTGAGCATGAGGACGTACTCGGCCGCGGTGGCCATGCTCATCGCCTTGCCCCGCTCCTCGGCTACCTGCGTTTGAGCCGGTCCGAGCGCTTGCCGGGCTTCGCGCAGGGGTTCCAGCCGCTGGAACCAGCCCTCGGGCAGCTCCGGATGCGACGGGGCCGAGAACCCGTCGCGGCCTAGCGCGACCACCGCGGCCCATATCGTGACGGCCTCGGCGCAGCGTCCGGTCAGGGCGCACAGGTACCCGCAGCAGTCCAGGTCCTCGATCACCTTCCTGCGCCCGCCGGTCCGCAGGGCGGTCTGGAGGGCTTCCCGCAAGTGCACGGCGGCGTCCGTGTACCGCTCCGAGCCCAGGTCGAGAACGACCATCTTCTCCAGCAGGTTCCCCAGGCTCCACAGGTCGCCCGCGTCCCGGGCGCTGGCCAGCCCGGCGGCGCACGTCCGCTCGGCCGCGGCCACGTCGCCGACCGCGATCAGCACGGTGACCAGGGTATGGTCGCACACCCGGGCCGCCGGGCCGTGCTGGCCGGCCGCGACGCGCTCCGCCTGCCTGGCCAGCTGCACGGCACCGGTGCGGTCGCCGCCGACACAGGCGACCAGGCTGAGGACCGCCAGGGCCAACGCCTCGGCAATCGGGTGATCACCGTCCCTGGCCAGGGCCAGGGACCGCCGCGCGTCGTTGGCCGCCTCGGCGATCCGCCCCATGCCAAGCAACGTCGCCGCCCGGCCGGTCAGGCACCTGGCCAGCAGCGGGAACGGTCCGCGGTCCCCGATCGCGTCGCGGACCGCGGTGAAGTGATGCAGCGCCCCGGCCGGATCGGCCGAATCCAGCGACGCCTGACCGAGCCAGGTGTGGTCGGCGCACCATGCCTCGCTGCCCGCGGCGGCGCGGTCGACCGCCGCGCGCAGCAGCGGCACCTGACCCGCGAGCCGGCCACGGATCTGCCACCACCAGGCCAGCGCGGCCGCCAGCCGCGGAGCCACGGCGGCATCGCTGCCCAGGGCCGCATCATGCTCCATGGCCCAGTCGAGCACCTGGCGCATGGTGGCGTCCTCGGCATCCAGCCACCGGGCGGCGGCCACCTCACCGGTGCCGGCCGCTAGCCCCGACATGGCGTCCTCGGCGACGCTCACCGCGTACCGGGCGACCGCGGCGGCAACGGCCTCGCCCTCCCCGGCCTCCGCCAGCAGCCCGGCCCCGTAGGCTCGCAGCGTCTCCAGCATCATGTACCGGGACCGGCCGTCGGGGCCGACCCGCGGCGGGACCAGCAGCGAGCAGTCCACCAGGTGCAGCACGGACGGCCCGGAGCGGGCCCCCGCGACCGCCTCGGCTCCCTCGAGCGTGAATGGCCCAGGAAACACCGACACCGCGCGGAACACCCGCCGCTCTCGTTCATCTAGGAGCCGGTAACTCCACTCCACGGTGGCCGCCAGGGACCGCTGCCGCTCGGCGGCGAGGCGGTCCGCCGCCGACAGCAGGGTGAACCGGTCGTCGATCCGGTTCAAGAGCTGCGCGACGCCGAGCGCCTCGACCCGCGCCGCCGCCAGCTCAATCGCCAGCGGCATCCCGTCCAGCCGGGTCACCAGCCGCGCCACCGCGAGCGCGGTCTCCTCGTCCAGGACGAAGCTCGCGTCCGCCCGGCGCGCCCGGTCCGCGAACAGTGTTACCGCCTCCGACCCGTCGCGATCCTCCGGATTGCCCGGGTCAGGGAGCGTTAGCGGCCCCAGCCGGTACCGAGATTCCCCGGCTATCCGCAGCGGCTCCCGGCTGGTGGCGAGCACCCGCACGTCGTCGGCGCCGAGCAGCAGCCGGCCGCACAGCTCCGCGGCCGCACCAATCACGTGCTCGCAGTTGTCCAGTACCAGCAGCAACTGCCGCCGGGCCAGCGCGCGGGCGAGTGCATCGGCCGCCCCCGCCGATGGCAGCTCCCGGATCCCCAGCACGGCCGCCACCGCTGGGACTACCTGCGCGGGGTCCCGCACCGCGGCCAGCTCCGCCAGCCACACCCCGTCAGCGAACCGGCTGGCCACCTGCCTCGCTACCTCGCTGGCCAGCCGCGTCTTCCCGGCGCCCCCGGGCCCGGTCACCGTAACCAGCCGGTACTGGCCCAGCTGGCCGGCGACCTCGTCTACCACCCCGCCCCGGCCCACGAAACTGGTCAGCGCGGCCGGGAAGCCGTGCACGCTTCCCGCCGCGGTGGTCACCGTGAAGCGCTCCACAGCGGCTACCATAACCGCGCCTATGACGGTGGTACAGCTTTTAGGCGCTCACGATGTCCATGACCGCGACGCTCAACCCCCACAGGGGTTACGTTCTTGTTATGGCGGCCCTGCTCGTGCCGTCTGCGTGCCAGCGGAATCGGGGAAGCGAATGACATCAAGCGAATGGCCGCCGTCGCGGCCGGTCATGGGCTACAACACCTGGTACCAATTCCGGACCGGCATCACCGAGTCCGAAGTTGTCCGGCAGGCGGAACTGCTGGTCAGCTCCGGGCTGGCCGCGGCCGGGTACGAGTGCGTCAACCTCGATGACGGCTGGATGGCCGCTGAGCGAGGCGCCAACGGGGAACTCACGGGAGACGCCGCGAAATTCCCGCACGGCATTGCCTGGCTAGCCGACCGGATTCACGGGCTCGGCCTGCGATTCGGCCTTTACACGGCGATCGGCAGCAGGACCTGCCAGGCCTTGCCCGGCGAGCTGGGAGCACTACGACCAGGACGCGCAGACC
Source organism: uncultured Actinomycetota bacterium (assembly GCA_963850115.1). Taxonomy (GTDB): domain Bacteria; phylum Actinomycetota; class Actinomycetes; order Streptosporangiales; family Streptosporangiaceae; genus Trebonia. The sequence goes on from CAWKKG010000025.1 coordinate 76,173, forward strand.
TTCGCGTCCTGGGGCGTTGACTTCGTCAAGGTCGATGACTGCGGCGGGCTGCCCAAAGGAACGACCGTGGAGGCGCTCACGGAGCACTTCCGCCAGTTCGGCGCGCGCCTGCGGCAGCATAATCCGGACGTTGTGTACTCCCAGGAGCTGCCCATTCACCAGATCTGCAAGCCGACGTTCCGCTCGTCGGTTCAGGCCTCGGCTGAATTCGCGCACATGTGGCGAGTCGCCCACGACGAAAACCCGCTTAGCCATGACTACGCGTATGCGATGATCCTGGGCCACCTGGCGGCGGTCGTGGACTTGCATCCCTTCGCGGGGCCGGGTCACTGGAACGACCTAGACATGATCGCGCCGGGCTTTCCTGCCAGCGGCTGGACGCTGGCGGACCTGCGCAACCAGCTGTCGGTATGGGCGATGGAAGCCAGCCCGCTGCTCATCGGGGCGGACATAGCCGCGCTACCGCCGGATGCGCTGGCCGCTCTGAAAAACCCGCACATGATCGCCATCGACCAGAGCGGGGAGCAGTGCTCCACGGTGATCATGAACGGGCCGGTCGAGGCCCTGGTGAAGCCAGATCCCGAAGGGGGAGTCGCGGCCCTGTTCGTCAACCTGGGCACTGGCACCGCCACCGGGGCGTTTCCCACTGTCCCAGCTCGGCATCACCTCCGCCCGGGCCAGCGGCTATGACGTGTGGACCGGGGAAACGACAACCTTCAGCGAAGTCCCGGTCACCCTGGAGGCGCGACAGACCGTCCTGCTGCGGATCAAGGGCATCTGACCTGGGCGCCGGGTGACGTCATGCCGCTAGCCGACTGCTTTACCGCCGACCGGATCGCGGACTACCTGCGACCCTGGCGTCCCTACCCGCCGATCGCCGACCGCCGGTACTGGGAGCGCGTGCCCAGGGAAGCCCGCGAGCATCTCCTAGCTCAGGCCGCGCCCATCAGCCAGCGGCCGTGGCCGCTGCTGACCGCCACCGCCTACGCCAGGTTCAGCGCGGACGGCGACCGGCAGGCGTACGAGCGCCCGTACTTCGCGCGCCGCGACAAGCTGATCGCGGCCGTGATCGCCGCGGTCCTCACTGGCGATAACAGCGCGGACATCACGGACGGCGTGTGGCTGCTGTGCGAGGAGACCAGTTGGTGCCTGCCCGCGCATCAGCCTGGCGGCCTGCCCGATCCGGATAACCCTCAGGTCGACCTGTTCGCCGCCGAGACCGCCGCGCTGCTGGCCTGGACCGCCGCGCTGACCGGGGAGCACCAGGCCCGCGTCCGCCGCGAGGTACAGGGGCGCGTCCTTGACCCGTACCGGGCGCGCGACGACTGGCGGTGGCTCGGCCTTAACGATCGCGAGCACCTGAACAACTGGACCCCGTGGATCCACTCCAACCTGCTCATCGCCAGCCTTCTCCTCGACGACCAGCCGAGCCGTACCGCGAGCCGCGCCGTCGCTGCCCTGGACCGATACCTCGACGTGGTTCCCGATGACGGCGGCTGCGATGAGGGCGCCAGCTACTGGTGGCGGGCCGGCGCCTCGCTGTTCGAGTGCCTGCAGACGCTGGCCGAAGCCTGTGGCGACGACTTCGGCGCCTTCCAGTTGCCCAAGGTCAGGGCCATCGCCCGGTACCCGATGGCCGCGCACATCGCCGGCGATGTGCACGTCAACTTCGCCGACGGCGGGATCCGCCCGCCGGGGACCGTCCCGCACCTGCTTTACCGCTTCGCCGCCCGTACCGGCGACGCCCAGGTGCGGCAGCACGCCCTGGCGATGCGGCCGGCGCACGCCGTCAGCCTGGTCACCGGACCTAACGGGTCCGTGGGCCGCGTGCTCGCCGCGATCACCGATGACGAGTGGACCGCGGCGCCGCCCGCGTCGTTCCCCGCCCCGCCCCAGTCCTGGCTGCCGGCCACCGGCGTCCTCACCGCCCGGGAACGCGAAGGCGACACGACGGGCCTCTTCTTGGCCGCGAAAGCCGGCCACAACGACGAGTCGCACAACCACAACGACGTTGGCTCATTCATAGTCGCGTACGACGGCCGCCCGCTGCTGATCGATCCCGGCGCCGGCCTCTATACCCGGCAGACGTTCGGTCCGGACCGCTATCAGATCTGGACCATGCAGAGTTCCTGGCACAATACCCCCGCCCCGGCCGGGCTACCCCCAGGCCGCGGGCCGCGCGCACCGCGCCACCGGCGTCAGCGCCTCCCTGTCCGCGACCGCCGCCGAGCTTGCACTGGACGTCGCCGCCGCCTACCCGGCCGCGGCGGGCGTCCGCTCCTGGCGCCGCACCCTGCGGCTGGACCGCGGCGTGCCGCTCATCGCGATCCACGACAGCTGGGAACTAAGCGAGGCGTCACAACGGACCGTATGCCACCTCATCACGCCTGAGGAACCCACCGTGGCCGGCGCCATGATCATGCTCCCGTCCGGCCTCGTAATCGGCATCGACGCCACCGTGGACGGCCCGGGCGCCGCCCGTATCGGCGTCGAGCGCCGCGACCTGGACGACCCGGGGCTGCGGGCCATCTGGGGCGAGCACCTGTACCGCATCACCCTGACGCTGCCGGGGCAGCGCGGCTCGCTCAGCACGCTAGTCAGGCGCGGCTAGCCCGCGGGCGGCTACTCCCCGATCGCACGGAAGCAGCCGCTGATGTGGTCGTTGACCAGGCCGATGTTCTGCATGAACGCGTAGATGCTCGTGGGTCCGACGAACCGGTGTATCCCCGGGACTTCAACTGCTTCGCGAACGCTTCCGCCTGCGGTGTCGACGTGGGCAGACCGGCGATGGAGCTGGGCGCCCGGTCGCGGGTGGTCTCACAACCCAGCTCGCCGCGTTCCCTCACCCGAACGGGTGAGGGAGGCAATTGCTTCCGCCCGGGAATGGACTGGCCCCCGGATCGGTTCTGAGCAGGGGTCATAGTTGTCATGCGCTCGTGCCATCGGCACGCTCGCGGAGAACGATGTTGCGGGCGCGCCGCTTCTGGACCTGGGAACTCGTGCCGAGAACCGGCCCTGGGCACCGCATCGCGCGGACCCGGATCCGGCCCCTTGGAAGAGGGCGCGGACTACCCGCGCCCGTGTCGCCTGAGCCGGGGCGGGCCAAGCCCGCCCAGTCAGCAACAGTTAGTTTGGCCGACCCGCATGTCGGGTCTGCCCGTGTCATGTCCGCCGTACCGGTAACTTGTCGTGGCGGTGACCGAGTTAAGAATGCTTTGCGAGCAAGGGGATCGTTCATGATCGAGAGTAACGACGGGGGTGCGAGCGGCTTCGCCAGCCTGACGCTGGCCCCACAGCTGTGCCACGCGCTTTCCGACCTCGGTTATGAGGAGCCGACGCCGATACAGCGGGCCGCCATCCCTCCGCTGCTCGCTGGCCGCGACCTGGTCGGACAGGCCGCCACCGGGACGGGGAAGACGGCTGCCTTCGCGCTCCCCGTACTCCAGCGGCTGCTCGCGGAAGGCGGGCGGGCAGCGCCGGCCGCCTTGGTCCTCGTACCGACGCGTGAACTCGCGGTGCAGGTCTCGGAGGCTATGCGCAGCTACGGCCAGGACATGGGCGCCCGGGTTGTGCCCGTCTACGGTGGCGAGCCGATCGGGCGGCAGCTAGGGGCGCTTAAGCGTGGCGTTGACGTGGTGGTCGCGACACCCGGCCGGGCGCTCGATCACATCGCCCGGGGAACCCTGAAGCTGAGTGGCCTTGAGATCGTCGTCCTCGACGAGGCCGACGAGATGCTCGACATGGGCTTCGCCGAGGACATCGAGGCGATTCTCGGCAATACCCCCGAGAGCCGGCAGACCGCGCTGTTCTCGGCGACGATGCCGCCGCGGATCGACGGCATGGTGCGGCGCCACCTGCGGAACCCGGTACGGGTCGAGCTCGGCCGCCAGCCGTCGGCGTCAGCCGACGGCCTGCTGGTCCGGCAGATGGCCTACGTCGTGCCGCGCGGGCATAAGGCCGCCGCTCTCGGGCGGGTGCTCGACCTGGAGGCGCCGGCGGCCGCGGTCGTCTTCTGCCGCACCAGGGACGATGTGGATCAGCTCACCGAGATCTTGAACGGCCGGGGCCATCGCGCCGAGGCGCTGCACGGCGGACTGGACCAGCAGCACCGGGACCAGGTCATGAGCAGGCTGCGCAACAAGACCGTCAACCTGCTTGTCGCCACCGACCTGGCCGCCCGCGGCCTCGACGTCGACCAGCTCACGCACGTGGTGAACTACGACGTGCCGAGTGCGCCGGAGTTGTACGTGCACCGTATCGGCCGGGTCGGCCGGGCCGGCCGCGTCGGCACCGCGATCACCCTGGTGGAGCCGCGCGAGCACAAGATGCTCAAGGCCGTCGAGCGGGCGACGGGAGTCCCGATCGCGGTCGAGAAGCTGCCGACCGTCGCGGACCTGCGAGCCCGGCGTCTGGAGCTGACTCGAGCGGCGCTCCGGGAGAGCCTGCTTGAGGGTGACTTTGATGACTTCCGGGCTGTTGTGGAGCCGCTGAGCGAGGAGTTCGACCTCTTCAAGCTGGCCCTCGCCGCGGTCAAGCTGGCTCATGAGGCGAGCGGAGCTTCCCTCGAGGAAGCGGAAGAGCTGCCGGAAGCGGAACTGCCGCGGCAGGCGGACGACCGCCGCGATCGTGGGAAGGCCGGCGGACGCGACCAGCGCCGTGGTCGTCCCGCGACCGCGGGCACGACACGTCTGTTCGTGGGGGCCGGCCGTTCCGCTGGAGTCCGGCCTCAGGACCTTGTCGGTGTGATCACCAGCAAGTCGTACCTCTCCGGCCGGGACGTCGGCGCGATCGAGATCGCCGAACGCTTCTCCCTCGTCGAGGTTCCCGAGTCGGCTGCCGACGACGTGATCGCGGCGCTCCGGCAGGCCAGCATCAAGGGCAGGAAGACAAGCATTCGCCGTGAACGCTATCCGGCACGGTAAGCACGCCTGACCGCGGCCGCGGTCAGGCAGTTCCTCGCTCTTACAGGACGGCGCCGCGGGGAGCCACCTCAAGGGTGGCGATGCCTCGTCCGTAGATGATAACGAGCCGGTTGCCGTGCTTGCAGCGCAGCATGCCGTTATCGGCCGCCAGGGATGTGATGGCATGCTCCGCGGCCTCGTCCGCCGTGCCGTCGGCATTGTCGTAGGTGACGTCCAGGTACTCGCCACTGATCAGGCGGACGCGCAGCACGATTTCCGTCATGCTCACGCACCTTAGACCCAAGCCGGCCAATGGCCAATGACGTCGCCGGCAGGTCAATTGCCCGGTGCAGGCAGGCGCGCCTCGATTCCGCGCAACAGCGTTTCCAGGCCCGCGCCGAAGCGCTGGTCGCGATCGCCGTCCCAGGCGTGAAGACCGCAGGCGGACAGGGCCGGGAAGCGGTCGGCAGGCAGGGCACGGAAAAACGCGTGCAGTTGCTCCCTGGTGGAGGTATCGCGCAGGCGCTGCTCGGCGGGGGACGTGGGATCGGCGAGGGCGAAGCCGAGGGTGTAGTCGTAGAGGCCACGGAAGGCCAGGGCGGCTTCGCGGCCGGGCAGCCCGGCCGCGAGCAGCGGGGCGAGGAATGCCTCGGCCAGGTCCAGTGACCTAGGGCTGAGCGGGTCGCGGGTCTTGAGCAGGGCGGCGGTGCCTGGATGGTTTTCCAGGACCGCTCGCAGGCGGTCCGCGAGGGCGGCGACCCGTGCGGCCCAGTGGTCGTCGGCGCCAGTCCGGCAGTCGACCTCGCCGAGAACCGCGTCGAGGACGAAGTCGAGGAGCTGCTCCTTGCCCCGGACATGCCGGTACAACGCGCCGGGTACCACGCCAAGGCGGGCAGCCAGGGCGCGCATGCTCAAGGCCTGCGCGCCGTCGGCGGCGATGATCACCAGCGCTTCGGCGACGACCCGATCCCGGGTGAGCACGCGGCGGCCGCCCGGCTCATCCCCGGGCGGATTGAACCACAGCGCGAGCCCGCCCTCATCTGCTGGCTGTTGGTTGGACATGGCGCCTCCTGTCGCACGAGCTTGACGGTGAACGATGTTCACTGTAGCGTGAACATCCTAGCTCGGAAATGAATGGTGTTCACCTGAGCGGTGTTCTTCCCGGGTCCCGGGCCCGGTGCCTGGCAGTTGAAGGAGAACAGCATGACCGTGACGCCATCGGCTCCGCTCGCCGGCAGAACGGTCGTCAAGCTCAATGGCGGCCTCGACCTCAGCACGGCCCCGGCAATCCGCGAGCAGCTGATCGACGTGCTCCACCGCGGCACCGGCCTGCTGATCCTTGACCTGTCAAACGTCTTGTCCTGCGACACGGCGGGACTGGCCGTGCTGATCGGCACGCAACGCCGGGCCAGGCTGCTCGGCACCAACATGCGCCTACTCGCCCCCAGCCTCCCGGTCACGAAGGTCCTGCGCTCGACCGGGCTGGACCGCAGCTTCTCCATCCACGCCACGTGACCACGCCGTGGTCTCCCCCCGAGACCATGGCGCGCGCCCGATGTGACCATCCCGTTGGGTCGCATGACTCGCGGGCAGGCGCGGCACGAGTCGCGGCAGGCGCCAACCTGGAAGGACCGTCATGGCCAAGTTGCCGAGGCCGTCGGCCGCGCACGCACACCGGGACCTGGCCGTCGTCACGTGCTCAGGCGCTGAGGCGGCGGCGTGAACTGCCCAGATCCGCCGTTTCGGCACCTGATCCGGATCACCGATCACATTGGCCTCATCGAGTACACCGAAGGCGTGGTGCCCCGGCACCAGCCCGGTTACTGCGCGGAAGACGCCGCCTACGGACTGACGATCGTGTGCCGGGAGCCCTCGCCCCGCGACGAGCTGGTCACGCTGGCGCGGCGCTACCTGTACTTCCTCGCCCAGGCCCAGATGCCCGACGGCAGGTTCCGCAACCACCTCGGCTACGACCGTCGCTGGAAGGACGAGCCCCGCACCGGCGACTCCTGGGGGCGTGCCCTGCAAGGGCTGGGCACCGCCGTCGCCCGCGGCCCCCTCGCGGCGGTCCGGGGAGAATCGCTCGCCCGGTTCGACTCCGCCGCCCAGCTCCGCTCCGAATGGCCGCACGCCATGGCGTTCGCCGCGCTCGGTGCCGCGGAGGTGCTCAGCATCCTGCCCGGCCACTCCGCCGCCCGCGGCCTGCTCACCGCGGCCGTCGGCATCATCGGCGAGCCGACAGGCAATCCCGCGTGGCCCTGGCCCGCGCCACGGCTCAGCTACGCGAACGCGGCGATCGCCGAGGCGGTCATCGTCGCTGGCCACGAGCTCGGTGACGATCGCGTTCTCCGCAACGGCCTCCGCATGCTCAGCTGGCTTCTCGCAGGCGAGACCCGCACGGGCCGCCTGTCGGTGGTGCCCGTCGGAGGCTGGGGCCAGGGCGAGCCCCGCCCCGGCTTCGACCAGCGGCCGATCGAGGTGGCCGCGCTGGCGGACGCCTGCGCGCGGGCCGCCGCGGTGACCGGCGAGACCGGCTGGCTGAACGGCGTAAGCCAGTGCGTGGCCTGGTTCCTCGGCGACAACGACGCCAACACGCCCATGCTCAACCCGCAGACCGGCGGCGGCCACGACAGCCTCGGACCCGACGGCCGGAACCGAAACCAGGGCGCGCAGTCCACCCTGGCGATGATCTCCGTCCTCCAACAGGGACGCCTCGTCGGCGCCACCCTGCCCTGACTGTCCGGGCTAACCAGGGTCGCCTTGCGGTTCGCCATGGGCAGGGTGCCACGTAGGCGCGCAGACGGGAACAGTAACATCGGCTGAAGACCCGTGGTGAGCGGGGTGCGAGATCCAACCAGCGGAGGTTCCTGATGGCCGAGCTCCCACCGCCCCCCGAGGGAATCGTGCTAGCCCACTTCATTGTCTCGAACGATGTCGAGCGCTCCCGGCGGTTCTATACCGAAGTACTCGGCGGCAGGCTGGCCTACTCCGGCCCCGGAGGGCTGACCTACGTCGCGCTTTCCAACAGCTTCATCATCATCAACGTCGGCGGAGGCCCGACCGACGACAAGCCGGCCGTCATCTTGGAGACGCCGCCCGATCCCGACCGGGTCAGCAGCTTCCTCAACATCCGGGTCAAAGACATCGATGCGGTGTACGCCGAGTGGAGCGCCCGGGGTGCTGACTTCCTGACGCCGCCGAAGCAGCACCAGTACGAGAAGCGCTGCTACATCCGCGATCCCGACGGTCACCTGATCGAGGTGGGGCAGACCACGGACCCGGACGGTGACTGGTCGCCCGCTCACTGGCCATCGAGCACGTACGCCCAGGAGCTGACTGAACGCCGGCCATGACCACCGCGATCATCGGCACCGGAGGGATCGGGTCGGCCATCGCCCGCCTGCTCGCATCCGGCGGCGAGACCCTCCGGCTGGCGAGTGCCGACCCCGAGTCGGCCCGCAGGCTGGCCGCACAGATCGGCGGTGCCGCGGCCGTCGCCGCCGACAACCGCGACGCGCTGCCGGACGTCGGCGCCGTCGTCCTCGCGCTGCGGTTTACCGTGCTGAAGAGCGTCATCGACGAGATCGCCGGCTCGCTGGCCGGCAAGCTCGTGGTCGTTCCGAGCAACCCGCTCACCCTCGACGCGCAAGGTAACGTCGTACGGGTCCTGCCGGAGGGGCAATCCTCCGGCGGGGCGGTAGCCGGGTGGCTGCCGGCGGGGGCGCGCTTGGCCATGGCGTTTGGCACCATGTCGGCCGACATCTTGGAGTCCTCCGCCAACCGGTCACCGGAGCCCGCGGTCCTCTTCTACGCGACCGACAGCGACCAGGCCGGCCAGGAAGTCGAGCGGCTGATCCGGGCGGCCGGCTTCGAGCCGGCGAAAGTCGGCGGGGTCGAACAGTCGGGCCGGCTCGAGGTGGGCGGCGACCTCCACGATCTCGTAGTCGGCCCCGCACAGGCGCGCGCACTGATCGGCGCGGCCTGAACCCCACGCAGGCCACGTATGGCGCGTGGGCTCCGGACGAGCTAGAACATGGCCATGCTGTTCATGGTGATCGAGAAGTACAGTCACGGTCCCGGGCCGGTCTACGAACGCGCCGCGCAACGCGGCCGCATGCTGCCCGAGGGCCTGCGGTACATCGACAGCTGGGTGGTCAATGACGGTCGGCTCGACCGGTGTTTCCAGGTGATGGAGACGGACGACCCCGAACTGCTCAACTCGTGGCGGGCGCAGTGGGCAGACCTCGTCGACTTCGAGGTCCTTCCTGTCATCAAATCCGGCGAGGCGGCACGCCGCGCGGCGTCCGGCGGGACGGCCGCGGATGACAGACGCTTTTCAGGCTGACGCGTTACTGTTACCGGGGTGTCGACCGCTCGCGCTGGTGGTAGCCGGCGGTCATGCCGCCGTCGACCAGCAGCGTCGTACCAGTGGTGAACTCAGCCTCGTCGCTCGCGTAGAAGACGGCCGCGGCGGCAACGTCGCGGGCCTCGCCGATCCGGCCGATTGGCGGGACCGGCCAGTCGCCGCTTTCCGGGCGGTCCTCTTCCCCGGCCGGGGCCATGTGCCGCATGCCAGGCCAGGTGTCTCCCGGGCAGAGCACGTTGGAGCGCACCCCGTCGGGACCTCCCTCAAGCGCCAGCATCTTCCCCAGCATCACCACGGCCGCCTTCGAGACCGAGTACAGCCCGATGGCCTGCTCGCCCCAGATTCCGGCGTCGGACGCGACGTGGATCATGCAACCCCGGCGGCGAGCCAGGTACGGGTAGGCGGCCTGCGCGTAGAGGAAGTAGCCCCGCACGTTCACGTCCATCAGCCGGTCGTAGTCCGCCAGGGGCGTTCGCAGCAGGCCTGCCTCAACCCCGACCCCGGCGTTGTTGACCAGCACGTCAAGGGTCCCCAGGTGCCCGGCGGCCAGTTCCACCGAGCGCACTACGGCGGCAGGGTCGCCAGCGTCGGCGGCCACGAACCAGCTCTGGCCGGCATCGCGGAGCGCTGCCTCCGCGCGCAAGCCCAGCTCCTGGTTCCGCCCGGTCACCACCACGGTGGCGCCCTCGCGCAGGAACCGCTCGGCAATGGCGAAGCCGATGCCGGTCGTACCCCCGGTCACCAGTACATGCTTGCCCTGCAGCCGTCCCGCGCCGCCATTCGTGTCCACCGGTCAGTAGGGACCATTTCGGCGTCGGCGTTCAGGATGGAATCGATCAGGCCGGGGAAGCGGGCGTCGAGGTCGGCCTTGCGCACGCACATGAAGCTCTTGGTGCCCTCCATCCGCTTGGCGACCACCCCCGCCTCGCGCAGTATGCGCAGGTGGTGAGAGAAAGTGGACTTGCTCATCTCAAGCGGAATGTCCTGCATCACGCGCGAGCACCACGACTCTCCGGTGCGGGCGACGTACTGGACCGTCGCCAGCCGGTGCCGGTCAGCGAGGGCAGCCAGCACCCGCGGCAGTTCGAAATCTGCCGCTGCGGGCTCGGTGACGTCATCGATCACAGACACAGCGTAGCGCGGATTTGCGGATAGTTCGACGATCATAGTATGTTCGCCATTGATCGAACGTTCTACGGTTGTCCAACTAGGAGCACCTACGTGTCGAACGTTACCCCGCAGACACCGCCGACCCTGGCCAGCACCCGCCAGCCACCCCCCGCCTTCGCCCCCGAACGCAGGATGCTTCGACCGGGGCCGCTGGCAGGACGTTACCCCGCGGTTGCGGCCATGGTGGTGCTGTTCCTGGTGCCTTACCTGGCGCTGTCAGCCGCCCTGCAGCCGATCACGCCGCTGATCTCGGGCACGCTGCACATCAGCCCGCAGGCCACCAGCCTCGCCTCCGGCATGGCCAACGCCGCGTACGCGGCCGGCACGGTCCTGGCCGTCCAGTTCGCCCAGCACCTGCCCCAGCGGCGGATGATGCTGATCTACGCCGCGTTCCTGGTGATCGGCTCGGTGCTCGCCGCCTCGGCGACCAACGCGCCCGTGTTCATCGCCGGGCACGTACTGCAGGGCCTGTGCACCAGCCTGCTGCTGATCGCGGCCGCGCCGCCGCTGTTCCTCGGCTACCCGGCGGCCAAGCTGCGCTGGACCACGATGATCATGAACATGTGCATCTTCGGCGCCGTCGCCGCCGGCCCGCTGATCGGCGGCGCCATGGCCTCGTTCCACGCCTGGCGGCCGCTGTTCTGGATCGCGGCAGGCATCGCCGTCCTCGGCCTCATCCTGGCCCTGCTGACCTTCGAGGACGCACCGCCCGCCGACCGCAGCGCCCCCAGGGACGGCCGGGCCATCGCCCTGGCCGTCGGCGGCTCGGTGGCCGCGTTCTGGGGCGCCTCGGAGCTGACGACCCACGCGTTCCTTGACCCCGTCGCCATCGGCCCGCTGCTAGGCGGACTGGCATTGATCATCGCCCTGTGGATCTACCAGTACCGCGGCACTCGCGTACTGCTGACCCTGCGCCCGCTGGCCAGCACGTTCCCGGTAGCCGGGATCGTTGTGGCGGTCTGCGCGGCGGCCGCCTCAGTGTCGGCGATCGCGCTGACCAGCGCGTCGCTCGCCACCCGGTACGCGCCGCTGCACCTGGGCCTGCTTTACCTGCCCGAACTCGGCGGGGCCGTGCTCGCGTCGATCGCGTTCGGCGTGGCGTTCAGCACCAAGTACATCCACTACTTCACCCTGTTCGGCATGACCTGCCTCGCCGCCGGGATCCTCGTGATCCAGGGCGCGGTGCCCCCGACCACCGGGCTCACCCTGGCCGGCTCGGCACTGATCGGCGTCGGCGTCGGCGCCTCAGTGGTCCCGGCGCTGTTCCTCGCCGGGTTCTCGCTGCGCTCCGCCAGCATCCAGCGCGTGTTCGCCATCCTCGAACTGATGCGCGCGTTCGCCGCGTTCATGATCGTCCCGATCCTGCTGCACTTCGCGGTATCGCTGGCAGGCCTGCCGACGGAGGCCATGCGGACCACCTTGTGGGTGTGCTTCGGCCTCGCCGTCGGCGGGACACTAGTCGGCGTCCTGCTCTACGTGCTCGGCGGCACGGTACCGCCCGCCCCGTCGCTCGAGCGATTCCTCAGCGGCGGCGAGCCGGGGTGGGAGTCCCCGGCACTGCTCGCGACGATCCGCCGCGCGGGCCGTCGCGAGCGCCCCTGACCAGCATTTGCCAGCGAAGGAGATGCCATGAGGGCAGAAACGAGCGACGAGTCAGGACCCGTCCTGTTCGCCTACGACGGGTCAGAGCTAGCCGGACACGCGATAACCGAGGCCGGCCGTCAACTGCGGGCCGGGCGTGACGCGGTCGTCCTGACCATATGGGAACCGTTCAACGTCGGCTTCCTCCCGGTTGACGGAGCGGGCTTCGACGCCGCCGGGGCCGACGAGGTCAAGGCCGCGGCCGAGAAAACCGCGTCGCATGGGGCGTCGCTGGCCGAGGCCGCGGGATTCCACGCGGAGACCATGACGGCCGAGGGGGCACCGACCTGGAAAGGCGTCATCGACGCGGCCGAGTCCCGCGATGCCACCCTCATCGTTCTCGGCTCCCACGGCCGCAGCGGCGTGACGAGTCTTGTCATCGGCAGCGTCGCCAGCGCCGTCACCGCGCACTCACGGCGGTCGGTGCTGGTCGTGCACCATCGCCACAGCTAGCCGAGGCCTGCCTTCGCCACGGGGGTGCCAGCTAGGCGGTTCACGGGGCGTCTGAGGATTCAGCTTCAGTAGAGGGCGGCGGTCGCGCGGATCGCGGCGGCCAGCTGTGAGCGGAGCTGCGGGGGGCCGAGGACCTCGATCTCCGGTCCCAGGGCGAGAAAGCGGCGGACAGCGAAGTCGGTGGACTCCACGGGCAGTACCGCGCGGGTCCAGCCGTCGGGTTCGGCGCTGCCCGTGCGCGTGACCGCCTCGGTTTCCGGGCCGGACAGGCTGCTCAGTGCGGTTGGACTCAGCCGCACGGTTGCCTCGCCCCGGTACAGCCGGTGGAGGAACTCCGACTTGTAGCGCTGCCAGTAGACGGCCAGGTCGAAGCTGGCCGGGATGGCAAACTCGTCCTCAAGCTCGGTCAGGCGCAGGATCTGGTCTACCCGGTAGGTGCGCGGGCTGCCCGGCCCGGCTACCAGGTACCAGCGGCCGGCCTTGAGGACCACGCCGTACGGCTCCAGGCGGCGATCGACGTCGGTGGGCTCCTTCCATCGGCGGTAGCGGACGCTCAGCGCCCGGCCGCGCCAGACCGCGTCGGCGACGGCTTGCAGGAACGGAACCTCGTCGGCAGCGCCGTACCAGGTGGCCGCGTCCAGGTGAAACCGGGACTGGACCTGGCCGACCTGGTTGGCGAGCGCTGGCGGCAGCGCGGCGCGGATCTTGAGCTGGGCTGCGGCCAGCACCGAACCGAGGCCGAGTTCGGCGGCCGGGCCGGGGAGACCGGACAGGCTAGAGCGCCTTCGCCTCGTCCGCGCTGAGCCCGGTCAGCCTGGTCCGGTAACCGTCGACCAGCTGGTAGCCGCCGCGATGCCCGGCGTCGCCGTACAGCGGGATGCCGGCGGTATGCAGCGACTCGACGTCCCGGTAGATCGTACGGACCGACACCTCAAGCTCGTCGGCGAGCTGGGCCGCGGTCAGGCGGCCGCGGGCCTGCAGCAGAAGGAGGATAGAGACCAGGCGGCTGGCGCGCATCTCCCTATTTTCCACTGACAGAAGGCGTCAGTGAAGGGGACCTATCGTGCCGGTCATGGCATTCAACGAGAAGCTACTGTCGAGCCTGCCGCCGATCGAGGCGGGCGGCCGTCACTACAAGCGCTATTACGTCACGTCAGCGGTTGCCGTCATCACCCCGGAGGTGGAGAAGGCGGCGTTGGAGGTGCTGCCGGAGCTCCTGCCGGAGAAGGACGGCACGCCGCCCGCCGGGTTCGTCGTCCTGCACCGGGGCGGGGACGGCGCGGCCTACCTGAACGCGTACACCTGGGTCTGGGACAACGTGCTGCACATGCGCGCGGCGGCCGCCGCGCAGGCGGAGCTCGGGTGCCCTGACGAAGATCCGACGCACTTTACGGCGCTGGACCGGCCGTGGATCGGGTGCGTGTGGGAGCTGCCGCCGATCCAGCACGAGCGCGACGCCTGGGTGCGGCACATGCTGATGCCTGACGTGCCCGATCTGGCTGGCTACCTCGGCGACACGATGCCCGCGGGGACCACCGGGACGCTGGGATGAGCGCGCAGGACTTCGACTTCCTGCACGGCAGCTGGCGGATCTCGCACCGCTATCTGCGGGAACGGCTTACCGGGGGCGACGAGTGGGACACGTTTGAGTCCACGATGCGGTGCCGGCCGATCCTCGGCGGCGCCGGCAACATGGACGAGGGCGAGCTTCGCGGCTATCACGCGATCACGGTGCGGCTGCATGATCCCGAATCAGGCTTGTGGTCGCTGTACTGGATGACCAGCCGCACCGGGGCCGCGATCGAGCCGCCGGTGTCCGGGCGGTTCGCCGGCGCGGTGGGGGAGTTCCTCGGGCCGGACGTGCACGACGGGAAGCCTGTGGTGTGCCGGTACCGGTGGACCGTGCTGAGCCCGGACGCCTGCCGCTGGGAGCAGGCGCTGTCGCCTGACGACGGGGAGACCTGGGAGACGAACTGGTACATGGACCTGAGCCGGGAAGTTCAGGAAGGGCAGCCAACGCCCTAGCGGACGGCCCGGGTGGTCCCGGCGCACGCGAGCCTCACGGCTCCGGCGTGCTTGAAGACCCTCGCCAGCCGGGCCGGCCGACCCCAGCCGGGTGATCGTCGCGGGCGAGAGCGGCGGCGGGAACCTGACCCTGGCCACCGGGCTGAAGCTCAAGCAGGACGGCGATCTCGGCCTGATCAGCGGCCTGTATGCGATGGCCCCGTTCATCAAGGGCCAATGGCCCGCTCCGGACTGCCCGTCCTCGACCGAGAACAACGGCATCTTCATCGATGTGCACACCAACCGGGCCACGGTCGGTTACGGCATCGAGGCCTTCACCGAGCGCAACCCGCTAGCCTGGCCGTCGTTCGCGACGGCGGCCGACGTCGAGGGCTTCCCTCCGGTCGTCATCAGCGTCAACGAATGCGATCCGCTGCGAGACGAGGGCGTCAACTTCTACCGGCTGCTGCTGGCCGCGGGGATCCCGGCCCGCTGCCGTCAGGTCATGGGCACCATGCACGCCGTCGAGGTCTTCACCACCGTCTGCCCGGAGATCAGCCGGGACACGGCCCGCGACCTCGCCGCCTTCTGCAAGGGCTAGCTCTAAGAACTCACGCCACTTGTGCGCCGTCCACCCCGGCAGCAATGCCGCTGCCGCCGTAAGTCGGCGGTCCAATGTTGTGCCGAATATCCGTGTTTCGCCGCACCGGCTCCCCGCCACGCAGGACCATGGACAGGGGGTGGGCCAGGAACGGGTGGAGGCATAGTGATCCAGGACCCGCCGGAGTATCACGGCGATCCGGCAGCCGTCCTCGGGTCGGGATCCCGAGTCGGGAGCTACCGGCTGGAAGAGCAGGTTGGTGCCGGCGGGATGGCCGTGGTGTACCGGGCTCGTGATGAGCGCCTGGGCCGGCTGGTGGCACTGAAGATCATGGCTCCCGCGATGGCCGCCGATACGATGTTCCGCCAGCGCTTCACCCGGGAGTCGCGGGCGGCGGCCGCGGTGGACCATCCGCACATCATCCCGGTATACGAAGCCGGCGAGGCCGGCGGCGTGCTCTTCATCGCAATGCGATTCGTGAGCGGCGGAGACGTCGGCTCCCTGCTGCGCCGGGAGGGCCCGCTGCCGTCGGCGGGGGCGGCATCGATCATCTCGCCGGTGGCGTCCGCGCTCGATGCCGCGCACGCCGCCGGCCTGGTGCACCGGGACGTCAAGCCAGCGAACATGCTCCTTGACACCCATCCTGGCCGGCCTGATCACGTCTACCTCTCGGACTTCGGGCTCAGCAAGGGGGTGCAGTCGGCCCGGCTGACCGCCTCGGGCCAGTTCCTTGGCACGCCGGATTACATCGCACCGGAGCAGATCGAGGGGCTGCCCGTCGACGGGCGGGCGGATCAGTACGCGCTGGCGTGTGTAGCTTTTGAGTTGCTGACCAAAACGGCGATCTTCGACCGCAACGAAGGCTGGGCAACCGTCTGGGCCCACCTCAACAGCCCGCCCCCGCCGGTCACCGCTATCCGGCCGGACCTGTCGGCGGCCGTCGACCAGGTGCTGGCCAGAGCCCTGGCGAAGGCGCCGCAGGACCGTTTCGCGAGCTGCCAGCAGTTCGCTGACGCGCTTCGGGAAGCGCTCGGGCTTGCTCCGTATCACCTGGGGTCCGGTGCCGCGCCCGCGACGGGCGGCACCGGGAACGGAGCGGCTGGGGCGGCCGCCACTGACACGGCGAGCCCCCCTGCCCTCACGGCCAGCCTGGCCGCTCCGGTTCACCGGGCAACCGAGCCCGCCGCCGAGGCGGGCATGGCCCGCACCGCCGCGGTGGCACCGGGCACGGCTCAGGCGCCCCGTCGGCACCGGGCCGGGCGAAGCCGGCCGCGCAGTCGGCACGCTCCGATCGCGCTGGCCGGAGCCGTCGCCGTGGCCGCCGCCGTGACCGCCGCCGTGCTGGTGGCCTCGGCTCATCATGCGCCGCCGGCGCCAGTCGTCCCGCCACAGGTCCCCATCGCCGCCTTCACCCCGCCCAGGACGCCGGGGCCGGGGCACTGGCAGTACGTGTCCTCGGTCGCGTTCAGCCCGGACGGCCGGACGCTCGTCACCGGACTGACGCCCGGGACCGGCGGCGTCGCGGATCCCCGGCGATCCCCCGGTGAGACTTTCCTGTGGAACGTGGCAACCGGCAAACGGACCTTCACCCTGGCCGGGGCGGGCGACGGCGGCGAGGCGTTCAGCGCGGACGGCAGCGTGCTGGCCGCGGCCGGCGGCTACGGCCAGGACAGCCTCTACTTCTGGGATCCGGCCACCGGCCAGCGCGGAGGCGACCTGGGCGACGTTCATGAGCCGATCACCGACGTGGCGTTCAGCCCAGACGATAAAGCACTCACCGCCGAGGACATCACCGGCGTGGTCCACCTGTGGAGCCTGGAAAGCGGGCATTTGATTGCCGCCCTGGGCCAACGAGAAGACCCGTCCGCTAATGACCTGGCCATCAGTCCCGACAGCCAGACCCTGCTCACGCTCCAGAACAGCGGGTTCAGGGACGAGGTCTACCTGTGGAGCCTGGGCACCAGGCGGATTGTCGCCACCATGACCAGCCCCGACGATTCGATTGTCCGATCGGTGGCGTTCAGCCCGGATGGCAAGACGATCGCGATGGGCGGCCGGGAAGCCTCCCTGTGGGACATCGCCACCAGGAAGATCGTCGCCACGCTGACCGATCCAGGCGGCTACGGAGTCACTACCGTGGCGTTCAGCCCGGACGGCGAGATGCTGGCCGCCGGGGACCTCAACGGCAAGACCTACCTGTGGGACCTCCGCACCGCGGCGATGGTCGCCGTCCTGGCCAATCCGGGAGGAGCGACTGTTCCGCAGTTCGCCGGGGAGGACCGCAATGCGATCGCCTCCATCGCGTTCAGCCCGGACGGCAAGACGCTGGTCACTAGCGGCACCAACGGCAGCGCCTACCTGTGGCGCATCCGCTGACCCGCTGAGCGTGTCAGCTTGCGGGGCTGCCGGGGGTGCCCGGACCGATGAGCTGCAACTGGCTGCCGTCCGTGCCCGCCACGAATACCATGCCGGTCGCGGCGTCCACGGCGACGTCGTTGGGCTGGCGGACGGTGGGCCAGGTCTGCGCCGGGACCAGTCCGTTTCCCTTGATGCGGAACGACTCAAGCCGGTTCGTCGCGGTGAGCGTCACGTAGACCAGGCCGCGCCGACCGTCGATGGCGATTCCGTACGGCGTCCCCGCCTCGGTGCGCACCTCGCCGACCTGCCGGGGCCCGCTGGCGGTGACCCGGAAGACGATGACAGCGCCGCCTTCGGTGTCGGCGACGTAGAACAGTCCGGCCGGGCTGGCGCGCACATGGGTGGGGCCGACGCCCACTGGGGCGGTACCGAGCGAGCGGCCGTCAGGGTCGTATGCCTCGATCTTGCGCCCGCGGACTCCCACCACCACGACGTACTCGCCGTTCGATGCCACGCCGCCGGGCTGCAGCGGCGCGGGCACGACGGCGACCTGCTTGCCGCCGCGGACCAGGGAAACCGTGTTGGAGAGCTCATTGCCCACGAAGATGGTCTGGCCCACGGCGGCAGCGTCGTGCGGCTGGTGCCCGACCCGGGTATCGGCGATCACCCTGCCGCTCGGCAGCGCGATCTGGAACAGCTGGCTCGCCTGCTCGGCCGGGACCAGGACGGGACCGGCCTCACCTGCGAGCTGCAGGTGCCGCGGGGCCCCGGGCAGCCGCACCAGCATCCGCACCTGCCCTGTCGCCGTGCTAACCAGGGCAACCCCGTCCGGGTCGCGGATCCCAACCGCGAGGATGCCGCCGGGGACATCCACGGTCAGACCCTCGGGAGCGCCTGGCATCGGGACCACGACGCCAGCGGGCTTCCCGTCCAGCGCCGGCGCGGTGGCCGGCTCCGGCACGTCGGTCCGCGCCACCGCTGGCCGGCTGCCAGCACCCGTCGGAGCGCTTCCGCTGGCCGCCCCGGTCGCTCCGCATCCCGATACCGCGGCGGCTCCAGGCACCGCAGCCATCATGGCCAGCAGGATCAGCCTGTCTCGCCAGGTTCTAGGCACGGCAGGAGCGTACTGATCCGCCGCCATGGCCGCGCCGGCCGTGCCGCACCGGTAAGGAACTCGTCATGTGGCGTCTCTTCAGCTGGCTTGGAGTTCGTCGTCCGGCTTTCAGTTACCGCTCCTGCCGATCCGGCGTGCGCATCCGAGTTGAACCGGGTTCACTCCAGCTCGCAGCGCAGGCGCTTGATGCCGTTGACAAAGCTGGACTGCAGGTAATCCGGCTCGTCCGCGGCCCGGATGCCAGGGGCACGGGCCAGCAGCTCGCGCCAGATGGTCGTGATCTCGCGGCGGGCCAAGTGGGCGCCTAGGCAGAAGTGCGGTCCCGGTGCCCCAAAGCCCACATGCGGGTTCGGTGACCGCGTGATGTCGAACCGGTCCGGGTCGGCGAAGACCTCCGGGTCCCGGTTCGCGGCCTGGTAGAACAGCAGCACCTTGTCGCCCGACGCTAGCGCTTGGCGGTTAAGCACATAGTCGCGGGTAAGAGTGCGGCGCATCCAGATGACCGGAGAGGCGTGCCTGACGACCTCCTCGGCAAAGGAGCCGAGCAGCCCGTCAAGGTCCGACAGCAGCAGCACCCGCTGGCCAGGATGCTCGGTGAGCAGGTGCAGCGCGTGCGAGATCGCGTTGCGGGTGGTCTCGTTCCCGGCCGCCATGAGCAGGATGAAGAACGCGAAAAGCTCGCCATGGTCAAGCCGCTCGCCGTCGACATTGCCTGTCATCAGGACGGAGACCAGGTCCTCGCCGGGGTGCTCCTCCCGCCCTCGCGCCAGCGCGAACAGGGCTTCCGCCAGCTCGGCAGCGGCGGCCATAGCCTGCTGCCGGGCCTCCACCGGGTCCGCGCTGACGTACTCGGTGTCGCCGCCGGCCAGCAGGACATTGGTGGTCCGCACGATCATGTCGTAGTGCTCGTCGCCGATGCCCATCATGTCGCAGATAACCTTGAGCGGCAGCCGGGTCGCGACCTGCGCGACGAAGTCGCCCGGACCGGCCGCCAGCAGGTCATCGACAACCTGCGCGGCGGTTCGGCGCACATCGGCCTCGAACTTCGCGATCATCTTCGGCGTGAACGAGCGGGAGACGATCCGGCGCAGCCGCGCGTGCCGGGGATCATCCATGTTGAGCATCGAGCGGAAAGCCTCGTTCGACTCGGCAGCCAAGTCGAACACGCTGGTCACCCCGGCGGCCGACGAGAAGACGGCGGGGTTGCGGCTCGCCTCGGTGACGTCCGCATGACTCAGAAGCGCGTAATACCCACCTTCGGCCCTGCCGGTGGGGGATGGCCCAGTGGTGAAGAATGGCCGCTCTGGCAGCGCCCGCAATTGCGCGTAGGCAGCGTACCTGGCGTCTCGGGGTCGCGACCAGAAGGCGGGGGAGGAAAAGTCAAGCTCGCCGGCAACCGGGGTAGGCGCCATAGGCAACAGGTTATGCGAGTCCGGGCCAGCGCGGCATAGAGGTAAAGCGCGCTGACATGCCGGGCGAGTTCCTAGTGGCCGATTCCCGCGACGAGGGCACCGAGATAGGCGGTGCCGCGGGTCAGGTAGGCGATGATGCCCAGCGGTTCCAGGCTTCGCCGAGCGCGAGCCTTGCCGCGGCATCTCGGCTGAGCTGCTGTCCGGACTTGAATTCGGTCTCGAATTTCGATGGGCCGAGCGCCGTCCTCCTCGGCCACCTTGTGCAGCTTTAGGCGCGCGGACTCCCGCATCGTCTCGTGCAGCCGGTAGCAGCCGACGCCATCGGCGTTGTCCAGGACCAGCAGCAGTTCCTTGTCTTTGAGGTACGAACGCAGCAGGGTCAACGGCTCAGTCGCGGCCTGGTTACGGAGGTCGAGGGCGGCCATGACGGCGTTGCCGACGAGCGCCGGATCCCGGAGCTCGGCGAGCTCGGCCATCCAGGCGCCGCCCGGGAAGCCGCGTCCGAGGTCGGCCGCGATGCGGATCGCCAGCCGGGTCTTGCCCACCCCGCCCGGCCCGACCAGACTGACCAGGCGCGCGGCCGCCAGCTTCTTCCTGGCTTCGGACAGCTCGTGGCGGCGGCCGATGAAGCTCGTCGTCTCGGCGGGCAGGCTGCCCGGTCGGCTGAACGGGCTTGGGCACGGAACGAACGTACTACGAGGTCGCTGCCATCTCGCTCAGTACCCGTTCAGTGTATTTCACGGATGGCCTCGCTCCGCGTGCTCCCTAGGCTCCGGAGCATGGTCGCACACCATTCAGCCCGGCGCGTAGAGGTCAGCTTCGTCGGCAGGCCTCCCGTTCGGCGGATCGAGCGGGCGTCCGGCGTCAGCGAAGTCGACGTCGACGGCCAGATCGTGCGCTGCCTGGTCACCGGCAGCTTCCAGCCATTTCTCGAGGCCCTGCGCGGCTACGAGGTCATCGCCCTGCAATCGGTACCGGCGGCATGGCCGCAGGCGTAATCAACACGAGCAAGGAAGGTCACTGATGGATTTCATTGTGGCCGCTTCGCCGCGCCAGCTGGCAAGAACAGCTTCGGCGTCCTGTACCTGGTCAACATCGTCTTCGGGGCTTTCGCCCTCGGCGTGGTCCCCGCCGTACTGGTCGTCGCCCGACATGGCAGTTACGGCCCACAACATCCAGACTCACGAACTGCTGTACCGACTCGGCCTGGCCGCGCACGTCGTGGTTACCCTGACCAATGTCCCGATGGCGGTCATCTTCTACGACCTGTTCAAAGTGGTTAACCGAAGGCTTGCGCTGCTGGATCTGTTCTTCGCCCTGGTCGCGACTGCCGTCGAGGCCGCCGGGATGCTCAACGATTTCACCTCGGCGATCCTCCTGGGCGGCGGCGCACTACACGACCGCTATTCCACCGGTGCAGCTGCACGCGCTGGCGTACCTGCCCGGCGATCTGTCGAAGATCGACTACACCGTCTACGGGGTGTTCTACGGCTTTGACATCCTCTGCGTGGCATACCTGGTGTACAAGTCGACGTCATGCCCAGAGTCATCGGCGTCCTGCTGGCGATCGACGCCCTGACCTACCTGGTCGGCGGCTTCACCGACCATGCTCGCGCCAGGAGTCGCCGCTCACCTGGTTCCCTGGATCGGGCTGCCCACGATTACTGCCGAAGGATCGCTCTGCCTGCGGCTCCTCCTGGCCGGCGTGAACGTCGAGCGATGGAAAGAACGGGCGATCGCCGTCATCCGGACGCGCCTCTCTCAAATAGAGGAACTGGCATGAAGCTGACGCCTGCGCGCACCTGCCCAGAACATGTCCCAGCAAGCAAGCTCGACCGGGCGGCGCGCCTGGCCGGGCAGGTCAAATTCCGATGGGTCGCCCCGGCGTTGTTAACGTTCCGGCCATGCAGGTGATGAATAATGCGACGGGATAACGCAGGCGACCCGACCGCGCCGCTGAATGCCGAAAGGCCACTCCAATGAGCGATGATGAGCCCACAGTGAGCTTGAGCGCCGCCGAAGATGTACCGGGGATTCCTGGAGGCCGTAAACCGTCAGGACCTAGAGGAAGCTGAACGGTTCGTCAACGTAGACCGGTACCGCGAAAACTGCGTGGGATTCACGCGCGGCTTCGTTGCCTGGGACAAGGCTCAAGAAGTCAGTGCGCACCGTGTGGCGGGGGCTGCCGGATCTGCGGGTGGAGTTGCACGAGGTCCTCGGCAATGGAGAAGTCGCGCTGGCCAGGGGAACCGTGTCCGGTACCGCGACTGGGAGGCTGTATGGGGCGCCCGCGACGAAACGGTCTTACCAGGCGAGTTACTTCGATTACGTGCGGGTGAGAGAACGGGCGAATTGTGGAACGAGTTCGAGCAGGTTGACATCCTCGGACAGATGCGCCAGCTTTACGGCAAGGGCCTTGGCCTGATCGGGCTGGACGCGATGTTCCTGCGGCTTTAGGTATGCCGCGGTCCGGGCGCAGGTCACCGTCCCGCAGCGCCGGCACGGCCGCCCCGCCCGTCCGTACACCCAGCTCTCGCCTGGGTTCCGCGTAATTCGCCTCATCTAGAGTCACGGATCGGGTTGTGACCTTGGGAAATGGCAGGCTGGCTAGCCGCGGGGCGTGTCTCTAGGCGGCGGCTCGTCGGAACGGGCTCTGATCAGGCCTGGGGCGTGGTGAGCTCGTGGATCTTGCGAGGGACGTCGTTTTTCAGGGCGGTGAGCAGGTCGCGGGTCGTCTTGGGGAGGTCGGTGCGCTGGCGGAAGGTGCCGGCGGGGCCGGTGAAGGTACCGATGGCGATGCGCTGGAGCTCGCGGCGCATGGCGGGCCAGGTCTGCCCGGTGTGGTTCTCGGCGACGCGGGCCAGCGCGAGCGCGAGCCAGCAGAGGATGACGTGGGCGCGGATGCGCTCCTCGAGCCGGTGGTAGACGGGCCGCAGGTCAAGGACTGATTTCATGTCTCTCCAGCCGCGCTCGACTTCCAGGAGCTGCTTGTCACCGGCGGCGATGTCCTCGGCGGTCATCTGCGGGTCGGCGCTGCGCAGCAGGTACTTGCCGTCGAGGTTCTCCTCGGCCTTCGCCTTGCCCAGGTCGACCCGGAGCAGGCCGCCGGGGGTGACGCGCAGGAACCTGTTCGGCCTCGGCATCGTGGAGATCTACCCGCAGCTCAGCCCGCCTGGTGACGCTGAGCTCGTCCGACCCGGCGATCATCTCCTCGAGCATGCTGATCAGGTTCGCGCGGACGGCGGCGTCGCGGACGGCCTGGTCCGGGTTGAAGCAGATGATGAACCGGTCCCCGGCCTCGGGCATCCGGACCTCCTTGACCTGCAGGTTCCCCGCGACGGTCTTGTAGCGTCCCTGCCTCGACAAGGCGGCCTTCGCCTCGGCCGAGCCGGACCGGAGTTTCTCCCCGATGATGTAGGCGCCGCCGCCTTGCTGGAGGAACTTCCGGTTCTGCCTGGAGGTGAAGCCGCGAGTAGGGCGAACCCGCGGATCGACGCGGCCCAGGCTCCAGTCCCGCATGTCCTTCTTGACCTGGCGGATCAGGGCGGAGTCGTTCGTGTTCCCGGGCCAGCACCAGACCCGGACGGGGATGCCCTCCCTGGTGACGGCCAGCCCGATCACGACCTGCGGCAGGTCATCGCGGGAGTCCTTGGACTTGCCGTACTCCCGGAACCCGGCCAACTGCCGGCCGGGTTCTCCTCGTCTCTACGTTTTCCCCTCCCCGCTAGCGTCCTGGCCTGCGGCTTTCTCCCCGCGCCAGTCCCGCGCGAGCTCCTCGTCGGCGGCGCCAGTCTCGAAATAAGTTGATGTCGTATCGAAAAAGATGAGATCGACCTGAAGGTTCAGAAGGTCCGCGACCTGGAAGTACACCTGCTTCTCCAGCTCGCCGCGCACGTCGTGGAGCCAGTCCATCGCCCGGTAGCAGGCATCGTCGCTCACCTCACCGAGGCCGTCGATGTGCACGTCGCGGCTAATCCACTCGGCCGCCGCGAGCTTGGAGGACGGGCAGCACCGGTTCGGCGACCAGCCCGAACAGCACCCGCTCGGCCGCGGCCGCGTCGCGCGGCCGACCCCGGCCCGGAGGAGCCCAGCCCCGTCAGGATCGTCCCGATTCCGAGGCGCTGCCACAGACGAGTGCGGCGCGACTTGGCGCCGCCGTAGGGCCGCGACTCGGCGAACTCCAGCCCCTCGCCGGGGGCGGGCGGCAGGTCACCGGGGTCCAGCAGCCGCGACAGCGACGCGACGAGGCGTCGGACGGCGTCCTTGTCGAGCTGGTCCTCGCGGCCGAACGCGTAGATCACCTTCGGCACCGAGCGGCCCTTGCCCGGGTCCCACTCGTTGTGGGCGAGCTGCAGGTAGCGGACTTCACGGCCCTGGTCTTGCGCACCGAGGTCTTCACGTACATAGCTCTAGGAGGTTACACGATTTACCCACGATTACCAGGTGTATCCGACTGAACCGTGTCTCTAGGCGTTTTCACCCGTGTCACCAGGACCCAGCCCGCTGACCTGCCGTTTCACCCGGCGCATGCCTCCAGAACCCCTGAATTACGCGGAACGCAGGTCTCGCGCCCGGGGCTGGCGTCCGCCCGGTCGTCACGTGCCCCGCCCGCGCCTTATTGGCCTCAAGCAGCCGCTGGCCCAGCCAAACAGCGAATCAAGATCCGAAACCGAGCCGACGGCCGCGTCGGGTCGACGCCCTGCAAGACCCACAGCGTCTCCGACATGTAGACAGTGCCAAGGGCCGCCAAGGGTGAATTAGCTACAAACAGCGGGGCTGCGGGGCCATCGGCGCTCGCCATCCGCTCGCGGTGGGGCAGTAGTTCGAGATGGTCCGCGGCAGGTTTAGCGTTCGACGCCATGACTAACTTACAAAGTGAACGAAGCGGCAGTTAAGCAGGCCCGGCGGCTGATTGACGAGGGCACGGTCGACACCGAGACTGGGTGGGGTGAAGCCGCGCCGGCTGCGGCCGAGGGTAACAAGGAGCTCGAGCGCGAGGGCTACGACGGCTACGGCCGCTGGCATCTAGGCATCGACACCGAGGCGTCCGAGGAGACCAAGGGTCGCTACGGCTTCCCCTACGGCGGACTTTAAGAAGGTCAATCGGTCCGTTGTTATCCACTCTAAACAGCGTGCATCGCAGAACGACCACGAGCAGATCGTGAAGGTCGCCGGCGATCTGCTCGACCGGCTGGATAAACGGGATGACTGACCGTCGGCCCGGCTACGGGCAGCAGCGCCACCAGGGATACGGCACGTCCCAGCGCTGCCATGAAACATGCCGAATCAGGAATGGACCGCAGCCGCCGGGTAGCTGAGCGGCGACATCACCGCGAGACAGGAGAAAATGCGATGACAGCCGGGGAAAGCGGTGCCGTGACCGGCACAAAGGACAAGGACTACAACCTGATCTGGTACGTGAGGCCTGCCTGAGCAACGCGCTGCGCCTGGAGACCTACATTGAGGACGCGACCCGCGAGGGCGACTCGGAGCTTGCCGAGCTGTTCCGCAAGGCGCAGGCGGACAGCCGCAAGGGAGCCGAGATGGGCAGGCAGATATTGCGCTCCCGGCTCACTTCCTGACGCAAGGCGGCTGGGCCACGCATCTCTTGCCGACGGGCGGACCGCTCCTAACGGCGGATGTCGCATCGAGGGCTGCCTGGCCATTCGTGACAGCGCCCGGAAGCTGGCACCGGCCCAGCCGCCGCACCGGCACCGACAGCAGGCAGCCCGTAACGTTATCCTGGCAGTTCGGGCACCGGAACCTGACCCGTTCCTGCCCCGGCGGTATGTCCCGGGGCGCGTGCCGGAGGGGCTGTTTCCGACTCCTGGCGTTATCCGGTCAGCAGTTCAGTAAGCAGGGTGACGGCGAGGATAGCCATGTCGGGGACAGTCAAGCCGAACGTAGCTGATCGTCTCGGCTTGCCTTCACCCGCTCGTGGGACGTAAGCGGTTCGCAGCCTGCGAAGAGATCCCTCTCCGGCATCGCACCGGCAGCCCTGGTGGCCGTTCCCCTGGCCCGGCTATCCAGGAACGGGACCAGGGCTATGAGCTGGCCGGTCCCGACGAGGAGGACGAGCTGGCGGGCGGTGAGTGCCCCGGCAAGCAGGCCGGCGGTGGCCACGCCGAGGGCGTAGGCCCCGGTCTTGAGGCTGGCGGCAGTGGCCGCTGCCTGGGCGTAGCGGGCCGGCGGGACAGTGCGCTGGCGGATGGTGAGGGTCGAGGCCAGGATGGGCCCGTAGGCGATCCCGGCCAGCACGGCCAGGCCCAGCGCGGGGCCGAAGCCCGGGGTCGCGGCCAGGGCGGCCAGGCAGGCGCCGCAGGCGGCCGTCGCGGTGATCAGCACGGCCGGGGCCGTGCGCCTGGCCAGCAGCCGGCCGCTGGCCAACGACCCGGCGAGGCCGCCGCCGCTGAGGGCGGTCAGCAGCCAGGCGCCCGCCGAGGTGGGGTGGCCCAGCCGGACGGCCAGCAGCGGCAAGGCGACGGGTAGCAGGCCCTGCGCGAACTGGCTCAAGGTGGTGGTGATGGTGGCAGACCGCGGCAGGGGCACGTCCCGCAGCAGCCGGAGCCCGTCGGCCACAGCCGGGCGCAGTGAACTCGGCCCGCCCGGCCCACCGGGGCCGGTCCGGGTCCAGGGCTCTGTGCCTGACGGCTGTCGTCTGGCCCGGCAGCGCGCATCGGGACGGCCGAGCACCAGCACCAGGCCCAGCACCGCAATCCCCGCCACGGCGCTGAGCGCCAGGCTCGCTCCGGCGGCACCCGCGATCGCCGCGACCAGGGCCGGCCCGGCCAGCCCGGCAACGTTGTAGCTGGCCGCGTCGAGTGCGTTGGCCCGCCGGAGCCCGTTGGGCGGCACGACCAGCGGGACCAGGCTGCTGAACCCGCCGGTAAGCACGGGTGCGGTGAGCCCGGCCAACAGTCCCGCCGAGATGAGCACCGCGCCCGGGGCGTGCCCGGCCAGGACCACGACCGCGGCCAGCGCGGCGGCCAGGATGGCCTGGTTGGCCGCGAACAGCGCCCGCTTGGCCCGGAGTTGATCCAGGTATGCGCCGATCACCGGCCCGGTAACCAGCGTCGGCACGGTGAGCGCGGCCACCACGAGCCCGGCCAGCCGGGGATCATGCGTACGGGCGATGACCACCAGGACCACGGCGATGCCGGCGGACTGGTCAGCCAGCCGGGAGACAGTCGCCGATACCAGCAGGGCGCCGCCGCCCTTGCCGCTGATGTTGCTCACGGCATGCCCGTCCCGGGCCGCCCGCGGGCTGTAACGGGTTTCACGTCTGATACCGTAACACACATGGGAGCGGACGTCAGATTCGGGGCGACCCGGTGGGCCAGGCTGGCGGTAGCGCTGGTCAACACCGCGCCGTACGAACGTCAGGGGGACCTGCTGACCTCTGCGGGCCAGCTGCGCGAGCTGCTGCTCGCCCACGACGAGCCCGGCCCGGTCGAAGTCAGCGACCGCGACCTGGCCGACGCACGCCAGGCCCGGGACGCGCTAGCTGCGGTGTTCAGCGCGCGTGAGAACGAGGGACAAGTGGCCGCCCTGCTCAACGACCTGCTGGCCCGTACGGTGCAGCCGCGACTGGTCGGGCACGAGGGCATTCCCTTGCACCTGCACGTGGACGCGCCCGGTGCATCCTGGGGCGGCTGGCTGGCCGCCTCCGGCGCCATGGCCCTGGCGCTGCTCATCGCCGAGCACGGCACCGGGGTGCTCGGCGAATGCCAGGCCCGCGGCTGCGCCCACGTACTGCTCCGGACTGGCCCCGGCCCGGCCCGCAGGTTCTGCGACAACGCTTGTGCGAGTCGTACCCGGGTAGCCGTCTACCGGGCAAGCCGGACCGCCGGCACTGTGCGGAAAGCCAGTGACGCCGAGACCAGCACCGGCCAAAAGCAGGCCGGAGCCCGCGACTCCCGCCCCGATCAGGGAGAGACACGATGACGGCATCCAGTCGAGGCCGCACAACGCGGCCTCGACTTCGGGCGAGGCTACTTAACCCGGCGAGTTCGAGCACCCCAGTGCGCCAGCGAGTGGCCAACTACCGCGCACAATCACCAGGTCGTAGCGCGTGACGCGGCCACATCCCCCAGACGGTTGTCCCTTTGCCATCGGACTTGAGGTGCCGATGGGGGCCTGGTCAGGGGTGCCTTCAGTTGCGTGGCGAAGCCCGTGGCGGCGAATGCCATTGAAGATGAGACAAGTTCCTGTATTGACCGTTGGGAGACCCGCGGCAGGTTCCGGCGGCGGACGCCGACGTGCTGAGTTAGGCACGCTCGAAGGTTTGCAGCATGGTGTGGTAGCCATTGCCCGTGGTCGCTTCTGGGCTGATCAGGACCACGAAGTCGGGCAGCGCCCCGGATGCCGGTACCCGTGGTAAGTGGCCTTTTTGACCTACCCATGTAGGCCAGGGTCTCGGCTACGGAAGGCCGTTGCCTATCTGCTGGAGGATGTTGTAAGCGGGAGGGTTGACTACCGGAAGGCCGCCGGCGACGTTGATGCGGGCTTCCGCCATGGCCTTTTGGTAGTTGTCCGGGTTGGTCGTGATGAATCCAAGCTTTTCCTCCGCTATCCGCTGGATCCGCGGGTCCGTGGCGATGTCGTCGCTGACCTTCGTGCCGGTACTGTCAAGCGGGATGAGTGACTCTTGGATACTAATTTCCGGACTCACGTACATCATGACCATGTCCTTCGTGATGCGCGGGTCATGCGCCTCCTCCAGGCTGACGTACAAGCTCTCGTAGGTCAGGGTCATCGGATAGGCGTTCATATCGTCTTCGAGGAAATCATTCCACTCGGGATCGCCGCCCGGCAGTATGCTTCCCTGCTGGGAGAAAATAGGCTTGAGCCGCGCTACTACCGAATTCACCTCTGCCTGGTTGGTGACCACGTTGTTGCGGTTGAGCCGGTAGCTGGCAGCAGCGACGAACATACGGGTCAGCTGGGAATGTCGCGGGTCCGAGGTGTAGAGCAGGATCGGCCCGGGGCCAGAGAAATCCGCGACCTTCGCGACGTTCCCGTAGTCGCGGAGGTCTTCCCAGTGCAGCGGCCCGCGGCGTTTGATCACGTCGCTGACGTATGCGTTGACGTCGAACATCCAGGCACCGTTCACCTCGCGCGCGATGCCGGCCTCCCGCAGCAGCGTTAGCAGCGGCCGGTAGGTCGCCACGATCAGGCGGGAACTTGCAGGCACGACGATGTCGTTCGACAAGTTCAGGCTGATGAGCTTATTGGCGATGGCCGTGCCAACCACCTGGTCCGGCACGTACGCGAGCTGGTAGCCGCGCAGCGGGACCTGCCCCAGGACCTGGTCCGCGCCGAGGTTGTTCGGCTCGATGTTGTAGCCAAGTGCCCGGAGTTCCTGTTGCACCCCGGGATCGGTGAGGAGGTCAACTGTGCCGGCGATGTTGACCGTTACGAGCGGCAGGCGCCTGGCCGCGGTGGCGCCTACCACCATCCCCGCGGCGAGCAGGACCATCGCGCAGAAAAGGGCTATATCGCCGCGTGGCGTGCGGGCGTTCGCGCCTGCCCCGGATCCTGCGCGCACCGGCGGGTTATGCGACATTTCAGCTCTCACCCCCAGGCCGCAATATATGTCGGTCACGTGCCGTTCGCGATTAAATTGTGGCACTGCGGCGCGGCGACGGACCGAATTAACCAGGCGTTCATCTCCTAAGCCCCGTCCGGAGCCGGTCCGGAACACGCGACCGACTCCGTCACGCGCCCGGCGGCGCATTCTGGCTGGCATAATAGGCGGGTGGCTAACGCAACCGGCCTAGTCACCGCGGTCATGACGGCCATCGGCGTTCTGCTTGCTGGCGTCGGCGCGGTGCTCGCGTCGCTGCCCAAGCTCGGGACGGGTGCCGGCGGGACGTCATCAGTAATCATTGCCCGGCTGGGGCACATCCGCCGGGCGGAGGCTTTCGCCCTGTGGTCGCTCTGGTTCGGCATGTGCGCCGGCCTGCTCGCGGCCGGATTCCTGACCCTGGTCGGCGCGACCACGGCCGCACTCAGTTCCGTTCCGCTCCGCGCCCTGGAGTCGGGGGCGGCCATGCTCGCCGCGCTCGCGCTCGGGTGCGGCTTCTGAACTTCCAGCAGTCGGTCGCGTCCAATAGCGGCGCGGTGCGTCCGTGGCGGGCAGGCGCCGGCCTGGCGATCTCAATCGGCGTGCTGGCCGCCTTGCTCATCGTTGACGCCTGACCGGCAGCGCCGCGCGGGTCATGGCCGGGCCCTCATCGCGTACTCCCGGCGCCGCCCGAGCCGGGCTACCAGCGCGTCGTTGGTGCGCGGCAAGCGCGCTGCCCGCACCCTCCTCATCGGCCAGCGCGTCCCGGACAGGCTTACAGTTAGGACGTGGCCGGGCTAGCCGCCGCAGATCACCGGGAAGGAACGCGATGCCGCAGCTCAGTGCCGACCGGTACTTCGCCGAGATCGAGGCAAGCACAGCGGGAATGGCGGAGATCGTGGCCGAGCATGAGCAGGGCCTGCCGATCCCCACCTGCCCGGAATGGACGCTGCGTCAGCTTGCGACGCACGTTGGCCGGGCGCACCGGTGGGCGGCCGAGATCACCCGCACGCGGTCGGACGCGCCTATTCCGTTCCGTGCGGTGCCGGACGGCAGGCTGCCGGATGACCGCGCCGCGCAGACCGCGTGGCTGCGGGCCGGCGCGGCGCTGATCGCCGACGCCGTGCGGGAAGCGGGCAGCGACCTCGTCTGGTCGTTCACAGGGCCGGCGCGGCAGGCTTCTGGATCCGCCGGATGGCGCACGAGACGCTGGTGCACCGGGCCGACGCCCAGCTCGCCGCGGGCGCCGACCCCGAGCCGGTTATCGAAGCAGAGGTAGCCGCCGATGCCATCGACGAGTGGCTGACGCTGCTGGCCGCCGGGATCCTCGGCAGCGCGGCGAGTCGGCGGGGGCGCTGCCCGCGGGTGCTGGCCTGCACGTACACGCAACCGATGACGGGCTTGGCGGCCGCGGCGAGTGGATGATCCGGTCCGACGCGGGCGGCCTGGCAGTTGAGCCGGGTCACGGCAAGGGCGATGCCGCCCTCGCCGGTCCGGCCGCCAGCTTGCTGCTCGTCCTGATGCGCCGAAGGCCGGCCTCGATCCGGCGGTGACCGTTCACGGGGACAGCGCCGTGGTCAGCGGCTGGCTGGCCAGCACCGCGTTCTGACCGCTGAGCCTGCCTATCGCTGGCAGTTGGGGCACCAGAACCTGAGCCGTTCCTGGCCCGGTGGCCCTCGCCTGGCCTCTCCTGATCGGGGTCCCGCAGCGTCGGCATGGCCGTCCCGCCCGCCCGTACACCCAGTTCTCCTGCCCGGGCCTGGCGTCACCGGTCGTGACGTGCCCGGCGCGTTCCTTGTTCGCGTCAAGCAGCCGGTGCCCGAGCGACACCAGGGCGGTCAGAGTATCACGGGAACCGACCCGACCGGTCCGCGCACGGGTCGACGCCCCGCAGGAACAGCATCTCCGCAGGTAAACCAGTCCCTATACCCGGCCAGGTTCCGCTGGTCGAGCAGCGCTTCGCCGATGGGGCGGTCAGGGTCGCGGGCGAGCCGCGCCACGGCGGCGACCGGGTCCCAGTCCTGGCCCAGCAGGTCGGGGCCGAGGTGCCCGGTGACCTGGTCTTCCCGTGCGGTCGGCAGCACCTCGGTGATGCCGAGCTGGTACCCGGCAGCGACCCACTCAGAGTTGGCGAGCAGCAACCGCAGCCGGTGGCTGTCCCTGAGCGGGCGCCCGCCCGCCGGCTCGATCCGCCAGGCGCCTTCCATTTTCAGGTGCGTATGCACGGTGAGGCCGCGGTCGGTGCGGATCAGCAAGTGCTTGCCCTGGGCAACGGCCTCGGTGACCGTCTGGCCGACGAGGCTGACGGTGGCGTACCGGGGCACGCGAAAGTCGCTCCGGGTGAGCACCTGCCCGGCGAGAGCGGTGTGCAGCCGCCTAGCGGTGTTCCATACGACGTCGCCTTCTGGCACGGTTCCAGTCTGCCCGAAGCCGTCGGGTGCCCGGCCGCCCCGTCACGAACACTTGTCAGCGGCGCCGGTCACCGGAGGCGGGATAGCCGTTGCCGTAACCGTTCCGGCCCTGGTCGGCGCGGCCCTGGCCGGTGCCGCCGGCGGCGTAGCCGTCCGCGGGCGCGGGCCGGTAATAGCGGTCGTCCGCGCGGTCCGGCGCCGCCCCGGTCGCCGAGCCGCCGGCGTAGGACTGGCTGGGCTGCCCGGGATACGGGTACGACCCGGTGACCCCGGAGTCGTAGGGGTTCTGCCCGCCGGCCGCGGTGGGCCTGGTGCCTGCCGAACCGCCGCCGGCGGGTCCTGCGGCCCCGTTGCCGCCGCCGCCCGGCGCGGTGCCAGCGGCGGGCAGGCCCGCGCTGGGAAGCTGCGCCTGGCTAGGCTGACGGGTCTGCGACTGCGGCTGCGGGCGCTGCTGCTGAGACGGCCGGGGCTGCTGCGCGTCGTACTGGCTTCCGGGCTGCCCGGCGGCCGGCAGCCCGGGAACGGCCCGGCCGCTGTTGCGGCTTGGCTGGCCGGGTTGCCCGCCGTGTGCCGCTACCTGGCCGTGTCCCGCGCTCGCCTGGCTCCTGCCGGGCTGCGCCGGGTTCCCGCCGTGGCTGGCCGGCCCGCCCGGGGCCTGACCGCCGGACGCGGGGTAGCGTGCTGCCGTCGACTGGCTGATCGTGGTGGGCGCGTCGTCGCGGTACCAGTACTCGCCGGTACGGCCGGCCTGGTACTGGCTGGGCTGCTGGTACTGGCCGGTGATGAAGGTCTCGGCCTGCTCGGTCAGCTGCGTCTGCGCCTGGGAGCGCCGCGCGGCTACCCGGTAGGAGCGGCCGTCCGTCTCGGTTTGCGCCGCCCGCGAGAAGGCCTTGCTGGTCAGCGGGTCGTCTTCGGCGGCGGCGCGGGCGTGGGCGCCGCTGCGGGCCTGCGTCGGCCAGGCACCGCTGGTCTCGCGGCTGCCGTCGCGGCCTTGGTCACGACGATCTGGTTCCCGGCGCTCGGGCGCCTGCCAGCCGGCGTTGTCGGGACGCGCGTTGTCCGCACGGCCGTTGTCCGGGCGGCCGCTGTCGCCCCGGCCGCGCGCGGGCGCCGCGCTGAAACTGGGTGTGGGGACGGGCGCGGGCATGTACCCGTTGGCGCGGGCGAGTGGCCCGGAGGCCCCGGTGCCGCCGGAGCCCTGGCCACGGGCGCTTGGCCGGGGGTCGGGGTAACCGGAGGCGTTGACGCGTTCGATCCGCTCGGTCCTGTCGCCCCAGTCGGCGTTGCGGTCCTGTGGGCGGCCGCCTGCCTGGTAGCCGTTCGGCTGGAACGAAGGCCGGGCGGCCGGCTGCGCGTACCCGTTCTGCCCCGGTCCCGGCTGGGCCGGTCCCGGCCGCATGCCGTTCTGCCCGGCGGGCGGCCGGGAGGCGGTGACCCCGACGGTGGGGGTGGGGCCGGTGCCCGGGCGGGCGGGCTGGGGGCCCGTTCCCTGGCGGGCGGGCATGGGGCCGCTACCGTTCCGCCCGCTGCCGCCAGGCTGGCCGGCGCCCATCGGGCCGGACGTCCGCGCGGCACCGGGCTTGTAGTCGCCGGCGAGTCCCGGGGGAGGGCCGAGCCGTCCCGTTACCCCCCGCTCGCCGCCGCGCTGGTCGCCGCCGAAGCGGGGGTCGGCACCGCCGCCCATCCCCGGCCGCGCATCCGGCCTGGGCCGGGCGTCCCCGCCTGGCCGCGGGCTGCCGCCGGTGGCCGGGTTGTCGAGCGGCGCGTCGGTCCCGTTGAGCGGCCGGTCAGCCGCGACCGAGGCCCAGTAGTCCTCGTCTGAGATTCCGTCGTCCGGCCAGATGTCCTCGCCGCGGTCCCGGCGCAGCCGCAGGATGCCGGTCCGCTCGCCGCGGTCCTCCCGGTCCCTGCGCCTGCGGCGGGTCCGGTCGGAACGGTCCTCGTCGGCGCCGTCCGGCAGGTCGTAGGCGCCGGTCGCGAACTCGTCGGCGCCGTAGCCAGGGCCGCTGCCGTACTCGGGGCCGCTGTAGTCGTCCGCGTAGGAGTAGCCCGGCCCGGCCTCGCCACGGCTGTCCCGTTGCCCCCGGCCGCCTGCGCGGCCTTCCGGGTGCTCGCCGGCCCAGCGGCCTTTGATGCCCTCTGGGGAGAAGTACTCGTTTGGCGACCAGCCGTCGTCTTCGTTTTGGTAAGCGTCCTGGGCGTAGCCGTCGTAGTCGTCGTACTCATCATCACGCCCGGCGTCGCCGCTGCGACCCCCTGGCCGCGCAGGCTTACGACTCAAGAACGACATACAACACCACCCGGCACAACACGGCCTGGCGTTGGCGCTAGCGAGGCGCGCGCGGCCATATACGCGAGCCTGCCCCCGTTGTCGCGAGCACCCTTGAACCGGCACTGGTTCGTAAGATTGTTACCAACGGTATGCCTGGCTGTCTCGTGAATCGCGAAACTTCACCACTGACTGCCGCAAGACCGGACATTCTGGTACGAAATATTCCGGTGATTCACGACTAATCATGACGTAGCGCTTACAGGCAGCCGGCCGCGCCCGATGGTCGCGGCGGCGATCGCCTGCCATGCCGACTGTAGTGAAGTCCCGTTCGGCAGGTTCAGCACCGTATTGAGAGCGTACACGGTAAACCGGTAGCCGTGCCCGCCTGTCCCCGGGCACGGCGGGTCATAGCGGTCGTAGCCTGCTGTTCCCCTGGCCTGGCGCACGCCTGGCGGCAGTTGCCCTTCGGCCAGCGCCGAGGTCCCTGGCCCGATATCGAACACGACCCAGTACACGTAGGGCGTGATCGGCGCGTCCGAGTCGTCGACCACGAGCGCGATCGACTTGGTGCCAGCCGGCGCGCCCGCCCAGGTGATGGGCGGCGAGAGCAGGTGCTTCCCGGCGCAGGTGAACCGCTCGGGCATGATGTTGTGCGCGAACGTGCTCTCGGACACCGACATCGGGCTCGGCGCGGTGACCGTGACCCCGGACGAGAAGAGCCCGCACCCGGCGAGCGGCACGGCGAGTGCCACCGCCGCGACGGCCGTCGCTGCCCGCCTGGCCGGCCCCGCCGCCGGCGCGCCCTCATGTCCGCGTCCCACTTCACCCGCCAGAGTTTAGGGCCTGGCGCCGGTTGCGGCAGTCGCTACGGCGCGGAGAGTCCCCGCCGAGCCGATCTAGCCCCGGAAGGCGCTGAGGCCGGTGAGGGCCTGGCCGATCACCAGCGTGTGCATCTCCGGGGTGCCCTCGTAGGTGAGGACGGACTCCAGGTTGGCCATGTGCCGCATGATCGGGAACTCGTAGGAGATGCCGTTGCCACCCAGGATGGTGCGGGCGGTCCGGCAGATCTCCAGGGCTTCCCTGGTGCTGTTCAGCTTGGCGATGGAGACGTGCTCAGGCGCGAGCTTGCCCTGATCCTTCAGCCGGCCGAAGTGCAGCGCGAGGAGCTGCCCCTTGGCGAGCTCGACGGCCATGTTGGCGAGCTTTTCCTGGGTGAGCTGGAACGCGCCGATCGGCGCGCCGAACTGGAGCCGCGTCTTCGCGTACTCCAGGGCGGTCTCGTAGCAGGACCGCGCCGCCCCGAGCGCCCCCCAGAAGATGCCGAACCGCGCCTCGGTCAGGCAGGACAGCGGCCCGCGCAGCCCGGTCGCCTCGGGCAGCACCGCG
Organism: uncultured Actinomycetota bacterium; assembly: GCA_963850115.1. Taxonomy (GTDB): domain Bacteria; phylum Actinomycetota; class Actinomycetes; order Streptosporangiales; family Streptosporangiaceae; genus Trebonia. The sequence continues at coordinate 111,827 of CAWKKG010000025.1, forward strand.
TCATGCGGCAGCCGGACCGAGTCCAGGACGAGCTCGGCGGTGACGGAGGCGCGCAGCGACCCCTTGTGCTTGATCTCCGGCGCGGAGAACCCGGGCGTGTCCGTCGGCACCACGAACCCGCGGATGCCGTCGTCGGTCTGCGCCCAGACCACGGCGACGTCGGCAATCGTGCCGTTGGTGATCCACATCTTCCTGCCGTTGAGCACCCAGTCGGCGCCGGACCTGGACGCCGAGGTCCGCATCGACGCCGGGTCGGACCCGGCGTCCGGCTCGGTAAGGCCGAAGCAGCCGAGGGCCTCGCCCGCCGCCATCCGCGGCAGCCACTCGGTCTTGTGCGTCTCCGAGCCGAAGCGCCAGATCGCGTACATGGCCAGGGAGCCCTGCACTGACACCAGCGACCGCAGCCCGGAGTCGGCCGCCTCGAGTTCCAGGCAGGCGAGGCCGTAGTCGACGGCGGACATGCCCGCGCACCCGTACCCGGTCAGGTGCATGCCGAGCAGGCCGATCTTGCCCAGTTCGCGCGCCAGCTCCCTGACCGCGGGAAGCTCGCCCTTCTCGTACCAGTCGGCGACGTACGGCAGGATCTTGTCGGCGCAGAAGTCGCGGACGGTCTGCCTGACGGCCAGCTCCTCCTCGCTGAGCAGCGTGTCGATGCCGGCCGGGTCATGCGGGTCAAGCCGTGGGCGTGCGGACGATGCGGCAGAACTCATTACCCGAGCGTATCAGCGCTGCCTGCGGGTGACGGTGGTCGCGTCGGCCGGCATGGGCAGCCGCTCTATCTCCAGGTGCGGGCTGGTCGGCTCGGCCATGTAGCGCTTGCCTGACAGCCGCAGCATCACGGTGTCGCCGAGGACCAGCTGGTCCCTGGTGCCCAGGTGGGTCTCCTGGTCGGCGGGGACCGGCTTGGCCGGCTCGAAGCCGCTGCCCGCCCACCGCTGCACCATGGTCCCGTTCGTGGAGTTCAGGTCGATGACCGACAGCCGCCAGTTCGCCGACCCGGCGTTGGTGAGCCGCATCATCAGGTGCTGCCTGCTCACGGTGTCGATGACCGACCGGGCGCCGTCGGCGTGCATCGCCAGGTCGATGCCCTTGACCGCCACGCCGCGGCCCACGATCACCGGGCAGTCGACCTCCAGCGGGAACCGCAGGATGTCCTGCTGCGACTCCAGGTCGGCGACGACGACCTCGTGCAGCGCCGCGCGCGGCCCGAGCGCGACCAGTTGCCGCCGGCAGGAAGGGCAGAGCGCGGTGCCCTCAGGGGAAATCGCCGGCCAGGCGAGCAGCTGGCCCTGCCACTGCGCGGCTTGCCTGCAGGACGTGTTCGGGCACATCCAGCGGGTCTGCAGGATCTTGCGGTGCGCCGGGTTCCTGGCGTCGAGCTTGGCCGCGTGGCGCAGCACCTTCACCTCGCGCGCCTGGGAGACGTCCTGCGCGCTGCGGGTCCTGATGCCTAGCGGCGCGAGCCGGACGCCGTCGTCGGTGGTCTCCCAGGCGTGGAACCGCTCGGGCGACTGGTCGATCCACCGGTGCGCCGCCCGGTGGTCGATGTAGTGGTCGCGGGTGATGACGTGCAGGCCGCCGGTGCGGGCGAGCGTCAGGATCTCGTCGTCCGCGACGGACGCGGTCCTGATGCCGCCGCCGCGCTTGAGCTCAAGAAAGGAACGCGCGTCCGGGCCGAGCACCCGCACCAGCGAGTCGTCGGCCACGAGCTCGAGCAGGGCGTCGGCGCCGTGCTGCTCCCGCCACGCGGACATGACGAGGCCGAGCCGGCCCCAGACGGGCGCCTGGCGCCCGAGCGGCGGCAGGTAGGGCGACCAGCACACGTTAGAAACGTCAACAACCGCATTCCAGCTTGCCATCGCAGAAAATCGTAAAGCAGGGTTCATGGCCGCGCCACTCCGATCGATGGGCGTGTCATAAGAAAGGGAGAGGTCAGACGCTGGCGAGGGCCTTGATCGCCGTGGTGAGGTCGTCAGGGGAGAGGGTGAAGGCCAGCCGGAGCCACGGTGAGCGCTCGGCCGAGACGGAAAGCAGCCGCCCGGGCACCACCGCGACGCCGCGCCGCAGCGCCGCCTGGGCGAACCCGCCCGAGTCGGCGTCGCCGGGCCGCCTGGCCCAGAGGGTCAGCCCGCCGGAAGGCGCCGTCCACCCCCAGTCGGGCAGGTAAGAGCTGAGCGCCGCCGCCACGGCCGCGTACCGCTGCCGGGCCCAGCCGGCCCGGTAGGCGATGATCTCCTCGTGCGACGAGCGGATCAGCGCCGCGAGGATGGCCTGCTGGAAAGGCGGTGACCCCAGGTCGGCGGCGGCCTTGGCGGCGGCGAGCCTCGCGATGATCCCCTCGGGGGCGCGCACCCATCCGGTGCGCAGGCCGCCCCAGTACGTCTTGGAGAACGAGCCGATCGTCACCACGTTCGGCAGCCGGGGCGCGAGCGCGGCCAGCGGCGGCGGCTGCGGGCCCGCGTTGAACTCGCCTGCCGCGACCCCTTCCGCGAACGCGCCGGGGTCGAGCGTCAGCTCCGCCAGGGTCATGTCGTCGATGAGCGTGACGCCGGGATGCCGCCGCGCCAGGGCGACGATCTCGTGCCGCTCGGCGGCGGGCAGCACCAGGCCGGTGGGGTTCTGGTGGGTCGGGGTCAGGTAGGCGAGCGCCGGCTGGTGCACGGTGACCGCGTCGGCCAGCCGCCCCATGTCGCCGGGCGGGACGCCGACCGGCCGCGCGCCGCTGCGGTACAGCGCGTCGATGAACCCCGGGTAGGTGGGGTTGTCGGTCACCACCGGGTGCCCGGGCGCCACCTCACAGCGCAGCAGCAGGTCAAGGGCCTGCTGCCCGCCCGTGGTGACGAGCACCTGGTCCGCGGTGGTCGGGATGCCGTGGCAGGTGGTGAGCATCGACGCGATGGCCGTGCGCAGTTCCGGCAGCCCGTACGGGTAGTAGCCGGTGCCCCGGGTCACCTGCGAGCGCTGCGACTCGTCAAGGACGGTCGCCGGGTCGTGCAGCGCCGCCGCGACCTGGGGAGCGCAGTCGACCGCGGCGAGCGACAGGTCGAATTCCGGCGGGGCGGAGAGCAGGCCGGTGAAGAACCCGTTCGCGCGGTGGACGGCCGCCGGCGTGGTGCGGTGCGGGACCAGGCGGGTGCCCGAGCCCTGGCGGCTCGCCGCCATGCCCTCGTCGCGCAGCACCTGGTACGCGAGCGCGACCGTGTTCCGCGACACCGACAGGGAAGCGGCGAGGGTGCGCTCCGGCGGCAGCCGGACGCCCGCGGGCAGCTCCCCGGTGTCGGCCAGCCGGCCGATCCGGGCGGCGAGCAGCCGGTACAGCGCCCCGTCCGCTGTCGGCCAGCGGCCGAGCAGGTCGGCGAGGGCCTCCGGGCCGATCGACGGCGGGGAAGGGGAAGCTGAGTCCACTTCACTGTTAATTGGCACTGTCATGACAGTGCCAATGATGCCAGATTTGACGCCGTGCTCACCTATGTTTTCTGGATAATCGCGGTGACGGCCGTGTTCGCGCTCCTGTGCTACCTCGTGGCGGACGGCATGAGAAACGGCGACCGCCCCGGTGACGCGAAGGTCACCGCCGTCGTCACCACCGGGACGCAGCCCGGCGCGGTGCCCTCAGACGGGGCCACCCCGGTGATCGTCGTGACCGTGCGCAACCCGTCAGGCACGCCCGTCCTCGTCGCGCTCAGCGCGCGCCGGGCGCGGCTGCCCGCCGCGCTCACGGAGCCGCGCGCCGTCAGCGTGCCCCGGCTGACCGGGCGCGGGAAGTTCCGCCCGGGCAAGTACGAGACGGTCGGCGTCGCCCCGGCGGGCGGCGCGGCGGAACTCGCGGTGCCGGTCACCGAGCGGGCGCGCCGCTACGTGCTCACCGCCGCGATCGGCCAGGAGGGCGGGCGCCTGCGCGTTCACCGGCTGCGGCTCGGCCCGGTGAGTCGCACGGCTGGCGGGAGGCAAATCATAATGGTCGGGTGACGACTACCGCCGGACCGCCAGGAAGCGCCGCCAGGCCCGATCCTGACACCCAGGTGTTCACCGCCCGGCTGACCGGGCGGCCGCTGCTTGACAGCGACGGCCGGGCGATCGGCCGGGTCCGCGACGTGGTGATCTGGCCGGTCGCGGGCGCCGAGCCGCCGCGCGCGCTCGGCCTGGTCGTCCAGCTGCGCCGCCGGCAGATCTTCGTTCCCTTCGGCCGGATCAGGGAAGTGTCGGCCGAAGGGGCGCAGCTGCTCGGCGGCACCGTCGACCTCGACCCCTTCGTCAAGCGGACCGGCGAGCTGCTGGCGAGCAGCCTCTACGGCCGGCGTACTCCCGAGGGGACCGTCGCCGACGTGGCCATCGCTCACCGGGAGCTGGCGCGCGATCGCTGGGAGGTGACCGCGCTCGCCGTGACCAGGGGACGGCTGCTGCGCACGGGCGGTCCCGGGATCGTCCCCTGGGAGCAGTGCCGCGACCTGTTCGAGCCCGGTCCGCTCGCGGAGCAGCTCACCAGCCTGCGCGAGATGGCCCCGGCGGACCTGGCCAGCGCGTTCGAGGCGCTGCCGCAGGCCCGGCGCAGCCAGCTGGCCGCCGCCCTGGACGACGAGGAACTGGCCGACCTGCTCGAGGAGATGCCCGAGGAGGACCAGATCCGGCTGCTCAACAGCCTCGGCGACGTCGAGCGCCGCGCCGACGTGGTCGAGGAGATGGAGCCGGACGACGCCGCCGACCTGCTCGGCGAAATGCCCGCCGAGCAGCGGGAGCGCCTGCTCACCGCGATGCAGTCGGTGCAGGCGGAGGACCTGCGCCGGCTGCTGCGCTACGACAAGGCCACCGCCGGCGGACTGATGACCTCGCAGCCGCTCGTCTTCGCGGCGAACGCGCCGGTCGCCGAGGTGCTGGCCCGGATCAGGGACCGCGACCTCCCGCCCATGTACGCCGCGCAGGTCTACGTGTGCGAGCCGCCGATGCTGACGCCGACCGGCCGCTATCTCGGCAGCGTCGGCTTCCAGCGGCTGCTGCGCCGCGCGCCGTCGATCGCGGTCGGCGAGTGCATCGAGGGGCGCGTCTTCGTCCGGCCCGAGCTGCCCGAGCGCGAGCTGGCCGCGCGGATGGCCGCCTACAACCTCATCGGGGTCGCCGTGTGCGACAACGCCGGGCGGCTCGTCGGCGCGGTCACCGTCGACGACGTGCTCGACAAGCTGCTGCCGGCCAACTGGCGGACGCTGGGAGGCAAGGCGTGATGACCCGGTTCACTCCCTTCCGCGCCGCCGGTGACCGGAATGACCTGTCGATACCGAAGGGCGCGCCCGTACGGGGGGGCCTGTACGACGCGGACGCGTTCGGCCGGTTCTCCGAGGGCCTGGCCCGGTTCCTGGGCACTGGCAAGTACCTGTTCGGCCAGACGCTGTTCGTGATCCTCTGGGTCGCGCTCAACACCATGGTCATCGTCCACCACTGGGACCCGTACCCGTACATCCTGCTCAACCTGGCCTTCTCCACCCAGGCCGCCTACGCCGCCCCGCTGATCCTGCTCGCGCAGAACCGGCAGGACGAGCGCGACCGCGCCACCACCGAGCGAGACCGGCAGGTCGCCGCCCGCACCCAGGCCGACACCGAGTACCTGGCCCGCGAGCTCGCCGCGGTCCGCCTCGCGCTTAACGACGTGGTCACCAACGAGGACCTGGCCGAGCACCTGGAGCACCTCGCGAAGCTGATCGCCGACGGCGCACCGGAAAAGCCGGAAGACCAGGAGTAACCAGCGTCCCGGGCGGAGGTCCGCGCCCCGCTGCCCGTCCGCACCCGGCCGGGTGCCGTTTATCCCGAACGTAAGCGGCCTTCTCTTCCGGCCACCCGCGCTTCTAGCTGCCAGGCGAGGGATCCGCGGCCGCCTCGCGGAGCTGGTCGCGCAGCGCGTCCTTGCGGACCTTGCCGGAAGCGGTCATCGGGAACGAGCCGGTGACCAGCCAGCGGGCCGGGACCTTCTCGGGGGCCAGCCGGGCGCGGCAGTACTCCGCCAGCTCGGCGGCGAGCCCGTCGCCCGTCACGTCCGGGCCGGCGGGGCGGATCGCCGCGCCCACGACCTCGCCGTAGTAAGCGTCGGGGACGCCGAGGACCGACGCGTCCGCCACCGCCGGGTGCGCGATGAGCACTTCCTCGATCTCGCGGGGGTAGATGTTCTCGCCGCCCCGGATGATCATCTCCTTGAGCCGCCCGGCGATCCGCAGGTAGCCGCGCTCGTCCATCGAGCCGAGGTCGCCGGTATGCAGCCAGCCGTCGGCGTCGACCGCGGCGGCGGTCGCCTCAGGCGCGTTCAGGTAACCGCGCATCACGAGGTAGCCGCGCGCGCAGATCTCGCCGATCTGGCCGCAGCCCGCGGTCTCGCCGGTGCGCAGGTCGGCGATCCGGGCCTCCGCGTGCGGCAGCGGCCGTCCCAGGGTCTCCGCCCGGTCGTCGGCGGGGTCGGCCCCCGTCGACAGGGAGATCACGCAGCCCGCCTCGGTCTGCGCGAACCCGATCATGTACGTGACGCCGAGCGCGGCCTCCACCTGGCGGGCCAGGGCGGGCGGCGAGACGGCGCCGCCAGTGAACACCAGGCGCAGCGCGGAAACGTCGCGCTTGGCCAGGTCGGGATGGCCGAGCAGGGCCATGAGCATCGTGGGGACGCCGCACAGCACCGTGACCCGGTGGGCCTCGATGAGCTCGAGCTCGAGCGCGGGGGAGAAGCGGGGCATGAGCACCTGGGTGGCCGTCGCCTGGACCGGCCCGAGGGTAAACAGGACGCTGCCGCCCACGTGGAACAGCGGCATCGGGTTGATCTCGACGTCGTCCGGCCCGATGCCGCCCGCCTCGAAGGCCAGCCGCGCGTTGTTGGTCAGGCCCCGGTGGGTGAGCATCGCGCCCTTGGGCCTGCCCGTGGTGCCCGAGGTATAGAGGACCATCGCCGTGCTCGACGGCGCGACGTCAGGCAGCGGGCGGCCCGACGACGCGGGGGTGTCACCCGACGCGGTGAACGCGTCCCACTCGCCGAACGACAGGACGTCGCGCAGGCGGGGCAGGCGGCCGCGGACCTCGGCAAGGACGTCGTGCTGGCGGCCCCCGGCATGGAAGAGCCCGTCCGCCGCGGAGTCCCCGAGGACGTGGACGAGCTCGTCGCCCTGGTAGGCCGGGTTGACGGTGACCAGGGTCAGCCCGGCGAGCGCGGCGCCGAACTCCAGGATGATCCACTCGGGGCTGTTCTGAGCCCAGACCGCGACCCGCTCGCCCGGCGTGAACCTGGTGAGCAGCGCCCGCGCCGCCCGTTCGGCCTCGGCCAGCAGCTCGGCGTAGGTCCACTGCCGGCGACGGTCCTGGTCACCCTCGATCAGCGCTGCCTTACCCGGGGCCCGCGCGGCGGCGTCGCGCAGCACCGAGCCGATCGTGGTCTCGCGGATGCCGTCGACGGTCCCGGCCGCGGGCCAGTAGGCATTTTTCAGGGGGATGGCGCTCGGCGAAGGCTCAGGCACGCCCCAACGGTACAGGCATGCCGCCCTCTCGTTAAGTGAGTATCCCGTCGCCGCAGCGTGACCGGCCGGCGGCGCGCGGGCCCGCGTCCGCGCCCTCGAACCGAACCCGGCCGGGCTCAGCAGCTGGCGCGGGCCGACGGAGCCGGCGAGGCGGGCTGGGCTGGCTCCCGGACAGTCGCGGGTGTCCCCGGGGCGAGCGTGCCCGACGTCATCCGCGCGGCCGGGCGGGCAGGCGAAGTCGTCCGGTGCGCCGACGGGCTAGCGGCCGATGCTACGGCGGTGGCGGCCGAGGAGGGCGGGGAGGAGGAGGGCACGGCCGGCGCGGGGTCGCCGCCCCCGCCGTACATCCAGGCCTTCGTCGGCTGCGTGACGCCCGGGCTCAGCGCGATCCCGGGCACGGTGGCCTGATGGCCCTGGGTATCGGTCAGCCGGACGGTGAACGGCCCGGGGCCGGCGCCCGACGGCGCGATCCAGTAGTTGTAGCTGGCGCGCGCGAGCGACAGCCACCCGGACGCTGTCTGCACCTGGACCGAGGCGAGCGGGTCTCCCGTGTTGTCCGCGAGCAGCGCCAGCCAGTACTGCGAGGAGCCCTGCTTGACCTCGAGAGAGACGGGCCCGGGCAGCGGCGGGTCGCTGACGGACGTGTAGCTGACGCTGATGAGGCCGGCCGACAGCGGCGCGAGCCTGGCGAACGCGGCCTCGCTCAGGTCAATGTGCCCGGCCGCGCAGTCTGGGCACTGGTCGATCACCTTGACCCTAACTGACCCGTCCGGCCCGCTGACCTGCAGGTACCCGCCGCACGCGGCCGCGCTGGCGTACTCGGACGGCGGCAGCGCCACGTACAGCCCGTCGGACGGCGCGTCTGGGTAAGAGCAGTTGGGCAGGCCCTGCAAGACGTAGTGCGTCGCGGTCTGCCCGCTCGTCCCGCCCGCGCCCGCCGCGGCCATCACCGCCGCGCACGCCCGGGACTGAGTCACCTGCCCCAGGCCGACGGCGAGGACGACGGCGGCCACGACCCCGCCGCCGCCGATCCCGAACAGCCGCCACCGCCAGCGCGGGCCCGCATGCCGGCCGGGGCGGCGGTGACGCCAGGCAACCATGCACGAGACTGTATTGAGCAGCGGGCCGGCCGCAGCGGCATTCCCGTGATTCCCCCGATATGGTCACAATTCTTACGGCCGCGGGGCCGGCCTGCCCCGGCCGCGGGCCGAGGCCAGGCCGGCTCGCTAAAGGAGCTTTGCCGGCCTAAATAATCGTATATCCGGAATAGCCGCCCGGACCAAGATCGTTGCCACCCTCGTGACGGAACCGAATCGCGCCGAAGAAAGCCTGCCCCTGACGCTGCTCGACGGCGCCGACGTGACGCCGTTGTTCAACCCGGTGAGCGTGGCGGGGCTCAAGCTGCGCAACCGCCTGGTGATGGCCCCGATGACCAGGCAGTTTTCTCCGGACGGCATTCCCGGTGACGACGTCGCGGCCTACTACGCGCGGCGCGCGGCGTCGCTCGGCCTGCTGATCACCGAGGGCACCTACGTGGACGAGGGGTCCGGCGGCAGCAGCCGGGTGCCGAGGTTCTTCGGCGAACGTCCGCTGGCCGGCTGGCGGAAGGTCGCCGACGCCGTGCACGCGGAAGGCGGCGCGATCTTCCCGCAGCTGTGGCACACCGGGGCCACGCGCAAGCCAGGCAGCGGGCCGTTCCCCGGCGCACCGGTGATCTCACCGTCCGGGCTGAACGCGTCGGGCGCGGCCGTGGGCGAGCCGGCCACGGCCCGGCAGCTTGAGGCGGTCGTGGCCGCCTACGCCCGCGCCGCCGCGGCGGCCAGGGAGGCCGGCTTCGACGGGGTGGAGCTGCACGGCGCGCACGGCTACCTGCTCGACCAGTTCCACTGGCCGCAAACCAACCGGCGGTCCGATTCCTACGGTGGCGACATCAGGGGCCGGGTGCGCTTCTCCTACGAGGTCGTGGCCGCCGTCAGGGAAGCGGTCGGGCCGGACTTCCCCGTCGCGTTCCGGTTCTCGCAGTGGAAGGGCGGCCACTACGACGCCAGGATCACCGAGGACCCGGGCGAGCTCGCGGCCTTCCTCGCCCCGCTCGCCGACGCCGGCGTGTCGATGTTCCACGTCTCCACCCGCCGCTACTGGCTGCCCGCCTTCGATGGCGGCGGCCGCACCCTGGCCGGCTGGACCAGGCACCTCACCGGCCTCCCGGTGACCGCGGTCGGCTCCGTCGGCGTCGCCGCCCCGTTCCTCGGGGTCTCCGACGACGGCAAGTCGCTCGCCGAGAGCCAGCCCAGCCTCACCCTCGCCCCGCTCGTTGACCTGCTGACCCGCGGCGAGTTCGACCTCGTGGCCGTGGGCCGGGCCGTCCTCGCCGACCCCGACTGGGGCGCCAAGGTCGCCGAGGGCAGGCTCGCGCAGATCCGCCCCTACGACAAGTCAGCCGACGCCACCCTGTCCTGACGCGCTACCCGCCCCGGCGCCGCGCGAGCTCCCGGTGCAGCGGCGGCATGCCCGCGGGCAGCGCGTCGAGCGGGAACAGCCGCGCCTCGAGCACCTCGCGGTCGTCGAGCACGAGGCCGTCAGCGCCGCCGACGAGGGCGGCCTCGTAGTACGCCTCGACCCGGTACCTGAAGCCGCTGCGCAGCTCAAGCAGCCGCCCGACCCGCACCGTCAGCCCGGTCTCCTCGCGGACCTCCCGGACGACGGTCTCAGGGAACGTCTCGCCCCGCCGCGCGAACCCGCTGGGAAACCCCCACTGCCCGACGGCCGGCCACAGCCGGTGCCGCAGCAGCAGCACCCGCCCGTCCGGCGCGCGGACGATCCCGGTCACGCCGACGCCGAACCGCGCGTGCAGCCGCCACGCCAGCCACCCCTGCAGCGGCCCGGCGGCCCGCCACGCGCGGGCCAGCAGTTCGGACGTGCGGTGCCCGGCGACCTCAGTCTCCCGTCTTGATCGCGGCGGCGGCGAGCGGGTACACCGGCCGCCCCGTCGGCACCCCGCCGACGCCCGCGATCCACCGGCCCGCTTCACAGACCCCGGGCGGCACGATCTGCAGGCCCTCCAGCCAGCCGGTCACGGCCGCGACGTCGTGGTTCCAGAACCGGGCGTGGGTGGCGGCCTCCTGCACCCGGCCGCGGAGTTCCTTGTCCGCGTAGTAGCCGGTCGACACGACGAGCCACGAGCCGGGAGCCGCCCGGCTCAGGTAGGCCGCGCACAGCCGCCCCGCCGCGTCGGCGGGCAGGAAGTGCAGCACCGCGCCGAGGACGATGCCCACGGGCCTGGCGAAGTCGAGCACGGCCCGCACGCCGGGGTGGGCGAGCACCGCCTCCGGCTCGGTAAGGTCCGCCGCGACGGCGGCGAGCCCGTCACCGCTCGCGAGCAGCACCGCCGCGTGCAGGGCGGCCGCCGGGTCGTTGTCCACGTAGCACACGCGGGCATCCGGGATCACCTCCCTGACGGCCTCGTGCACCGCGGGGTGCGCGGGAAGCCCGGAACCCAGGTCGAGGAACTGGTCAACGCCCGCGGTGGCCGCGGCGGCGACGGCGTCGCACAAGAACCGCCGGTTATCGCGGACAAGGCGCGGCAGCGACGGGTTGAGCTCGGCCATCCGGCCGCCCATCTCCCGGTCGACCGCGAAGTTGTCCTTCCCGCCCAGCCAGAAGTCATACACCCGGGCGACGGACGGCCTGGTCACGTCGATTCCAGGCACCACGGGTTCGCGATCGGTCACGAGGTGGCCCCTTCCTCCGCGATCGGCCGGTTTCGGCAGTCACTATAACGTGGCGCCGATTCCGTCTTCGCCCCGGTTCGCCCGCGCGGCGCGCGCCATCCTGGCCGCGGCCCCCTCCGAAGAGGGCGGGAACCGCGCCGCCGCCCGGCGGGCCGAAATTAACGCGGCCTGTTTGCCGCCCGCCACCGTGATCCGGCGGGCTTCGTTTAGACGCGGATATCGCCATTATTCCGAATCTAACTAATTGGCCGGCTTGAACTTTATGGTTGGCGCGCAGGTGCGCGATTAGTAATTGCCTGCTAATGTTCGGCTGGCGGTGGCGCCAGGTTACCTAGGAAAGGAGAAAGGCGTGTTTAAGCGCCTATTCCGACATTCTGTTCCTATTCTCGCGCTGTCGGTCATTCCTATGGCCGCGGCGGCGATGCCGGCGCAGGCAGCGCCGGTGCCGGGCTCGTCGGTGAAGTTTTACAGCAGCTGCGCGGATATTCACCGGCATCTGGTGAAAGCGCCCGACGGCGACTACCTGCTCTACAACAACGGCAACCTGTTCACGGTGTACTGCGATGACATGTCCAGCAATATGCCGCGCGAGTACATCGATCTCACCAGTACCGGGCCATGGGCGAACTTCTCCCAGTACACCGCCGGCGGCGCGTCACCAGGGAAGAACGTCCGCACGACGTTCAAGAAGCTGCGCGTCAACCCGGACAACCTGACGGTGGACATCGGCGACCTGACGTTCGCGTGGTCAACCGGGGCGCTGAAGCACTCCGGCAAGACCCTGGTGACCTCAATGCCCTACGGCGTCGCGATGTCGTGCACCAAGGCGCAGGCCGCCAACGGCGTGGGGAACATCGACCTGCGGTGGACGCCGTTCCAGGTGAGCAGCACCTTCACCGTCGGCGGGTACAAGGCCAAGGGCTCGGCCGACGTCACCCAGAACAACCAGCTGGTCAACCTGACCGGCGGCGGCTACTGCGGCTGGAACGCGCCGACCGGGGCGCCGTTACAACCCGTTCAACCCGAAGCCGGGCCTGTACGACCTCAAGCTGAGCTGCGCCTCGGGCCGCGTGACCACGGCGCCCGGCCAGATCTGCTTCCGCGTCGACAGCCTGAAGGGCCTCACCGAGCGGGCCGGGCCGGGCAACGCCGTGGACGTGCTCTACCACGGTAAGCCGGTCGCCGTCATGAACCACGGCGACCAGGTCCACGCGCCGGCCGCTCTCTCTTCGGCGGTCGCGCCGCTGTAAGCGCGAACAGGCCGCGGGGGTCACGGTGGCCGGCCGGGAAGCCGGCCACCGTGCCCCCGGGGCACTGCTGTTCAAGAAGCACGGTGCGGGTTCGGCGAATAAACGCGTTGCCACGCGAGTCCCCGCCGGGTACGGTCCGGCAGGTGGGACATGTCGAGGTGGCGCACGTCAGCCACGTGCTGCCGGATGGCAGGCAACTGCTCGACGACGCGTCCTTCAAGATCCCCGACGGGGCGACCGCCGCGATCGTCGGCCCGAACGGCGCGGGCAAGACCACGCTGCTGCGCATGCTCGCGGGCGACGTGCCGCCGAGCGCGGGCACGGTCAGCATCAGCGGCGCCGTCGGCGTCATGCGGCAGTTCATCGGCGGCCCCCAGGCGAAGGGCACGACGGTCCGCGACCTGCTGCTGTCGGTCTCGCCCGCCGGGGTCCAGGGCGCCGCGCGGCGCCTGGACGAGTCCGAGCTCGAGATGATGGAACGCGACGACGAGCCGGCTCAGCTCCGGTACGCGAAGGCGCTCAACGACTACGCGGAAGCGGGCGGCTACGACCAGGAGGTGCACTGGGACGAGTGCTGCGTCGCCGCCATCAAGCGCCCGTACGAAGAGGTCAAGTGGCGCGAGGTCGACACGCTGTCCGGCGGGCAGCAAAAGCGCCTGGTCCTTGAGTCGCTGCTGCGCGGCGGCACGTTCACCACGCTGCTGCTCGACGAGCCCGACAACTACCTGGACGTGCCGGGCAAGCGCTGGCTGGAGGGCCAGCTGGCGGCGACGCCCAAGACCGTGCTGCTGGTCAGCCACGACCGCGAGCTGCTGAACGCCTGCGCGCAGCGCATCGTCACCGTCGAGGACGGCAGGACCTGGGTGCACGGCGGCGGCTTCAAGACCTACGCCCAGGCCCGGCTTGACCGCATCGAGCGCCTGGAGGAGCTGCGCCGCCGCTGGGACGAGGAGCACGAGAAGATCAAGGAACTCGTCCGCATGTACCGGGTCAAGGCCAGCCACAACTCCGACATGGCCTCCCGGCTGCAGGCCGCGGTGACCCGGCTGGCGAAGTTCGAGGAGATCGGCCCGCCCGAGGAGCCGCCCCGCGAGCAGCACATCAGGGTCAGGCTCAAGGGCGGGCGGACCGGCCGCCGCGCCGTCATGGTGGAACGGCTCGCCGTGAATGGGACCACGAACCCGTTCGACACCGAGATCTGGTACGGCGACCGGGTAGCGGTGCTCGGCGCGAACGGCAGCGGCAAGTCCACCTTCATCCGGCTCCTCGCGGGCGAGGAGCTCCCGCACGATGGCAGCGCGCGGCTCGGCGCGCGCGTCGTGCCGGGCATGTTCGCGCAGACCCACACGAGACCCGACCTCGCGGGCCGCACCCCGGTCGAGATCGTCATGACCGAGCACGCGCGGCTCATGACCGAGGCGATGAAGGCCCTGGCCCGCTACGAGCTCCACAAGTGCGCGCGGCAGCCGTTCGGCACGCTGTCGGGGGGCCAGCAGGCGCGGCTGCAGATCCTGCTGCTCGAGCTCGGCGGCGCGACCCTGCTCCTGCTCGACGAGCCGACCGACAACCTGGACCTCCCCTCCGCCGACGCGCTCCAGGCCGGCCTCGAGGCCTACCAGGGCACGGTCCTCGCCGTCACCCACGACCGCTGGTTCGCCGCGTCGTTCGACCGCTTCCTGGTCTTCGCCCCCGACGGCACGGTGAAGGAGTCCCCGGTCCCCGTCTGGGACTGAGGCCATCATCCCGAACGACTGCGGCTTACTCTCCCGCGTCACTGACGATCTCGCGGCTTCCCGATCGTCTAGTGGGTGCGACCAGCGCATAGCCAATGACCCGTAGGGGGAGTGATCAGGCATGACGACGAACGATCCGCGGACGCTGCTCACCGGCAGGGGCCTGGTGGAGTCGCCGCGATGGCACGCGGACCGGCTGTACTTCTCCGACTGGTCAGCCGGCGAGGTAGTCGACGTCCGGCTCGACGGCGAGTGGGAGGTGATCGCCCGGGTGAAGTCGCTGCCGCTGTGCACCGCCTGGCTTCCCGATGGCCGCCTGGTCATCGTCTCATCGCAGCAGGGCCTGCTCCTGCGCCTGGAGTCGGACGGTTCCCTGGTGACGCACGCGGACCTGGGCCGGGCCGGCTGGAACGACATCGTGGCCGACGGCCGCGGCAACATCTACGTCAACGGCGCGGGCTTCAACCCGATGGCGGGGGAGGCGTTCCGGCCGGGCGGCGTCTCCCACGTGTCACCCGACGGCTCGGTCCGCCCGGTGGCCGACGACATCGCCTTCCCGAACGGCATGGCGGTGACGGCCGACAACGCGACGCTGATCGTCGCGGACTCCTACCGGCACCAGCTGGTCGGCTTCGACATCGCCGCGGACGGCGGCCTGTCCGGCCGCCGGGTCTGGGCCGACCTGGGGGAGGCCGCCCCCGACGGCATTTGCGTCGACGCGGAGAACGCCGTCTGGTACGCGGAGGTTCCCGGCCGGCGCTGCGCCCGCGTGGCCGAGGGCGGCGAAGAGCTGGAGAGCGTGCCGCTCGACCGGGGCGGCTTCGCCTGCGTCCTCGGCGGCGCGGAAGGGACCACCCTGTTCATCACCGCCGCCGAGTGGCGTGGCATGACCGATGCCCAGATGGTGGCCCCGGGCAGCGGCCAGGTCGTCACCGTCCCGGTGGACGTCCCCGCCGCGGGCTGGCCCTGAGGCCCTGGCCAGGAGTCACGTCCGGCCGGCGGCCAGCAAGCCCTGTACCTCCTCGCCAGCGGGACGGAGGAACGCTCACGGTGCCTTATTCAGATGGACGTGATGTGCCGCAGCACGACGCCGCCGAGCGGGGCGAGGACCAGCACGGCGCAGACGCCCAGGTTGATCACCCGGTACCGGAGAAAGACGGCGGCGAACTCGCGCAGCACGGCGCTCGGCCGGTAGTAGCCGGCGACCCGGGCCCCGGTGACCTGCCCGCGGATCCCGAACCGCCGGGCGAGCAGTGCGGCCCGGAAGGCGTGGAAGTCGCTGGTCACGATCGTGGCCCGGGCCCCGGGCCGGACATCGTCCATGATCGCCTTGCTGAACACCAGGTTCTCTTCTGTGCTCCGCGACCGGTCCTCGACCAGCAGGCGGTCGGCCGGAAACCCGCGCGCGGTCAGGTAGGACGCCATCGCGGACGCCTCGGGCACCGGCTCGTCGGCGCCCTGGCCACCGGAAACGATCAGCATCGGCCTGAACGCGCCGGGCCGCGCCCGCCGGTCGACCCCGGCCCACACCTCGCGCCCCCGCTCGAGCCGGTTGGCGAGCAGCGGGGGTACCCCGCCGTCGGGCCGCAGCCCGGCGCCGAGCACGACCACGAAGTCCGCGCCGCCGGTGCGCGCGAGCAGCCCGTACAGGAACGCGTACAGGACGTACGACACCAGCAGGAACGACACGTAGCCGAAGACCAGGGTGGCGACCGTGGCGAACAGCGACAGCTGCACGCTCTCCGTCCGCTCGGCGGCGACGTCGAGCCCGATCACCAGGAACACCGCGGCGCCCGCGAGCAGCGACAGCAGGTTAGCCGGGCGCAGGCTCTCCCGCCGGATCATCGTGACCCCGTTAGCCACGAGGAAGCACCCGATCAGGAACGGCCCGAGCGCCACGGCGAGCACCAGCAGGACGAGCAGCAGGCGCCCGGCCGGCGGCGGTGCCGCTACGAGGCGCTCGGCCACCCCGAGCGCGGCAAGTGCGAGCGCCAGCCCGAGCAGCACCGCGTTCCCGAAGGACCGCGGCTCGCGGGCCACCCCCGCGAGGAACACGGCGAACACCACGACGGCCAGCTCGAGCGCGAACACCCTTTAAAACTATCCATAATCGCTGAGCAGTCACTGAGACCGCCTCCGCGTACCCGAAGTGACTCTAGATCTTATTCGGCCGCCTTCCCCGTTTCCCTGATCCGGGCGACGATCCGCTCTGCCTCCGCCTCGCTAATCGGAACGAAGTCGAACATCGTAGGTCGCCGCGCTCCGCACCTGCTAGTCAGTGGCGAGAACTCCCACATCAGGTCGGCTGAAAACGCTTCGTCAGTGATGCCTTCGTCGTTCCTGACACGTCGAAGCACTCCGCCTGGGTTGTCGCGGCTGCTGAATTCATCGATTATCGCATAATAAGTGATTTTCTCAGCCATTCTTCTTCTCCGGAAAATCCTTGATCTCGTCGGTTCGTTCCGGGGTTAGGAGGAGCGCGTTGACGGTGCGTTGGAAGGACTCCAGTTCCATACGCTCGGCGGGCGGAGCTGGCGACCGAATCCGCTCGTATGCTCCGTGGGTGAGCTCTTTCGCCTCCAGGCTCTCCGGTGTGTGGAACTGGACCTCAACGCGAAGTCCGGTCTCTGGCCTGCGCCACTGGCTATTGACTCCCTTGTACTGCTCATCCGCCCAGAGGTTCTTCAGCTTGACCAGCTCGAATCCCTCCGCCTTGAGTCGCTCGACGTCGGTCAAGGACGCCGTCAGCGTAGCGCTGCGGGCTGATAAGTGAACGTAAAACGCACAGGATCGGGCACGATCTCCAGTGCTTGCCGGACAGTCAGTCCAGGGCGGCCACGTATTGCATCCGCGATCTTTTCCTTTAGCCGGTCCTCGCCCTTCAGCATGTGCTCGAGGCCGGCGAGGCGGCGGCCCGGTTCGGCGGACTCGACGCGCTTGAGCGCGGGAAGGATGTCGCGCCTGCCCTCCTCGGCGAGGTCCGCGCACGCCTTGGATGCCTCGGCGTTCTGCTCGGGAGACAGTCGCCGGTGCGGGCCGGCCACCCATCCGCCGTCGGCGGTGGCGCTGGGAGCAGGCCGCAGTCGTTCGGGATATCGCTGCTTGTGGTCTTCCCACGCGGCCCGCAGGTCAGGGACCGCCTCTGCCCACGCGTCGCGGGCGACGCCGTAGGCGCGATCCACCAGCGCCCGGTGGAGACGCCGGGCGATCGCCTGCCGCTGGGACTCGGCGCCGTCGGGAACCCTGGCCGGCGCGTCGGCCAGGCCCCGGGCGGGGGCGTCGGTCCGGGCCGGAGCGTCGGCGGGGCGGCCGGCCGTGTCCCCCTCGCGGACCCGGTCTAGCGCCACCGCCGGCCTCCGCCTGTCGCACCCAGCGTTCCACCCTCACTCGTTAGCAACGGAAGTAGCCGACATTGGGTTCATCCGTGTGACCAGTCGACGACGTTAGGTATCCGGCATTGGGTGCGGATCCGGCGCCCAGGCGGCCTGCCCAGGTGCCGCCAGGACGACTTCGCCCGGGTATCCAGCGGGAAAGCTTCTGCGGGGGTCGTCTCCGGGGCAGGATGGGAGGATGCGGCGCGTGGTCATCCTCGGACGGGGCGGAGCGGGCAAGTCCGTGCTCGCCCGCCGGCTCAGCGAGCTGACCGGCCTTCCCGCGATCGAGCTCGACGGCCTGTTCTGGCAGCCGGGGCCGGCGCCGACCCCGGCCGAGGTGTGGGTCGCCAGGCACCGGGAGCTGGTCGCGGGCGAGCGGTGGATCATCGACGGCGACCTCGGCCCGTACGACGCCGGCCTCTCGTCGCGGCTGGCCGCCGCGGACACGATCATCGTCCTTGACTTCGGCTTCGCGCGCTGCGCGTGGCGGACCCTGCGCCGGGGGCGTGAGCGGGCGGAGTACTGGCGCTGGGTCTGGTCCTACCGGCGGGCCAGCCTGCCAAGGCTCCGCATGGCGATCGCCGCGCACCTCCCGCGCGTCCAGGTCCACGTGCTGCGCGACCCGGCGATGGTCCGGCGGTTCCTCACGGAGGTGGGCGGCGCGGCCTAGCCGGCGGCGCTAGGGGTCCTGAGCCCCGCGGTCGCGATCGCCACCATGCGGTCGCAAGCTCCTGGGTCGTCCTGCGCGGACGCCCGGGAGAGACAGCTGGTCATCAGCGCCTTCACGTCGTCATGATTGACGTCCGCGCGGACCGCCCCCGCGCGCTGCGCGCTGACCAGCAGGTTGTTGAGCGCGCCCTTGAGGTCGATGCCATTCCGGCCGGGCGGCCCTCGGTTGTTGAATGAGGTTCTTATGCGCGCTCATTCGCGATCCTCCGAAACACATGACGAAACTCGATAGTTACCAGCCTGTTCACCGCTCCGGTGCGGTGCTTGACTCAGGCGCATGCCGCTGCGCGAGAGACCGCAGCGAGAACGGAGTCCGCCGAAAGGAAGAGATCATGCACGCACGAGTGAACATGCTGGCCGGAGACCCGGCCCTGCTTGCCGACGCCACCCGCTACCTGGAGGGGACCGTCCGGCCGCACGTGGAGGGCCAGCACGGCAACCGTGGCCTCGCCTGCCTTGTCAACGCCGAGCTCGGCACCTGCGTCATCGCGTCTTACTGGGACAGCCTGGACGCGATGACCGCGAGCGAGCAGTCCGTCCAGGTCTCCAGGAAGGAGATGACCGAGCGGCTGCGCGGCTCGGTGACGGTCGAGCACTACGAGGTTCCCGTCTTCGTCAGGCGTAGCCGCCCGACGAGCGGCGCGGGCGTCAGGCTTACCCGAATCGAGTGCCCCCCGGGGAACATCGATGCCTTCATCGAGGAGTTCCGCAGCACCGCGATCCCGGCGCTGATGGACATGACCGGCCTGTCAAGCGCGCACCTGCTCGCCGACCGGGCCACCGGGCGGTGCGTCGTAGTTACCGCCTGGCAGGACACGACCGCCCTCGCGGTGCACCGCGCGGCCATCGCCCGGCTGCGCGCCGACGTGAGCGCGACCCTGCACCTTCAGGTCCGCAGCGTGGAGGAGTACGCGCTGATGTTCAGCTCGGTGCGTGACGGGGATACCAGGTCGCTCATCGAGCGCGACGCCGAGCTGTGGAATGCCAAGGACCGCGAGGGCTGGATGTCGGCGATGGACCTGCTCCGGCTTGAGACGGAGACGCCCGCCGGCCAGCTGGCCGGCCGGGACGCGGCGGAGGCGATGTGGAACACCTGGCAGCAGGCATTCCCGGATAACCGGATCGAGACGATCGCCATCCACGCCGACGACCGGGGCGGCGTGCACGAGTTCCGTGCCATCGGCACGCACTCGGGCACCCTGCGCGGGGCCGGCGATATACCCGCCACCGGCAGGTCGGCACGGATGAACATGTGCGGCGTCTACGAGTTCGACGACGGCAAGATCACCAGCTTCCACCTCTACTTCGACCAGGCCGAGCTGCTCAGGCAGCTCGGGCTGGCTGACGGGAGCTGATACTGGCGCCGGGGCGGACCGCCGCGCACTGGCGTCCGGTCCGCCGCCGGCACCGTGACCGTCCGCACGCGGCGATTGTCAGGGACGGGCGGGGCTCGCCGCCAGGGTCTCCGCGTGCAGTTCCCAGGCGGCCGCGAGGCGCTCGACGGCCAGCTCCAGGGTGCTCGGCTGCTCGGCGAAGGAAAGCCGGACGAACTGCCGGTGGCGGCCGTCGGCGCACGCCGCTCTGCCCGCCATGACCGTGACGCCGTGCCTGGCGGCGGCCAGGGTGAAGGCATCGGCGGCATCGAGCGGAAGCTCGGCCCACAGCGACAGCCCGGCATCGGGCGGCCGGGCCCGCCAGGCGGGCAGGTGCTCGCCGATGAGCGCGGTGAGCAGGTCGCGGCGCTCGGTCAGCGCGGCCCGGTGGGCGCCGAGCCAGGCGGCGTCGACGGCGGCGAGCAGCCGGGCCGCCAGGGCCTGGCTGATCACGGCCGTCCCCAGGTTGAGCGCCGACTTGCGCGCGATGACGGCGGACCGCAGCGGCTCGCTCACCCGGATCCAGCCGACCCGCAGGCCGCCCCAGAGCACCTTGGAGACCGACCCGACGGCGATGACCTGGGTGGACAGCGCCGCGAGGGGCGGCGGGGCGCCGCCTCCGTTGCCGAGCACGAGGTCGGCGAGCGTCAGGTCCTCGACGACCGTGACCCGGCCCGAGTCGGCGATGGCGGCGAAGGCCTGCCGTCGCAGCGCCGGCATCACCGTGCCGGTGGGGTTGTGCCCGGTAGGCATCAGGTACGCGATGCCGCCGGGCCGGCGCCCGGCGCGCTGGACGGCGTTCGGGTCCTCGCCCGCCGCGTCGGCCGGCAGGTGGACGAGTTCCGCCCGCGTCCCCCGCAGCACCCCCGCGAGGCCGGGGTAGGACGGGCAGCGGGCGAGGACCCGGGTACCGGGCAGCAGCCGGCTCAGGAGCCACAGCGCCTCCTGGGCGCCGGCGGTGACGACGAGCTGGTCCGGCGCGGTGGGCAGCCCCTGGTGCTCGGTGAGGTGGCGGGCGACCGCGGCGCGCAGCGCCGGGAGGCCGGCCGGGTCGAGGCCGTGGCCGTCAAGCGACTGCCACGCCGCCTCCGGGTCGGCCGGCGGCAGGTGCCGCAGGTCGCCGGGTGCCGAGACGGACAGGTCAATGGTCTCGCGGTCCTCCGCGACGCGGCGCAGCAGCATGGTGGCGACGG
The DNA here is from genome assembly GCA_963850115.1 of uncultured Actinomycetota bacterium. GTDB lineage: Bacteria > Actinomycetota > Actinomycetes > Streptosporangiales > Streptosporangiaceae > Trebonia. The sequence goes on from CAWKKG010000025.1 coordinate 132,688, forward strand.
TGCCCGCGGCCGGCCGGGCGGCCCAGGAGGGACGCCCGGCGACGTAGGTGCCAGCCCCCTGGCGGCGGGTCAGTACCCCGGCCTCCGCGAGCTGGTCGAAGCAGGCGACGACCGTGCCGCGGGACGTGCCGGTGACCGCGGCGAGCGTCCGTTCGGCGGGCACCCGCGCGCCGCGCGGCACGGTCTGCTGGTCGATCGCCTCAAGCAGGGCGGCGGCCAGCCTGGCGTACCTCGGCCCCGGGCGGTCCCGCCAGCCGGCGAAGACCACCTCGGCCCACCAGCTCAGATCCTGGTCCATTTCTCCATATTGGCACTGTCACCAGCGCGGCGGGCTGGGGCAGGGTGGTGGCATGGAACCGACCGTCACGCTGGCCCGCCGCTTCTGGGCGGCGATCGAGCCGATCCACTCCGTGGTCTACTTCGCGCCCGAGCCGCTCGAGGCCGCGCGGAAAACGGGACTGCGCGGCTTCTGGATGAGCTACTTCGCCGGCCGGGTCGCGCCCCTTGGCCCGCTGCCCGCGCCCGCCGTCGAGGCCATGACGTACGGGTTCGCGCCCGGCATCGTCGCCCGCGCCATTCCCGACGCGTGGCGTTTCGCCGACCCGGAGGCCGTGCTTGAGGCCCGGCTGACGAGCGCGCCGGAGGCGCTGCGGCACCACGTCGACGCGGCGCTGCTCGCGTCCGCCGGTGAACTCGCGGACCTGCTCTGGGAGGGGGCCGCGGGCTGCCGGTTCGACGGCCGCCCGCTGGCCGCCGCGTGGGCGGGAGTGCCGCGCCCCGGCGACCCGGTCGGCGCGCTGTGGCTGGCCGCCACCGTGCTGCGCGAGCACCGCGGCGACGGGCACGTCCTGGCCGGCGTCGCGCACGGCCTGCGCGGGCTCGACGCGACGGTGACGTTCGCGGCGACCGGGGCCATCACCCGCGCCATGGTCCAGTCCACGCGCGGCTGGACGGACGAGGACTGGGCGCACTCGGTCAGGCGGCTGCGGGCCCGCGGGCTGCTCGACAGCGGCGGGCGGCTCACCAAGACCGGCGGCGCGCTGCGCCGCGACGTCGAGGACCTGACCGACCGGCTCGCCGCCGGCCCCGTCGAGCGCCTCGGCTCGACCGGCGTCGAGCGGGCCATCGAGCTGGCCACCCTGGTCAGCCGCCACCTGATAGACACCGGCATCGTCCCGATGCCGAACCCGGTTGGCGCGCCGCGGCCATGACCGCGACCGGCGCGTCCCTGGCCCGCCCTTGCCCCGCCGGCCGGTACCCCGACGGCCCGCTCCCGGTTCGCGGGGGCGAGGCGGGCGGGGTCCGCGTGCGGCGGGCGGAGGCGGCCGACCGCGCGGCCCTGAGCGCGATGTTCGACCGGTGCACGCCGTCGACGCGCTACCGGCGCTTCCACGGGCCGGTGAAGGCGATTCCCGAGCGCTACCTGGCGGACGCGCTGTCCGGCAGCCCGTTCCACTACGCCCTCGTCGCGTGCCCGGAGCCGGTCCAGGACCTGAACTCAGGACCCGGCCCTGATCCCGGCCAGCGCCGGGTGCCGGGCGGCGGAGGAATCGTGGCGCTTGCGAGCTGCCGCGCGGTCGACGAGGGCGCGGCCGAGCTCGGCGTGCTCATCGAGGACGCGTGGCAGCGGCGCGGCCTGGGCACCCGCCTGATCGGCGACCTCGCCGCCCACGCGGCCAACGCCGGCCTTCGCGTCCTCGAGGCCCAGCTCCTGGCGGAGCAGTCCTGGATTACCCGCCTGCTCCGCCCCTACGGCGCCTGCCGCCTGCGCTCCACCTGGAGCGGCGTCCTTGACGTGTCCGTCCGCCTTCCCGCGTAGACCAGCCGGGCGCGGTCGGCCGCCGGAGCGCGGCGCTGACCTAGGGATGGACCAGTCAGCTGTCGACCTGAGGGGACTCGGTCCTGGTCCGCTTGAGCTCGAAGAAGTACGGGTTCGACGCGAGCAGCAGTGCGCCGTCGAACATCCGCAGCGCCTGCTCGCCGCGCGGCACCCGCGTGATCACCGGGCCGAAGAACGCCACCCCGTCGATGTGGATCGTCGGCGTTCCCACCTCGTCGCCGACCGGGTCCATGCCGCGGTGGTGCGACGCGATGAGGGCCTCGTCGTACTCCTTGGAGTCGGCGGCATCCGCGAGGGCCGGGTCGAGGCCGCACTCGGTCAGCGCCTCGACGTACAGGTCGTGGTCGAAGTCGCGCTTCTCGATGTGCCGCTTGGTGCCGAGCGCGGTGTACAGGTCACGCAGCGCGGCCGTGCCGTACTTCTGCTCGGCGGCGATGCACACCCGGACCGGGCCCCAGCCCCGGCCGAGCAGCTCCTTGTAGGTTTCCGGCAGGTCCTCGCGGCCGGAATTCAGCACGGACAGCGACATCACCCGGAATGACAGGTCGATGTCGCGCTCCTTCTCGACTTCGAGGATCCAGCGCGAGCTGACCCAGGCGAACGGGCAGAGCGGATCGAAGTAGAAGTCGACAACGGGCTTCGCGGTGCCCCCGGTGGCCGGGGAAGTAGCTGTCATGTCACTTACTCTAGCCCGGTCCAGGGACAACGGACTCGTCCAGGATCGGGGATAACCCTGAGATGACCCCGAAGTGACCGCACCGGGGTAGCCCGGCGAGCTATATACTGAGTATGATACTTGCAGATATACAGGGTTTAATACTTCTCCTGGAGGTGTTCATGAGCGTGAGGCACGCACTGTTGGCGCTGCTCAGCGAGGGTCCGAAGTACGGGCTCCAGCTTCGCGAGGAGTTCGAGGCGAACACGGGCCAGGTCTGGCCGCTCAACGTCGGGCAGGTATACACGACGCTGCAGCGGCTGGAGCGCGACGGCCTCGTGAGCGCCGTCGCCGACGCCGAGCCCGGCGGCGAGCCGGGCCCGCAGAAGGCTTACCGCATCACCGATGCCGGGTCGGCCGAGCTTGCCGAGTGGCTGCGCGTCCCGCCGGACCTGTCCGTCCCGCCGCGCGACGACCTGGTGATGAAGGTGCTGATCGCCGTCAGGGTGCCGGGCACCGACGTGTCCGAGGTGATCCAGGCGCACCGCCGCTACCTGGTCCAGCTCATGCAGGAGTGGACCAGGCTGAAGGAGGACGACAACGGCCGGGACGTGGCGTTCTCGCTGGTCGTCGACTCCGAGCTGTTCCGCATTGACTCCGTTGTCCGCTGGCTTGACGCCGCTGAGGGCAGGCTGCGCCGCGCCCTGGCCGACGGCTGGAACCCCGCCCAGGCTGCCGCCGCGACGGCGGGTACCGGGCTGCCCACCCGACCCAAGATGGGAGTAAGGCGATGAGCGTCCTCGAACTACGGTCAATATCCAAGGTGTACGGCCGCGGCGCCGCCGAGGTACAGGCGCTGCGCGACGTGTCCCTCACCGTCGCCGCCGGCGAGATGGTCGCCGTGATGGGCCCGTCCGGGTCTGGCAAGTCGTCGCTGCTCACGATCGCCGGCACCCTGGAGGAGCCAACCTCGGGCGCCGTCCTCATCAACGGCGAGGACACGCTGCGGATGTCCGGCGGCGCGAAGTCCCGGATCCGCCGCCGCGCGATCGGCTACGTCTTCCAGGACTTCAACCTGCTGCCGGGGCTCACCGCGGCGGAAAACGTGTCGCTGCCACTGGAACTGGACGGCACGTCGATGCGCAAGGCGCACCTGGCCGCGCTGAAGGCCCTCGAAGAGCTTGGCCTCAGCGACCGCGCCCGGCACTTCCCCGACCAGATGTCGGGCGGCGAGCGGCAGCGCGTCGCGATCGCCCGCGCCGTGGTGGGGGAGCGCTCGCTGCTGCTCGCCGACGAGCCGTCGGGCGCGCTCGACTCGGCGAACGGCGAGGGCGTGATGCGGCTCATCCACACCTACTGCAAGCGGGGCGTCGCCGCCGTCGTGGTCACCCACGACGCCCAGCTCGCCTCCTGGGCGGACCGGGTCGTGTTCCTGCGCGACGGCCGCGTCGTCGACCAGACCGCGGCCCCCGCGGGCCCGGAAACGCTGCTGGAGCCGTCGTCATGAGCATGACCACGTACGCGCGGGACGAGCGGCCGCTCCGCGAGCCCGAGGACCCGCGCCGCGCCGCGATGGCCCGCCGCACGCTGACCCGCTGGGCGTTGCGCCTCGCGCTGCGCGAGTGGAAGCAGCGGATCCTGATCGTGCTGCTGATCGCGGTAGCCTCCGCCGCGACGCTGCTCGGCATCGCGGTCGCCTCCGCGACGCCGGGCACGCCGAACGCGGGGACCTTCGGCACCGCTTCGACGCTGGTCGGGCTGCCAGGCAGCACGCCTCAGCCTGTCCAGTGTCATCGCGACGATCGAGAAGGCGTACGGGGCGGCGAGCGTCGTCTACGACGAGCCGATCACCACCGGCCAGGCCGGCGGCGCCGACCTGCGCGCCCAGGACCCGTCCGCGCCCTACACGCAAGTGCTGCTCGCGCTCGACTCCGGTCATTACCCGTCAGGGCCTGGGCAGGTGGCGGTCACGTCCGGGCTCGCCCAGCTTTACGGCCTGCGCGTCGGCTCGACCTGGCGCGTCCCCGCCGGGTCTCGGTGCCGAGGCCGGCCGCGCCTTCACCGTCACCGGCATCGTCGAGGACCCGTCTAACCTGCTCGACGAGTTCGCCCTCGTCGCCCCCGGCCAGCTCACCAGCCCGAACCGAGGTGCGGGTCTTCCTCGGCGAGTCCCTCGACTCCGCCGCCGCCTCCGCGGCAGGCGACGTCATACCGAAGAGCGCGGTCGTCAGCACGCCCATGCCGGAAGACTCCATCCTCTCCCCGGCGACCATCGTCCTCATCGTCTCCGTGCTCGGCCTGGTCTTCATCGGCCTCGTCGCCACGGCCGCGTTCACCGTCATGGCCCAGCGCAGGCAGCGCGCCCTCGGCATGCTCGCCTCGCTCGGCGCCACCGAGGCCGACGTCCGGTTCGTGCTGATCGCCGACGGCCTGCTCGCGGCGTGGCAGGCGCGAGTCATCGGCGCCGCGGTCGCGCTCGGCGGCTGGCTCTGGTACTACCCGCACCTGGAGACCGCCACCGCGCACCGCACCGACCCGTTCAACCTGCCCTGGGCCGCCGTGGTCATCGGCCTGCTGCTCGCGATGGCCACCTCCGTCATCGCCGCCATCTGGCCGGGCCGCGCGGTCAGCAAGGTCCCGGTCGTCGCGGCCCTCTCGGGCAGGATCGAACCGCCGCAACTGGTCAACCGCTCGCTGCGGCCCGGCCTCATCTTCCTGGTCGCGGGTCTGTTCATCCTGTTCTTCTCCGGGGGCGACGGGCGGCGGCTCAAGGCGGCGGGTACCTCGTCATCGCCGGGCATGCTCAGCTGCGACATCGCGTGCGCCCTGCTCGCCCCGTTCATCGTGGACAAGCTCTCCCGGCTGGCCTGGCGGGCCCCGCTGGCCTCGCGGCTGGCGCTGCGCGACCTGGCGCGGTACCGGTCCAGGTCAGGGGCCGCGCTCGCGGCCGTCTCGTTCGCGGTGTTCATCGCCACGGTCGCGATCGTCATCGCCAGCATCAGGTACGACGACGCCCTCGATTACATCGCGCCGAACATGGCCGCCAACCAGCTCATCCTCTACAACCCGGGCAACGACCCCGAGCCAGTACCAGCCGGGGCAGTCCACGCCCGCCGCCAAGCTGGCCGCGACGCGCGAGCGAGGCGAACGCCATCGCCGCCCAGGTGCACGCGCCCGCGCCGCTCGAACTCGACGTGGCGGTCAGCGTGAACGTGTCGCAGCCTGCGATCAGCAGCAACGGGCCGCCTCCGGCCAGGGCAACCAAAACATATTCGGCACGATCGTCAGCCTGCATGGCCGGGGATCCGGTGGCCTGCCGTACGTGGCCACCCCGGCGCTGCTCAAGGCGTTCGGCATCAGCCAGAGCGAGGTCAACCCGGCCGCCGATGTGCTCACGGTGCGCGCACTCCTGCCGTCCACAAGCGAGCCTCGCACTGGTCAGCGGCAGTTACCTGCCCAGCCGCCGAACACCCGCTGCCCGGCGGGGATGTGCATCCTGAACCCGGTCATCCAGGAGATAAGCAAGCTGCCCGCCGGCACGGCCCTGCCGAACACGGTGATCACCGAGCAGGCGCGTCAGGGCGCTGCACGAGACCGTGGTCCCCGTGGGCTGGCTGGTCCAGGCGCCGTCCGCCCTCACCCCGGCGCAGGTCAACGCGGCCCGCCAGGCCGCGGTCGGCCTCGGCACCACCATCGCGACGAAGTCCGGCCAGCTCAGCCTCGGCGAGATCAGCAACGGCGCCACCGTCGGCGGCCTGCTCCTCGCCCTCGGCGTGCTCGCGATGACCGTCGGCCTGATCCGCAGCGAAACCGTCGCGACCTGCGCACGCTCACCGCGGCGGGCGCGGGCGCCCGGACCAGGCGGGCGCTGACCGGCGTCACCGCGGGTGTGATCGGCTTCCTCGGCGCGGCGCTCGGCACGGTAGCGGGGGTTGCCTCGCGGTGGTCGCGTGGGCGCACTCCAACCTCATCCAGACCTTCGGCAACATGCCGTGGTGCGGACATCGGCCTACTGGTCATCGGCATGCCGCTGGTCGGCGCGATCGGGCGCGTGGCTCCTGAGCGGCCGCCAGCCGTCCGCCGTCTCCCGCCAGCCCCTGGAGTAAGCCTCAGACGCGACAAAAAATAACAACAGACACGACCGTCCCGACACGCCTGGAAATCCGGGCCTCGGGGCGGTCGCGTCGCTATCGTGAGATTTCGTGACGGAGGTAGTGGCGTCAGAGGCACCAGCGTTCAGCGTGGTGGCTGATGTCGCGATCGTCAAAGGGGAGTCCCCGGCCCGGGACAGTGCCTGGCTGTCGTTCCCCGACGGGACCGCGCGCCGCGAGGCCGTTCACGTCATTCACGACCTGCCGCACCTGGTCGTCGAGTCGGTATTCGGCCTCGGTGACGGGCTGTGGGGGTCCCGCGCGTCGGGGCGGCGCGCCGGGCTCCGGCTCGTCACCGACGCGGCATTCCGGGAGCAGGCGGTCGCTAAGGCCGCCGTCCAGGCGGTGCTCAACCGCTGGGGCGACGGCCCGGACACGCCCGCCGGCGTGCGGGAGCGGCTGCGCGGGTCGGGGCCGGAGCCGGCCGAGCTGGCCGCGGCTCACCGACGAGCAGATCAGGGTGGCCGCCGCCGGGGTCCGCAGGCTCTACCGCGACTGGGCGGCGCTGCCGGTCGGCGGCACGCTGCGCGCCACCTGGCCGCTGCATGACAGCTGGCTGCGGCTGCTGTGCGGCGTGCCGTGACATGCCGGGACGGAACGTCACCGGACGGCCGCCACACATTGGCCGTTCGTTCACCAGTGCGTTGACCCGATCTACGATCCTTCCAGGGCGATGGCAACTACCGTGACTACCTCAACGCTGGCATCATTTGCGATGAACATGGATGGCATCGTGATGCGCGCCGGCTCCGGGTCCGCCGTCGGCCATGCCCGCGGGAACCGGTGTTGAGCACCGGCGCGCGGGGGCCGGAGCTGCGCGTCTTGATCGTGACCGACCAGTACGAGCCCATGGTCGGCGGCGTACCGACGGTGACCCGCGCCCTGGCGAGCGGGCTGGCAGGGCGGGGCCACGCCGTCGCGGTCGTCGCGCCGAGCCCGACGCTGCGCGGTCACCGGGACGGCGGGACGGCGGGCGGGGTGTCCGTCGACTTCCGCGGCTCCGTGCGATGGCCCTGGTACGAGGGGCAGCGGCTCGGCGTGCTCCCGCGGGCACGGGCCGGCGAGCTGGTCTCCGCCTTCGGTCCAGACGTGGTGCACCTGCACTCCCCGCTGACGCTCGGTGCCGCGGCCAGGTCCGCGGCGCGCCGGCGGCGCGTGCCCGTCGTTTACACCAATCACTACCTGCCGCTGAACGTGTGGCCCGCGGCGGCACGGTCGGGGAAGGCCGCGGACGCGGCCATGGGGACCGCGTCGCGGGCCAGGGACGCGGCCTTCTACGCCTACCTCACGGGGTTCGCGAACCGCTGCGACCTCGTGACCGCGCCGACCGCGACCGCGCTGCGCCTGCTGCGCGAGCACGGGCTGCGCGCGCCGTCCGAGGCCGTGTCGAACGGCGTCGACCTCGACCGCCTCTGTCCGGGGGCACCCGATGAGGGGCTGCGGTCGAAGTACGCGCTGCCGCCGGGACGACCGCTCGTGCTGTCGGTCGGCAGGCTCAGCGTGGAGAAGCGCGCGGACGTGCTGATCGCCGCGGTCGCCCGGCTGCCCGTCACCCAGGACGACGGCGCCGCGGACGCGGGCCCGGTCCTGGTCCTCGCGGGGACGGGTCCCGACGAGGGCAGGCTGCGCTCGCTCGCCCGCCACTACGGCGTGGCCGACCGGGTCCGGTTCCCCGGGTTCATCGCGGACGAGGACCTGCCCGGCCTTTACCGGCTGGCCGACGTGTTCGCCATCGCATCCCAGGCCGAGCTGCAGTCCCTGGTGACGATGGCGGCGATGGCCAGCGGGCTGCCGGTGGTCGCGGTCGACGCGGGCGCCCTGGCGGAGCTGGTGCACCCCGGCGAGAACGGCTTCCTCGCCCGGCCGGGCAACGCGAGGGAGATCGCCGACAGCCTCGGGCTGCTGTGCCGTGACGCGGACCTGCGGGCACGGATGTCGAAGGCCTCCTCGAGGATCATCAGCGGCCACGACGGGCATCGGGTGCTCGGCCGCTGGGAATCCATCTACCGCGCGCTTGCGTCTCCTGCCATGGAAGAGGCGCGCGGGACCATAGAACAGCAGAACAGGCGAAGGTGAGCGATGGCCCCCCCTGAACAGCCACCCCTGCCGTTGCTCTTCCTCATCGGTGACACCGGCGGGGGACACCGGAGTGCCGCGGCCGCCGTCGCGCAGGCCCTTGAGCGACTGCTGCCCGGCCGGTTCGTCCCGGTGATCTGCGACCCGCTGCGCGGCCCCGACGTGCCCCGCCTGCTGCGCTGGTTCTCCGGGCTCTACGGGCCGTGCATCCGGATGACCCCCTGGCTGTGGTGGCTGTTCTGGCGGGCGAGCGACTCGCCGCGGGTCCTCGGCGCGGTCCGCCGCACGGTCATGGCACCGGTGTACGGCAGCGTTGCCCGGGCCGCCGAGACCTGCCTGCCGGCGCTCATCGTGGCGTTCCACCCGATGACCGCCGATCCCGCGGTGCGCGCCAAGAGCGCCATCGCCGAGGCCCTGGCGACTCGAGCCTCGACGGTTCCCGTGGCCACCGTCATCACCGATCTCATCACGGCGCACCGGTCCTGGCGCGATGCGGCGGTGGACCGGGTGATTGTTCCCTCCGAGGAGATGGCCGCCCGCTGCGCCAGGGACGGAATGCCCGCGGACCGCTGCGTCCCCCTCGGCCTGCCGGTCGCGGCCGAGTTCAGCGAGCCGCCGCTCAGCGAGGCCGAGCGCAAGGAACTCAAGCGTGAACTCGGCATCGGCGGCGACTTCCTGGTCGTGCTGACCGGCGGAGCGGAAGGCTCCGGCGGCCTGCGCCGCCGGGCCGCCGCCATCACGAGGCACGTCGACGACGTGGACATCGCCGTGATCTGCGGGCGCAACAAGGTGCTCAAGCGCCGCGTGACCCGCCTTGCGCGGCGTACCGAGCGCCACGCCGCCAGCCCGGCTTCCTCGCACGCCGTCGGCCGTGCCCTGCGCCGGGTGCGCAGGACCGCCCGGCCCACCTCAACCCGGCTGACCGCCCACGGCTTCGTCGGCAACATGGCCGACTGGCTGCGCTGCGCCGACATCGTGGTCGGCAAGGCCGGCCCGGGCACGATCGCGGAGGCGACCTGCTGCGGCGCGCCGCTCGTGCTCACCTCGTTCGTCCCCGGCCAGGAGAAAGGCAACGCCGAGTTCGTCACTGCCGCGGGCGCCGGGGTATACGCGTCGAGGCCGCGCCACCTCGCCGCCGAGATCGGGCGGCTGCGCCGCGACCCGAGCGCCCTCGCCGCGATGCGCGCCGCCGCGGTGAGCGTGAGCCGCCCCCGCGCGGCCACCGACATCGCCCGCTTCCTCGCCGACCTGTCCGGCTCCGCCGGCCAGGCCGCCCCCGAGGGCGCGGCGGGGACGGCCGGCGGGAGCGGCGGGCAGGCCGCGCGCGACCTGCTGCCTACGCTGATCGCGGACTAAGCGCACGGCCCGGCCCGGGTGCCCGGCACGGTCTAGGATGGCCGGTGTTGTCGCGGTTTGACTCTGACAGGCACCCGGCCGACTAGACGGTGGTGACCAATGACAGCCCGTTCCCGCCGCTTTCCGGTGATGCTGCTCGCGGTGGCGGTGGTTGCCGTGGTTCCGGCCTGCGCCGGGCCGGCCGGCCAGGCCCAGGGCCCGGCCGGGGCCGCTTCCTCCCCGCTGCCGGCTTCCTCCCCGCCGGCCGCCGCGCCGTCATCGACGGTGACCATTGACGTCCCGCCAGGCGAGGGCGGCGGTGCCCTGTCCGCGCCGCGCACGCTGACCGTGCCGCGCGGCTGGACCGCCCGGGTGTGGGCCCGCGTCCCCGGCGCCCGGATGGAAGCCTGGACGCCGGAAGGCGACCTGCTGGTGAGCGTTCCCGGGAGCGGCGACGTCCTGCGGCTACGGCCGGACACGGCTGGCACCGCCACCGTGACCACCTTGCTGTCCGGGCTGACCTCGCCGCAGGGCCTGGCGTTCGCCCGGCTTGACGGCCGCTGGGTGCTCTACGTCGCGGAAACGGACCAGGTCGACCGGTACCCGTGGGGGCCCGGCGGGATCGGCGGCGCCCGCACGGTGATCGCCGGCGGGCTGCCGGACCAGGACCCGGGCGGCGACGACGTGCACCGGATGAAGGACGTGACGGTCTCCGCGGACGGGACGGTCTACTTCAACGTGGGCAGCTCGTCGAACGCTAACCCCGATGACCGGACGATGTCGCCGCAGCGCGCGGTGATCATGGCGGTGCGCCCCGACGGGACGGGCCTGCGGGTGGTGGAGCGCGGAGTCCGCAACGGCGAGGGCCTGGCGGTCGCGCCGGGCGGCGCGGTCTGGACGGCGGTCAACGAGCGGGACAACATCCCGTACCCCACGCACGGGCCGTACGCCGGCGACAGCGACGCGTTCGGCCAGGTCATCCGGGCCTACGTCAACAATCACCCGCCCGACGAGGTGGTGCCGGCCACCGCGGGCCGTGACCTTGGCTGGCCGTACTGCGACCCGGACCAGGACGACAGCCATCCCGCCGGGTCGCTCGCCAACATCCCGCTCGTCCCCAACTCGGTTACCAACCCGGGCGGGACGGAGCTGGACTGCGCGGCGCTGAAACCGGTCGAGGTCGGGCTTCCCGCCCACAGCGCGCCGCTGGGCATGACGTTCCTCGAGGGCAGCAAGGTCCCGGCGCAGTGGTCGGGCGGAGCCGTCCTCGCCGTGCACGGCTCGTGGGACCGCCAGCCGCCGCAGGCGCCGGCGGTGCTGTGGCTAGCCTGGAACGCCGCCAAGGCCACCCTGATGCCCGCCGCCACCCTGGTCGGCGGGTTCGAGAACGCGGACGGCAGCTTCTGGGGGCGCCCGGTGGACGCGGTGCCGGGCCCGGACGGCGCGCTGTACGTGAGCGACGACGCCGCCGGCGCCATTTACCGCCTGGCGCCGGCGAGCTAGGGCGGCCCGCAGCCGCACGGACATCCGTCAACTGCCCGATGTCTGCTTGCGCACCGGACGGCAGCATGTGTAACGGAACCTCGCAGCAGGTACCAGCGGACGCGGCACGCCTCCAGGGTCGTCCTCAGCAACGCCCGTCTCAGACCCGAGTGGCGCGTCCGCTTTTACCTGGGTTCGACCAGCTTTTCCGAAGCGGCCGCTGCGACCGCGCGGGCCGTGGCCGCGGCCCGCGCGGTCGCCATAAAGGAACAGCCGGAACCCTGCGCCCGTCGCCCGTTATGCGGGGAACATGGGCATCCGCCTAGACAGTCCCAGATCAGCGGGATGCTAGGCGCTTCGCGGCCCGCACGGCAGTCTGTTGCGCACCCGAGTGCTGATGCCGCATCGATTTGCGTCAGGTGACCGATGTCTAATGGCGCGTCCCGCAGCAGCATGTGACCACGTATTAAGCGCGCGTCACGTTATTACCGGCTTCTACCTCCGACCTCGCCGAATGCGGCGGGCGCGGCCAGGGGGAACGCGAGGAGAGCAGCCAGTGTTCGTTCAAGCCCTGTCCGGGGCAGCGTCGTTCGCCGCATGCCTACGGCTTTTCCGGTCCTACCCGCTCGCCGTGTCACCGTGCTATTCCGGTGGCTGGCACCGCTCAATCGTCCTGCGCCACGTAGCTTTCGCCCACGGTGCCTTCAAGCACGGCGCCTGCGACGGGTCCGGCTTCTACGTCCTCACCCAGGACCCGGCCGAGCAGTTCACCCTGCGGCCGTGGAACCCGGCCGACGGGGAGTGCGAGGAGATCCGGCCGGGCGCGCCGGTGTCCGTCACCAGCCACCGGATCATCACCGAGGGCATGCCGGTGCCGCGGGACGGCGCCCTGCTCGGCTGGGTCAGCGACCGCCAGGCGACGGCCCTGCTGTCGGTGTACCACGGGCAGCCGGCGTCGCCGGTCCGCATGCCCCAGGTACGGGTCCTGGCCATGGTCGACAGCGAGCCCATGCGGTGGCCGCCGTTCACCGCGAGCCCGCTGGACAACGGGCGGCTGTGGGAGTACGTCGAGCGGGGCGAGATCGTGGACCTGGCGCCTCTCATCGTCCGCGACGCCGAAAGCGCGTTCTGGGTGCCGTCGCAGCACCCCGGGCGGGCCGGCCAGGGACACGGCTGCGTGGTGGTCAGCCAGAACCTGCAGTCCGACGACTACTGGGTGCCCGCCGGCACCTACATGGACCACTGGATGCTGCGCGAGGGCGTCCCGAGCCCGCCCGCGACCCAGCTGCTCGCCCTGCCGGGTGCCACGGACCTGTCCAGGCGGCTGACCGCCTGGTAGCGGCCCGCCTGGTAGCGGCGGCGCGGGCTAGAGCCCCTGGTCCGGCTCGCGGAGGGGGAAGTGGCAGGCCGCGAGGTGCCCGCCGGCCGTGAACGGGCGCAGCGGCGGCTCCTCGGCCGCGCAGAGGTCCTGGGCGCGGGGGCAGCGGGTACGGAAACGGCAGCCGGACGGCGGGGCCACCGCCGAGGGGAGCTCGCCGCGCACCCCCTGGTGCTCCTTCGCGCGCTCGAGGGCCGGGTCGGCGACCGGGACCGTGTCGATAAGGCCGCGCGTGTACGGGTGGACGGGGGCGGCGTACACGCCGGCGGCCGGGCCGACCTCGACCAGCTTGCCCAGGTACATGACGCCGATCACGTCGGACATGTAGCGGACCACGGACAGGTCGTGCGAGATGAACAGGTAGGTCAGCCCGTGCTCGCGCTGCAGGTCGAGCATCAGGTTGAGGATCTGCGCCTGGATCGACACGTCGAGGGCGGACACCGGCTCGTCGGCCACGATCAGCGAGGGCCGGAGCATCAGCGCCCGGGCCAGCCCGAGGCGCTGCCGCTGCCCGCCGGAAAACTCGTGCGGGTAGCGCTCGGCGGCGACGGCCGGCAGCCCCACCTCGTCTAGCATCGCCCTGACCCGCTCCGCCTGGGCCGCCCGGGATCCGTCCCGCTGGATGACGAGGGGCTCGCGCAGGATCGTCCCGACCCGCATCCGCGGGTCCATCGAGGCGTAGGAGTCCTGGAACATCAGCTGCACGGCGCGGGCCTGCCGCCGCCGCTCCCGCCCGGAAAGGGACGCCAGGTCCCGTCCGCCGAGGACGATCGACCCGCCGCTCGGCTTCTCGAGGCCGACGATCAGCCGGCCCACCGTCGTCTTCCCGCACCCGGACTCGCCGACGAGGCCGAACGTCGACCCGGCGGGAATGCCGAAGGACACGTCAGCGACGGCCGAGACCTGCCCGACCTTTCGCTGCAGCACGGCGCCGGCGGTCACCGTGAAGTTCTTCACCAGGTGCGAGACGGAGAGCAGCGCCGCGGTCAGCTCGCCCGCCGCCTCCTCCGTGGCCGGCCCGGCGACCGGGCCCGCCGCCGCGGGCGACGAGCCCGGGGCGGAGCCGGCGGCCGCGGCGACGCCGGCCGTTGCCACCCCGGACGCCGGCACCCCGGACGCCGCCAGTTCGGCCGCGGGCGTCCCCGGCACCTCCGGCCGCTCCGGCGGGACGGACACGAACGGCGTGCCCGGGTCGCGTGCCTCCTGGGCGGACCCGACGGGGAAGAAGCAGCGGAAGAGGTGCGCGCCGCCCGCGTCCGTCAGCTCCGGCTCCGCCGCGCGGCAGGAGTCCCGGGCGTAGCGGCACCGCGGCGCGAACTTGCAGCCGGGCGGCGGGGTGGTCAGGTCCGGCGGCTGGCCCGGGATGTTGTAGAGCCGCTTGATCGACGACCCGTCCGCCGCCTTCTCCGGCAGCGCCTCGAACAGCGCCTCGGTGTACGGGTGGCGCGGGCTCGCGAACAGCACCGGCGTCGGCGCGGTCTCCACGATCCGCCCGGCATACATCACCGCGACCCGGTCGGCGCGCCCCGCGATCACGCCGAGGTCGTGCGTCACCAGGATCACGGCCATGGACAGCCGCTGCCGCAGCGAGTCGATCAGCTCAAGGATCTGCTTCTGGATGGTCACGTCCAGGGCCGTGGTCGGCTCGTCGGCGATGAGCAGCTTCGGCTCGCAGGCCAGGGCCATGGCGATCATCACGCGCTGCCGCATGCCGCCGGACAGCTGGTGCGGGTAGTTCGAGATGCGCTCGGCGGGCTTCGGCATGCCGACGAGGCCGAGCACCTCGACGGCGCGGTTCAGGGCGTCCGCCTTGGACGCTCCCCGGTGCAGCCGGACCGACTCGGCGATCTGCTCGCCGATCGTCATCGTCGGGTTCAGCGAGGTCAGCGGGTCCTGGAAGATCATCCCGATCAGGTTGCCGCGCACGTCCTCCATGCCGGACTCCGACAGGGAGGTGACGTCCACTCCGTCGACGGTGATGGTGCCGCCGACGACCGAGCCGCCGCCCGGCAGCAGCCGCATGACCGACAGCGCGGTCATCGTCTTGCCGCTGCCTGACTCGCCGACGATGCCCAGGCACTCGCCAGGGTTGACCGACAGCGACACGCCGTCGATGGCGTGCACGACCCCGTGGCGCAGCCGGATCTCGGTGCGCAGGTCGTCGATCGATAGAAGCGGAGCCAACAGTAAAACGCCCCCCAACGAGGAAGATAACCGTCGCTGCAGCCGGACCTCGAACGCGTCGCGGAGCGCGTCGCCGACGAAGTTAATGGCGATGACGACGAGGATGATCGCGATGCCGGCCGGGAAGATCTGCCACCAGTACCCGTCGTAAACGGCGTTAAGGCCCTGGCGTTGAGCATGCCGCCCCAGTCGGTCTGCGGCGGCCGGATGCCGAGGCCGAGGTAGGAAAGCGCGACGATGAGCAGGATCGCGTCGGCCACCTGGAAGGTCGCGTTGACGATGATCGTGCCGATCGCGTTCGGCGCGATGTGCCGGAAGACCGCCCGCGCCGAGCCGCCGCCCATCACCCGCATGGCCTGCACGTAGTCGCGCACCCGGAGCGACAGCGCCTCGCCGCGGATCAGCCGGGAGGTCGTCAGCCACGAGGTCAGGGCGATGACCAGGATGAGCTCGGTCTCGGTGGGCGGCAAGATGGACGACGACGACGAGCGCGAGGAACAGGGTGGGGATCGCGAGCAGCGCGTCGACGATGCGCATCATGACCGAGTCGGTGATCCCGCCGAAGTACCCGGCGACCGCCCCCCACAAGGTGCCGAGACGGTCGCGAGGAGGGCGGCGGCGAGCCCGACCTCCAGCGAGATCTGGCCGCCGGACATGAGCCTGCCGAGGACGTCGTAGCCGTTCTGGTCGGTGCCGAGCGGGTGCCCGGGGCCGGGCGGAAGGTTCTCGTTCGCCAGGTTCACGTGCACCTGGTCGGTGTGGTAGAACAGCGGCCCGAGGAAGCAGAACCCGAAGATCAGCACGAGCAGCACCACGCCGACGATCGCGAGCTTGTTCTCGAGGAAGACCTCGAGCCCGCGGCAGGAACATGCTGCGCGGCTTCGGCGCGGGCAGCGCGCCCGGCGACGCGACGGTGTCGGAACCGGGTGCCGGGCGCCGGCGGTCGCGGTCACGCGTACCTCACCCGCGGGATCGAGCACCGCGTAGGCGATGTCGGCGAGCAGCGACCCGATGACGGTGGCGATCGCGACGACGATGATGAAGCCGAGCATCACCGGGTAGTCCTGGTTCTGCGCCGACTGGAAGAACAGGAACCCCATGCCGGGGTAGTTGAACACCGACTCGGTGATCAGCGCCCCGGACAAGATCCCGGGGATGGACAGCCCGAGCAGGGTCGCGATCGGGATCAGCGAGTTGCGCATCACGTGCCGCCACAGCACCCGGCGTGACGACGCGCCCTTGGCCCGGGCGGTGCGCACGTAGTCCTCGGTGATGTTGTCGAGCACCGACGAGCGCATGTAGCGGCTGAACAGCGCGATCGACACCAGGGCGAGCGTGATCGACCGGCAGCATCAGGTCCCGCCAGTCGGTGAGGTCATTCGACGATGCCGCCCTGCGGCGCCTCGGGCCCGAACCAGCCCAGCTTCACCGAGAACACCAGGATGAGCACTGTCCCGACGAAGAACGTCGGCGCCGCGTAGAACAGGAACGACAGCGCGGTGAACATGTAGTCGACCGCCTTGTTGCGCCGCACCGCCTGCCACAGCCCGATCGGCACGGCGATGAGCAGCGCGATGATCGTGGAGAAGCCGACCAGGATGATCGTCTTCGGCAGCCGCTGGCCGAGCAGCGAGGCGACCGACTGGTCGAGCTTCCAGGAGAACCCGAGGTTCCCCTGCAGCAGGTGGCCGAGCCAGAGCAGGTACTGGGAGAACCACGGCTTGTCGAACCCGTACTGGGCGTTGAACTGGGCGAGCGCGGCCGGGTTGCGGTACGCCGACGGGCCGAGGATCGCCACCGCCACGTTGCCGGGGATGGCGCGCAGCAGGATGAAGGTGAACATCGTGACGAGCAGCACGACGATCGCCGCCTGCAGGATTCTCCGAACCAAGAAACCAATCAAAGGCCTTCCCCCGAACGGATGCGGCGTCCCCCGACACCGGCACGTCTCCCGCCTTACCGCTGTCATCCCCCTCCCAGGCGCCTCTGATGCCTCCTGAGTCACAACAGTCCCGGGCGGAGCGCAATCCAGGACTGCCTGTGAACTGTTAACGAGTCGCTGACGGTTAACAGACAGCCGCACCCGTTCTGCTCGATGATGTTGATCCTGCCGCGGCAACCGCTAGCTCTGACGAAGTACCAGTTCTCCGGGTTGATGTTGAGCGTGGTGGACTGCGGGATCACGCCGCGCAGGGTGTTGATGATCTCCGTCAGCTGGTAGACGCCGTTCGGCTGCCAGATGTCCGGCAGTTGCGTCCGCCAGGTAGTCCTGCCACGTGAACAGCGAGTGCATCGAGCTGGACGTCAGCGTCTGGTTGATGTAGCGAGTCGTTCTGCGCGTTGGTGTAACCGGAGGAGTTCGCGCCGGAGCCGGTCAGGAACAGCGTCTCGCCGGTGGGGTAGTAGTCGGGCACGAACGTCCAGCCGCCGCCCCAGTTGGCCATGTCCCAGTCGCAGGAGATGTGCGCGGTCACGCAGTTGCCTCCGGCGATCGCGGTCACCTGGTTGAACGGCTTCGGGCTCAAGGCTGAGCTTGATGCCGACCGTGCTGGCGTTGGACTGGAGCTGCGTCATCTCCGAGGCGATCCAGTCGGTCCCCGTGTTGTACGGCAGGGTGAAGCTGAGCGCCTGCCCCTGCTTGACCCCCGCGCCGCACAGCGACGGCGTCTGGCAGGTCGTGACCCCGTTCGGCATGACCTTCCAGCCGTGGCTGGTCAGCAGGGACTTGGCCTTGGTCGGGTTGTACGGGAACGGGTCGCCCTGCCGGCCCTGCGGCCGACAGGTACTGGGTCGACGGGTAGCGTGCCGACCGGCCCGACCGTGTAACTTCCCGTAGCCGTGCAGCGGCCCCTGGATGACCGCCTGCTGGTTCACCAGGTACGCAAGGGTCTCGCGGAAGTACAGCTGCTTGAGGATCGGCCCGTTCCCGGTCGTGGACTGGAAGTTGACCGGGAAGTAGTTGATGCTCCACGAGTACAGCGGGTCGAGCGTGTAGCCGTGCACCGGGTTGGTGCCGACGGTGGCGTTCGCCGGCTTGGTCGGCGCGTCGGTGGTCGGCAGGTAGCCGACGTCGATCGTCTGCCCGCCGCCTCCGGCCGCGCTCGCCTGCAGCACGTTGTACTGGGCGGACTCGGTGGTGAACGGGACCTCCTGGAACTCGGCGAGCCGCGGCTTGGGGCTGCCCGAGTAGTCCTTGTTCGGGATGAACGTGGAGTTCCCGTCGGAGTTGAAGCTCTGCAGCTGCCACGGGCCGTCGACGATCGACCAGATCTTGGAGGACGCCCAGCCGGACAGGGCCTTGGACTGGCCGTCAAGGAACGTGTAGACCTTGGCGCACGCCGCCGACGACGCGGTGCAGCCGCCGCTTTCCGGGGCCCCGTTCAGCGCGGTGACGTCCCAGGCCATCGGCATCGGGGTGATCTGGCTCAGCTCGTTGTAGGTGAACCAGGTCGGGTTGTACTGCTTGTTCATCGTCATGGTCAGCGTCGTGGCGTTGGTCGCCTTGACGTTGGAGACGTTGTCGGGAACCCGCCGGGCACGTAGGCGCCCCAGTTGGTAGAGGCCTCCGCCTGCATCATGTGGATCCAGAACACCACGTCCTGGGCGGTGATCGTCTCGCCGTTGGACCACTTCCAGTCCTTCATGGTGATCGTGACGTTGTTGCCGCTGTACACCGGCATGTCGGCGAGCGACAGGCTCGTGTTCAGCGTGGGCGACGCGCCGTTGCCGAACCAGTACAGCGGCCGGTACATGAGGTACTGGAAGTCCTCGGCGTTCACCACGGAGAAGTAGGTGCTGCTCGAGAACGGGAAGATGTAGTTCGGGGTCGTGGACGGCGGCAGCGCGAAGGTCGCCGTGCCGCCGCTGACCGGGGTGCCGCCGCTCGACCCGCTCGTCGCGCCGGTTCCGCTGCTCCGCTGCTCCCGCAGGCGGCCGCGGTGACCGCGATGGCCGCCGCGCCGCAGGCTGCGGCGAGCGCTACGCGTGCCCGCCGGCGGCGCCCTGATGGGAATGCACCCATTGTGCGCAGCTCCTTACTGTAAGTAGTCAACGATTGGCGCGCGCATCGTCACTGCCGCAAGGGACCCCCTGATCGCCTTGGCGCGTAGATCCCCCGATCGCGCGAGCCACGGTTACTGGCTATACAAGCATCATGACCGACAGTGAGCAAGCGCGGGTCAACAAAAGGCAACGTTCGTGTCGCGCGTTCGACAGACTCAGTCGGCCTGCTCCAGGGCGTTGCGCATCGGGCGGAACTTGGACTCGGTCTCCGCCAGCTCGGCGGCCGGGTCGGAGCCCGACGACGATGCCGCCGCCGGCGAACAGGTGCGCCCGGTTCCCGCCGAGCTGAGCGCACCGCAGGGCGATGCCCCACTCGCCGTTGCCGTCGGCGTCGATCCAGCCGACCGGGCCCGCGTACCGCTCCCGGTCCATGCACTCCAGCTCGCGGATCACCTCGACGGCGGCGTCGGTCGGCGTGCCGCCGACGGCGGCCGTCGGGTGCACCGCGGCGACAAGCGCGAGCGCGGAGCGTTCCGCGGCCAGGGTGCCGTGCACCCAGGTCCCGAGGTGCTGGACATTGGGCAGCCGGATCAGCTCGGGGCGCGGCGCGACGTGCATGGCCGTGCAGAGCGGCGACAGGGTGTCGCGCAGCGAGACCGCCGCGTACTCGTGCTCCTCGTTCTCCTTCGCCGAGCCGAGCAGGATCCGGGCGAGGACGCTGTCCTCGGCCTGGGTCGCGCCGCGCGACGTGGTGCCGGCCAGGACCAGGGAGCTCACCTCCCAGCCGGTCTTGCGGATGAGCAGCTCGGGCGTGGCGCCGACCAGGCCGTCGCAGGCGAAAGTGAAGCAGCCGGGATAGCGCGGTGCGAGCCAGCGCAGCAGGACCCGCGGGTCGATCGGGATGTCGGCCGACGCGTGCAGGTCCCTGGCCAGCACCACCTTGCGCAGCTCGGCCGAGTGCGTGATCCGGTGCACGGCCTCGCCGACCGCCTGCTCCCACTCCGGGCGCCGACAGCGACCCGTCGTGCCAGCGCATGTCGCCAGGGAGGCCGGCGGGTCGAACGGGCCCGGCGTCCACGGCCGCTCGCCCTCGGGGGTGATGGTGGTCAGCCAGGCGTTTCCGGTGCCGTCCCGGCCGAGGATCGCCCGCGGCACGATGAGCACCGAGCCGTCGGAGGTGTCATCGAACGTGAAGGTGCCGAACGCGACCAGGCCCGAGCCCCGCCGGCGCACCCCGTCTTCGATGTCCGCCCTGTCGGTGACCTCGCCCAGCCACTTCTCGGCCGCGGTAAACCGGTCCGCCCCGATGGGCAGCGTCACCCGCGCGGCCTCGCCCCACCCCGCCAGGCCCGCGGACTGGCGCACCCAGGCGACGACCGCCGGCCCGGGCACCTGGTCGAGGAAGTGCTCGCCAGGGTCGGGGATCGGCGCGCTGCGCACTACCAGCCGCTCGCCGTATCGGTCCCTGCCCTGCCGCTCGCTTAGGTCGCTGTGGTTCCCGTACGGCTCTGCCATAACAGCGAATTCTAGTCGGGGCCGCGGACCGCCCGGCTGGCCCCCAAGCACCAGCTGGCTTGTCCGCACCCTGAACAGGTGTTTCGCGCACTGGGCGCCAACGGCGGGCGGTCTGCTCGCTCCCGGTGAGCAGGTTCCCCGTTGGCCGCGGACGCGTCAGTCGGTCGACTCGCGCGGCGAGAGCATCTGCGCCATGGCGGGCAGCACGCCTGGCGCGACCCGGCAGTAGACCCAGGTGCCCCGGCGCTCGGAGATGATCAGGCCTGCCTCCCTCAGCTTCTTCAGGTGGTGACTGACCGTGGGCTGGGAGACGCCCACGTTCTGGATGTCGCAAACGGAGGCTTCTCCGCTCTGGTGCGCGGCGACCCGGGAGAAAAGCCGCAGGCGAACCGGGTCGGCCAGTGCCTTGAACATGCCGGCCATGCGCTCGGCATCGGCGGCAGTGAGTTCCGCCGCGCCAAGCGGCGGGCATGGAAACTCAACGGTCGTCTCTCCGATGAGTTCCGTTGGAATCGTCATGGGGGTAATACTCGCGTGCGCCTGTGATCTCTGCCACCGATCTGGCCATAACGTGACATCACCTATATCTACCGCCGCATCCCCGAAGCGGCGCCTTTCCCGCGCTTTCTAATCCCCATCCCCTCACCGGCGGCAAAGCGGGCATACCGCGGGTGCCCCGACCTGGCCCGGCCCGCCGCCCGGCAGGCGGACCCGTTGCCTCGGTGCGCGGGCGGCCGCCGCGGCGCGAAGTGGCGGCCGGGCAGGCAATGCGAACGATTGCGGGCCGCGCCTCCCTCCGTTCTTCCCGCCCGGTTAAGCGCCTGCTTACCAACCGCGAGGGGCACTCGGTGCCATTACGGCAGTCGCGGAATCCGTTTTGCCCGCGCATCCCGACGCGGGAAACGGTTATCGCGGGCGCCCGTCGGCGCGCGGAATCCGTAAACGCGAGGCGGCCGTGGCGCCGGAATCTGGTATGCCGCGAATACCGGTAAATCGTTACTGGCGAGTAAAATACGATTGTTTAATTCGGATCGATGCTGGTCAATGGTGTTGCACTGCCCGTGAGGTGCCGCCGACGGCGGGCTTCGCTACAGCAGGGCCAGCTGCTCGGGCGGGGCGGCCGGCGGCCGCGGCAGGACGCCCCGACCGCGCGGCCCCGAGCCGTCTTGACGGCCCGGCGCCGCGACCGACGCCGAACCGCTCCGCCAGCTCGCGAACCTGGCCGGTGATCCGCGCCTGGTAGTCCTTGCGCGCGTACGCGCCAGGACCGTACAGCTCCGCGTACCTGGGCACGAGTTCCGGGTGCGCCTCGCGGAGCCAGCCGAGGAACCACTCGCGGGCCCCGGGCCGCAGGTGCAGCACGATCGGCGTGACGTGCACCGCGCCCGCCTCCGCGGCCTGCCTTGACGGCCGCGGCGAGCTGGGCGGGGGAGTCGGACAGGTACGGCACGACCGGCCCCATCAGCACGCCGCAGCGCAGCCCCGCGTCGTTGAGCGCGGCGCACGCCTCGATGCGGCGCTCCGGCGCGGGCGTGCCCGGCTCGATGGCCCGCCATAGCGACTTGTCGACAAAGGCCGCGGAGACGTTCAGCCCGACGTCGGTCACCTCGGCCGCCGAGAGCAGCAGGTCGAGGTCGCGCAGGATCAGCGTCCCCTTGGTGAGGATCGAGAACGGGTTCGCCGCGTCCCGCAGCGCCCCGATGATGCCCCGCATGAGCTGGTAGCGCCCCTCGGCCCGCTGGTAGGGGTCGACGTTGGTGCCCATCGCGATGTGCTCGCCGCCCCAGCGGGGCGAGGCCAGCTTCGCCCGCAGCCAGCTCCGGCGCGTTGACCTTGACCACGACCTTGGTGTCGAAGTCCCGCCCCGCGTCCAGGTCAAGGTAGGTATGCGTGTTCCGCGCGAAGCAGTTGTGCGACACGACCCCGTTGGCGATGAAGTCGCCGGTCCCCGTCGTGATGTCGTACATCGGGAGGTCGAGGCCGAGTGGCTCGATCGAGGCGACCCGCAGGTTCGCGTCGCTCTTGATCGCCATGCCCTCGATCGACCGCTTCCGGGTGATCGCCGGGTCCGTGGTGTGGAAGAACCGCATGACCTCCTTGAGGCCACCGCGCAGCCGCACGACGACGAGGCCGTTCGGCTTACCTGGCCTCTCAAGCACGTAGTCGAACCCGAGTTCGCGCAGCGCCCTGGTGGTCCACTGGATGATCTCTGGATCGGTGTTAGACATCCGCCAGATACCCTTGCTGAAGCTGCCCTCGGCGTCGAAGATGCCCGCGAGGAAGCCGCACAGCCAGTCGCGACAGGGGAAGTTCGGCCACTTGATCTGGTGTTCGATCGACTTCCAGGCTGCTGCGCGATCCACGTGCGAGATCGCCCGCAACGGGCGCTTGGGACCGCTTCCTGCCGAGAAATCGAACTCCGCTGGTCAGGACCGCGAAGGTGACGAGGTAGTCGCGCGTTCGCGCCAGTGCCTCGTGGTCTGTCAGGGCGAGCCGGAAGTGATGGAAGCCTTGCCGTGCGAGCGTGTCGTACCGCTTAGGGTGCCATCGCCGCGGATGATGCCGCACAGGTACCCGCGCCGGTAGGGCACCGACTCTTTCGGCGGGTCCGCGAACCCGCCGAAGCCCATGAGCTTGTTGTTCGTGGTGAGGAACGGGCGCTGGTCCGGGCCCTGCTCGGCGCCGGTCACGTGCTTCCACCCGCGCTGGGTCAGGAAGCGGTGGTCGCCGCTGGTGATCAGCTTGGTCCCGTCCTCGAGCGTGACCCGGTACGCGGGCTTGACCGTCGACCAGTGGGCGAGAACCTCGGTGGTGACGTAGCGGCGGTAGTAACCCGTCGCGGACGGTGCCGTAGATGGCGTCGCCGACCCGCACGTCGGCGAGCGGCTTGGCCGTCCCGTCCGCCATCAGGATCGGTGTTTCCCCAGCTCAGCAGTAGGAGCACGCATGCTGGCATCCCCGATAGGGATTGATGGTGTAGCGGAACATCATGCGGGAGGACTTGGGTACCTCGGACACGATCGACTTCGCGTGGATCTCGTAGAAGGTCATGCCGCGGAACTCGGGCGTGTCGAACGTCCGGGCGACCGCGCCCCGCTCGATCAGCGGCGGCGCCGACCAGCCGGTCCGCGCCGTCGGTGCCGCCGCCGTCGCTCGAATCAAGTCGCAAGCTGTCCCAGCGCATGACCAGCAGTATAGAACCAGCGTTCGATCATGGCAAACAGGTGTTCGGTTTCGTCGGCCGAGCATTCGGTGGAGATTACGCTTTTAGTTCTGTTGGAATGCGTTCGGTAATCGGTTCTTGCCTGTTGCAAAAAGAGTCAGGCACAAAGTCAGAACGATTGGATAAACCTCCCCCCGTGGGGGATAGTTAGAGAGTTCCCATCTGGCGCGTGGAACGCGGAGGTATGGCGCTATGGCGCTGTCAATGGACGAGCAGCGCATGCTCGCCGAGATAGAGCGGCGGCTCGCCGCGGAGGACCCTGGCCTTGCGACCAGGCTGTCCTCATTCAGGCGGCCAGGGCCGGCCGCCGGGCTCCGGACTACCCGGGGCAAGATCATCGGCTCGATCTGTACCGTCGTCCTGCTCGCCGTCATCGGGCTGACGGTCTACGCGATGATTCCCTTCCGCGCGCATAATTCGAAAGCGCCGACCAGCAGACTGTCCGCACAACCCTCGACAAGCGCCCCGGTGCGGAGCGGCGGGGTGGCGCAAGCACACGTCGGGCTAGGCCCAACCGCGGGGCCGCGGCCGGCGCCAGTGCCTGGAGGCTACTGGCCGGTTACGAGTCGCGCCAGAGCTGGACGAGGTACCGCTCGACGCCCTCCAGCTTGCGCTTCTCCCGCTGGAATTCGTCGGACAGCGGGTCCTTGTGCTGGTTGAACAGGTCGGCGTACATCTTCACGACCGTGTCGCGGTACCGCGCGTACACGCGCACCTCGTAGTTGCCGACGCCGCCGGACAGCCGCAGCCCCGACACGGCGGGCCCGGCGGAGCCCATGTCGATGGACAGCCGCCCGCGCAGGTACAGGCGCGCCTTGGCCTCCTCGTCCCAGGCGTCGGGCAGCAGCGGCTGGCCGTCCCATTCCTCAAGGACGAGGCGCACGTCGATGTCCTGCTGCAGCGAGCCGACCCAGAGCTGCTCGCGGCTGGCGGAGACGAGGACGCCGATCGGCGGCAGCGGGCCGCCGGGCGCGTCCGGGTGCACCTCGGGGTCGTGAATGCGGAACATGCGGCGGTCGGGGAAGACCGGCATCACAAGCTGAAGCAGCCTGCGACTCACGTATCCCCCCTCGGGCACGCCCCACCTCACTCTCGCCCCGACCCGCAGCTGCCGGCCATACCGGCACCCTGCCTAAATGTAGACCGAGATAGCGTCTCGTGTTGTGTGAACGTGGCGGAAGCGTTCAGCGGAAACAGAGTTACGACTGGTAAGTGGCGATTAGCCCAATTCAGGGCGTTACCTATTGACTACAGCGCGCAGCAATGTAATGTCATATCCGGTATAACACTCGCTGACCCCCAGGCGGTGCGCAATGCGTTCGGTCCCTGCTGCCCAGTCTCAGCTACAGAACGTATCTGTACGATCACATGCCGAAGTAATACCGCCCTCTACTCCAATAACGGTCTCTGTGGTCCCCGCGGTTCACGATCATGCCGAATCACCGGGAGTAGCCGTCGGTTCCGGCCGCCGCGCCGTCGTCCTCGCGGTCTGCTGCTCGGCCCTGTTCATGGTCGGCCTCGACAACACGATCGTGAACGTCGGCCTGCCCGAGATCGGCAAGTCGCTGCACACCAGCGTGGCGGGCCTGCAGTGGACCGTCGCCGGGTACACGATCGTGCTGGCCAGCCTGCTGATGTTCTCCGGCGCGGCGGCCGACAGGATCGGCCGGCGGACCATCTTCCAGGTCGGGCTGAGCCTGTTCACCCTCGGGTCGTGGCTGTGCAGCCTCGCGCCCGTCGCTGTCCTGGCTGATCGCGTTCCGCGTCCTGCAGGGGGTCGGCGGGAGCATGCTCAACCCGGCGGCGCTCGGCATCATCACCAACGTCTTCAGCGCGCCGAAGGACCGGGCCAAGGCGATCGGGGTCTGGGACGGCGTGTCCGGTCTGTCCATGGCCCTCGGGCCGGTGGCCGGCGGCATCCTCGTCGGCTCGGTCGGCTGGCGGGGCATCTTCTGGGCGAACATCCCGGTCGGCCTCGCGGCGATCTCGCTCACCGCGCTGCTGGTGCCCGACTCGAAGGCCGGCCAGGGGCCGCAAGGCCGACCCGCTCGGGCAGGTCCTGGTGATCGTCATGCTCGCCTCGCTGGCCTACGCGATCATCCAGGGGCCGTCCGCGGGCTGGTTCTCCCCGGACATCGTCGGCTTCTTCCTGCTCTCGGTGCTGGCGCTCGGGCTGCTGCTGCGCTACGAGCCGCGCCGCGCCGAGCCGCTGATCGACTTCCGGTTCTTCAAGTCGGTCCCGTTCAGCGCCGCCAACGCCACCGCCGTCTGCGCCATCGCGGCGAGCGCCGGGTTCCTCTTCCTGACCACGCTCTACCTGCAGGACGTGCGCGGCTTCAGCGCCCTGCGGGCGGGCCTGACCCTGCTGCCGATGCCCTGCATGATGGCCCTCGCCTCGCCGATCTCCGGGCGGATCGTCGCGCGCGGCGGCCCGCGGGTCCCGTTCGTGATCGCCGGCGCGGCGCTCACCCTGTCGACCGCGGCGCTGTCCCAGCTCAGCTACGACGAGCGGCCCGCTGTTCCTGATCGTCACCTACGGCCTGTTCGGGTTCGGCGCGGGCATGGTGAACGTGCCGATCTCCAACGGCGTCATGGCGGGCGTGCCCAAGTCCCAGGCCGGCGTCGCGTCGGGGATGAACTCCTCGAGCCGCCAGCTCGGCCAGTCCCTCGGCGTCGCGATCGTCGGCTCGGTCCTCGCGGCCAGCCTGCGCGGCTCCATGCACGCCGGCTTCCTGACCGCCGCCCACGCCGGCTGGTGGGTCATGGCCGGCTGCGGCTACGCGGTCCTGGTCCTCGGCGTCATCTCCACGACCCGGTGGGCCCACGCGACGGCGGCCAGGGCGGGCGCCGACGCCTGAAGCGGGAAACGGGCACGGCCAGAGTCGGCCGCGCCCGTTCGGAATGAACTGGAAGCTCAGCCGCCGCAGCCGCACGCGCCGCCGCAGCAGCCTCCGCCACCGCCGACCGGGGCGGTGCCGCCACCAGCAGAGAGCCCGCCGAGGCCCACGGTGGTGAGCAGCTTGACGGTGTCGTCGTGGCCCTGCGGGCAGGCCGCCGGGTCGCCTGACTGGCTCATCGGCCTGGTCAGCAGGAACGTATCGCCGCAGGAGCGGCAGCGGAACTCATAACGTGGCACGCGAGGATCTTACCTCGCCGTCCGGCCGTTCCGCTGGCCGCCGCGGCCCTACCCATGCCACCGCGGCGACCGCGCGTCCGACGGGTGCGGCTGCGTCCGCCGCTCACGACGGCGGCGCCTCGACGGCTCGGGCGACCCGGCTGCTCCGGCTTCTTGCCGCGCATCCAGGAGACGGCCGCGCCGCACACCGCCATCAGCGCCGCGGCGGTGAAGACGATCATGAGGCCGTGGTGGAACGGGCCGGAGATCAGCGTCGGGAAGAACTCCTTGCCGGTGAGCGTGGCGACGTTCTTCGCGGGCAGCGTGTGCAGCAGCCCGGTCGGCGCGAGCAGGTTCTGCACCGGGTTGTAGCCGAGCATGGCGGCGAACACCGTGGAGACCGGCGGCAGGTGGGCGATCGAGGTCGCCTGCGCGAGCGGTACGCCCTGCGCGGTCAGGCCCGGTGAGCAGCGTCTTCGGCAGCGTGTTGGCCAGGCCCGCGATCATCAGCGAGAAGAAGATGCCGATGGACAGCGACATGCCGGAGTTCTGGAAGGTGGACCGCATGCCGGAGGCCGCGCCGCGGTGGTAGGCGGGGACCGAGGACATGATCGCGGCGGTGTTCGGCGCGGCGAACAGGCCGGAGCCGATCCCGTTGCCGAAGATGAGCAGCGCGAACGCCCAGTAAGGGAAGTCGATCGGCAGCAGCATGAGGCCGGTGAAGCAGCAGGCGGCCACCAGCAGGCCGCCGGTGGCGAACGGGCGGGCGCCGAACCGGTCAGACAGCCTGCCAGAGATCGGGCCCGCGATGAGGAACCCGGCGGTGAGCGGCAGCATGTAGATGCCCGCCCACAGCGGCGTGACGGTGAAGTCGTAGCCGTGCAGCGGCAGCCAGATCCCGGCGAGCCAGATGACCAGCATGAACTGCAGGCCGCCGCGGGCGATCGCGCCGAGCAGCGAGGCGATGTTGCCGGCCGCGAACGCGCGGATGCGGAACAGCGACAGCTGGAACATCGGGTCCTTCACCTTGGACTCGATGAAGCAGAACAGCGCGAGCAGCGCGACGCCGAGGATCAGGGCGCCGAACACCATCGGGTCGCCCCAGCTGGTCGCGTCGCTGCGGTAGGGGCGGATGCCGAAGGTGATCGCGACGAGCAGCACGCCCGCGCCGAGCCGCGAAGGTGACGTTGCCGAGCCAGTCGATGCGCGCCTTGCGCGTGCTCGCGATCTCCTTGAGCGACTTGTACGCCCAGACGGTGCCGAACAGGCCGAACGGCAGGTTGATCCAGAAGACCGCCCGCCAGTCCCAGGCGGAGAGCAGGCCGCCGAGCAGCAGGCCGACGAACTGGCCGGAGATGCCGGCGACCTGGTTGATGCCGAGCGCCATGCCGCGCTTGCCCTCGGGGAACGCGTCGGTGAGGATCGCCGCGGAGTTGGCCATCAGCATGGACGCCGCCGAACGCCTGGACGAACCGCCAGCCGATCAGCCACAGCGCGCCGTGGGTGCCCTGGAACGGGTCGAAGGACAGCCCGATCGAGGCGAGGGTGAAGACGACGAAGCCGAGGTTGTAGATCTTCACCCGGCCGAACATGTCGCCGAGGCGGCCGAGGGTGACCACGAGGATCGACTGCACGAGCAGGTACCCCATGATCATCCACAGCAGGTAGGTCACGTTGCCCGGGGTGAGCGGGTTGAGGTTGATGCCGCGGAAGATGGCGGGCAGCGCGACGATGACGATGGAGCCGTCGATCGTCGCCATGACCATGGCGAGCGTGGTGTTGGAGAGCGCTACCCACTTGTACGCGTCGCCTCGGCCGGCGGCGCTGCCCCGGCCGGGAGCACGAGGTCCCGGGCTTTTCCCGCTCTGCTTGTCGTCCCCGCCCTGCCTGCCGGCCCAGTGCTCGCTCGTCGTCGTAGCCACGTCTCATTAACACTAGCTTATAGTTGCCTACTGGCAACTATTACGCGCGCTAACGATATTGACGCTGAGCGTCAGGCCTGCTTATCCATGGGCGTCCTGGTCTGCCGCGACGCGGCCAGTGTCGCAACGAGGGAAGGAACACCGACTTTGAGGTCAGGTAGGCGTCCATGCCCTCCGGGCCGTACGCGCTGCCGGTGCCGCTCGGGCCCGCGGCCGCCCCACGGCGAGCCGATGTCCGGCTCGTACAGGTTGATGCCGAAGGTGCCGACGCGGGTCCGCCGCGCGATGTCGAGGCCGCGCTGCGGGTCGCCGGTCCAGACGGTGGCGGCGAGCCCGAAGCCGTCGTTGGCGAGCCTGACCGCCTCCGCCTCGTCCTTGTAGCCGATCACCGTGGCGACCGGGCCGCAGATCTCCTCGCGGGCGATCGGCATCTGCGGCGTCACGCCGGTGAGCACGGTCGGCTCGTAGAAGTAGCCGCGGACCGGCGAGGCGGGACGCCGGCCGCCGGACACGACGCGGGCGCCCTCGCTGATGCCCGAGCGGACCCGCGCCTCCACGTCGACGCGCCGCCGCGACGACGCGAGCGGGCCCATGGTGGTGTCCTCGTCAGCGGGTCGCCGACGCGCACCTTCCCCGCCTGCTCGGCGAGCGCGTCGACCAGGTCGCCGTAGCGCTGCTCGGGGACGAGCACGCGGGACATCGCGAAGCACGTCTGGCCCGCGTTGCCGAAGATGAGGCGGCCGAGCGCGTCGCCGGTCTTGCGCAGGTCGGCGTCGTCGAGGATGATCGCGGCGGACTCGCCGCCGAGTTCCAGGTGCGCGGGCTTGAGCTCCGCGCCGCAGATGGACGCGATCCACCGGCCCTGCTTGGTCGGCCCCGAGAACGACACGGTGTCCACGCCCGGGATGGCGGGCAAGCGCGCCCGCCGTCTGGTGCGTGCCGGTGACCAGGTTGAACACGCCGGGCGGGAAGTCGGCGGCCTCGAACGCCTCGGCCAGGATGTAGGCGGAAAGCGAGGTGGCCGCGGCGGGCTTGAGCACGATCGTGCAGCCGGCCGCCAGGGCCGGCGCGAGCTGGCTGAACGCGAGCATGATCGGGTAGTTCCAGCTGGTGATCACCGCGGCGACGCCCGCCGGCTCCCGGCGGACCACGGTGCGGCCGGTGAAGGAGACCGCGGTGCGGGTCTCCTCGGTGTCCATGGCGCGGGCCAGGTTCGCGTAGTAGCGCAGGATGGCGCAGGGCGCCGCCGCGTTGTGCTGGCGGGAGGCGGAGATCGGCATCCCCATCTCGGCCGTGACGAGCCGCGCCGCCTCCTCGGTGCGCGCCTCGAGGGCGGCCGCCAGCCGGTCGAGGGCGTCGGCGCGGTCGGCGGGCGGGCGCGTTGCCCAGGTACCGTCGTCGAACGCGCGCCTGGCGGAGCGCACGGCGCGGTCCACGTCGACGCCGACGGCGGACGGGACGGCGCCCACGACTTCTTCCGTCGCCGGGTTGACGATGGTGATGACATCCGGCGAGGCCGAGCCGACCAGCCGGCCCCCCGCGTAGATGTCCCGGTACTCAAGCAAAGCAGGGCCCCTTTCACAGGTGAAAGTGCCTGCATTATTTGCGCGGTTGATACAGGGTCTGTCAAGTCCCCGTAACATAACGCCCGGCCTGCGGCGGTTCAAGACCCTGGCCCGGCATCGTTGTCAACCCCTAAGCTGGGCTGCGCCAGGTGCTGTGCGCGGGCACAGCGGCGGCCGCGATCCGGCGGCCGAATCCTTGTGAGGTGTTTCCACGGGCAGGAAACCGTGGTTAAGATCCGTTTGTGGACTTCCACAAAAGACACGGATAGATCAAGGTCGTATAGTTCAGTGATCATGCCGGACGCGATGACACCGGCCGCTAGCCGGCTCAATGCAGCGCCGACGCCCAGGGAGAGCCCGCGGGACGTCGACCGAGAGAACTCTGTCCTGCGCGAGCTGGTGACCGTCTACCGGCACCTCTCTGGCCTCGCGATGCAGGACGCCGACCTGGCCGGGGTGGTCCAGCTCATCTCCGAGCGGGCGCAGGCGACCGTGGCCGTGGTCAGCCAGCTGATGGACGTGCAGACCGCCGCCTCGCCCGGGCTGCCGCCGGAGAAGGCCGCCGCCCTGGTGCGGGACCACGTCGTCCACCCCAGGCTCGGCCAGGTGCTGCGCGCCTCGCGGCTGTCCCAGCGCGCGCTGCGGCTGCCGAACGTGGGCGGGGTGCCCGCCATCATCGTCGCGCCGATCCTGGTCGGCGACGAGGTGCCGTCCTACCTGATCACGCTCGACCCGGCCGAGGAGTCGTTCGGCGAGGACATGTCGCTGCTCGTCACCGAGCACGCGGCGACGATCTGCGGTGTCATCCTCGGCCGCGAGCGGGTGGTCGCCGCCGCGGCCCGCCGGGTCCGCGACGACCTGGTCGAGGGGCTGCTGCTCGGCCGCGGCCGGGACGCCGCCGACGCCGCCCGCTGGGCCGCGCACCTCGGCTACGACCCGACGCGCACGCACAACGTGGCGGCCATCGCCTTCGAGCTGCCGCCGTCGCGCGCGGCCGACGCCGAGCCGCTGCGGCAGCGCATCAGGGAGTCCATCGAGCACTTCATGACCACCAGGGCGCCCGAGGCGATCGTCTCGGCCAGGGAGGCGGAGGTCGTCGTGGTGGCCGCCGCGTCGCCGGACCCGCGCAAGCTCGGCCAGGCCTGCCTGGCGCGGCTCGCCGAGCTGTTCCCCGGCGCGAAGGTGGTCATCGGGATCGGCGGCGCGTGCAAGGCGCCGGATGAGATCGCCCGCTCCTACGACCAGGCGCACCGGACGACCCAGACGCTGTGGCGGCTCGGCCGGACCGGCGCGGTCTCGGCGTTCGAGGACCTCGGCATCCACCGTCTGCTGCTCCAGGTGCCCGACCTCGGAGAGCTGCGGTCCTTCGCGGCCGAGGTGCTGGGTAAGCTCTCCGAGCACGAGCACGAGCACAAGTCGGAGTACCTGTCGACCCTCGCCTGTTACTTCCGGGAGAACAACAGCCCGCAGCGCGCCTCGCGGCTGCTGCACGTCCACCCGAACACGGTGGCCTACCGGATCAAGCGGATCGAGGAGATCACCGGGCTGCGGCTCGATAACTACAGAGACCGGCTGATCGCCCAGGTGGCACTCGAGATCCTCGACGCGCTGCCCGAGGCCCAGTCGTAAAAGCACAGTCGTAACGAGGGCGGGGAGACATGAGCGGGCCATCATCGCCGGGCGCCACGAGCGCGACGCAGCTGCTGTCGAGCGGGCGCGTGCTCGTCTGCGACGGCGCCATGGGCACCATGCTGCACGCGGCGGGCGCCGCCCTCGACCGGTCGCTGCCCGAGCTCAACCTGTCCGACCCCGGCCTGGTCGCCACCATCCACGACAGCTACCTGACCGCGGGCGTGGACATCATCCAGGCCAACACCTTCGGCGCGAACCGGCTCTGGCTCGCCGACCACGGCTTCCCCGACAAGGTCGCGGAGATCAACCGGGCGGGCGCGCGGCTCGCCCGGGCCGCCGCGGAACGCTCGGGGCGGAACGTCCTGGTGGCCGGGCTCGGTGTCGCCCGCGGTGACCGCGCCGCAGCGGCGCCGGGTCGGTGCGGCGGAGCGGATGGAGGTGCTGCGCGAGCAGATCCTCGCCCTGGTCGCGGACGACGCCGCCGACCTGCTGATCCTTGAGACGTTCGGCTACCTGGACGAGCTCGTCGAGGCGGTCACCGTGGCCGCGTCCGTCACCAGCCTGCCGCTGATCGCGCAGGCCACCTTCGCCGACGACGCGCACACCCTGGGCGGCGAGACGCCGCGCGAGGTCGCCGCCGTGCTGTCCGCGCTGCCGGTCGCGATGATCGGCACGAACTGCACGATCGGCCCGCAGCGGATGCTCGTCGTCGCCGAGGACCTGGTCCGGTACTCCGCGGTGCCGGTCAGCGCCCAGCCGAACGCCGGCCAGCCGCGCCGGACCGGGCCGCGCTCGTTCGAGTTCGCCATCGACGGCGGCTACTTCTCCCGGTACCTCACCCGGTTCGCCGACGCCGGCGTGACGCTGGTCGGCGGCTGCTGCGGCACCACGCCGACGCACATCCGGGCCGTCGCCGAGGCGCTGCGCGCGCAGTCCCAGGCTCAGCAGGCGCTGGCCCCGCAGCCGCAGCCGCGCGTCACGGTGCACGCCCCGGTCCGCATCGAGGAGCCGGCCGGCGGCCTCGGTTCCGGCTCGCTCGCCGACCACCTGTCGTCCGGCCGGTTCGTGGTGTCGGCCTCGATCACGCCGCCCGCCGCCGGATACGCAGGCGACGCCGAGCGGCAGGCGGCGGAGCTCGCCGACCGCGGCATCGGGCTGATCTTCGTGCAGCCGCGGGAGAACGCCAGGACGCACATCGACTCCCTCAGCATGGCGCTCGCGCTGCAGGAGCGCGTCGGCGTGGAGACGATCGCCACGGTCACCACCTGGGACAAGACGATCATGTCGCTTCAGGCCGACCTGCTCGGCGCGCACGCGCTCGGCATCCGCTCGGTGGTGTCGACAACGGGCTCGCCGCCGGTGTTCGGCGACTACCCGGCGGTCGACGGCACGTGGGAGGTCGACTCGGTCGGGCTCGCCGCGCTGCTGTCCGGGCTCAACGCCGGGCGCGACTCCAACGGGCTCGGGCTGACCGCGCGGACCTCGTTCTGCATCGGCGCGCGGATAAACCCCACCGCCAGGGACCACGCGGCGGAGCTGGCGCGGGCGCACGCGAAGATCAGGTCAGGCGCGCAGTTCCTCGTCAGCCGCCCGGTCTACGAGCTCGACGCGCTCAACCGGCTGGTCGAGGCGCTCGACGGCACCGGCGTCCCGCTGCTGCTCTCCGTCGCGCCGCTGACCTCGTTCGAGGAGGCCGACTACCTCGCGCACGAGGTGCCAGGCGTGACGATCCCCGGGTCGACGCTCGACACGATGGAGCGGGCGGGCCGCTCCGGCGGCCGCGCCGTCGGCCTCGAGCTGGCCGCCAACCTCCTCGCCAAGGCCCGCCCCCTGGTCAGCGGCGTCATCCTCACCGCCCCGGGCGACGACCCGGCCGCCCTCGCCCCGCTTATCGACGCCATCGGTTAGCGCCGCGGCCCGGCGGGTAGCAAGCCGGGTGCGACAAGGGTCCGCGAACGCGCGCCAGACCGGGCGACCGCTAGCGCATTAATAACGGATCGCGGAGGGATCGCGCATGTCACGGGACTGCGTGGGATGCTTACGCGCGTGGATGGACAGACGAGCCGCAGGGCGTTCCTCGGCCTGGCCGCGGCCGGCGTGGCCGGCGCCGTATCGGCCTGCAGCAGCATCGTGCGCTCGGCGGCCGCGCGGCCCGCCGCCGCGACCGCCCGGCCGTGGCGCAACCCGGTACCGGAGAACGCGCTGCCGGGAACCTCGGAGTGGGTCATCCGCAACCTCGGCGCCGACCACGAGATCGAGGGCTACGCGGGCAAGGCGAGCGTGCTGACCGGGGAGTCGCTCCCGCTGTTCGTGTCGACCACCGCGCGCGGCTTCACCGCGACCGCCTACCGGCTCGGCTGGTACCAGGGGCACGGCGCGCGCCAGGTGTGGAAGTCGCGGACGGTCCGCGGCGGCGCGCAGCAGGCCGCCGCCGTCTCCGGGGCCACGAACACGGTCACGACCGACTGGGACCCGGTGCTCCACGTGCCCACCGACGACTGGCCGCCGGGCGCCTACCTGGTCAAGCTGGACCGCCGACTCCGGCGCGCAGCGGTACGTGCCCGTCACCGTCAGGTCGGCGTCCTGCGCGGGCAAGGTCGTGCTCAAGAGCTGCGTGCAGACCTGGCAGGCGTACAACACGTGGGGCGGCTACGACCTCTACAAGGGCCCGTCGGGCGCCTACAGCGAGCGCTCCCTGGTGGTCAGCCTCGACCGGCCCTACGACACCAACGGCGCCAACATGTTCCTCACCTACGAGCGCAACGTGGTCAAGCTCGCCGAGTTCCTGACCATGGAAAAGGGCGGCCTCGACCTCGCCTACGTGACGAGCATGGACATCGACGCCGACCCGCGCCTGCTTGACGGGGCGAGCGCGCTGGTCTCCATGGGCCACGACGAGTACTGGACGCCGCAGGAGCGCGCGAACGTCACCGCGGCCCGCGACAAGGGCGTCAACCTCGCCTTCCTCGGCGCGAACGCGATGTTCCGGCGGACCCGCCTGCAGCCGACCGCGGTGGGCGGCGCGCGGGAGGTGGTCTGCTACAAGACCGCCTACAAGGAGGACCCGGAGTACGCGAAGGACCCCACGGAGGTCACCAGCGACTGGCGCGACGCGCCGAACTCCGACCCGGAGTCCACGCTGATCGGCACGATCTACGAGGGCTACCCGGTGGACGCCCCGTTCGTGGTCTCCTCGCCGTCGAGCTGGGTCTACCAGGGGACCGGGGCCAGCGAGGGCGACAGCTTCCCGCACCTGGTCGGCGTCGAGTACGACCGGGTCAACCCCGCCTACCCGGTGCAGCGCCCGATCGAGGTGCTCTCGCACTCCCCGCTGACCTGCGGCGGCGTCGCCAGCTACGGCGACTCCGCCTACTACACGCCACCGGGGCGGGGCGGGCGTCTACAACAGCGGCACGATGCGCTGGGTCGAGGCGATCTACGGCGACCAGCCGCACGGCATCGGCGGCGCGACCCCCGCGTTCGTCCGCCAGGTCACGACCAACGTGCTGCGCGCCTTCGCCGAGGGCCCCGCCGCGGGCAAGTACAAGGCCAACGACAACCTGGCCGCCACGCACGAGTACGACGGCAGCCCGGTAGCGCCAGGCAACCTCCAGTAGGCAGGGCAACGGCCGGAGCAGGATCATCCCGAACGGGAGCGGCTGACTCCCCGCGGAAAACGGTTTGAGCGGCGGGGCGCCGGCGGCTACGGTGGTGAACCGATTAAGCCCGTCGGGGAGGTTGCCATGTCGGCCGGGACCATCGTGGCCGAAGGCCTCACCAAGGTGTTCTATACCGTGGCCCGCGGTACCAGCGTCGCCGGCACGCTGAAGAGCATCATCCGGCCGGAGCGCGTCGGGAAGGTCGCGGTCGACCAGGTCAGCCTGCGCGTCGACCAGGGCGAGCTCCTCGCCCTCCTCGGCCCGAACGGCGCGGGGAAGTCCACCACGATCAAGATGCTGTGCGGCATCCTCACCCCGACCGGCGGCCGCGTCGAGGTCAACGGCATCGTTCCGCATAAAGACAGGATCGCCAACGCCAGGCAGATCGGCGCCGTCTTCGGGCAGCGGTCCCAGCTGTGGCGGGACCTGACGGCGAGGCAGTCCCTCGAGGTGCTGCGCGACATGTACGGGCTGAGCGCCGCCGACTACCGGGACCGGGTCAAGGAGTTCAACCGGATCCTGGAGATCGAGGAGTTCTGGGACGGCCGCGCCCGGCAGCTTTCCCTCGGCCAGCGGGTCCGCTGCGACCTGGCCGCCGCGCTGCTGCACGACCCGCCGGTGGTCTTCCTCGACGAGCCCACGATCGGCATGGACGTCGTGGTCAAGGAGCAGGTGCGCGAGTTCCTCCGCGACCAGGTGCAGCGCCGCGGGCGGACGGTGCTGCTCACCACCCACGACATGACCGAGGTCGCCAAGCTCGCCGAGCGGGTCGCCCTGATCGACCACGGCCGCGTCGTCTACGACGGGAAGACCGCCGGCCTGCGCGACCTGGCCGGCGTGACCTGGGAGGCGCACGTGACCGTGGAGACCGTCCCGGCGGTGATCGACGTCCCGGGGATGCGGCTGACCAGGGCCGACGGCACCCGCCTCTCGTTCGCCCCCGCTGCCGTGGCCAGCGGCGGCGAGGGCCTCACGCCGCGGCACGCGGTGCGGCGGCTGATCGAGCACCTGCCGGTGACCGACATCCGGGTGGAAGAGCCGGACCTCGAGGACGTGGTGCGCCAGGCGTTCCGCGCGGGCCGCTGATGGTACCCGCGGCGACCTATCCGAACGGGCACGTGACGGCCCGCCTCCGCTCGTCACTGCTCCCGTGGCGGGGCGTGCGGGTCACGGTGATCACCGAGCTGACCCAGCCCGTCCGCTATCTCACCCAGCTGACCATGGTGGTCACCCAGCTGGCGCTGACCTACTGGCTGTGGCGCTCGCTCTACGCCGGGGTGAGGGTGAGCGCCGGCCTCAACGTCACCCAGGCGACCTCCTACGCGCTGCTCGGCGTGCTGTACCTGCAGTTCCGGGCCGTCGACCGGTGGTCCAACGGCGACACGATGGTGCAGCTCATGTTCGAGGGCACGATCGCGTACTGGTTCATCCGGCCGGTCTCGCCGCGCCGCTGGTACCTGATCCGGATGTGCGGCGACCTCGCCTACGGCGGCGCGTGGGCGCTATTCGCCTACCTGGCCTGCCGGGCGCTCGGCGCCGTCGCGGGGCCGCCGTCGCCCGCCGCCGGGGGAGCGGCGCTGCTCACCCTCGCCCTCGGCCTGGTCATCACCTACTACCTGCAGGTCATCGTGGACCTGATGTGCTTCTGGTCCACCGTCAACGACAGCGCGGTGGTCGCCGTCCAGTTCGCCTCCAGCCTGCTGTCCGGCGCGTTCGCCCCGCTGTGGTTCTTCCCCGCCTGGTTCCAGCGGGCGAACGACTTCCTGCCCTTCCAGTCCACGCTTAACACCCCGCTGTCCCTGTACGTCGGCCGCCTGCCGGTCTCGGCGCTGCCCGGCCAGCTGGCGGTCCAGGCCGGGTGGTGCGCGGGCCTGGCCCTGTTCACCTGGTGGCTATGGCGCCGCGCGTCCGCCCGCGTCACGGTCCTCGGCGGATAGACATGGATAACAGCAAGAAGCGTGGGGTGTCACTGGCCTCCGAGCCCTCCCCGTGTGGCGTTGGGCCGGCTGGAGCCGGCCCAACGCCACACGGGCGCGTCCGGGCGGCAGCAGCGCGCCGGGTCCGCGGGTTCCTCGGGGAGTGGCGGACCGCGCTGCGCATCACCGCGGTCAGCTTCCGCGCGCGGACCCAGTACCGCGGCGACTTCATCACCGCGCTCGCGATGGGCCTGGCCTGGCAGACCTCCGTCTTCGTGTTCGCGACCGTGATCCTCACCCGGTTCCCCGGCCTCGGCGGCTGGACCTCGGGCGGCGTCCTGCTGATCGTCGCGATCAGGATGCTCTCGCACGGCGGCATGGTGCTGGTCTTCAACTCGCTGCTCATGATCCCGTACATCGTCCAGCAGGGGTCGCTCGACGGGTACCTGATCCGCCCCATGCCCGTCTACCGGCAGATCCTGCTGTACACGTTCCCGCTGAACGCCCTGGGCGACTCCTTCTCCGCCCTCCTCCTGTTCGCGTTCGCCATCGCCCGGGTGCACCTCGCCTGGACCCCGCCGATGGTCGTGTACCTGGTCGCGGCGGTCATCGGCGGCGTGCTGCTTGAAGCCGCCATCCAGACCTTCGTATCGATCCTGGCCTTCCGTTTCACGATGCCGATCGCGGTGTTCATGTGGTTCGACCGGATGATCGCGACGTTCGGGAACTACCCGTTCTCGATCCTGCCGCTGGCCGCCCGCGCCGTCCTCACGTACCTGCTGCCGGTCGCGTTCGTCGCCTACCTCCCGGCCGCGGTGCTGACCGGACGGGTGGCCTCCACCGGCGTCCCGGAATGGCTCGCCTACGCCTCCCCGGCGGCCGGGCCCCTCCTCTACATCCTGGCCAGGTGGGCGTGGTACCGCGCCCTGCGCCACTACGAGTCGGTCGGCGGCTGACCGCGGCGCGAGCCGGCGGCGGACGAGCCACGGGAATCACCCGGAACCCGGAACCCGTGATGCGCGCCCGGCAGGGCGGGTGCGAGGCTAGACGTAGCCCGCAGCGGATCAAGTCGACGGAAGGAATCACGTGAGCGCGACCGATGATCGTGGCCAGGGCACGCCAGTGGCAGTGCTCGGAACCGGCATTATGGGCTCGGCGATGGCCCGCAACCTCCTGGGGGCGGGGTTCCCGACAACGGTATGGGACCGGTCCGCCGCCGCCACCGAGGAGCTGGCGAGCGCTGGAGCCAAGGTCGCCGCCTCCGCCCCGGACGCGGTGCGCGATGCCCGCGTCGTCATCACCATGCTCCCGACCCCGGACGTGATCACCTCGGTGATCTTCGAGGGCGGCGTCGCCGGGGCGTTCGCGCCGGGCGCCGCGTGGGCGCAGATGGGGACGATCGGCTACGCCGACACGGCCGGGATCGCCAGCCGGCTTGGCGGGCTTCGGCCCGACGTGCTGTTCGTCGACGCGCCGGTGTCCGGCAGCAAGGGGCCGGCCGAGCAGGGGCAGCTCCTCATCCTGGCGTCCGGCCCGTCGGCCGCGAAGGCGGTGACGAGCCCCGTGTTCTCGGCGATCGGCCGCAAGACCCTCTGGCTTGGCGAATCCGGTCAGGGAACCCGGATGAAGATCGTCATCAACGCCTACATGTCCATCCTTATCGAGGGCGTCGCCGAGGCGATGGAACTCTCGACCCAGCTTGGCGTCGACGCCGGGATGCTGGAGGAGGCGATCGCCGGCGGACCGCTGGACGCGCCGATCGCCGACGCCAAGCTCCACAAGATGGAGCGCGGCGACTACGCGCCCGAGTTCCCGTTGGAGTGGGCGCTGAAGGACGTGGACCTGGCCCTGGCCGCCGCGCCCGGCGCCAAGCTGCCGCTGCTGTCCGCCCTGTCCAGGCAGTGGCGCGCTACCGTCGACGCCGGGCACGGTCGCGAGGACGTCAGCGCCGCCCGGCTCGGGCTCACCGATACCGGGGCCTGACCAGCGAACTCCGTGGGGGCTTACCCGCCGCCGCGCGCTTCCAGCGCGCGCAGGGCCTCGGCGAACGGCCGCTCCAGCCAGGCCAGGTGATCGGGCTCGCCGTGATGGTGGGTCGTGAGCTGGTCGGGCCTGCGGACCGCGGTGTGCCGGATGTACTCGCGGGCACCTTCGACGAGCGTCCGGATGTACCGAAGGCCCTCGGGGTCGGTCATCGTCCAGTCGCCGCCGCAGGCGACGTAGACCGGCGACGTGTGCGCGAAAACCCGGCGTCCCCAGTCATCGAGGTGGTAGCCGGCACCGAACGCCCGGCAGGCGACCCACGAGTGGCCGTCGATTCGCAGCTCCTCGCTGACTTCGGCCTGCCGTCCGCCGCCGGCCTCCGCCCGGGCGACAACCTCGCCGTTACGCACGATCTCCAGCGAACTGAGCGGGAAGACGCTGCGTACCGTGGCGCGGACGCTGACCGTTCCCGGGCAGGAAAGCCGGACGGTGTCGCCGGGCTCGCGCCCGTCGACCGAGAGCGTCACCAGCGGCCCGCCGGAAAGGAACGTGCGGCCCGCCCGGACCGCCCGGCACCAGGCCTCGTAGCTGAACTCCTCGTCCAGCCGCGCGTACGTGCGGTACAGGCCGACCGGCACCCCGCTGGTCATCTTGTCGGTGCCGCCGACTAGCGGCAGCCGGTAGCCGCTGTTCAGGTACCGGTAGTACTCGCGCAGCGCGTCGCCGGTTTGGGCCAGCATCTCGACGGCGTCGGCGCGGCCGGTCGCGACCAGGCACGGCCGGCTCGGCGTTCGGGTTCGGGAAGTGCGCGGCGATGACGGTGCCGCCCTGGGCGTGGGCCCGGTCGGCCCAGTCGCTCAGCGTGGCGTCAAGCGCGCCGCCGAGCTCGGCCTCGTCGGGGCCGTCGCTGGACCACGGCATGACCGGCTCCCGCAGGCCCCACAGGAGCGAGTGGCCGAGTACGTGCTGCCGGTTCTCCTGGCCGACGTAGGTGACGTAGCCGCCGCCGTCGTCGACGACGGCGGGCCGGCCGGAGAAGTCCTCGGTGTTGGTGAACAGCGCGCCCCACTGCGCCTGCAGCAGGTTGACGACGCGCAGGTCCTCGCCCCGTTGCTCAAGCTGGGCGCCCGGCGTCGACAGGAAGTGCACGTGCGAGTCGCCGGACCACCATCCCTCGGCCGCCATGTCGGCGACCCGGCTGATCCGCAGCGTCAGGTCCCGCTGCCCCGGCTCGATCCGCACCGTCTGCCGGAGCGGCTCGTACTCGAACCCGCGCGCCACGTCCACGACGACCTCGCCGCGCGGCAGCCATCCCTGGCAGGTGCCGTCGATGTACGCGTAGCTGCGCTGCCCGAGGCGGGTGTCACCGCCGACGTCGTAGTGCCAGCTGCCGAGATTCTGCGTGACGTGATTGTGGTGCCCGTGCGGCTGGTAGGGGATTCCCGCCGCCGAGCGGAAGTGGACCCGGCACGGTACCGGCCGCCCGGTCGCGTCATCGACGATGGTAACGTGCACCCAGTTGCGGCCGCCTTCCGCCAGCTCAAGCGAGACCTGGCCGGCGTCCGCCCGCCCGTCACGCTCCACGTCGCCCCAGCGCACCCGGCCGAGTTCGTCGCTGCCCCGCCGGACCGCGACGGTGGCCGAAGGAAGCGCGGCGATCGACGTGTACGCGGCCGTTCCCTCGGTCGCTCCCCAGCCGGCCCGGTCGTCCTCGCCTGGCAGCGGCTGCGGATAGGTCGCGGTGCCCCGGTCCACGACGATATCGAGGACCCCGTCCCGCCCGTCCCTCGGCACCAGCCGCACCGGACGCCCCGGCGCGCGGACGAACGGGTGCTCGTCAACGTCGCTCGTCGTGATGCCGGCGACGATGAACCGAGGGCCCCGCGGGATGAACTCGATCCGTTCGACCGCTCGTTCCCGATGAGGATTTTCCCAGCACCACAGGTAGTACCCGGCGGATCCTCCCTTGACGTGCTCCGTCAGACGCCACCCGGACTCGTCCCAGCGCCCCTCGAAACGCGGCCCGTTGTGGTCGCTGGTGTCGGTGACGGCGAGGAACGGCTGACGGCCCCAGACCGGCGGCACCACCTGGATTTCGAACCGCTCCCTGACCGGCGCGGTGACGACCTGGCCGCCGGCCAGGTGAAACACGTACTCCGCGACGGCCTGCCCGACGGCATGGCCGGCCTGCGCGCCCGGCTCGAGCAGCCGGTGCGCGACGATCACCCGCCGGGCCTGGCCGGCCGATCTCGACCGTCATCGGGGCGTCGGGCAGCAGGAAGCAGCGCTCGGCCGACGGCGGCTCCGGCCCGACCAGGAACGGCAGGCCGCGCAGGTCCACCCGGCCGAGCGGGACATCGCCCGGCTGATCGCCAAGCACGTCAACGCCCGCGTTGCACCCGGCGGACAGGTCTACTGGCTCATAGCCCGGCATGCGTCCGATCGTAAGGAAAAAGGCCCGCCGAGCCCAGCCATTTTCCTCACGATGCGGGCAGGCGCCGCCGGTCAGGCCGGCCCGCCGGCCGCGGTCAGCCGGGCGACCGTCGCCTTCAGGTCCGCGACCATCAGAGCCAGCAACGACTCCCCTTCGGCGGCGGACGCGCCCGCCGGGTCGCCGAGCACGCCGTTCGGGCTCACCCGCCGCACGCCGCCGGCCCGCAGGCCGGCCATGACCTCAGCCAGCGGCCTCGTCTCACCAGCGGCCGCGTCACTCAGCCGGACGTCGGCAGGGGCCAGCGCGAGCATCAGCGACGTCTCCACCCGCCCCGCGTGCGCGTCCGCGGTCAGCGTGACGCCCGCCGCCGCGAGCATCGCCGGCCGCACTCCCGCGTGCCAGACGTGGCCGTCCCGTCCCTCTGCCCGCAGCTTCCCGAGCGCGTCCCTGATCGCGCCGGCGTTGCCGCCGTGCCCGTTCACGAGCAGCATCGCCGGCCAGTGGAGCGACGCGTGCCGGCCAAGCTCCACCAGCAAAGTCGACAAGGCGACATGCCCGATCGACAGCGTGCCGGGGAAGTCCGCGTGCTCGCCGCTCGCCCCGATCGCGATCGCGGGCGCGAGGCCCACCCCGGCCCGCCCGGCGCACGCCCGCGCCGCCACCGCCACGGCGACCCGCGTGTCGGTGTCGAGCGGCAGGTGCGCCCCGTGCTGCTCAAGCGACCCGACCGGCACCACGAGCAGTCGCCGCGCCGCCGCCTCGACGTCCGGCCAGTGCGCCGTGGCCAGCTCCACGTGCTACTCCGGCCGGTGGGAGACCGCCTCGATGTTGTTGCCGTCCGGGTCGCGGACGTACGCGGCGAAGTACGTCGCGTGGTACTCCGGCCGCAAGCAGGGCGCGTGCAGGACCTGCGCCCCTTCCGCGACCGCCACGTCGAAGAACGCCCGCACCGCCGTCCGGCTCGCCGCCGTGAACGCGATGTGCGACTCACGGAACCCGTCGCCCGTCGAGTGCGCGCCGATCCAGAAGTCCGGTTGCGGCGGAACCCCGTAGCCGATCGCGTCGCCGAGGTCCATGATCCGCTGCCCGCCGAGCGGCTCGAGCACGACGTCGTAG
Organism: uncultured Actinomycetota bacterium; assembly: GCA_963850115.1. Classification (GTDB taxonomy): domain Bacteria; phylum Actinomycetota; class Actinomycetes; order Streptosporangiales; family Streptosporangiaceae; genus Trebonia. The sequence goes on from CAWKKG010000025.1 coordinate 175,871, forward strand.
AACGCCGCGCTGGCAACCAGGTCCGTGCACTGAATACTCACGTGATCAAGCACCCGGCCATTCTCGCACCCCGCGTGCCGGGCCTCGCGGAGGCACGCTGGTTTCAGCGCGGCCCGGGAGGCGCGGTGGGCGCTACCGGGCGGAGCCACGCACTCGTTCGGGATTACCGTGACTTTTGATTTTCCGCGCGGCGGCGCGGCGGCCAGCCGGGCCTAGCGGTGGGCCGCGCCGAACGCGTCGCTGAGCTGGCGCATGGCGTCGTCGAGGAGCGCGCCGAGGTCGGCGTCGGGGTCGTCGAGCCAGTGCTCGTAGGCGGCGATGGCGACGCCGAGGACGGCGTGGGCGATGGCCTGCGGGGCCAGGTCGTCCGGGCGGCGGCCGGTGCGCTCGGCGACGAACTCGGCGACGACCTCGCGCCAGGCGGCGAACCGGAGCGTGGAGTGCGCGAGCAGGGTCGGCACCCGCAGGATCAGCTCCATGCGCCGCCGGTGGAGCGGCACCTGGGCGGGGGCGACGCGGTTGAAGTCGATGAGCGCGACCCGGAGGGCGTCGGCGAGCGGCACCTCGGGCGGGCAGGCCTTGAGCCGGACCCGCATCCGCTCGAGCTCGTCCTCGAACGCGCCCCACGGGATGTCGTTCTTGGACGGGAAGTAGCGGAAGAAGGTCCGCCGCCCGATCCCCGCGGCCGCCGCGATCTCGTCCACCGTGGTCCCCTCGAAGCCGCGGGCCGCGAACAGCGCGAAGGCCGCCTGCTCGAGCTCCGCGCGCGAGGTGGCCCGGCGGCGGCCGGGGTGGCCCGTGCCGCTGACCGCCAGGGATGCCGGCACTGGGATCACCGTCCTCGTGAGGGATGCCCCAGTTTACGCCCGCTGAGGCGGATGAGGCGGTGACTATCAGTGAGGTCCCTTGATTTCGGCACATGGTGCCGTTTAGGCTCCTGTCAATGTCGTTCCTGGCACTTGGTGCCACTAATGCGCGCGGAGGTTCCCATGCCTGAAGTTTCCACCCCCGTGGTTACTGGCACAGTGCACGAGGCCGAGACGGAAGCCCTGGCCAGCGACGAGCTGCTCGTCGAAGAGGTCTCGATCGACGGCATGTGCGGTGTCTACTAGGAGCATCGTGACGTTCGACCTCGACCGCGCCTGGCGGGTCGATCCGCGGGTGTCGATGCGCCCCGAGCCGTTCGGGGCGCTGCTGTACCACTTCGGCACGAGGCGGCTGTCGTTCCTGAAGAACCAGACGGTGCTGACGGTGGTCAGGTCCCTGGCGGACTATCCGAGCGCCAGGGCCGCGTGCCTCGCCGCCGGCGTGGCCGAGGCGGAACTGCCCGCCTACGCGCGCGCCCTCGCCGCCCTCGCCGACTCAAAGATGATCTCCGAACGGATTCCGCATGACTCTCGCTCCTGACATGGCTGACATGGCTGGCCGGGCCGCCGCACCGGGCAAGCTCACGGACCTGTTCCAGCTGGGCCTCGACGCGCCGATCTGCCTGACCTGGGAGCTCACGTACGCGTGCAACCTGTCCTGCGTGCACTGCCTGTCGTCGTCCGGCCGCCGCGACCCGCGCGAGCTGAGCACCGATGAGTGCAAGGCGGTCATCGACACCCTGGAGCGCATGCAGGTCTTCTACGTCAACATCGGCGGCGGCGAGCCCACGGTCCGCCCGGACTTCTGGGAGCTGGTCGACTACGCGACCGCCCACCACGTCGGCGTGAAGTTCTCCACCAACGGGGTCAGGCTCGACGCCGCCGCGGCGGCCCGGCTGGCCGCCTCCGACTACGTGGACGTGCAGATCTCCCTCGACGGGGCAACCCGCGAGGTCAACGACGCCGTGCGCGGCCCCGGGTCGTTCGACACGGCGATGCGGGCCATGCGGAACCTGGCGCGACGCGGGCTTCCGGGGGTTCAAGCTCTCGGTCGTGATGACCAGGCAGAACATCCCGCAGATCGATCAGTTCAAGGCGATCGCGGACGAGTTCGGCGCGCAGCTGCGGCTGACGAGGCTCCGCCCGTCCGGGCGCGGCGCGGACGTGTGGGACGAGCTGCACCCGCTGCCCGCGCAGCAGCGGGAACTGTACGACTGGCTGGTCGCGCACGGCGAGCAGGTGCTGACCGGCGACTCGTTCTTCCACCTGTCCGCGTTCGGCGGGGCGCTGCCCGGCCTGAACCTGTGCGGCGCCGGGCGGGTCGTCTGCCTGATCGACCCGGTGGGCGACGTGTACGCGTGCCCGTTCGCGATCCACGAGAACTTCCTGGCGGGCAACGTGCGTGACGCCGGCGGGTTCCAGGGCGTGTGGAAGAACTCGTCGCTGTTCGCCGACCTGCGCAAGCCAGACACCGGCGGCGCGTGCAAGTCGTGCGGCTTCTACGACTCCTGCCGGGGCGGCTGCATGGCCGCGAAGTTCTTCACCGGGCTGCCGCTCGACGGGCCCGACCCCGAGTGCGTGCAGGGGTACGGCGAGGCGGCCCTGGCCTCGGTGTCCGCCGCGCCTGGCCTCCCGGTGCCGCGCCCGTCGGTCGACCACTCGCACCGCACGTCTCCGTCGCGCCCGCGCTCGCCGGGACCGGTGCCGGTGACGATCGCGCCGTCGCCGCCCGCCGGCCCACGACTGCGACGAGAGCCCGCTGGCGGGCTTCGAGACGGCGCTGGGGGACGAGTCATCCGGCTGCTGCCGGTAGCGTCCTGCCGGACATTTCATGAAATCGGGACCGGGCGGGCGCGGCCGGGAGAGATGGTGGATCGTTGACGTCGCTATGGCGTGCTCAGCGATCCGCCATCTTCGGCCGCGCCATGGACGGCAAGCCGGACGCCGCCGTCGAGGGTGGCGAGCTTGCCCCGCCCGGCCTGCGGATTACGCCCGACCCGGGCACGCGGCTCGTCGCTGGCGGGTCGGTGATCGTCGGCGGCTCGCCGGTCCGGGTGCTGCGGCTGACGCCGGCCGGGGCACGGCAGGTCGCCTCCTGGTTCGCGGGGACGCCGGTACCGTCCGGGGCGGGCGCCCGCGCGCTGGCGCGGCGGCTGCTCGACGCGGGCATCGCGCACCCGGACTTCACCGCCAGGTCCGGAGGTGACCCCACGGGCGGCGATCCCGCCGGCCCGGGGTGGCCGACGTGACGGTGGTCATCCCGGTGCGGGACCGGCACGCGGAACTGGCCCGCTGCCTGTCCGGCCTGCGGGACCTCCCGCACGTGATCGTGGTCGACGACGCCTCCGCCGACCCGGCGGCGATCAAGCGGATCGCGGCCGGGCACGGGGCGGCGGTCATTCACCGGCCGGTCAACGGCGGCCCGGGAGCGGCGCGCAACACCGGGCTCGCCGCGGCGCGCACCGGGATCGTCGCGTTCCTCGACTCCGACTGCGTGCCCAGGCCCGGCTGGCTGGCCGGCCTGCTCCCGCACTTCGACCGACCCGGCCGTCGGCGCGGTCGCCCCCCGGATCGTCCCCCACGAGAACGGCGCCGGCTGGCTGGCCCGTTACGAGGGCGCGAGCTCCACCCTGGACATGGGCGCGCGGCCGTCGCCCGTCCGCCCCGGCGCCCGCGTCTCCTACGTGCCGGGCGCGGCCCTGGTGGTCAGGAAGGAGGCCGCGGGCGACGGGTTCAGGGACGGGATGTACGTGGGGGAGGACGTCGACTTCGTGTGGCGGATGTCGGCGGCCGGCTGGCGGGTCCGCTACGAGCCCGGCGCGGTCATGGGGCACGACCACCGGGTCACGTTCCGCGCCTGGTTCACCCGCCGCGCCGACTACGGCACCTCCGCCGCCGCCCTGGAGGAACTGCACCCGGGCGCGGTGCGGCCGCTGTACGCTTCCTGGTGGACGGCGGGCGCGTGGGCGGCGGCGCTGGCCGGGCGCCCGGTCACGGCGGCGGCGCTCACCGGGGCGGCGACCGCCCTGCTCGCGCGCCGCCTGTCCCGCGTCACCGGGGAACGCTGGCCCCTTCCCGTCCGCGACGGGAGCGCCACCCCTGTGACAGATAACAGCAAGAAGTTGCGCACGGCCCCGTTCCCCGGCGGTGCCGCCTGGCCGCTGGCGGCGCGCCTCGCCGGCGGCGGGACCGTCGCCGCGGCCCGCCCGCTCGGCAGCGCGCTGTCCCGTACCTGGTGGCCGGTCGCGATCCCGGCGGCGCTCGCCGTCAGGAAGCTGCGCCTGCCCGCTCGCGGCGCTGATCCTCGCGCCGCCGCTGCTCGACTGGGCCGACCGGCGGCCGCCGCTCGACCCGGCCCGCTACGTCGCCGCCCGCCTCCTCGACGACGCCGCCTACAGCCTCGGCGTCTGGCAGGGCTGCCTTGCCCGCCGCACGATCCGCCCGCTGCTCCCCGTGATCGGCGGCAGGCGCCAGCCCGGCTGACCCGCGTCGACCGGCGCGTGGCGGCGGCCGTGCCCGGCCCGTGATGGGATTGCCCGCGGCGGGATGACCACGGTGGGATGACCCGTGGTGGGATGAGCAGCCGACGCCGGCGACAGCGCGGCGGCAGAGCCAGCGGAGGTGAGCATGGACGTGCGGCGGACGCACCGCTATGACCTGACGATGACCTGGACGGGCAACCGGGGGACCGGCACCAGCGGCTACCGCGACTACGGCCGGGACCACGTGGTCGGCGCCGACGGCCGGCCGGCCATCGAGGGAAGCGCCGACCGGGTGTTCCACGGTGACAAGACGCGGTGGAACCCGGAACTTGAGCTGGTCGCCGCGCTCTCGCAGTGCCACATGCTCTCCTACCTGCACGTGTGCGCGACCGCGGGGGTGGTGGTGACCGCCTACGAGGACGCGCCCTACGGGGTGATGGCCGAGACGGCGGACGGCGGCGGCCACTTCACCGAGGTCGTGCTCCGGCCGAGCGTGACGGTCGCCTCCGCCGACATGGCCGAGCGGGCGGCGAAACTGCACGAGGAGGCGAGCGAGAAGTGCTTCATCGCCAGCTCGGTGAACTTCCCCGTCCGCCACGAGCCATCGGTGGACGTGGCTAGCGCCTGGCCGCCCGCTCCGTGAGACGGCCCGCGCGCCGCCGACGCTCGGGCGCGGGTGCAGCGGGCACGGCTCATCCGGATCCGGGTCGCGCAGCGCGGCCGCGCCGAGATTGAGGCGCGGCACGACGAGCGAGTCCGTGGCCGGCTGGTAAACGACCGGCCACAGGTTCTCCGGCCATCGCGTACGCTGCGGGTGGCCAGCGTAGATGCCAGGCCGAGCGCCGCTTCCGGCGGCATGGTGGTGCCGAGCAGCAGCGTGTGGTCGGCCAGTTCCGCGGCCCTCTCTTCGATCCAGGCGGCTGAGGCGGCGGCGAGCGAGGGGATAGCGGCCAGGGGAACTGGCGGCCGGCGGTGGCACGCAGCGCAGTTCGTAGACGGTGACATGGGACGAGCGGCGTCGGCGTCACGCGGGCGAGGTCGCTAATTCCAGGTGAAGACGCTTGATCGGTGCTGCGTCGGGGTCGGCCGCGGCAGCGGTCCCCACCTTGCTGGCCGAGGCGGAGCAGCAGCACGCTGACGCGACGGCCCGCCGCCACGGTGGCGGCCGCCATCTCGCCGCGTGGCCGTCAGCCGCACGGGCCACTTGAACTCCCGGGGGGTGGACTCCGGCGGCAACTGGGCCACGGGAACGCGCGGGCGGACCCGAAACGGTGCGGGCGCTGGGTGCCGATGACGATGCCGTACGTCGCCGGCCCGGCCGTGGCTTGGCCGCTGCCATACGTCGAGCACCAGGACACGATCGGCCGCGGTGACCGCATCCCGAAGGCGAGGGCGAAGGCCCACGAGGCCCACATGAGGACCCCGTTGGGCGTTCTGGTCGTCCGCGGACCGCAGCGCCTGGAACGAGCGGGTCAGCTCGTCGACTTTGGCGTCCCAGCGCTGCGCGCCGGGATCCAGCGGCCATCCCAGGGTCGGCCGAGCTGGCCAGGACCGGGGACCTTGATGACGCGCGCGAAGTATCGGCCCGCTGAGTCAAGGAAGGCCTGCTCGTCCTGCCGGTCCCAGCCGCTCGCCAGTTCCCGGATGACGTAGGCTGTCCGTTCTCCCGGAGCACCCAGCGGCGCTTGCGGTGCAGCACGATGGCGGTAACGGCGGCGGCCAGGCTGGCAACGGTGAATCCGATGAGGACCCAGGTCTGGTCTCGGGTCTGCGGGTCACGCCAGCTCCGGCTAGCAGGGCGGGAAGCGCGCCGAGGACGGCGCCGAGAATGAGGGTGACCGACGCGGAAAGCGCGGTGATCACCCAGGCCCGGCCCACGGTCCATGACCAGCCCGGATGCAGCCAGTCCAGTGCTGACGGCGCCTGAGCGGCGGGCTCATGCACGTCTCGGGACATGATCAACACTGCGCGGACTTCGCCAATCCTCCAGCTATCCGGCCTGGCATTCGTATCACTGCGGAGCAAGTCATCGAGCCGGGTACATCGGCGTCGCGTCGACAGGCCGCCATCAATCACTTACTGTAGCTATAACGGGTCTGGGGCGAGTCAGCGTTGCGAGGCAGCAATGGAATCAGACGATGATTTCGCGGCGTTCGGCCGGGCGATCGAAAGTGATCCTATCGGCGTACTGCTGGCTAAGTGGCGGCGAGACGTTATCATCAGGAAAGCTGAAGAGGATTCCAGACGTCGTTGAGGTCATCCCATCGGGCAGCCTGGCCCGCGGCACTAGATCGGGCCTGTTCACGACGTTGACCTGATCGTCGTGTTCGATCAGATCCAAGCATCCCGGACTACGGGATCAAAGGCAAGTCAGAAGAGGCGGCGAGTCGGCGGAGGGCGCCATTGACGCATCTGGAAAACGGGCTGCTCGAGCAGCTGCACCCGTGGCGCGGAAATGCGAGGGGCTGCTGAAGGAGACAGAGCAGCGCACGCACGTGGTGACGTGCGACGGCGACTGGGCGGGCCCGTTCGAGGAGATCATCCCGGTGGCGCCGCCCGTCGACGTGCTGCCCGCCGTGCGGGAGGGCTCGCACCTGCTGATCCCGGAGCGCGGGACCGGCTGGATCGAGAACCGAACCGGAGGAACTCATCCGCCAGGTCGAGCAGCGCCAGCGCGAGTGGAAGTACTTCACGAGGTCATCCGGCATGGTGAAGGAATGGGCCAGGCTTAAGAACCTGAAGATAAGAAACCTCGCCATCGACGTCATGGTCGCTTCAGTACTGCCCGCGGCCGCGCCTCTTCGAGACACTCTCCTGCGGCGACGCCGTCGCGCGGTTCTTCAAGGCAGCATATAGACGGATAATTCACGAGTCTGAAAGATCCGACCGGCCGGTGCGGCGAAACTAGATCTGGGCATCAACTTCGGGAAGCTGCACAAGGCCCTGGGCAAAGCGTCGGACCTGGCTCGCCACGCGATGGACGCCGAGAATCATCTGGAAGCACCGCCGCCAGTGGTGAGGAAGTGATCCCATCCAGACGTGTTCTGGCATCAGCTGTTCGGCAGAAAGTATCCACAGCGCAAAGGAAGCGTTTCTGGCGTGCCCAGGAACCGAGCCGTGGGTAGCCAGACCACGGTCGAATCATCGACCACGGCAGACACGACGACCGCCCCGACACCGCGCCACAGCGGACTGAAACGGCCCCGACAACCGCGGCCCGAGGGACCGACCGCGATCCGGATGCCCGCCCGGGCCCGACGGTCGGGCCGCGCGCCAGGCGGCCTTCCAGTCCGCGCCCGGTCGCCGCCCAGCCACAAGGGCCCTAGCCCCGAGCGCACACCGGCCGAGACCGGGTGCCAGCCTGTGGACGGGTGTTTCGGCCCGGCCGGCCGCACCGTTCCGTCCCGCTTACCTACGGATGAGTTCCGCTAGCGCTGGACGACGCTGCCGGAAGGCCAGCAGGAAGCCCTTGAGGTGCTGCGGTCCATCGCCCAGGCCAGCGACGGCGCGCTGACGGTGGACTTGGACTACGAGAAACTGCGGCGGTCTACCTGACGGTCCGCGTCTACCTCGTCGTCCGCCAGTCTCCAGTCGTCCGACGACGAAGGCAATAGAGCTTGAGGACTGGGAACCGATCGACATCGATATCCCGGAAGATTTTCCCTACTAGCTCGCCGATCGCTTGGACCGGGCGCGACGATTTTCCTGAACTTCCTCATCAAGACCGAAGGTTCCCTTTTCTGCGTCCGAGTTGAGCCCAACAACTGGGACTCCACGGCGGGAATGAAGGGATTCCTGCGCGCGGTCATCGATACCTATCGGCACATAGCCCTCGGCACGCTGCAAGGCCACCTTCAGCCCTGGCGGCCCATCGGTTGACACTTCCTACGGCAAGGGTTGGGCGGTTATCAGGGCTGACGTTCCGGCGACGGGCCACAGCGAGCGCGGGAGATTCGTTCCGCTGGGCGATCGGTATCCCGGTCGGTGAAAACCGTATCGACGTCATCGGATGGCTGGACGTGAACGGCACACGGGGCGGCAGCCGAGCTGACCGAGATCCTGTCCGGACGAACTCGCGCGTATCAACGCAGAAGGCCCCCGACGCGTTCCTCATCCCCGCGGTCGTCGTGGCGAAGCCTATGGCCGTGGAGTATTCCGACGTCTGGGATCAATTGCTGACCAGGTTGCAAGGGCATGGTTTTGACCGGACGGCGCTTCTCAGCCACCTTGCCCGCGCGGCGGTGATCAACGAGCTCTCATCCGACGCGGACGAGCAGAGCCGCGGTGCTGTTCCGCCTCGCCGCTGACACGGAGCCGGCCGCCGAAGGGCCAGGACGCCCGGTTCGCGCTCGCGCGACTGACGCAGGACGATGTCGGCCTTCTCCCGGATGTCCAGGCCGAAGGCGACAGATTCGAAGGACGCATCGCTGGATGAGTTCGTCAGTCGCGACGGTGCCCTGGGTCCAGGTGTACGACGGGCGCCCCGAGTCGGTCCTGAGGAGGACGCCGGCACGGCCGACGGACAAGCTGGCGAGGGCCAAGATCCTGCTGCTCGGCTGCGGCGGCCTTGGGGCGCCGATCGCGGAGCACTGCGTGCGGTCAGGGGCGGCTCGCCTGCACATCGTGGACTCGGGGACGGTCAGCCCGGGCGTCCTTTCCCGGCAGCCCTATGAGGATGCGGACATCGGCAAGCCAAGGCCGTGGTACTGGCCGACCGGCTCGGCCGGATCCGCCAGGAAAGCGAAATCACCGGCGTCGGTCGTCGACATATCCGCGTCGGACCTGTTCAGCGAGTCTGAGCTTGGTCGAGTACGACCTGGTCATCGACGCGACCGCGAACCGGTCGGTGGCGGCGAAAATCGAGCGGGCTCAGCGCGACCAGCACGATCCGTGGCCGACGCTGATCACGGTCGCGATCAGCCAGCAGGCAACGCACGGCGTGGCCGCCGTGACCCCGCGGGGCGCCGTCGGGGCCGGCATCGATCTGCTGCGCCGACTGGGGCTGAGGACCTGCATGAGCACCGCTCTGGGCGACGTCTACGCGGCGTTCTTTCCGCCGCGAAGCCGAGAAGCTGAACTTCCGCCCGGATACCAGCTGTTCCGATACCACCTTCATCGGCTCGGCCACCGACATGGGTGCTCTCGCTGCTCAGCTTCTGGACGGTGCTCTCGCCCGCCTGGACCTGCGGCCCGGCGCCAGCAGCGGAACCAGCCGCACAGATCGTTGAGCATCGTCCGGCTCGGCAACGACGACGAGCTGAAGGCCGGCCCGGGTCGTGCTCGACCTGCCGCCCGATCGGGTGGTCATGGACCACGGGCAGACGTACGAGGTGCGGGTCGACGAGACCGCGATGGAGACGATCCGCGAACACATCAGGGCATCGGTGAACGGCAGGACCCGCGGTGCCGGTCACACCGGCGGGCTCTTGCTCGGCCAGTTCGACAGCGCGTGCCGGGTCGCGTGGGTCTCGCAGGCGACCGGCCTGCCGCCGGGCAGTACCGTCGACCCGCTGAAGATGAACCTGGACGCGGACGAGGTCCGCGAATTTCTGCGAGGACCGCAGCAGCGGAGCGAGGGCATGCTCACCCTGATCGGCTTCTGGCATACCCATCTGGACGGCTCGGTCGAGCCCAGCGAGACCGACCGGGCAACCATGCGGGGACTCGCCGGCAGTCCGGAACGGCGCTCGGCGCCAGCGCTGCTCCTCGTGCTGGGCGTGCCTGAAGACCGGTCCACCGGTGAGCCGGCGTCACCGTGGCCGCCGGAGATCCGCGCGGAAACCTTCACGGATCGGATCCGGCATCGCCCTGGCGGGGAGAGCGGGCAGTAGGCGGCACTAGAAGGTGCCAAGGAGAGCCGCCACGAGGTCGTCGGCCATCTCGTTCCGTACTTGCACTTCGTCTTCACCCTTGATCCGGAGGCCGCACATGTGCTCGCCGCTCCTGCAGACGCCAACGGCGAGCCGGGCGGGGCGTCCGTCTGGATGGGTGCTCGTCCACTGCTCCAGCCGCGAGCTGCATTGATGGGCGCATCTTCCTCGCTTCCAGGCGGCAGGGCTGCGAGTTCGGTGACCAGTACACAGCCGACGACGTCCGCGGGCCAGTGGATACCGCGCGAGGACTGTCGTCAAGTCACCGTCAGGTAGCGGTTCTTGTTCCACGAGTACCAGCGCGTCGGGCCGGACATCGCTCATCCCGGCAGCGAACTCATCATCCGCGGCCGCCGTTGACGCCTGCGCGGTCAAGGCGTACAGCTGCGGCAGGCCGCCCCAGCCCTTGCGTCACATAAGATTCTGCCTCGAGCATGGCCAACAGCAGCAGAGTCGCTTTCTGCGGAGCTGCAGCGCGGCATTTCCGGGCGAATGACGTATCGGGTAAATTCCCGAGATGCGGGTGCTCTTGCTCGGCCAGTGATTCGCTGAACTTCGCGATTTGGTGATCGCACCGCGCCAGGTCCCGGCCCAGCTGCTGGCCGTGCCGTGGCGCCGCACCTGGGCGGTGACCGCTTGGAATTGCTGCTGGATTGCACCGTGAACCGTCTCTAGCTGGTGCTCGCTAGCTCCCGGTCCTGCCGTAGCTCGCTGGTGATCGCCTGCATTTGCTGCTGAAACTCGCCGCTAGCCGCCTTCAGCAGCTCTGACTAGCTCCGCGTTTCGCTGCACCTCGCCGCGGATTGCCTGCACCTGGCGCCGAGCTCGCCGGCCGCTGTCTCCAGGGCCTGGACTCGCTCCGTGTTGCGTCGCAGGTCAGCAGTGGACAGCTGGACTTGCTGCTTGAGTTCTCTACTGGCCGCCTCAATTCCCTCGCCGATGGGCTTTACGGCATCATTGATAAGCGGAGTGAAATTTTGTCGCGCGCGAGCGTTGAAGGTAGCCGCCGCCACGTACAGACCCGAAGCCCCGACCGCAATTATGGCGATGAGCAGCGAAATGTCCATAATTGCCCCCTGAGCCTAGTAGCCGCTCGCCCGCCAAGCGGATCTCGCGCGTTGTTATCGCCGCGGCCAGCGCCGCGACGGACGATTGCGATTACCGATACCGCCGTCACCAGCCAGCCGCCGCTGGCCCCGGCGCCGCTCGGGCCGGTGCCCGGGTTCCACCAGCCGGACCGTGCCGTTGGCGTACGCGCCGACCAGGAGCGTGCCGTCGGGGCTGAAGGCCACGCCGTTCGCGCTTTCGCGGCTGCCGCCCGGACCGGTCTGGAAGAGGGAGCCCATGGCCTGGTCGGTGGCCGGGTTCCACTGCCGGATGGTGCCGTCGCGGTAGGCGGCGGCCAGTACCTTGCCGTCCGAGCTGAAGGCCAAGACGGAAGTTCGCGCTTGCCGGGGAGGGGACCACGAGGACTACGCCGTTCCCGGTGGCCGGGTTCCAGAGCCGGATGGTGCCGTCGCTGTAGGCGGCGGCTAGCAGCGTGCCGTCGGGGCTGAAGGCCACGGGAGTCGCGCCGCTCGCCCGCCGAGAGGGCACCGTGAGTGGCCGCGGCCGTGCCCGGTGACCGGGTCCCACTGCCGACGATGCCGTTGCCGTAGGCGCCGACTAGGAGCGTGCCGTCGGGGCTGAAGGCCACGGCGTTCGGCGCTTGCCCGCCGCTACCGCCTTTACCGGCGTCGAGCGGGGAGCCCATGGCGTGCCCGGTGGCCGGGTTCCAGAGCCGGATGGTGCCGTCGCTGTAGGCGGCGGCCAGCAGCGTGCCGCGCGGGCTGAAGGCGACGGCGTTCGCGCTGACCGGGGAGGAGGGCGGCGGGACGAGGGCGCGGGCCTGGCCGGTGGCCGGGTTCCAGAGCCGGATGGTGCCGTCGCTGTAGGCGGCGGCCAGCAGCGTGCCGCGCGGGCTGAAGGCGACGGCGTTCGCGCTGACCGGGGAGGAGGGCGGGCGGGACGAGGGCGCGGGCCTGGCCGGTGGCCGGGTTCCAGAGCCGGATGGTGCCGTCGCTGTAGGCGGCGGCCACCAGCATGCCGCCCGGGCTGAACGCCAGCGCCGGCGCGTGGGCCGGAACGGCGAGCCTGGTGGCGGTGTTCTGCTTGCTCGGCGACGTGCGGTCACCGAGCCGACCTGACCCGAGGAGAGTACGCCGCCGCCTCGAACGGCGATGCTGGCCGCAGTCAGCGCGGTGAGGACGGCAACCGCGGTGAGGAAGGCGGCCAGGCCAGCCGTGAAGCCGGAAAACGGGCTGTTCCCGCCCACGCCCTGCCCCTTTCTCAAGCTCTCAGTGGTTTCCGATCTTGATCGGCGGTTTTGTCATTCCAAATACATGATCGTGCGAGTGTCGCACTGATTCACCACTGGCGGCCTGATTCGTGGCGGCGAACCACCATCACCCGGGCTAACCATCGGGCCGACGCAGGCTCCCGATCCGCCCGCCCGCCCGGCCGCGACTGTGAATCGTTTGAGCGATGCGCCCGAGGGCGCGGATGCCACAGGCTGGCTGCGTGCAGGTTGCCGGAGGCCAACGTCACCGCCATCGAAGGGGACTATCAGAGTGAGGAACGCGGGATGTCAGAAGTCGATGTAACCGTGGTGCTCGCGCACGGCGCCTGGGCCGACGGGTCGAGCTGGAACAAGGTGATCTCCGGCCTGCGCTCAGAAGGCGTGAAGGCGATCGCCGCGCCGCTGCCGCTGACCACCCTGGCGGACGATGCGGCCGCCCTCGACCATCTCCTTGACCGTCACCGGCATCGTCATGGAAGCGGTGCGCGAGGCCGGGCCGGGCCGGTGACGGCCGCGATGACCCGGCGGTCGCCTCAAGGCGAGTGACCGAAGACCAGACGAGGAGAACTCACATGCTTGACATCGCCTACCGCACCGCGGACATCGATGGCCTGACCGTGTTCTACCGGGAGTCCGGGCCGCGCGCGCCGACGCTGCTGCTCCTGCACGGTTACCCGTCCGCGAGCCACCAGTTCCGCGAGCTGATCCCGCTGCTCGCCGACCGGTTCCACGTTCTCGCCCCCGACCTGCCGGGCTTCGGCAAGTCGGACATGCCGCCGCGGGAGGAGTTCGGCTACACGTTTGAGCACCTTTCCGGCGTCATCGACCGCTGGACCGAAGTGGTCGGCCTGGAGCGGTTCGCGCTGTACGTGTTCGACTACGGCGCGCCGGTCGGGTTCCGGATCGCCGGCCGCCACCCCGAGCGCGTCAGCGCGATCATCACCCAGAACGGCAACGCCTACGAGGAGGGGCTGAGTGACGCCTGGAGCCCTATCCAGGCGTACTGGAAAGACCCGTCGCCGGCCAACCGCGAAGCGGTCCGGGTCATGGTGCGGCCGGACACGACGGTCTGGCAGTACACGCAGGGCGTCCCCGACCCAGCGCGGGTCAGCCCGGACGGCTACGGGCTCGACAACTACTACCTCGCCCGCCCCGGCAACGATGAGGTCCAGCTTGACCTGTTCCTCGACTACGCGAGCAACGTGGCGCTCTACCCGGCGTGGCAGGAGTACTTCCGGGCCAGCAGGCCGCCGATGCTGGCGATCTGGGGGAAGAACGACCCGTTCTTCCTGCCCGCCGGGGCTGAGGCGTTCAAGCGCGACATCCCAGGCGCCGAAGTCCGGTTCCTCGACACCGGTCACTTCGCCCTGGAAACCAACGTGGAAGACGTCGCCACCGCCATCCGCGAGTTCCTCGGCCGCTTGAGCTTAGGGCCATTTAGCGCATTCCCATGACCCTCCGGAACGTGAAATGGCCCCAAGCTCCTCGCGGGGCGACGCCGAGCTGATAACAGCAACAAGCGCACGATGCGCTGGACCGCACGGCCGTCCGCCCCTGCCGGATAACAGCAACAAGGACGGAGCGCCGGGCCGGGGGAGGCGTCGACGCTCTACGGGGTGAGCCGGTTCGGGCCGCGGAACAGGAAGGTCGCGTCCCGGATCGAGTCCAGCCCGAGCAGCGCCATGAGGAGGCGGCCGAGGCCGAGGCCGAGGCCGCCGTGCGGCGGGCAGCCGTACCTGAAGCAGTCCAGGTACCAGCGCATCGGCTCGGGGGAGAGCCCCTTCTCCGCCGCCTGCGCGAGCAGCACGTCGTAGCGGTGCTCCCGCTGCGCCCCCGTCGTGACCTCCAGCCCCTTAAACAGCAGGTCGAAGCTGGCGGTCACCTGCGGCTGGCCGGCGGGCCGGAGGTGATAGAAGGGCCGGACGGAGACCGGGTACTCCGTCACGAACGCGAACTCGTGCCCGGTCTCGGCGCGGACCCGCGCCGAGACGGCCCGCTCGCCCGCGGGGTCGAGGTCGTCGCGGCCGGGGGAAGCCGGGCTCGTTCCCGCGCAGCGACAGCGCCTCGGCGTGGGTGAGCCGGGGGAACGGGACGCGCGGCACCGTCACCTCGGTCTTGAACTGTTCCTCGATCGCCGCGCCGTGCGCGGCGGCGACCGCGGACAGCACGTGCGCGAGCATCCGCTCCTCGAAGCTCATCACGTCCTCGACGGAGTCGATCCAGGCGAGTTCGACGTCGACGCCGGTGAACTCGGTGGCATGCCGTGAGGTGAACGACGGCTCCGCCCGGAACACCGGCCCGACCTCGAAGACCCGGTCGATGCCGGCCGCGATCGCCATCTGCTTGTAGAACTGCGGTGACTGCGCCAGGTAGGCCGGGCGGCCGAAGTAGCCGACCTCGAACACCTCCGCGCCCGACTCCGACGGGGTGCCCATGAGCTTGGGCGTGTGCATCTCCGTGCACCCCTCGGCGAAGGCGAACTGGCGCATCGCGCGCTCGGCGGTCGTCTGCACCTCGAACACCAGCCGGGCGGCGGGGCGCCGCCGCAGGTCGAGGAACCGCCAGTCAAGCCGGCCCTCCGGGCCGGTACGGTCGTCGATCGGCAGCGGCGCCCGCGCCCGGTTCTCGACCGTGACCGTCTCAGGGATGAGCTCAAGGCCGCCGAGCGAAACCACCGGGTTGGCCTGGACCCGGCCGGTGACCCGGACGGCGGACTCGACGGTGAGGCCGTCAAGCGCCGATTCGAGCGCGGTGCCGTCGCGCCGGTGCGTGACCTGGACGGTGCCGGTGTGGTCGCGCACGATGACGAACTGCATCGCCCGCTGCAGGCGGAGCGTCTGCGCCCAGCCCGCGATCGTGACGGTCTCGCCGGCGCGGTCGCGCAGGCCGGCGATAGTAGTGCGGATCATCGCTTCAGTCCTCCTCAGGACCTAGTGACTGATCCCTTGGAGGTGCGGGCGAGAAGGGTGGACTCGCGGTGCCACCGCACCTTCGCCGTCCCGGGGCGGGACGGCCTCATTCGTGGTGAAACGCTCGGGAGTGTCTTCACGCGGGGGGCGCGAGACCGCCTTCACAGCTGCTGGCGGCTCTCTCGGCTCGCGCGGTCCCCGGCTACTCGTCTCCGTCAATGCGTTGCTGATAACGTAGGCGACGCCCCGGGGGCTGGGCAACGAAATTTTCGAGTGGCGCGCCGAGCGCTTCCGCCGACCCTGGATGTACTTTTTTCGATATGAGCGAGCTGCTGCCCCTCTTCCCGCTGTCGACGGTGCTCTTCCCGGGCATGCGCTTGCCGCTGCACATCTTCGAGGAGCGCTACCGGCTGCTCGTCGCGCAGCTGCGCGCGCAGCCGGAGCCGCGGCGGTTCGGGGTGATCGCGATCCGCAAGGGGCGGGAGGTCGGCGCCCGCGGCGTCGCCGCGCTGCACGAGGTCGGCTGCGTGGCCGACGTCCGCGAGATCACGCCGCATCCGGACGGCCGGTTCGACCTGGCCACCGTGGGCACCGAGCGGTTCCGGCTGCTGCGCGTCGACGACTCGCTGCCGTACCTGCGGGGCGAGGTCGAGCCGCTCAAGGATGAGGCGCCGTCCGACGCCGGTGAGGCGGAGGCGTTCGCGGTCAGCCGGGTGCAGGCCGGGTTCCGCGCCTACCTCAACGCCCTGGCCGACCGGGGCGGCGGCGTGATCAGCGTCGCCGACCTGCCGGACGAGCCGGTGCTGCTCTCCTACGTGGTCGGCGCCGCGATGATCATCGACCTGCCGGAGCGCCAGTCGCTGCTCGCCGCGCCGACCGCGCTCGACCGGCTCCGGCTCGAGCGCTCCCTGCTGGTCAGGGAGACCGCGATGTTCCGCGCCACCACGTCGCGCCCGGCGCCCGACTACGAGTACGAGCAGTTCAGCCAGAACTGACTCGGAGGGTCTTCCCTGCCAGCGCCCTTGTCGCCCGCTAAGCGCCGGTCAGGGTGCTCCCAGGGTGAGATAGGCGAATCCCATGACGTCGCGGTGCCCGCGCAGCCAGATCGACAAGTGGGCGTCGAGCCTGTCCCTGACCTGCCAGGCCGCAGGGTGGTCCGGGTTGGCCAGCAGCCACTCCTCGGCCCCGGTGGCCAGGCCGGACTCGAATTCGTCCCACTCCCCGCGCGTCGCGGTCTCGATCCGGAGCGGGCGGAACCCCGCCGCGACCGCCGCGTCGACGACGTCGGGCAGGTACAGGCAGGTCTCCGGCGTCGTCCCCGGCCACATGGCGGACAACTGCTGCCCGGACGGCGTCCGGTCCCAGATCTCGGCACCGAACAGCAGCCGCCCGCCGGGGTTCACCAGCCCGCGCAGTGCCTGGAGCGCCGCCGGGATGTCGCCAAAGGCCTGGTAGGAACCGCAGTTGATGACGGCGTCGGCCTTGCTGGCGTGGTCGGCCGCCGGGCCCTCGATGAAGGCCGCCCGGTCGGCGAGCCCTCGCTTGCCGGCGTTGTCCCTGGCGCGGGCGATGTCCGGGCCGTGGACGTCAACCCCCAGTCCGCGCGCGCCGGGCGCGGCGGTCAGGACCCGCAGCAGCAGTTCGCCCCAGCCGCAGCCGTAATCGGCGACCGTCTCGGGGCCGCGAGCGGCCAGTTCGGCCGCGAGCCGGTCCGCGCGCGCGCCGGAGAGCGGCCCGTGGAAGGTCAGGCGGCTTCTAGAGTCAAAGCCAGAGGGATCGGTCACCGGCGACACGATACTGCGCTGGCGATCACCGCCGTCCCCGCGGCACGTCGAGGCGACCGGGTCAGGGTAACGCGGGCAGGCCGAGCACGCGGGCGGCGTTGTCGCGCAGCAGCACCGGGGCGTCGAGGCCGAGCTCCGCCAGTTCCCCGAGGCACCGCTCGGGCGCGATGAACGGGAAGTCGCTCCCCCAGAGGAACTGCCCGGCCAGCCGCCCCTTCAGCTCGCGGATGACTTCCGGTGGTATCCGCTTAGGCGACCAGCCGGAGATGTCGATGTAGACGTTGGTCTTGTGCAGCGCCATCGCGAGCAGGTCCATGTGCCACGGCCAGCCGAAGTGCGCGGCCACCACTGTCAGCCGGGGGAACGCCGCCGCGACCGCGTCCAGCTTGAGCGGGTGGGAGTAGTCGATCCTGATTCCCTGCCCGCCGGGCTGGCGGGCGCCGATGCCGCTGGTGCCCGTGTGGAACAGGGCGAGCAGTCGGTTTGCCTCGCAAGCGGCGAAAACGGGCCAGAACTTCTCGTCGTCCGGCGCGAACGCCTGCAGCGACGGGTGGAACTTGACGCCGCGGAGCCCGAGCGCGGCGATCTCGGCGACCTCGTCGACGGCCGACTCCTTGTGCGGGTCCACCGAGCCGATGCCGGTGAACGCGTCGGGATGCGCGCGGACCGCGTCGGCCACCGTCGAATTGGGCACGCGGGGCCGCCCGGTCGCGGTCTCCGCGTCCCAGGCGAGCAGTACCGCCAGCGCGTCGAGCGCGCGGTACTTGGCGGCGAGCGACTCCAGGGACTGCCGTTCCACGCGTGACCGGAAGTACGCCTCGGCCGCCTCGACGTAGCCGGCCATGGAGCCGTCCAGCCAGTCGGGAGTCGGCAGGTGCACGTGGAAGTCGATGGCTCGCACCCGCTCATGCTACGACGACGGCACCCGGCGACGGCCGCGTTCTACGACTGCAGGGCGACGTCCGCGGGGGCGCTGGCCGCGGGAGCGGTCCCGGCGATCTGCGTGATCAGCGCGCCGAGTCGCCCTAGCCGTCCCGGGGTAATGCTGTAGCAGATCGTGGTGCCGCTCCGCTGGGTGGTGACAAGGCCGGCCTCGCGGAGCACTTTCAGGTGCGCGGAGATCGTCGGCTGCGACACGTCGAAGAACTCGGTGAAGTCGCAGGCACAGATGCCGGGCTCGGCGGCGAGCCGCCGCAGGATGCCCCAGCGGACCGGGTGCGCGAGCGCCCGGAGCAACTCCACGTCGTCAGGAATCTCCGTCACGGTCCTAGTATATCGCCTGCATGCGATATAGGGTCAAAACTATATAGAGAGGAGACGATAAATGCCTGACGTGTCAGACAACGACGTACTGGACGAGGGGCTGAGCAGGCTCGCGGCGACCGGCCCGGAGTTCCGCGGCGGCCTGTCCAACCACGGGCCGATGGCCGCCGAGGCGCTCGTCCGGCTCGGCCGCGCCGACGCCGTGGAACTCTGGCTGGACGGGTACCTCAAGCGCCTCGAAGACGCCCCCCGGCCAAGCGACCGGGTCACGGACGCGACCTGGCGCGAGGCGCTCGGCCAGTTCCGCCGCGTCGCCGACTGGGAGGCCTACCTGCGGATCCAGCTGGCGGAAGAGCCGTGGCGCGACGTCCTCGCCCGCTGGTGGCCGCGGCTCCTCCCCGGCGTCGCCGCCGCGGCGACGCACGGGATCATCCGGACCGCCCACGCCGCCCGCAGCCTGGCGAGCGCGGGCGCGGCCGGCGACGCGGAGCGCCGGGCCGAGCTTGCCCGCGCGCTCGCGTACTGGGCCGCGAGCTACGTGGAGCTTCCCGGCGGCGCGCACCCCGGCGGCGCCCTCGACGTAGCGTCCGCGATCCGCGCGCTTCCCGTGCTCGACGAGCCGGAGCCGGGCGGCCTGATCACCGTCCGGCTGAAGAACGGGCTTCCCCGCCTGCCGGGGATGAGCGGCGCGCTCGCCGCGCTGCGCCCGCCGTCGGACGCCGACGCGGGGCATGACCTGCGCGACCTGGCCGGCGAGTTCGCCCGGGTCTTCCTCGGCTACGGCCGCGCCCAGCCGATCACGTTCCTGCACGCGGTCACCGCCCCGGTCGCCGCCTACTCGGTGCTGCCGCTGCTGCCGCGCCAGCTGGCCAGGCCCACCTACGACGCCCTCTGGCAGGTAGGCGCGTCGCTGTACGCGGTGCACGCCGGGGGAGTGACCCCGGAGCCGCTCCCCGCGGCGAGCCCGCTGCCACCCGGCGACCTGGCGGACCTGGCGGTCGCGGCCGGCGACGAGCACGCGATCAAGCTCACCGAGGCCTGCCTGCGGCTGCACGCGGAGGTACCCGACCCGGCATTCCTGCACGCGGCCGCCCGCGCCAGCGACCTCCTCGGCCGCGGGTAACGTCAGTCAGCGGGCCGACCGAGGCTCTCGCCAGGCTCGGCGTCAGGCAATTGATCCTTGACCCAACCCGGCAATAGGTCCTTAACCTCGTCCGGCAAGTCGTTCGCGCTCCTGCAGGAGGTCGGCCGGCAGATCTTTGAACAGCTCGTCGTAGTCGTACGCGGACTCGGGCCTGCTGCGTACCCGCTCGTCGACGAATGCGGCGTCCTTGCCGACGAGGATCCGCCACGCGCCCGCGCGCACGCCATCGAGGATGATGGTGGCCGCGTCGGCCGCGCTGAGCGCGCCTTGTCCTTCATTCCTGTTCTAGCTGGGCGAGGGTCTTGCGAACTTCGGCTAGTGGCGCGTCCTTGGCTACCAGCTTCGCCGTGACCAGGAAGTTCCTGGCCTCCTCGGCCTTCTCGTCGCTCAGGTCTTCCGGGCCGGCTATGCCATGGGCGCGGCGGGTGTTGGCGATGATGTCGGTGCCCACGGACCCCGGCAGCACGACGGCGACCCGGACCTGCGGCGCGTTGGTGCGCAGGTCCTCGATGAGCGCCTCGGTGAATCCGCGCACCGCGAACTTCGCCGTGCTGTAGGCGTTGTTCGGCATCCCCGGGCCGAGGGAGGCCCACAAGCCGTTCAAGCTGCTGGTGTTGACCAGGACGCCGTTGCCGCTGGCGATCAGCAGCGGCAGGAACGTGCGGGCGCAGAAATACACACCCCACCAGTCCACCGCGAACGTGCGCTCCCACTCCTCGCGGGAGCCCTTGACGAAGCTGCCGCCCCCGCCGATGCCGGCGTTGCTGAACACCAGGTCGACGTGATCGCTGGCGTGCTGTTCGAGCAGTTCGTCGCGGAACCGCTTGACCTGTGCCTCGTCGGAAACATCGCAGGCATGGCCGGTGACCGCGACGCCGGGCGGGGCGGCCGCCCACGCCGTGGCCGCGGTCACCGCGACCGAGTCAGGGTCCACGTCGCACGCCGCGACCGAGCAGCCCTGCGCCGCCAGCTGGCGCACCAGCTCGCGACCCATACCGGAGCCGCCGCCGGTCACCACCGCGAGCTTGCCCGCGAACGAGTCCACGGTCATGATCGTTACCTGTTGTGCCACTGGTCGTCAACGATCCAGGGCGCCTGCACCTCGACGACCCGCCGGGACGCGTAATTCATCTCCTGAATGGCCAGGCGGATCCGGAGGCACGCTTCCATGAGCCGCCCGTGGCCGGCCGGCGCGAGTGTCTTCGTCGTCCGCGCCTGAGTTCCCTCGTGGGTGAGTTGTGTGGTCATCGCCCTGTCCTATCTGTTAGGAACTGGCCGGGTGTTCCGGCCCTCAGCGATAGGTTCGCCCGTCGCGCCGGGTCCGCGGCAGGGGTCGTTTCGCCCCTCTTGCCGTAGGGCCAAGGCCGGGGTGGAATCACCCACGCCGGGCGATGCGATGGCCGGGCATGCGAAGAGCCCGCCTCCGTTCGGGGTAAGAAGAACGATCATCCCGAACGGGGGCGGGCTCAGCGTGGCCCGTGAAACGGGTTCCCTCTTAGTCGTGGATGATGACGCCGCGGATGTTGCGCCCGGCCATCATGTCCTCGTATCCCTGGTTGACCTGGTCGAGGGTGTAGCGGGTGGTGATCAGCTCCGACAGCTTGATCTTGCCCGCCCGGTACAGGTCGAGGATCCGCGGGATGTCGTCGAACGGGTTGGAGGACCCGAACAGGGCGCCCTGCAGCCGCTTCTCGAACAGCGACAGCATGAACCCGGAGATGTTCACGGTCTTCTTCTCCGGGCCGGCGAGCCCGGTCAGCACGACGATGCCGCGCTTGCGGATCGCGTCGAACGCGGCCGACACCACCTCCTCGGTCACCACGCCCATCGTGACGATGGCCTGGTCCGCGCCGACGCCCCAGGTCAGCTCGAACGCCAGGGCCTGCGCCTCCTCGGTGGTCGCCACGGCGTGCGTCGCGCCGAACTTCAGCGCGGACTCGCGCTTGAACTCCACCGGGTCGACCGCGATGACGTACCGGGCCCCAGCGATGGACGCGCCCTGCAGGGCGTTCACGCCGACGCCGCCGATGCCGTAGACGACCGTGGTGTCACCGGGCTTGACCTCGCCCGCCTTGACCGCGGAGCCGAAGCCGGTCGGCACGCCGCACGAGGTCAGGGCGGCGAGCTCGAGCGGGATGTCATCCTCGATCTTCACCACCGAGGCCTCCGACAGGACGGCGCGCTGCGAGAACGTCCCGAGCAGGCACATCTGGCCGAAGTCGGTCTGGCCCTCGTGGTAGCGGAACGTCCCGTCGGGCAGGCAGTTGTCGACCAGGAACCTCCCGTAGTCGCACAGGTTCGTCTGGCCGCGGGCGCAGAAGCGGCACTTGCCGCAGACCGGCAGGAAGGAGGCGACCACGTGGTCGCCGACCGCGAGCCGGGTGACGCCCTCGCCGACCTGCTCGACGATGCCCGCGCCCTCGTGGCCGCCGACGATCGGGTACCGGACGGGGATGTCGCCGGTGCGGAGGTGGTCGTCGGAGTGGCAGAGCCCCGAGGCGGTGAACTTGACGAGGACCTCGCCGGTCTTCGGCTCGTCCAGGTCGAGCTCGACGATCTCGAACGGCTTCCCGACGTCCCTGAGCACCGCTGCTCGCGTCTTCATGCAACATCCTCCCGGGGATTTAAACGCAGTGTGGCTGTCATCATCCGCCCACCCGGAGGAGCGGTCATTGTGGTCTCGCCCCAATGACAAGGCCTCTTCCTTGTGCTTAACGCAGGCGGCACCCGGCCCCCCCACAGGTCCGGGTGCCGTGCTCAGCGGCCGGTTACGGCAGGACGAGGAACGGCTCGCTCTCCACGAAGGTGGCGTCGTAGTTCCCCGGGCTGTTGCCGACGAGCAGGTGGGCGTACACGCGGCCGTCGTGGCCCTTGTGCGTGCCGAGCGTGGCCTTCTCGATCGTGTACCTGAAGATCTTGGCCCGGTGGTCCCACGCGTCGCCTGGCGCGTCCATATGACCGTGCAGTGTGGGCGTGGGCGACAGCACGAAGGGGATCGCGCCGCCGTCCAGGTCACGGACGTGCAGGCCGATCTGCCAGTGCGCGCCCATGCCGAATACCGCGCTGCCCGCCTCGACCTCGACGACGACTTCCGCGTCCTTGTTGGGGTCGAGCGTGACGTCGGAGACGTGGCCGCCTGCCTCCCGCGTGGAAACGCGGATGATGCTGGCTTGGTTCGGACCCATCGAAGATCACTTCCTTTTCTGTAGGGAATCCGAGTACATCTGGACGGTGTCTTCAAGCGGCCCGCCAGATACACGGAAATCCGGTGTATCTAGCGGGTGTGTCCCGCCCTCCGAGTGGTTAAGAGCGGAACAGAACGCCGCGCAAGCGCCACTGGAGTCCCCTGTGCGTGATGACCCTTCCGTTGTAGCCCTCGTCACCCGCGCCGCCGGGTCGGACGAGGGTGCCTGGCACGAACTGGTCGACCGCTACGCACCGCTTGTCTGGTCCATCTGCGTCCGGTACCAGCTCGGCGCCGCCGACATCGAGGACGTCGGGCAGACGGTCTGGCTGGGCCTTGTCGAGCAGCTGGCCAACGAGAAACTGCGCGAGCCGGCGGCCCTGCCCGGCTGGCTCGCCACCACCACCCAGCGGGAGTGCCTGCGGGTGCTGCGGGCGCGCGGCAAGTACGAGGTCTTCGGTACCGATCCCGATGACGGTGGCCTGCCCCTGGCGGCGGACGCCATGGTGATCGAGGAGGAGATCCTGCTCGCGGAGCGGAACGCGCTGCTGCGCGCGGCGCTCGCCGAGCTGCCGGAGGCCGACCAGCGGCTGCTCGCCCTGCTGCTACGGGACCCGCCCCTTTCGTACGCCGAGATCGGCGACATCCTCGGCATGCGGCCCGGCAGCATCGGCCCGACGCGGCAGCGCTGCCTGCGCCGGCTGAGCCGGTCGCCGCGGCTGGCCGGCCTGTCCGACCTCGTGCCGCCCCAGGCCGGCGCCGAGGGCAGGCGGCCGCCGCGGGCCGGGCCGCGAGGATCATCGGGGACAGGGCTGACACACGCGGGGTTGTCGGGGACGGGGTTGTCGGGCACGGGCGCGAAAGCGCGCCCCGTCACCGTCGAAGGAGGCGGGCCACGTGAGTAACAGCCTGGACGACGGCATGCTGCTGGACGCGCTTCGCGCGGCGATCGCGGCGCGCGAAGCGGTTCCTGACGCGTTCGTCGAAGCGGGAAGGAGCGCCTACGCCTGGCATAACATCGACGC
This sequence comes from uncultured Actinomycetota bacterium, assembly GCA_963850115.1. Lineage (GTDB taxonomy): Bacteria > Actinomycetota > Actinomycetes > Streptosporangiales > Streptosporangiaceae > Trebonia. The sequence continues at coordinate 199,736 of CAWKKG010000025.1, forward strand.
CGAGCTGGCCAGCCTTTCCTATGACTCCCTGTGGGACGACGGGCAGGCCGCGGCCCTGCGGTCGGAGACCGCGTCGGTCCGCGCCCTCACCTTCCAGTCGGCGCGCTTCTCGATCGAGATCGAGATCACCGACAGCGCCCTATTCGGCCAGCTCGTCCCGCCGCAGCCGGGGACGGCCGAGATCCAGACACGGTCGGGACAGGCCGTGACCGTGGCAATGGACGACGTGGGCTGCTTCACGTTCGACAGGAAACCGGACGGGCCGTTCCGGCTGCGCTGCCATACCGCGACCCAGACGGAGGTCCGCACCGGCTGGGTCACCCTCTGATCGCCTCACGGAGTCGGCCGGGTTCCCAACCTTCGCTGATAGCCCGCCGAAGCCTGGCTGATGACCCGCTGGCCGGGGCGAATGCCGGCCGGCGGCGGTGGCCATTACGGGTTTTATCGCGGATTTGAACCTGCACAGCAGGGAATATTGCGCAGGTCACAGTACGGACTAGCGGTGTCCGGTCTTATTGCGAGACGCAAGTGGCAATAGCTATGGTCGGCATCATGCTTACATTCCGGTCATCCAGTTGGCGGGCCGCCGCCGTGCTCGGCATAGTGTGCGTCGGCTTCACCGCCGCGGCGTGCAGCTCTTCCTCGTCTTCCTCGTCGTCATCCACGCCTGCCGCCACGTCGTCGTCCACGGCGTCGTCGAGCGCGAGCCCGTCGAGCACCAAGGTGTCCGGCACCGCTAACGTCGCCTACGCCAGCTCGCTCGAGTACTTGAACGAGAACGACGTGAAGCCGGCGTTCACCGCCGCCACCGGCGCCGGGTTCTCCGGCACGGGCAACGCCTCCGGCACGCTCGAGCAGTTCATCTCCTCCGGCGAGATCAAGCCGAACGTGTTCGAGGCGGTCGGCGGCGACAACATCACGCCGCTTGAGCCGAAGTTCACCAGCTGGTACGTCCAGTACGCCGCCACGTCCATGGTGATCGCGTACAACCCGAAGTCGAAGTACGCGAGCGAGTTCAAGGCGTACGCCGACGGCTCCAAGCCGCTGTCGACCCTGTTTCAGCACGCTGCTGCAGACGCCCGGCCTGAAGCTCGGCCGCACCGACCCGAACACCGACCCGCAGGGCCGCGACTTCATCTACATGCTTGAGCTCGCGCAGAAGTACTACAACCTGCCCTCGGACACGGTGTCGAAGATCCTCGGCACGACCGACTTCGGCACGTCAAGTTCCAGCCAGATCTACGCCGAGTCCTCGCTCGACTCGACGCTGCAGTCCGGCCAGCTCGACGCGTCGAGCGCGTTCATCACCCAGGCCAAGGAACTCGGCCTCGACTACATCCCGCTGCCGGCCCAGATCAACCTCGGCGACGCCTCGCTCGCCTCCACCTACAAGACGGCGTCCGTTAAGATCAAGACCGGGACCAAGACCGGCTCGCCGCAGGACATCGACATCACGATCATCGGCACGCCGACCCCGGCAGCCGAGGCGTTCGTGGCGTACACGCTCTCGCCGGCCGGCCTGGCCCAGTACAAGCAGGGAGGGTTCACGGTGCTCACGCCGACGCTGGTCGGCACCAAGAGCGACGTGCCCGCGCCCGTCGCCAGTGAACTGCCTTCGTCCTGATGCCGCCGGCCGGCTAGGCCTCCAGGACTAAGGACAAGATTAAGAGGGTTCAGTTGAGCTGGGGTCCTAGCCCGCAGGCCGCCGCGTCTGGAGGGGTAGTCCGGGACGGCGCGAGCGCCGGGCCCGGGCTGCCCCCCGGCCGGGTGAACGGGGCGCGGCCAGGGGCACCACGGATCCGTTCGGTATCGTCTGTCCTCTCCGTCGCCGGGGCGGCGGTGATCTGGGTCGCCCTGCTCGGCCCCGTGATCACCCTCCTCATCCACCTGTCACCCGGCCAGGTCGCCAGCGCGCTCACCGGGGCGGGCGACCTCGACCCCCTGGTCACGTCGCTGGAGTCGGGTGCCCTCACCCTGCTCGTGCTTGTCGTGGTGTGCACGCCGCTCGCCTGGATGCTCGCCCGCGGCCGGCTGCCGCTGCCGCGGGTCTGGGAAGCCGGCCTGCTGTGCTCGCTGCTGCTCCCGCCGCTGGTCATCGGCCTGCTGCTGGTCTTCATGGTCGGCCCCTACACGCCGATCGGCGAGTTCCTCGGCTGGCTGCACCAGGACGCGACGAACACGTTCCTCGCCCTGGTGATCGCCCAGGTCTACGAGGCGGCCCCGTACTACGTGCTCGGCGCCCAGGCCGCGTTCGCCGGGGTCGACACCCGGCTTGAGCAGCAGGCCGGACTGCTCGGCGACCGGCCACTCCGCGTCTTCCGGCGCGTCACCCTGCCGCTGGCCGCGCCCGGCCTCTCGATGGCCCTCGCGACCGCGTGGGCGCGCGCGATGGGCGCGTTCGGCGCGGTCGTGATCATCGCCTACCACCCCTTCGGCATCCCGCTGCAGATCTTCACGACCCTGCAGGAGACCGGCCTGGCGACCGCGCTGCCGTACGCGCTCGTGCTGCTCGTCGTCGCGCTGCCGTTGCCGCTGGCCGCCTACGTCTGGAGCGCGCGTGCTGAACGCCGACGTCGAGGTTGACCGCCGCGACTTCACCGTCCGCGCCACGCTGTCCGTGGCGGACGGCGAGCGGGTCGCGCTGTTCGGGCCGTCGGGGGCAGGGAAGACCACCGTCCTTGAGGCGGTCGCGGGGCTGGTCGGGCTGCGCCGCGGTCTCGTCGAGCTGGGCGGGCGCGTGCTGACCGCGGCCGGCCCCCGTGCTGGCGGGCGCAGCGCCGGCGCGGGGCAGGTCGCGGTGCCGCCCTGGCGGCGCCGGGTCGGCCTGCTGCGCCAGGATCCGGGCCTGTTCCCGCACCTGTCGGTGCAGGCCAACCTGACCTACGCGAAGTCGCCACGGTCGTCTGGGACGAGGCCCACCGCCGCCGACCTCGCCGCGATCGCCGCGCAGCTTGGCATCGAGGGGCTCCTGCCCGCCATGCCGGCCCGGCTGTCCGGCGGCCAGCAGCACCGGGTGGCCCTCGGCCGGCTCCTGCTCGCGCACTGCGACGCGCTGCTGCTCGACGAGCCGTTCGCGTCGCTCGACGCGGCGCTGCGCCGCACGCTCACCGCGCTCGTCAAGGACCTCGCCGCGCAACGGTCCGTGCCGACTCTCCTCGTCACCCACCAGCTCTCCGACGCGCAGGCGTTCGCCGACCGGCTCGCCGTGATGGACCGGGGCCAGGTCCTCCAGGTCGGCGCGCCCGATGAGGTGGTGCTCGCGCCCGCCTTCCGCCGCGTCGCCGAGCTCGTCGGCTACCTCGGCTTCCTCCCCGCCGAGCAGCCGGGCCTGGTCGCGGGCGTGCACCCCGACCGCGTCGCCGCGGGCGCGGACCCGGCCCGCGGGCTCGTCGTGACCGGGACCGTGGTCGGCGCCCGGCCGAGCGGCGCGGGCTGGGAGGCGGACCTGCGGGCCGGCGACGCGGCCTTCACCTGCCACCTGCCCGGCCCCCCGGCCGGCGACCAGGTAACGGTGACCGTCCTCGACCCGCCGTACTTCGGCCCGGACGGGCGGCGGATCGAATCCGACGTAACCGTCCGTTGAGCCGTTAGGCTCTTAGCCGCAATGGACCGATACGCATTCCTGATCCTCCCGTCGCATAACCGGGTGTACGCCGACAGCCGCGCCGTCGCTGGCCCGCGCTGAGCTCGCGGTGCTCAGCGCCGCGCTGCCCGACGGGCGGATCGAGGCGGAAAGCGTGGCGGAGACGGCTATTGGCGGCGTCCCGTACGTCACGTTCGCGGCGAGCGAGTTGTCTCAGCGGGACGTGGGCCTGCTCGCCAACTTGTCGTCGCTCTACGCGCTGTTCGAGGCGGCCGGTCCCGTCGGCGCCGGGGGCCTGGCCGGCGAGTTGCTGCGACCCGTGCCGCTGCGCCGCCTCGACCGCTTCGACGACGACTTGCTGACCATTCTTAAGTACCCCGGCAAGACCAATGAGCAGTTCACCAAGCTGCTGCTCAACGTCACGCTGGCGTCCTCGGCCTTCGCCCGCGAGCTGGAAACGAGGCGGCTTTCCGTCCTTGACCCGCTGTGCGGCCGCGGCACCACGCTCAACCAGGCGCTGATGTACGGCTTCGACGCCTTCGGGGCGGACATCGACGCGCGCGACGTCGAGGCGTATGCCGTGTTCGTCCAGCGCTGGCTGAAGGACAAGCGGCTGAAGCACCAGGCGGACTTCTCCCCGGTGCGGCGCGATCGCAAGGTCGTGGCCAGGCGGCTGACCGCGGAGTTCGCGGCGACCAAGGACGAGTACAAGGCCGGCGACGTCCAGCGCCTTGAGGTCGTCGAGGCGGACACGACCCGGGTCGGCGAGTTCTTCCGGCCCGCGTCGGTGGACCTGGTGGTGACCGACCTGCCGTACGGCGTCCAGCACGGCAGCCACGCCAGCCATGGCACGGGCCACAGCCCGGGACGGGCGGGCGGCGAGCGCTCCAGGGACGACGGCCGGACCCTGGCCCGGAGCCCCCTGGAACTGCTGCGCGCGGCCGCCCCGGCGTGGGCGAGGGCGCTTCGTCCCGGCGGCGCGGCCGGGATCGCGTGGAACACGCGCGTTGCCCGCCGGGAGGACGCCGCCGAGGCCCTCGCCGCCGCGGGCCTCGTGGTCCTCGACGACGGCCCGTACCGCGCGTTCCGGCACCGCGTCGACCAGGCCATCACCCGCGACATCCTGATCGCCCGCAAGCCTGCGAGCTAGACAGCGACCGGCCGGGCCTGACGGGCCGAGCCAGGCAACCAAAAGCGGAAGAACAGCGCAACCGGCGGCGGGGTGCCCGCGTCCTACCGGGTGACGTTTGATTCTCTAAGGCGGGGGCCTCGATGATTTCACTGAAGCGTTCTCTGTTTACCGTGGCGGCGACGGCCGCCCTGACCGTGCTCGCGGCCGGCTGCGGCGGCGCGACCTCAACCGTGGAGGGCGCCGCCCTGTCATCGGCCGGAGCGGCCGCGAGCACCGCGTCGGCCAGCCCATCCGCGGCGCCGCCGCGGATGGTCTACCTCGCGGAGGGCGGGTCCGTTGGCGGGACGACCCTGCACGACCCCGCCTGCAAGGCCGGGTGCGTGCTGTCCGGCGACGGCACCATAGCGCTGTGGGACATGACCTGGTCAACGTGGGGTTCCGCCGTCGCGGACGGCACGGGAACTGAGAAGCTGGACGACTGCAATCCGAACTGCGCCGCGGGCACGCTGCACGCGGTCCGGGTGGCGGTGACCCTCAGCAGGCCGGTCATGGCCTGCGTGGCCGGGACGGGCAAGTGGTTCTGGACCCGCGTGTCGTTCACCTGGCCGGACGGCCTCCCGGCGACCTTCTCAGGGGACAACGCCCCGCTCAACCCGTTCGACTACCCCGGCATCACGGCGCAGTCCGCGAAGTCCTGCCCTTGACAGGAAGCCGGCTAGGTCCCGGCCACGTCGTGGCTGAGCGCGGTGTCGTTGGCGCGGAACCCCCTGATCTCGCTGATCCGCTTGTGCGTCATCTTCGCCACCCACTCCGGGTCGCCGATCTGGCTGCGGCCGACCGAGACCAGGTCGAAGTCGCCGCGCCGGAAACGGCGGGCCAGCTCGTCGATCCGGCTCGCGCCGGTCGGCCGGGCCTCCTGCCCGCTGAGCGACGCCATCACGTCGATGTCGAGGCCCACGCTGCCTACGGCGATGACCGGCGCGTCGGTGAACGACTTCACCCAGCCCGCCAGGCCGAGGTCCGAGCCGTCCCACTCGGGTGTCCAGAACCGTCGCGTGGAAACGTGGAAGAGGTCCGCGCCCGCCGCGCGCAGCATGCGGACGAGCTGGCCGAGCTGGCCGGGCTCCTCGACGATCCTGGCGTCGTAGTCCGATTCCTTCCACTGCGAGATGCGGACGGAGATAACGAAGTCGGGACCGGTCGCCTCCCGCACCGCCGCGGCTACCTCGGCGACAAACCTGGCCCGGTCGGTGATCCCCGGCCCGCCGTAACGGTCGGTGCGCACGTTGGTTCCCGGCCACAGGAACTGGTCGAGCAGGAAGCCGTGGGCCGAGTGGAGTTCCACGCCGTCGGCGCCGACGTCCTCGGCGTCAAGCGCGCCCCGGACGAAGGCGCGCTTGAGGCTGTCCAGGTCGGCCTCCGTGGCGGCCCGGCCGAATGACTCGCCCGGGTGCGCGAGGCCGGACGGGCTCAGCGCGACGAAGGCCGGGTTGCTGTCCGCGTCGCCGCCGTAGTTGACCGCCCCTTGATGCCAGAGCTGCAGGAACATGGCACCGCCGGCCTCGTGCACTCCGGCCACGCACGCCCGCCACGCCTCGCGCGTGCCGGGCGAGATCCGCGCGAACGTGGGGTTCTTCGTGGCGCTCGGGTGGTCGATGGCGCAGGACTCGGAGATGACCAGTGACGCCCCGCCGAGCACGCGGCGGCGGTAATAGTCGCGCAGCCGGTGGTCCGGTGCGCCGTCGACGCACCAGTAACGCTGCATGCCCGGCATGACGAAGCGGTTCCGCAGCCGGAGCCGACGGATCCGGAGCGGCTCGAGAAGCGGGCTGATGTCGTAGTCGGTCCCGGCCCGGGGCTCCTCAATCTCGGTCACGCGCGATCCCCCTCTGCCCGGCAAGACCGGTGCGCTTTCAAGTATTCGCCGCTGACCGCCGTCTCACTATGTGCTCCCAGGACAAGCCGCCTGACCCTGAGTCAGGTCCCTGCGGAGGTACGACCAGGTGCCCGATAAGGTTAGGCTTGCCTAAATCGTGACGTAAACGCGGTAGCGTGCCAGGAGGTACCGCAGGCCGGTCGCCGCCAGCGGGCGGCGCCGCGCGGCCGGGAGGGAGCGGGGGATTGCCGAGGGGGGCGCAGCAAGGATCGCCGGCCGGCGCCATCGGGCTTGAGCGGTTCGAGATGATCCGCGGACAGGCCTTCGAGGTTCACGCGCATGAAACGCACCAGCTGGCCTGGGCGAGCGCCGGGGTGCTCATGGTGGACGCGGCCGACCGCCGCTGGGTACTTCCGCCGCAGCTGGCGCTGTGGATCCCCGCCGAGGTGCCGCACGTCACGATCGCGTTGCGGGAGTCGGTCATGCAGGGGATCTACCTGCGCACCGACTGGTGCCCGCTGGCCTGGGACAGCCCGCGCGTGCTCGCGGTGTCTCCCCTGGCCAGGCAGCTGATCGGGTACCTGGCGGGCGGGCTGCCCGATGAGGCGAGGGCCCGCGGTGAGGCGGTCCTGTTCGACGTGCTGCGGCCGGCCGCCAAGGCGACGATCGAGCTCCCGATGCCCGCCGACGGGCGCGCCCGCGACGTGGCCGCGATGCTCATGCGTGACCCGGCCGACCAGCGCAGCCTGGCGGAACTCGCGCACGCCGTGGGGTCAAGCCCGCGGACGCTGCTGCGGCTGTTCGTCACCGAGACCGGGCTGACGTTCAGCCAGTGGCGCGCCCATGCCCGCCTCCAGGCGGGCATCTCGTCGCTGGCCGAGGGCCGCCCCGTCGCCAGCGTGGCCGGGCAGGTCGGCTACGCCACGCCCAGCGCGTTCGTGGCTGCCTTCCGGCGGGTGACCGGCTACACTCCGGCCGCTTACTTCGCCCTCGCCCAGGCGCAGGACGGCGGATAAGGCACATCAGGTCTTGTGACGTGCGGGAGTGGCGCTCCTAGGGGGCCCCGGCGTCGGGCATGCGCAGCTCCGTGTTGTGGTAGGCGGCCCGGATGGCCAGCTCGGGGCTGTAGCGGGCGATGATCTGCCGCACCCGCCTGGTCGCGATCGGGCCGAGCAGGTCGTAGCAGGCGATGAACAGCTCCCTGGCGGTGCCGCGCGGCCAGGCCTCGGGCAGGAGCTCGTCGGGGAGGTCGGGGTCGAGCGCGGGGAAGGCGCGCCACTCGTTCATCACCCGGGTGCGGGCGACCAGGGCGTCGACGATGCTGATCTTGCCCGCCTCCGTCTGGTCGCGCAGCATGCCGGCGAACGTGTTGAACTCCTCGTAACGCTCCCGCAGCCCGCTCAGGTCCCAGGCCCGCGCCGGGATGTCAGGCGCGGCGGTGGCCCCGACCGGGCCGCCGCCAGGGAGCGGCAGCGCGGTGGCGCGGAACGCGGTGGCGGTGGTGATGCCGAGCTCGTTCAGCCGGCCGATGACCTCGCCCGCGTGGTCGCGCGGCGAGACCCACAGCCCGTCGTAGAGCGGGGCGAAGCCTAGCCAGCGCAGCGCCTTCCGCAGCTCGTCGCGGGCCGAGCGGTGCTCCTCGGGGATCGAGAAGGCGACGAGAGACCACATGCCGTCCCACGGCGAGGGGCGCACGCCGAAGGAGAATATGCGGCGCGCGCCGTCGTTGAGGACGTCCGCGGCGCGGGCGGACAACTGGACGTAGGTCCGCCGCCCGTTCCGCGATGTCACCAGCAGGCCGTTGCGGGTCAGCCGGGACAGCGCGGCGCGGGCGGCCGAGTCGCTGACGCCGAACTCGGCGAGCAGCGCCACGATAGCGGCCGACGGCAGCGGCTCGGTCCGCTGCCACCAGTAGTCGCCGAGCAGCGTGAGCAGCAGCCGGGGCGGTCGCTGGGCGACCGCTCCGGGTGAGGTCCACGGCTGGGAGACGCCGTCGTCTTCGAGCGGATCTAGAAAAGTAGTCAGGCTGCTCACAGTGGTGCCCACATTGAAGAGGATAACTTTGGCGGGTCAATACCCAGGAAACTGAAACAATTGTTCCAGAGGACATTGTCCAGGTCTGCGGGAGAAAATCCCATCGAACGCAGCGTTCGTGCGATGGGCTGCTCCCGGGTCATCGCGGGATAGTCCGAGCCGACGAGCAGCCGGTCCGTGCCCAGCATATCGGCCAGGTACCTGATCGCGCGCCGGTCGAATACGAGGGAGTCGTAGTAGAACCGCCGGGCGATCTCGATCGGGCCGTGCTCGGCGAACCACGGGGCCGCCTCCGGGCGCTCCGACTCGGGCAGCGGCGGCTCCTCGTTCCACGTCCGGCCCCAGAACCACTGGGCGCGGGTCAGGATCAGCGGGAACCCGCCGCCGGCATGGCTGAACGAGATCTTCAGGCCGGGGTACTTCTCGGCGACCCCGCCGGCGATGATGGACGCCGCGCCGAGTGACGCCTCGGCCCCGACGCCGAACGTCGCGGTCGCGGGGCCGGGCACACGGTCGGACGGCACCGGCATGCCGTGGATGAACACCGCCGTCCCCAGCCGTTCCGCCTCCGCCCAGAAGCCGTCGAGCTGCGGGTCGTGCAGCGACACCCCGTTGATGTTCGAGGCGATCTCGACGCCGGCCAGCCCGAGCTTAGCGATCTCGGCCAGCTCGGCGGTGCCCAGGTCGGGGTCCTGCAGCGGGACCGTGCCGAGCCCGTAGAACTTCCCCGGGTAGGCGGCGACCAGGCCCGCGATGTACTCGTTGGTGACCCGGCACAGGTCACGGCCGAGCGGGCCGGGGACGCGGTAGTTGAGCAGCGCGGGGAACGGGGACAGCAGCTCGGCGTCGAGGCCGGAGGCGGCGGAGGCCTCCAGGCGCTTTTCCGCGTCGAACCAGATGTTCTTGGCGGGGAACCGCATCGGCCCGTTGACCAGCAGCTTGGTGTCCGCGTCGGGCCCGTCCTGCAGAGACGGCCACGCCGCGGGGTCGCACCCGGCCGGGACGGGCCCGAAGTCGCCGGGGAAGATGTGAGCGTGGGTGTCAATGATAGGCATTTGAGGGGAAAGTTCCTTTCGCCGTGAGGCTCACAGGCCGGGCATGACCGCGACGTGGATGCCGTCCTCGCCGGGGACCTCGCCCGCGAGGAGCTGGATGGCGTGCTCCACGTCGTCCAGGCCGTACCTGTGAGTCTGCATCTTCTCGAGCGGGAACTTGCCTGACTCGATCAGCTTGATGGCGTCGGTGTAGGAGGCGGCGTCCACGGAGAACGCGCCCTTCACGGTCAGCGCCTTGTTGATCAGCATGTCGGTGGGGATCGGGATGTCCTTGTGCCCCTTCAGCCCGGCGAGCACGATGGTGCCGCCCCAGCGGACCGCGTTGATCGCGTCGCGGACGGGCTGCTGCGCCATCGGGGTCAGGTCGAGCACCACGTCCACGCCGTCGCCGCCGGTCAGCTCCTTGACCCGCTCGACGGTGTCCTCCTCGTCGACGTTGATCGTGTGATCAGCCCCGAATTCCTTCGCGAGCTCAAGCTTCTTCGCGTCCCGTCCGAGCCCGGTGGCGATGATCAGCCCGGCGCCCACGTACTTGGACGCGAGGATCGCCGCCAGGCCCCGCTGCCCGGCGCCGAGCACGAGCACCGACGAGCCGAGGTGCACGCCGCCGTACTGCAGCGCCCAGCGCACGCCGGCGCCCAGCGGGTTGAACATGACGGCGATCTCCGCGGGGAGGTCGGCGCGCATCGGGTGCACGATCGAGTTGGGGTGCAGGTGCATGTACTCGGCGTACCCGCCCCACAGGCCGAGGCCGCGCTCCGGCGGGTTGTAGCCGCCGTGGCTGCCCGCCCGGTTCTTGCACTGCATGTAGCGCCCGGCGAGGCACAGGTCGCAGGACCGGCAGGGGATGAGGATCTCCACGGCCACGCGGTCGCCGACGTTGACGCCCCAGCGCTTGGCGGTGGCGGGAGCGATCTCCTCGATGATCCCCAGCGGCTCGTGACCGGGGACCATCGGCAGCCCGCGGGTTCCCATCGCGCCCTTGTACTGCTCGACGTCGGACCCGCAGATGCCGCAGGCCTCGACGCGCAGCAGCGCCCCGTCGTCGGGGCCGATCACCGGCCGGGGGAACTCCCGCATCTCCATCTGCCGTGGTCCCGTCTGGACCACGGCCCGCACCATGTCAGCCATACACGTCCTATCTGCGATGCCATACGTCTAAGCACCGGGCCTAGCCCAGCCGCTGGGCCCGGTCACAGCGCCTAACCGGGTGATTTGTCGCTGGTCATAAGCGCTTCTCCCGGCACAGGGATGACGATATATGACACTTGGCGCGACGGGAAGCGCGTGATATGAAATCTAATATCCGGACAGCCGTGCACGTGCTTGTCATGAGTGCGCCCGCAATCGTCGCTGACCACAACCCCCACGACCCGACGTCGGAGGCGCCTAATGAAGACCCGTGCCGCGGTGCTGCGCAAGGGGGGCTACGCGCCTTAACACGCAACATCAGGATAGCACTAGAACACAGTTTCGTGTGCGAAAGCTCACTATCCGATGAACAGCTCAGACCCCTGGAAGCAGGAGCGGGCGCTCGACTTCGGCGCCACCCACGCGTTCGGCGACCCGGTCAAGGCCAAGGAAGTGCTCATCGACCTCACCCGCGGCCAGCTCGCCGACAAGGTGATCTGCACCGTCGGCGAGATGAACAACGACGTGATCAAGGCCGCCGTCGACATGACCGGCAAGGCGGGCACGATCGTCATCACCGGCGTCGGCTACTACGACATGGTGCTGCCCGGCGGCATTCTTATCGGCTACCACAGAAAAATGCAGGGCTCATTGTTCGGTGGCGCCAATCCGCTGTACGACATCCCGATGATCCTGGGCCTGTGGCACGAAGGGCGCATCAAGCTGTCGGAACTCATTACCAAGAAATACAGCCTCGACGAAATTAACGAGGGATACCAAGACCTTATGGATGGTAAGAACATTCGCGGCGTCCTCGTGCACGAGCACTGACAATAAGCGGACGTTAACTCAGGGCAAGGAGTACTCATGCCGAACGCGATCCTGGACCCCACAGGAACCGTGACGACCAGCACTGGCAAGCCGGCGGCACCCCGGGCGCCCCGTCTCGCCAGCCTCGATGGCAAGCGGGTCGGCCTGCTCATCAACACCAAGCAGAACGCCCGCCCGTTCCTCGACGAGGTCGGCCGCCTGCTCGAGGACCGGTACGGCGTCACCCTCACCAAGCGGACCAAGGTCAACTTCGCCGTGCCCGAGCCGGAGAACGTCATCAAGGAACTGGTGGCGGGCAACGACGTGATCATCACCGGCGTGGGCGACTGCGGCTCGTGCTCGGCGGCGGCCACCGCCGACGGCGTGGTCCTCGAGGCGGCCGGCGTGCCGGTCGCGGCGATCATCACCGACTCGTTCATCCCCACCGCCGACGCGATGGCCGCACTGCGCGGCGCGCCCGGTTACAAGTACGCCACCACCGCGCACCCGGTGGCCGTGCTCACCGAGGACAAGGTCAAGGAGCGGGCGGCGCAGGTGCTCGACGACGTGGTCGCGCTGCTCGTTGACGATTCAGCGAAAGATGAGGCATGACCGCAGCTAACCCGGACGGGGCCGCCGCGACCCAGGCGGCCCCCGACCCCGACGAGGCCCAGCGCGCCATCGAGTACTGCTACGAGCAGGGCTGGTCCGACGGGCTGCCGCTCGTCCCGGTGTCCCTGCCGCTCCTCGACGCGTTCCTCGCCACCACGGACAAGGACCCCGACGAGATCATCGGCGCCCTTGAGCAGGTCGGCCGGGACGTCAACGTGCGCACCGCGGCGATCAACGCGGCCATGGCCGGCTGCAAGCCGGAGTACTTCCCGGTGGTCCTCGCCGCGTTCGAGGCGCTCATGCGCGAGCGCGCCGCGCGCGGCGGCGGCTTCCAGTCCACCAGCGGCCCGTCACCCCTGATCGTGGTCAACGGCCCGGTCAGGAAGGAACTCGGCTTCAACACCGCGGGCGGCGCGTTCGGCCCGGGTTTCCGGCCGAACGCCACGATCCCGCGCGCGGTCGGCCTCATCGTCCGCAACGCGTTCGGCATCCACCCGCACGTCCTCGAGCAGGCCACCCAGGGCCTGCCCGGCCGCTGGCAGGTCTGCGTCGCCGAGAATGAGGAAGAGTCGCCCTGGGAGCCGTTCGCCGCGAACGGCGGGGTGGCCGGCGGCGCGTCCGCGGTGTCCGCGACGCTGACCCGCACCATGGAGTTCGTCGACAACCGGCACACCCCCAACCACGAGGACGTGCTGCGCGACATCGAGGACACCGTCAACCGGATGGGGTCACTGATCTTCCCCCAGACCTCGGTCGCGCTGGTGCTCTGCCCCGAGCACGCGCAGATGTTCGCCGCCGCCGGCCTCTCTAAGGCCGACGTGCAGAACTGGATGATCGAGAAGTGCGGCCACACGGGGCGCGAGTTCAAGCTGGCGGGCAAGGAGAACGTGCCGCGCAAGCCGGACGGCACCTTCGCCACCGACGAGGAGTTCCACCGCATCCTGTCTACCCCGCAGCAGGTCCCGGTCATCGTCGCGGGCGCGAAGAACGCCGCCATCTCCATGGTGGTCAGGATCTTCGGCGAATGGTCAGGCACGTCAGTGCCGGTAGTGGAGAAGAAGTGAGTTACACCGAGCAGATGGCGGACATCGCGACCATGCTCGCGGCCGACGGCTACAACCTGGCGGTCGAGGAGCACGGTCAGCGCGTGGCGCTGACCGTTTCCCCTGGCCCGGACGCCTGCGAGGACTGCCTGGTGCCCAAGGACGTGTTCCGCGGGATCGCCGCGAACCAGCTGGGCATCGAGGGTGACCTGATCGACATCACCTACCCGGTGGACCTTCCCGGCTATTTGGGCGGCCACGAGCCTAAGGCAGGGCATTGACCACGCGGGTAGCGCTCATCACGGGCTGCGGCAAGCGGGACGGCATGGGCCGGGCCATCGCCCTGAACCTCGCCGCGTCCGGGGTAGCCGTGGTCGTCACCGACAAGCAGGCCACCGGCGTGCTCAACCGCCGCCAGGAAGTCGTGGGGGCCACCGACGAGTCCTGGGGCGGCGTCGAGTCCCTGGTGGAGGAGGTCACCGCCGCGGGCGGCACCGCGCTGGCGCAGCTCGGCGACATCTCGGTCGCCGAGGACGCCAAGCGGATGGTCGACACGGCCGCCGCCTGGCGGGGGAGGCTCGACATCCTGGTGAACGGCGCGGGCGCCCCGCAGGGCCTCGACCGCCAGGACATCGAGGACGTCCCGATCGAGGTCTTCGACTTCGTGATCGCCGTCAACCTGCGCGGCACGTACCTGATGTCCAGGTTCGCGGTGCCGCACATGCGCGCGCAGCGGTGGGGGAGGATCATCAACATCTCCTCCCAGGCGGGCCAGGTCTCGGCGGCCATGTCCACGGCCTACTCGGCGTCCAAGGCGGGCGTGCTCGGCTTCACCCGCGCGCTGTCCGCCGACGTCGCCCCCTGGGGCATCACCTGCAACGCGATCTCGCCGGGCATGGTGGCGACCTCGCGGGTGCTGCTGTCCCTCGACCCCAGCATCGACGTCGAGGCCGAGGTCAAGCGGCGCGGCTCAATGCTGGCGGTCGGCCGCTCCGGCTATCCGGAGGACATCGCGGCCGCGGTGGCCTACCTGGCCTCCGACGGCGCCGGGTACATGACCGGCCAGACGCTGGTCCTTGACGGCGGCGGCGCCGGCTCGATGATGGCCAAGAAGCCGCCAGCGTTACCCGACGACCAGCGCGGCCTGGTCGGGTCCCGGGGGGATGACCGTCACGGCCAGCCGGGAGGCACCAGGGTGCCAGGACGCTAGCTGCGTCTTAGTCGTGAAGATGAATTCGGCGACCAGGCTGTCGCTGCTGGCCGGCCAGCCGAAGCCCACGAGGGCGTCGCTGCTGACAAAGGTTCCAGGCACGGCCGTCAGGCGCCCGCTGGTCACGGACGCGACCTCGAGCCGCATGGCGAGGGCGCCGTCATCACCGGTGTTGTCCAGGCTCAGCTGGAGCGCGAGGAAACCACCGCTAGGACTGAACGCGCCGCTCGCCGCGGAACTCCCCTTGGGCAGCTCGACCGCGGTCTGCCTGCCGGTCGCCAGGTCAAGGACCTGGACCCGGCACAGCGCCGCGCAGGCCGGCGCCCAGGCGATCTCGGTCGGGGTCGCCGCGATTACCGCGTCAAACGTGCGGCTGTCCTGCGGAGCCGCCGTGTCCCACAGCCGGTCGGCCGTCGTTCCCGGTTGCGGGATCGCCGGTGCGAGCAGCAGGCCGCGGCGGGTTGCCTGGTCGATCACGTACCCGGGCGGAAGCCTGACCGGCGCCCCGAGCGGTGCCCCGGCGAGGCTGACTTCGCGCGCCGTCCCGGCCACGGTGCCCGCATCGGCGCCAAGCGGGTAACTGGTCAGCCACAAGGCGCCGGCGGTGGCGGCCGGCGCGACCTGGTTCGCGGTGCCGACCCGGGTAACCGACCGCGCGCCGTCGGCGAGGAACCATACGGGGAGCGGCGGCACCGCGTAGTCGTCGTGCGCGGTCTTGCCAGCGGAGTTGGGCTGCACCACCCAGCCGGCGCCGATGCGGATGAACTGGTAGCCGGAGCTGTCGGCGGGCAGGCCGCCGATCGGCGCCGAGCGGCCCGTGGCGGGCGAGAACCAGGCGGGCTGCGTCCCTGCGGCCGGCAGCCGGAGGCTGGAAGCCCACGGCAGGGTCGGCCCGCCGATCCCGTCGGGCTCGGCCGGCAGGCCGGGCGCGGCCAGGCCCGTCGGAGCCGGGCCAGCAGCCGAGGGGGGACGCGGGTGGCGCGGGACGACGAGATAGACGATCCCCCCGACCAGCACCAAGACAAGCGCGCCGATCACCGCGAGGCGGCGCGGCCACGGGCTTGGCTCGCGGTCGCCGCCCTGGCTGAGGATGTCATCCATCGGCGCCCCCAAGAGCGAGCTGGTCGGTACGACCACGATACGTCGCGGCCGGCGGCAGTGGTCCCGGCCTGACCGGCCGGCCCGCGGTCTGTGGCCGCTTGGGGATGACACGCGGCACCCGGCGTGGCACTCTGCCTCGAAAGAATCAGTGAGCGTAGCGAGGGGTTCACATGTCGCCGAGGACATCACCGCCGTTCCGTGCCGACCACGTCGGGAGCTTCCTCCGGCCCGCGCGGCTCCACGACGCCAGGCAGCAGCGCGCGGACGGGGCCATCTCCGCCGAGCAGCTCCGCGCGGTTGAGGACGAGGCGGTGCGGCAGGTCGTCGCGCTGCAGCGGGAGGCCGGGCTGCGGTCGGTGACCGACGGCGAGTTCCGCCGGGCGACCTGGCACATGGACTTCGTGTACCAGATCGGCGGGATCTCGAAGGTGCCAGGGAGCCTGCTGTCGACCTTCCACAACCCGGAAGGTGACATCGCCTTCACGCCGGACGCGATCCACGTGACGCGCCGGCTGTCGATGGACAAGACGATCTTCGGTGAGGCTTTCGCGTTCCTTCAGTCGGTGGCGGGAGACTCCGTACCCAAGCTGACGATTCCCGCGCCGTCGATGGTCCACTACCGGTCCGGCATCCGGGCGGTCGTGGACGAGTCCGTGTACCCGGACGTGGAGGAGTTCTGGGCCGACCTGGCGGCGGCGTACCGCGACGAGGTCCAGCGGCTCGCCGCCCAGGGCTGCCGCTACCTGCAGCTCGACGACACGTCGCTGGCGTACGTGAACGACCCGGCGCAGCGCGAGTACATCGCGGAGCGCGGCGAGGACGCCGAGCACATCCACGAGCGGTACATCGCGCTGACCAACGCCGCGGTGGCCGGGCCGGCCGACATGGCGGTGACGACGCACCTGTGCCGCGGCAACTTCCGGTCCTCGTGGGTGGCCTCCGGCGGGTACGACTTCGTCGCCGAGTCGCTGTTCAACGAGCTTGACGTGGACGGGTTCTTCCTCGAGTACGACGACGAGCGCTCGGGCGGCTTCGAGCCGCTGCGGTTCGTCCCCCCGGGCAAGCAGGTCGTCCTCGGCCTGGTCACCACCAAGCGGCCGGAGCTCGAGTCAAGGGACGAGCTGAAGCGCCGCATCGACGAGGCGGCCAAGTACGTGCCGCTTGACCAGCTGTGCCTGTCCGGCCAGTGCGGCTTCGCCTCGACCGAGCAGGGCAACGCGCTGACGCAAGACGACCAGAAAGCGAAGCTCGAGCTGATCGTGTCCGTGGCCGACGAGGTCTGGGGCTAGCGAGAAGCCCTCAGCGCTTCTGCGCCGGGAACGAGCGCCAGCCGGCCGGCCGCCGGGTGGCCAGCGTGACCCACGCCGCCGCCAGCGCCAGCAGGGCCGCCGCCAGGGCAAGGGCGGACAGCGGGCTCACCCGCAAGGTCAGGGAGGCGCCCGCGGCGGCGCCGATGACCATGGTAGCGACCGCGAGCAGGCGGCGGCCCAGGTCGCCGCGCGCAGTGTTTCCCGCACTCGGGGAGGCGCGAAAGGCCGCGCGGATGTCGGCGCCGATGCCGGTCAGGGTCATGGTGAGGACCGTGGTGGTGAGGTCGGGGACGGCCAGCTTGCGGGCGACGGCGTTCTGGACGCCCATGGCCGCGGCGAGCAGGGCGGCCAGCGCGTCGGTGACGCCCGCGCCGAAGGCGCCGGACGCGCCGTTCCCGAGCTGGAGGGTGCCGTGGCTGACGCCCGGGTCGCCGGACAGTCCGGCGATGAGCAGCACGGCGGCGGCGAGCCCGAACTCGGCGCCCGCGCCCGCGCGCAGCAGGGCGCCGCGGTCGGCGGCGGTGCGGGCGATCAACCGGCCGCCAGCGTAAGCGCCGACCAGGAAGCCGGCCAGTGCGAACAGGGACGCGGACAGCGAGAAACCGGGTGCGCCGACGACGGCGAACGCCGAGAAGACCACGTTGCCGGTCATGTTCGCGACGAAGACCCGGCCGAGGGCCAGGATCGAGACCGCGTCCACGACGCCGGTGACCACCGTCAGCGTGAGCAGCAGGCCGCGCAGCGGCCCGAGCCCGGGGTGAGCGACTAGCGACCGGGCAAAGCTGGCGTGGTCGCTGGCACCCCCGGCTTCCCTGTCGTTCGCCACATCCCCCCTCAGCGCTCGGGTCGTCTATACCCAGCGGGCTGCCGTGCTCCACCGCGGTGCCGTCAGCGCACGCCCCCTGGGCTGATAAGCCGGCGAACGACCTGATAGCCCGGTTTGTGGGCGGACACAACCCCGGGAGGCGGCGGGCGGGGGGCGGATACAAGCAGCTCCGCGACGCGGCAGACCTCGTTTATTACTCCTTGCAGCCTCACCGGGCGGGTGAGAGTATCCAAGACAAATCTCAGGACGATCGACTCTATTTTTGTCACCAACCAGCGTACGATTAATCACGAGTAGGTGAATGCCGGTGAGATTTCGGCTTATGTCAATGCGGACCGCCTGCCTCGCTGGGGCGGCCGCACTAGTGCTGACAGCCGCCGCCGCGTGCAGTAGCGGGGGCGGGTCGTCCAGCGCCTCACCCTCGGTGCAGGCCAGTAACTCCAGCATCCCGGTGGCGTCCCCCAAGGCGGGCGGCTCGCTTACCGTCCTTGAGGGCAAGGGCTTCTCTGGCGACTGGCCGCTCGGGCTCGACCCGGCGACCAACACGACGGGTTCTGCCGACCAGGACTACTACAACGCCGTGTACGGCCAGCTTTTCGAGCTCGGCGACAACGGCAAGCTGATTTACGACCTCGCGACCGGATACCAGTACAGCAACGGCAACAAGACGGTCACGATCGACCTGCGCCCGGGCGTGAAGTTCTCCGACGGCTCCCCGCTCACCGCGGACGTCGTCGCCTGGAACTGGACGCGCGACCTCGAGTCGTCGTGCACCTGCGCGGCCGAGTGGGCGGTCGCCCGCACCAACCCGAAGGTGACGACGTCGGCCCCGGCGGCAAGCGTCATCAAGGTGCTCTCGCCGACCCAGATCCAGGTCAACCTGACCTTGCCCGACGGCGCCTTCATCAACCAGATGTTCGACTCGATCCCGAACTGGATCATCTCAGAGAACTCGTTCAACAAGATGGGCGAGAAGGCGTTCGCGCAGCTGCCCGTCGGCGCTGGGCCCTTCATCATGGTCAGCGACTCCTACAGCAACCAGATCGTGATGAAGAAGAACGCCACCTACTGGCAGGCGTCGCAAGGGCTGCCGTACCTCGACAACCTGACCTTCAAGTCGGTCAGCGGCGACGAGGCGGCCTACGAGGCGATGCTCGCTGGCGAGGGCCAGGTCTACACCGACATGTCCACCCCGCAGCTGCTTAGCGAGTCCCAGCAGCACTTCGACGTGCTGAACCAGCTCGGTACCTCACCGTACGACCTGCAGCTGAACACCGCGGTCGCGCCGTTCAACAACGTCAAGGCGCGCGAGGCCATCTACGCGATGACCAACTTCGCGCCGATCCTGCAGAACATCTTCAAGAACGCCTACCCGGTCGTGCAGGGCTTCACCGGGCCCGGCGGCATCTGCTACCAGCCGAAGGTCGCCGGCTACCAGGGCTACGACCCGACGCTGGCCAAGCAGCTGGTGCAGGAGTCCGGCCTCGACAAGGTGACGATCAACCTCGGCACGATCTCCTCGAGCCCGGTCGCCAGCGAGACCACCCAGGCGCTGGCCCAGGAGTGGGCGGCGTTCGGCGTGAAGACCACGCTGCACACCTACGCGCTCAACGCGCTCATCCAGGCCTTCACCGTTAACGGCGGCAAGAGCTGGCAGTCGATGATCCAGACGGCTGGCGCCTACGACCCGGCGGGCGGCGTCGGCGTGGGCTTCCGGTTCAACTCCACTTCCCCGTTCAGCGGCGTCCACGACACGAAGCTGGACACCATCCTCAGCAACGCGGCGGGGAGCAGCGTACTGAGCACCCGGTGCTCCTACTACAACCAGGCCGCCGAGTACATCGCCAAGAACTACTACGGGCCGTTCTACTTCTCCTTCGCCCCGGCCAACGTGTCGGTGAAGGGCGTGGCCGGCCCGGGCCTCACCACGCCGCTGCCAGCGGTATCGGTGACGCCGGCGATCCTCTGGGAGGACGTCTACTACAACCCCTCCGGCTCCTGACAGGCGCCCGGCAACGACAGTAAGGACATCAGGACAACAATGGCGCTGGCACAACAAGTCCAGCTCCAGCCGGATCCCGGCGCACGAAACGACATCGTGCGCCGGGTTGCCGGCTCACCAGCCTTGCAGCTGGTGGGCCGGCGGCTTCTTACGGCCATCCCCGTGCTGCTGGGCGTCACCTTCCTGACATTCGTCGTCATGAACCTCATCCCCGGAAACCCCGCCCAGCTGATTCTCGGCATCAACGCCACCCCAGGCGCGATCGCCAAGCTTGACGCGCAGCTCGGCCTCAACCACCCGTTCTGGGACCGCTACTGGCTCTGGCTGGACGGGCTGCTGCACGGAAACCTCGGCGTGGCCTACAGCAACCAGCAGAGCGTCAACAGCGACATCGCGCAGTTCCTCCCCACGACCTGCTGGCTGCTGCTCTACGCGCTGGTCGTGTCGCTGGTGCTCGGCGTCGTCGTCGCGGTGCTCGCCGCCCGACGGCCCAACGGGATCGTCGACCGGATCAGCCTCGCGATCTCCATGCTCGGACTGTCGGTCGCGCCCTACGCGCTCGCGCTGGTGCTCATTTACTTCTTCTCCGTCCGGCTCGGCTGGTTCCCGACGATCTCCAACTCCCTCGGCTCCAACCCGCTCACCGCGATCCGCGCCCTGACGCTGCCCGCGGCCTCGGTCGGGTTCCCGCTGTTCGCGGTCTACACCCGGCTGCTGCGGGCGGACATCGTCGAGCAGATGCAGCGCGAGGACTACATCGTCACCGCCAAGGCGAAGGGCGTCGGCCCGTGGCGGGTGCTCGTCGTGCACGCGACCAGGAACTCGCTGTTCACCCTCATCACGCTCGTCGCGCTCAACCTGGGCACGCTGATCGGCGCGGTGGCGATCATCGAGCCGATCTTCTCGCTGCCGGGCATCGGCGCGGAGCTGATCAACGCCATCAACATCAACGACCTGCCGCTCATCGAGGGCATCGTCGTGGTGTTCGCCCTGGTGACAGTGGCAGGCAACCTTCTCGCCGACCTGCTGTACACGGTTCTCGACCCAAGGATCCGGTATGGCCGCGCAGCTTCCTGACATGACGGCGGCGACGCTCACGGCCGGCGCCCCGCCACCGCTTCCCTCCCTGGTCAGCGCCCAGCGGCTCCGGTGGCAGAAGATCGCGCGGGCGCTGCGCCTCTGGATACCCGCCGGGATCCTCATCCTGCTGCTCTTCGTGTGCTTCGTGTGGCCCTACATCTACTCGATCCCGCCCGGCGACTCGGGCTCCATCCTCGCCGCCTCCGAGCCGCCGTTCTCCCCGGGTCACTGGCTCGGCACCGACCCCAACGGCGTCGACATCTTCTCCATGCTGGTCTACGGCGGCCAGGTGTCGTTCGAGATCTGCCTGGCGGTCACCGCGATCGGCATGGTCATCGGCGGCATCCTCGGGATGACCGCCGGCTACTTCGGCGGCTGGGTCGACCCGGTGCTGTCCCGCATCATCGACATCCTGATCGCGTTCCCGGCCCTGGTGCTGGTCCTCGCGGTCGCCGAGGTGCTCGGGCCGAGCGAGACGCACCTGATCTGGGCGCTGTCGTTCTTCAGCGTCCCGGTGTTCGCGCGGGTGTTCCGCGCCTCCACCCTGGTCGCCCGGCAGCAGCCGTACATCACGGCGGCCCGGCTGTCCGGCACGAGCAACTGGAAGATCATCTTCAAGCACATCCTGCCGAACGTCATCCCCGGCATCATCACGTTCAGCCTGCTCGGCATCGGCATCATCGTGATCCTGGAGGGCGCCGTCGACTTCCTCGGCCTCGGCATCCAGATACCGCAGCCGAGCTGGGGCGCGATGATCGCAAAGGGGCAGGAAGTGCTCACCGCCGAGCCGCAGTACGTGCTGATCCCGTCCATCGTCCTGCTGATATTCGTCATGTCGCTGAACCTGCTCGGCGACGCGCTGCGTGAGCGCTGGGGGGTCCGATGAGTAACGCGCTCCTCGAAGTCGAGGACCTCCGCGTCGCCTTCGCGGTCGGCGGGCGGGAAATCCGCGCCGTCGACGGAGTCAGCTACACCGTCGAGCCCGGGCGCACGCTCGCCATCATCGGCGAGTCCGGC
The DNA here is from genome assembly GCA_963850115.1 of uncultured Actinomycetota bacterium. Lineage (GTDB taxonomy): Bacteria > Actinomycetota > Actinomycetes > Streptosporangiales > Streptosporangiaceae > Trebonia. The sequence goes on from CAWKKG010000025.1 coordinate 221,558, forward strand.
TCGGGCAAGACCGTCGGCTGCCGGGCGATCATGGGCCTGCTGCCCGTCGGCACCGCGATCAGCGGCTCCGCCCGGCTGCGCGGCTCCGAGCTGATCGGCCTGTCCGAGGGCCAGCTGCGCAAGCACCGCGGCAGCGACATGGCGATGGTGTTCCAGGACCCGGCCCGCTCGCTCAACCCGACGATGCGGGTCGGCAAGCAGATCACCGAGGCGATCAGGACGCACCGCAAGGTCAGCAAGGCCGACGCGCGCGACCAGGCGATCGAGCTGCTGCGCCTGGTCCGCATCCCCGCCGCGGACCGGCGGTTCAGCGAGTACCCCCACCAGCTGTCCGGCGGCATGCGGCAGCGGGTCGTGATCGCCATGGCCCTCGCCTGCAGGCCCAAGCTGCTGATCGCGGACGAGGCCACGACGGCGCTCGACGTGACCACCCAGGCCCAGATCATGGAGCTGCTCCTCGAACTGCAGCGAGACCTGGACATGGCGCTGATCTTCATCAGCCACGACCTCGGCCTCGCCGCCTCCTACGCCGACGAGGTCGTCGTCATGTACGCCGGCAAGATCGTCGAGCAGGCCCCCGCCAAGGGGCTGTTCGGCAGCGGCGGCACCGTCAAGATGCGCTACACGCGGGCCCTGCTCGACGCGATCCCGCACCTGGAGCGCCCCGCCCACGCCGACCTGCCCGTCGTCACCGGCAGGCCGCCGGACCCGAGCATGCTCCCGACCGGCTGCTCGTTCGCGCCGCGCTGTCCCAGCGCCGCCGACGACTGCGCGGCGAAGGCGCCGGCCCTGACCGAGCACGCACCGGGCCACCGTTGGGCCTGCTGGCACCCATGCGAGAACGGAGGCGCGGCGTGACCCTGCCAGTGGACAGCACAGCACCGGCCGACAGCACCGGAAACCCGCGGAACGGCAAGAAGCCGCTGCTGTCCGCCCGCGACCTCGTCCAGGAGTTCGTCGCGCGCGAGGCCGGCGGCGCCAGGGGCGGCGTCGTCCAGGCCGTGTCCGGCGTGTCGTTCGACATCATGCCCGGCGAGACGCTCGGCATCGTCGGCGAGACCGGCTCAGGCAAGTCCACCCTCGCCCGCGCGGTGCTCCAGGCCCCCCGCCCGAAGTCCGGCTCCGTCGTCTTCCGCGACATGGAGCTCACCAAGCTGCGCGGCCACGCGCTGCTGTCGGCCCGGCGGGACATGCAGTTCGTATGGCAGGACCCCTTCGGCTCGCTCGACCCGAAGTGGCAGGTCCGCTCCATCGTCGAGGAGCCGCTCGCCGCCCACTCGGTCGGCACCAGGCAGTCGCGGCACCGGCGCGCGGAGGAACTCCTCGACCTGGTTGGCCTCGACCCGGCCAGGTACGCCAGGCGGCACCCGCGGGAACTGTCCGGCGGCCAGGCGCAGCGCGTCGCCATCGCCCGCGCCGTCGCCCTCGAGCCGTCGCTCCTCATCTGCGACGAGGCCGTCTCGTCCCTCGACGTGCTCATCCAGGCGCAGGTGCTCAACCTCTTCGAGCGGCTGCGCCGCGAGCTGGGGCTGTCCTACCTGTTCATCGCCCACGACCTGGCCCTCGTCAAGCAGGTCAGCGACCGGGTCGCGGTGATGTACCTGGGCAAGTTCTGCGAGGTCGGCCCAGGCGAGTCGGTATACCAGCAGCCGCTCCACCCCTACACCAAGGCGCTGCTCGACTCGATCCCCTCAACCGAGCCGGGCGCGGCGCGGGCCACCGCCACCCTGCGCGGCGAGCCGCCTTCCCCGGTCAACCCGCCGTCCGGCTGCCGGTTCCGCACCCGCTGCCCGCGTGCCGCCGACCGGTGCGCCAGCGAGGCGCCGGAACCACGGGAACTGGCACCCGGCCACCTGGTCGCCT
>CAWKKG010000026.1:0-35397 GCA_963850115.1 uncultured Actinomycetota bacterium
GGCCGGGCCGTTCTGGCCGCGGCTTGACGACCTCGCCGAGGTGTACGCCGCGCTGGTGCTCGGCACGGCGGACTACGTGCGGAAGAACGGGTTAAGGTCCGTGCTGCTGGCGCTGTCCGGCGGGATCGACTCGGCGCTGGTCGCCACGATCGCGGCCGACGCGGTCGGGCCGGAGAACGTCCACGTGATCCTCATGCCGAGCAAGTGGTCGTCCGACCATTCGGTGACCGATGCCGAGGACCTCGTGGAGCGGCAGGGAATCAACGCGCGCACGATCGCCATCCAGTCGATCGTGGACGCGTTCAGGGACGGGCTCGGCGACTTCCCCGTGTCCGGGCTGCCCGCAAGAACCTGCAGTCCCGGGTGCGCGGCGTGATCAACATGGCGGTGTCCAACAACGAGGGCCACCTCGTGCTCACCACCGGCAACAAGAGCGAGATCGCCACCGGGTACTCGACCCTGTACGGTGACTCGGCGGGCGGGTTCGGACCGATCAAGGACGTGCTCAAGACCCTCGTCTGGGACCTGGCGCGATGGCGGAACGCGGAAGCCACGCGGCTGGGACTTAAACCCCCGATCCCGGCCAACTCGATCGACAAGCCGCCGTCGGCGGAGCTTGCCCCCGGTCAGCTCGACACCGACTCGCTGCCGGACTACGCGGTGCTGGACGCGCTGCTTGACGACTACGTGGAAAAGGACATGGGCTCGGCCGAGCTGATCGCGGCGGGCCACGATCCGGCCCTCGTCCAGCGGGTGATCCGGCTCGTCGACCTAGCCGAGTACAAGCGGCGCCAGTACCCGCCGGGGCCGAAGATCACCGTGAAGAACTTCGGTCGCGACCGGCGGCTGCCGATCACCAGCCGCTGGCGGGAGGCCGCCCGGCAGCTGCGGAAGCCGCACCCGGCCGGGTCCGCCGCGACGAACCAGGCCGGCGCCGCTACCCGGCATCGACCGCCAGCAGGTAGAACTGCCCCGGCTGGAGGTCAACGTACAGCCCCGGGCTGGCCAGCTCGCCGCCGTCGCGGAGGAAGTCATCCCCGCTGAGCAGGTCGGTCAGCCTCCAGGGACGGCCCGGCAGGTCCGGCCACGGCAGCGGGATCTGGGCCTGCGCCGCCGCCTGGGCGAGGTTGACCACGACCACGTGCCGGCGGACTTCGCCGGCGTCGTCACCCGGTGTCCAGCGACCAGGCGATCAGGTTGCGCGCGGACTGGTTGTCGGGCCAGCCGGCGGCCTCAAGCAGCTGCCAGGCACCGTCCGCACCCGGTGCTCGCCGACCTGGCGGACCAGGTTGCGGTACCAGGCGGCCAGCTCCTGGTCCGGCGGCTCGTCGGGCCGCCGGTCGAGGAAGACCGGTACGCGGACGCGCCGCCCCTCGAACTGCCCCTCGTGCCACAAGGTGGCGCCGGGCAGTGTCGCGACGGTGACCGCCGCCGCCCGCTCGAGGACGGCGGGCAGCTTGTCGGCTATCCGCGGCTCGTCGTGGTTCTCGAGGAAGCGCAGCAGCGCGACTGGTAACTCAGGTCGGCGAGCAGGTGCCCGCGCACGTCGGACGGGTTCTGCTCGAGGATGCGGTCGTAGAGCCGCTTGTCGTAGCAGAAGTCGAAGCCTTGCTGCTGCAGCGCCCACTCCGTGTCCCAGTACGCCTCGGCGATCAGCACGGTCTCCGGGTGCCGGGCGCGCAGCTCGGCGATGACGGCTGGCCAGAACTCCTCGTCCGGCCGCTGCCCGGCCCGGCTCCCCCAGGTCTTCGCGAAGATGTCGTTGAACATCAGCATGGCCATGTCGCAGCGGATGCCGTCGCACTGGTCGGCGATGTCGGACAGGGTCGCGCGGTCGCCGCGCGGGCCGCCGCGGCGAACGCGTTCAGCTGCACGACGTCGGGCCACGGCGGGAAATAGGGATCGCGGCCGTGCGCGAGCACGTGCCCGCCGACCGGCAGCCAGCCCGCCGGGTCCGCCTTGAGGTCGTCGTCGTCTCCCTGGATGAAGAACTCCGGGTGCTCGGTGACCCACGGGTGATCGGGCGCGACATGGTTGGGCACGTAGTCCAGGATCAGCCGCACGCCGCGGGCGGCGAGCGCCGCGCGCGCCGCGGCCAGCCCGGCCGGGCCGCCGAACCGCTCGTCGGCCACGTAGCGGTGCACGCAGTAGGGCGATCCGATGATGTCCTGCGTTCGCAGGTCGGGCAGGGCCTCACGGAACGACTCGAGCAGCTCCGCGTTCGCCCTCGCCAGCTCGAGGCCGGCCGGGCTGCGCTCCCAGACGCCCATCAGCCAGACCGCGTCGGCGCCGGCCGGCGTGACGGCGTCCCAGCCGGAATCGGTCACGCTGCCCAGGGTCACCGGCGCTCCCGCCGCCCGCGTCAGCTCGGCCAGCCAGACCGCGGTGTTCACCTCGTAGATAACCGGCTGGTCCGGCCACCCGGTCATCGGGCCACCCCCGTTTGCTCCGCTGCCTGGGCCGCGCTTTCCCCGGTGCGCGGAGCCGGGATGTTGCCCGCGCGGATCCCGCGGGCGATCGTGCCCCGGAAGAGCAGCGGGAGCACCCCGATCGTGCCGGTCCAGCCGGTCTGGTGGCTGGCGCCGATGCCGGCGCCGTTGTCGCCGTGGATGTACTCGTAGAACAGCAGCAGGTCGCGCCAGTGCGGGTCGTTCTGCAGGATCGGCTGGCCCCCGTGGATCGGACGGCGCCCGTCGGCGTCCCGGCGGAAGGTGCTGATGAGCCGTTCACTGATCTCGTTCGCCACCTGGTACAGGTTCATCTGCTGTCCCGAGCCGGTCGGGCATTCGACCGTGAACGCGTCGCCGTAGTACTCGTGCAGGTTCAGCAGGCCCCGGATCAGCATGAGGTTGATCGGGGCCCAGACCGGTCCGCGCCAGTTGGAGTTGCCGCCGAACATGCCGGTGTCGGACTCGGCCGGGAGGTAGCCGACGCTGTAGTCCTGCCCGTCCAGGTTCAGCACGTACGGATGCTCGGCGTGCCACCTGGAGATGGCGCGGATGCCGTGCGGCCCGAGGAACTCCTGTTCATCGAGCATCCGGGCGAGGATCCGGCGCAGCCGTTCCTCGTTGAAGAGGGCGAACACGACCGGGCCGGTCGCGTTCCGCTGCTCTCCGCGGCCGGGCAGTGCGGCGGTCAGCGCCGGGTGACGGTCCAGGGATTCGACGACGCTGTGCACCAGCCCGGGAAAGTCGTTGCGCATGTCGCCGCTGATGACGGTCGCGGCGACCAGCGGCATCAGCCCGACGAGGGAGCGCACCTTCAGCGGAATGGAACTGCCGTCCGGCCGTCGCAGCACGTCGTAGAAGAAGCCGTCTTCCTCGTCCCACAGCCCGACCTCCTGCGGGCCGACGTTGTTGGTCGCGGCGGCGATCCAGGCCCAGTTCTCGAGCAGCGACTGCGCCTGCTCCTCGTAGACCGGGTTCTCGCGCGCCAGCTCGATCGCGATCTGGAACATGTTCTGGCTGTAGAGCGCCATCCAGGCGGTCCCGTCGGCCTGGTCGATCCGGCCGCCGCCCGGCAGCGGCGCGCTGCGGTCGAACACGCCGATGTTGTCAAGGCCAAGGAACCCGCCCTGGAAGATGTTGCGGTCGTCCGCGTCCTTGCGGTTCAGCCACCAGCCGAAGTTCCGCATGAGCTTGCCGAAGGACCGCTCGAGGAAGAGCCGGTCGCCCTTCCCCGTCGTCGCCTTTTCCAGCTCGTACACGAACCAGGTCGCCCACGCGTGCACCGGCGGGTTGACGTCGCTGAAGTTCCACTCGTAGGCCGGCAACTGCCCGTTCGGGTGCAGGTAGCGGTGGTCAAGCAGCAACTCAAGCTGCTGCTTGGCGAACGCGATGTCGACGGCGGCGAGGGCCACCGTGTGGAAGGCCAGGTCCCACGCCGCGAACCACGGGTACTCCCACTTGTCCGGCATGGAGATGATGTCCTGCGCCGTCATGTGCCGCCAGTCGTGGTTACGCAGCCCCGGATCGGGCGACAGCGGATCGGACCCGTGCTCGATGAGCCAGCGCTCCGCGTCGAACGCGTAGTACTGCTTCGACCACAGCATGCCGGCCAGCGCCTGACGGCCGACCAGCCGGTCTTCCTCGCTGAGATCGCCCGCCAGTACGTCGGCGTAGAAATCGTCCGCCTCGCCGCGCCGGGTGCTCATCAGCTCGTCGAAGCCATCGAACGGGCTCGGCGACTGCGTGTCGGTCAGCCGCAGGCGGATGGTCGCGCTGCCCCCGGCCGGAACGACCAGGATGTGGTGCAGCGCGGCCTTGGTGCCGGTGCCGTCCGGGTTGACCGTCCCGCTTTCGCCGTGCACCACCGCCCGCTCGATGCCGTCCTTGACGAAGGGCGTGTCGTTCGGTGAGCCGAATACGCGCTCGTTGTTCGTCTCGTTCCCGGTCACCAGCACGGGCACCGGCTGCTCGGCGTAGAGCCAGCGTGGTGCCGAGTTCGCTGTGCTCGACCTGCACGGCGCTGATCCCGGGAAGGCCGCTGTCGGTACGCAGCACCGGTTCCTCCGCGCCGCCGGCCCAGGACCAGGTGTGCCGGAACCACAGGGTGGGCAGCACGTGCAGCCGGGCCTCGTCCGGGCCCCGGTTATGCACGGTGACTTGCATGAGGACGTCCTCGGGCGAGGCCTTCGCGTACTCCACGAAGACGTCGAAGTAACGGTTGTCGTTGAATATCCCCGTGTCGAGCAGCTCGTATTCCGCGTCGTGCTTTCCCCGCGCTCCGTTGGTCGCGACCAGGTCGGCGTAGGGATATTCCCCCTGCGGGTACTTGTACAGCATCTTCAGGTACGAAGAAGTCGGCGTCGCGTCGAGGTAGAAATAACACTCCTTGACGTCCTCGCCGTGATTGCCCTGAGAATTCGTCAGGCCGAAAAGGCGCTCCTTAAGGATCGGATCGCGCTCGTTCCACAGGCTCAGCGCCAGGCACAGCAGCTGCTTGTCGTCGCTGATGCCCGCCAGCCCTTCCTCGCCCCACCGGTAGGCCCGGTATCCCGCCTGGTCGAAGGGGAACGCTCCCCAGGTGTTCTCGCCGTGGGTGGGGTCCTCACGGACGGTTCCCCACTGGCGCTCGCTGAGATACGGCCCCCACCGGCGCCAACTGACCCCGGTTTCCGCCTCTTGCAGTCGACGCTGCTCCTCGTTGGTCATGCCGTCCACCGTTCGCTCGTAAAGTCCGCGGAACGCGCCGGGCTTATCCGGCGTGCGGGCCCAGCATCACCGCACGCCGCGACGGCGCACATCACCCGCGGAGAGGTGACGCGTCGCGGTCACCTCCGGGTGGCCAGGCCCCGGGTGATTTGCTTGCGTCATGGCGGAAGGCGAGCAGACCGGCCCGGAGGCCAGGTACGGCCTTCTCCTCATCACCCTGGTCGCCGCTTACCTCCTCTCGGCGGTGACGCACAGCACGCTGGGCCGAGGCGGTCCACGTGGCCTTCGTCGTCGCCATCGCGCTGCTCGCCGTGCGACACGCCGGGCTGCGGCCGCGGGGCAACGTGCTGGCCATCGTCGCCACGCTGGTGACCGCGATCGCGGCCGGCATCGGCGCGACGTCAGCAAACACGCACGCCGAGGGGATCGCCAGCATCTGGAACGGCCTGGTACTGCTGCTGACGGTGGTGGTCATCATCGACCGCGTGGTCCGCCTTGAGCGGGTCACGGCGCAGAGCATCTACGCGGCGCTGAGCGCATACCTGCTCATCGGGCTGATGTTCGCTTCCTTCTTCGGCGCGCTCGGGTACCTCGTCTCCGGGCCGTTCTTCGCGGACGGCCAGCCGGTGAACACCCAGACGCTGCAGTACTTCAGCTTCACCACGCTGACCACCCTGGGCTACGGCGACTTCACCGCCGCGGGCAGCCTCGGCCGCGCGCTCGCGGTTCTCGAGGCGCTCGGCCGGGCAGGTCTTCCTCGCCACGCTGGTCGCCCGGCTGGTCAGCGCCTACGCGGGCGGCCGGAGGCGCCCGCCGTCCGGCGAGTGACCGGGCCGGTCAGCGCGCGGACCTGGCGGCGGGGCAGCCGGTCAGCGCGGCGCGGTCCGCCGCGATGCCGCGCAGCAGCTCGTCGACGGCGCGGTCCACGAAGCCGGGGGCGGCCGGGGTCGGGTCGTGCTTGCCGCGGGCCATCACGGCGCCGGTGAGCAGGAGCATCGCGACCTCGACGTCGATGTCGGGGCGGAGCTCGCCGGTCTCGATGCCGCGGCGCAGCACCGCGCGCACCAGGTCGCGCCGCGGCTCGACGACCCGCTCCTTGTAGCGGGCGACGAGCCGCGGGTAGCGCTCGCCCGCGCCGTGCAGCAGCGCGTACTGCTGCGCGTAGCGCGGGTCGTCGGCGTCGGCGGCGATCACGGTGAGCAGGGCGATCAGGTCCTCGCGGACCGACTCGCCGCGCGGCTCGGGCAGCGGCCGCCGCATCGCGGCGAAGGCCGCGATCAGCAGGTCTTCCTTGCCTGGCCAGCGCCGGTACAGCGTCGCCTTGCCGACGCCGGCCCGGGCCGCGACGTCCTCGCAGTGCACGCCGTCGATGCCGCGCTCGCCGATCGCCTCGATCGTCGCGTCGATGATCGCCTGCTCGGCCCGCTCGCTGCGCGGCCGCCCGGGCGCCGGCGCGTCGCGCGCCGGGGCGGCTTCGCCCCCGTCGCCGTCAGGGCGCTCGGCGCCGACGCCGCAGTCCCAGCCGCCGACGTCCCGGCCCGGGTTGTCGTCTGGGCAGTCGCCCGGGGCCGGTCCTCGGCCGCGCCGGGCGCCGGCGACCGGGGCCACGCGGACGTTCGGCGCGGGCCCGGCCGGGACTCCGGTGGCGGGGCTGCCCGGTGAACGCCTCGGGAGCCGCGTCTTCGTCGACGCGACTGTCATGAGTGCGCATGGCGGGAACCCCTCCTCCGTTCGGGATCATTGTCTTGTTGACTTGACCTTGCGCCTGGCCGGCTGGCCGGGCTGGCTGACGGCCGTCACCGCTCCGACAGCTCGGGACGCTCGGGGAGGTCGCCCGCCTCGAGCTCGCGCTCGGCGGCCGCCACCTCGGCGGCGACCAGTTCCTCGATGGTAGGCCGCTTGCGGCCGGGCATCCAGCGCAGCACCGCGAGGCCGCCGACGACGGCGAGGGCCGCCGCGATGCCGGTGGTGAGCCGCATGGCGTCCACGAAGGCGGAGTTGGCCGGGGCCGAGCAGGAACTGTCCGGCGTGGCCGAGCTGCGCCGCGACCGCCTGGGTGGCGGTGATGGACGAGCCCGCCGCGTTCCGCGCCGCCGCGGGGAGCGCCGACAGCGTCGGGTTGAGCGAGGAGCGGTAGGCCGAGGACAGGATCGAGCCGAGCACGGCGACGCTGAGCGCCACCGCGACCTGGCGGGCGGTGTTGGTCAGCGCGGAGCCGGCGCCTGCCCGCTCGCGCGGCAGCGCCTCCATGACGGTCGAGGTCGCGGCCGGGACGGCGAGGCCGAGCCCGGCGCCCTGGACGAAGAACAGCACCGCGACGATCCAGATCGGCGTGGTCGTGCTCGAGGAACACCCAGCCGCCGATCGCGACCGCGTTCGGCGAGCATGCCCGTGACCATGACCGCGCGGACGCCGAACCGGCTGGACCAGCGACGCGCTGCGCGGGGCCATCACGAACTGGCCGAGCGCGAACGGCACCGCGAGCAGGCCGGTCTCAAGCGGGCTGTAGCCGCGGACGTTCTGCAGGTAGAAGCTGGTGAAGAAGTAGACGCCGCCCATGCCGAAGAACAGCAGCGCGATCGAGCCGACCGAGGCCGACAGGCTGCGGTTCTTGAACAGCCGCACGTCGAGCGACGGGTGCTCGATGCGGCTCTCGTACCAGGCGAACAGGCCGAGCACGACCAGGCCGCCGAGGGCCGGGCCGAGGACGCCGAGGCTGCCCCACGACTCGCCGTCGCCGCCCTGCACGATCCCGTAGACGAGCAGGACCAGGCCGAGGATGGAGGCGAGCACGCCGACGTAGTCGATCTTGCCGGGCGCGGGGTTGCGCGACTCGGGGACCAGGATGAACGCGGCGATCACGCCGGCGATCGTCACCGGGACGTTGATCAGGAAGACCGAGCCCCACCAGAAGTGGGTGAGCAGCAGGCCGCCGAGCACCGGGCCGATGGCCACGCCGATGCCGACGGCGGAGGTCCAGATGCCGATGGCGCGGGCCCGCTCGGCCGGCTCGAAGACGTTGGCGATGATGGACAGGGTCTGCGGCATGACGGCCGCGCCGCCGAGGCCCATCACCGCGCGGGCCGCGATGAGCTGGTCGGGCGAGTGCGAGTAGGCGGAGAACAGCGAGCCGAGGCCGAACAGCGATCAGGCCGGCCATCAGCACGCGCTTGCGGCCGATCCGGTCGCCGACGACGCCGAAGGTGAACAGCAGGCCCGCGAAGACGAGCGTGTAGGAGTTGATCGCCCATTCGAGCTCGGACTGGCTGGCGCCGATGCCGCCCTTGGCGGCCGGGCTGGCGATCGTCTTCAGCGCGACGTTGAGCACGGTGTTGTCGATGACGATGGCGAGCAGGCCCACGACCACGACGCCGAGGATGACCCATCGCCTGCGTTGAATCGTCTGAGTATCCATGAGCCCCTTCAAGGACTTGGAAGCGTGACGCGCGGCCGGAGCAGGTGACGCCACGTACCGACACCCGGGCCGCACTATCGATACGGAACGCGACCGTATCGGAATCTATTCCGGCGTTCCTGGCATTTCTAGCGAGGTCGGAACGCGGCCTCGGCCGGCTGGCGGCGCGCTACAGCGCTACGTCGGCCTGCCGGAGTTCCCCGGTCGACGGCGTTGACCAGCAGGGACAGGGTCACCGTGGCGTGCTCGCCGATGAGTTCCGACCGTCACCGACGTCGTGCCGTCGCCCGCCTGGTACGCCCCCTGGGTCACCGGGCCCGCCCAGGCGGCCGCCATCCGCAGCCGCCTGGCGATCAGGCCCGCGTCGGCCTCCGGCGCGACCGGCAGCGACGCCGGCCAGCCGGCGCCGCCGTCGTTCAGCCAGTCGGTCACGGTCGCGAGCGCCCGCGCCAGCGCCGAGTCCCGCCGCCGGCGGGATCGCGAAGGTGAGCGACTGGACGCGGCGGCGGCGCCTCGCTGCGGGTTGAGCTGGATCGTCACCGCGACCGTGCCCCGCTCGCCGGCGAGCCACCAGCGGCGCTGCGCGGGCGTGTCGGACTCCGCGGGACGGGCGGCGTCGACGTCGAACGCGCCGATCCTCGTCCGGAGCAGCGCCAGGTCGGCCCGCCGCTCCTGGTAGGGCCGGTCGAGCGCCACGTTCTCGCTGAACAGCGCGTCCGCCGTCGCGTCGTCCCAGTCCTTGAGCAGGGCGTTGACGGCGTCAGCGGCCGCCACGGTCTGCGGCCACGGGTCGGGGGCACTGCGGCCGCCGGGGCGGGCGCCAGGGCCACGTGGTAGGCCGCCGAGCGGAGTAAGCAGCGCCCTGAGCACCAGCTCGGCCAGGGAGTGCATGGGCGAGTAGGTGCCGTTGCCGAGCGCGATGACGGCCAGCCCGGTCGCCGGGTGCCAGCGCATGTTGGACCCGAAGCCCGGGTAGCCGCCGCTGTGGCTCACCACCCGGCCAAGCGCCGGGTCCTCGTCGACGAACAAGCCCGAAGCCGTAGTACGACGGCGCGGCGGGCGGCCCGCCGGGAATCCGGTCCGGCGCGCGCCAGCCGGTCACCGCCTGCGGCAGCTGCATCTGCCGCCGCGCCGCGGCTGCCAGCGGGTGACGCGGGCGAGCGACCGGCGGCGACCGTCCGGCGGGAACGCCGCCGCGAACCCGGCGGACCAGGTCGCGAGGTCGGCCACGCAGGAGAACACGCCGCCCATCGGCGCGAACGCCCCGTACGGGTCGAACGGCAGCTCCTGCCAGCCGCCGGGACCGCGACGGTAGCCGATCGCGAGGTCGGCGGCGGCGAACTCCTCCGCGGTGAACCCGGTGCGCGCTCATGCCGAGCGGCGCGAGCAGCCGGGTCCTGATGAACTCGTCGTACGGCACGCCCGGCCGCGGCCGCCACGACCCGGCCGAGGATCGCGTACCCGAGGTTGGAGTACTCGAAGCGGGTGCCCGGGGCCCAGTTGAACGACACCCCGCGGGCGAGCAGCGCGTCGAACTCATCGAGCGGCAGCCCCTGCTGCCGGTCGCCCCACGGGTCGTCGGTCGGGAAGCCCGCGGTCATCGTCAGCAGGTGCCTGATCGTCAGCGGGCCGGCGTCCGCCGCCCCGTTGACCCAGCCGGCCAGCTGCGGGCACGTACGACGCGGCCGGGTCGTCAAGCGAAAGCGCCCCCGCGTCGCGCAGCAGCATGATCGCGGACGCGGTGAACGACTTCGACATCGACGCGATGCGGAAGACCGTCTGCTCGTCGGGCGCTGTGGTCCCAGCCGAGCCTGACCGCGGCTGCCGAAGCCGGCCGCGTGCACCAGCTCGCCGTCGCGCACGATCCCGTAGCTGATGGCGGGCTGGCCGCCCCGCTCGTGGAAGCGAGCGGACGATCTCGTCGGTGCGGCGCTCGGACGCGAAATCACTAGGCACCCATGTATCCTCCCACGCGCCTGGCGTGCGATTATCGAAGTGTCCGGGTACGCCAGTGGGGCGCCTCGAGACTTTGGAGGTTTTGACGATGTCGTCACCAGCCATGCCGTCAGCAGGCCAGTCCGAGCCGCTGTACGGCGGCAAGAAGCCCGGCCGGGTCACGGTCAGGGACATCGCCGCCGCGAAGGCGCGCGGCGAGAAGTGGCCGATGCTCACCACCTACGACGCGCTCACCGCGGGGATCTTCGACGAGGCCGGAATCCCGGTACTGCTCGTCGGTGACTCGGCGGGGAACGTGGTCTTCGGCTACGACACGACGATCCCGGTGACCGTCGATGACCTGATCCCGCTCACCGCCGCCGTCGTCCGCGGCACCAGCCGGGCGATGGTGGTCGCCGACCTGCCCTTCGGCTCCTACCAGGCGTCGCCGACCGAGGCGCTGCACGCCGCCGTCCGGTTCATGAAGGAAGCGGGCGCGCACGCGATCAAGCTCGAGGGCGGCCAGCGGGTCGCGCACCACGTCGAGTACCTGGTCGCGGCCGGCATCCCGGTGATGGGCCACCTCGGCCTCACCCCGCAGTCGGTGCACGCGTTCGGCGGGTTCCGGGTGCAGGGCCGCGGCGAGGACGGCGAGCGGCTGCTGCACGACGCCAAGGCCCTGGAGGCGGCGGGCGCGTTCTCCGTCGTCATCGAGGGCGTCCCCGCGCCGCTCGCCGCGAAGATCACCGAGTCGCTGCGCATCCCGACCATCGGCATCGGGGCCGGGCCCGGCTGCGACGCCCAGGTCCTGGTCTGGCAGGACATGGCCGGGCTGTCGACCCGCTCGCCGAAGTTCGCCAAGCGCTACGCGGACCTCGCCGGGGTGCTGCGCACCGCCGCTTCCGAGTTCGCCGCGGAGGTCGCGGGCGGCACCTTCCCCTCGGAGGAGTACTCCTACAAGTAGCCGCGCTCAAGTCAAGATCAAAGACAAAGTCAAGATCAACGGCATGAGCAGTCCGAACGGGTGCGTGTTTCACGCCGCAGGCGACGCGCACCCGCCCGGGTTAGCCGACGCGAAGCGGTAGCGTGAGGGTGAACGCGGCGCCGCGGCCTGGCCCGGCCGAGGCCGCCCTGATGTCGCCGCCGTGCGCCCGGGCGATGTTGCGCGCGATAGTGAGCCCGATGCCCGAACCGGACGAGCGGCGCGGCTGTCCCTGGACACGATAGAACCGCTCGAAAACGCGCTCCAGGTCAGCCTCGCCCAGCCCGACGCCGGTGTCGGTGACCACGACCTGTGCCAGCGGCGCCTTCGCGCGAGTCTCCACGGTGACGGAGCCTCCCGCTTGCGTCGCGGTGAGCGCGTTGCCGATCATGTTCGTCAGGACCTGGGTGATGCGGTCCTGGTCGGCCCTGACGGGCAGCGACTCGGTCCCCTGAACCCTGAGCGTGACGTTGCCGTCGGTGAACTGCGGCGCCAGGCGGCAGGCCGCCTGGCGGGCGAGGCCGGCCAGGTCGGTGTCGGCGAAGTTGAGGTCCAGTCGCCGTTCCTCGGACCGCGACAGCGCCGACAGGTCGTCGGCCAGGCGGCGCAGCCGACGGAGGCTCATCGCTCGCTGCCCAAGGACCTCTGGTTCCGGCGCGAAAACCCCGTCGATAAGGCCCTCTACGTAACCCTCCAGGGCGGTCAGCGGAGTCCGCATCTCGTGCGCCACTTCGCCGAGCAGCCTGGTGCGCCGCGTCTCCGTGTCGGCCAGCCTGGCGGCGAGCGTGTTCACGTCGCCGGCGATCCCTGCCAGCTCCGGTTCGCGGGGAACCGGCACGCTGGCCTCGTAGCGGCCCGCCGCGATAAGCCTCGTCGCCGTCCGCACCGCGTTCAGCGGCCGAACCAGCCGGCGGGTCACGAGCGCGGCGGCCAGCACCGCGGCGATGACGCTGGCGAGGGTCCCGAGGAGGAGCGCGGTGGTAAGGGCGGAAAGGAATGCTGACCGCACGTCCGACGGCGGCCCGCTAAACGCGCCCGCAGGCGGCCCGGAAAACCCGCCAGGCCCCGTGCTCCCGGGGATGCCAGCGGGGAAGCCCATCATGCTCCACTCGCTGTCGAAGAACGTCGGCGCGAGCAGCCGGATGGTCAGGTAGGCGACGGCCGAGCCGACCGCGATCACCAGGGCGTACGAGATGAACAGCCGGGCAGGCAGGCGTACCGTCATGCTGGCCGCCCCGCGAACTTGTAGCCTACGCCGCGGACGGTCGCGATCAGCCGCGGGTTCGCGGCTTCGTCCCCAGCCGCGCCCGCAGGCTGCGGATGTGCACGTCGACGACTCGCTCGTCGCCGAAGAAGTCATACCCCCACACCCGTTCCAGGAGCTGCCGCCGCGAGAACACGCGGCCAGGCGAATCCGCGAGGGCGCTCAGCACGTCGAATTCCAGCGCGGAGAGGTTTACCTGGGCCCCGTCTACCCGCACTTCCCTGGCGTCCTTGTCGATGGTCAGGCCCTCGAACCAGAGGACGGTCTCGGCCGCGTCGCGCGTTCCGCGGTTCCGGCGCAGGACCGCCTTCACCCGGGCGGCCACCTCCCGGGGGCTGAAGGGCTTGGTGACGTAGTCGTCGGCACCGACCCCCAGGCCGACGAGCTTGTCGACCTCCTCGGAGCGGGCGGTGACCAGGATGACGTACACGTCGCTGAAGGTCCGCACCCGGCGCAGCACCTCAAGCCCGTCAATGCCGGGGAGCATCACGTCAAGCAGCATCAGCTCCGGCGCATGCTGCCGCACCTGGCGGATCGCCGCCTCACCGTCGGCGGCCTCGGACACGGCGAACCCCTCCGCTTCGAGGTATCCGCGCAGCACGGTACGGATGTGCGGTTCATCGTCGACAACGAGCACCTGGCGCATGGCTCACCCCAGATCAGGTTAAGACCCGCTCACCGCCTCGGGCACGTGCCGCGGCAGGACCTTCACGGTAGCTTCACACGGGCACCCGTCGTTGCCTCACATTGGCCCGCGAGCGTTGAGGCACCGGGACAGGGACGAAGGAGCCAGGCAGATGAAACTTGACAGGCGGCGGCCACTGGCCGCGGTCGCGGCGACCGGGGTGGCATCAGGAGCGCTGGCCTTCGGCGGTGTGGCGCTGGCCTCGGCGGGCTCCGCTCAATCGCCAGCGGCGGCCACGGCCGCGGTAGCCGCTGCTCCTACCGCTACGGCTACGCCGCGGCCCGCCGCCGGCCGGTGTGACGGCGGGCCGGGCGCCGCGGGCTTCAGGTACGGCATGCTCGCGGGGCAGCAGGTCATGAAGGCCGCCGCGGCTTACCTGGGGCTCAGCCAGGCCCAGCTGCTCAGCCAGCTCGGGTCGGGCAAGTCGCTTGCCGACGTGGCCGTGGCACAGCGAAAGTCCGTCTCCGGCCTGCAGAACGCGATTCTCGCGGCCGGGACGAGCCAGATCAACGCGAGCACCACGCTCAGCGCCGCGCAGAAGGCAGCCCTGATCAGCGAGCTGAAGAGCCACCTCGACGCGATCGTGAACGCGACTCACCCGGCCGGCCTGGGCATGGGCGCGCGCGGGGGGACGGGCTGGCCCGTGCGTGGCCCCGGCTGGATGCCGGCCGGGATGTGAATAGGGAGGCACGGCGGCGGGGTGCTGAAAGTCCCACTCACCCTCGGGCCCCCGAAGGGCCCGACCAGGGCTGACCCCGCTCGCCGCGCCACCTTGAGTGGCCGCCGCGCCGCGGCTGCGATAATGCTGCTGGCTACTGAGGGGACAAAGCGGAGCCGGGGGCAGACATGGACACGTTCGGGGCGGGCTCGCAAGGGCCGCAACCGGGGCGGGACTACCCGCCGCCGGCTAGGCGGACGCGGGCGGCGCCGCAGTTGCGGCTGTCGCTGGACGGCAAGGACCTCACCGTCCAGCCCGGCGAGGCGGCGCGGGTCGGCCGCTCCCCCGACAATGACCTGGTCACGGAGGCACCGACGGTGTCTCGGCACCATGCGGTGCTGCGCCAGGGCAGCGCCGGGTGGGAGTTCGCGAACGTCGGCTCGGCGCCCACCTTCCTGAACGGGCAGCCGGTGTCGTGGCTCGCGGTCGACCGCCCGCTCGCCCTGGTGCTCGGCTCCGCGGACGGGCCCGTGCTGCGCGCCGAGCCGCCGCGCATGGCGCCCGCGTAGCTCGTGCCCCGCGCACCCCATGTCCCCGCGCACCATGCCCCGCCGCCTCCCGCCCCCGCGCACGTCGACGACGAGATCGCCACCGCGCTGCACATCTTGTTCCCGCTGCACAGCTGGCTGCACAACTCGGGCTGGCGGCAGGGGCTGCGGCTGCTTGTCATCGCCTACGCGCTGCTCCCGCTGATCTTTCTCGCGGTCCTCAGCTCGTCGAACGACCTGTCCGCACCGGGGTGGGCCTACAGCCTGTACGTCGCGCCGCTGTGGATCATGGGCTTCTGGCTGCTGATCCGTCCGGGCCACCTCGCGCGGCCGGAGCTCTACGCCGCGGCGGGAATCGTCGCGTGGACCCTGGTGTGGATCAACCTGGTGACGATCAATGTCAACGACAGGCTGCACCTCAGCGGCTCCATCTCGTTCCTCCCCGCGCTGGCGGTCGGCTTCAACGAGGAGATCACCAAGGCGCTGCCGGTGCTGCTCGCCGGCCTGATCCTGCTCAAGTACAGAAAGGTGAAGCTGAGCGTCCGGATGTCGATGTTCCTCGGGACGATCGCCGGCCTCACCTTCGGCATCGCCGAGCAGGCGTTCTATACCTCCAACGACATCATCGGCATCAACCAGGCGCGGTCCAACAACGAGGCGGTCAACGCCGCGCTGGCCTTCGCCGAGCGGATCTTCGTCGACGGCTTCCAGCACGCCGTCTGGGCCGGGATCGCGGGCTTCTTCATCGGCCTGGCACTGAACTACCCGCGCCGCCGGATCCCGCTCATCGTCCTCGGCGTGACGATAGCGGCCGTCCTGCACGCACTCAACGACTTCCTGGCCGGCTCCTCCATCTGGCTGGTGATCATCGTCCAGGCGGCGTCGCTGCTGCTGTTCCTTGGTTACACGATGTCCGAGGCGTCGATCGAGCAGCAGGTCAGGGACAGCCCGCTGTTCCGCGGTGACTCGCTGCTGATGCAGGCCTTCAGGGACCCGGCCGAGCCGCCGCGCGGCTCAGGAAGCTGACGCTTTCGCTTGACCGACCGGAACGGGCGCGTGCTTCGCCTCTTGGTGAAACACGCACCCGTTCGGGATCATGCTGTTTTTGATCTTCGGGGTCAGGCGGCGAGCTTGCGGAGTTCCGGCAGGACTTCCTTGCCGATGAGCTCGATCGCGGCCATCGGGTCCTCGGACAGCACCTGGATCGAGACGATGTCCGCGCCGACGTCGGTGACCAGGGGGCGGTAGGCGTTGATGAGGCCCTCGGCGTCGGGGATGACCGTGTAGCTGGACAGCACGTCGGCCGGGTCCATCTCGTCGGCCTTGATCCGCAGTTCCTGCGGGTCGGTGGCCTCAAGGCGGCCGGGGGCGCGCAGGCCGCGCATGGAGCTGAGCGCCTGCCAGGCCTCTTCCTGGCTGGCGGCCAGGACGGTCCAGCGGGTGGCGAGGACGAGGTGCTCCTTGCCCGCTTCTGTCGCGGCCTTCCGGTACGGGCCGATGACCTTGGCCACCGTGTCGGCCGGGTCCTTCACGCTGGTGATCAGGCCGTCGGCGTAGGTGCCGGCGAACGCCGCCGACTTGGGACCGCCGGCGGCCATCAGGATCGGCACGCTGCCCTTCGGCGGGGAGTACAGCTTGGCGGTTTCCGTCGTGTAGTACTCGCCGTGGAACGTCACCTTCTCGCCGGCCAGCATGCGGTGCATGATCTCCAGGCTTTCCTGCATCCGGGCCTGCCGCTCGGCGTAGCCGGGGAACGGGAAGCCGAGCGACCGCTCGTTGAGCGCCTCGCCGGTGCCGACGCCGAGCAGCAGCCGGCCGTTGGACAGCCGGTCCGTGGTCGCCGCCATCTGCGCGACAAGCCCCGGGTGGTAGTGGAACAGCGGGCAGGTCACCGAGGTGCCCAGGGTCACGTGCTCGGTCTTGACGGCCACCGCGCCGAGCCAGGACCAGACGAAGCCGGCCGCGCTGGTGTCATCGACCCAGGGGTGGAAGTGGTCGCTGCCGAGCACGGTGTCGAACCCGGCCTCCTCGGCCGCCACTGCCTGCTCGACCAGGTCTTCGGGCTGGTAGGACTCGTGGCTGCACAGCCAGGCGAACTTCATTACGCCTCCATCAGTCTTGTCGCGTCGACTCCGATCCTCTCACCGGCCGTGACCGCGCGGGACGATGGGATCCCGTGGAGGCCCGCGCCTGGCGGCATTCGACGCTCGGCGCTTGTTTATGCTTGATGGCGAGTATCTTCATATCGAGTTATATGGAGGTCGGCGATGATCACTGGGGTTGATCACGTTCAGCTGGCGATGCCGCGGGGGCGCGAGGACGCGGCGCGGGCCTTCTACGGCGGGCTGCTCGGGATGACCGAGCTGGCCAAGCCGGCAGTGCTGGCGGTCAGGGGCGGGTGCTGGTTCGCGTCGGGGTCGGCCGTCTTGCACCTTGGGGTCGAGGAGCCGTTCGCGCCCGCTCGTAAGGCACACCCGGCGCTGCTCGTCGATGACCTGGACGGGCTTTTCGCGGTGCTGACGAGCGCGCCGACACGAATGCGTCCGCGCGGACGGCGAGATCCCCGGCGTTCGGCGGTTCCATACGCAGCGACCCATTCGGCAACCGCGTGGAGTTCCAGCAGGCCTGAACTTGCACCCCGTGGGCCGGTCAGCACGACCTGTGCGACGAGCGGCCTACCGTCTTGCTTCTGGCGACCCATTGCTCATGGCCACGGCGAGGAAGTCCTCGGCCGCGGTCTCGCTCGCGGCCGTGGCCTCTGCTATCCGGGTGTACCCGGCGATCAGGGCGGCGGCCTCTCCCCCGAAGGTGCGTGGCCACAGGTCCCGGCGGACGGGGAAACAAATCTCGGCCCATTCACGCTCGATGTCGGGATCGCGGATGAAGTCGTCCTTGAACTGGTTCAGCGCGGTGGCGAGCACTCCGCTTAGCAGCCCAGCTTCCCCCAGCATGCGTGCCTCGATTTCGTTGACTGCCTGTTGGAATGCCCTCGACAACGCGGCATGCAGGCCCTCCGGCGACTTGTCGCTGATCGGTGCCTCCCAGATCCAGCCAAGTACGACAGGCACGGCCGCCGCCGCCGCGTGGGCAGCGGCCCGGCCGCCGGATGCACGGCGCTCACCACGTCCGCGACGGAGCGCGCGCCCCGGTAGAACGTCCGCGACCTCGTGCTCGCCTCGCGCTCCGACGACTCGCCAGGTTCCGGCGCGGTGCCCTCGCCCGGCAGCGGGCCTGCTCCTTGCGCGACCCGGTCGACCACTGGTCCACCGACCCGGAGGAAGATGTTCCCGTAGCTCGCCCGGACCTCAAGCAGCGTGTCAAGCGCGACGCGGAGCGACTCCAGACGGAGCCGGTCCGCTGTGGCCGACAGCGCGGGCAACGGCGGCTCACCCGATGCCCCTCCGACAACGATGAGCGGCTGCGGGAGCGTCCCGGCCACCTGCGTGTGGAGTCGGTCCACCGCCCGGGTCAGCGAACCGTCGATCCGGCCAAACTCCTGCCTGAGTTGCCGCCTGACACGGGTGCACTGGTCGTCACGGGTCTCGCCTAGATCGGCGGACAGATCCGCCCCGACCTTGACCAGCCAGGCGTCCTTGCTGCCGATGCCGAAGCCGGCGTCAGCCCACCGCGTGAGGCCCTCTCTGGCGCTGGCGATGGCTTCGGCCAACTCGGGAACCGGCTCGTGATCGCGTGCCTGGCGGTCGTACTCATCGATCAGGGCATCAAGCTGCTTCGATACGGAGTTCCTGAGCTGCTTCGCCGCGCCCTCCAGCGCCCTTTTCTCATCGGGGACTCGCCGCTCGCTGCGGTGTACCTCCTCAGCGAGCCGGCCAACGACGACATAGACGCGCTCGGCCAGGGCGCGAGCCCTGCTAATCTGCGTCGCGGCGGCCGTCCTGTCCATAATGGCGAGACGCAGCGCGAGGCGTTCCAGGATCGGGCCGAGAATGTGCTGCCGCACCTCGCTTTCGCTGGCGACGTCGCCGATGAGCAGCCGTATGCCGTTGGGATTGGTTGTGATCTCCGAGCGGGCCTGGGCTACCGCGTTGTTGAGCTGATCCTGGGTGACGTTTGCCGGGTCGGTGTTGATCACGAAGCTTATGAAGTCGGAAGGCTGCACGCCCATCCTGGCCTCGTCGGCGAGCTTGAGCACCTGCCAGTCGTCGGCCCCGATCCATGACCTGGTCACGACCGGGCGCTTAACCTGGAGAAGCACGTCGACCTCGTTCCTCAGGTCGGCGAGGAACTGCTTCTCGATGTTCAGGGCTGCCTCACCCGCGCCGGGAAGGTCGACGAGAACAAGGTTCTCGACATCGCCCACCGTGAATTCGCAGTGAATCAACACGTCGTGTACCGCGTGATAGGGACGTTCCCAGCTGTCGTCCGCCGGATATGCCACGAAAGGCCGCAGATCGGGCAGACTCTTAATATCTAGCTCGCGCCGAGACTGCTCAAGCAGGCTCTGGTAGCTGCGGACAGAAAGCTGCGCGACTAGCAGTCGTTGCAGGAACTTCTGCTGGTCGATGGGAGCATGGCCGGCGTCGCTGCGCGCGCTCTCAAGCAATCGCCGGTATGGATACTTGGCGAATTCGTCGACTGTGGCTGGGACCGGGTCCTGGCATCCGGCGTCAGTGTGCAGAGGCAGCAGATACCCGTCACGGAACTCCTCCCACGTGCGCAGGATTACCTGCGCCTCAGCACGTCCGGGCGAGTGCTGGATCCGGCTCCGGGCCGCCGTCGTTGGCTTCAGCCCCCCCGAGGGGATGACCACCTCGCCGAGTCCGGTGATCGTGCGAAGCAGCGTGCTCTTGCCCGCTGCCGCCTGACCCACGACGCCGATATTCACGGTTGACCGGTGAAAGCGCGCACGAACCGCGGCGATATCGGGCGTGAGCTCCTCGATCTCGCGGCGAAGTTCATCGAGTTCAGTGAGATTCCAGTCGCTACTTCTTACGCTCCCGGCAGTTACGCCCTCCGCGGCGCGCCGCTCAAGCCCGGCGATCTCGCCGCCCGACCGGGTAATCACGTCGGCTAGCGTGTCAACGCAGCGCGCCAGCGCATCCCACGCGTCGGAGAGCTTGTCGATACGATCTTGGTAAGCGCGGCGACTTTCCAACGCAGCCGCAATTTTTCCACGGACATCGACCATTTCCCCCACCCCAAAACGATCCCCATGAGACTGCCAACCATAGCATGTCGAATGGGTCTACGCCGGTACTCAAATGGTCGAAATGCGCTCGTTATTTACGCCGGCAGGCTAGTTACTGTCGAGGGCCTCTATAGGCTGACTCTTCTCGCGGCCGAGGGGACACTGGGCAGGGAACCTGCTACGCCGGAGCCGTCTCTGCTTCGAAGGCGTGCATATCGGTGGCGTTGCCTTCATGCTGGGTACGTGGACGCAGACCAGGTCGCTATATTCCGTGCGCTCATGGCTGGCTCCGGGTGGCTGGAGCAAGCCCGGTTGCTCGGCCGGGCGCTGCGCACGTCGCCCCGGTCGGCGGGCGGACTGCTCGTCGTGGGCACGCCCGAGTTCGAGCCGTGGCACATGACCGCGCACCTGGACGACGAGAGCCGGCTGTCCGGCGTCGCCGAGCTCGCGCCCACGCTCGTCCGCTGGTCTCCCCCGCCCGGCGCGCCACCGCACCTGTCGGTCGGACTCGCCCGCCTGGAGGCGGCTCGGCGGGGCGAGACGCTGTTTGTCGTGGCAGAGGACGCCGCCCCCGTTCCGCTGCTTGAGCGGGTCAACGACGCGCGGAAGACCGGCGCCACCATCCTGGCGCTGGACGGCGACGACCCGGAACTGGACGCCCTGGCCCACGAGGCCCTGTCGGTCCCCGAGGCGCTCTCCTTCGACGCGGGCCAGCACCTGGTCTCGGCGGCGGCAGGCGAGGGCACGCACCCCGCCCGCCGGGGCCTGCGGCACCGCCTCGCGAAGCTCCTGGACACAGTCGCCGGCCCCACCGCTTAGCCGACGTGCTCCACCCGTTACCGCGGCAAGGGGCGGGCATGCGGAACAGCCGCCTTGGGCCTGGTACAGTCTGGACTGTCTAGACAGAATAGGTGGACCTTGGACTGGCAAGTGCAAGAGGCGAAGCAGCGGTTCAGTGAGTTGCTGCGCGCCGCGCTCTCGGACGGCCCGCAGGTCGTCACAAGGCACGGAGAGGGGATCGCGGTGGTCATCGACATCGCTTACTTTCACCAGCTCCGCGGCGACGCGGACGACTTCAAGGAGTTCCTCAGGTCCGGCCCCGACTTTGACGATATTGACCTGACCAGGGGCCGCGACCTCCCCCGCGCGACCGACTGGACCTGACGTCCGTGAGCTACCTCCTGGACACGAATGTCATCTCCGAACTGCGCAAGAGTTCGCCCGACGCAAGCGTTGAAGCCTGGTACGACAGCGTGCCCGGCAGCCAGCTCTTCGTCAGCGTCCTCACCATTGGCGAAATTCGGATGGGCGTCGAGCGAATGCGCAGGAAAGATCCCGAGAAGGCGGCCTCTCTTGAGAACTGGCTGACCCGCCTGGAAACGGCGTACCTCGACCACATCGTGCCCGTGGACAGCGCTATCGCCGACACGTGGGCACGCCTGTCGGTCCCTGACCCCCTCCCGGTCATCGACGGCCTGCTCGCCGCCACCGCGCACGACCGCGGCTGGACCCTCGTCACCCGCAACACCAAGGACGTGCGGCGGACCGGCGTCCGTGTCCTCAACCCATTCAAGGAAGCCAGGTCGTGACCGGCTAACCCTGGACTAGGAGTCGAGGGACAGGACCATCGTCGGGCGCTCGATCACGTGGTCGTCGCGGAGCGGCCGGACGGCCGTGCCGATGGCGAAGAACTCCGTCGTGTGCGAGCCCCACGTGTGGGAGTGCTGGCGGAGCTGGACGCCGACGATGCCCTCCGCGTGCAGTTCCTCGGCCTCGGTCTGCATGCGGGTCATGGCCAGCTCGCGGGCGTCGTAGAGGGCCTGGGTGAACTGCTCGATCTCCACGTTGCGGCCGATGTTGCCGAGGACATTGCCCATGCGCTGGTGCGCGATGTGGTAAACGCACGAGCCCATGACCATGCCAAGGGGCGCGTAGCCGGCCCGGATGAGCGTCCAGAAGTCCTGGCCGGACAGGTCGGAGGTGAACGGCTGGCGCTTGTTGTTGCGCCAGTTCGACACTCCGCCGCCGCCGGCGCCCGGCTCGGCCTTCACAGCCGTGCCGACCGCGATGAACTCCGCGATGTCCGCGCCGAACTCCTTCATCTCCACGTCCAGGCGCACGCCCACGATGCCGTCGGCGCCGAGGGCGTCCGCCTCGGCCTCCATCCTGGACATGGCGAGCTCCCGCGCGTGGTACATCGCCTGGGAGAGGACGTCCAGCTCCTGGTTCTTGCCCCACCGGCCGATCTGCAGCCCCACGTGGTAGATCGACGAGCCGAGCACGAGCCCGAGTGGCTTGAAGCCGACCTCGCGGACCAGCAGGAACTCGTTGACCGACAGGTCGGAGGTGAAGATCGACCCTGCCTTGCCCGGCTGTAGCTCCGAGAGCCGCTTGATCGCGTCCTGCGGGACGCCGGCCGCGCCGAAATCGATCTGCTGGTTGGTCATCAACGTCCTCTTATCTTCTGTTTTGGCCGATGTCGACGCGCGCTGCCTGACGCCGCTGCGGGTCGAGGGACATGATGGCGAGCGGAGACTGCTGATTCCGTTCGAGATGACTGCTCTTGAACCTGACGATGGCGGTGCCGATGTTGACCGCCTCGATGATGTGGTCGCGGCGGCCCTCCTGGGCCGGGCACTCGCGCTCGCGGACGCGCATGTCCATGTTCGCGATGACCACGGCCTCGGCGCCGATGCGCTTCACGTCGGCGGCGAGCTGCTGCCGCGCGTCGTGCCGGGCGTCGTTGACCAGCTCGGTCCAGCCCTTGACCTCGGCGTTCCCCGCGGACCAGCGGGTCTGCCCGACGGTCTGCCAGTCGTCGTGCCGCGCCGCGACCGTGATGCCGAGCGCGAGCCCGGCGGGCATCCAGCCGCTGTGCACCAGCTTGGCGAAGTCCTGGCCGGACAGGTCGGAGGTGAACGGCTGGCGCAGGCGGGGCGCGCCCGGCGCGCTGACCGCCGTGCCGATCGCCTTGAACTCGAGGCCGCCCGTCGGGAAACTTCCGATGGTGAGCCGGACGCCGACCACGCCGTGCCCGCCGAGCTCGGTGCACTCGGCGACCATGCGGCTGATCGCCGCGCGGCGGGCGTCGTACATCGTCTTGACGAGGGGCCCGAACGAGCCGTAGCCGCCCCTGCTCGACACCTGGGTCCCGCCGGCGGGACCCCAGCCGAAGTTGTAGCCCATCCACGCTCCCGGGCAGCCGTAGCCGCCGGTGTAGCCGATGTTGTATACCGCGGCGCCAAGCACCTGGCCGACGGGCTGGAAGCCCACCGAGCGGACGGCGGCGAACTCATCGGAAGTGAGCGCCGATCCCCAGGTGCCGCTGCTCCTGATCTCGGCCAGCCGGGCTTCTGCCGCCGGTGGCAAATGGTTGCTCACAACCCCTAGCGTAGCCCGGCTCGGCCAGTGGCGTCCGTACGGCTCGCATGGATATCGCATCGAGAGGCGATATCCACGCGAGCCGGGGTTTTCCGCGCCCTCCCTAGTCCTGCTTGTCCCAGGCCTCGTTGCGCTCCCTTACCTTGTCCAGGGCGTGTGCCGCTTCCTCGCGGGTGTTGTACGGGCCAAGGAGATCCTTGCCCGGGCAGGGTGTGTCAGCGGGCTCTACCGTCATGTGACGTGTGCAGAACCACCATTGGCCGTGCTCGTCGGAGTTCGCCATGCCTACTAGACTCGCAAAACATGGCCACTCTGCTCCACCCGGGTCGGCTATCTCCCGCCCGGCAAGTTCCCGCGAACATCCCGCGTCCCGAGTACGTGGGCAAGAAGCAGCCCACGCTCGGTGAGCTAGACGTGAAGGACGCCGACACGATCGCGCGGATGCGGGTCGCCTGCAAGCTCGCGGCGCAGGCGCTGGAAGAGGTCGGGCGGCACGTGCGCCCCGGGGTCACCACGGACTACCTGGACGGGGTCGGGCACGACTTCCTCGTCGACCACGGCGCGTACCCGTCGACGCTCGGCTACCGCAGTTACCCGAAGTCGCTGTGCACCTCGCTGAACGAGGTCATCTGCCACGGCATCCCCGACGACACGGTGGTCGAGGACGGCGACATCGTCAACATCGACATCACGGCCTTCATCGGGGGCGTGCACGGTGACACCAACGCGACCTTCCTCGCCGGGAACGTCAACGAGGAGTCGCGGCTGCTCGTCGAGCGGACGAAGGAGGCGATGATGCGCGGCATCCGCGCCGTCGCGCCTGGCCGGCCGCTGAACGCGATCGGGCGGGTGATCGAGTCCTACGCCAAGCGGTTCGGGTACGGGGTGGTGCGCGACTTCACCGGGCACGGGATCGGGACGACCTTCCACTCCGGGCTCGTCGTGCCGCACTACGATGACCCGTCCAACACGGTGACGATGGAAGTCGGCATGACGTTCACCATCGAGCCCATGCTTACCCTGGGCGTCATCAGTTACGACATCTGGCCCGACGGCTGGACCGCGGTGACGAAGGACCACAAGCGCACCGCGCAGTTCGAGCACACGGTGCTGGTCACCGAGGACGGGCACGAGATACTGACGCTGCCGTAACGGCAGCCGGCGCTTGTCCTAGGAGTGGCGTGATCGAGGCAGTCGTGTTCGACGTGGACGGGGTGCTCATCGACTCCGAGCCGGTCTGGGAGCGGGTGCGGCGGAAGTTCGTCGCCGACCGGGGCGGCCGGTGGCCCGATGACGCCCAGGACCGGATGATGGGCATGTCCACCGCCGAGTGGTCCGCGTACATGAGCGAGGACTTCGGCCTGCGGATCGCCCCGCGGGAGGTCGCGCAGCTGGTCATCGCGGCGATGACCGCCGAGTACCAGGCGCACCTGCCGCTGCTGCCCGGGGCGGTCGACGCGGTGCGCGCGCTGTCGGCCCGCTGGCGGCTGGGGGTCGCCAGTTCCGCGCCGAAGAGCCTGATCGAGGCGGTGCTTGACGCCTCGGGGCTGCGCTCGGCGTTCGCCGCGGCGGTGTCGAGCGAGGAGGTCGCCCGGGGCAAGCCGGCCCCGGATGTCTACCTGGAAGCGGCCGCGCGCCTCGGCGTGCCCCCCGCCGCGGGCGCCGCGGTGGAAGACTCGTCCAACGGCCTGCGCGCCGCGGCGGCGGCCGGCCTCGCCGTCATCGCGGTCCCCCGCCCGGAGTACCCGCCGGCCGCCGATGCCATCCAGCAGGCCCGCGTCGTCCTTGACTCACTCACCGAGCTGACCGCGGACACCATCGCCGCGCTGTAGCGAGCGGGGCGGCAACCACCAGTGCACCGGCCCCGAGCCGGCCTTCAGCGACTGCTAGCCCGGCTGCGCTCGCGGGGGCGAGGACCGCGATGAAGTCGCGCGTCCAGCCGGTCAGGTACTGGTTGGCCGGGCGGTGCTGGCCGGGGATCCCGGCCCGCAGCGGGCCGCCCGGGCGGCTCGCCACGTCCAGCTGCACCCACTCGGGATTGATGTCGAGTTCCATGGCGACCGTCGCCCCCGCGCCGGCGAGCGCCTGGGCCAGGTCCGCGGGGACGGTGGACATGCTGGCCGCGTAGATGAGGTCGCCCGCGGCGTTCTCGCCGAGCGCGGACCTGGCCACGTACTCCAGGTGGCCGATCGTGCCGCCCCACCGCCACCAGCGCGCCGCCTGCTTCGTGGGCACGCCGCCGCTGACCAGCGGCCACAGGTTCTGCCGGACGCTGTACACGTCCTCGCCCGGGGCGGGGACGCCGCTCCCCCAGACGCCGATGCGGGCCCGGCCCGACTTGTCGATCACCAGGCTGGCCAGCCCGGCGCGCAGCGGGCGGGCGACGTGCCCCTCCTGCTCGTAGCCGCCGGCCAGCGACTTCATCATGAACCCGCCGTTGAACGCGGCGAGCAGCCGGGCCCGGCCAGGCGCCGGTGATCCGCGGCCCGGCGGTCACCGCGCCGGCCAGCAGCTTGCCCGGATCCTCGCTGCCGTTGTGCAGCACGTAGCTGACCGACCCGGTGAACGTGGCGATCGTGATCTTCGACCCGTCGGCGGTCCGCACCTGGGTGACGGTCACCCGGCCGGGAACCACCGGCGCGGCCCGCAGCGGCAGCGCCTTGTCGGCGGGACGATCGCCCGGGCGCATCCGGCGGTTGAGAACAGCACCAGCGCGAGCCCCGCGGCCGCGGCGGCCAGGCCCCATGGCCAGAATTTCACCCGGCTATTGTCCTGTGCCGGAGCGGCGATGGGACATAAAGCGGGCGGGCCGCCGGGGATTTCCCCGGCGGCCCGCCCGTCTTGCCCCCGTTGGCCTAGGCGTCGCGCTTGCGGAACAGGTAGCCACCGACTCCGACGAGGACGACCGCCCAGATCACCGTCACCAGGAACTGCGGCCATGTCGACCACAGGTGCGGGTTCTGCTGCCCTGGCAGGGTCACCGAGAGCACCCGGCCGGCCGCGTCGGGGAAGAACCGCATGATGTCCCAGCGCCAGGTGTCCGGCAGGACCTGGATGATGATCGACAGCACGAACAGCAGGCCGAACACGGAGCTGATCGCGCCGGCCGTATGCCGGATGATCGCGCCGAGGCCGAAGGCGATCAGCGCGACCACCGTGACGAACAGCGCGGAACCGACGACCGCGGTGAGCACGTGGCCGGAGGTGATCACGTCGGTGCCGACGAACGTGTAGTTAGGCGGGCCGTTGCCGGGGCCGTTCGGGCTCATGTTGACGTTCGCCGGGATCGTGACGTTGTGGAACAGCGAACCGGCCACTCCCGAGCCGGACAGCGTCGCCGAGCCGACGAAGAACGCGATGAACGAGGTCACCAGGGAGACGACCAGCGTCACCGTGGTGAGCACGATCAGCTTCCCGAGGTAGACCGTGCCGCGCCGCGGCATCGCGGTCAGCGAGGTGCGGATCATCCCGGTGGAGTACTCGGAGGTGATGACCATGGCGCCGATCACCGCGATGATCAGCTGGCCGATGAAGAGGAAGGGGGTCAGGATGCTCTGCGTGCCGTCCGTCCCCGCCTTGTTCCACGGTTGGTTGTGGATGTTGTTCGCGATGCCGAAGCCGATGAGGGCCGCGATGCCGACGCCGACGATGACCAGCGCCGCGATCGTCCAGTAGGTGGAGCGGACCGAGCGGATCTTGGTGAACTCCGAGGCGATCACGCCGCGCAATCCGGCGTGGCCGGTGGCGGGCGGGAGCGCGGACAGCTTGACGTCCGAGTTTGTCATGGTAGCCATCGGTCAGACCCCGCTTCCGATCGTCGTGGACGGCCGCTGGCCAGGAGCGTCGGCGTGGTACTCCACGCTGTCCGCGGTCACTTCCATGTATGCCTCTTCGAGCGAGGCCCGCACCGTGGTCAGCTCGTGCAGCCTGATGCCCCCGCTGA
This sequence comes from uncultured Actinomycetota bacterium, assembly GCA_963850115.1. Taxonomy (GTDB): domain Bacteria; phylum Actinomycetota; class Actinomycetes; order Streptosporangiales; family Streptosporangiaceae; genus Trebonia. The sequence goes on from CAWKKG010000026.1 coordinate 27,114, forward strand.
AGGCCAGGTCGCCGATCTGCTCGGCGGTCATGCCGCGCACCTCGATCGCGCCGTCCTCCTCAGTGCTCGTGGTCGCGCCCTTGGCGGTCACCTCACGCACGAGCTGGTCCGCCGACGGGGTGCGCACCCGCACGGACGCACCAGAAGCCCCGGCAACGAACTCCTTCATCGAGGTGGCGGCGATCAGCTTGCCCCGGCCGATCACGATCAGGTGATCGGCGGTGTTCTCCATCTCTGACATCAAGTGGCTGGAGACGAAGACCGTGCGGCCCTCGGCGGCCAGGGCCTTCATCAGGTTCCTGATCCACAGGATGCCCTCGGGGTCGAGGCCGTTGACCGGCTCGTCGAACATCAGCACCTTCGGGTCGCCGAGCAGCGTGGCCGCGATGCCGAGACGCTGGCTCATGCCGAGGGAGAACCCCTTGGAGCGCTTCTTCGCCACGTCCGACAGGCCGACAAGCTCAAGCACCTCGCCGACCCGCCGCTTGGGCAGGCTGTTGGTCTGGGCAAGGCAGAGCAGGTGGTTGTAGGCGGACCGGCCGCCGTGCACCGCCTTCGCGTCGAGCAGCGCGCCAACCTCGCGCATCGGGTAGGCAAGGCCCCGGTAGTTCTTGCCGTCCACGGTGGTCGTGCCCTCGGTCGGGTAATCAAGCCCCAGGATGCAGCGCATCGTGGTGGTCTTGCCCGCCCCGTTTGGCCCCAAGAAGCCGGTGACCTGGCCTGACTCAATGCTGAAGGTCAGGTTGTCGACGGCGACTTTAGCGCCGTACCGCTTCGTGAGGCCCCGCACCTCAATCATGGGAATTGGTCCTCTCTGGTATTAGACGTTCCCAATTCTGGCCGACGGCCGGGTGCCGCCGCGTCACCCCCGGTGATGATTTACCCGGATACTCCCGTGGGGTGACCCCGTCATCGGCATAAGACGCCGAGGGGCGTCCCATGGTTCCGTATTCGTCCTGAGAATTCGCTGAGGCGGTGCGGGGCCTCAGGCGAAATGCAGCGTGACCGAGTAGCCGTTTCCACGGCGCGCACGCGGTGGGCCACGCGAGTCCTGCCCGGACGGCACCGTGCTGGCTGGGGGCGTGCTGGCTGGTCCCGTGCACGCGGACGCGGCCAGGGCGCAGCGGCCGCGGCGAGGTGGCGGCGCCACTGGCCGCCTCGACCGCCTCGCCGGCCAGGGCGGTGGCCTGCTGGCAGTCGCAGTCGGCGGTGGCGCCAGGGGGAAGCACGAGCAGCCAGGTGCCCGGGGCGTCCGGCAGCGGGACCCGGACCGGGCCGTCGTGGTCGAAGCGGACCAGGTCCCACCAGCGCTCCGGCGTCGCGGCGAGGTCCGCGAGGTCACCCGCGATCCGGCCGTCCGTGCGCGGCCGGGCGGCGACGGGCTGCGCGGGGACGAACGGATCGGCCAGCTGTGCGATCTCGGGAGCGACCGAAAGGTCGGTGTTCACAAGGGTTCCTTCGTGCGTCGGCTGCGTTTAATGACTCCGGCTGAGAAAGCGGGTCAACGACAACACGAGGAAAGGCGGCGGCAGGCCGTCTCAGGGCAGCACAGCATGGCCTCACGGCTCGTCTGGTGTGCTGGCATGCGCGCTATCCCATCGCAGAAGCGGGGTGTTGTCAAATCCGGAGCGTGATCACATCCGGAGGCCGGCGGCGGCCAGGGTGTCGAGCGCGGCGGTCACCTGGCCGGCGTCGAGGCTGCCCCGCTCGTCCTGGACGGCCCAGGCGGCGGTCGCCAGGGCGCGCAGGCCGTCGATCGCGGTGCCGTGGCCCGTGAGCGCGAGCGTTCCCCCGGCGTCTTCCGTCGCGGTCCAGCCGCCGCAGGTGACGCCGGACCCGGTCGCGGAGACGTCAGGGTAGGGCCGCATGAGGGCGTCCAGGTTCTCGGCGATATAGGTGGGCCTGCGGTGCCTGGGCGCGAGGGTGGCGGTACGCGGGCTGTCCACGCCGGTGAGGACGAGCAGGCTGTCGGTGCCGGTGTTGTAGGCGCCCTCGATGTCGGTGTCGAGCCGGTCGCCGATGACCAGCGGCCGCTTGGCGCCGGTGCGGATGACCGACTCGTGCTGCAGCGGCGGTTCCGGCTTGCCGGCGACGATGGGCACCGTGCCCGTGGCGGTCTCGATGACCTTGAGGAGCGAGCCGTTACCGGGCGCGGTGCCGTGCGCGTTGGGGATCGTCGAGTCGGCGTTGGTGGCGACGAACAGCGCGCCCGCGCGGACCGCGAGGCCGCCCTCGGCCAGCCTGCCGTAGTCGATGCCGGGGCCGAAGCCCTGGACGACCGCCGCCGGCTTCTCCATCGCGGTAGAGACGGGGACGAGCCCGCGCTCCCGGACGGCGAGCCGCAGCGCCGTCGCGCCGATCACGAGGACCTTCGACTTGGGGGGCAGCTTGTCGGCCAGGAGCCTGGCCGCGGCCTGGGCGGAGGTGACCACGTCGGCCTCCGTGACCGGGGCGCCCATGCCGCGCAGGAGGGCGGCGACCGCAGCCGGGGTGCGGGAGGCGTTGTTGGTGACGTACGCGACGTGCGCGCCCGCCCGCTTGGCCTGCTCGAGCGCCTCGGGAGCACCGGGAATCGCGGTACCGCCGATGTAGACGACGCCGTCGAGGTCGAAGAGGAGGACGTCGTAGGCTTCGGCGAGCGATTTAGGCACGGAGCCTAGCTCTACGGGTGGCGGGTATACGGAACTTGAGCGTGGCTCGCACCTGGCGGAGGGCGTCGGTGTAGTGCTTGAGGTCCGGGCGCATCGCCGCGGCCAGGGCCAGGTACTCGGCGGCGGCCTCGTGCTCGCCGGCCCGGGCGAGCGACAAGCCGAGGCCGAAGTGCGCGTAGTCATCCGTGGGGCTCGCCTCGACGATCACGCGGAAGTTGTCCGCCGCGGCCGCGTACTGACCGGTATCGAACTGGGCGCGGGCCAGGGCCTCGCGGACGCTGCGCGAGGCGGGCTCGGCTTTCACCGCCCGCTGAAGCACCTGCGCGGCGGCCGCCGGGCTGCCCTTCCCGAGCAGTTCCAGGCCGGTCGTGTACCAGGCGTGCACGTCGGTGGGCTCCGTTCCGCCAGAGTCGTTACCCCCGCTTTCGCCGGGTATGCGGCCCGTGCGGCCAGCGGAACGGCCGGGGTTTTCCTGGGGCGGGGAATCCCAGCTGGCGCTTGGCACTTCTGACATTGTGTGCAGACCCACTTTCCGTCCGGCAATGACTCCTACCCTGGCGTCGGCCTCCTCCTAAGGCCGTTCCGCGGCGTCCGTTATGACCTATCCCGGGTGGGGGGACTCGCAAACGTCACATCACCACCGTACGACGTGATCGGCCCCGGAAGCCTAGAGCGGCTGCTCGACGCGTCGCCGTACAACGTCGTCCGGCTCATCCTGCCGACGGACGCACCCGGTGACGCCGGCCCGGGTGAGGTCGTACCGAGTGACCTCGCTCCCGGCGAGATAGCGGCCGGGCGGCTGCACGACTGGCTGGCGGAGGGCGTGCTCGCGGCGGACGACTCGCCCGCGCTCTACGTATACGAGCAGCGCGGGGCCGGCTGGGTGCAACGCGGGCTCATCGGGCTCGTGGCGGTCGGGACGGACGCGGTGCACCCCCACGAGGGCGTGATGGCAGGCCCGGTCGCCGGGCGGCGCGAGCTGATGGCGAAGACGCGGAGCAACCTAGAGCCCATCTTGCTCGTCTATAACGGTGGGACGGGAGCCAGCGGGCGAAGCGGCCTTCCGGTCCGCGGCGACGCGTCCCGGCTGACGGACCTGACGGCGGACGGCCAGCCGCCGCTGGCCTGCGCCGTCACGGACGACGGGGTGACGCACCGGCTGTGGGCGGTCACCGACCCGGGCACCCAGGCGGCCATCGCCGCGGACCTGGCCACGCGCACCGCGCTCATCGCCGACGGCCACCACCGGTACGCCGCCTACCGGGAGCTGCGCACGGAGATGAGCGGCGCCGACGGCGATTCCGGCCCCTGGGACTACGGGCTCGCGTTCCTCGTCGACGCGGACGAGTACCCGCTCCGGCTCGGCGCGATCCACCGCGTGCTGCCGGGGCTGTCCCTGCCCGAGGCCGTCGAGCGCGCCTCCGGGGCGTTCACCGTCACGGCGGTCAGCGAGGAGACCGCGTTCGGCCGTCTCGCGGCGGCCAGGGCCGCGGGCACGGCGTTCCTGCTGGCCGGCGACGACGGGTACTGGCTGCTGACCAATCCGGACGAGCGGCAAGTCGAGGCGGCCATGCCCGCCGGGGCATCGCCCCGCTGGCGGGCGCTTGACGCGTCGGTGATGCAGGAACTGCTGCTTGCCCAGCTGTGGTCGATCAAGGACAACGTGCGCGACGTGCTGATCGCGCACGACCCCGCCGAGGCCGTGCGGATGGCCGCGGACTCCGGCGGGACCGCGGTCATCTGCAATCCGATGCCGCTCGCGGCCGTGATAGACATCGCCGCGCACGGCGAGCAGGTACCGCGCAAGTCGACGTCGTTCGGCCCCAAGCCGCGCACCGGCCTGGTGCTGCGCACGGTTGACGCCTGAACGCCGGCGACGCTGACCGCCGGCTCCGCCGCCGGATGTCACGGTCGCGGTGGGAGTAAGCCGCGGTCGTTCGGGATGATCCGGGTCTTGACCTTAGTCTTCCTGGTCGTCCGGGTCGGGGTTGGCATGCGCGGCCTCGGCCTCGGCGACCGTGTCGTAGATGCTGAACACCTTGTTCAGGCCGGTAATGCGGAAGATCCGCAGGATGCGGCTTTGCGTGCAGACCAGGTCGATCCAGCCGTCGTGCGCGCGGACTCGTTTCAGGCCGCCGACCAGCACGCCGAGGCCGGTCGAGTCGAGGAACTCGACGCCTTCCATGTCCACGATCAGCTGGTAACTGCCGGCCTCGACGAGGCTGATCAGCTTCTCGCGCAGCTTGGGAGCGGTGTAAACGTCGATCTCGCCGCCGACCGCGATGACCGTGAACCCCGGGTCTTCTGAGTACACATCGAGCGTGAGGTCCATCTCTTCTCCCTCTCCTGTTGTCTGGGACAATAGCCGGGTGCGTGACAACATCGCTATGACGCCAGGCCGTCATCTTCCGGGGGAACGACCCCCGGGCAGGAATCTGGCAGCCCGGACATCACAGATCTAGGAGACGGTGTCTTCCAGATTGATACCAAGATGAACCTAGATCAGGCCACCGGGTGACCTGGCCGACGCCGGGCGGCGGCTACTTGTCGGTGACCCGGGGGGCGGCTTCGTCGTCCGCTAGGTCGTCGGGGTCGTCCTCGGTGGCGTCGTCCGACTTGTCGTCCTCGGCGTCCGAATCGTCGTCTTCGGCTTCTTCCTCGTCTTCGAAGTCCTCGTCCATTTCCAGCGGGTCGGGCAGGTCGGACTCGTCGTCCAGGTCGTCGTCTTCCTCGTCGTCTAGGTCGTCTTCTGACTCGTCGTCGAGGTCGGCGTCGTCTTCGTCGTCGTCCTCGTCGTCCTCGTCGTCGTCGTCGTCGAGGTCAGCTTCGTCGAGGGTTTCCTCGTCGTCGTCTTCATCTTCGTCGTCTTCTAGGTCGGTGACGGTAAGGCCGTCTAGTTCGTCCAGGCGGGCCAGGGCGTCGGTTTGCTCGTCCTCGTCGGCGACGACGGCGCGGGAGAAGGCCTCCCTGGCCGCTTCCGTGCGGTCGGCCGCGAGCAGAGCCTCGGCGTAGGCGTAGAAGAGGCGGGCCGACCAGGGGCGCTGCTTGCCGTCGGTCAGCTCTGGCACCTGGAGGGCGAGCACCGCGGCGTCGGCCAGGCCCTGGTCGCGGCGGATGCCCGACTCGACGATGCGCAGCTCGATCTGCGCGGCGCGGGGAAGGCGCTTCGCCTCCGCGCTGTGCACGAGGTCGAGCGCGCGGTCGAGGCGGCCAAGGCCGCGCTCGGCGTCCGCCATCAGCGGCAGGTAGTCGTTGCGGCCGGTCATCCGGCGGCCTGCCTGCAGCTCGGTCAGGGCCTCGGCCCACCGGCCCGACTTGTAGGCCATGATGCCGGCGACCTCGCGGACGATGCCGACCCGCGCGGCCAGCTGCTTAGCCGCCTGCGCGTAGCGGTAGGCCTGCTCCGGGTCGGTGGCGAGCTCGGCCGCGATCAGGTACCGGCCGACCGTGCTCGCCCGGTCCATCGAGAGGCTGCCGAGTTCGTCCCGCACCTCGCGGGATACCTGGTCGTCGGTGATGCTGTCCGGGATGCGGGGCGCGTCGGATGCGCTAGCGCGCCGGTCGTCCCTGGGCCGGTCGGCACGGGGCCGGCCGTCCCCGCGGTCGGATGAGCGGTCCCGGTCTCCGCCTGGCCCCGCCCCGTACCTGGACGGGCTGGCCGTCCGGCCGCCCGCCCCGTAGGAGGCGCCGCGGGCACCCGGGCGTCCGCCGCGCAGGCCGCGGCGACCGGGCCGCCCGGTCGTCGGGGAACGAGCCGCCGATCCGGTCGGACATGGCGCGGCTGAAGCCCTGGCTGCGCGCCGGGCGGTCGGTGCCGCCCGGACGGCCGTACGACGGCCTCCCGGAGCGTGACGGTCCGTCCTGGCCTGACCGGTTGCCACCGGGCGCGCGGTCCTCACGATCGCGCCCGTAGCCGCCCTCGGAGCGGCGGAAGCCGCCGTCCCGACCGCCGTCCTGGCCACCGCCGGAGCGGCGGTCATAGCCGCGCTCACCGCGATCGCCGTCACCGAACTCGCGCCGCGGACCGCGCGGCGACGGCCGGTCGCCGCCGCCGCGGTAGCCGCCGTCAGAGCGGCCCTGGCCGCCGCGGTACGAGGGCCGGTCGCCGCCGCGGAAGCCGCCATCGGAACGGCCCTGCCGCCGTAAGACGGGCGGTCGCCGCGGCTGGGGCCGCGGTCAAGCCGCGCTCACCGCTCGCGCCGAAGTCCCGGCGCGGCCGGTCACCACCACGAAAGCCGCCGTCGGAACGGCCGGCCGCCGCCATAGGAAGGACGGTCGCCGCCACGGAAGCCGCCGTCGGAGCGACCCTGGCCGCCGCCATATGAACGGTCGCCGCCGCGGTAGCTACTGTCGGAACGGCCCTGGCCGCCGTATGAGGGACGGTCGCCAGCCGCGGTAGCCACCGTCAGAGCAGGCCCTGGCGGGCGCCGTATGAGGGGCGGTCGCCGCCCCGGTAGCCGCCATCGGAACGGCCCTGGCCGCCGTAAGACGGGCGGTCGCCGCGGCTGGGGCCGCGGTCAGAGCCGCGCTCACCGCTCGCGCCGAAGTCCCGGCGCGGCCGGTCACCACCACGAAAGCCACTGTCGGAACGGCCGGCCCCGCCGCCATAGGACGGACGGCCCGAGCGGTTACCGCCGTAGCCGCGCTCGCCGCCGGAGTCACGCCGCGGAGCGCCGGATCCGCCACCGCGCTGCCCGCCGTAGGACGGACGGTCGGTGCGGTCGCCGTAGCCGCCACGCCCGCTATCGCGATTGGCGTCCCCGCTCGAGTCACCGTCACGGTCGGAACGCGGCCGCCGGTCGTCCCGGTCGTCCCGGTAGCGGGAGGGGCCTCGGTCGTTGCCGCCCCGGCCGCCATCGCGCGGGGCGCCGGACCGGCGGTCCCCACCTCCGGTCCGGGGACCGCTGAAGCCGCCGCTACGGCCCCCCTGGCCTCCGGAACGGCTGTACCCCCCGGTGCGCCCGGCGTCGCCAGAGCCACGGCCAGCGCCTCCACCAGCACGCCCACGCCCGTCTCCGGCACTACTACGCTGCGACGACTCGCCGTCTTCGGCCACTGTTAAACCCTCCTACACACTCAACCTTTAACCCTACGCGCTATCAGGACACCCTCGGCCCCGACCCAGCAACAGTCAGGGCAGCAAAACGACGAGGCAGCGCCTCTACCGCTCCCCCTACTAACCGCTCCCACACCAGACCCGGGAGACCCACCGCCCCCCAAGGCCGACCACCCGTCAGAGCCATGGTGACGGACCAACTCCCGCCCCGCAGCCCTCTCCCCGATGACCACAGAAATGTCCACCACTCCAAGAGTCACAACGCCTCCGGCCGAGCCGCCAAGAGGTCCAGGCGGCGCGGGAGCGTGGAGCCTCTCCGGGGGTTAACGCGCCGAGGGGAAGGCGCGTGAGCTCCGAGATGCGGCACGATTCGGTTTTGACTCTTTTTGACGCTTGTTGCGAGGGGGGTGCGCGGGGCGGCGGTGGGTGCGCCACCGCGCTTCGGTGCTCGCTTTCTGAGCAACGAGCGCGCGGGGGCGCATCTCACCCGCCCCGCGCGCCCACCCCCGATACCGAGTAATGGAGCATAAACAAAGAAAGGGGGCTGACCTGCAGGTCAGCCCCCTTAAAAAGTGTG
>CAWKKG010000027.1:0-55903 GCA_963850115.1 uncultured Actinomycetota bacterium
TCAGGACGATCGCGACGCGATGCGAAGCCCCCTCGAGGAACGCTCGAGGTGGCCGAGGCCATCGGCTACGAGGACGACGTCCGCTGGTGCTTGTGGTGCCTGGCCAACATCGCGTTCTCGGCCGGTGACCTGGCCACCGCTCGCGCTCACTGCGAGCGGGCGCTGGCCATGCTGCCGGGAAAGGACCAGCTGAGCCGGTACTGCGCGGTTGAGGTGCGGTGCCTTCTCGACGCCGCCACGGGAGAGGCGGACGCCGCCCGCGAGCGGGCGGAGGCCGATCTTGAGCAATCGAGGCAGGAAGGGCTGCTTCTCGGGTCCGGGGCGCTCATGCACGCCCTGGGCGTCGCCGCCCTCGCGGCCGGCGACCTCGACCGGGCCGAACAGTGGGCCGCGAGCATCTACGAGCAGGAACCGGATGTCTGCGTCGCCGCCTGGCAGGCGCAGGAGATGCTGGTTTCCGTGGCGCTGGCGCGCGGCGACAGCGCCCGGGCCAAGGTCCACGTCGAACGGCTGCTGGCCTCCGCCAAGCCATTGCGGAACCGGCGGGCCGAGGCACTAGCCCACCTCGGGCTGGCCCGCGCCCTGCTGCTCGAAGGCGACGACGAGCGGGCGGAATCCATCGCCCACGACGCGCTCAAGGTGCTCAGCGACCACGGTGGCGTCCCTCGGTGACCGACGCCCTCGACGTGGTCGCCGAGGTCGCCTTGCGCACCGGGCAGCACGAGCGCGCCGTCCGGCTCATCGCCGCGGCCCAGCGGGAGGGCGGCGCTTGGCCTCGTGGCATTCCCGATGCTCAGGGAGGCAGCGATGCTGAACCTGGCCGCGGCCCCCCGCTGGGCGACGACGGCCTGAAAGGGCGGTTCAGGACGGCGCCCGGCTGTCCCTCGAGGAGGCCGTCGCCTACGCCCAGCGGGGCCGCGGGGAGCGCGCGGGCGCCACGCACGGGTGGGTCAGCCTCAGCCCCGTCGAACGTCAGGTGGCCGAGCTGGCCAGCCGCGGCCGAGCAATCCCGACATCGCCAGGGAATGTTCATCTCTCGCAACACGGTCAAGGTGTACCTGTCCCGCGCATACGCGAAGCTGGGGGTGGCCAACCGGACCGAGTTGGCCCGGCTCGCCGCCCGCCGCTCGCAAGGCCGCTAACCGCCCAGGGAAAGGAGTACCCACCTGGGTACTGTTCCGCTCGCCGGCCGGTGTTTACCTGGAGATCACCCACAGGCCCCGCGATTCGGTCGGCTGGACTGCCCATGACGGAACTCCAAGCGGAAGTATCGGTAGCCGCCGGGCTGGTCGCTCGTGATGATCTTGTGGCGCGTCTTGACCATTGGCGGCATGGCAAGGTGACGTTCCGTCTCCGCGCCTGCTGGCAGTGGCGTGAAGACATCGCTGGTTGCGGGCCTGGGCCGCTGGTCCGGGCCGGGGCGCACCGTGTACGCGTTCGTTTCGGTAGCGCCGGGAGAGCGGGACGCGCAGGTCTTCTGGCTGGCGCTGCTGCTGTCCGCGGTCCGCCGGGCTTACGGCGCGACCTGGGGATGAGCCGTCGACCGCGACGCCCGGGTTCAACGGGCGGGCGATGGCCGACCGGGTGCTGTCAGAGCTGGCCGGGCACTGTGCCCGGGTCGTGCTGGTGATCGACGATGTCGCATGAGCTGAATTCGCCGGGGCACGCTGGCCCAGCTGGCGCGCTTGCTGGCTGAACCTCCCTCGCACGCGCACGCCATCGTGTCAACCCGTCGCGATCTGCCGCTGCGGCTGCATCAGCTCCGGCTGGCGGGTGAGCTGGCCGAGATCCGCGCGGCGGATCTCCGGTTCAGCGAGCGGGAGGCCGGCGAGCTGCTGGCGGCCGCGGGCGTCGCGTTGTCGGACGGGCGGGACGGCGCTGCTGTGGGCAGCGGACGGAGGGGTGGGCCGCGGGGCTGCGGCTGGCGGCGCTGTCACTGGCCGGTCACCCGGATCCGGAGCGCTTCGCGGCGGAGTTCTCCGGCAGCGACCGCACGGTCGCCGAGTACCTGCTCGGCGAGATGCTGGAGGGCCAGCCCGACGGCGTCCGGGACCTGCTGGTGCGCACCTGCGTGCTCGACCAGCGTCAACGGCGAGCTGGCCGATCTGCTGACCGGCCGCCCGGGGTCGGAACGGATGCTGCTGCGACCTGGAGGAGTCGAACGCGTTCGTGGTCTCGCTGGACGCCGAGCGGACCTGGTTTCGCTACCATCACCTGTTCGCGGACCTCTTGCGGCTACCAGTTGCGCCGGACGCTGCCCGATGAGGTGCCGGCGCTGCACCGGCGTGGCCGCCCAGTGGCTCAGCGAGCACGGCCACGTTGCCGACGCCATCAGGCACACGCAGGCGGCGGGCGACTGGCCCGGCGCGGCCCGGCTGCTCGCCGACCACTGCTTCAGCCTCACGCTCGACGGGCAGGCGCAAACGATCCGGGCGCTGGTGCGGGCCTTCCCGCCCGGCGACCGTACGGACCCCGAGCTGGCGCTGGTGCCGCGCGACCGGTGAGCTCGTCCACGGGCGTCTGGACGCCGTCGCCGCCTACCTGGCCGTAGCCGAGTCGCACGCCGAGACGACGGCCCCGATCGCCGTCGCCGCCTGCGCATGGCAACCGCCTCGGCGCGGCTGTGGCTGGCGCGGCGGCGCGGTGACCTGCCCAGCGTGACCGAGCAGGCCGGATTCCTCGCCGGCCCGGTGTCCGGGCAGTCCGACAAGGACGTCGCGCTCGGCAACGACCTGCGGGCAGCCGCGCTGATGAACCTGGGGACCGTCGAGGCGTGGGCCCTAAGGCAGCCAGATGCCGAACGCCACCTGCAAGAGGGCGCCGCTCTGGCCCGGCGGATCGGCCGTCCGTACCTGGAAGTCGGCTGCCTGGCGCAATTCGGATTGTCGACGAAGCCCGGTTCGTCCGGCACTGCCGTGCGACGTTGCCGCGAGGCGATCGCGCTCGCCGAGCGACACGGCTGGGGCGACGAACCGATGATCGCGCCCGCCATGGTCACGCTCGCGGAAAGGATGATCTGGGCGGGGGACTATGACGAGGGCGAGCGCTGGCTGCGGCGGGCCGAGTCGGCCGCGCGAGCAGACAGCGGGCCCGGCGTCCGGTTGCGGCTGCATCTGGTGACCGGGATGCTGCACGCCGGCCGGGGACGCCACCACCAAGCACTCAAGGAGTTCACGGCCGCCGAACGTTGCGGTGCCCAGCTGGTGAACTCCCTCGCCCTGGCCAGCCGGGTAACCGGCTGGCGGCTGGCCACCCAGGCCCGTCTCGGGTTGACCGGAAGGCGCGCCCCGCTTTGGCGGCGCTGGATGACGAGCGGGCCCAGTCGGCCGAGATCGGCACCGCTCGCGCGATGATCTGCCTGGCGGACGGCGATCCGGCCGCCGCGCTCGCCGCGGCCCGGGCGGTGCTGGACGGGACCGCGCCGGTCATCGGTGCCTTCACGACTTGTGGAAGCTCACCTGCTGGCCGGGCTGGCCCACCGGGAGCTGGGCGACCAGCGCGCCGCGAACGACGCGGCCGAGCGGGCCCTGGCGCTGGCCGAGGCCGACCGGCTGGCGTTGCCGTTCGCGGTGACCGGGTCCCGGGAACTGCTCGAGGCGATGCCGCGTCACGACACGGCCCACGCGGCGCTGCTCCTCGACATCCTCGACGTCATGCGCGGCGCGTCCGTGCGGGCCGAAGGCCCGCCCGCGGCACCACCGGCAGCACCGCTCAGCCACAGCGAGCTGAAGGTGCTGCGGTACCTGCCGACCAACCTGTCGCGGCCCGAGATCGCCGCCGAGCTGTCGGTATCGGTGAACACCGTCGGCACCCACATCCGCAGCATCTACGCCAAGCTCGGCACCGATGACCGCTCCGCCGCGGTCCGGCGGGCCCGCGAGCTGCGGCTCCTCGCCGTCCCCGCGCAAGCACGACTCGGAGAAGCCGCGCAGCGATGGCCCGGCGCGGGCGTTGGCGTCGCCGGCTTAACCGGCGCCACCTTCCGTTCGGGCTAATTCGATAAAAGCTGATGCCGACAATCGCCGTGGCATAGCGGTAGTCCGGGAGCTTGGCACTTATGCGCCGCTCGGGCGACAATGTCGGAATGGGTCGTGATAAAAGCGGGGACCGGGCGCTGGGGCGGCTGGCCTTTATGTCGGTTCTGGACGGGACCAGGCCCTCGGGGATACCCGGGTGGCTGTCCCCGGTCGCCCCGGCTGTTACCCAGGCCGCCATCGGGGCCGGGCACTGGGCCGCCGGGCGCCGGCGGCGGGCCCTGGCCGCGTGGGCCAGCGCTGCTGGCTTCGGGCTGGTGGCGTGGGGCCTTGGCACCGAAGCGCCGACCCGGGCCGAGGCGCAAAAGAACATCGAGCAGCAAAAGGACCTGATGCGCAGCCGTGGCCTAAAGGTGCCGGCTACCGCCGCCCCGACGGATATTTGGATGACCCGCCAGCCATGGCGGAGCGCCCTGGACGTCCTTGGGCCCTCGATGCAGATGGTCTTCGGGGTGCGGTCGGGCCTGCGCCGCCCGCGGCGGCTGACGGTGCTCGCGATCGCCAGCGAAGCCCCGCTCGCTGTTTTCTGGGCCCTGCGGGTGCCCCGGGCCGTGCAGCAGCGCAGGCCGAGGATCGCCGTCGGCTCAGCCCTGGTCCTAGCCGGAGCGGTAGCCCGGCTGCGGGCGGCAGCGGCTGAACCGCTCCGGTAACAGCAGGCCCGCCGGCCATCGCGGCCGACCCCGGCGACCGGGAGCCTTACTGCTGACCGAGCCGGCACCGTTCTGCGGGGGACGGGCAGGGGGCATAAAATTTCTAGACGCTCTCAACCTTGTATGGGGCGTGGGCCAGCGACAGGCGCTTGCCGAGAGCTTCCTGGAGTGATCCATGACCGACCAGACTGCCCCAAGGCGCCTTCCCCGCGGGGCGACTGAGGAAGGCGACGGGATAGTGATCGGGCGGGGCCCGGTCCGCGTCGATGCCTTCATCGACTTCCTCTGCCCGTTCTGCCAGCGGTTCGAGCTGTCGTCCGGGCCGGGCCTGACGCGACTTGCGGTCGACGGGCAGATCAGCCTGGTCTACCATCCGATGAATTTCCTGGACGCGGCGTCGACGACGAACTACTCCACGCGGGCGGCCGCGGCGTCGGGCTGCGCTGCCGACCAGGGACTGTTCGCCGAGTACGCGCACGCGCTGTTCGTCAACCAGCCGCCCGAGGGCGGGCCCGGCCTGAGCGATGAGGAACTCGCGCGCATCGGGGAGACAGCCGGGCTGCCCGGCCCGGCGTTCGCGACCTGCGTGTCCGACGCGCCTTATCTTGACTGGCCGCCGTACGTGACCTTGCGCGCCACCGCGCTGGGAGTCGAGGCGACGCCGACCGTCCTGGTCGCGGGCAAGTCCGTAAGGCCCGAGGCCCGGCCGATCGCCGCCGCGGTCGCCGAAGCGGCCCGCGAGCGCTGAAGCCTCCTCCGGACAGCAGGCCAGCGGCTCGGGATCCGCGTCGCCCGCACGAGGAAGAAGTCCGTGGTTCACCGGTAGCTGCGGAGGCGGGAGACGATTCTGAGATTGTCTTAGGCTGCCGGGGCCATCTCGGCCAGCATCCGGGCCCGATGGCCAAGCGCGGCCGCACTTCCCGCAGGCTCTTACTACTCTGCTAGGACGCGAAGAGGTGCTCGCGGCATAGCTGGGCGATCGCCTGCGCCCGGCGCGTCGGGCGGGTGTTGGCCGCGGTGATCAGCACGACCGCAAGCGCCGGGGCGTCGTCGTGGATCGGCACGGCGGCCACCGGGTGCCCGTCCAGCGAGACCGAGACCTTCGGCTGCAAGTTCAGCACCGTGTAAGCCAGGCCGCGGCCCACCAGCGCGCGGCAGGTCTCCACGCTCGCCGAGCGGTAGCGCACGGTGGGGGTGACCCCGGCGCTGCTGAAGATCCGCTGGAAGTACTCGCGGCTATGCGGCAGGTCCAGCAGGACCATCGGCTCTTCGGCCAGCTCGGCCAGCCGCACCGAGCGGCGCTTGGACCACCGGTGCGTGCCGGGGAGCAGCACGTAAGGCGGCAGGCTGTACAGCGGCTCCTGGGTCAGCCGGTCATCATCGATGAGGTCGTAGCCGATACCGAGTTCGAACCTTCCGCTGGCGACGCCCTCGGCGAGCTCGGCCAGGTTCACCTCGGCCGTCTCCGCCTGCAGCCCGGGGAACCGCTCGGCGGCGGTCGCGAGCAACTCCGGCAGCACGTAGGGGGCCGGGACGGAAAAGCAGCCGATCTGGACCGTTCCGGTCAGCGAGGTACCGAGGCCCTCGGCGGCGCCGAGCAGGTCGGCCGCCTGAGCCAGCAGCTGACGGCTGGCTACCAGCAGTTCCCGGCCGGCCGGGGTGAGGCTGATCCCGCGCGCGTGGTGGCGCACAAGCAGTTGCACCTGGAATGCCTTCTCCAGGTCGGCGAGCGCGGTGGACATGGCCGACTGGGACAGGTGCACCGCCTCGGCGGCCTGGGTGACCGTGCCCGCCTCGGCGGCAGCGACGAAGTACTGCAACTGGCGCAGCGTGTACTCGGGGATCCCTGCCTCCTTGCACCGGTCATGCCGAATCAAAGGCTCAGAAACATCGATTGTACAGATTTCACCTGCCCGTCAGACGCACGGCTTCCGGCCGGCGTCAACGGTCCCCGGGCACGCCATAGGAGGGCGCGCCCGAAGGGTCGAGGGCCCGCGTCAGGTAGTCCCGCTTCTGCGGCAGCCACAGGGCCAGCAGCCGGCCGAGCTCGGCCGCGGGCTCGTCGGCGTCGTCCACGCGCAGGTCCGTCACCCGCCAGGCGGCGCTCTCGACGACCGCGAGGCCGGCGGAGCGCACCGGCCCCTCCTCACCGCCCGCGGCGAGCCCGCCGAGGAACCCGACCAGCAGGCGTTCCTCGAAGGTGGCCGCCGTGCTGGCCTGGTAGGAGTCGATCATGGCCTGCACCACGTGGACGTCGGCGAGCAGGTTGCCCGCGGCGACTGTCTGGTGCCCGGTCGCGGCGGCGTAGGTGCCGAGCGCACGGGCGCCGGAGAAGTGCGCGACCCGGCCGGCGGCGTCCACGACGGTGAGCTGGCGGTGCTCCGGATGCGGCTCCTCCGCGACCACCCGTGACAGCGCCGACTCGGCGGGAGACCCGGCCTGGAGCAGGTCGAGCAGGCGCGGCCCGAGCGCCGGGTTCGTGACGTTCTGCGAGGCCGCCACCCCCACGCGGGGGCGCAGGTGCAGGCAGCGCGCGGCGACGGCGGGGCTGGACGAGCTGAGCACCATGCCGAACGCGCCCGTGGCGGGGTCGCGCGCGGCCAGCGAGAACGTCACGAGGCACCGCTAATCACCGCGGTCGCGTCGATTTCCACCAGCCACTCCGGCCGGGCGAGGGCCTCGACGACGAGCCCGGTCGAGACCGGGTAGACGCCCTTCAGCCACCGTCCCATCACCCGGTACACCGGTTCCCGGTACCGGATGTCGGTGAGGTAGACCACCACTTTCACGATGTCGGCGACACCGCTGCCGGCCTCGCGCAGCAGCAGGTCGATGTTGGCCATCGCCTTCTCGGCCTGCGCCTCGACGTCCCCGATGCCCACGCTTTCCCTGGTGTCGAGGTCCTGCCCGATCTGGCCGCGCAGGTAGACGACGCCGTTCGCGACAACGGCCTGGCACAGGTCGTTGTCGAGGCTCTGCTCGGGGTAGGTGTCCTTCGTGTTGAACGGGCGGATGCGCGTGTGGGTAGGCAAGTTAACCGTGTTCACCTTCCGTAGACGACGGCATCGGACAGGCTCGCCGCGCCGGCGGCGGACCCGTACGCGTGGTAGCCCCGCTGCATCTGGATGTGGTCGGCGAGGTACCTGGCGTCGTGCCAGACCCCCCAGATGAAGCTCGAGCCCCGCCGCGACTGCCAGGGCAGGCCCAGGAAGTAGACGCCGGGCTCGGCCGACACGCCCCGCTGGTGCCTGGGCTTTCCGTTCGCGTCGAACGCGTCGACGTTCAGCCAGCCGTAGTCAAGCCCGAAGCCGGTCGCCCAGATAACCGAGTTCACCCCGGCCCGACCGAGGTCAAGTGAGAGCACGGGGCTGGTCACGCACTCGGGTTCTGGATCAAGGAAGTGAGCGTCCGGCTCTTCAGGAAGGTCGAGGCCGTTGCGCGAGATGTAGGCGTCGGCCTCGTCGAGCAGCGACCGGTAGCTGGCGTCGCCGTGCGCGATGTTGTCGCCGAGGTCCGGGGCGAAGCGCATGGTCCCCTTGCCGTGGGAAACGGTGTCGTAGGAAACGGCCCGGCCGACGAGCTTGATGCCGCTGGCGGCGAGAGCGCGGAAGTCGACGGTGTGGCCGCCGTGTGCGCCGCTGACCGCGATCGTGACGTGCTCCGCGCCCAGGGGAGGGGTGGCGGCTTCCCACTTGCCGAGGACTCCGAGCCACCAGACGAAGTCGCGCTCGCGGTACCGGCGCGGCGGCCGGTCGTGCGGCCCGACGGAGAGGTAAACCGTCCGGCCCGACTGCCGAAGCTCGTCGGCGATCTGCACCCCCGATGACCCGGCGCCGACCACGAGGACGGCGCCGTCGGGCAGTTGCCGCGGGTTGCGGTAGGCGCTGGAGTGGATGTTCAGGAGCCCGGCGCCGCCGGGAATGATCGCCGGGATCACCGGGCGCTGGAACGGGCCGGTCGCGGCGACGACGTAGCGCGCGTCGATGACTCCGTCTGAGGTCTCGGCGCGGAAGCCGGGCCGGCCGTTCTTGCGCACCGACGTCACCTCGACACCGCAACGGACCGGCGCCCCGATCTTCTCCGCGTAGGCGACGAAGTAGTCCGCGACCTGCTCCTTCGATGCGAAGCCATCGGGGTCGAGGCCGGCGAACTCAAGCCCGGGAAAGCGGTCGTGCCAGGCGGGCCCGTTGGCGACCAGGGAGTCCCACCGCTCCGAGCGCCACCGCTCGGCGATGCGGTGGCGCTCAACGACGAGGTGCGGCACGCCGTAGCCGTTCAGGTGCTCGCTCATCGCCACCCCGGCCTGGCCCGCACCGACGACGAGGACTTCGATCTCCTGGCTCGGCATCCGCCCCTCCACTCCGAATCACGCAGTCCTCCGAGTCTGCGATCAAGGTCAGCAGATAGCAAATAGATCTTGCTGACGTTCAACATCGGAAAGGCAGATGACCGGCTCGCGTCAGTGCATCGGTTCGGCCGATGCAAAGCTTCGGAAAACGCTGGTGAGATGTATCTAGACAGTTCGGTGACACTGGAGCGATCGTTACTGAACCGTCTGCGGTCGCAGCGACGCGGTGTTCGCGAGGCGGGACGTTGTCTCGTGAAAGGACCCGCAGAGAATGACCGCCGTTCCCGCGACCGCGACCGTCGGCATCGCCCAGTGGCTGCCGGTCCCTGGCGAGACCGAGCGGAACGAGCAGACGGCCCGCGCGGCGATCGCGGACCTCGCCGCGCGCGGCGCCGACCTGGTCGTGCTGCCGGAAATGTGGCTGACCGGCTATGACCCCGCTCAGCTGGCGGAGCACAGCCGCCGGTCGGCCGAGCCACTGGACGGACCGCTGGTCACCCGGCTGCGCGCGTGGGCGCGCGGGCACTCGGTCATGGTGTGCGCCGGCACGATCCCCGAGCTGGCCGGATCCCGCGTCTACAACACCGCCGTCCTCATCGACTCCGACGGCGAGGTGCTCACGGCGCACCGCAAGGTGCACCTCTACCGGCCCGGCGGCGAGGACGTCGCCTTCAGCGCGGGCTAATCCCTGCGCGTCGTGCCCACATCCCGGCTCGGCAACGTCGGCGTGCTGATCTGCTTCGACGGTGACTTCTTCGAGAGCGCGCGGACGCTGGCGCTGGCCGGCGCGGACCTGGTGATCTCGCCCTCCGCGTACGAGACCGCGGCCGAGCGCTGGTGGGACCTCCTCTATCCCGCTCAGGCGCTGGGCAACGCCCAGTGGTGGGTGATGGCGAACCAGTGCGGCGACAACGGCAGCATCGAGTTCCTCGGCGGCAGCCGCGTGATCGCCCCGAACGGCGAGATCGTGGCCTCCCTTTCCCGGACCGGTTCCCCCGACGTCGAGTACCTGGTCACCGAGATCAAGCTCGCGGAGCGACTCCACACCGCGCGCCAGGAAGCCGGCATCCTGCTCACCGACCGCCGACCGGACGCCTACCGGCTGTAGGCCGAGGCCAGGTCGAAAGCAGATCATCCCGAACGGGCGCGTGGTTCCCGTGGCCCCGTCCCGCTACTTGCTCGCCGGCTCCTTGACCTAAAGCAAGCTTCAGGTTCTAACGTCGTGGACAGGCGAACCAGGAGAGCGGGCGGGATGCGATGAGCAAGCTTGACCTTGGGCCGGTCGGCCTGACGGTGGAAGTCTCGGCTGACGGAAGCCATCTGGAGGAGGCGGCCGCCCTGGAAGGGCTCGGCTACTCCGCGATCTGGCTGCGCGGAGGGCAGATCGACAGCCTGAGCCGGATCGCGGAGGTCGTCCGGGCGACCACGTCGGTGCCGGTTGTTCCCGGCATCATCTCGGTCGACGTCTACGCACCCGGTGAAGTCTCCCGTCTCTACGCCGAGCTGCAGGCCAGCGCGCCCGGCCGGTTCATCGCCGGTCTTGGCGGTCCGCAGGTGCCCCGGCCGCTGCGGCCACTGCGCGACTACCTGGACCAGCTCGACCGGGGCGAGCCGCCGGTGCCGGCTAGTCGGCGGATCCTGGCCGCGCTCGGCCCCCGCAAGCTCGAGATCGCCCGCGAAAGAGCCGCCGGCGCGGTTCTGCTGCTGGTAACGCCGGACTACACCCGCGCCGCGCGCCGCATCCTGGGCGACCAGGCAACGCTTGTCGTCAGCCTGCTGGTGGCCCTGCAGGCGGAC
Source organism: uncultured Actinomycetota bacterium (assembly GCA_963850115.1). Lineage (GTDB taxonomy): Bacteria > Actinomycetota > Actinomycetes > Streptosporangiales > Streptosporangiaceae > Trebonia. The sequence continues at coordinate 10,830 of CAWKKG010000027.1, forward strand.
GCCGGCCGCGCCAGGGAAGCCGCCCGCGGCCCGCTGCGGTTCCTGTCCGCCGTCCCGGGCTATCGGGCCAGCTTCGGCCGCATGGGATTCACCGGCAGCGACATCGACGGTCTCAGCGACGAACTCGTCGACCGGCTGGTGCCCTGGGGAAGCGTCGAGGCCATCACGGCCCGGGTCAACGAGTTCCGGCAAGCCGGGGCCGACCATGTAGCGCTAACCGTGCTGGACGACGAGCACGAGCCCGCCATGGACTCGGCCCGCCAGCTGGCCCGCGGCCTGCTCACCTGAGCGCGCGTTCACGGCTCCCTGGTCGTCGGCGGGCGGGGACCGGGCGGGGTACTCAGGGACGCGGCGAGCGGGGTGCCGGCCACCGGGCAGTGTCGCTTGAGTGACGGCGGGAGTTCCTTGGCACTTGCCTGGTGTCCGTACCGGTCTGGCTCAGCGCGTCGTTGCTGATCGTGGTCCAGGCGAGCAGCGCGGCGGCGAAAGACGCCCCGGCGGCAACGGTCATGGCGACCGGGAAGCCGGCCGCCATTCTGGCCGGGTCCTCGAAGGCGGAACCGGAAAGCCCCGCGGCCAGGGGAAGGGCGGCCACCGCGATCATCTGGCCGAGACGCGAGAGCGCGTTGTTGACGGCCGAAGCGATCCCGGAATGCCGTGAATCGACGCTCGCCAAGACCGTCGCGGTGATCGGGGTAATCAGCGTGCCGAGCCCGACCCCGAAGACGACCAGCGCGGGCAGCACCCCGGTGAGGTACCGGTCGCCGGGGTGGAGCTGTGCCATCAGCAGCAGCCCCGCGCCGGTCACGATAGCCCCGGCCGTCAGCGGGATCCGCGGGCCGATTCGCTGGGCGATCGCCCCCGACGGGCTGGAGAGGGTCAAGAGCAGCAGGGTGATCGGCAGCGTGGCGGCGCCGGCTTGCACTGCGCTGTAGCCGAGCGTGATCTGCAGGAACGCGACGAACAGGAAGATCACGCCGCCGAGCGCCGCGTAGGCGACCAGCGCGAGCACGTTGGCGCTGGCGAACTGGCGGGAGCGGAACAGCTCCAGCGGAAGCATCGGGTTCGCGGCCCGCCGCTCGACGGCGACGAAGGCAGCCGCGGCGGCCAGGCCGACGGCCGAGGCGGCAATCACCGGTGTCAGGCCCCCGGACGCTTCGGTCAGGGCAAAGCACACACCGCCGATGGCCAGCGTGGCAAGCGCGGCGCCGCGCAGGTCCAGGCCGGCCTGCGTCGGGTCCCTGGTCTCCGGCACGTGGAGCACCGCGGCGACGACGACAAAAACCCCCAGCGGGATGTTGATCAGGAAGACGGCGCGCCACGACACGGCGTCGGTGAGGTACCCGCCGACGGTGGGGCCGATCGCGCCCGCGACCGCCCCCAGGCCCGCCCACGCGCCGATCGCCCGGGTGCGGTCATCGGGATGAAAGACGGCCTCGATGATCGCAAGGCTCCCTGGCGTAAGGAGAGCCCCGCCAATCCCCTGCACGAACCGGCCGGCAATGAGCAGCCCGATCGTCGGGGCGGCCGCGCACAGCGCCGACGCGGCCACGAAGACCACCACGCCCAGGATGAGCATGCGGCGCCGGCCGTAGATATCGCTGAGCGAACCGCCCACCAGGACAAGCGCCGCGAGCGTAAGCACATAGCTGTTCAGCGTCCACTGCAACCCCGCGACGCTCGCGTGGAGATCACGGCCGATCGTCGGCAATGCCACGTTGACAACCGTCGCCTCCAGCAGGATCAACGCGTCGCCCAGCACCGCCACCGCCAGCACCCAGCGGCCGGCGGCCGAAGCAAGCCGCACCGAGCCGTACCCCGGCCCGTCATTCCCCGCCAACCGCACCCTCCTTCGTCGAGGCCGTCGGCCATCCCTAACATCCTCACCCGGCCCGCGGGGCACGCCTAGGCGCCCCGCTAGCCTGACCGGTCCCTGACCGAGCCGAGGGGGCAGCGGTGAGATCACCGCTGCCCCCTCGGGGTTCTGCCTGTCCAGGTCAGTCAACCGGGAAGCTGGCCAGGACGTCGATGCCGGCCGAGCCGGCGGGCGGGTAGTCGAGGCGGTCGCGGACGGCCACGACGCCGTGAACGTGCCGGGCCCGCCGGACGATGTCGTGTCCCTGCTCACCGGTCCGCGGCCGGCCGGTCAGGGTGACGACGCCGTCGGTGACCGCCACGTCGAACCTTCCGGCGTCGGCGAGGGACTCGCATACCGCGACGTCGTTCCTGATCTCCTCGCCGATCTCCACGTCCGGGCGGTCGTAGGCGGCCAGCACGTCGGCCCGGCTGACGATCCCGGCCAGGTGATTATCCGCGTCTACGACCGGCAGGCGCTTGACCCGGCGCCGGTACATCAGCTGGGCGGCGTGCTCAACGGTGTCCTCGGGGAACACCATGTACGCGGGGGAGGTCATCAGCTCCTGCGCCGTGAGGGCGCGGGCCTTCTCCAGCTCGTGCCGGTGCAGGATCCCGGTGATGCCCGGCGCCTGGCCGTCGTCGACGCCGAGGGCCAGCTTGGCCAGCAGGTCGGACTCCGAGACGACGCCGATGACCTGGCCCTGCTCATCGACCACGGGGAACGCGCTGACCCGGTGCTCGCGCAGGGCGGTGGCGATCGCGGCGAACGGCGTCTCGCGCTTTGCCGAGATCACCCTGGTGGTCATGACGTCCTTGACGAAGGTCTTCATTCGTCTGCCCCTCTTCCTCTTCGTCCTCCTCTTCCTGGCGGGTGAGCACGACCTTGAGGGCGCCGTTGTGCGGCGTCGGCGAAGACGTCGTAGGCGTGTTCGAAGTCGTCCAGGCCGAGGCGGTGGGTGATGAAGCGGCTGGCGTCGAGCTGGCCGGTGGCGACCAGCCGCATCAGGGTGGGGGTGGACGAGGCGTCGACCAGGCCGGTGGTGATGGTGATGTCCCTGGCCCACTGGTCTTCGAGGTGCAGCAGGGCGGGCTTGCCGTGCACGCCGATGTTGGCGATCCGGCCGCCCGGCCGGGCCAGCTTCACCGCCAGCTCGAAGGTGGCGGCGGTGCCGACGGCCTCGATCGCCACGTCGGCGCCGAGCCGCCCGGTGAGGTCCCTGATGACGGCCGCCGCGTCCTCGGTCTCGTTGTTGACGGTGACGTCGGCGCCGAATTCCCTGGCCGCCTTGAGCCTTGCGTCGGAGCGGTCGATGGCGACGACGTGGCTGGGGCTGAACAGCCGGGCACAGGTGATCGCGGACAGGCCGACCGGGCCGGCGCCCACGACGGCCACCACGTCGCCGGGGCGCACGCCGCCGGCCAGCACGCCGACCTCGTAGCCGGTGGGCAGGATGTCGGCCAGCATGAGGATCTCCTCGTCGGGCACGCCGTCGGGGATCCGGTAGGTGGAGGTGTCGGCGTACGGGACGCGGACGTACTCGGCCTGGGTGCCGTCGATGCGGTGGCCGAGGACCCAGCCGCCGCCTTCGGCGCACTGCCCGTAGCGTCCCTCGCGGCAGAACCGGCAGCTCCCGCAGCCGCTGATGCAGGAGACGAGGACCCGGTCTCCGGGCGACAGCCGGTGGACGTTGTCGCCGACCTCGTCCACGGTCCCGACCGCCTCGTGGCCGAGGATCCGGCCGGGCCGGACCTCGGGCACGTCGCCGGCCAGGATGTGCAGGTCGGTGCCGCAGATCGTGGTGGCGTCGACCCGCACGATCACGTCGCCTTCGTCGGTGATCTCCGGGTCGGGGACTTCCTCCCAGGCCCGCTGGCCCGGTCCGTGGTACACGAGCGCACGCATGGCTGCCTCCGTTAACTGGCTTGCTTCCTTGCTCCAAGCTTCGCCCCCGACTGGTCCGGGGAGCAGGGGCCGAAGGTCCCCTTAGTCGGGCTGAAGGTCCGGTGCCCGACGCGGCGCGGCTGGCTAGGGTCGAGATGAGGCCACCCAGGCCGGAAAGCACTATGTCAGGAAGGAGCAACCGCGATGGCTGACCGCGTAATCGAGGAGCTCGACGAGAATGAGTGCCTGGAGCTCGTATCGCCAGGCGGGATCGGCCGGATCGCGTACGTCGGCCGGTTCGGGCCGGCCGTGCTGCCGGTGAACTACAAGGTCCAGGACGGGGCCATCGTGTTCCGTACGGCGGAGAACGGCCCGCTCGACGAGGACCTGCGGACCGGGATCGCCCACGCGGACTACAAGGTCGCGTTCGAGATCGATGACATCGACACCGCCGCCCGGCGGGGCTGGAGCGTGCTCGTCCAGGGCCGGCGCACCACGTCACCGGGGCCGACGAAGACGCGGTCCGCGCCGCCGGCGTGGAGTCCTGGGCGCCGGGCGACCGGGAGCTGTTCGTCCGGATCGTCCCGACCCGCGTCACGGGCCGCCGCGTCGGTCCCGCTTGAGGCAAAGCAATAGAAGAAGAGGAACGGGTGCGGCTGACTCAGCCGCACCCGTTCTCTCTTTAGTCCTTCGCCGCGCTCACGTCAGGTTTCCTCGGGCGCCATGCCGATCGCGCCGCAGCTCGGCGGCGGTCACGACACCCTGGCCGCCGCGGCCGTGGAATCGCACCTGGAACATGGTCGGCCTCCCGGGCCAGGCGCATCCGGCCGGCGCGGTTAGTCGCGTCGGCCGGATGCGGCGTGGTTTCTGTCGTTGTATCGGGTTGGCTTGCCGTCATGCGGTGGTGACCGGGGAGATGGTCTCGTGCCCGGCCGGCGGCATCGGGGCGTCGCTCTTGTTGCGGCGGCCGGTGACGAACAGGAAGATCGAGCCGAGGCCCGCCACGGCGCCGAAGCCGAAGGCGACGAGGGAGATGATGTAGGTGATCTGGGAGACCTTCCACCAGCCGTAGGCGTTGAGCAGCATGGACCGCAGGGTCTCGCCCTTGAAGACGGTGTTGACCGTGTTGGCGAGGGCGGTGTTGTTCGGCTGGGCGATGGACTCAGCGGACAGCTGGGAGTAGGTCTTGCCGCCGCCCATGTTGGCGATGTGCGCGGCGATGAAGTGGTCGGCGTAGGCCTCGGCCTGCTGGCCGGTGAGCAGCTGCTGGCCGGCGTACTGGCAGACCGACGGGATCATGCTGGGGGTGATCTCGGTGCCGGCCTTGGGGTGGGCGAACGCGGCGGCGGGCGGGAAGCTGATCTGCTGGGCGGCGAGCTGGCCCTGCACGGTGTTGTGCACGTAGGCCGAGCCCCACAGCAGCAGCCCGCCGGCGATCAGCAGCACCGCCGCGAGGGCGGCACCCGCCGTGGCGAGCAGGGAACGGGAAGAATAGCGGCGCATCGTAAGTCTCCTTAGTGGCGCGGCCCGCCGGGCTGGCGGTCCGCTCAGCTTTCGCTGTCACCACCGAGTCTTCCGCCGCACCCAGGGGTGGCGGCACGGGCGGAAGTCACCAAGGCGAAGGGCCCTTCGGCCCTAATGACCACGTTGTCGCCGACGCATGCTGAGGAGAATTCAAGTTCTTCCCGCGCACCGGACTTCGCCGACGGCGACTATGCCGGCAAGTGCGACTGGTCATCGGCCCATCGCGCGCGGCGCCGACCGCGCCGCGGCCGCCGGCCTGACCGCCCGTGATGTCCTGACCGGAAGCCGCGTCGAGACTCCTGCGGTCGTCGTTCCTGACGCGGCCGCCGGCCGTCATCTTGGTGCTGGCCGCGGTCAGGGCACTCGACCGGACTGCCGTCGCGGTCAGCTGACCAGGACGCTGCCTGGCGGGCGGCGGACGCTGGTCGCCACCTGGACGGTGGTGCCCAGCCGGAGCAGGAGCTGCGGATACGGGCCCGGCTGGCAGCGGATGAGTTCGCGTCCACGGCATGCGTCGAACGGCTGGCTATGCAGCGATGCGGCTACGCCCACGGCGGCGCAGGTGAGCAGGATGTGCTGCAGTGCCTGCCCGGCGCCGACCCAGGCGGCCGGCTGGTCGGAGTGCGTCGCGAGGAGGCAGACGACGCCGGGCGACCGGCCCGGGATCACGCTCACCGGTGGCAGCCCCCAGCCGCGGCCGCGAGCGAAGTCCCGGCCAGGGAAGTAGGGGAAGGTCCGCTCGGGCCGCGCCGGATACGCGGTGGCAGGCACGCCGTCGTCGCGAGCGCTGCCCGGCGGGGATGTCCACGCCGCGAGCTCGCGGACGTGGGCGCTGTCGGCCCGCAGGGCTCGCTCGGCGACTTGGACGACCTCGGCGAGCGCCGTACGGGCGCCTTCATCGGTGATGACGCGCAGTACCGCGTCATGCCGGCCGGCGCAGTCCTGGAGCGCAGTGAGCAGTTCCGGGGCGAGCGGCAAAGGGTCGAACGCGCCCCGATGCGACCGCCGGGACCGCACCTGAGCAGCCAGGCGGCACTCGTGCTCACTGGGAGCGGCGCGGTCCGGCCAGTCGAGCCGGGCGATGAGCAGCGGCTGGTCCGGGTCGGGCAGGATCCGCGTCCGGGGGACGTAGCCGGCCGCCCGCAGCGCGAGCCGGGCTGTGAACAGGGCCGCGCCGCAGCTGATCAGCATCTCGCGGCCGGCCGCGTCGGCGACCGCGAGCTGCCGGGCCGGGTCCGCGTAAAGGCCGAGCCCGGCCGAGTCCGCGATGAACCACCAGGGCTGGGTGTTGTGGACCGACGGAGCCCAGACGGCCTCGCCCACAACGTGCAGGGCGACGTCCGCCTGGCTGGCGGCCCTTGTCGCGGCTTGTTCCGGCCCGGCCATCGCCGCCGCGGGCGTCGGGAGACTGTTCACGGCTCCTCCGTCCTCGCGGTCATCAATCACCCTCATGCTGGCGTGCGGTCATGGCCGGGGACAGGCGCGAAGGTCCGCATTGGCGCAGGACCTTCAGCCCGGGACCGGCCGCTAGGGTCATCAAGGAAACGGCCCGGTCGTTCATCACCAGCGTTGCCGTCGCGCTCGCCCGCTCCGCAGCTCCTGGCCAGGAACCGCCGTCTCTGGGACCAGCCCAGTCCTGGGTGACCGGCTACCGGCCGTCGGCCTAGGCCGACGGACCGGATGGCCATCGGTCAGCCCGCTGCCGCTGGCGCGAGGATGAGGAGGAACTCAGCGGTCCCGTTGTCGGCCAGCGACCCGAAGGCACCGTAGCCGCTGGGCCCCTTGATGCTGAAGTCCGCGAACGTGACCGGCAGCGAACCGGCCGCCTCAATCGTGGTGCCGTCCCGCCGCGCGGACAGCGTCACCGTCACGGGCCGCGTGATCCCGTTCAGCGTGAAAGTAGCCGGCGCCGTCCGGGTGATCGTGTCTCCTGAGGAGAACGCCGCGGGCAGCGCGACCGGGCCGGCCAGGGAGACCGTCGCGACCGGATGGGCTGCGACCTCAAGGCTCTGGATGAGCTGCGGCTGGCGCGTCTTCCCGTTGACCGTGATTGCGGCCAGGCTGACCTGGAACGTCGCGCGGGTGACCTGTCCAGAGCGCACCACCGCCGTGCCGGTGACATCGCCGGTGCGGCCCGTCACGTCATTGCCGACGCCGAGAAAGCTCTCCCGGACCCGGAAGCCGGCCAGTGACCCCGGGGCGACCTGCCAGGTGCCGTCGAGCTGCCCGGCCGGCGCCGCGGCGGCGCCGGTCGGCAGTGCCAGCGGCGGCTGCGATGGCTGGAGCTTGATGACGACGACGGCCGCCACGACGATGAGGACGATCAGCGTAAGGACGCCCCCCAGGACCCACCGCAGCCAGTGCCGTCGTCTCGGTGGCTTCGCCCGCAGTTCCTGACCCGAGCGCAGTGACATGTGCGGCATTGTCGTTTCTCCTGTCTGTCTCGCGGCCCTCGGTTAAGAGCCTGCCGGGGAAGAGACTTGGGATACAGAGTCCAAAGTCCCGGATAGCCGTAGTCTCTCTTGGGAAGGCTGAGCCGGACGAAGAAGGGAGCGCCATGGCTGATTCGCAGGCGCCTACAGGGCTGGCCCGCCGGGGGCGCCGGCTGCCGGAGGACGAGATGGAGCGGCGAATGCTGCGGGCGGCGCTCGCCACGGTGCATCGGGCCGGGCTGACCGTGAGCCTGGAGCACATCAGCTTCGAGGAGGTGATCAGGGAGGCCGACGTGTCCCGTACCAGTGCCTACCGCCGCTGGCCACACAAGGACTTGTTCTTCAGTGACCTGGTGCTTGAACTAGCCAGGGACCCGGTACCCGGCATTGTCGCCGATGAGATGGACCTGATCAGGCGCATCATCGGAGGGCAGCTAGACCGCTTGGCGGACCCGCGGGCCCGTCAATCAGTAATCCTGGAACTCTTCCGGCAGCTCCCGGTGCTTGACTTCCGTGCCCTGTCCGCCTCGCCGGGCTGGCGTACCTACCTGGCATTGCACGCCACGGTGCTGAGCATGGCCGACGGCGGGCTCCGTGATCAGGTCCGGGCCGCCCTCGCCGAGGCCGAGCAGGACCAGCTGGCCCGGGTTGCCCGGGCCTGGACGCTCATGGCGCACCTGCTCGGGGTCCGGCTGCGCCCGGAGGCCGGCGTCTCCTTCGAGACTCTCGCCCAGCTGGTCACTGCCACCATGCAGGGCCTGATCACGACGGCGCTGACCGTGCCCGGCATCGCCGCTTTCCGCACCACCGCCCGGCCGTTCGGCGCGCCGGAGGCGGGCGAGTGGTCACTTCCCGCGCTCGGCCTTGGCGCCATCGCGACCGCGTTCCTCGAATCCGACCCGGACTTCGCCTGGGACGCGGCGCGCGCCGCCGCGCTCCGCGACGTGCTGGCGGCCCCGGACCTGGGCCCGGAGCCGCCAGGCGAAGCCGGCCCCCGTTCCCCGCGCGGCGGGCAGGAAGGCCGTTAGCTCCCGGCTACTGGGACCGGATCCGGCGGCCGGTGATCTTGCTCGGGACGATCCTGATGAACAGGTCGTGCTCGCCGGCGGGCCAGGGTCGCAGGTCGCACTCGTCGCGCAGTTTCCGGAGTTCGGCCGGCTGCAGGACCCGGTGTGCCTCGCCACGGACCAGCACGCTCCATCCCTGGCCGAGCTCCAGGTCAAAGTGGTCGGCCTCGAACGAGACCGGGCCGTCGCCGTGGACGCCGATCAGCGAGCCGCTGCCGGTCCTGATCACCACGGTAGCGTCTGTCACCGAGTAGTTCACCGGCAGGACCATGAGCCCGGAAGCGGTGCCGAAGGCGATCCGCCCGATCCCGCGCGGCGCGAGCAGCCGGTAGCACTCCATTGGGACGAGCCGATCGACCAGGCCCGCGGAGCCCCAGCACGCATCCCCGGGATGGCGTCCGGGCGGCGTTTCGTGCCCGGCACCGAGCAGGGCGGCTGAGGTGGTGCGAAGCGCCGCGGCCAGTTGGCGCAGCGTGGCGGCATCTGGGTGGCCGGGGAAGTTCTCCAGGTACGCCAGATACCGCGGCTCAATCTTCGCCCGGCAGGCCACCTGGCTGACGCTGAGCCCTAGCTCCGCCCGCCGTGCCGCCAGGCGCCTGCTCAGGTCACCGGGATCGGGTGGCGCCGGCCACTCCCAGGGGCCGCCGTCCCCACCGCCACACCGATGCCTGATTCACGGTCATCACAACCACCTCGATTTCACCTGTTTGCTTCCCTCCAGCCTGTCGGGGCGGGCCGCGAAGGAAGAGGGGCTTTCGGGCCGATCCGGGGGACTTGAGCCCTGTGGCCCCCGCCTGGCGGGAAGAGGAATCTCGCGTTCATGCCCTCATTAGCCTGTGCGGCCAGGACCGCGCCGGCAGAGACAAAACTCACCTGATCCGGGTGCCGAAGGTCCCTGACCAACGGCCCTGATCGTGGCACGGAAGGCGCGCGCTTGGCTGGGTGCTAACGCGATGTCAGGAGGACGCGATGGTGGCAGTTACGACGGTCGGGGCGGCCGGGGAACGGCCGCCGGCTCACCTAGCTCACCCGGCGCACCTGCTGGTGCCTGAGCCGCCAGACGGCTTCTGGTACTCGGTCAAGTGCCGGGTGCTGGGGCCGCCGCTGGTCACCGGGCAGCTGGCCGGCGAGCGGCTGTCGCGGCCGCTGGCGCTGGGCGTGCTGTCGTGTGACGGGCTGTCGTCGGCGGCGTACGGCACGGAGGAGATCCTGTACGCGCTGCTGCCGTTCTTCGGGCTGGCCGCGTTCACGCTGGTGCTTCCGCTGACGTTGCTGGTCCTGTTCGGCGTGCTGCTGGTCGTGCTGTCCTACCGCGAGGTCGTGTCGGTGTACACCCGGGCAGGCGGGTCTTACGTGGTGGCGCGGGAGAACTTCGGGCCCCGGGTGGCCCAGGTGGCCGCGGTCGCGCTGCTGATCGACTACGTGGTCACGGTGGCGGTGCAGACCGCCGCAGGCAGCGCCGCGATCGTCTCCGCGTTTCCCGCGCTGTCCCACATCCCGGTCATCGGCCCGAAGATCCTGCTCGTTACCTCGGTCGTCGCGATCGGGTTCATGTGCCTGGGCAACCTGCGCGGCATCCGGGAGGCGGGCCGGGTCTTCGCGCTGCCCACGTACCTGTTCGCGGGCTCGCTGCTCGTGATGATCGTTACCGGCCTGGTCCGCGAGCTGGCGGCCGGCGGCCTTCCGCGCGTCGTCCCGGGAGCTGGCGCGGTCGGCATCGGCTCGCACTCGGGGCTGATCGCCATCGGCGCCATCTACATCATGGCGAAGGCCTTCGCCAACGGCGGTTCCTCGCTGACGGGGATCGAGGCCGTGTCCAACGCGGTCAGCGCGCTGCGCCCGCCGGAAGGGCGCAACGCCCGGCAGCTCCTGGCCACCCAGGGCACGCTCGTGGCCGTGCTGATCGCGGGGATCTCCTGGCTCGCGCACGTCACCCACGCGATCCCGTACACGGCCGGCTTCCCCACCGTGCTCGCCCAGGAGGCGAGGACCGTGTTCGGGCAGGGCGCGGCCGGGCAGTTCATGTTCCTGGTGCTGCAGGCCGCGACCGCCGCCATCTTGTTCACCGGCGGGAACACCAGCTTCACCGGGTTCCCGTTCCTCGCCAGCTTCGTCGCGGAAGACTCCTTCCTGCCCCGCTGGCTGAGCCGGCGCGGGCACCGGCTGGCGTTCTCCAACGGGATCCTCCTGCTGGCCGCGCTGTCGGTGGCGCTGATGCTGGTCGCAGGCGCGACCGTGGATGCCCTCATCCCGTTCTACGCCATCGGCGTGTTCACCGGGTTCGCGATGGCCGGGTTCGGCATGGCCAGGTACCACCGCAGGACCCGGGAGGCAGGCTGGCGGCGGAAGCTGGTCATCAACCTGGCGGGCGGGATCTACACCGCGCTAGTCGTGCTGCTGTTCGCGGTGGTCAAGTTCACCGAGGGCGCCTGGCTGATCGTCATCATCTTCCCGGTGCTGGTATTCGCTCTCATCCGGCTCAACCGGGAGTACCGGGCCGAGGCCGAGTGCCTCGCCGATGCCGGCCGCAGCGGCCCGCATGCGCAGCCGCCCAACTACTCCCGGCGGGTCGTGCTGCTGCTCGTTGACGGCTATGACCTGGCCACGATCGCGGCGCTGAAGTACGCCAGGGGACTGCGGCCCACCGTCCTGCGGGCGGTGCACTTCAGCCTGGACGGCGCGCGGGCGGACGAGCTCCGGCGCCAGTGGGTGGACGCGGGAACCGGAATCCCGCTGGAACTGGCGGACTGCCCGGACCGGCGGCTGGCCCACGCGGCGGCCCGGCTGGTGACGTCACTCGCCGCCGTGCCGGGCACGCACGTCACCGTCGTGCTGCCGCGCCGCTGCTACCCGCCGCTGGCCGGGCGGCTGCTGCACGACCACACCGCGGACCGGATCGCCCGCGTGGTTAGCCGCGTTCACAACGCGGCGGCCACGATCGTCCCCTTCGACGTCACGCATAAGGTCGAGACGGCAGCGGCGAAGCGGGCAAGGCCAGTCACAGCAGCCAGGCCAGGACACCTTGAAGACTACGAGTGGCCGGCACCGCCGCCAGGGACGGACCCGATCGGGTCGCTGCGCCAGCCCGGGCACGCTACCGTCCAGGGCCGCCTGCGCGCCGCCGAGACCCGGTCCAGCCAGCCCGCCGGGACCAGCGTGCTTGCCTGTGAGGTCGCCGACTCAACCGGGGAAATCACTGCGGTCTTCCTCGGCCGCGCCCACATCACCGGCCTCGAGCCAGGCAACCGCATCCGGCTAGCGGGCAAGGTCAGCATCGGCGCCGACGGCCGCCCGACCATGATGAACCCCGCTTACGAGCTGTTGGCCTAGCAAACGGATGGCCAGTGGCCGCCGATTCCGGGACGTTCAGTCCTTGCCGCCACTCGGCCGCTATGGCACAGCTGAGGTAGCGGGCGCAACCACGATCGCCCTGTGGCTCACCCTGGCCCCCGCCATCGGCACGATCGGGGGCGTCACGCCAGGCAAGCACGAGGAATAGGAGAGACCCATGCATACGAGGCGGACCCTAGTGGCTGCCGCCGGCGCGGCGGTCGTCCTCGGCCCCACGACTTACCTGCTCTTCTTGCGGCGCTGGTGCCTCAATTGGGGTGCCCGCGAGGACGAGGTCGCCGCGAAGCTGCCCGGTGATGACCTCTTGCCCGACGCCAGGCTGGTGACCACGCGTGCCATCACCATCGACGCGCCGCCGGAGGACATCTGGCCCTGGCTGGTGCAGATGGGAAGCGGCCGCGGCGGCGCCTACACCTACGACTGGATCGAGAACCTTTTCGGCTTGAACATGCACAGTGCCACCGAGATTCTCCCCGAGTTCCAGGACCTCAAGGTCGGCGACGAGCTTCCCCTGGGATCGGGCGGGCCGGTCATGCGGGCGGAAGTCCTTGACCCGCCGCGTGCCCTCGCGATCCGCACCACCGACCAGAACTGGGCGTGGATCTTCGCGCTGCTGCCGCACGGGGAATCGACCAGGCTCATCAGCCGGAACAGGATCGCGACGGAGGCCCTGTCGCCCGCTAGCCGCCTTTTTTACCTGCTCGTCATGGAGCCAGGCAGCCTCGTGATGGAGCGCAAGATGCTGCTCGGCATCAAGCACCGCGCCGAGGCTGGGATGCCAGGTCGGCGAAGTCGTGCGGGTCAGCCCGGGCCCGGGCGAGGACGGCCCGCCGTCCGGGCCAGGACACGGAGCCGGGCGGCCCGGGCGTCCCAGGAATAGACGACCGCGGTGCCTGCCAGCAGGTCATGCAGCGCGCGGCGGTCACGCTGCACGAGGATGCCGACGAAGCCCAGGCCGCACGCGATGATGCTGAGCGGGAAAACGAGTGACCGCAACACGCCGCGCCACGGGTCTAGGTCCTCTCCGTCGGCCCGTATTACCCGCAGCCCGAGCAGCGTCATGCCCGGAGTCCGGCCGGCCGTCGCCCAGCAGTAGCCGAAGTACGTTAGCTCCCATACGGCGAAGACCACCCCGACGGCGATGGTGCCGCCCAGGTGCCAGCTGACCGAGCGCCCGGTGACAATCTTGATGGCGAAGGAAATGCCCGCGAGTCCAAGCGTGAACGCCGCCCAGCTGACGACGATGTCGACGGCGTACGCCGCGAAGCGTGATGCTGCGCCCGCGTAGCGGCCGAGCGCGCCTGTCCAGTCGGCCTGCCCGGCGCGGCTTATCACGTTCCCGCCTCACTGCCGAGCAGTGTCGGCGGCGCGGCCGGGCTGGGGCCGCCGCGGCGGAACAGGCGGCGCACTAGGCGGTCGATCCCGTCGTCCAGCGCGATGGCCTGCCCCCGGAGGATGTCGACTGCCTTGCCCGTCACGGGTCCCGACGACATGACGATGACTGCGCCGATGTCGGTGTGCTGGACGATCGCGTCTATGTCGATCCGCTCCACCAGTGCCTCGACGTCGACCCGGCTGAGCAGCACGTTGAGGTCGATTTTCTCGATGACCGCATTCAGGTCGAGCTGGTTCAGCAGCGCGTCCGCGTCGACCCGCTGTACCAGTTGATTCACGTCGAGGGACCGGACGATGAGGTCAAGCACCCGTTCCATGGTCCGTTGCGCGAGTAGCTCACTCGCGGCCCGCATCTGGTCGATCTGGTCCACGTCAGCCGTGCCCGAATGTCGAATAAATCGGGGTCAGCTTGTCGATGAGCGTGAACCCGCGCGCGGACAGGTTCTCCTTGGCGGCGGCCTGGGGATCACAGGCGGTTTCAGACACCATTTCACGTTCTCAGGGTGCACGGCCGGCCGCGTCCCCCCGTCAGGGTGAATTGCTGTCACCCACGCTGGGTGAACCCGGCCAGATTCGCCCCCGGGTGATTGACCACCGGGCAAGATGCGCCTTTCGCCAGCCACCCGCGGCGGGTGACCGGGAGGTGCGACGACGGCTCAGAGCAGGTGGAAGCCGACGGCCCGCTCAATCGCCTCGGACCGAGATGTTGCCCCCAGCTTCTGGTAGACCGACCGAAGGTGGGTCTTCACCGTGTTGCGGGAAATGTAGAGGGTGTTAGCTATCTGCGCGTAGGTGCTGGTCGGCAGCAGCTGGAGGATCCGCTGCTGGGCCGGGGTGAGCGGCTCGATGAGCACCCGGCTGGCCCGGGAGACCGCGGGCTGGGTTGCGCGTACCTCCAGGGCGGTCACGATCAGCCGCTCGGTAAACGGGTCCACCCGCAGTTGGTCGGCGTGCTCGACCAGGTACTCGGTGACCTGGGGTGAGGTGGTGACCAGGGTGCCCAGGAAACCCTGGCGGCGCCCTGCGTGCAGGACGCTTCCCAGGATGCCGGCGGCCGAGGGGTCGCCGCGCACGATTGCCGTGGCGGCCAGCAGTATCTCCCGTTCCAACTCCTGACGCGGTGTCAGCTCCGCTTCGGTCACCGCCCGCAAGTGCTCCTGGGCGGTGTGGTGGTTGTCGCGGGCGAGTGCGACCTTGGCCAGCAGGAGACGGCGCCGCGCTAGCGGTGCTACCGTGCCGGCCAGGTCGGCCGCGGTGCGCAGATCACCGAGCGACAGGCGCAGCACCGCTTCCTGCTCATCGGCCCGGGCTCGCAGTACTGAGCTAGCCCCGGCAAGGACCGGCCGGGCCGACTCGACGGTGGCCAGCGCCTCTTGGGCCTGTCCCCGGGCCGCCCAGATTCTGGCCCGGTCGAGCAGCGCGAGGAACTCGAATAGTGGCCACTGGCGCTCGGATATTCGCAGGGCCTGCTCCGCGAACTGCTCAGCCCGGTCGAGGTCGTGCCGCTCGAGCGCGAGGCAGGCCAGGGCTCGCAGGTGATCGACGGCGAAGAAGTGTCGCTCGAACCCTAGCCTGCGGGCAGCGGCGGCGGCCGCCTCGGCACTCTCGGTCGCCTCGGCCAGTTCGCCGGCCTCGGCCAGCGCCACCGCCCGGGCGCCGGGCACAAGCACGAGCCTGGCCGGCTCGGGAAGCCCGGGCAACGCCATGGCCGCGGCTGCTTCGCGCTTGAGTGCGCCCAGGGCCTCTAGGCATGGATAGACGTGGAGCAAGATCAACGGTACGGCGGTCCTGAACTCATCCCCGAGCCGTCTCTGTTCCTGGCTGACCTGCGCCCTCAAGGCCGCTCCGAGCGCCTGGTCCAGCTGGCCGACCGCCGCGGAGTGAAGTGCCCGCATCACCGCGAGCCGGGACATTAGCCGCGGCTCGAACTTGACCGACGGCCCGGCCCGGTCGAACAGGTCAAGGTACTGGCCGCCGTGGATGATGTCACCCGTCAGCAGCAGATTGCTTACCAGTGCCAGCAGGTCATCGGGGGCATCTGCGAGCAGTGCGGGACTGACCGTGCTCAGGTCCAGGGGCGCTGGATCGGCCGGGTTCCGCAGGAAGCCTGCCAGGCCATGATCGCGCAACAGCGCCAGGGCCCGGCGGGTCTGCCGCGCTGCCAGGAGGTGATGCGCCGCGTTCCGCGCGTCACCTCCCGATTCGAACCACGCGGCCGACCGCAGTTGGAGCAACCGTTCGCGGGCCGGGTCCTTGGCGTGCAATTCCGCGCGTAGCGTCTGGCTCACCAGATGGTGATAGCGGAAGCTGGTCCGCTCCTCATCGAGCGCGACCAGGAACAGTTGGTCAGCGTCAATCCGGTGCAGCAGCGCCGCCGCGTCCTGGCGGGCGGTGAGCGCCCCGCATGCGTCCGCGGTCAGCTCCCCGAGCACGGACGTGTCGAGCATGAACCGCGCCACCTCCGGCGACTGCTGATCGAGAACCTCGTCGACGAAGTAGTCGGCGATCGCGTGACTGCCGGCCTGCAGCGTCCGCGCCGCGTGGGCCTGGTCCGCCACGCCGCGCAGTGACGAGGTGGCCATCTGCAGCGCCGCGGGCCACCCCTCGCTTCGCTGGTGGAGCAGGGCCAGGTCGGCGCCGGGCAGCTGCACGCCGAAGTTCGCCAGCAGGTCGCGGCAGTCTTCCGGTGTGAAATACATGTCACGGTCGCGGAGCTCGCACAGCTCACTCGCGAGCCGCATCCGGTGCAGGCGCAGCGGAGGGTCGAAACGGCTGGCCAGTACCAGCTGCACGTTCTTGGCGGGCCAGCTGTCGACCAGATCGGTCATGGCGCTCGCGACCGCCGTCGTCGCGATATGGAAATCGTCCACGACGATCGCCGCCCTGTCGGGCAGCTTGGCCGCGTCCCTGGCGATCGACGCTACAACGTCGCCCGACACCCGCCCGTCAATCGTCAGCAAGTCGAAGGCGTCACGGCCGAAAGCCGGTTCTATGGCCCGCGGGGCCTCAAGGAACCCAGCCCAGAATCGAACCGGGTCATCATCGGCGCGGTCGCATGACAGCCAGCACGTGAGGTCCGGCGGCCGCGACGCCGCCCAGTCGGCCAGCAGGACGGTCTTGCCCGACCCAGCCGACCCCACGACCACGGTCAGCCGGCGGTCGGCGCCCGCTGCCAACCGGTCACGCAGCGCGGGCCGGGAGACCAGCGTTCCTGGCAACGTCGGCGGCCGGAATTTCGTACGCGCAAACTGCGGCGCGCGGAAAAATCGGCGGTCGGGTGTCCCTTCGATCGGCATACGTTCCATCACATTCCCCCATGATGCGAAGAACATCAATCATCACTGGGCACGCCTAACACCCCAAGAGACCAAAGTCCCCTAACAAGGCGACCATCGCCCCGGCCTGGCACGCTTAAGGATCGCCGCCGCCGTGCGGTCGCCACGGAATCACCCGTCCACGGGTGAGGCCCTCCCATGCCGGCCGCTGTGGATACGGCCGGATGTCACCGCACCGCTGGGACCTTAGCCAGTGCCGGGAACCCTGGCCGCGTGTCACGCTGGGCGGTAGGAACCGACTCCGGGGGAGCATGAGATGCCACTTCCAACCGATCACGCGGGACTCGAGGTACTGCCGTTCGACTCCTGCCTGAGCCTGCTGGCCGCGGTCTCGATAGGACGGGTCGGCTTCGTCGCGGGCGGCGAGGTCCTGGTGCTGCCCGTGAACTTCGTCGTGGACGGGCAGAACGTGGTATTCCGCACCGCTAGCGGTTCCAAGCTAGCCAGCGCGGAGGATGGGAGCGTGGTGGCGTTCGAGGCCGACAACTACGACGACATCACCCAGTCTGGGTGGAGCGTCATGGTCAGCGGCCGCGCCGAGGTGGTGGAGGACGACGCCGAGATCGGCCGGCTGAGCCAGCTTGGCCTGAACTCGTGGGCCAGTGCCCTGGACCGCCCGTTCTGGATCCGGATCAGGCCCACCTCGGTGACCGGTCGGCGGACGCCGGGATCGTGACCGTCCAGGACGGAGCGCGCCCGAGGTTACCTTCGCCGCGGCCGCGCGGGACCAATGCCCCTGTAACGAACCTCGCCCGCTTCTACCTCCTTCGGTGGTCGCCGGTACGTCTCACGTCACGCCGGCAACTCGCCCTGTCGCAAGACGCGGACGTGGGGCGGCGGGAGCAGGCCGGGAGTCCGGGACGACGATGACCACCGGGCACGGCGCCTGCCGCAGGCAGGCGCGGGCAACCGGCCCGAGGAACCCTGCCGGGGCGGCGCCGAGGACCAGGAGGCTAGCGCCGGCCGCGCGGTCTGCCAGTACCCTTGCGGGCAGGCCGTCGGCCAGTTCGGTGGACACCCGGCTTTGCGGAAGCGTCCGGGCGGCACGGACGGCAGCCCGGGCAAGCCAGGCAGCGTCAGCGTCGCAGGGAGCCGGCGCGGCCGGGTGCGCGTAGGGCGCCCGCCGGGAGACGGCTGGGTCGCGCGCCAGCACCAGGTGAAGTTGCGCATCGGCGCAGCCGCGCCTCCCGTGCCGCCCAGTCCAGGGCGGCATCGGACGCCGGCGTGCCGTGCACGCCTGCCACGATCCGCGACATGGCCTTGCCGTCTCCCGTGATCACGTTCTGCTCGTCGGTCATCTCGTCTCCTTGCGGCTCTCCCACGGACGCCGTTGGCCTAATAGCCACGATCCTGCTCACCGGGCCGGGCGGTCAGGGGCGGAAGTCCCACGTAGGGGTAGTTTTGCCGGTCAGGGGCTTCGTTCCCATGTGTCGGGACCATTGCCTGACCCCGATCTGTGCACGGCCCTGTCTTCTCGCCGATGATGCCCACCGTGACGGTCGGGACGCCGAAGTTCCATCGGATACCGGCGGGCGAGGGCGGGGCAGAGACGGAGGGCGGCCGGGCGAGCGTGCGTCGTGCAGCAGACCAGGAACCTGGCGATCCGGGCCGTCTTCGTGACCTTCGGCCCTTAAATCCAATGCGCAGCCGATTTAGCGTTGAATTGAGCTTTTCAAAGCTGCGACAAATGCATGTTCCGACACAAGTGAGGTGCAATCGTGTACTCCGCATCATCAAAGGCGAAGCTGGAAGCGGTCGCCACTGTCGCCGCGGCGTTGCTTCTCGCCGCAGCACCGTCAGCCGCTCTAGCGGCAATTCTGCATCACCTGGCACGACCAGCTCGGTCGCCCGCGTCGAGTGGCACCTCATGCAGTGCGCCGATCTCGATCAGCAACCTGAGCAACACCGGAAGCCGGGACCGCTCGGGCGGTCCCGGAATGATGACAACGTGAAGCTGGAATCCTTGCGGCGGCACCCTCGTACCCGGAACGAACTCCTGGATCCCAGCAAACTTACCTATGGCTGGTAAATGGCGAGCCGCAGGACCCGTTCCTCCGCAAGCTCCGCTGACTACCCGCAAGCTCCAGGTAGCCAGTGGAATCTCTCGGTAGTTGACGTTTATTTCTGAATTCACAATGACTTTTGCCGAATCAATTGCGGGACTTTAGTCCTGGAAACGCCTGTCCTCACGGCCCTGTCGGACAGGCTCTTCCTGGCCTAGCGTTGTATACAAAGTCAGGGATCGCAATGCGGAAGGTGAGCGAGAATGCCTGGGATCATTGTCGGAGTGGATGGCTCTGGCCATTCGCAGCGTGCCCTCGAATGGGCAATGAAGGAGGCGGCGGTGCGCGAGACGCCGCTGACCGCGATGACCGTGCACGCGCTGATCCGTGGTTACTACGGCGGCATGGTCGAATTCTCGGACGATGGGGTGAGGGCCGAGAAGACGCGGCAGCTAGTGCAGGCGGAGGTCGACGCTGTGGCACATGACCTCGGTGACTCCGCCCCCGCGGCGGTGTCCGTGCGGGTTGCCTCCGGATCGGTGGTCGAAGAACTGGTCAACGCGGCCAAGGACGCGGACATGCTCGTCGTCGGCTCCCGCGGAGCGGGCGGGTTCAGCCGACTCATGATGGGCTCGGTGAGCTCGCTGGTCGCCCAGCACGCGACCTGCCCGGTGGTCGTCATCCCGCCGGCTGACCGCCACTAAGCCCTCGTCGCTGCGGCTCACAGGTCGATGGACTCGCTGAGGATGTGCTGGTCGCGTTCCTTTAGCCCGCCGGTAGACACCACATCAACGGGGTGGCCGAGGAGATCTTCGAGTTCTCTGGTCATCCGCATCAGGTCGAAGAGGGAACTGTCCTGGCTGAAGTCGACCAGGAAGTCGATGTCACTGTCCGGGCGGTCATCGCCGCGGGCGACTGAGCCGAACAGGCGGACCCGGTTCGCGTGATGGCGTGCGGCGACAGTCAGGACTTGCTCTCTCCTGGCCGCTACCAGGCTGCGCAATGGCGACATCTCGATCACCCCGTTCCCGCAGACCGAAGGATTACTCTCGGCATAGCGGGATTCAGGCCACCAGCGTCTTCATCGCGGCTAGCAGCGCGGCGAGTCCCTTCTTCGCGTCGGAGAAGAACATCGCGGTCTTGGGATCGGCGTAGAGCTCGTTGTCGAGTCCGGCGTACCCGTGTCCCAGCGAGCGCTTGATGACGATGATGCTCTTGGCGTGGTCCACGTTGAGGATCGGCATCCCGGATATCGGGTTCCCCGGGCGCCGGGCGGCGGGGTTGGTGACGTCGTTGGCGCCGACGACCAGGGCGACGTCGGCCAGGTCGAACTCGGGGTTGACCTCGTCCATCTCCTTGAGCAGCGGGTACGGCACGTTCGCCTCGGCCAGCAGCACGTTCATGTGCCCCGGCATCCGGCCCGCCACCGGATGGATCGCGTAGCTCACGTCGATCCCGCGGTCCTCCAGGTACTGCGACAGCTGGCTCATCTCGTGCTGCGCCTGCGCGGCCGCGAGGCCGTACCCGGGCACGATGATCACCTTGCTGGCATAGCCGAGCTGGATCGCGGCATCGTCGGCCGTGACCTGCCGCACGGAGACGTCGCCGGCCACGGCCGCGGGCTGGGCGCTGTCACCGGTGCCGAACCCGCCCACCATGATGTTGAGGAGCGACCGGTTCATCGCGTCGGCCATCAGCTTGGTGAGAATGCTCCCGGCCGCGCCCACGAGCGCCCCGGCGATGATCAGCACGGGCTTGTCGATCACGAAGCCCGCCATCGCCACCGCGGTCCCGGTGAAGGCGTTCAGCAGCGAGATCACGACGGGCATGTCGGCACCGCCGATGGGCAGCACCATCGTCACCCCGAAGATCGCGGCCGCGGCGACCAGCAGCACGAGTGCCGCGGCGCTCGCCGGGCTGACGATCAGCCAGACCCCGCCGGCCAGGAAGCCCGCCACCACCACCGCGTTGAACGCCCGCGAACCGCGGAACATCAGCGGCTGACCGGGAATCCAGCCCTGCAGCTTCCCGGCGGCGACCAGCGACCCGGTGAAGGTGACCAGCCCGATCAGGATGTCCAGGGCGCCGGTGATCGAGGACAGGTTGGAGATGCCGACATGCCGGTTCTGCAGGATGTCGTTGATCGCCAGCAGCGCGGCGGCGCCGCCGCCGACGGAGTTGAAGATGCTGACCAGTTGCGGCATCGCGGTCATCTTCACGGTGCGGGCCTCCCACAGCCCGGCGGCGCCGCCGACGACACCCCCGGCCGCCATGACAGTCCAGTTCACGGTGCCCACGTGGTGCTGTGCGAGCAGCACCACGGTGGCGATCACGGCGACGGCCATGCCGCCCGCGGAGATCAGGTTCCCGCGCCGCGCGGTCGCCGGCGCGTTCATCAGGTGCAGGCCGAGGACGAAGCCGACCGCGGCCAGCACGTAGACCAGGCTGATAGTGAACGAAACGCCGCTCATCTCGCCGCCACCTCCTTGTCACCGCGCGCTGCCGACGCTGCCGGGGATATCGGCCGACGGCGGAACATGTGCAGCATCCGGTCGGTGACCACGTAGCCGCCGACCACGTTCATCGCGGCGAACGCCATCGCCACGGCCCCGAGCACGTAGGCGTACGGGGCCGACACGGCCGCGGTAATTACCATGGCGCCGATGAGCACGACGCCGTGAATGGAGTTCGCGCCGGACATCAGCGGAGTGTGCAGGGTCGCCGGCACCTTGCTGATGACCTCGAAGCCGACGAGCACCGCGAGCGCGAAGATCGTCAGGTCAGTGAGCAGCTCGGTGGTCATGCCGCACTTCCTTCCTTTTCGAGCAGCGCGCGAACCGCCGCGTTCCGCAGCTTCCCGTCGTGCGCGACCACGATGGCGGCCTGTAGCTCGTTGCCGGGATCAATGGTCAGGGCGCCGTCACGCACGAACTCGCCCAGCGTGGCGGCGACGTTCCTGGCGTAGGCGGTCGAGGCGGCGATCGGCATCTGGGCCGGCAGGCTGCCCGCGCCGATGACGGTCACCCCGTGGCCGGTCTCCACGGTGGCGTCTGGCCGCGACAGCGCGACGTTCCCGCCCAGCGGACCAGACGCCAGGTCGACGACGACCGAGCCGGGACGCATGCCCTTCAGTGCCTCCTCGGTGACCAGCACCGGCGGCAGGCGGCCGGGGACGGCCGCGGTCGTGATCACGATGTCGAACGCGGCGATCCGCTCGTCGAGGGCGCGCTGCTGGGCATCGCGTTCGGCCGCGGTCAGCTCGCGTGCGTAGCCGCCCGCGCCTGCCGCCTCGACGGCCGCGCCGAGGTCGAGGAACCTGGCGCCGAGGGAGGCGATCTCCTGGCGGGTCTCCGGGCGGACGTCGTACCCGGTGACGACCGCGCCGAGCCTGCGGGCGGTCCCGATGGCCTGGAGCCCGGCCACCCCGGCGCCGAGCACCAGTACCGTGGCCGGCTTCACGGTTCCGGCCGCGGTCATCATCATCGGGAAGTACCCGCCGTAGGCATCGGCCGCCACGAGCGCTGCCTTGTACCCGGCCACGCTCGCCTGCGAGGTGAGCGCGTCCATCGACTGTGCCCGCGAGAGCGTCCGGGGAAGCAGGTCAAGGCTGATCGCGGTGACCCTGGCCCGGGCGAGGTCCCTGATCAGGTCCGGCCGGGTCAGCGGCTGCAGCAAGCCCAGCAGGACCTGGCCGGGGTGCAGCGTCGCGTCATCCGGTGGCGACACGCAGGCCAGCACGTCAGCGCGCTCGTACACCTCGGCGGCCGTGGTGACCGTGGCACCCGCGCCGGCGTAGGCGCCGTCGGGCAACTTCGCGCCCGCGCCCGCGCCGGCCTCGATCAGCACTTCCATCCCCGCCCCGCGCAGCCGCGCGACGACGTCGGGTACCAGCGCGACTCTTCGCTCACCAGGCGTCGTCTCCCTGACCACGCCTACCGTCGTCGTTGTCACGGTCTCCTCCTGTCGCTTCCGTGCCCGCCGGCCGACATGACCGCCGGTCAGAAGGTGAAGACCAGGCGGGCGGGTACCTGGCCCGCTAGCACCTCTTCGATGCAGGTGTTGACGTCGTCAAGGTGCCGCTCCTGCGCGATGACCTTGGTGCGGCCCGCGGCATGCAGCGCGAACACGTCGGCGAGGTCCTTGCGGGTGCCCACGATGGACCCGATGATCGACTTCCCGCCGATGACGGTGTCGAAGATCGGGACGGTCATCTTGTCGTCGGCCGGGAGCGCGACGCACACCAGCCGGCCGCCGCGGCGCAGCGATCCGAACGCCTGCTCGAAGGCCCTGGGCGAGGTGGCAAGGGAGATCGCGACGTCGGCGCCGCCGAGGTCACGGATGGCCGCAACCGGGTCGGTCGTCCGCGCGTTCACAACGTAGTCGGCGCCGAGCTGCCGGGCGAGGTCCAGCTTCGCGTCCTCGATGTCAACGGCGATCACCCGGCCGCCGAAGTCCCTCGCGTACTGCAGGGCAAGGTGCCCAAGGCCGCCGACGCCGATAGATCACGGCGGTCTCGCCGGGCTGGAGCCTCGAGACCTTGACCGCCTTGAACGTGGTGACCCCGGCGCACGTGAGCGGCGCGGCATCGAAGGAGGACACGGCGTCGGGGACGGCGATCACGTGGCTGTCGAAGGCGAGCGCGTACTCGGCCCAGGCGCCGTCCACCGAGTAGCCGCTGTTCTCCTGCGACTCGCACAGCGTCTCCCAGCCGTCGACGCAGTAGGAGCAGTGCCCGCATGCCTTGCCCAGCCACGCGATCGCAACGCGGTCGCCGGGCTGGTGCAGGGTGGCACCCGGGCCGGTCCGCTCGATGATGCCGACACCCTCGTGACCCGGGATGAACGGCGGGTTCGGCTTGACCGGCCAGTCGCCGGCGGCGGCATGGATGTCGGTGTGGCAAAGTCCGGAGGTCTGCATCCGGATCAGTACCTGGCCAGGGCCGGGCTCAGGGACGGGGAGTTCCCTGATCTCGATCTTGGCGCCCAGTTCCGGGACTACCGCGGCTTTCATGGTCCTCATGGCTATTTCTCCTAACCTGGAATTGCTGGCTGGTTATCTCGTGACCGGATTGCCGATACTTGCTTGCCGGCACATCACGTCCTTTCTATGCCGCGGCTCGCCGCCCCGGGTAGGGCAATTGGTCCCTTCTTAACTACTCAGCTTGACCTGGTTGGGCGCATGCTTCTGATCGGACCACGAAGTACATTCCACCGCCCGGGCCGAGCGAGAACCCTTCCGGATCCCCTGGCGCGACGTCCAGTAGCAGCTCTGCCTTATTCCATGCCTCATACAGCCTGGAATCGATATAGAAAGGGCAGCCTTCGATCTCGCCGAGGAGCAGATCGACGTCGCCGACGATGAATTCCCCGGCCGGAAAGCACATCGGTGTGCTTCCGGCGCAGCATCCGCCGGACTGGACGAACATCAGCGGATGCCCCCGGGCGGCGCGGAGGCGGATGATCGCCTCGCGCGCCGCCGGAGTCGCCGAGACCTGAGCGTGCTGCCCGTCCGGCGCTGGCATCAGAAGAAGCCCAGTGGCTTGCTGCTGTAGTCGACCAGGAGGTTCTTGGTCTGGCTGTAGTGGTCCAGCATCATCTTGTGGGTCTCGCGGCCGATGCCGGAGATCTTGTAACCGCCGAACGCCGCGCCCGCCGGGTACTGGTGGTAGCAGTTGGTCCACACCCGGCCCGCCTTGATGGCCCGGCCGGCCTTGTAGGCGAGGTCGTAGTTGCGGCTCCACACGCCGGCCCCGAGGCCGTACAGCGTGTCGTTGGCGATCGCGATCGCCTCGTCGTAGTCCGAGAAGGTGGTCACGGCCAGCACCGGGCCGAAGATCTCCTCCTGGAACACCCGCATCTTGTTGTGCCCCTTGAGGACCGTGGGCTTGTAGTAATAGCCGCCGGCGAACTCGCCGCCCACCTGGGCGCGCTCACCGCCGATGAGCACCTCGGCGCCCTCGTTCCTGCCGATGTCCACGTAGGAGCTGATCTTGTCGATCTGCGCCTGCGACACCTGCGGGCCCATCATGGTCTCGGTGTCCAGCGGGTTGCCCTGCTTGATCTTGGCGATCCGGTCCAGGCAGCGGGCCATGAACTCGTCGTAGATGTCTTCCTGGATCAGCGCGCGCGACGGGCACGTGCAGACCTCGCCCTTGTTGAACGCGTACAGCACCAGGCCCTCGACGGCCTTGTCCAGGAACTCGTCGTCCGCGGCCGCGACGTCCTTGAAGAAGATGTTGGGCGACTTGCCGCCGAGTTCCAGGGTGACCGGGACGATGTTCTGCGCCGCGTACTGCATGATCAGCCTGCCGGTGACGGTCTCGCCGGTAAACGACACCTTGGCGATCCGCGGGTTAGCCGCCAGCGCCTTGCCGATCTCGGCGCCGGGGCCGGTAACGATGTTTACCGTGCCGGGCGGCAGCACGTCGCCGATGACCTCGGCGAGCTTGAGGATCGACCACGGGGTCGGCGAGGCCGGCTTGATAACCGAGCAGTTACCGGCGGCCAGCGCGGGCGCCAGCTTCCATGCCGCCATCAGCAGCGGGAAGTTGAACGGGATGATCTGCCCGACGACGCCGAGCGGCTCACGGTAGTGGTACGCGACCAGACGGCGCTTGTCGCCCACTCCCTCGACCTCGCTGATCTCGCCTTCCTCGGCGCGGATACACGCCGCGAAGTAGCGGAAATGGTCAGCGGCCAGCGGGATGTCGGCGGCCAGCGTCTCGCGAACGGGCTTGCCGTTCTCCCAGCTTTCCGCGACCGCCAGCTGCTCGGCGTGCGCCTCGATCGCGTCGGCGACCGCGTTGAGCACCTTGGCCCGCCCCGCGGGTGAAGTCTCGCCCCAGGCGTCCTTGGCGGCATGCGCCGCGTCCAGTGCCGTTTCCACGTCCTCGGGCGTCGAGTCCGCGACCTCGCAGATCGGCTTGGCCGTGGCCGGGCTGAGGTTAACCCGGTACTTGCCCGCGGCCGGCGGCAACCACTTGCCGCCGATGAAGTTCTCATACCGGGGCTGCACCGAGACGATGCTGTCGGCTTGTCCTGGAGGAACGTACTTCATGGCCGTCCCCTCTCCTTTAAGATCTGGCGGCAAGCCCAGCGGGCTCACCTGGCTGTCAATTCAGACGCTAGAGACGGCGAGGTTGCCCGACCGTTGCATCCGGCCCGCCATGCCAGGGACCGGGCCGGCGAATTCTCGTGATCGTCGTCACGTCGTCGCCTGAGCCGAGGGCGCGGGCCCGCGCGTCCGCGGCCGCGCGCTGCGGCGAGCCACCAGGCAACTGCCTTGCGAGGACCCGCCACGCCGCGGCGTCGTTCGCTCCCCAGGCGGCGTTGACCCAGCGGCCCAGCACCCTGGCATCGGTGCTCGCCAGCACCTCGGCCCGGAGCTGCTCCTCCAGCATGGACCGGTAGTCCACGATCGCGGGTGCCTCAGAATCCGGCAGCAGCGGACCCGGGTACGCGGCGACCGCCTCGCCCACCCGGCCATCGGCGAGTAGGTCGTGCACGGCAGCGAAGTCAGACGTGACCGGCCGCAGCAGCGCGTACGGCCGCGAACCGATCAGCTCGTCCCCGAGCAAGGCCCGCAGTCGCGACATCTCCGCCCGCAACGTGACCGGATGAATGTCCGCCGCGGATAGCTCAACCGCGAGGCGGGGACCGCTGAGACCCCCGCCCGCCTTCCCCGCCCCCTTCATCGCGAGCGCCAGGAGGACGATGATTTCGCTGTGCCGCGGTCGTAGACGCACCGTGCGCCCGTCGATCTCCACCAGGGCACGGTCACGGCCGAGGGCTGTCAGCCGTACGCCGGAAACATCCGCGCACGGCCGCGCGGTGCCGGGGAAATGCACCAGCAGGTGGCCGGCCTGACCGATGGTCTCAGCGATCAGGCGACGGCCCGCCGTGCCGCTAGACGGCGCCTCAGCGTCCGCGGCAGCCCTGGCGAAGGACTCTCGCCCGCCTGGGGTGCCCGCAAGCAGCCGCCCGCCCGGGCTGACCAGCGCGACCGCGCCTCGCCCAGGCAGGCGGCGATCGGCGTATTCCCGCCGGGCCCGCTCGTCGCCCGCCGCCATGCGGAGGGCGAGTTCTGCCTCTACGGCCCGCACAGTCGCCCGGACTAGCGCCAGTGCGTACGGGCTGGCGATGCTCGCACCGCCGGTTATGTCGACGACCCCGAGCACTTGTCCACTGTCCGGATCGCGGACCGGGACGGCCGAGCATGACCAGGGGTGCACCGCCGAGTTGTAATGCTCGCCGGCGAAGATCTGGACGGGGCGCCTGACCGCCAGTGCGGTGCCCAGCGCATTGGTCCCAGCACCCGCCTCCGACCACTCGGCGCCTTCGACGAAGTTCATCCGGCCGGCGCGGTCCAGTGTGCCGGCGGGCCCCTGAACCCACAGCAGGATTCCGGCTGCGTCGGCGACCGCGAAGATATGCTCGTCGTCGCTGGCGCGCTCGCCAAGCAGCGCACGAAACACCGGCAGTGCCGTGGCCAGCGGATGCCGGGACCGGTAATCATCCAGCTCATCGGCGTCCATCCGGACGGATGGCAAGCGGCGCCCGTCCGGGCTGGTGCCCGCGGCCGCGCAGCGCTCCCAGGAGCCGACGACCACCGGGCGCACGGAGGACGCCATGACGTGTGACGAGACAAACTTGTCGTGCGCTCGTCCCAGCCGCAGGGCGGCCGCCCGCACGTCCTCATCCGCTCGCAGCGCGAGCTCTCCATCTGCGTACATCGCACTCCGCGGTCAGCGCCGAACCACCATGGGAGCCACCTTCGCCCCGCTACCACGATCGCCTCACGCAACTGGTGAATGTAGGCCCAAAGGTCCCGGCCGCCCCTGGCGGAGGTCCCGTCTACGAGGCCGACCAGATTGACGCAGCGGCACAGGAACAGCCTCGACACCGGTTCACGTCCTGACCCGCACCGCCACGGGCCCTTAAACCACGTCCCCGTCTGCGTAAGGAGCCACTGCCGGGGGGCGGCTGCCGTAGGTAGCGTGCTGCACTACCCAGAGCGCGGACGTG
This sequence comes from uncultured Actinomycetota bacterium, assembly GCA_963850115.1. Classification (GTDB taxonomy): domain Bacteria; phylum Actinomycetota; class Actinomycetes; order Streptosporangiales; family Streptosporangiaceae; genus Trebonia. The sequence continues at coordinate 38,699 of CAWKKG010000027.1, forward strand.
AGCGTGTCGAACTGATCAAGATAGGCCCGCAGTCCGGGGACGTCCCGGCTGCGCGCCGCGTCCACCGCCCGGTCAGCCGCCGCCGCGAGCCGCGCGACTCGCACCCACAAGAAAGTCTCGGCTTGCGGCTCCTGCCGCTTGCTGGCCCCGATCGCGGCCCGGCTCATGGCCTCCACCTCCGCGATGATCGCATTCGTGGCGTCGCGTACCTGCCCGGTGAATTCCTGCGGGAGCGCCGTACCGCCCCGGCCTCCTGCCAGGAGGCGCAGCCTCCGTAGCTGCTGCCTGCACCGTGACTGGTAATCGTCTAGTTGACTGTTAGAAGCCATGAGAAATCTGTCCCCCCCAGGTTCAGTGGACCTCATTCCAGCGGATTCAGGGCCGACGGGCCAGAGACCAAAGTCCTCGTTCCTGGTCGCGGTCCTGCGACCGCGGAGGCGGGGCTGGGACAGGGAGGACGAAATTCGATCCGGCCTGCTCGCACGCGTAATGGCCGTGCCTTCAGGGCTTCCAGCCTCACGGGCCGCGCTTGTTACGGCGTTACCGTTGTCCCGGCGGTGCCGGCGAGCAGTTCGGTGGCATCGTCGAGGCGGCCGATGACCGCGGTCCCGCCGGTGGCCTCGGCGAACCGGCAGGCGGCCTCGACCTTCGGGCCCATCGAGCCGGCCGGGAACGCCATCGCACGAAGTTCTGCCACCGTCGCCCGGCGGATCGGCTGGGCGCTGGCGGTGCCGTAGCCGCTGATTACCGCCGGGACATCGGTCAAGATCAGCAGGGCGTGCGCGTTGAGGGCCGTCGCCAGCAGGGCGGCAGTGAGGTCCTTGTCGATGACGGCTTCGACGCTTTCCTGGATCTCGGCGTCAGGCGACTCGCCGCGCTGGAGCAGTGCGTTCCCGCCAAGGGCCACAACGATCCTCATGATTCCCCCTCGTGGCTCAACTGACGGATGGACCGCGCCGCCGACGCGAAGACGCTGGCCCGCCCGGCGGATGGGCCGGCCAGCAGCCTAGGTGCGGTCACCGCTTGCCGACGGTGACCGGGATGCTCTTCACGGCCTCCTGGTGCTCGTCCTTGATGGCGACCTTGACCGTCAGGATGCCGTCGGCGTACTCGGCCGTGACGTCGCTGGCGTCCGCGCCGGGCGGGAGCGCGATGGTGCGGCTGAACGCTCCGTACCGGAACTCCGACCGGTGCTTGCCCTCAGCCTGACTCGACCGTTCCGCGCGAATCGAGAGGAAGCCGGTTCCGACCGACACCTCGAGTTCCTTTTCCGGGTCGATCCCGGCGATCTCGGCGCGGACCACGTAGTGCCCGTCCTCGGTGTAGTCCTCGATCCTGATGGGCTGGCCGAGGTAGGGCCTGAGCGTCAGGAACGGCTCCTCGAACCAGTCGATGAAGTCCGGGATCACGGTCTTCGGGTCCCGTCGCAGGATGATGCTCATCTTCCGGCCTTTCGTTGATAAGAGCCCGGCCCCGTTGCCGGGCCCTTGCGCTTTCATTCCACGCCGATCGCGCAGCCGGGCGTAGGGGCGAATGACCGGTTTTCAAGGGACGTTCGCTAGCCTCAGGCGTGGGTCGTCCAGCGCGGGCCCGTCGCCTGCCAGTCCGCGTCCCAGGCTGCCATCCGGCGCTTATTCAGTGTCCAGCGGGCCAGCGTCCCGGCCACGGTGAGGACTGCGGCCAAGGCGGTCACGCCAAGCGCCTGCCCGATAGCGGTCTGGTTGGCCACCTGGGAGTCGAGGAGCGGTGCGGTGGACAGATCACCGCTGCGGTCCGTCCACACCTGGAGCTTTCCGCCGGCGACTGTGTCCGACGCGACGGGCACCTCGTTCGTGGCTACCTGGCCATCGGGTGCCTTCCACCGCGCCTGCGCCTGCCAGGCAAGAGCTTCACCGTCGCCGGGGGTCGGCCGGGGTTACCGCGAGGACGACGGCCGTGACCTGGCGCCGCGAAGCCTCCTGGGCGAGCTGCGCCTGCTGGGCCATCCCGTGTAACCACGCGCCGGTTGCGAGCGCGGCGAGCGGGCGCGCCGATCAGGAACGCGGCCACGAGCACGGCCAGTAGGACGACTCGGCCGGTCCGTAGCGCGCCGCAGCGGGTTGCGGTCGAACCGCCAGCGCCGCGCGAACCTGCCCAGCCGGGTAACGCCTGGCTGCGGTTTCCTGGCGCTCATCGATATCACCCCATCGAGACGGCAGGAGACGGTCCCCTCATACGGTCCCGCGGCACGCCTCCTGGTCTGGCAGGGCCCTTATGGCCGGTTTCCTGGGCCCTTCGGCCCGACTGGGCCGAAGGGCCCGGGAACGGGTGACCTTCGCCGCTGGCCAGTGGCGGGTGCCAGGGTGAGGCTGCTGGTAGCGACAACAGGGAGGAAAACGAGATGACGACACGGGTAGGGATCAACGGGTTCGGCCGCATCGGGCGGGCATTCACGCGCCTCGCGCTGGATCGTGCTGACCTGGAGGTCGTGGCGGTCAACGACATCACCGACGCGAGGACCCTCGCGCACCTGCTGGAGTTCGACTCCACTTTCGGTCGGCTCGGCGGGAGCGTGGAGTACGAGGAGCACGCGCTGACCGTTGGCGGCAGTAAGATCGCGGTGCTGTCGGAGCGAGACCCCGCGGCGATCGACTGGGCCGGGCTCGGCGCGGACATCGTCGTGGAGGCGACGGGCAAGTTCCGCACCCGCGACGCGGCCGCCGCGCACCTGAAGGGCGGGGCCAGGAAGGTGCTAATCTCCGCCCCGGGCAAGGGCGTCGACCTCACGGTCGTTCTTGGCGTGAACGAGCGGGAATACGACCCCCGCCTGCATGACGTCATCTCCAACGCGTCGTGCACCACGAACTGCGTGGCGCCGATGGTCAAGGTGCTGCACGAGGCCTTCGGCATCGAGCGCGGGTTCATGACCACCATCCACGCCTACACCGGGGACCAGATGCTGCTCGACGGGCCGCACAAGGACCTGCGGCGCGCCCGCTCGGCGGCGGCGAACATCGTGCCGACGACCACCGGCGCTGCCCGCGCCACCGGGGAAGTCATCCCCGCGGTAGCCGGGAAGCTGGACGGGGTCGCGATCCGGGTTCCCGTGGAGGACGGGTCGCTCACCGACCTCGCGGTCATCATCGGCAAGCAGGCGACCGCCCAGGCGGTGAACGAGGCGTTCGCCGCGGCGGCCGCCGGGCCGCTAGCGGGCATCCTGCGGTACAGCACCGCTCCGATCGTGTCCCGCGACATCATCGGCGACCCGGCGTCCTGCGTGTTCGACTCCCCGCTCACCCAGGCGAGCGGGACCCTGGTCAAGGTGTTCGGCTGGTACGACAACGAGTGGGGTTACACCGCCCGCCTCGCCGACCTGGCCGTGCTCGTGGGCAACCAGCTGTAGGCAAGACGGTCGGCGCCGAGGAGGTAGTCATGGCAACGATGCCCATCGTGGCGGGCGTGGACGGCTCGGAGGAATCGCTGCGCGCGGTGGAATGGGCCGCGCTGGAGGCGAGGCGGCACCGGGCCCCGTTGCGGATCGTCTCGGCGCCCGCCCTGCTGCCGCGGATGAGCGCGCACCCGCGGGACCTGGAAACGGTCGCCACCAGGCTCGAAGGTGAATCCTGCCGGGCACTCGACGAAGCCGTCACGCGGTCGAGAGAAGTCGCGCCCGGTCAGCTCATCGATGTCGACCTGCTGACCGGGCCGCCGGCGGTGGCGGTGACGCAGAGCGGCACCGGGGCGCTCATGCTCGTCGTGGGTGCCCGCGGCGCGGGCGGGATGGCCGCCATGCTGCTCGGCTCGGTCAGCCGGTACGCGGCCATGCACGCCCGCTGCCCCGTCGTCGTGGTCAGGGAAGAGACGAGCGCCGTTCACGGCGAGGTCGTCGTCGGCATCCGCGATCCGCAGGATGCCGACGACACGCTGGGCTACGCTTTCGAGGAGGCCGCGCTGCGCGGTGCCACCCTGATCGCCGTCCATTCCTGGAACTGGCCCTGCTCCGCGCCCGGCGACGGACGGCCGCGGGGCCGCGGCCGGGCCGGTCGCCGACGCGCGGCTCATGGCGGCGGAGGCCGACTGGTGCCTCACCGGGGCCCTGGCGACGTGGCGGGACAAGTATCCCGCCGTGCCGGTCTGGCAGGACGTGGTGCACGACTACCCCGCGCACGTGCTCGCCAGCTACTCAGCCCGCGCCGACCTCGTCGTGATCGGCAGGCACGGCGCGCCCGGTTCCCGCTCCGTGATCGGCGGCATCCAGCACGCGCTGCTCAACCATGCGCGGGGCCCCGTGGTGATCGTCCCTGACGGATGCTGACATCGCGGTTCGCGACTCAAGAGGCGCCTGTGGCCGCCGGCAATGCTGGCGGCCACAGGCGTGCCTGGGGTCTGAGGCCCGGCGTCGTCCGGCCTGTCCGGCTACGGGCCAAGCCGATAAGATCGCCGTGCACGGACGCCCACGGAGCGAGGGGGCACCATGGAGCCCAATGACAGCAGCCAGCCTGCGCTGCTCCCGCAGCTTCGCCTGGACGAACTGCTCGGCGAGCTGCAAGGCAGGCTGCAGGCGGTGCTCGCCACCAGGGACCGGATGCGCGGCCTGCTCGAGGCCGTCGTCGCGATCAGCTCCGGCCTGGACCTGGAGTCGACGCTGCGGCGGATCGTGGAGACCGCCATCGAGCTGGTGGACGCCACCTACGGCGCGCTCGGCGTCATCGGCAACGGCGGCCGGCTCGCCGAGTTCATCCCGGTGGGCCTGACCGGCCAGGAAATCGGCGAGATCGACCACTGGCCAGAAGGCCGCGGCCTGCTCGGCCTGCTGATCAAGGACCCGCGGCCGCTCCGGCTGGCCGACATCGCCGAGCACGTGGAGTCATCCGGGTTCCCCGCCGGGCATCCCCCCATGCGGTCGTTCCTCGGCGTTCCCGTCCGCGTGCGGGATGAGGTGTTCGGCAACCTCTACCTCACCAACAAGCGCGGCGGCGGGGACTTCACCGAGGATGACGAGGCCATCCTGCTGGCGCTCGGCGCCGCCGCGGGAGTCGCGGTGGAGAACGCGCGGCTGTACCAGGCGGCCCGGCGCAGCCAGCGCTGGATGCAGGCAAGCGCCGAGGTCACCACGGCACTCCTGTCCGGCGAGGAGCCAGGCGAGGTCCTCGCCCGCATCACCGCCCAGGCGCGGGAACTGTCGGACGCCGACCTGGCGGTGCTCGCGCTGCCGGACGAGACGGGGCGGATCCTGACCATCGCGTACGCGGACGGGGAAGGCGCCGACGCCGTCCTCGGCGTGGTCCTCCCGGTGAGGCAGTCGCTGTCCGGGCAGGTGCTGGCCACCGGCGACCCGGTGACCAGCGCCGACTTCGCGATTGACGAGCGGGCCGCTGCCGCGGCGCGGGCCGCGATGGGCCAGATCGGGCCCGCCGTGCTCTTCCCGCTGGGCGCGCCGGACAGCCGCCGGGGCGTGCTCACTATCGGCCGCCGGCACGGCCGGGAGCCCTTCCCGCAGGCGGAGGCGGCGTTCGCGGCGGCCTTCGCCGCGCAGGCGGGCGTGGCGCTTGAGCTGGCGGCCAGCCGCGCGGAGGCCGAGCGCCTCTCCGTGTTCCAGGACCGGGACAGGATCGCCCGCGACCTGCACGACCTGGTCATCCAGCGGCTGTACGCGACCGGGATGTCGCTGCGAAGGAACCATGCCGATGATCGGCAGGCCGGAGGCCGCCGAGCGCGTCATCCCGGGCGGTCGACGACATGGACGAGACCATCAAGGAAATCCGCGGGGCCATTTTCGCGCTCCAGGCCAGGGACGCGGTCGGCCCGGCCGATCCGCGCGCCGACATCGTTCTCCTGGTCGATGAGATGACGGGGATGCTCGGCTTCGCCCCGTCGTTGCGCCTCGGTGCCGGCCTGCGCACGCTCAGCAGCCCGGAGCTGACCGAACAGGCGCTCGCCGTGCTGCGCGAGGCGCTGTCCAACATGGCCAGGCACGCCGGCGCCACCCGGGCGGACGTGACCGTGGACGTCGGCCAGGACGGGATCCTCAGCGTCATCGTGACCGACGACGGAACCGGCATACCGCCGCGGAGGCCGCCGCAGCGGCCTGCGCAATCTCGCCGACCGCGCCGCTAAGCTCGGCGGGGAGCTGCGGCTGGCTCCGGCGGAACCCGGCGCTCCGCGGCCGGGGACCAGGCTGGAATGGCGCGTCCCGACGGCAGCCGTCCTGGCCCCCGGGTCGGAAGGGTAGCCGGTCTTAGAGCCGCAGGCCGAGGGAACGGCTGGCTTCGCGGAGGTCGTGGCGTACCGAGGGGTGCGCGACGTGCTCGATGATCTGCTCGGCCTGCCCGGACACGTCGTGGCCCCAGATGACGGCGGTGCCCTGCTCGCTGACGATGTAGCTGTGCTGGAAGGACGTCACCGGCCCGTCGAGCCGGGGTACCACGGTGGACACGTCGGCCTTGGGGTGCCACGACGGCAGCGCGATGATCGCCTGGCCGCCGGGGGAGTGGAGGGCGCCGACCACGAAGTCGGTCTGGCCGCCGAATCCTGAGTGGACCCGGCCGCTGACCCAGGTGGCGTTGGCCTGCGCGAGCAGGTCGACCTGGAGCGCGCTGTTGACCGAGGCCATCCGCTTGCGCCGGGCGATCCTGGCGGGGTCGTTGACCGTCTCGGTGCGCAGCATCCGGACGTCCGGGTTGCGGTCTATCCAGGCGTAGAGGTCCGCGCTGCCGAACGCGAACGACGCGGTGACCGGCTGGCCGGGGTCGAGTGCGCCTGCCTTGGCCAGGCCGAGCACGCCGTCGCTGAACATCTCCGACCACACGGCCAGCCCCCGCCTGCGGTGCAGCCCGGCCAGGACCGCGTCGGGGACCGCGCCGATGCCGGCCTGCACCGTGGCGCCGTCGCCGATGAGCGCGGCGACCCGGTCGCCGATGAGGGCCTGCGATTCCGTCGCTTGGTGCTCCGGCGGTGAAGGCAGCGGCGCGTCCGCCTCGATCGCGTAGTCGATGGCGTCGCAGGGCAGCTCCGCGTCCCCGTAGGTGTAAGGAACCTGCGGGTTGAGCTGCGCGATCACCAGCCCGCCGCGGGCCCGGGCCGCCTCGATCGCCGCGGGCAGGATGTTCACCTCGGTGCCGAGCGACACCGTCCCGTCCGACGGCACCGACGTCTGGATCAGCACGACGTCCGGCGGCAGGGCGCTGGCCAGCAGCGCGGGGACTAGCGACAGGCGGCAGGGAAAGTACCTCAGCCGGGCGTGCCCGCGCATGCCCGGCCCGACGAATGGCGACTCAAGCGTCACGCCCTCCCGGTCCGGCATCCCCGGCTGCGCGTTGAGCGCGAACAGCCGGTAGCGGGCGACCGAGCCGTCCAGCACGGCCAGGGCCCGCCACGGGGTGGCGAAATTGCCGCCGGCCACGACTCTCGGGGTATCGGGCAGCGCGCCGAGTGCGATCGCCAGCTGCCGTTCAGACAGGACTCGCATCGCTGTCTCCTGTCATCCGCCGGGCGGCGAGCCGCCGGCCGTTCACGATCGTGGGGGAGATCCGGATGAAGTGGTCGCGTTTCCCCGGTGCCCACGGGACCAGGCCGACCTGCTCGAGGCGGCGGATCTCCTCGGCGTCGGTCACCGCCTCGGAGTACCCGACGATGGTCACGCTCCAGCCCGCGTGGGCGGCGCTGTTCACGCTGTCGGCCTCGAAGGCGACGACCGCGCCGCGGGTCGCGGCGGCGAGCTTGCCGCTGGAGTCGGTCCTGATGATGATGTCGCCGTCGTCCAGCGCGAAGTTCACGAGCTCCACGGCGGGCAGCGCCTGCCGGGTGTAGACGATCCTGCCCACGGGCACCTGTCCCACCAGCCGCAGGCACTCTTCCCGTGACAGGTGCTCGAGGGTGGTGCCGTTGAAGTCCATACCATGCAGGATGCCGGTGACCGGGGTCTCAGGCGGAGGGTACAAGGTCCCTAACTGGCGGGCCCCTCGGCCGTGACTCATGCTGTCGCTGGGTCGTCGAAGACCCGGGCCGCGTAGGCCGCCGCCTGGGTGCGGCGTTGCATGCCGAGCTTGGCGAACAGCGCGGACACGTAGTTCTTCACGGTCTTCTCCGCCAGGAACAGCCGCTCGCCGATCTGCCGGTTCGTCAGGCCCTCACCGATCAGCTCCAGGATCCTGCGTTCCTGCGGCGTGAGCCCCGCGAGCGGGTCGGGCTTGTCCCGGTGGTCGCGCAGCCTGGCCATGACGTGGCCGGCCGCGCCCGGGTCCAGCGTCGACTGGCCCGAGGCGACCGTCCGCACCGCGCCGACCAGGTCGGTGCCGCGGATCTGCTTCAGCACGAACCCCGCTGCCCCCGCCATGATGGCGTCCATCAAAGCGTCGTCGTCGGCGAACGAGGTCAACATCAGGCAGGCGACCTCGGGCATCCGCGAGCGGATCTCCCGGCACACCGTGACGCCGTCGCCGTCGGGCAGCCGTATGTCAAGCACGGCCACGTCCGGCCGCAGCGCCGGGATGCGAGCCAGCGCGGAGGACGCCGTGCCGGCCTCGCCGACCACGGTGATGTCCGGCTCCGCCTCGAGCATGTCTCGCACACCCCTGCGGACCACCTCATGGTCATCGAGCAGGAACACGCTGATCTGCGCGGCTGCCCCGCCGTCGCTCGCTGCCTGGCCTGTCATCACGACCACCTCAACCATCGTGTCCGGTCACGGGATGCCCGGCACCGAACGATCCCTGGCCCCAAGCGTAGGCGGGTTTTCCCGCCAGGCAAGGGACGTTAGTCCCGGTCACAGCGGGACCGACGGCTCTACGCCAGGGGATGTGCGCCCCTGAACCGCGACAGCCCGGCGGCCTAGCGTCGAAGGTGAAGACACAGGTCGAGCGTAGGGAGAAGAAGATGCCAGGGATCATCGTCGGTATCGACGGCTCAGACCAGTCACGCCAGGCACTGGAGTGGGCCGTCAACGAGGCGGCGGTCCGGCACGCGCCGCTTACCGTGCTCACCGTGAACCAGCCGATCAACAGCTACTGGGGCGGTCCCGTCGAGTACCCGGAAGACCAGGATCTCACCGAGCAGGCACGCGAGGAGGCGCAGGAGGAGACCGACAACGTGCTTGAGAAGCTCGGCGAGGCGTCCCGGCCTCGGCCGGTCACCGTTCGGGCCGTCCCGGCCTGCCTGCCGAGGAACTCCTGCACGCCGCCGACGACGCGGACATGATCGTCGTCGGCTCCCGCGGCGCGGGCGGGTTCAAGCGGCTGCTGATGGGCTCGGTCAGCACCATGCTCACCCACCATGCCCACTGCCCCGTCGTCGTCATCCCTGCCGACGACGTCTGACACGGCACCCGAACAGGAGGCAACAGGCCCTCTGTCCGTTTATCACGCAAGCGTCTTGACGGTGAATGGCGGCAGAGCTTGCTCCATGCGGGCGGCCTGGTCGGCCTGGCGCTGGTACATCAGGCCGTACGTGAAGGTGTCTTCCCCCGCCTCCCGGGCCTTTCCGGCAAGGTCGAGCAGCACTGTACGGGCGACGACGCTGTCGTGGTGGTCTCCGAGCACCTGCTGCAGGTCCTTGGCCGCCTCGGCCTGACGGCTGGCCGCGCTGCCAAGTGCGGGCACTGCCGCCTCGGCGGCGTACCTGGCCCTTTTGGCCGCCTTGCGCGCCTCATGGAGCGCTGCGTCACGGTCGTCGGCCCCGGGTACGGCGGCCAGCGCGCGCAGCAGTCGCCGCCCGGCCCGTCGGACCGGCTTGGCGAGTACCTCGCCCGCCTCGCGTTCCGCCAGTGGTGTCAGCGGCGGCCGGACCAGCAGCCCGTCCAGGTCATCCCGAAGCCGTCGATAGCGCCGCCCGTCCAGCGCCGCCACCGCGGTCTTTCCCGCCTGCGCGAGTTCGGCGGTGAAGTGGGCGCTGATGCGGGCCTCGACCGGCCCGGCGACCAGGGCGGGCGGAATACCAGCAAGGCTGGCATTGAGCCGGTCCAGCATTACCTCGGTATCGCGCGCCTGTCCGAGCGTGACCCCGAGCCACTTCAGCTCCTCACATAGCGGCCGGGTCGCATCCCTGTCGATGATGCTGCCGAAGGCCTGCAGTGCACTGCGGGCCCGGCGGGTGGCCACCCGCATCTGGTGCACCGCGTCTGGCTCGTCCTGGCGGACCAGCGGGTCGTAGCGCGCGATGGCCGCCACCTGGTCGCGCAGGTAGGAGAGCACCACCTCGGCGGCGGACGAGTGCCTGGTCAGCGGCGGGTCGGGTAGCGCGCCTGGTCCGGCCGCGCCTGGGCCGTGTTTCCGTTCGATCTCACGTGCGTCAGTGGCCATATCTCCTTCCCCCATCAGTTACACACGGTGACCCAGGTCGTAATGCGCGCCGAGCGCTCGATGAACATCTCTTGAGCACCCCTTCGGGACTCGCCCGCGGCCGGATGCCGGAGGAGGTACTCGCCATCGGGCTGCATGTCCCACGCCGAGCAGTTGTCCTCCTCGTACGTACCCAGGATGGTCTCCAGCTCGGCCTTGATGACCGGATCGCAGACGGGGGCGACAGCCTCCATCCGCCGGGAGAGGTTGCGCGTCATCCAGTCGGCCGAGCCGATGAAGAACTCAGGCGTGCCATCGTTCTCGAAGCGGTAGATCCTGCTGTGCTCCAGGAATCTGCCGAGGGTGCTGTAGACCTTGATCGTCGGCGACAACCCTGGGATCCCTGCCCGCAGGCAGCAGAGGCCGCGGATGTTGAGGGCGATGGGGACGCCGGCCAGGCTGGCCCGGTAGAGCTCGCGGATCATCTGCGGGTCCTGGAGCTGGTTCATTTTGGCCTGGATACCGCAGGGGCGTCCGGCACGCGGCGTGTTCGGCCTCGCGCCTGATCAGTGCGATGAACCGCTCGCGGAGGTCGTGCGGCGCCACCAGGAGCTTGCCCGGGGTCGGGGCCGGGATGCCGCCGGTCAGCTCGTTGAAGACCGCCGCCGCGTGGGCGGCAAGCTCGGGATCCGCGCTGAGCAGCCCCAGGTCTTCATAGAGCCGGGCCGTTCCCTCGTGGTAGTTTCCCGTGCCGACGTGGACGTACCGGCGGATGCCGTCTGGCTCCTCACGTACCACCAGCGCCAGCTTGACGTGCGTCTTGACCCGCTCCACGCCGTATGCGACGTGAGCTCCCGCCTCTTCGAGCTCCTTGCCCCAGCTGATGTTGGGCGCCTCGTCGAAGCGTGCGGTGATCTCAACGAGGACCGCTACCTGCTTGCCGCGGTGGGCTGCCTCCTTGAGCGCCTGGACGATCGGGGAGCGGCGGCCGGTGCGGTAGATCGTGAGCTTGATCGCCAGAACGGCAGGGTCGACGGTGGCGCTCTGCAGGAACCGCAAGATCGAGGTGTCGAAGCTGTGATACGGCAGGTGCACCAGGATGTCCCCGCGGCGGATCTCGTCGAACATCGCGGCCGGGTCGGTGTGGTCCAGGGCCCGCAGCCGCGGATGGGTCACGGGCTCGTGCGGAGCATCACGCAGCTCGGCATGGCCTTCCACCGGCAGGTCCATGAGGTCGCCGAGGCTCAGCAGCCCGGGAGTCGCGATGACGTCGGCAGGATCGGCGCCGACCTGAGCCGCGAGCCAGCTCCGCAGATCAGCGGGCATGTCGGCGCTGACCTCCAGGCGCACCACGCCCGCGTACTTTCGAGCGGTCAGCTCGGCCGTAACCATCCCGATGATCGCACCCGGCGAGAGCTCCACGTCCTCGTCGTCGGCCTGGTCGGTCCATGGATCGTCCTTCGCTCCCCTGGTGACGCGGAAGAAATAGCAGGCCGACACCGATGCCTGCGGGAAGATCGCGCTCAGGTTTTCTGCGATCACCTGCTCGAGGGGCACCCAGCCCGCCTGGTCTGGCAGCGGCACCCAGCGCGGCCGGTTGGCAGGCACCTTGATCCGGACGAAGCGGGGGTTCCTGCGACCCGGCTCGCTAACCAGCACCGCCAGGTTGAGGCCGAGGTTGCTGATGAACGGGAACGGATGCGCGGCGTCAGCCGCCAGCGGGACGAGGATCGGTTCCACTGAGTTCATGCAGTACCGGGCGAGGAAGTCCCGCTGGGACGGGCCGAGATCACCGACATCCAGGATCGGGAGTCCCAGGTCGCGCAGCGCGGGGCGCAACTGCTCGTCCACAAGCGTGGCCACTCAGCTGCTGCTGGGACCGCAGCTCCGCGCGGCAGGCCTCGAGCACTTCAGCCGAGGTCAGGCCATCAGGTCCGCGTTTGGCCCATCCCTTTCTGGCCTGCCGGAGCAGGCCTCCGATCCGCTTCATGGCGAATTCGTCGTAGATCGTGCCCATGATCCCGGCGAACTTGACCCGTTCCAGGAGCGGCTGCCCCGGGTCTTCGGCCAGGGCCAGCACGCGGCGGGCGAAGCTCAGCCAGCTCAGCTCCCGGTTGATAAGGGCCGCCGGAGAGTCCGGCGTGATTTGTCCAAGCTCTGCCATCTACCTGCACCTCGGCATGGGGGCGGCTAGCGGACGATCAGGACAGGCCGGTCGGTCAGGTGGATGACCTTGTGCGCGGTGCTGCCGATCACCAGCCCGGCCAGGTCGCCGCGGCCCCGCGAGCCCATCACGATGATGCCGCAGTCAAGCTCGATGGCGTCGGCGACGATCTCGCGGGCAGCGTCGCCGTACATGCTGCTCTTCACCATGCCGTGCGCCTTGACCCCGCCCCGGTCAAGACCTCGACGGAGGCCGCGACCTCAGCGTCAGCCTCACCCCGGGTCTCGCGGGAGGCAGCGCGCCGGCCTTGCCGCCCACCTCAAACTCACGAGGTGCAGCACCCACACTTCACCCCTAGACAGCAGGGCCAAATCGCGGGCCGCCAGGACCGCCCGGTCGGAAACCGGTGACTGGTCGACCGCGACCAAGATCTTGTCGTACATGACCCTCATCTCTCCTGTATGCGGGGAGCCAGCGGTCCGGAGCCGTGGTACACGAGCGCCGCATATCTGCCTCTCCCACATCGCATTACTCTACCCCGAAGCCTCGCCGCATGAAGAGACGAAGGCAGGGGCCGAAGGTCCCTTCCATAGCTAAGGCAGGGGCTGAAGGTCTCGCGGGGCGTGGCTAGGGTCGTGGGTGGACCCCTATGACGCCTGGAAGGAGCAACCGCGATGGCTGACCGCGTAATCGAGGAGCTCGACGAGGATCAGTGCCTGGACCTGATATCCGGAGGCGGGATCGGCCGGATCGCCTACGCCAGCCGGTACGGGCCGGCCGTCCTGCCGGTGAACTACGCGCTGCAGGACGGGCGGTCGTGTTCCGCACCGCGGCGAACGGCCCGCTCGATGAGGACCTGCGGACCGGCATCGACGGCGCCGACTACAAGGTGGCGTTCGAGATCGACAGCATCAACCTGGCCACCCAGCAGGGCTGGAGCGTGCTAATCCAGGGCCCGGCTCACCACGTCATCGGCACCGAGCAGGACGCGGTCCGCCGGGCGGGCGTCGAGCCTCGGCCCCGGGACCGCGGGAGCTGTTCGTCCGGATCGTCCCGTCTCGTATCACCGGCGCCGCGTCGGGTCTGCCTGAGGGCAACTGCCCGAATGCCGGCACGGTCCCGGCATCCTGGCTTTGCCATTTCAACCGGTTACCCCCGGCTGGCGCCTTTGGCTGGCACCGGCCGGGGGTCTTCTGTGTGCTTGTCGTTGTCGGTTGCTGCTGTGGTCGCTTGCCGTCATGCGGTGGTGACGGGGGAGATGGTCTCGGTGTCCGGCGGGGGCCGGCGTCGTCGTGGGGGCGGTGAGAACAGGAAGATCGAGCCAAGGCCGGCCACGGCGCCGAGGCCGAAGGCGGCCAGGGAGATGATGAAGGCACCGGGCCAGACCAGCGGGGACGTTTGTCCTGCCAGTTTTGGCCATTCATCCCTATGGCATCGCGGTCGCGCGGCGTGCACTAGGGACATGGACCAGGGCTTGAGGAGGTGGAACTGGTGAAGACGTGGTTCGTCGTGGGATCAGCGGCAGCGGTCACGGCCGGTAGGCGTGGCGTTGCTGGTAGGCATGGACGACATCCGCCGCTTCCGGCAGATGCGCAAGATGTGAGAGCGGTCCGCCTTCGGCGCGAGATCAATAGCTCATGCAACGCGATGGCCGCACGCCGAAAGGTGTGTGGCCATCGCGCGTGTCGGCGAACGGACGTCACCTGGCTGGAGGGTCCTTCGGCCCTAATGACCGCGCCACCCACCGGCGCATGCTGAGGAGAAAGGCAAGGTGGTGAGGTCACATGATGGAGGTCACCGCATCGGGTCTAGTCGCTCGGCGACCCTGCACGGAATGCAGGCCAGTCAACTGGACGCGCTCGCCAAGACGGCGTCGGAAGTCATATTCCCGGCAGGCACCGGATCTTCGCCGACGGGATTTCGCGGACAGGTTCTGGCTCGTGCAGTCCGGCTATGTCGCTCTGGACGTGCTAGTGCCCGGCGAGGGCCAGGTAGTCATCGGCCGAGTTGGCCTCGGCGGACGGTGGGCTGGTCCGGCTGCTCCCGCCGTATCACTGGGCGTTCGGCGCGGTATGCGTCACCGAGGTCAAGGCGTTCCAGTTCAACGCGCAGGCCGTCCGGGAGCTCTGCGCGGCCGATCCGGAGCTCGGCGATGACCTCACTTCGCGGCTGTTCCAAGTGGTCGTGGGGCGCCTCCAGGACACCAGGACCAGGCTGATCACCAGGCCTCACGACACGAGCCCTTACGTGGCCGCGTGAACCTGGCTCGCCCGGCTCAGCGATTGCTCCACTGAAGCGGGCTTCCGCCTTACCGTCCAGCCGGCACCTGGCGGCACGCGATTCACCTGGTCCGTTCCCTTTGATACGTCCGATCCGCCACCAGGAAACCGGAGTTACAGCCGCGGCGGGCAGGCTGGGCCTGTCCGCCGCGGCTTACTGCCCGCCTGCGCCGCTGCGGCGGGCGCTCGGGGCGGCATAGCAGCGCTTCCCCGGTTCCCGCCGTCGGGACCGGGGAAGCGCTGGCCTGTGCCGTGGGTTAACCGGGCTGGTCAGGCGGTGGTGCCTGCCTCGTGGCCCGCTTCGTTGATCTGCTCGATGGCCGGGGCCTTGGCGGCGGCCAGCTTGCGGTCGTGGCGGAGGCCCGAAGCCGAACAGCCCGGCGAGGAAGGACACGGTGCCGAGGCCGAAGGCGGCGAGGGAGATGATGTAGGTGATCTGGGAGACCTTCCACCAGCCGTAGGCGTTGAGCAGCATGGACCGCAGGGTCTCGCCCTTGAAGACGGTGTTAACCGTGTTGGCGAGTGCGGTGTTGTTCGGCTGGGCGATGGCCTTGGCGGACAGCTGGGAGTAGGTCTCGCCGCCGGCCATGTTGGTGATGTGGACGGCGATGAAGTGGTCGGCGTAGGCCTCGGCCTGCTGGCCGGTGAGCAGCTGCTCGCAGGCGTACTGGGAGACGGACGGGATCATCGAGGGGGTGATCTCGGTGCCGGCCTTGGGGTGGGCGAACGCGGCGGCGGGGGGAAGGTGATCTGCTGGGCGGCGAGCTGGCTCTGCACGGTGTTGTGCACGTAGGCCGAGCCCCACAGCAGCAGGCCGCCAGCGATCAGCAGCGCCACGCCGACGCTGGTGCCGATCCACCCGAGAAGCTTGTCGAAACTGGTGCGGCGCATCTTGGACATCTCCCTGTTCTGGCCGGGCCCTGTGCCCGGCCTCTTCTTGGTGATTGCCTTACGCCTTAAGCATCCGGTTCTGCCCCCCGGCGGGTTACGGCCAGTGGCCCCGGTAATCAGGGACCTTCGCCATCTAACGCGCCTGGCCGGGCGGGACGTATGTCCTGCGGCTGCTTGAGCTGGCGATCCGGGCCGTCTTCGTGACCTCGACCCTAAAACCCGCCGTGCAGCCGATTTAGCGTTGAGTTGAGCTTTCAAAGCTTCACAAATACATGTCCGGCACAAGCGTCTGCGACATGTCTGACGTCCCACTATTCCGGAGCTTGCAGTGCCGAAGTTCGTGTATGACTTCGCCGAGGGTAACAAGGACCTGAAGGACTGCTCGGGGGCAAGGGAGCCAACCTCGCCGAGATGACGAACCTGGGCCTTCCGGTGCCGCCGGGCTACACGATCACGACGGATGCCTGTCGGCACTACCTGCGGCACGGCAGCACGCCAGACGGGCTCGACGCAGAGGTTACCAGTCACCTGGCCCTCATCGAGGAAGCCATGGGCCGCACGCTCGGCGACCCGTCCGACCCGTTGCTGGTCAGCGTCCGGTCCGGGTCGAAGTTCTCGATGCCGGCATGATGGACACCATCCTCAACATCGGGCTGTCGGACGAGTCGGTACAGGGGCTGGCCAAGCGGCCGACAACGAGCGGTTCGCATGGGACTCCTACCGGCGGCTGATCCAGATGTTCGGCAAGACGGTCCTGGAGATCGACGGCGAGCGGTTCAGCACGCGCTCGACCGCGCGAAGAACGCCCGCGGCGCGGCATCGGACACCGACCTGGACGCCGAGGGCCTGCGGAACCTGACGCACACCTACAAGGAGATCGTGCGGGAGCAGGCGGGCCGCGACTTCCCGCAGGACCCACGCGAGCAGCTGGACCTGGCGATCCGGGCTGTGTTCGACTCCTGGAACGCCGACCGGGCCATGCTCTACCGGCGGCAGGAGCGCATCCCCGCCGACCTCGGCACCGCCGTGAACATCGTCGCGATGGTCTTCGGCGACCTGGGCGACGACTCCGGTACCAGGGTCGGGTTCACCCGGGATCCGGCGACCGGGCGCGCGGCGTCTACGGTGACTACCTGCCGAACGCGCAGGGCGAGGACGTCGTGGCTGGCATCCGCAACACCGTCCCGCTGCAGGACCTGGAACGCCTGGACAAGACGTCCTACGACGAGCTGATGTCGATCATGGCCACCCTGCGAGGGACACTCCGTGGCCTGTGCGACATCGAGTTCACGATGGAGCGCGGCAAGCTCTGGATGCTGCAGACGCGGATCGGCAAGCGGACAGCGGCGGCGGCGTGCCGCATCGCGAACGAGCTGGCCGACCAGGGCCTCATCGACATGGACGAGGCGCTCACCCGGGTCACCGGGGCCGGCTGGTCCGGCTGATGTTCCCCAGCGTTCGACACCAGTGCCGACGTCACCAGGATCGCCGCCGGGGTGAGCGCCTCGCCCGGCGCCGCGATCGCCCAGGCGGTCTTCGACTCCGGCCGCGCGGTTGCTCGCCGCCGCAGGGCGGGCGGTCATCCTGGTCCGCCGCGAGACCAACCCGGACGACCTGA
>CAWKKG010000028.1:0-231010 GCA_963850115.1 uncultured Actinomycetota bacterium
CCCTCCGCGCCGAGGCTCGGGTCAGGCAGGCGGTCACGTCATGATGCGCGAGCTTGAGACTTCGACTGCAGGCTGGCTAGCCGCGGGATCAGCTTCGCCGCCGTGGCGCCCAAGATGGCCGTTCGCTCGTCTTCGCTGAGCTCGGGGCTGGCCGCGATGTCCGCCCGGCAGGAACGGCCAGGTCGCGGGGCAGGTAGGGGTAGTCGGTGCCGAATACGACGTGGTCGATTCCGGCGACATCGCGGAGCATGCGCAGCACGGGGTCGCCCCAGGACGCCGCGGTATCCCAGTACAGGTGGCGGAACGTCTCGGCCGCGGTCGCGCGGGCCCCGGCCCCGGGGATGACGTCCATCCCGTCGATGATGGCGAACCGCCCGGCCAGGAAGGGCACGGTGCCACCGGCGTGAGAGAAGACGTACTTGACGTCGGGCGTGCGGGCAAAGGTGTTGCTGTAGAGCAGGTGGGCGATGGCCCTGGTGGTGTCGGCGGTGAAGTCGATGAGGTTGTCGGGCAGCCCGAGCGCGTGGGCGCTGGGGTCGGGCGACGGGTTGGGATGCACGAAAACGACGGCCGCGCGGCGTTGCAGCTCCTCGAACAGCGGGGTGAACCGGGAGTCCCCGAGGTAGACGCCGCGGGCGTTGCTGAACAGCACGACGCCGTCCAGGCGAAGGTCGTCGAAGGCGTAGGCCAGCTCGGCGAGCGCCCCGTCGACATCGGGCAGGGGCAGGCAGGCGAAGCCGCCGAACCGGTCCGGGCGGTCGCGGGTCATCTCGGCGGCCAGTTCATTGCACCGCCGGGCCAGGGCCCGGGCCGCGGCGTCGTCGCCGGTGTGCACGCCGGGGGTGCTGATCGAGGTGACGGCGACGTCGATGCCGGCGTCGTCGAGGAACGAGAGCATGCTCGCCCGCGACCAGGGCGCCGGCGCGACCCCGCCCGCCGGGTGGTCGGCCTCGTTGGTGGCCTGGAAGAAGAAGTCGGGGAGGATGTGGTGATGCGTGTCCACGGTGAAGGTCACGGCAGTCTCCTCACAGGACCCGCATGGTCTTGGCGATGGGAAGCCGGCGGACCCGGGTTCCGGTGGCGGCTGCGATGGCGTTGGCCAGGGCGGGCGCGGCGGTGGGGACGCTGACCTCGCCGACTCCCGTCGGCGGCTCGCCCGACTGGATCAGCAGCACGTCGATCTTCGGCACCGACTTCATCCGCATGACCTGGTAGCGGTCGAAGTTCCGGGTGATGATCTCGCCGCCGTCGCCGAGCACGGCCTCGCCCCAGGCGGCGGCGCCCAGCGCCCAGATGAGGCCGCCTTCTACCTGCGCGCGGACCAGGTCCGGGTTGACGGAGATGCCGCAGTCAAGCGCGAAGGTGACCTTCTCGAGGCGGACCCGGCTGCGGCGGTCGACGGAGATCTCGACGACCTGGGCGCTGTGGCTGTCGAGGAAGCTGCTGCAAGCGACGCCGCGGGCGTGGCCCTCGGGCGGCGGAGTTCCCCAGCCGCCCCGGTCGGCGGCCAGTTCCAGCGCCCGCAGCGTGCGCGGGTTGTCCGTCAGCAGGTCGCGGCGCAGGTCCACGGGATCGCGGCCGGCGGCGGCGGCGAGCTCGTCGATCGCTGACTCGCGGGCGAATTCGGTGTGCGAGTTGCCGACCGACCGCCACACCATGATGGGCACGCCCGTCTGGACGTTGGTGGTCTCCAGCTTGAAGTTGGGCAGCGCGTAGGGGCCGTCGACGGCCCCGCTCGTCGTCATGTAGTCGACGCCGTCCTTGAACAGGAAGTTGACCGCCAACGGCATGTTGGGCGAGGTCGGCTCGGCGGCGATCTGCTGATGGAACGCGGTCAGGCGGCCCTGGGCGTCGGCGCCGGCCCGGACCCGGTGCACGGCCATCGCCCGGTAGCGGCCAGACTTGAGTTCCTCCTCGCGCAGCGACTGGAGCTTGACGGGCTGCTTCCAGTCCAGCGCCCGCGCGACCTGCACGGCCTCGCTGTTCGGATCGTGCCCGGAGGTGCTGTGCAGCCCGAACGACCCGCCGGTGAACGGGACGTGCACCCGGACCTGGTCCTCGCTGATTCCGGCGGCCGCCGAGGCCGACATCCGGGCATAGGAGGGCCCCTCGGTGCCGACCCAGACCTCGAGGATGCCGTCGTCGCCCATCCGGCACACGGCGTTGTGCGGCTCCATCGGGGCGTGCGGGAGGTAGGGCAGCTCATAGAACGCGTCCACGACGTGCGCCGCGCCGGCGAGCGCGGTCTCGACGTCGCCGTCTTGCCTGGCGACCACGGCCTGCTCGCCGGACTCGACGAGCCGCCGGTGCTCAGCGAGCAGTTCGTCCGAGCTGCGCCGCTCGGCGTTGCTGTCGTCCCAGTCCACCCGGAGCGCGCGCAGGCCCCGCTGGGCGTCGTCGAACGTCTCGCCGACGACCGCGATGCCCTCTTCGATCGGGATCACCGCGGTGACGCCGGGCTCGGCGAGCGCCGCGCTGTCATCGACCGAGGCCGGCGTGGCGCCGAACTTGGGCGGGTGCAGCACCACCGCGGTCAGCATCCCGGGCAGGGTGACGTCGATGGTGAACCGGGTCTGCCCGAGGATCTTCCCCGGGGAGTCGACCCGGAGCCGGCCCTCGGTCCCGACGAGCTGGTACCGGCCCGGATCCTTGGGATTGACGTCGTCAGGGACCGGCAGTTGCGCGGCGCGCGCGGCGAGGTCGCCGAAGCCCGCCCGCTTCCCGCTCCGGTGGCGCACCGTGCCCGACTCGAACTCGACTTCTCCGGCCGGCACGCCCCAGGCCTCGGCCGCGGCCGCGGCCAGCCGCGCCCGCGCCTGGGCGGCGGCCAGGCGGTAGCGGTCCCAGAATCCCTTGGTCCCGGTGGACGCGCCGGTCAGCTGGATGAACCCGCCGCCCGCCGGGGTCCCGTACACATCCCCCTGGGGGCCGACCCCGTTGGCCGCGCTGACCACCCGGACCGAGCCGAAGTCCGCGTCCAGTTCCTCCGCCACGATCAGCGCCAGCGTGGTGTGCGCCCCCTGCCCCATCTCGGTCTGGTTCGAGTAGGCGACGACGGTCCCGTCCGGGTGGATGCGGACGTACGGGTGGACCGGATCGGCCAGCTCCTCCGGCGTCAGCGGCGTCATCTCCAGCTCGGGAGGGCGGCCAGCGGCTCCGGGGCGCGGCCCGCGGCCAAGGTCTCGGCGGCCTCGGTGATGGCGTGCCGGATGCGCGGGTAGGTGCCGCACCGGCACAGGTTCCCGTTCATCCACTGGCCGATGGCCGCGTCATCGGGTGACTGGTTCTCCGCCAGGAGCGCGGCGGCGGCCAGGGTCTGGCCAGGCTGGCAGTATCCGCACTGGACCACGTTGCCCCGGTACCACGCGTCCCTGACCGCGTCGATGACCGGGCCGGAAGCGCCCTCGACGGTGGTGACCGCCTTGCCGACCGCGGTCCCGGCCGGTACCTGGCACGACTTGGTGTTGCGCCCGTCGATCAGCACCGTGCACGCCGCGCACTGCCCGATCCCGCAGCCGTACTTCGGCCCGTGCAGTTCCAGCACGTCCCGCAGCACCCACAACAGCGGGCTGCCGGCGAACCGGTCGTCAACCTCGACATCGGCACCGTTCACGTTGAGCTTCACGACAACCTCCTTGGTTGGGTGGGCGGGGGCTGGGGGGGTAGAGAAGGGGGGGGGGCGGCGAGCCTAAGCAGGCGTGCCCTGGTCGATCCACTGCTGAAGCGTGTCCACCTGGCCGGCCGGCCAGGCGCCGTCGCACGGCATCTGCCCGCTGCGCAGGGACCCGACGATGGCATTGGCGTTCTCGACGACGTCGTCGTAATCGAACAGGTCAAAGGCCTGCATCATCGAGTCCCGGTCCTTCGATCGGAACAGCGGCTTGATGTCACGCTCGAAGCTGAGCTTGCCGTTTTCTGGCATGTCACTTCCTCACGGTGATTGGCAGCGGTCCTGTTCCAGGCTGGCCACCGGGCAGGTGAAAGGTCATCACCGGATTCTGGTGATGACCTTTCACCGGCTAGCCCGGCGAGGTTGTCAAGATCACCGGACTGTCCTGATCCCCGGCCGCGGGCGGCCCGTCCCGGCCGGGAAGCGGTCGGGGTGGTGGAGTAACGGAAGGCGGTGACTCCGGTCACTCGCATTCCCGCGTGAGCTGGCGGACCTCGATCAGCTCGAGGCCGAGCGCCTCGATCTCGGCCAGGACGCCGAACAGCGCGGACCGGTCCAGCAGGCCGGTCAGCACGGTGTGCGCGCCCTGCTGGCTCGACGCCAGCGGCGGGAAGGCCGACAGCAGGGTGGCGCCAAGGTGCCCGTTGACCCGGATCGTGTACCGGGCCGGTCCTAGCTCCATGCGGCCATGGTGGCGGGCGGCCGGGTGACCCCGCATCGCCGGGATCTGGTGACTGGGCCGTGGCTAGCCGTAGTGCGGGATCTGGTGACTTCGGCTCTCGGCACGTAACGTGTGCAGGGTGCCAAGTCCGCGCCTGATCCACCGCGGGGAACTTCTCCGGTCCCTCGATCGTGCGGCGGAAGCCAAGGTAACGCTCATCTCGGGCCCCGCGGGCAGCGGGAAGACCTCGCTGTTGCGGGCGTGGGCCGCTGGGCCAGGTCAGCCGCACCGGCTCGCGGTCGTCCAGGTGCCGCGCGAGCAGCAGGACTCCCAGCAGTTCTGGCTCGCCGTCCTCGGGGCCGTCCGACGGGCCTCCGGCGCGCCCGGGGAAGGCGGACAGCCGGCGGCGACCCCCGACTTCAACCTGGGGGCCATCGCCGAGCGGGTTCGCTCGGAACTCGCCGGGCAGCCCGACCGCACGTTCCTGGTCATCGATGACCTCCACGAGCTGACCTCTCAGGAAGCGCTAACGCAGCTGGTCCGGCTGCTGGAGAAGCTGCCCGAGCACGTGCACGCGATCCTCACGACGCGGCGCGATCTGCCGCTGCGGCTGCACAAGCTTCGTCTCGCCGGCGAGCTGGCCGAGATCCGCGGTGCCGATCTGCGTTTCACGCAGCAGGAGACCCGCGAGTTCCTGGAGGCTTCTGGCGTCACCCTGTCAGAAGACCGCGCCGCAAAGCTGCACCAGCGCACGGAAGGCTGGGCGGCGGGCCTGCGGCTGGCCGCGATGTCGCTGGCCGGCAGCTCCGACCCCGAGCGGTTTGTCGCGGAGTTCTCCGGCAGCAACCGGACCGTGGCCGAGTACTTGCTCGCCGAAATGCTGGAATGCCAGCCGGCCGAGGTCCAGCAGCTGCTCCTGCGTACCTCACTGCTCGACCGCGTCAGCGGCGAGCTGGCGGATGTGCTGACTGGTCACGCCGGCTCGGCGCGGATCCTGCTCGACCTCGAAGACGCCAACGCGTTTGTCGTGTCGCTTGACCCGGCCAGGACCTGGTTCCGGTATCACCACCTGTTCGCCGACCTGCTCCGGCTTGAGCTCCGCCGTACGTTGTCCGAGCAAGTGCCGGACCTGCACCGGCTGGCCGCCGCGTGGTTCAGCGAGCACGGTGAGATCGTCGACGCCGTCCGGCATACCCAGGCGGCGGGTGACTGGCCGGATGCGGCGCGGCTGCTCGCCGACCACTCGTTCGGCCTGATGCTCGACGGACAGGCGCAGACCATCCAGTCGCTGCTGCGGGCCTTTCCTCCTGGCGTCGTTACCGAGGGCCCGGATCTCCCGCTAGCGCGCGCAACCTGCGATCTTGTTCAGGGGCGCCTGGACGAGGCGGCCGCCTACCTGGGCGTGGCGGAAACCTCGATCGCATCGACGACACCCGACCGCAAGCACCGCCTCGAAGTGGCGACCGCGGCCCTGAGACTGTCCCTGGCGCGGAAGCGCGGCCACCTCGAGGGGGTAGTCGAGCAAGTCAGGTTCCTCGCCTCGCCGGTAACCGCGGAAACCGACGAGGACATCGCGCTCGACAGCGACCTGCGCGCGGTGGCGCTCATGAACCTCGGAATCGTCGAGGCATGGTCGCTTGGGAACCAGGACAGCGAGCGGCACCTGCAGGAGGGCGCCGATCTCGCCCGGCAGATCGGACGTCCGTACCTTGAAGTGGCCTGCCTGGCCGAGCTCGCCTTCGCGTCGAAGATCGAGCCGTTCGCAACGACCCGGCGGCGGTGCCGGGAGGCAATAGCGCTGGCCGAGCGGCATGGCTGGGGCGCCGAGCCGATCATCACGCCGGCGCTCGTGAACCTCGCGGGCACGTTCATCTGGACGGGTGAATTCGACGAGGGCGACCGCTGGCTCATGCGCACCGCCCGCGCGCTGGAAACCGACACCGGGCCCCTCATCCGGCTCTTGCTGCACCTGGGCACGGGCTTGCTCATGTCCGGCCGCCGCAGGCAACGGGAGGCGCTCGCGGAATACAGCGCGGCCGAGCACCTGCAAGCGCAGCTGGAAGGCTCACACGCGCTGACGCGCCAGCTGACCGGCTTCAGGCTGGCCACCCAAGCCCGGCTCGGGCAGGTCAGCGAGGCCCGGGCCTCGCTCGCGGCGCTCGATGCGGACCTGGCGGGCTCCGGCGAGGTCGGTAATGCCCGCGCGGCCGTCGCCCTCGCCGAGGGCGACCCCGCCGCCGCGCTCACCGCGGTCCGCGATGTCCTGAACGGGAGAGCTCCGGCCATCGGCTACATGACCGTCATTGACGCGAGCCTCCTGGCCGCCCTCGCGCACCGCGAACTCGGCGAACACCGCGCCGCCTTCGCCGCCGTCGAGCGGGCGCTGGCCCTGGCGGAGGCGGACCGGCTCGTCCTGCCGTTCGCGATGACGGGCTCGGTTGAGCTGCTCGAGGCCATGCCGCGGCACGAGACGGCTCACCCGGCCCTGCTGACCGAGATCCTCGACGTAGTGCGCGGATCGTCCACATCGCCAAGCGAGTCCGGGTCGCTTGGCGGTGAGGCCGCACTGGCGGAGATCGAACAGCTCAGTCCGAGCGAGTTGCGGGTGCTCAGGTATCTCCCGACGAACCTCTCCCGGCCGGAGATCGCGAGCCAGCTATCGGTCTCGGTGAACACCGTCAACACTCACATCCGCCGCATCTACGCGAAGCTGCAGGCTCAGGACCGTTCGTCGGCGGTGCGGCGCGCACGCGAGATGCGGCTGCTCTCGGCCGGCCTGAGCCGGTAGACGCCGGGTACGGCGTCAGCGGTAAGCGTCCGCCTCGACAACCTGCCGAACCTTGGCCAGCGCCGCGCGCAGGCCGGGGAGGTCGGCGGAGCCCAGGGCCAGGCGGAGCGCCTGGGGCGCCCGGGCGGAGGTCGCGAACGGTTCGGCGGTGGCGACCGAGATGTGCTCGCGGGCCAGCGATGCCGCCGCCCGGTCCGCCCGGGCCTCGTCGGGCAGCGGCAGCCAGAGGAAGTACGACGAGGGGTGGCTGATCACCGGCAGGCCCGCCAGGACCTCGCGGGCTAGCGACTGCCGGGTCCTGGCGTCGTCACGCTTGCGCGCTTCAAGGCGGCTGACCGTGCCGTCTTCGAGCCAGCGGCAGGCGATCGCGGTCGTGAGGGCGGGCGTGTTCCAGGTAGTGGCCCGGATTACCCGCTCGATGGCGGGCACGAGGGGCGCCGGGGCCGCGACGAATCCGACGCGCAGGCCGGTCGCGATGCTCTTCGACAGTCCGGACACGTAGACGGTGACTTCTGGTGCGAGTGCCGCGAGCGGCGGCGGTGGTTCCTCGGCGAGGTAGGCGTAGGAGGCGTCTTCCACGATGAGGAGGTCGTGCCGGCGCGCGATCGCGGCCAGCCGCGCGCGGGCGGAGGCGCCCATGACCCAGCCGAGCGGGTTGTGCAGCGTGGGCATGGCGTAGACGGCGCGGACGCGGCGCTCGGCGCACAGCTGTTCGAGGGCGTCGAGGTCGGGTCCGCGCGGGGTCACGGGCAGGGGGGCCAGTTCCAGCCGGAGGGTTTGGGCGAGCACTTTGAAGCCCGGGTAGGTAAGCGCGTCGGCCGCGACCACATCGCCTGGTTGCAGCGTCGCCATGATCGTCGTGGCCAGCCCGTGCTGGGCGCCGCTAACGATCAGGACCTGCTCGGCGCTGACCGGCAGCCCGCGCTGCCGCAGGTGGCGCGCGACCGTGGCTCGGTCGTGCGGGCGACCGCGATGGGGTTGGTAGCGCAAGAGCGCCTCAAGATCACCAGATGCCGCGAGCTCCCTCAGGGCCCCGCGCAGCATGTCGGCCTGACCGGGGAGCGAGGGATAGTTGAAGTTGAGATCGACGGTGTCCACCGCTAGCGACCGCTGCTCGATGCCGTGTCCCGGGGGCAGCGCGATGTCACGGACGAATGTGCCCCGGCCCTGTTCTCCGCTCACCAGTCCCATCGCTTCCAGCTCGGCGTAGACCCGCGAAGCGGTTACCAGGGCGATGCCTTCGCGAGCCGCGAGCTGACGATGGGTAGGCAGCCGGGCCCCCGACGGCAGGCGGCCGGCCAGTATGTCCGACGCGAACGCGTCGACCACGACCTTGTACCGCGCGACCACCATGCGTCGATTGTATGCATGACAATTCTTTGACTGTCTTGGATTGTGCTGCCTACCGTGAGGGCACGCGACCGAGAGGAAATGACCGTGCACATCGCAATCCTGACGTTCGAGGGCTATAACGAGCTCGACTCCCTCATCGCGCTCGGCGTCCTGAACCGAGTCAAGAAGGCCGGCTGGCGGGTGTCGATCGCCACCCCCGCGCCCACGGTCCGTTCGATGAACGGTGTGGTGATCGAGTCGATGGCCAGCCTCGAGGACGCCGGTGACGCGGACGCGGTCATCGTGGGCAGCGGCATGCAGACCCGTGAGGTGGTCGCGGACCCGGCCATCATGGGGCAGTTGCGCCAGCTCGACCCGTCCAGGCAGCTGCTCGCCGGACAGTGCTCAGGGACGCTGGTGCTGGCGAAGCTCGGGCTGCTCAAGGACGTCCCCGCCTGCACTGACCTCATCAGCAAGCCCTGGGTCGTCGAGGCCGGCATCGAGGTGCTCAACCAGCCTTTCTTCGCCGCCGGCAACGTCGCGACGGCGGGCGGCTGCCTGGCCTCGCACTACCTGGCCGCGTGGATCATCGCGCGGCTGGAGGGCAGTGAAGCGGCGGAGAACGCGTTGCACTACGTCGCGCCGGTCGGGGAGAAGGAAGAGTACGTCGCCCGCGCTATGCGCAACATCACGCCCTACCTGCAGCAGGAGCTGGTCACCGTCTAGACGCGCCCTGGTCTCACGCGGGCCGCAGCAGGCCACGCTCAAGCACCACGGGAAGGTACAGGTCGCGGTAGCCGTGCTCGTCGAACAGCACCGTGACCTGGTCCGCGTCGTAGCGCTGGACCGTGCCCTCGCCCCAGCGGTCGCTCACGACGCGCGCGCCGATGGCGAACGGGACGTCGGCCGGCGCGGCCTCGGGGTGAGCGAGGTCGTTGTCGCAGTTGCCGCAGGGGCCGGGGTAGTCCTGCCCGAAGTAAGAGAGCAGGAATGAACGCCGGCAGCCGGGGTGCTCGGCGTAGTTGCGCATCATCCGCAGCCGCGAGCGTTCCACCTCGCCTTCCCGCTCGGTCTCCGCGTCCGACGCCTTCAGCGCCGCCGCGACGCTCATCGCGCCCGTCCAGTGCACCTCACCGTCCGGTAGCCACGCCGCCGCGCCGATGTCGGTGAGGCGGACGAGCGCGGCCGTGTGCTGCCGCGCGCCGGGCTGGACGCCCTGCCCGGCCGCGGCCGCCGCGGCGGCTTGCGCGACCGCATC
Organism: uncultured Actinomycetota bacterium; assembly: GCA_963850115.1. Classification (GTDB taxonomy): domain Bacteria; phylum Actinomycetota; class Actinomycetes; order Streptosporangiales; family Streptosporangiaceae; genus Trebonia. The sequence continues at coordinate 9,710 of CAWKKG010000028.1, forward strand.
GGCCGAGATGCCGCGGGCGGTCAGCCACCGGGCCCGGTCGAAGTCCTCGAAGCGGTAGAGCAGCCGCGCCTGCGCGGCCGGCGTCCCGGCCGGCCCGGCCGAACTCCTGGTAGTACTCATCCAGCGAGGGTGTCGGGTCGAAGTGCAGCACCCAGCGCACGTCCGGCTTGTCGATCCCCATGCCGAACGCGACCGTGGCCGCGATGATGCGGGCCGTGCCGTCGAGGAACGCCGCCATCGCGTCGCTCCGCTCGCGCGCCGGCAGCCCGGCGTGGTACAGCGTCACCCGCTCCCCCGCCGACGCGAGCGCGTCGTGCGCGGCCTGCGCGCTGGCGTGCGGTGGCCGCGTAGACGATTCCCGGGCCGCTGAACTCGCGCGCCGCACTGACCAGCTCGCGCTCCTTGTCGTCGACGGTGCGCACGTGCCGCACCGAGAGGCCGATGTGCGGCCGGTCGAAGTCGCCGATCACCTGGGCGGGATCGCGCAGGCCGAGGCGCCGGATGACCTCCTGCCGTACCGGGGGCGCGGCGGTCGCGGTCAGGGCCAGCCGGGTCGTCGCCCCGATCGCCTCCGCCTGGGCGCCGAGCCGCATGTAGTCGGGGCGGAAGTCACGGCCCCACTGGCTGATCAGGTGGGCTTCGTCGACGACGAACAGGCCGGGCCGGGCCCGCTGGAGCGCCTGACGGGTCTGCTCGTTCGCTAGTTGCTCGGGCGCGAGGAAGACGAACGTGCCGGCATCGCAGGCCTCAAGCAGTGCCGCGGCGCGCGCCCCCGCCGACTGCTGCGAGTTGAGCACGATGGCCGGCAGGCCCGCCGCCCGCAAGTGGGCGAGCTGGTCATCCTGGAGGGCGATCAGCGGCGAGAGGACGACCGTCGGCCCCTCGCCAAGCAGGCCGCCAGCTCGTAGATCGCGGACTTGCCGCCGCCGGTCGGCAGCACGGCCAGCACGTCGCGGCCGTTGACCAGCGCCTCGATCGCGGGCAACTGCCCGGGACGAAGCCGGTCGAAGCCGAGGCGCTCCCGGGCGAGCCGCTCGATCACCGGCCGTGATCGGTCGGTTGTCACTCACAGAAGGATAACGGAACCTCGCGTCACAGCGCGTCGCTCCCTACCACCCCCTTGAGGAAGAGGGCGCGGCCACAGGAACCCGCACCCGTTCCGAGTCAAAGTCTCTTGACTCCGAACGGGTGCGTGGCTTCGTCTGACCGGAAACCGCCTGCCGGGGCGGTCAGGAGACGGCGGCGGGTTCCTCCGGGTCGGTGGCCTGCTCGCGCGCGACGCCCGCGGCCCCGGTCGTGATCTTCCTGCGCAGGTAAAGCAGGTACCAGGCCGCGCCCACGACCTCGGCGCCAGCGAGGTAGACGGCCGCGGTGTGGCCTTCCTGCGGCGCGAGCGCGATCACGATCACGCCCGCCGCGTACAGCAGCGCCGCGACGGCGACGGCCGGGAACCAGCGGCCAAGCGTGAAGTCTCCTGGCCGGTGCCCGGGAATCCGGCGGCGCAGGTGCGCGTACAGGCCGCCGCCGACGGTGAGCGCGTAGACGAAGTAGTAGGCGACGCTGCAGATCGACACGACGTTGGCGGCGATGCCCGCCGACAGGAGGTTGATCCCGATGCCCACCACGGCGACGAGCACGATGGACGCGATCGGCGTGCGGGTGGTGGCGTTGACCCGGCCGAGCAGGGCCGATCCCGGCAGCATGCGGTCGCGGGAGAGCGCGAACGCGAGGCGGGTCGCCACCACCATGTTGGCGAGCACGCAGGAGAAGATCGCAAGGAACACCACGACCTGCAAGATGTCGGCCGCGATGGCGCCGAAGTGGCTGCGGAAGATGTAGATCAGGGGGTTCTTCGGCTGGCCGAGCAGGTCGGCCAGGCCGTGCGGGATCGCGATCAGGAAGCCCACGATCATGAACAGGCTCGCCGCCACGGACACGTAGTTGGCCCGGATCATGGCGAACGGCGTCACGCGGCGCGGGTCGACGGTCTCCTCCGCGAGGTCGGCGGCGCCTTCCCAGCCGATGAAGCAGTACAGCGGCAGCAGCGCCGCCAGCACCAGGCCGTACCACAGCGACCCGCCCGACGTGCGCTGGGTCGACGTCAGGATCGCGAAGCCCGCGTCCCGGTGGAAGAAGAAGATCGTGCCGAAGAACAGCAGGGCGGCCGCTACCACCGAGCCCGCGATCTCGAAGAACACGCCCGTGTTGTTGACCGCGCTGACGGCCTTGATGCTGACGACGTTGATCAGCCCGGCCACGGCCATCGCGATCGTGGCGAGCAGCACGATGTCCCCGTGCGTGGGCGACGCCCAGATGTCGCTGGCGAACACGGTCGCCAGCGCGACCGCGGTCGCGGCGGTGCCCGCGATGAACGCCAGCAGCGCGGTGTAGCCGCTGAACCAGCCGTAGTGCGGATTGATCAGGCGGCTGTTCCACTGGTAGGCGAACCCGGTGATCGGAATGCGCGCCGCCAGGTGCGAGTACACCAGCACGATGAGGAACACGCCCGCCGCGCACGGGATCCACAGCCAGACGCCCACCGCCCCAGCGGTGCCGAACAGGCTTGGGAGCAGGAAGAAGATGGCCGTGGTGATGCTGACCATCGAGAAGGCGATGGCGAACGACCCGTAAGGACCGAGGGTGCGGCGCAGCGACTGAAGGTAGCCGAACTGGTTGAGGTCGGTGGAGTCGTTCGGGTCGGACAGCCCAAGTTCTTCTGTGCTCACGGTGCTAGCCTCTCTCGATCGCGGTCAGGACCTGGTCGAGAACGTCGAGGACGCGGTCGAGCTGGTCCCTGGTGACGGTGAACGGCGGCTTGACCTTGAGGACGTTACCCAGGCCGGCGTACCTGGTCGTACCGAAGATCACGCCCAGGTCCATGGCCCGCCGGTAGACCTCGAGGGCCTCCGCGGTGGCCGGCTGCCTCGTCTGCTGGTCGCGCACCAGCTCGATGCCGATGAGCAGGCCCGGGCCGCGGATGTCGCCGATCAGCGGGTGACGGGGGCGCATCTCGTGCAACGCGGCGGTCGCGTACTTGCCCGCGTCGGCGCAGGCCTGCAGCAAGTCGTCGCGGTGCAGGACATCGAGCGCGGCCAGGCCGGCGGCGAGGCTGACGGGAAACTCGCCGAAGGTCAGCGCGTCGTCGCCCGGCTGGAAGCCGGTGAGCGACGTGCTCGCAAGGACCCCGGCGAGGGGGAAGCCGCCGCCCACGCCCTTGCCGAAGACGAGGATGTCGGGGGTGACGCCGTAGTACTCGGCCGCCCACATCCGGCCCGTCCGGCCGAAGCCGGTCTGCACCTCGTCGAAGATCAGCAGGATGTCATGCTCGGCGCAGACGTCCCTGACCTCGCGGTAGTAGCGGTCGGGGAAGTCGAGCTGGGTGCCGTTGCCCTGAACGGGCTCCATGATCAGCGCGGGCGGCAGCCCGGTGGCCCTCCTGGTGATCGCGTCGCGCAACTCGGCGACGCAGTAGTCGACCTCCTCGTCCGCGCTCCGCCCGGACCGGTAGGCGTAGGGCTGCGGGACCCGCAGCACGGCGGGGAACGTCCGGTCGAACGCGTGGTTCGGATGCGGCCAGCCGAGCCCCATGCTCGCCAGCGAGCGGCCGTGATAGCCGTCGGTCAGCGCCAGGAACGGGCCGGCGTGACCGGGGCGGTTCGCCAGGGCCAGCTTCATCGCCATCTCCACGGCCAGGCTGCCGTGCAGGGTGAAGCCGATCCGCTTGAGGTCGCCCGGCGCGTCCTTGGTCAGCGCGCGGGCCAGCCGCAGCAGCGGCACCGAATCGAAGTTCGACCTGAGGTGACTCAGCTCGCGGGCCTGCGCGAAGGCGGCCTCGACGACCTCGGGGCGGGACGCGCCGATGTTGTTCGACCAGGCCATCGAGGTGCAGTCGATGTACTCGCGGCCCTCGGCGTCCCAGACGAGCGCGCCCTCCGCCTTCGTGATGATCAGGCCGGGCTCGCTGCCCGACGACCATCCGCTGAGCAGCGCGTCACGGCCGGCGGCCAGGTCTTCGGCGTTGAGGCTAGCTGACACTGCGGTTCCTTTCCCAGACTATTTCGATTTCTGCCAACGATAGATAGGCGATTTGCCGAGGTGAAGGACGAATTAGTAGCGTCATTCTGTCGATTTTTGACATAATGGCTTTCTGTTGCTGTCCATGCCTGCGCCGGGAGGCAGCCGTGCAGAACGTGACCCTCCGTCAGGTCGAGGCGTTCCTCGCCGTCGCGCAGGAACTCCACTTCGCCCGCGCGGCCCAGCGGCTGCGCGTGTCGGCGCCGTGGATGAGCCACACGGTGCGCGACCTGGAACGGGCGGTGGGCGTCGAGCTGCTGAGCCGGACCACCCGGACGGTCGAGCTGACCCCCGCCGGGCAGGTGTTCGCGGGGCTGGCGGACCAGGCCGTGGCCGGGCTGTCCGCCGCGATCGAGACGGCGCGCGCCACCGGACGGGCAGGCAACGGGACGCTCAAGCTCGGCTACACGATCGGCGCGGGCCTTGATGTCGTGCCCCGGCTGCTGCGCACGTACCGCGACCGGGAGCCGGCCGCGGTCGTGGAGACCAGCGAGTACGACTTCACCGACCCTTCGGCCGGGCTGCGGGACAAGCAGGTCCACCTCGCGGTCGTGCGGCCGCCCCTCGGGCTGCCCGGGCTGGTCTCCGTCGAGCTGGCCACCGAGCGGCTGGTCGCGTCCCTGCCCGATGACCACCCGCTCGCGGCGCGGTCCTCGCTCAGCGTCGCCGACGTGCTGTCCGAGCCGATCATCGCCGCGCCCGTCTCCCCCGGACCGTGGCGGGACTACTGGATACTCACCGACTACCGGTCCGGGCCGCCCCCGGTCGTCGCCGAGGCGAGCACGCTGGACGGGGAGATGCACCTGGTCGCCCGCGGCGCCGGGCTCAGCATCACGTCCGAGGCGGTCGGCACCTGGTACAAGCGGCCGGGTGTCACCTTCGTCCCCATCGTGGACCTGCCGCCGTGCTCGGTCACGCTCGCCTGGTGGCCACAGGACACCGCACTGGTCGCCGGCCTGGCGGCCGTCGCCAACGAAGTGCGCCAGGTGCGGGCCTGACCGCGCGAGGAGAGGGCACATCGGCTCGGCGCTAGCCTGTTTCCATGCGAAGGGCGCGACCGGGCAGGCTCTGCGGTGGCTGACGCCGGTGACGTGCGGCGCCTGGCGCTTGCCTTGCCGCACGTGGAGGAGATCGACAGCGACGGCTTCGACTTCCGGGTCGGCGGCAAGGGGTTCGTGTGGTCGTACCCCGAGCGCCCGCCGGGGCAGCGGCGGCGCATCCGGACCGACATCGCGGTGCTTTACGTCGGCGACGAGGCGGAGAAGCAGGCCCTGCTGCTCGGCGAGCCGGACAAGTTCTTCACCGCGCCCGGCTACGACGGCTGGCCCCTGGTCATGCTGAGGCTGGCGGAGGTGGATCCGGCCAGGCTGGCCGAGCTCGTCACCGACGCGTGGCGGATGCGGGCACCGCAGGCGCTCGCATCCGACCTCGACGGGGCCGACGACCCGCCGGGAACAGGCTCTCCGCGTCCCGGGACATCCGGTGGCGGGAGCGGGAGGATGGCGGGGCGTGGATGACTAGTTGCGGGCAGGGCACGGGGAACGTCCACGCCGCGTGGCGGATGGCGGTCGCCAGGCGGGCTGCCGCGGGGTACGCGGGGAACCCGGGCCTGGCCGCGCTGGCCGTGGCGGGCTCGGTCGGCGCGGGCGTCGCCGACCGGTTCTCTGACCTGGAACTGGACTGCTACTGGGTCCGCCCGCCGACCGAGGCGGAACGGCTCGCGCCCGTCGGTTCGCTGGGCGGCGAGCTGACCGCCCTGTGGGACTATGACCAGGACGATGAGGAGTGGAGCGAGGACTACCGGGTCGGCGAGCTTGACGTCACCGTGAGCAACTTCCTGGTCAGCTCGGCCGAGCGGTTCCTCGATGACGTGGTCCTGCGGTCGAGCACCGACCCCGTCCGGCACATGCGCCTGGCCGCGTTCCAGCGCTCCTGCCCGCTCCTCGGCGCGGAGCTGATGGCGTCGTGGCGGGCGCGGGCCGACGCCTTCCCCGACGGGCTGGTCTCGGTCCTGGTCGAGCAGGCGCTTGCCCCGGACGTGCTCAGGGGCTGGGGGGCCCGCGAGGCGCTCGTCAGCCGCGGCGACGGCCTGGCGGTCGGCGACCTCCTGGCCAGGGCGGGATACGCGGTGGTCAGGGTCGTTCTCGCGGTCAACCGCGTCTACCTGCCGCACCGTCAGCTCAAGTGGCAGCGCCACCTGATCACCGGGCTCGGCCTGGCCCCCGAGCGGCTCGCGGAGCGCCTGGAATCGATGTCCGCCAGCCCGCCCGAGGAAGGGCTCCGGACGGCTGAGGCCCTGCTGGCAGAGACCGCGGCCCTGGCCGAGGCACACTCCGGTGCCGACATCAGCGGCTTCCGCGAGGCACTGTCGGAACGCCGCCGGGCGATCGATCCGCCCCCGCCCGGAAGCTGAGCCGGCCCGATTCACGTAAGGTCACCACCTGTGGGACGTGTTATGCCGCCGGGCGGCTACTCAACGGGCCTGGCGGAACCTGAGGCGCGATCGGTCGAGGAGATCTCCGACCGGGGCCGCCGGGTGACCTTCACCTGGTTCGATCCCCCGTTCCGGCCGGAACCGCCGCACGTCAACCAGGCGTACGGCATTTGCTTCACCGGGGCCGGGCTGATCGTCCTGGGCGGCTGCGACGGCGATGGCGGGCGGTACTGGAACCTGCTCGGCGGCGGCGTCGAGCAGGGCGAGACGCTGGAGGACTGCCTGGTCAGGGAAGTGATGGAGGAAGGCTGCGCCCGCGTTACCGACAGCCGCTACATCGGCTGCCAGCGCGTTGACGACCCTGGCCACCCGGCTGGGCCCAGGCGCTACTACCAGGCCCGCTTCTGGGCCCGGGTCGAGCTCCTGGCATGGGACCCGCGGCACGAGATCGACGAGCGCCGCCTGGTCCGGCCCGAGGACTTCCTCCGCACCCTGAACTGGGGCTCGGCGCCCACCGCGGCCATCATCCTCGCGGAAGGGCTCAAGGCCGAGGCCGAACTCCGGCAGGACTGAGATCCTTAGGGGTACCGCGGTTTCTGTTGACGTGGTGCCGCAACGGGCCGACAGTGCCACGGTAAATGAGGTGCGCGTCGGCATGCTGTTCTGGTAGCACTGCCGCATGGCCGCTACCGCAGTGGATGCCCGCACCGTGGATCAGCTGCTCAGTGTCATCCGTGATGGCGGGCAGCCAAAGTACCTGCTGTTCTGGGGCCACCAGCCGCCGCCAGCGGGCGGCGTGGGAAAAGGCTGCCTGAGCCAGTGGTGGCCGGCGGCGTTCACCGTGGAAGGCGTGAGCTACCCCTCAGCGGAGCATTACATGATGGCTGCTAAAGCACGGCTGTCCGGCGATGCCGAAGCGGTCGAGAAGATCCTGGCCGCACCCCATCCGGGCGCGGCCAAGGCGCTCGGCCGGCAGGTGCGGGGGTTCGATGAGCAGCGGTGGGCGGAGCACCGCTTCGATGCGGTGGTCGCCGGGAACCTGGCCAAGTTCGGCCAGCACCGGCAGCTGCGGGACTTCCTGGCCGGCACCGGCAGCCGGGTCATCGTCGAGGCTTCTCCCCGGGACCGGGTGTGGGGAATCGGGCTGGCCGCCGATGACGAGCGGGCCGAGTCACCGGAACGCTGGCCCGGGCTGAATCTCCTCGGCTTCGCGCTGATGGAAGTCCGCCATCAACTCGCCGCCTAGCAGGCCGTGTGGGCACGGCATGACAGGTTCAGGCAGCGAGGGTTTGGAACGAGACGGAGCCCAGGTCATGCCCCGGGGTGAGGTGAACGGTGGCGTTAAGCGCGGCGGCGAGGCGGCGGAGCAGGGGAACGGTCGGCTCAGTGCCACCTTCCTCGATGCGCTCGATATCGTCCTCGGTCATAGCCGCCCGCGTGGCGATTTCGGCGACGGTGAGGCCGAGCTCGATACGGATGTCATACAGAGCCTTGCCGAAGGCGAGAGCCTGGCGGATCGCTATCCGCTCGGGGTCGTCGGCGGCTTCTTCGGGGCGTACCCAGCGGGTGTGGAGCCGGTCATCGTCACACCTGCTTTTCGTAGGACTCCGTTACCGGACTGTGGTGGTCGCGCTCGCACGTTTCTGCGCGCGGAAAGCCCGGTCGATCTGCCGGTGCTCGTGCTGGCGGCGTCCGAACGCCGTCAGGAACGAGGATCCTTCTATCAGGCAGTACACGGTACGTTACCCGGGCCGGAAGACCGAGCCGGACCCGAAACTCCACACGGTCCTTGCAGGTGGTCCGACACAGGGGCCGCCGAGCTCGGTACATTCTCGCGAACAGGCCGCAGACCGTCGACGCGCTTAGCTGTCGCTGAGGCTGTCGAGCCAGTCAGCGGACTTCCCGCTCCAGCTCGAGCCGTACTGTTCTGCGTCTTCAGAACGGAAAGTAATCTGCTACCCGGTCACAGTGCGCACCGAAGCGCCTTTCTGCGCAGCGCGCGCATGCCGAGAGCAGCCGCCAGGGCCTCTGCAAGTGTCCCGAGCGTCGGTATTGCATGGCGTTCAGGAGTTCTCGGCAGGTCTGCTCGCAGCGCCGGCAGGCCTCGGCGCAGATCCGGCAGTGCGGCATGGTGCGGCAGAGCGGGTGGGTTCAGGCCACCCAGGAGGGGACGACCTGGGCCAGCCGGGGCGGGTCGGTGAGGGTGCGGATGGCCGTGATGGTGCCGCCGGTGACCGTGAAAACGATGACCGTGAGCGGGCGCCCGCCCCTGGTGATCAGGATGCCGGGGGCACCGTCGACGACCACCGGATGCACGAGCGCGCCGGGGCTCGCGGAAGTGCGGGCCTGAGCCGCGACCTCCCGGGCGCCGCGGATGACCACGGTCCCGGCGGGGCCGGTGGCCCTGAGCTCGACGTCCGGGGCAAGGACGGCCAGCAGCCCGGCGAGGTCGCCCCGGCCGGCCGCGGCGAGGAACGCGTCGACGACCTCCCGGGCCGCTGAGTCACCGCCGGGCGCCTGAGGGCCCAGCCGGATCCGCCCGCGGGCCCGGCTGGCCAGCATTTTCGTGGCCGCGGGACTGCGGTCGAGAATGGCGGCGATCGCGTCGAACGGGACCTCGAACACGTCATGAAGCACGAACGACACCCGTTCCGCCGGGGTCAGGGCGTCCATCACCACGTACAGGGCCAGCCCGACCGAGTCGCCGAGCAGCGCCTCCCGCTCCGGGTCGGCGCGCGAATCTCCGACCGCCTCCCTCGGCAGCAGCCCGATATCCAGCTCAAGCGGCTGCTCGCGCCGCGCGCCGCGCCTGCGCAGGATGTCGAGGCAGATGCGCCCGGTCACCGTGGTGAGCCAGCCGCGCAGTTCCCCGATGCCGTCCGCGCCGGCCCGGGCCAGGCGCAGCCATGCCTCTTGCACGGCGTCATCCGCGTCCGCGTGCGAGCCGAGCACCCGGTACGCGACGGCGTGCAGGTAGGGGCGATGGACCTCGAACTCCGCGGCGACCCGCTCTTCCTCTGTCACGGTCCTCCCCGGCCGAGCGATGGTGTCATCACCACGACGCACCACGGGTCGGCAAGGTAACACGCCGGCCGGCGTTACCTTCGGCCGCGGCCGGACGTCGTAGTGCCGTCCAGTTCACGATCTGCCCCGGAAGGGACAGGCACGGCAAGGAGGGTCACCATGGACGCACGTCTCGACTTCACCGGCAGCGAGATCCTGCAGAAGTTCGTGAAGCACATCAACGCGGCGGCGATGGCCGTACCCGCTGCCATCCTCCCGGCCGGGACGGGGAACCTGGTGGTGATCCGGGCCAGCCAGATCAACGGCTGCGCGGTCTGCGTCGACATGCACACCAAGGACGCCGCGCACGCCGGGGAGACCCCGTTGCGGATCAACCTGGTCGCGGCCTGGCGCGACGCGAAGGTCTTCACCGACGCGGAGCGGGCCGCGCTCGAGCTGGCCGAGCAGGGGACCCGCATCGCCGACGCCGCCGGCGGGGTCAGCGACGAGGCGTGGGCGAACGCGGCCAAGCACTACGACGCCGAGCAGCTCGCCGCGCTGGTGTGCATCATCGCCTACATCAACGCCTACAACCGGCTGAACGTCATCTGCCAGAACCAGGGCGGTGACTACCAGCCCGGGCAGTGGACGTGACGGGGGCACCGGCGCTCCGGACGCCGCCGCCGCACTACCGCTTGCGGGCTATGCCGCCGTAGGCGGAGACGTTCTCGTCGAGGCCGACGGCGCCGGGGGCCGGGCGCCAGCGGTGGCATTGCACCAGGCCCGGCGGGATGACCTCCATGCCGTCGAAGAAGCTCAGGGTCTCCGCGTAGGTGCGCCGGGTCTGCGGCACCTTGACCCGCTCGTTGTAGCGGCGGGCGCCCTCCGCCACCTGGTCGGCGTTGACGTCCTTGGCCGGCTGGGTCAGCGCCAGGAAGCTGCCGGGGACGGTGGCGTCGAGCATCTCGCCCATGATGCGGTGCGGGCCGTCCTCCTTGGAGACCAGGTGCAGCACCCCGACGAACAGGACCGCGACCGGCTGGGAGAAGTCCAGCGTGTGCGCCGCCTCCTGGAGGATCTTGCCCGTGTCCTTCAGGTCCGCGTCCAGGTACGCGCACGCGCCCTGCGGGGTGCTGGTCAGCAGCGCCCGGGCGTGCGCGAGCACGATGGGGTCGTTGTCGACGTAGACGATCCTGGAATCCGGCGCGACCGACTGCGCGACCTCGTGGGTGTTGTTCGCCGAGGGGATGCCGGTGCCGATGTCGAGGAACTGCCGCACGCCGGCCTCGCCGGCCAGGAAGCGCACCGCGCGGCCGAGGAACTCCCGGTTGGCCCGGATGTCCCTGATGATCGTCGGGCGGACGGCGATGACCTCCTCGGCGGCGATCCGGTCGGGCTCGAAGTGGTCCTTGCCGCCGAGCCAGTAGTCGTAGACCCGGGCGGGGTGGGCCACGCTGATATCGAACCCGAGCGGAAACTCTTGGGGGTCACCGTCGCTGGTAACCGGAAGCTCCGCCATGCGACCGCCTCTCTGAGACTGCCAGGCCGACCGGGCCTAACCCGCCTATCGGGCATTGCACACGATTGTAGCGGGTTCGACCGGCGGGAGATGTCGGGGCGAAATATGGCAAATCGCTCGCTCACCGTCACCTTGCCGTCGCAGGGCCGGAGTGTTTCGTGGGTGTTTCGGCGCCTGAGAGCGGGTATGTCTGCTGGCCACAGGCTCCGGCCGCGGCCCGAACCCTGCCCTGGGGGTAGAGCGCCATGAAAGTCGAAGAGGGAATGTCCGCCCAGGTCCTCACCATCGGGCCGGCCCACACGCTGCGCGAGGCAGCCAAGATGATGGCGGTTCGCCGGGTCGGGGCCGCCGTCGTCGTGAACCCGGACAACGCGGAGGTCGGCATCCTCACGGAGCGAGACATCCTCATGTCGGTGGCGGCCGACCAGAGCCCGGACGCCCAGTTCGCCGGCGACCACTGCACCCAGGATGTCGTGTTCGCGGCCCGCAACTGGACCATGGAGGGTGCCGCGGCGGCCATGGTGCGCGGCGGCTTCCGGCACCTCGTGGTCGTGGAGGGACACGAGGTCGTCGGCCTGCTGTCGATGCGCGACATCGTCCGCTGCTGGTCGGCGGCGCGCGTCCCGGCGCAGGCCGGCGCCCCGGAGACCGCCAGGGCCGAGGACCGGGCGCCCACCGGGTAGCGCGATTCGGGGTACCGCTCCCCGGTTTCTGGTTGTCCCGCGTAACGGGGCCGTACTAGAGTGCTCGCGGGCCGTGACTGGCGTTCGGGTGGAGCACCACCGGGGAGCGGTCCCCTCAGGCTGTGGCCGGGGAGAGCCGTGCGCCTGGGCGAGCAACCGATGCCGCCTGAAGGAGCATGGTCATGAGCAGTTCAGTCAACGCAACCGTCTGTACCGAAGCGGCCGCGGTCGCCTATTCGGCCGCACTTAACGTCATCGCGGAAGCCGAGCCCGACGTCGCGGACGCGATCGCCGGCGAGCTCGCGTCGCAGCGCCGGCAGCTCAAGCTGATCGCGTCGGAGAACTACGCCTCGCCCGCGGTGCTGCTCGCCATGGGCAACTGGCTGTCGGACAAGTACGCCGAGGGCACCGTCGGCCACCGGTTCTACGCCGGCTGCGAGATGGTCGACCGGGTGGAGTCGATCGCCTCCGGGCACGCCCGGGCCCTGTTCGGCGCGGATCACGCCTACGTCCAGCCGCACTCGGGCATCGACGCGAACCTGGTCGCGTTCTGGTCGATCCTGGCCCGCCGGGTCGAGGCGCCGGCCCTGGCCGCGGCGGGTGTCCGGCACGTCAACGACCTGGCGGGCGACGACTGGGAGCGGCTGCGGCGGGACCTGCACGCGCAGCGCATGCTCGGCATGGCGCTCGACGCGGGCGGGCACCTGACCCACGGGTTCCGGCCGAACATCTCGGGGAAGCTGTTCGAGCAGGCCAGTTACGGCACCGATGCGGAGACCGGGCTGCTCGACTACGACGCGATCGCCGCCCAGGCCCGCGAGTTCCGGCCGCTGGTGCTGGTGGCCGGGTACTCCGCGTACCCGCGGACGCCCAACTTCCGGCTGCTGCGCGAGATCGCCGACGAGGTGGGCGCCACGCTGATGGTGGACATGGCGCACTTCGCCGGGCTGGTGGCGGGCGGCGTGCTGACCGGGGACCTGAACCCGGTGCCGAACGCCGAGGTCGTGACCTCCACGACGCACAAGTCGCTGCGTGGCCCGCGCGGCGGGTTCGTGCTGTGCACCAGCGAGTACGCCCCGTTCGTGGACAACGGCTGCCCGATGGTGCTCGGCGGCCCGCTGCCGAACGTGATGGCCGCCAAGGCGGTCGCGTTCGCCGAGGCCAGGAAGCCGTCGTTCGCCGCCTACGCCGCCGCGGTGGTCGCCAACGCCCAGGCGCTCGCCGACGGCCTGCTGCGCCGCGGCGCCCGCCTGGTCACCGGCGGCACGAGCAACCACATCGTGCTGGCGGACGTCGCCGCGAGCTTCGGGCTGACCGGCCGGCAGGCCGAGTCGGCGCTGCTTGACGCCGGGGTGGTGACCAACCGCAACAGCGTCCCGCGCGACCCCAACGGCGCCTGGTACACCTCCGGCGTCCGGCTCGGCACCCCGGCGCTGACCACGCTCGGGTTCGGGACCGACGAAATGGACGAGATCGCCGACATCATCGTCGCCGCGCTGCGCGCCACGGCGCCCGCCGCCGCGACCGCCAAGGCGAAGTACACCCTGGACGAACTGGTCGCGGCGCAGTGCCGGGCGCGCTGCGCGGACCTGCTGAGCCGGCACCCGCTCTACCCGGCGATCCAGCTGTGACGTCCGCCGACGGGCAGCGGGTTCCCAGGAAACTTTAAGGATCACGCTCTAGTGTGTCCCTGATCAAAAGATCACAATGATGTATCGGCAAGGCAACGAACAGGGACGCATGCGGATGAGTAGGATGGCGGGCCGCGCCAGCGGCATGAGCCGGCGCGCTCGCGCGATCACGCTGCTCTCCGTCTTCGCCACCGCCGCCGGCTGCGGCGCCCTGCTGCTTATACCCGGGAACGTCGGCGCCGCGGCGGTCGCCCAGGGCGTCAGCAGCGCGGCGCCGAGCCAGTCGGTCACGACCAACAGCACGGGCCAGGCCTTCGGCGGGGTGCCCGAGGTGGGCGCGCTGTTCACGGAGAGCGCCGGCGCGCTCGGCACGCACTTCTGCACGGCGAGCGTCGTGCACAGCACCCACGGCGACCTGGCCGTCACCGCCGCCCACTGCCTGGCCAGCGTCCAGGGCCAGCAGGTCGTCTTCGTGCCCGGCTACGCCAACGGGAAGGAACCGTACGGGGTCTGGACGGTCACCGCCGTCGACACCGACGAGGCCTGGCAGTCCTCCCAGAATCCCGATGACGACGTCGCCTTCCTGCGGCTGGCCGATTCGAGCAAGGGCGTGCCCATCGAGCACGTGACCGGCGCCGAGCGGCTTGGCACTACCCCGGCCACGTCCACGCTCGTCCGGGTGATCGGCTACCCGGGCGGCTCCGACCAGCCGATCTCCTGCGTGAACGTCGCCCGGCACTTCAGCACCACGCAGCTGGAATTCGCGTGCGGCGGCTACACCGACGGGACGAGCGGCGGCCCGTTCCTCGACGACGCGTCTGGCGCGGGCCACGGGACGGTCATCGGCGTGATCGGCGGCTACGAGCAGGGGGGCGACACGCCGGACGTGTCGTACGCAGCGGCCTTCGGCCCGGCCGTGGCCGCGCTGTACCGGCAGGCAGAGGCGGCCGGCTGAGCGCCCCGCCCGCCCCGGCGAGTCGGCGGGGCGACGGAGTAAGCCGCTTACGTTCGGGGGAAAGACCCTTTTATCGACCCGGTGTTATCGGCCGCGGGGGTCCCGATACCGGCGGCGGGTGGCGGACGCCGGAGCTGGCGGCTCCGGCGATGGGACACGGCCGGAGGCGGATGTCGGTAGACTTCACGATGTTTCCGGACGATTTCGCCACAGGGGGCTGCGGGCATGCTAGGACCTGACTCGCGGCTGCTGACTGCGCTGCTGATCCTCGGGAGCGTTGGGCTGCTCGCGGGCGTCATCCGCTTTCGGCTGCTGGCCGTCAAGATCCTCTGCGGCAGCCTGTCGATCATGGTGGCGATGGTCGGCGGGGTCGCCGCGGTCAACTACTACTACGGCTACTACACGACCTGGGGACAGCTGGCGGCCGACTTCAACGGCGGCACCGGCGACCTCGGCATCATCCCGGCGACCACCAGCAGCAGCACGTCGAACGCCTCGTCGGGCAGCATCGGCTGGGTCACCCTGCCGGGCAAGCTCAGCGGGTACAGCCGGCGCGGGCCTGGTGTACCTGCCGCCGCAGTACGGCCAGGCGCGCTACGCGCGGGTGCGGTTCCCGGTCGTCGAGCTGTTCCACGGCACCCCCGGCAACCCGCTCACCTGGGAGACCGTGCTGCGGATCGGCCAGGTCGCGAACCAGCTCATCGCTAAGCACCTGATCGGGCCCATGGTCTTCGTGATGCCGTCCATCAACGGCTCCGGCCACCAGTACCAGGACTGCGTGAACGGGCCCGGCACCAACGACGACACGTACCTCACCAAGGACGTGCGCACCGACATGCTCGCGCATTACCGGGTCAGCCGGGACGCCTACGAATGGGGCCTGGCCGGGTACTCCTCCGGCGGGTTCTGCGCGGCCGACCTCGCCCTGCGCCACCGCACCTCCTTCGGCGCCGCCGCCGTCATCAACGGCTACTTCCGCGCCGCCGACGGCCCGGCCGGCACCGCGCTGAACCACAGCCAGCCGCTCGAAGCGGCCAACAGCCCGCTGTACCTCGCGGAGCGGCTGACGCCGGACGGCAGCCCCCTGCCCGCCTTCTGGGTCGCGGCCGGGACCAACGACAAGGCCGACTACCAGCCCGCCACCGTGTTCACGGCCGCGATGAACCGCATCGAGCAGGTCCCCTTCTTCAAGCTCAACGCCGGCGACACCGCCAACGAGTGGTCGGCCGCCCTGCCCAACGCGCTGGCCTGGATGTGGCAGCAGCTGGCACCGCCGGACCTGCGGGTCCTGTTCCCGGTCCACACCCAGGCCAGCGGCGTCACCAAGCTGTACGTGCCTCCGATCAAGCACCGCTACACCCAGTGCAAGGTCCCGGCGCTGCCGTGCGGTCCCTTCCCGTCCGGCAAGCCAGGCTCGACCAGTCCGCCCGGTAAGGACCAGCCGGCGGCCGTCGAGCCGGGTCAGCGGGTCGCCGTGGCGGTCAAGCCGCAGACGTAGCCCATGGTCATGGCGATGCCCAGGGTCGCGCCCGGGGCGGGGTAGGCGTCGCCGGTCCAGAAGGCGGCGGCGTTCCCCGCCGCGTAGAGGCCCTCGATCGGTGCACCGCCCGTGGTGAGCACCGTGCCGGCGGCGTCGGTCACCGGGCCGCCCTTGGTGCCGATGGTTCCGGCGAGCACCCGGACGGCGTAGAACGGCGGGTCGGTCAGCGGGCCGAGGTTCGGGTGGCCGGGCGCGTCCGGGTCGCCGCCGTAGCGGTCGTAGACGTTGCCGCCGCGGCCGAAGTCAGGATCGGCGCCGCGGGCGCAGCACTCGTTCCAGCGCGCGACGGTCGCGGTCAGGCCCGCGGGATCGACGCCGATCCGTTCGGCCAGCGCCGACGGGGAGGCCGCGCTTGGCATCCAGTCGGGGACGGCGGCCGCTCCGTCTTTGCGCCGGGAGAAGCCGGGTAGCGCGTACCGGCGGGCGAACCCGGCGTCGAAGATCAGGTAGGCGGGATCGTTCGGGCAGCCGGCCGCGTCGTGGCGCGTGCATCGCCTTGCCGACCTCGTTGTAGGGCGCGGCCTCGTCGACGAACCGGCGGCCCGCCGCGTTGACCATGACCTGCCTGGGCAGCGCCCGCTCCCTGATCAGGCTGCGCGGGTAGGGGACGCCGTCGACCTCCTCGCCGGGCACGGCCATCATCGGCATCCACCAGCCCTGGCCAAGGTTGTCGGTCCGCGCGCCGAGGTGGGCGGCGATCCGCAGCGCGTCGCCAGTGTTGCCAGGGGAGGCGGCGGTGGCCCGCTGCGCGGCCGGGTGCCAGGTGCGGCGCAGGTGCTCGTCCCAGTCGAAGCCGCCGCACGCCAGGATGACCGCCGAGGCGGGGATCAGCTTGGCGTGGTTCTCCCCGGCCACGGTGCGCTCGACGACCGCGTGGGTCACCGCTTCCCCGGCTTTTCCGTCTCGCGTGGTCACCTCGACGAGCCGGGCGCCCGTCTCGATCCTGGCGCCCGCCCGGATGGCGCCGTCGGCGAGGGCCGCGGCGAGGGCGACGCCGTTGGTCCGGATGCCCGCGTCCATCCGCGCGTTGAGCAGGTCCCAGTCGAAGCGGGCCGGGTAGCGCCAGCGTTCCCACTCGGCGTGCGTCATCGGCAGGTAGCCGGGCGGAACGCGGACCCGGCGGGCCTGCGGGACCATCGCGTTCAGGTCGGCGGGCAGCATGTCGAGGCAGCGGCCGCCGTGGGTCGCGCCTGGGCGGTCCGGGTGATAGTCGGGATAGCTGGGACAGGCGACGAAGCGGTGCCGCGTGTTCGCCGTCACGAAGCGGGCCATCGCCGGGGCGCTGGCGAGGAACGCGTCGGTCAGGTGCGCGTACCCGGCGGGGAACAGCCCGCCGGCGTAGGCGCGGGCGGCCGCGACCGAGTCGCCGGAGTTCTCCTGGCAGTGGTTGGCGGGAACCCAGACCCGGCCGCCGCCGAGCGCGGTGGTCCCGCCGAGCAGGTCGCAGCGCTCGAGCACGAGGACGTCGGCGCCCGCGGTCGCGGCGGCGAGGGCGGCCACGAGCCCGGCGGCGCCGCTGCCCGCACGACCACCACCGGTCGATGTCCCGGCGACACCAGCCCGCCGCCGCCAGCGCGTCCAGGTCGGCCGCGAGCCGCGGTGCCGGGTCCTCGCCGTCGACGAGCTCGTAGACGGTCGGGCCGGTGAAGGCGCTGTTCGCGGCCAGGGCCGCCGCGAAGCCCGCGAAGTCCACCTCGCCGCGGCCCACGCTCGTGTGCGCCCACCGGGTCCGCCAGGCGTCGCTGACGTGCGCGAGCGCGAGGTACCGGCCCAGCCGGGCGACGCCCTCGGCCGGGTCCTCCTGCGCGAGCGCGTTGGCGGCGTCGTAGGCGACGCGCAGGTTAGGGCTGTCCCACGCCTTGACGATGCCGAGCAGGTCCGCCGACGACCCGAGGTAACCGTACGGGCTGTTCTCGAGCGCGATCATGACGCCGAGGCGCGTCGCGCGGTCAAGCAGCCGGCCCAGGGCCTCGTCAAGCACGGCCCGGGCGGCGTCGTCCGGTGCCGGGGCGAGCGCGTGCCTCCTGCCCGGGATCACCACGACGAAGCCGGCCCCCAGGTCGGCGGCGAGCTCGATCTCGGCCGTCAGCTGCCGCTCGCTGACCTCGCGGATCTCCGGGTTGGTGCTGACCAGGTTGATGTCCGCGAAGCTGGGGTTCACCGAGGTCACCGTGAGGTTGCTGCGCTGCAGCAGGCGGGCCAGCTCCTTGCGCTCGTAGCGGCCGAGGTGCCGGGTGAACAGGTGCGGCGGCGCGGTGGTCAGCTCGATCTGGCGGACGCCGTGGGCGGACAGCGCCCGCAGCGCGTCGACGAGCGGCGCCCGGTGCAGCCAGCCGAACGTGCAGCCGGCGAGCGGCAGCGCCCGCCTGTCCTCCGGGGGGACGCTGCTCACCGGGAGGCGCCCAGGTTCAGGACGATGATGCGCGGGTCGGTCATGTCCTGGACGGCGTACCGCGGGCCCTCGAGGCCGTAGCCGCTGTCCTTGACCCCGCCGTACGGCATCGCGTCCGCGTGGTAGCTGGACGTGTCGTTGATCATCACGCCGCCGACGCGCAGCCGCCGCGCCGCGTCGAACGCGACGTCCAGGTCCCTGGTGAACACCCCGGCCTGGAGCCCGTACCGGCCCGCGTTCACCAGGCCGATGCCCTCGTCGACGTCCTTCACCGGCACCACCGCGACGACCGGGGCGAAGATCTCGTCGGTCATGATCGCGCAGCCCGGCGGCGGGTCGTAGAGCACCGCGGGCGACAGCAGCGCGCCGTCGGCGCCGTCGCGCTCGCCGCCGGTCAGCAGCGTGGCTCCCTGGCCGGTGGCCTCGTCGATCCAGGACCGCGCGCGCCGCGCCTCCGCCGGCGCGATCAGCGGGCCGACGCCGGTGACCGGGTCGCGGGGGTCGCCCGGCATGATCGCCGCCGCCCGTTCGCGCAGCAGGTCGGCGAGGTCGCGGGCGACCCGGGCGTCCGCGATGACCCGCTGGACGGAGGTGCACACCTGCCCGGCCTTGCGGAAGCCGGCGTTGCGGACGAGCCGGGCGACCAGCTCGAGGTCGGCGTCGGCCGCCACGATCGACGCGCTGTTGGCGCCGAGCTCCAGGTGCGTCTTGGTGATGCCGGACTGGTGCCTGATCGCCAGGCCGACGGCCGTGGAGCCGGTGAACGTGATGAACCGGACGCGGGGGTCGGCGGTGAGCGCCCGGCCGACGGTCTCCCCCGGGCCGTTGACCACGTTCAGGTACCCGGGCGGCAGGCCCGCCTCGCGCAGGAGCACCGCGAGGGCAAGCGAGGACAGCGGCGTCTCTTCGGCCGGCTTCAGCACCACCGCGTTGCCCGCCGCGAGCGCCGGGCCGATCTTGTGCGCCACGGTGTTCAGCGGCGCGTTGAACGGCGCGATCGCGGCCACGACGCCGACCGGGACGCGGATCGTGAACGCGAGGCGGTGCTCGCTGCCCGGGCTGGCCGCGACCGGGACCTCCTCGCCGGCGATGCGGGTCGCCTCCTCGGCCGACAGGCGCAGGGTGCCGACGGCGCGGGCGAGCTCGGTCTCGGCGTCCGTCCGGGTGAAGCCCGTCTCCGCGATGTAGTTGGCGGTCACCTCGGCCGCGTGCGCCGCGAGCAGCCGGGCGGCCTCGCTGAGGATCTGCTGCCGCCGGGCGGGCGGCAGCGGGCTCTCCGCGGCCAGGGCGGCGGCGCTGACCGCGTCGACCGCGTCCGCCGCGCTCGCCGCCCGCAGCTCGGCGGCGGGCTGCTGGGTGAACTTGTCCCTGACCACCGCTTTCGCCGCTCCGGGGCGCCACGCGCCGTCGACGAGGACGCCGGTCGCGCCGTCAAGAAGATTGTGCCGGGGGGGTCTGGGGGGTGGTCCCCCCGAGGGGACGCTGCTTTTTGCCGGGGGGTCTGGGCGTCCCCCCGAGGGGAAGGGGTACCTTCCAGGGCTGTCATCGCCTGCTCCGCTTGCTCCGTGACGGGGGTCACATCGTGGTCTTGACGGGGCCCTCAGCGTCCCATACCGTCGCATATCAAGCAACACGTTGCGCAATGCGCAAACCTTACGATCGAGCGATCCGGGGTGAGTGAGCTGAACGGCGCGGAGCTGATCGCGGACTACCTGGTCCGGTCCCGGGTGCCCTACGTGGTGACCCTGTGCGGGCACGGGGACATCGGGATGCTCGACGCGCTGCGGGACCGGCGGGACGAGATCGCCACCGTCTCGGTGCACCACGAGGCGGCGGCCGGGTTCATCGCCGACGCCTACTACCGGGTCCGCCGGTCGCCGCTGGCCACGCTCACCTCCTGCGGGCCGGGCTCCGCGCAGCTCCTCGTGGCGCTCGGCGCGGCGCTGATGGACTCCTCGGCGCTGCTCGCGATCACCGGTGACGTCCCCGCCACCCAGTTCGGGCGGGCGCCCTTCCAGGAACTCGGGCGGCACTACCAGGCCGACTTCCCCGGGGCCGTCCGGCCGTACGTCAAGCGCGCCTTCCAGGTCACCAGGACCGACCAGCTGCCGGTGATGCTGCCGCAGGCGCTGGCCGCGACGCTGTCCGGGCGGCCGGGGCCGGTGAACCTCGACGTGCCGCTCAACGTGTTCGCCGAGCCCGCGCCGGGCGGCGCGCTGCCCGCCGGCGGCCGCCCGCCGCTGTCCGGCGCCGCGCCCGGCGACGTGGAGCGGGCGCTTGACCTGCTGCTCGGCGCGGAGCGGCCGGTCATCGTGATCGGCCAGGGGGCCGCGGACGGCCTGCTTGACGGCGCCTCCGTCGGCCGGCTCGCGGCGGACCTGGCCGCGCTCTCGGCGGAGGCCGGCGTTCCCGTCATCAGCTCGCCGGCCGGGAAGGACCTCGGAGCCGGCGAGCTGTACCTCGGGCCGGCCGGGCGCAACGGGACGCTGCAGGCGAACCGGGCCGCGCGGAACGCGGACGTGATCCTCGCGCTCGGCACCCGGTTCGACGACCGCTCGACCAGCTCCTGGCGGGCCGGGTACACGTACGCGATCCCCCCGACGCGCCTGGTCCACGTGCACGGCGACGCGGCCGAGATCGGCCGGAACTACCCGGTCGCGCTCGGCATCGCGGCCACCGTCGGGATCGCGGTGTCGCAGTTGCTACGAGAGTTGCGCACCCGCCGTTCGGCCGATGATCCCTTGGCGCGGCCGGACGCGGCGGCCAGGGCCTGCTGGCGGGCAGCCGTCGCGGACTGGACGGCGGAATGGGAACGGCACGTCGCGCCGTCGCGGCTGGCGGACGTGACGCCGATGCACCCGGCGCGGGTGCTCGCCGAGCTCAGGGCGGCGCTGCCGGCCGACGCCATCCTGGCGGCGGACGTGGGCGCGCACCACAACTGGATCGTGCAGGAGTGGCCGCCGGGCGGGCCCGGGACGCTGCTGCAGAGCTGGGGGTTCGCCGCCATGGGGTTCGGCGTCGCCGGCGCGATCGGCGCCAAGCTCGCCGCGCCGGACCGGGTGGTCGCGGCGGTGGTCGGCGACGGCGGCTTCCTGATGCTGCCGAGCGCGGTCGCCACCGCGGTCGAGTACGGGGTGCCCTGCACGTGGGTCGTCTGGAACAACGGCGGCTACATGTCGATCCGCGATCAGCAGCGGGCCTACTTCGGCCGCGAGTGGGCGACCTCGTTCCGGCACGCTCCCGGCGGGACCCCCTACGTGTGCGACTTCGCGGCCATGGCGCGGGCCATGGGCGCGGACGGAATGCGCGCCGAGACGCCCGCCGACCTCGGCGCGGCGCTGAAGGCCGCCCAGGACTCCGGGCGGCCGACGGTCATCGACGTCCCGGTCGACGCGGAGGTACCGCAGCCGGCCGTGGCGACATGGGAGCTGCCACCGCTCTCCCCTCCCGAGCCCGCCTTCGGCTGGCCCGACCCGTAGTCCCGCATCATCGCGCGAAGGAGCGCCCACCGATGAGCGCCGATCTCTCCCCTCCCGCTGCCCGGCGGTCAGATTACAGCCCGTGGAACTACCTGCTGCTGATCCCGATCGTGCTGCCCTTGCTCACCTTTCTCTACAACAGCGAGACGCCGAAGCTGTTCGGCATCCCGTTCTTCTACTGGTTCCAGATGCTGCTCGCGCCGCTCGCGGTTATCGCGACCGTGTCGGCGTTTTACCTGGCCCGGCGTTCCCGGCGACAGGAGGGCTGAGCCATGCACGTGACCGAGCTCGTGATCACGATCATCCTGTTCGCCCTCGTCGCCGGGGTCGGGTTCTGGGCGGCGCGCTGGCGGCGGCCGCCGCACCTGCACTCGCTGGACGAGTGGTCCCTGGCCGGGCGCAAGTTCGGGTCCTGGATCGGCTGGTTCATGCTCGGCGGCGACCTCTACACCGCCTACACGTTCGTGGCGGTGCCCGCGCTGCTGTACGGGACCGGCGCGCTCGGCTTCTACGCCGTCCCGTACACCGCGATCGAGTACCCGCTGGTCTTCCTGATCCTGATCAGGCTCTGGTCGGTCTGCCGGAAGCACGGCTACGTGACGCCGGCCGACTACGTGAAGGGCCGGTTCGGCTCCCCCACGCTCGCCCTCGCGATCGCCCTGACCGGGGTGGTCGCGACCATGCCGTACATCGCGCTGAACCTGATCGGCATCCAGGCGACGCTGCAGGTCATCGGGCTGAACGGGCACTGGCCGCTGATCGTCGCGTTCATCGTGCTCGCCGCCTTCACCTACCGCTCCGGGCTGCGCGCGCCCGCGCTGATCGCCTTCGTCAAGGACGTCCTCATCTACCTGATGATCATCGTCGCGATCGCGTACATCCCGGCCCACGTCGGCGGCTGGGGGCACGTCTTCACCGCGTTCAACGCGCACTTCGCGTCGGTGAAGCCGCACAACGCCTTCCTGCTGACCGGCAGCAACCAGCTGCAGTACGCGACGCTGGCGTTCGGCTCGGCCGCCGCGATCTTCCTGTACCCGCACGCCATCACCGGGGTGCTGTCCACCCGCAGCCGGGACGTGGTGAAGCGGTCGATCGCCTGGCTGCCGGTCTACAGCATCGTGCTCGGCCTCATCGCGCTGCTCGGCGCCGTGGCCCTCGCGGCCGGGATCAAGCCGCTGGTCAGCGGGGGCAAGGCCAACACCAACACGATCATCCCGAGCCTGTTCGAGAGCGTCTTCCCGCACTGGTTCGCCGGCATCGCGTTCGCCACGATCATCATCGGCGCGCTCGTCCCTTCTGCGGTCATGTCGATCGCCGCCGCGAACCTGTTCACCCGCAACATCTACAAGGAATACTTGCGGCGTGACGCATCCGACCGCGAGCAGGCCGAGGTCTCCAAGATCACGTCGCTCGTCGTGAAGGCGGGCGCGATCTTGTTCATCCTCGGGCTGCAGCCCCAGTTCTCCATCAACCTCCAGCTCATCGGCGGCGTGATCATCCTCCAGGCGCTGCCCTCGGTGTTCATCGGGCTGTACACCCGGTGGCCGCACCGGGCCGGCCTCCTCGCCGGCTGGGCGGCCGGCATGGGGACCGGGGTCGCGATGCTCTACGTGACCGCGAACCCGGCCGCGAACCAGGCGCACTGGGGCGGCTCGGCGTTCGCGCTGTCGCACCTGGGGTTCCACACGACGCAGTCGCTCTACACGGGCTTCATCGCGGTGGTGATCAACCTGCTGGTGACCGCGATCGTGACCCTGGCGGCGAAGGCGCTGCGGGTGCCGGACGGCACCGACGAGACCGCCGCGGCGGACTACTACACCGACGAGGCGGACCTGCCCGCGCCGGAATCGGAGGCGGTCCCCGCGTGAGCGACGAGGTCCCCTGGGATGTCGTGGTCATCGGCGGCGGCAACGCCGGGCTGGTGGCCGCGATCACCGCCAGGGAACGGGTGTCCCGGGTGCTGCTGCTCGAAAGGGCCCCGGCCGCGCTGCGCGGCGGCAACACCCGGCACACCCGCAACGTGCGCTGCGTGCACGACGCCGGCGACGCCTACACGCCGGGGGTCTACTCGTACGACGAGCTGTGGGAGGACCTGTGCGCGGTGGGCGACGGGCCCTCGTCGGAAGAGCTGGCGTCGCTGACCGTGCGCGCGTCCGCGTCGGTCCCGTCCTGGATGTCGGCGCACGGGATCCGCTGGCAGCCGCCGCTGACCGGGACCCTGCACCTCGGGCGCACGAACCGGTTCTTCCTCGGCGGCGGCAAGGCGCTGGTCAACTCCTACCACCGGGCCGCTGCGGCTCTCGGCGTCGCGGTCTGGTACGACTGCACCGTCGAGGACGTCTCGGTCAGTGGCGACCGGTGCACGGGCCTGGTGGTCTCCCGGGGGGATTCGGGCCGGTCCACCATCCCGGCCCGCGCCGTCGTCTGCGCCAGCGGCGGGTTCGAGGCCAACCTCGACTGGCTGCGCCGGTACTGGGGGGACGCGGCCGACAACTTCCTCGTCCGGGGGCCCGCGACCAACGACGGGCGGGTGCTCGCCGCGCTGTACGCGCTTGGCGCCGCCTCGGCCGGGCAGGAGCGGGGCTTCCACGCGGTGGCCATCGACGCCCGGTCGCCGCGCTTCGACGGCGGCATCGCCACCCGGCTGGATTCCATCCCGTTCTCCGTCGTCGTGAACTCCGACGGCGAGCGGTTTTACGACGAGGGCGAGGAACTGTGGCCGAAGCGGTACGCGATCTGGGGCAGGAACATCGCCGGCCAGCCCGGCCAGATCGCCTACTCGATCTGGGACGCCGCGGTGAACCACCTGTTCCTGCCGCCGATGTACGGGCCGGTGTCCGCGGGCGACGTGGCGGGGGTGGCCCGCGCGCTCGGGCTTGATCCGGACGCGGTGACCACGACGGTCGAGGGCTACAACAAGGCGGTCGCCGCTTTTGACCCCGGCCGGTTCGACCCGTCCCGGCTGGACGGGTGCGCCTCGGTAGGCCTGACGCCGCCGAAGAGTAACTGGGCGCGACCGATTAGCGCGCCTCCGTTCTACGGAATCATGATGCGGCCCGGGATCACGTTCACGTTCATGGGAGTGGAGGTCACGCGGGAGGCGCGGGTGCGGACGGCCGACGGCGGGGTGTTCCGCAACGTGTTCGCGGCCGGGGAGATCATGTCGGGGAACGTGCTGTCCTCCGGCTACCTGGGGGGATTCGGCCTGACGATCGGTACCGTCTGGGGCCGCATCGCCGGCGCGAGCGCCGCGGCCGCCGCGCGGGAGGCGGCGTGACCACGGGGCCGGCTGACGGCGGCGCCTTGGACGGCCACTCCTCGGACGGCCAGTCCTTGGACGGCCAGTCCTTGGACGGCCAGTCCTTGGACGGCCACTTCTTGGACGGCATCTTCGTCGAGGCGTCACGTCAGCTCACCATCTGCAACGCCTGCCGGTACTGCGAGGGGTACTGCGCGGTGTTCCCCGCGCTCGAGCGGCTCTCGTCGCTCACCCCCGGGGACGTCACGCACCTCGCGGACCTGTGCCACGACTGCCGGGACTGCTACACGGCCTGCATGTACGCGCCGCCGCACGAGTTCGCGGTCAACGTGCCCGCCGCGCTGTCGGCCGTCCGGCGGCACACGTTCGACGAGTACCTGCCGCGGCTGCCGTGGGCGGGCGCGTCCGCCCGGCGAGCATCGCGGCGGGCCGCGATGCTCGCCGCCGGGGTGGCGGCCGTCGCGGTCCTCGCGCTGCTCGGCATCCTCGCGGGCGGGTCCGGGGCTGTTGCCGGCTCGCCGTACCGCGTGATCGCCTATCCCGCGCTGCTGTTGGCGGTCGGACTGCCCGCCCTGGGGGGCATCGCGGTCATGGCGGGGTCGGCCGCGCGGTACTGGCGGGCCACCGGCGGGCCCGGGCGGGCGAGTCCGGGTGCGCTGCTTTCCGCCCTGCGCCAGGCGGCCAGCCTGCGCAACCTGCGGGGCGGCGGCGCCGACTGCGCTTATCCCACCGACGAGCCCGCCAGCGCCCGGCGGCGGCTGCACGGCCTGGTCGCGTGGGGGCTGGTGGCCTGTGCCGGCTCTACCGTGGCCGCCGCGATCAGTCAGGACATCGCCGGCGACCCGCCGCCGTACCCCGTGGTATCGGCGCCGGTGCTGCTCGGCGTCGTCGGCGGAGCGGGCATGGTCGCCGGCTGCACCGGGCTGCTCCTGCTGCGGCGGACCGCGGCCAGGGCGCTTACTCCGGCCGACCCGCCGCGCGAGGACCCGGCGCTGGCCCGGCGCGGCTACGCGCTGCTGGCCGGGCTGCTGCTGCTCGCCGTGACCGGGCTGCTTACGCTGGTGCTGCGGGACACGGCGGCGTTCGGCCCCGTGCTCGTCATTCACCTGGCCGCGGTCGTCGCCTGCTTCGCGATCGCGCCGTACACGAAGTTCATGCACGTGATCTACCGCTTCCTGGCCCTCGTGCGCGATAGCGCCGACTCCGCGAGTGCCAGGTCTGCTGGCGGCGAGGCTGCTGGCGGAAAGTCGGTGGGCGGCGAACCGCGGAGGCGGGCTTAGGCTGGTCTGGTGGGCAGGACAACGGAGGATCACGCCGGTCAGTCGCGTGACGGCATGGTCGGCGCGCTGCTGCACGGCCTGGCGGTGCTCGACATGTTCACCAGGGACCGGCCGGTGATCGGCATCTCCGAGGTCTCCAGGCAACTCGGCGTGCACCGCTCGACCGCGTCCAGGCTGGCGGCCACGCTGGCGTCCGCGGGATACCTGGAGCCGGCCGGCGAGCAGGGCCGGTACCGGCTGGCCGCGAAGCTGTCCCTGCTCGGCGAGATCGCGGCGGCCGGCAACGAGTTGCGCGAGGCAGCGCTGCCACCGCTGCGGGATCTCGTGTCCCGCCTCGGCGAAACTGGCCACCTCGGGGTGCTCGACGGGCCCGAGGCGGTCACCGTTGCCGTCGTCGACGGCTGGCAGACGGTCCGCATGCACTCCTGGGTGGGCAAGCGGTCCCCCGCCTACTGCAGTTCGATGGGCAAGGCACTGCTGGCCGGGCTGAGCGAGGAAGAGGTCATCGCCCGCTTCCCCGAGATGGCGCTGCCCGCCCGCACCCCCACGACGATCACCAGCAGGGACGAGCTCATGCGGTGCCTGGCGGAAGCACGGGACCAGGGCTACGCCGTGGACCGGGAGGAACTGGAGCCGCACCTGTGCTGCGTGGCGGCCCCGGTCTACGGCGGGGACGGCACGGTGGTGGCGAGCGTCAGCGTCTCTGGGCCGGCTTCCCGGCTGCTTGACGACGCGGCGATCGCGGCGACGGCCATCGAGGTCCGGGCGACCGCCCGCCAGGTCGGCACCCGGCTCGGCGCTCCCTAACGGGGCCGGCTCTCCCTTTAGATAGATCGCTTACGCGCTCTGCATGTGCTCGTGCAGGTGACGATCGGCGCTGTCGATCGAGCTGGACACGGGGGCGGTCACCTCGGGCGAGGCGTTCGTCCGGCGCAGGGAACAGCGGTCCTCCGCATGCTCCACGATGATCATCGTGCCACCTGGCCCGGCGAAGACCGACCAGTTGATCCCTGGCCTATCCGCGTGCGCCCGGGTCCACCGGGACATGTCCTGCTTTGTAGTGATATGCGCGATCTCGGTGATCCCGGTGATCACGGCTTCTCCTTTCGACGGAGCGCGGGTCGGCGCCCCGTGGCCAGGTGAGGACTGGTAGTCCACTTCAGTTGGCCCTGAGCAGGGTCGCGCGGCCTGTCGGGGGCACGGTGACAGCGCCTTCATCGCCTGATTGCGCCGGAGACCTCTCCGGCCTGCTGCGGGCCCGTTAGGGCACGCGGCAGCAGCCGCCTCGGCCTGAGGCGGCCTCAAGGTGAGTTCAGCGCCGCACCGCGGTAGACCATCGCGTTGACCAGGGGGTTCATAATGGTCTAGACCGCTTGTCGCGCCCTCTACTAATACCAGATGCTCCTGGGGCCTGCGTACCCTAGTGTGGCCAAAGTGACATGGCCCACATGGCCTGCAAGCTGGGGAGACCTTCTCGTGACCTTCGCCAGGAGGGCCTGCCCCGCCCGGGCTTTACGACGGGGACGGTTCGCGCCGCGAACTACGTCATTTGGCTCAATCGGTGCCCGCGGTCCGCCCTCTAGCGTTCCGGTCATACCCCATCGAGTCCGGGACCTAGCTCTCGGGCGGAGGAGGCAATGACGTGAACGGAAGCCAGGAAGTGAAGAACATCGTGCTGGTGCACGGCGGATTCGTCGACGGCTCCGGCTGGCAGGGGGTCTACGACCACCTGACCGCCGACGGCTACCGGGTAGCCGATCGTGCAGAACCCGACGCTGTCGCTCGCGGGTGACGTCGCCGCGACCCACCTGATCCTCGATGGCCTGGACGGCCCGGCCGTCCTGGTTGGCCACTCCTACGGCGGCGCGGTCATCACCGAGGCCGGAACCCATCCCAACGTCGCCGCGCTCGCTTACATCACGGCGTTCGCGCCCGACAAGGGAGAGTCGGTCAACTCGCTGATCGCGGGTTTCCCGACCGACGGCCCGCAGCCGCCGATCCTGCCGCCCAGGGACGGGTTCCTGTTCCTCGACCGGGACAAGTTCGCGGGCTCGTTCGCCGGTGACGTGCCCGCCGCGCAGGCCGCGTTCATGGCCGACTCGCAGGTCCCGTGGGGCGTCGACGCGCTCGGCGGGGCCATCACCGAACCGGCCTGGCGGGCCAAGCCGTCGTGGTACCTGCTCGTCACCGAGGACCGGATGATTCCGCCGCCGGCCCAGCGGGCCATGGCCGAGCGCACCGGCGCCACGGTCACCGAGGTCGGGGGGAGTCACGCCATCTACGTGTCCAACCCCGCCGCCGTGGCCGGCGTCATCGCCCAGGCCGCGGGGTCCATCAGCGGCTGAGTAAGCAAGCGGCTCTACGTCTCGCCCGGCCACCGCGGCCGGGCGAGACCCCGTTCCTTGGGCGCCCGTGTTCCGAGGCGCCCGTGATACCGGGTGACCGTCTTCCTGGTGACCGTCCCACGGCAGAAACCGCTAGCGCGAAAGGCTGGACAGGTTTCCGCTGCGTAGGGGAGGGTCGTTAGGTGGATTCGTTCGGCGTCGGTCATGGTCAGGCGGCTGCCCCGGCGGCGGCGCCCTGGTCGGCCGCGAGCCGGAGATCCAGCGGCTCAGGGCCCTTCTCGGCCAGATCGCAGGCGGGACGGGTGGGGCGCTCCTGCTGATCGGCGACCCTGGTGTCGGAAAGACCTCACTGCTTGACGTTGCCGCCGTGCTCGCCACCGAGTCGGGGATCAGGCCGCTACGGGCGGCCGGCTCGCAGTTCGAGGCGTACCTCTCCTACGCCGCCCTGCACCAGCTCCTCCTCCCCTGCCTCAACGAGGTGTCCCGGCTGCCGTCGCCGCTCGCCGGGGCGGTGAACGTGGCGCTCGGCCTGGGCGAGGGCGAGCCGCCCGGGCAGCTCATGTTCGCCACCGCGGTCCTCGCCCTCTTGCAACTGGCGGCCAAGGAACAGCCGTTGCTGCTCATCGTCGACGACCTGCCGTGGCTTGACCGCGCCAGCGCGCTCGTCCTCGGCATGGTGGCCCGCCGCCTCGGCGGCCTGCCGGTGGGCCTGCTGGCTGCCTGCCGAGCCGGCGAGTCCAGCTTCTTCGACGAAGGAAACCTGCCCGTCCTCCAGGTGGAGCCGCTGTCCGAAGACGCGTCGACAACGCTGCTGACCAGCCGGTATCCGGTGATGACGGCGCGCGTGCAACGGCGCCTGCTCGACGCCGCGCTGGGAAACCCGCTGGCCCTGCTGGAGCTCCCGGCCTCCCTCGGCGACCTGGCGCAGACGGTGGCCGGAACCCTGCCCGCGGCCCTGCCGCTCAGCCAGCGACTGCAGGATGTCTTCGCCTCCCGTATCCAGGGACTGCCCCCATCGGTCTACGAACTGCTGCTCCTGGCCGCCCTGGACGGCACCGGCGATCTGCGCCTTATCCGCGCCATCGCCGCGGACAGTCCGGGAGCGGGCCTGTCCGCCGCGGAACGCGCCGGCGTCGTGCGCGCCGACGAGTCGACCGAACGGCTCACCTTCCGTCATCCGCTTATCCGGTCGGCGATCGTCGAGCTGTCGACCAGCGACCAGCGCCGCCGGGCCCACGCGGAGCTCGCCGAGCGGCTCGCGGACCAGCCCGAACGGCACGCCTGGCACCTGGCAGAAGCCACCGAGGAACCCGACGAGCGCGTCGCCGCACTGCTGCAGCGGGTCGCCCACGCCAACCTGCGGCGCGGCGACTTCGTCGGCGCCCTCACCCAACTGCTCCGCGCCGCCGAGCTCAGCCCGCACGGGTAAGGGCAGGAGCGGGCGGCTGGCGGAGGCCGCCTACCTGGGCTCCATCGGGACCGGTGACCTGCGCGACGCCCCCCGCCTGCTCGCGGAGGCCCGCCGGGCGCACCCCGGCCCTGGCGGCCCGCTCGCTGCCGCCGTGGCGGGCGCGTATCACCTGCTCCACGGCGACGGCGACGTCGATACCGCCCACCGGCTGCTCACCACCGCCATCAACGAGCTTGACGACCCGCGCGACGCGCACGACAAGGTCCTCATCGAGGCGCTCTACACCCTGATCATGATCTGCTTCTTCGGCGGCCGCGCGGGCCTGTGGCCGCCGCTGGAGGACGCCGTCGACCGGCTCGTGCCGCGCCCGCCCGAGCTCCTGGCGATCCTCGCCAAGACGTTCAGCGATCCGGCCCGCCTCACCCCGGAGATGCTGGCCCGCGCCGACGCCTCCGTCGCCGACCTCGGCCAGCACGTCAGCCCGGCCCGCATCATCCGCACCGGCATCGCCGTCGCCTACCTCGACCGGCTCTCCCAGTGCCGCGAGCCCCTGCAGCGCACCATCCAGCACGGCCGCGAGGGCGGCGCGGTCACGTCGGCCATCGAGGCGCTGTTCCTGCTCGGCCAGGACGCCTTCCACACCGGCCGCTGGGACGAGGCCGGGCAACTGGCCGACGAGGGGCTCCAGCTGTGCGGCACCCACGGCTACGACCTGCTGACCTGGCCGGGACGGCTCACCGTCGCCCTGCTCGCCGCGGCGCGCGGGGACGCGCAGCAGGCAACGGACACCGCCAGGGACATGGACGCCTGGGCCACGCCCCGGCGCGCCGGCATCGTCCGCGCCTACGCGTCGCACATCCGTGGCCTCACCGCCCTCGGCCAGGCGGACTTCGAGACCGCCTTCCACAACGCCGCCGCCATCAGCCCACCCGGCGTGCTCGCCCCGTACGCGCCGCACGCCTTGTGGGTGTTCCACGATCTCGTCGAGGCCGCCATGCTCACCGGCCGCGACGCGGCGGCCGCCGCCCACGTCGCCGCCGCCCGCGAGTGCGGTCTCGACCGGCTCTCCCCCCGGCTGCGGCTGGTCGTGCTGGCCAGCGAGGCGATCGCCGAGCCGCACACCGACAGCGCGGCGCTCGAAGACGCGATAAGCGAACCAGGCAACGACCGCTGGCCGTTCGACCTGGCCCGCATCCAGCTGGCCTACGGTTCCCATCTGCGCCGCGGGAAGCGAACGACCGACGCCCGGCGCCAGCTGGCGGCCGCCGCGGAGATCTTTCACCGGCTCGGGGCGACCCCCTGGGCGGCCCGCGCCGAGGGTGAACTGCGCGCCACCGGCATCACCGTCACCAAGGCCGACACGGGACTGGCCTCACTCACCCCGCAGCAGCGCCAGATCGCCCTGCTTGCCGCCGCGGGCCACACCAACAAGGAGATCGCCGCCCGTCTCTTCCTCTCCCCGCGGACCGTCTCCACCCACCTGTACCAGGTGTTTCCTAAGCTCGGCATCACTTCACGGGCCGCCCTGCGCGACGCCCTCGCCGACATCCCGCCCGAATGATCCGTGCGAGGCTCAAGTGACGGACTGGCAACTGCGAGGCCCGCGCGAGATCCGCTGGGTGACAGCCCGATTGGCGGCTTGGCCGTCTTTCTCGTGCGCGAATAATGGTTCTGCGCCCATCGCCCTGGTGGCCGTTAAAGATCAGGGTCAGTTCCGCCGTAAAGAACTGGGTGTCGGCGCTGGCGGACAGTTCTTGCTACCCCGGCGTCGGGGCGAGTCCGGCCAGGTCTTCGCTGAGTGCCCAGAGCCGCGCGGCCGCCTGGGTGTCTTTGGCCAGGGCGCTTGGCTCGGCAGGCTTGCAGTTGACGAAGTAGCCTCCGGTCACGCCGGCGACTTCCGGGGAACTGGCGAGGTATACCGGGGTCCGGGCGCCGGCTGCGGGGCCGGGCCGCACGCGCAGGATCAACGGCAGGACCGTGCCGAGGACGCCGGTCACATCGCGGCCGAGACCGGTGCGCACGAAGCCGGGGTGCAGGCAGTTGGCCGTGACGCCAGTGCCGGCCAGGCGCCTGGCCAGCTCGGCGGTGAACAGGATATTCAGCAGCTTGGACACGGGATAGGCCTGTGCCTGCCCGGATTGCGCGCCGCGAGGCAGGTCGTCCCACGGAATGGCGCCGACTTGCTTGTGGGCGGCGGAGGAGACCGTGACCACCCGCGCGGGGGCGCTGCGTTCCAGCAGCCCGCGCAGCAAGCTGGTGAGCAGGAACGGCCCGAGGTGGTTAGCGGCGAAGGTCGTCTCCAGCCCGTCGGCGGTCAGCTGGCGGCGCGGCGAGATCACGCCGGCGTTGTCGACCAGGACGTCGAGCCGGCCGTGCTGGCCGAGGACATCCCCGGCCAGCCGGCGCACCTGCGCGAGGCTGGACAGGTCCGCGGTCATGACCTCGACCTGGGCAAGCGGCACGCGGCCGGTGATCTCCGCCCCGGCGGCCGCACCGCGTGCCGCATCCCGGGCAACGATGACCACCGTCGCACCAAGCGAGGCCAGCCCCAGTGCAGTCTCCTTGCCGATCCCGCTGGTCGCCCCGGTCACCAGGCAGGTCGTGCCCGACATTGCTCCCACGCGGCCTCCGGTGCTCGGAGCGGACCTGCGCCCCAGCGGCATCAGCCGCGGGACCGGCTCTTACGCTCTCATCCGCGACGCCGGGCGGGCCGGCGCCATGACCAGGTTCGGCAACAGGCTACTGCCCGGCTCGGCCTCGACGGCTCGGGTCACGTACTGGTGTACTTCTGATGGGAGGATCGTGCTGCTGACCGTGTTCCGCAAGACGAGGCAGCACGAGCAGCGGCAGATCGACCGGGCCGTCCGCGCGCAGAAGACCTGCGAACGAGACCACCGCGGCCCCGCGACGGAGACCTACGAAAGGCAGGTGTGAGATGGCCGGGTGATCACAGCCGCTGGGCACGCCCCCAAGATGCGGCCGCGATCCCGAGCGGACCGCGATCCGCGAGGCCCTGGCGTTCGGCAAGGCCCTGTACGACATCCCCACCGCCCTCGGCCTGACCGCCGCCGAACTGGCCATGCGCGCCGCCATGACCGACGACGACATCGAGCGCATCGAGGAAGGCGGCACCGAGCCGACCATCCCCCTCCTGCGCCGCCTCGCCGCCGCACTCAACGCAGACGTCCGCCTCACCGGCGGACACGACCTCGGCTCCGTCTGGTTCGAAACCCACGCCGCCTAAACCACGCCTCAGGGGACACAGAGACAGCGCTTCCTCGCCTGGCAGACGGGATCGTTCTGCGTGCCTTCGCCTCCTTTCAGATCGTCTGTTGTCTATGTACAGTAGAACGTCGTGCCGGTCGATCCCGAGTTGCTCACCGCGGCGCGTGCGGCCGAGGCGCGCCTCACCGACGCCGAGCGCGCCGCCGACATCGCCCGGGCGGACTTCCACCACTCGGTGCGCCGGCTGCAGCTCTCCGGCGGCTCGCTGCGCGAGATCGCCGATGCGCTCGGCCTCAGCCACCAGCGGGTCCACCAGATCGTCGAGGGAGCGGGCGGCGCCAGGCCCTGGCGCCGCGCCGTCCGCCCCGGCAAGGGCAGTCCCGAGCCAGGCGCGATGCTGGGATGCTCATTCTGCGGCAAGCAGCAAAAGCAGGTCAGGAAGCTCATCGCCGGCCCCGGGGTGTACGTCTGCAACGAGTGCACCGACAGGGCAGGCCGGGTGATCGCGACCGGCGAGCCAGCCGCCACCCCCCTTTCCCCGATAACGCCAGCCGGCGACCACAACAAGTACGGCGCCCCCGTCAAGTGCAGCTTCTGCGGCAAGCGCCGCCACCAGGTCACCGGGCTCGCGGCCGCTGCCCGGGCCGCGATCTGCACCGAATGCCTGGCACTGTGCCGCGAGATCATCACCGAGGAACTGGCCTGACCTCTTGCAACCGATGCCACAATTGCTCACGATCGATGACGCGAGGTCGTGGCTACGTCGGCTCCGAACTGGCCTCTGAGTTGATCAGCGTCCTCGTCCTGCTGGTCGTGGCGCTATTCCCGTGCGCCGTTGCCGGCGTAGCGGGATGCAGAAGGCTCCGCTAAGCCAACATCCCTGTCCTGACCAGCGCAAAGAAACATGCCCGTAACGACCGCGCATCAGCATTTGAAGTATGGAGCATTCCCCCGCGGGAAACGGGACTACCCGGATCGGGCCGCCGCACGGCTACCTCCCGATCGAAGAGCACGGCATCGTGGGCGACCTGCGCACGGTCGCCCTCATCGGCACCGACGGCACGGTCGACTGGTACTGCCCGGCGCGCTTCGACGCCCCGAGCCTGTTCGGTGCCCTGCTGGATAAGAACAAGGGCGGCTACTTCTCCATCACGGCCCGTACCAGCTACGCCAAGCCGAAGCAGCTCTACCTCCCCGACACCAACATCCTGCTCACCAGGTTCCAGGGCAAGGACGCGGTCGGCGAGGTCATCGACTTCATGGTCCCGGAGACGAGGTCCACCGGCAAGGCGCGCGATCTCCTGGTCAGGCAGGCCCGCGCGGTCAGGGGCACGGTCACGTTCGAGCTCGCCTGCCACCCGGCGTTCGACTACGGCAGGCTGAGCCACGAGCTCCAGATCATCCAGGGCGTCGGCGCGGTCTTCGCCTCCCCGCTCGGCCGCGCCGTCCTGCGGACCGATGTCAGCCTCAAGGCCGAGGACGACGGTGTCGCCGCTACCTTCACCCTGCAAGAGGGCGAGTCCGCCGACTTCCACCTGGAGTGGAACGGCGACGTCCGCCCGGTTACCGCCGGCGAGACCGACGAGGTGCTCACCAGGACCCAGGACTTCTGGCAGGGCTGGCTCGGCCAGTCCAGGTACCGGGGCCGCTGGCGCGAGACGGTGCAAAGGTCAGCCCTCGCGCTCAAGCTCCTCGTCTACCACCCGACGGGCGCCCTGGTCGCAGCCCCGACCACGTCGCTGCCTGAGGAGCCTGGCGGCACGCGCAACTGGGACTACCGCTACGCCTGGCTGCGGGACGCCTCGTTCACGGTCTACAGCCTCATGCGACTCGGCTTCCTCGAAGAGGCGGCAAGCTTCATGGACTGGCTGCAGAAGCGCTGCGAGACGGCCACGGCGGAACGCGACGTCATGGTCATGTACACCGTCGACGGCAGCGATCACCTCCCGGAGACGACGCTCGGCCACCTGGACGGCTACCACGGCGCAAAGCCGGTCAGGATCGGCAACGGCGCGGTCGGCCAGCGGCAGCTTGACGTCTACGGCGAGATCATGGACTCGGTGTACCTCTACAACAAGGAGGTTCCGATCTCCTACGACTTGTGGACCGGCCTGTCCAAGCGCCTCGACTGGCTGAGCAGGCACTGGACGGAACCCGACGAGGGCATCTGGGAGATCCGCGGCCCGCGGCAGCGCTTCACCTACTCCGCCCTGATGACGTGGGTCGCCTACGAGCGCGCGGGCCGCCTGGCGAGAGACCGCGGCCTGCCCGCCCCGGTCGAACGGTGGCGCAAGCTGGCCGCCCAGGCCCACAGGTTCGTCCAGGAGCAGTGCTGGGACCCGGGCCTGAAGACCTACGTAATGTACCCGGGCAGCCAGCTACTCGACGCGTCCGTCCTTGTCATGCCCCTGGTCAAGTTCGCCGGCCCGACAGACCCCAGATTCCTGGCAACCCTGGACAAGATCAGCGGCGAGCTGGTCTCCGACAGCCTGGTCAACCGCTACGCCCTGACGGGCGCGGACGGCATAGCCGACGGCGAGGGCACCTTCAGCCTCTGCTCTTTCTGGTACGTAGAAGCCCTCACAAGAGCGGGCCGCGTCAGAGAGGCCAGAATGATCTTCGAGAAGATGCTCACCTACGCCAACCACGTAGGCCTCTACGCCGAGCAGGTAGGCCACTCAGGCGAGGCCCTGGGCAACTTCCCCCAAGCCTTCACCCACCTAGCCCTCATCAGCGCCGCCCTCAACCTAGACCAGGCCCTAGACCGCCGCTGAAAGCCAAAAGCTCAAATTCGGCGATACAGAGCAGCTTCCCAGCCCGGCGGTCAAGTGACCATCCCCAGGAACGGCCAACTAGCCGTTGTCCCGACCCCATGGGCAGGCTCCGCGCGCCCCATGTGGCGGGGGCGACGGGCATCCGGCTGGCCGAGCTGGCCGGCATCCGCTACCACCCCGACGACCCCGGCCGCAGCGACGCCATTGGCGGCGCGGGCTCCGGGCTGCCCGGCCGGGTGTCAGGTGCCGAGGTGGATGTAGGGCGCCCAGAGGAGGGGGTTTGTGGGGTCGGTTTGGCGGAGGGCGTGGATGGCATGGTGGAGGGCTTCGGCGGCGCTGCCGGGGTCTGGCTTGCCGTCCTGGGTCAGGGTGGTGTAGACGGTGTCGGCGAGGTGCGGGGCTGGTGAGTCGTTGATGGTCCACAGGGTGGCGATGACGTGCCGGTAGCCGAGGAACTGCATGGCGGCGGCGA
Organism: uncultured Actinomycetota bacterium; assembly: GCA_963850115.1. GTDB lineage: Bacteria > Actinomycetota > Actinomycetes > Streptosporangiales > Streptosporangiaceae > Trebonia. The sequence goes on from CAWKKG010000028.1 coordinate 46,186, forward strand.
GGTGGATCGCCTCGTCGAGGTGGCGCACGCTGCCGGCGGCGGTCTGGCAGGCGGACAGGAACGCCAGGTCCCGGCCCTGGGTGGGCTGGGCGGCCAGGTCGGTGATGGTGAGGGTGCCGTCCCAGAGGTTGAAGCCGCTGCGGGCTGGGTCGGCGTGCTGCTGGCTGGCGTGGCAGGCCAGGTGGACCCAGGAGTGATCGGCTATCGCGGTCAGGACGGCGGCGCGGGTTGCCTGTGGCCCGGCTAGCTGGCGGCTGCCGTTGCCGGGCGGAAAGTGGCGGGCTAGGACCTTCAGCTCGGCTGGGACCGCGGGCAGCGGTGACTGGCCGGGGGTGGCGGGCATGCCGACGGTCAGGTGCCGCACCCCGGTGCCCGCCGCCGGCTGGCGGGCGCGGATGAGCGCGGTCAGGGTCGGGGTGCAGGACGAGATCACCCGGTCGGGCACGCTGTCGGTGCTGCGGGCGGCGGTGCGCAGGCGGGGGTGGTGGCCGGCGGCGTGGAGCGGCAGGACGGCCAGCGGCCCGGTGGGGCACCACCACACCCGCGGCCACGGGCCGCCGGGATCGGGGGCGGCGGTGTGCTCGAGGGCGGTGAGCACGGGCTGCGCGATGGCGTCCCACAGCCAGTCCAGGACGTCAAGGATCGCGTGGCGGTCCCTTTCCCGGTCCGGGAGCGCCCGCCCAGGGACGGCAGCGCCTGCCAGTGCGGCCAGCATCGCGTCCGCGTGGCGGACGGCGGCGTCCAGGCTCAGGGCGGGCAGGCTGACGACGCGGGCATGCTCGCTGCCGGCGTCGATGATCAGGGCGTGGCAGCCGTGCCGGCTCGCGTTGACGATCACGGCCGGGCCGCCGGCGGCTGCGGCGGCCAGTTCCGGGTAGGGGACGGCGGCGAGGAAGTGCCCGAATCCGTCCAGGGCGCGGACCTGGGCCACGACGTCGTCCCATTCCCTGGCCTTGCGCCTGCGCAAGTCGGCCGCCTCCTGCTGCTTGCGCCGGGCATCGTCCGCAGCCTGCGCGGTGCCGCCCGCCGACGCTGACACGAGCGCCTCCGCGTCGGGCATGGGGGTGTCGAGGACCTCGCGGATGCTGGTGAGGCGCCGGGCCAGGCCGGGGGCCTGGCTGGCGAGTCGGGTCAGGTCGGTGCGCACGTTCAGGGCCTGCGTCCAGATCACCGACCGTCCCTGCTCAAGCAGTTCCGCCGCCGCCTCGGGCCGCCCGTCAAGGACCGCGCAGGCCGCGGCGTCAGCGGCCAGGCCCGCCCACTGGGCGAGGTGCTCCTCGCGGACCGCGCGGCCCAGGCCGTGAAACGCGACCACCGGCAACAGCCCCACCGCCGCCGCGTACCCCTCGGCGGCCTCCTGCACCCGCCCGGCTCCAGCCGCCGCGGCACCCCATGCCCGCGCGGCGTCCAGCCGCACCCGGGGTATCCCGACGGGCACCTGGCTGGCCCGCTGCCAGCTGCTGATCGCGTCGTCTAGGTCCGCACCGTCCCCCGCCTGCCTAAAGCGCCCGAACAAGAAGTTCCCCAGCCTTGACAGGTACTGGGCGAGGTCGGGGTGACCGGCCGGGGTGAGATCGACCGCCCGCCGCAAGGCCTCAATCGCGTCGTTCAGGTCCGCATCGTCCCCCGCCTGCCCAAAGCGCCTGAACAGGGAGTTCCCCAGGTTCGACCGGTACCTGGCGAGGACCGGGTGGCCGGGCGGGGTGAGATCGACGGCTAGACGCCCGGCGTCGATCGCGTCGTCCAGGTCCGCGCCGTCCCCTGCCCGCTCAAAGCGGGCGACCAGGGCGTTCCCGAGGTTCGACAGCATCGCGGCGAGGCCCGGGTGGCCGGCCGGGGTGAGATCGACGGCTAGACGCCCGGCGTCGATCGCGTCGTCCAGGTCCGCGCCGTCCCCTGCCCGCTCAAACCGGGCGACCAGGGCGTTCCCGAGGTTCGACAGGCGCCCGGCGAGGCCAGGGTGGCCGGCGGGGTGATCTCGACGGCCCGCCGCCCGGCGTCGATCGCGTCGTCCAGGTCCGCGCCGTCCCTCGCCCGCTCAAACCGGGCGCGCAGGGCGCTCCCCAGGTTCGACAGCGCGATGGCGAGGCCAGGGTGGCCGGCCGGGGTGAGATCGACGGCTCGCCGCAGCGCGTCGATCGCGTCGTCTAGGTCCGTGCCGTTCCCCGCCCGCTCAAACCGGGCGTCCAAGGCGGCCCCCAGGTTCGACAGCATCGCGGCGAGGCCGGGGCCGGCGAGGTGAGATCGACGGCCCGCCGCAGCGCGTCGATCGCGTTGTCCAGGTCCGTGCCGTTCCCCGCCCGCTCAAACCGGGCGACCAGGGCGGCCCCCAGGTTCGACAGCATCGCGGCGAGGCCGGGGCCGGCTGAGGTGAGATCGACGGCCCGCCGCAGCGCGTCAATCGCGTTGTCCAGGTCCGTGCCGTCCCCTGCCCCCTCAAAGCGGCTGAACAGGGAGCCTCCCAGGTTCGTCAGGTACCCGGCGAGGCCGGGGTGGCCGGGCGGGGTGAGATCGACGGCTCGCCGCTCGGCCTCGATCGCGGTGTCCAGGTCCGCGCCGTCCCCCGCCTGCTCAAACCGGCTGGCCAGGGCGTTCCCGAGGTTAGACAGCCGCATGGCGAGGTCGGGGTGGCCGGGCGGGGTGAGATCGACGGCTCGCCGTCCGGCCTCGATCGCGGTGTCCAGGTCCGCGCCGTCCCCTGCCCACTCAAACCGGGCGCGCAGGGTGCCCCCCAGGTTCGACAGCATCGCGGCGAGGCTGGGGCTACCGGGCGGGGTGAGATCGACGGCTCGCCGTCCGGCCTCGATCGCGGTGTTCAGGTCCGCGCCGTCCCCCGCCCACTCAAACCGCCCGAACAGGGAGCATCCCAGGTTAGACAGCCGCATGGCGAGGTCGGGGTGGCCGGGCGGGGTGAGATCGACGGCTCGCCGTCCGGCCTCGATCGCGGCGTTCAGGTCCGCTCCGTCCCCTGCCCACTCAAACCGGGCGTCCAGGGCGCTCCCCAGGTTCGACAGCGTCGCGGCGAGGTCAGGGTGGCCGGGCGGGGTGAGATCGACGGCTCGCCGCTCGGCCTCGATCGCGGTGTCCAGGTCCGCGCCGTCCCCCGCCTGCTCAAACCGGCTGGCCAGGGCGGCCCCCAGGTTCGACAGCATCCCGGCGAGGTCGGGGTGGCCGGGCGGGGCGGCGGTCACCGCCTCCCGGAACGCGGTCAGTGCTGCCTCAAGCGCCTCGGGACGCCCGGTCCGCTCGAACTCGCTGAAGGCCCTGATCCCCGCGGACATGAGGTGCTTCGCTTCGCGGGCCGCAACGGGCAGGTCCCGGGCCCGGCCGGACCCGGCGGACCGCCGGATTCGGGCACCTAGCGCGGCGAGCAGGCTATTCACTGAATCCTCACTCCTGGCACTATGACTTGGCCGGTATCACCGCCGGATTCGCTTTTGTCACAATACAGTAGCTGCCAGCTACTATCCTGGTCCGCAGGTCGGCCACGCCAGTGAGAAGGCGGACGGAATCGGAGCCATGATCATGACCGCCGGAGCCACGCGGCCGGATGAGCCGTATCAGGAGTCCACGGGCTACTCATGGACCGAGAAGGCCTTCGCCATGCTGGAACGCGGCGATCTTCAGGGCGAGGCTGCCTCCCGGGACGGGGTGGTCAGCTCTCGGCTGCAGGGGCCCTGCCCCCGGTGCCGGCACGTCCTAGACGACCGGCAGACGCACACTGCGCTGACCGGCCTCATGGGCGGGCAATCGCGCTGGCCGGGCGGCGCTGTCCCCGGCCAGCCCGGGGACAGCGAGGCCGGGCCGGCGTTCTTCCCCGTCGACGTGTCGTGCGGCTGCGGCGACAGCCACCCCGGCGCGCCCGCCGGCACGACCGGCTGCGGCGTCAGCTTCCGCGTCGAACTGCCCCTGCGGCCCTCCTGCGGCAGCCGGCCATGACCGACGGCCCCGTACCGCGGGCCCGCAAGCCGGCCGCCGCCCCCAGCAAGGCCGACCTGGACGAGCGGGACCGCTACGCGAGGCTGACGGCCGGGTCGCTGGACGCTGTCCGGGGCAGCGCGCAGGCCTGGCGTAACGGCCTCGCCGCGTTCATCACCCTGGTCACCGCCGGCGTGGTCATCCAGGGACGCGACGACACCAGCGGGCTGCCCGGCGGCTGGCGGGCCGCAGTCACCGTCCTGATCGGCGGCGGCCTCCTGCTGGCCGTCGCCGGACTCTGGCAGGCCCTCGCCGCCGAGGCCGGCACCGACCCCCGCAGCCAGACCCTCCACGACATCCGCGCCGCCCACGGCACCCTGACGGCCTACGAAATTTACCTGGCCGCCCAGGCGGCCCGCCGACTGCAGTGGGCCAGGCGCGCCGTCGCTGCCGCCGTCACCCTGCTCCTGGCCGGGATCACCGCCACCTGGTGGGCGCCAGCCCCCGCAGCAGCACCGCCGGCTTACCTCACGGCCACCCACGGGAACGTCGTCACCTGCGGCACGCCGGAGCCATCGGCACCCGGTCAGCTAAGCCTCACCGCCCCCGGCAGCCTCACGACCGTCACCATCCCCTTCTCCCAGGTCACCGCCCTCACCCTGACCACTACCTGCCCCTGACCAGCCGCCTGAACGCGGCTGGCCGGCAAGGGGCCCTGGCCTGGGCGGGCATTTTGCAGTGAGACGCTTGCCGTCTCAATTGCCGCGGTCGCGGTGTGGTGCTGGTGTTCCGGGGAGCGTTTTGTCGCAGTTGATCTGCCCGGTGTAGTTCTTGGCCGCAGCCGGTTCCAGAGCCGGTGCATCGTCAGGCGGGCGGGGATGCATCTTCGCAAGCCTGGTTCCCGTAACGGACGCGCTCTGTCCCCAGCGCCCGCGACTTCCCTGGACCCGGGCCTGGATAGCCTGCGCACGTCTGGGGCGACCACCGCCGCTGCGGCCACCATCACTACTAGCTCGGCCAGGCCGATCCAGATCATGCGCGGATCGTTCGGGTAGATGCCGAGTGTGAAGATCCGCAGCAGGCCGGTGTCGGCGGCCAGCAGCATCAGGGTCAGCGACCACATGCCAGAGCTCGCGCGGGAGCGGGCCCTCGGCGCGTGTACCAGGCAGGCGACGGCGACCAGGACGCAGAACAGCCCGGGAGCGCCCGGCACCCAGCCGTCGTGGCCGGTGAACTCGACGGCGAGCAGCGGGACGGCGACTAGGAGAAAGGTCACGGGCAGCGCCCGCAGCCAGGGTCGGCGCTCGACCGGCGGAGCGTCGCGATGGAAGGCGGCCATGGCCAGGACGGGAACCAGGTCGATCAGGACCCACATGGCCCACGGCCCGATGGCCCACGGCACGAGGTGCGGCACCTGGCCAATCCCGAACTGGGATTGCAGCAGGTAGACAAGGTCCGGTGCGATGGCCAGCACCGCGATGATCTGGGCGGTGCGGCGGTACCCGAGGACCAGCGCGAGGTAGGCCACGATCCAGGCGTAGCCGACGGCGTACCAGACCGTAGGCCAGATGCCGGTGCCGGACTGGGTGGCGAGCACGCGCGCGGGCGGTGGCGGCAGCCAGCCGAGCAGCCGGTGCGCCCAGGCCAGGAAAACGAATCCGGCGAGCGCCCGGACCGCGTGCTCCAGCAGCACGACGAGCACCGCCCACCGGGTGGCCTGCCCCCGGGCGAAGTACCGGCGCGGGGCGCCCGCGCCGCCCAGGTGCAGCCGGGCGGCCAGGCCCGCGACGCTGGCGATCTCCGGCAAACTGGGCTTGCCGTACTCGGTGATGAACTCGTCTTCTTCCGGGTCGCCGGTCAGCGAGCTCTCCAGGAAGGCGGTGACCATGTCCTCTTCCCACCGCTCCCGGTAGTAGGAGGGCAGTACCCGCAGCACCCGCCGGTACCGCTGCTCCAGCCCCCCGCTCATCCGAGAGCCCCGCCGAGCAGGCCCAGCTTCGCCTGCGCGACCCGGGCGGTGGCGGCGCGCAGCTCGGCCTCCTCGGCCAGTGCCTGGCGGCCGTCGGAGGTGATCCGGTAGTACCGGCGCAGCCGGCCGTCGCGGGTTTCCTCCCGGTCCGCTTCGATCAGCCCGTCGGCGGCGAGTCGGTCAAGGACCCCGTACAGGCTGCCGATCTTCAGCCGGACCCGGCCCCGGGACAGCCCGTCCACCTCACCCACGATGCCGTACCCGTGCCGCGGCCCCCCGGCCAGCGCCGTGAGCACGAAGAATGCCTGCCCGGTCATAGTGGTGGTGAAGGCCATGCCCCTAATATTATGGAGAACATGATATAAGTCAATCATGAGCATGCTGTGGACAGGCGGAGGCGAGTGCCGGGGCGATGATGCGGCGGCGACGTGGTGCCTGCTCATGATGGCGCGCTGGGTCATGCCGCCGCCGGCGTCGCGGCGGATCGCGGCGTATTTCTCTCGCCTGGCCGCGCGGCCGCGCCCGGCAGGAAGCGCCTAGCGTGATGGGGGCATGCTCCCCGAGACCGAGAAGACCCCCGGATCTGGCGTTGGCGATGATCGGATGGCCTGGCGGTTTTCCCGTGGCGGGTCATCGGGGACCCTGCCGCGTAAGCCTGGAACGCATGCCGGTACGCCCCAACAGGTAACGATTATGCTTGCGTGAGCCAATACTCCGCGCCAAGAATGTGAGTAATCATGCCCACGCCAGGACAGAGTAAGATTCCGGAATCCCCTTACCGGATTTCACCAGAAGAGTTCGCCAGACTGCGCCTGCGCACGGATGCCAATTCGCGAATCTGCTGGATTACTCTGAACCGCCCGGAACGCCTGAACGCCTTCGACTGGCGCATGCTGGTAGAACTTAGAGGGGCGCTTTGGCAGGCGACTTTCGACGACTCCGTCCGCGTCATCATCATTACCGGCGAGGGGCGTGGATTTTGCGCCGGCCGCGATATCACCGAGCTACGCGCGCAGCGGGCGCTCCCGGGAAACAGCTACCGCTCGTACGTGCGCACGAACCATGCGGTCTTCGACGACATCGAGACCCTCGAGAAACCGGTCATTGCCGCGATCAACGGCCCCTGCGCGGGCGGCGGGGTCGAGCTAGCCATCTCCTGCGACTTCCGGATCGCATCAGCGGACGCTGTGTTCACGCTTCCCGAAATACGCATCGGCGTCATACCGGCGTCCGGCGCCTGCTCGCGGATGAGCCGCATCATCGGTGTCGAGCGACTTAAGGAAATGGTCATGACCGGCCGGAAGTACACCGCCGCCGAGGCCAGGGAAATGGGCCTTGTGTCGCGCGTCGTGCCTGGCGACGAGCTCACCGCGGAAGCGGAATCGCTCGCGGCCGACCTCATGACCGGGGCGCCGCGGGCGGTCGGTCTCGCCAAGCACGTGATCAACACGTGCCTGAGCACTGATCTCCACACGGGCCGCGAGATCGAACGGCTCGGCCAGTCGTGGCTCGCCCAGTCAGACGACTCGTGGGAGGGCCTGTCGGCATTCCTCGAGAAACGAGAGCCGGATTTCCACGGCTAAAAGCCAGACCGCCACGGCTCATCAAGGCAAGCACGCGTAAGGAGCAACGCAGCTCATGACATCCGAAGACCTATACCAGCAGGCGCTCACGGTGGGCAGCGTCCCGGCCATGCACGCGGCCGATCCGGTCACCGGCCACAAGGTGGCCATCACCGAGGATGAGCGCCGTCTCACGTGGCAGGAGCTCGACGAGCGCTCGACGCGCGTAGCCGCGGGGCTCATCCGGTATGGCGTCCGGCCGGGCGATCCGGTCGCCCTGTACTCGGGAAACCGGATTGAGTACATCGAGCTCATGTACGGGCTAGCCAAGGCGGGCTGTCCGATCGTCCCGCTCAGCCCCAGGTTTGTCGCCGCTGAGGTCACGGGCGCGGTCAACGCGACCGGTGCCCGGGCGCTGGTCACGGACAACCCCGGGGCGCTCGGCCTGCCCGCCACCGCAACACCCGAGGGAGCGCTCACCGTGGCGCGGTTGGGGGCACCAACCACTCGTTCGGGGGACTTCTCAGAATTGGCCGACGACGTCCAGCCTTACGAAGACATCCTGGCCGACGCGGGCGCCCCTGGATCGGATATCGCGGAACCGGCCCAGCCCGATGAAAACATCCCGTTTCGACTGTCGCTGACCAGCGGCACGACCGGGACACCCAAAGTATGCGTCGTCCCCCAGCGGGTCGCCATGCAAGGCTGGGCCGAGATGAGCATCGGCCTGGGGATCGGGCCTGACGACGTCGAGCTGGTAGCGGGACCCCTGTTCCACGGGCTGGGATTCACGTGCGCGCTGCAGCAGCTGTATGTGGGCGGCAGCCTGGTCATCCACCGACGGTTCGATGCTCGCAAGGTGCTCGATTCCATCGCCCGGGACAGGACCACCATCTTCCCCGGGGTCCCGATGATCTTTGACCGGATCCTCGCAGAGCTGAAGTCCAGCCCCGCCGACGCCGACACGAGTTCCGTGCGTCTTCTCATGAGTTCCGGCGCGCGGGCCGGCGGCGCCCTGAAGCGGCGCCTCGTCGGGAGCTTTCCGAGGCGCGGTCATCTGCGAGTTCCTGGCTGGTACCGAGACGGGCATCATCACGCTGAACCGTGAAGACCCGCACGGGTCGAAGGCAGATTCTTGCGGCCGGCCGTTCTTCCGTACGCGGCTGGGGATCCTGGACGAGGCGGGCAAGGTCCAGCCGCAGGGGAAGATTGGCGAGGTCGCCAAACGTGGACTGCTGACCGGTCCGGTCTACCTAGGTGACGACAAGCGGACCGCGGAAGCTTTTCATGACGGCTGGTTCCGCACCGGTGACCTCGGCTACGTGGACGAGGATGGGTACCTGTTCCTCGTCGGCCGGAGGAAGGACATCATCGTGTCCGGGGGCATCAATGTCTATCCCGCTGAGATCGAGGACGTCATCCGCAGTATGCCGGGGGTGCGGGAGGTCGCCGTCGTCGGAATTCCCGACGAGGTCTGGGGAGAAAGTGTGAAGGCCGTCCTTGTGCTTGACGAAGGCGTCGAACACGCGCCGTCGGAAATCGAGCAGCACTGCCGCGCCGAACTCGCCGGCGACAAGATCCCGCGGGTCATCGCGTTCACGGGCGCATTGCCGCGGACCGGGTCCGGCAAGGTGCTGAACCGCGAACTGGCGTCCGTTCCCGGATTCCGGCGTACCGGCGACGGATGGTCCGGCGAATAAGGGCGACCGCGGGAGTGGGCGCTCGATACTCGCTGTTCGGCGCGGCAACCTGGACTCCCAGACGGCTGGCTCGCGGCGTGCCGAACTGGATTTCTGCAGTCCTGCTCTAGCGCTGCGGGCCGCGTTCAACCAGGCGCAGGCAGGGGACGTCACCGCCGGCTGTCAGCCTGGCGGAGCATTGAGTCGAGTTCGGGGTCGGCCCCGATCTCCCGGACCTCTTGCGCGCAGCGGCAGGCGACGGCGATCTTGGCCGCCCACCGCAGCGCCTCCTCGCGTGAGGGCACGTCGAGGAGCGTGAATCCGCCGATGGCCTGCGGGTACGGGCCGTCGGTGACCGCCCCGTCGGTGGCCACGATGCTCGCCGGCTCGTTCCCCAGCCCGCCGGCGGACACGTACACGCCGGCGTTGATGGCCTCCTGGACCGCCGCGTGCGCGGCCCTGGCCACGGCGGGCGCGTCCTCGTCGGGGATGTGGTCCATCGCGTGGGCACCGAACGAGATCAGGTACTGCGTCATCTGCGGCTCCGTTGTCCCGGCGGCCTGCTCCGGCCGTGTCCTGACTCATAGACGAACGACTCGCCCGGATCCCATCGCCTTGCCAGAAGAAATCTCTCGCGGTTCCCCGCCGCCCGGCCCCGCGAGCGTCATGTGACCCGTGCCCGCGGTCCCCGGCGGCTGCCGCTAGGCGGGAGGCTGCGGGAGGGCCAGTGCCCGGCGCCAGTACTCGGTGACCGCGTGGCGCAGTCGTTCGGTGTCGACGGCCGGGGAATCGACGAGCCGTTGCAGTCCGATTCCGCGGAGCTGTGCGAGGACGGCGACCGCGGTCTCCTCGGCGGCGGCGTCCGGCCGGATGGTGCCGTCGGCGATTCCGGCGGTGACGTCCTCGCGGAGGTCGGCGCGGAATGCCTCGTCCCGTTCGCGGAAGATCCGGGCCAGGTCGGCCGCGGTGGCCGCCTCGGCCCACAGCAGCAGGAAGGCCCGGTTCGGCATCCTCAGCTGGCCGAGCGCCCCGATGTAGCCGTCGATCAGCCGCAAGAGCCGGCCAAGGCCGGGTGGCATGCCGTCGAGCCCGGGCACGAACCCGCTCTGGGTCGCGTGGGCGAGGCGCTGCAGGAGCGCCTGCTTGGACCCGAAGTAGTGGGTGACGAGCCCGCGGCTGTACCGGGCCCGCTCACCGACGCGCGCCAGCGTCAGCGAGTGCACTCCCTGCTCGACGACCAGCTCGGCGGCGGCATTGAGCAGCGCGGTCTCGGCCTGGTCGCGGCGCTGCTGCTGGGTGCGGCGGTCGGTGGTGGTCATGGACATGAGGCTATAACATACTTGTCATCTAGCCAACAAGTATCTGAGGCTGGCGGTGTCGTCCAGGCCATGCCTCGGGCACGCAGGCTGTACATCGGCGCGTTGCGTCTGACGTGGAAACGGCGACGGCGACCAGCTCGGCCCCCCAGCCTGCTCGCCGCCGTCGCCTCGACCCGCACAACACCATCGCCAGACCTTTGCGGTCCTCGTCGCGCCCCAAGCGACGTGGATGGTGCTGCCGGGGAGTTTGAATACCTAAGCAACAAAAAGCCTGATTAATACCACCTTGGACTTGTCGCCGAGGGCGTCGCTTATCTGGCAAACTCACCGACGGGACGCTCGCCCCTGTCCAGAGCATCCTCGCGCGGGTAATCATGACGTCACCAGATCACTCAATTCGGGCCCGGGAGGGCTGCGGCTCGGCTGACGGAGACAGGCGGAGCTGGGTGGCGGCGGCGGACGACGGTCCGGCAGACGTTCCTGCGGGGTATGTCGCACGGCTCCTCCGGCATGGCGGTCCACAAGGTCCGCTGCCGGGGTCCTGAGCAGCAGTCAAAGCTGAATGACCCCCGCGATACGGGAGTAACGGCTCGACTACAGAGACGGTAACACATCAACGTGACCAATGGTGATTTTCAGCACGACTAGGCCGGGAATCCCAGAAAGAGACATCGGCGTGGAGACCGCCGGGCAGCTCCTGGTCACCGCCGGGGACAACCCGGTCCGGCTCCGCTCGGAAGCATCCTTCGCCCGGCTCTGGCCGGGCACAACCCCCGCGATCCGCGGGCACCCGATGCTCCCCGGCTGTGCCTATCTGGTTCTTTAGCCGACCGGTGCGACCGAAGCGGCCGATGTCGGCGCGGGGTCATCGGGCGCGGGGACGGGCAGGTCGGCCCCGCCCTGGTCCAGCCGGAACGGCGGGTAGGCGTCGGTCATCAAGGCGGCGTACGCGATGACCCGCAGCACCCAGCGGTTCATGCCAACGACGAAGTCGTACAGCCCTCGCGGGTAGCGGCCCGCGAACAGCAGCGTGATCGCCGCGAAGAGCACCAGCAGGCCGATCAGGCCGCCGGAAAGGACGTCGGCCTGCCATGTGTTCCCCTTGCCCCCGGTAGCGCTGTAGCCAGCGCCACCGGCGAACACCGCGGTGATGGCGTACTGCGGGATCGCCAGCAGCCACCACTTGACCAGGACCAGGCCGCGGGAGAGCCGCTCGGGATAGGCGACGTCCAGCGTCGCCGGGTAGTCCGGCTCCTCAGCCAGGCTGAACGGAGGGTAGCGGTCGGTCCCCAGGGCGCTGTAGGTGTAGTAGCCGACCCGCCAGGACCAGCGCAGCACCCCCAGATTGAAGTCGAACAGCGTGCGGGGGTAGCGCGCGGTGAACAAGATCGCGAAGAACGCGATGACGGTCACGACGGCGAACGCGATCCACAAGAAGAACAGCACGATGTAGTGCGGGATGGCCAGCAGCCACTTGACCAGCCATAGCCAGCGGCTCAGCGGCTCGTCTAGGTGAGCTCGGACTTGCACGGGGTAGCTCTGGTCCATGGTTCCTCCTTCTCTCCTGCGGGATGCCACATCCATGCCACGGGCACGCGGTGCACCGCCAGGGGCGGATAACTCGGGGCTGGACGCCCCGGTCCCTCTGGAGAGGGAAAGCTGCGTCGTGGTGCAGAATCTCTGTGCTGCCAGCAGACCTCACCGCGCCGCCCGCCGAAAGGGCCAGTCTGAGCACGCCTTATCAGCGTGGCTGATGACAGCGGCAGGGGTCTCCGCTTACTTCAGGAGGAGCTTTCCGAGCCGCCGGGTGGCGATGATCATGGCGACGGTGCCGAACACGGCTAGGTAGCAGGTGGCGAACGCGAGCGTCGGCCCGTCGAAGCTGCCGAGCGCCGGCCCGCGGATCAGCTGGATGCTTTGGTAGAGCGGCAGGGCCTCGACCAGCGGATGCAGCCAGCCAGGGTAGGTCGACAGCGGGTAGAAGGTCGTGGCGAACAGGTACATGGGCAGCATCACGAGCTGGATCAGCTGGAAGTCGGGGAAGTCGCGCAGGAAGGTGGTCACCGCTAGGCCGCCGGCCGCGAAAGCGAAGCCGACAAGGCACGCGGCCGGGACCGCGAGCAGAATCCCAGGGGAGGCGACAAGCCCCATCGCGGTGGTCGCCAGCAGGAACCCGGCCGAGGTCAGCAAGCCGTTGAGAACGGCGCTGGCGACCTCACCGAGGGCTATGTCGGTGGCGGACAGCGGGGTCGGGACGATCGCCTCGTAGGTCAGGTCCACCTTGATCCGGGTGAAGACGCCGAAGCTGGTCTGGTTGAACGCGGTGTTCATCGCCGTCGTGGCCAGGATCGCCGGCGCGACGAAGACGGGATAGCGGACGTTCACCCCGGGAACCGTCCCGACGAGCGACCCGACGCCGAACCCGATGGTGAGCAGGTACATAAGCGGCTCGACCAGGCCGAATGCCAGCGGTATCACCGAGCGCCGGTACATCATCATGTTGCGTTCCACCAGAGCCAGGGCACGCCGGACGGTCCAGGCGGCCGGGCGGGCGATCCTCGGGCCCGGGCTGAGCATCGTCGTCATGCGTGCAGCCTCCGGCGGTAGGCCGCGCGGGCGAGCGCGAAGCCGGCGACGATGAGGACGCACAGGTAGGCGGCGTGGGCGGCGACGGCAGGCGCACTTGCGGTCCCCAGCGCGAGGGAGCGGCACAACGCCACGCCCTGGGCCAGCGGCAGCGCTTCGACGATGACCCTGATGGGGCCAGGCAACTCGGAGATGGCGAAGAAGGTCCCGGAGAACATGTACAGCGGCATGATCAGCATCCGGTAGGCCGTGCTGATCTGGCGTTGCACGCGTACTCCGACCGCCCATGCCGCGGCGGGCGTGGCGAACGCGAGGCCAGTCAGCGTCGCGGCGATCAGCACCGCCACGCCGCTGGCGCCGGAGACCAGCCCGAAGCAGGCCATCACAAGGACGAACGCGGCGCTGGAGGTAAGCACCCGGAAGGCGACGTACAGCATGTGGCCTGCCATCACCTGCTCGGGGCTCAGCGGCGTCGAGACGGTGCTCTGGTAGGCGCCGTCCGGCGCCGCCGCGCGAGCGATCTGCCCGGACGACTCAAGGAACGCGGTCTGCATCGCGGCGGCGGCCAGCAGGCCCGGCGCGAAGAAGGCGGCGTAGGAGACCCCGGCCATCTGGGCGGGCGCGTGATGGTCAACCAGGTGGCCCAGGCCTGCACCCACGCCGATCAGGAACAGCAGCGGGTTGCCCACGCTCATGACGATCGAGGCGCGCCAGGTGCGGCGGTAGCGCATGAGCCAGTACGTGAAGACGTGAATCACGGAGTGCGCCTTTCAGTCGGCCAGCGAGCGGCCGGTCAGCTTGAGGAACACGTCCTCCAGCGTGGCCCGCCGCACCAGCGCGGTCAGCGGGACCAGGCTCATGCCGTGCACGGAGGCCAGCGCGCTTTCGCCATCGTCGGCATAGACCAGCACCCGGTCTGGCAGTATCTCCACCCGTGGCCCGGCGTCGGCCCCGTCACCGCCGAGCTCAGAGGTCCGGAGCTTCGCGCCGGCCGCCTCCTTGACGTCGAGCGCGAACCGCACCTCGAGCACCTCCCGTGTCACGTGGGCCTCGATCAGCTCCCGGGGCGATCCCTGAGCCGCGATCCGCCCATGATCGATGATCATGAGCCGGTCGCACAGCTGCTCTGCCTCCTCCATGTAGTGGGTGGTCAGCAGCAGCGTGACTCCATCCTGCTTGAGCCGGTAGAGCCGGTCCCACAGCACGTGCCGGGCCTGCGGGTCCAGCCCGGTGGTCGGCTCGTCGAGCAGGACCATGTCCGGGTTGTTGATCAGCGACCTGGCGATGGTCAGCCGTCGTCGCATGCCGCCGGACAGCGCCTCGACCGGGCTGTCGGCCTTCTCCCCCAGCTGTGCGAAGTCGAGCAACTCCGCGCTGCGTTCCCGGATCGCGGCGCGCTTGATCCCGAAGTAGCGGCCGTAGATGTACAGGTTCTCCCGCACCGTCAGCTCACGGTCCAGGGCGTCGTCCTGGGGTACCACGCCGAGGCGTGCGCGTATCGCCGAGCCATGCGTCTGCGGGTCCATCCCCAGCACGGTCAGCATCCCGCCGGACCGCGGTGAGGTGGCCGCGATCATGCGCATGGTCGTTGACTTCCCCGCGCCGTTTGGCCCGAGGAACCCGAAGGTCTCGCCGCGACGCAGCTCGAACCCGATCCCGTCGACGGCACGGAACTCAGGGACCTCGCCCCGTGCCGGATAGACCTTGGTGAGACCACCCGCCTGGACCAGGACTGACTCGCTCATACGGGGTAGCGTAACGAATTGGCATAAGCCTGTAAAAATACTTATTTTGGTACGCAAGAATTGGACAGTGGCTCGTCCCGGACCTGGCACCGCACACTTGCCCCAAGACCGCGGCCATCTCGGAGCCAGGCCATCGGTGCCAAGGGGCGCCGTCCACACCGGTCGTGTATTTGGGCGGCAGCGAGGCTTCTGAACTGGCCGATGCTGACCTGGCGGTGGCCAAGGCCCGCCAGCAGGCCGGAGGGCGGAGGGTTCCCGTGCCCGCGTCCCTGGGCACGTATTCCTTAGCGGGCCAGGTAAGGCAGTCGCGCGGGAGGGGCGCCAGCGCGACTGCTGCCCGGTAAAGGCCGGCGTAAGGGGGAAGCCCATGACCGAGTCAGCGGTGGGCCAAGGCTCGCTACGGGCGGGGAGCCCGCTGAGAACGCCCGGGGCGGCTGCGGTCGCCGGGATCATTTTTTCCGTACTCCTGATCATCGCGCTGACGCTGCTCAGGCTCTCGGCCCCGCCCAGTCCCTCCACGGCAGGGATATGGCTGACCGATTCCGCGCACAGGGCCGGGGTAGCCGTAAGCCTGAACCTCGTCCCGTTCGCCGGGATCGCGTTCTTGTGGTTCATCGGGGTGCTGCGGGACCGGATCGGCGAACGCGAAGACCGCTTCTTCGCCACCGTGTTCCTCGGCAGCGGCCTGCTGTTCGTCGGCATGCTGTTCGTGGCCGCGGCCGTGGCCGGAGCCCTCGTGGCCGGCGCGCTATCGTCCGCGCTGCCGGGCTCGGGCACCCTGGCGCTGGGCCGCAACATCACGACGAGCCTGCTGAACGTCTACGCCATGCGGATGGCGGCGGTGTTCACCCTGACCACGGTGACCATCGCGCGCCGCACCCAGATCGTCTCCCGGTGGCTCACGCTGGCCGGGCTGGCTTGTGCACTGGTGCTGCTGGTCGGGATCGGGATCACCCCGTGGGTGGAATTGCTGTTCCCCCTCTGGATCCTGGCGCTGAGTCTGGATATTCTCCTCGCCGGCCTTCGGGCCTCGTCGGCTCAGCGCCTCGCCGAGCCCTCCAACTAGGGAGCGAGAACAGCAAGCCCGGCTTCTGCGCATTCGTCGTCTTGCCCAGGCATCATTCCGCCGCTTACCGACATCGCACCGAGGACGGTGTCCCCCCGCAGGATGAGCGCCGCGCCGGCGCCCGCCAGGATGGGCACTCGCACGGCCCGACCCAGCTGGGCGAAGAAGCCAGGATTGGCCTCCTGCAACTGGCGCAGTGCGGCGCCGTCGCGGCGGAAGAGGGCGACGCTGGCCGCTTTGGTCTCGGCGATCCGGGCGGAGAGCGGCGCTGCGCCCTTCATGCGGCCGAGGGCCTGCAGGTGGCCGCCTTCGTCGACGACCGCGACCGTGACCAGTGCACCTATCTTGGCGGCGCGCTC
Organism: uncultured Actinomycetota bacterium; assembly: GCA_963850115.1. Lineage (GTDB taxonomy): Bacteria > Actinomycetota > Actinomycetes > Streptosporangiales > Streptosporangiaceae > Trebonia. Next base: position 62,389 of record CAWKKG010000028.1, read on the forward strand.
GTGTGCGCCGGTGATGACTGCCTGAGCCTCTTCTAGCGTTAGCGGCATTGCGATCCTTTGAGTTAAAGTGGACAGCTGTCCTTGCATGAACAAACGTATCGTTAGAGGCGGACACAGCGCAAGTACGCGAAGTTAGAATGATCGGGCGATGGACGACACCACCTCGGCAGGTCTCTCCGCTGGCCCTCGCCGCCCCAACGCGCGCGGGCAGGGGGAGCGGCTGCGGGAGGAGATCATTTCCGCCGCCGTGCAGATGCTCGGCGACCTAGCCGACGACGAGGCCTTGTCGCTGCGCGCGGTCGCACGTGCGGTGTCGATATCCCCCACCTCTGTTTACCTGTACTTTCCAGATCGTGACGCGCTCGTCGCGGCGGCCATGGAACGCTGCCATGCGGAGATGCTCCAGGCTGCGGATGAGGGCGAGGCCGCACATCAGGACCCCGCTCTCGCCTTGCGCGCACGGATCCTGGCGCAGGCGGCCTGGGTGCAGGGGCATCCCGGCATTTACAAGGTGATGCACGAGAGCAAGGTCGGCATGCCTTTCAAGGAGGACGCGTTCACGCGCACTACGGCCGCGGTGCAGCGCTGCATGGACGCTGGGGTTGCCCCGCCAGGGGACGCCGCCACCGTCGCACTCGATCTCCGGACGGCTGTCATCGGCATGCTGTCCCTGCGGATCAATGAGCCTGACCTGCCCTGGCCGCCCTTCCCCGAGCAAGCCGATCGATTCCTCTCCAAGCTCGTCGGACTCGCGCCGCCGGCCGGGGAGACGACAGTCTCGCAAGCAAAGTAGCCCCGGGCGTGCAACCGGATGACCCGGCGGCTAGCCAGCTATATGAAGGCGACGCCGGCGATGGCGTACTGATCACGCTGCGGAAGGTGTGCCGCGTCGGTCCAAGCGGACCACATGCGCGCGTCAGCCACACCGGGCGGCAGGACTTCCAGGGGGTCAAAGAAGCTGGCGAACTCCGCGATCGAGTGGTTATACACCGGTGCCACGGCACTGGAGTAGCCGGCGAAGCCCTCGTCCGAGCCCTTTGTGTCGACGTGGATCGCGGAGAGCACCAGGAGGCTTCCCGGTGATAGCGCAGCTGTGTATCTGGCTACCAGGTCGCGGGCCGCGTCGGCCGTGAAGAAGTGCAGCAGGAACCCCATGATCAGGCAGACCGGAACCGACAGGTCGATCCCGTCGCGGACGCCGTCGAGGATCACCGGTACCTCGCGCACATCACCGGCTACAACTGTCACGCCGGGATTCCCCTTGGCAACCCTGGCGTTTAGGTGACTGAGGACGACCGGGTCGTTGTCAACGTACGCTACCCGCGCGCCGGCGATGATCCCGCGGGCTGACTCAAGCGTGTCCGGCGCCGTCGGCAGGCCGCAACCGAGGTCGATGAACTGGCCGATGCCCTGGTTCGCCGCCTGGGTCACGGCAGAGGCGAGGAACTGGCGGTTCTCACGCGTAATGACCGGGACCAGCGGAGCCATCTTGATCATCTGGTCCCCCAGGGCGCGGTCCGACGCAAAGTTGTCCTTGCCGCCGAGGAAGTAGTCATAGACCCGCGCGATGCTGGGGACACTTGGATCGAATTCCGCCATGAGGTAATCCTAGGACGCCGCGTGGCATTACAACGCTTATCAGCAGGTTACGGGCCTGCCGAGCGGCGGCATTGCGCGCGCTGGATATCGGTGGTTGCCGCTTCTGGCCTGCGGGTACAGACCGTCCGGGATGGCTCGCAGTTCATCTGGCGGCGAGCCGCGGGGCGGCCAGAGTTCAACGGGGGGTACTCATGCGTGTCATGGCAAGGATCAGCATGCCAGTTGAGTCAGGGAACCAGGCGATCAAAGACGGCACCCTGGGCGCCGTCATGCAGCGCGCCGCTGAGCGCTGGAAGCCGGAGGCGATGTACTTCACGACCTTCGACGGGCAGCGGACCGCGTACATGGTGTTTGACCTGCCGGACACGTCCGGCATACCGCCGTTCGCGGAGCCGTTCTTCACGGGGCTGAACGCCAGCGTGGAGCTAGCCCCGGTGATGAACGGCGAGGATCTGCAGAAGGGACTGTCCCAGCTCGGCTGAGTGGCGGCCCGGCTCGATCCGGACGCCGGCCGCAGGTACCGCGTCAGGCGGCTTCGACGCGGTACCTGCCCGGCGTCAACGGCAGATCGGGAGCATCTCGATTGAAGCCTGCGTGCGCCGGTGATCATGCTGCTATGCGTCCGCCAGCCGACGGACTGCCGCGGCCACTTGCCCGGGTTGCTCGGCGGGCACGATGTGCTCGGAGTCGGCGTCCTCGAACTGCCAGCCGGGCCTGCTCGGCGTACCGGCGCTGGTACTCGTGGATGGTGTCGTGGTTGCGGGCCTGGAGCCGGTTGGCCCGCGTCGCGGAGACAACGATGACGTCGCATTCCGGGGGTTGCGGTGGCCGGCTGCGGAACTCAGGGACTCCTGCCGCGAAGGCCTTCAGTTCGCGCCGGGTCTGGGCGATGCCTGCGGGGGTGAAGTCCTCGGCCAGCATGGCTTCGTAGGTATCGGCGGGGAACATGCGGCCGTAGGACCGGGTCAGCATGCGCATGAGCGGCCGGCAGCGGGCGGCCGCCTGCTCGACGGCGAGGATGCGATCTGTCTTGGCCGCTGTTGCGGCCCAGTCGGCGTAGAACGGGGCCTCCTCGGGGGTGGGGTCGACTAGGACGAGCCCGGCCGGCCGGGGTATGAGCTTCTCGGCGGCACGGCGGACGATCAGCCCTCCCATACTGTGGCCCACCAGGATCACCCGGCTCGGCGCGAGCGCCTCGACCAGCGCTACCAGGGTGGCCGCCATGTCATCGAGACTCTGGGGCGGCTCCGCCCGGCCGCTGCGACCGCGCCCGGCGCGGTCGCAGGCGACGGTGCGCGCGATGCCTGCCAGCAGCGGGACCACCGGATCCCACAGCGTCCGCCCGGCACCGTTGCCGGACTCGAACACCACGCACGTGTCACCGGAACCGGACTCTTCGACGTAGATTTGGTGACCGCATGCCATCAGCTGGCGTCCCGGCACGTCCCGCATCGTGACCCCTCCTCGAACGATCCCAGTTTTTGAAATGGTACAAGAAATGGGATAGTAGTGCCATGGATCCAACCGAGCTGCTGCTTCACCCCGTGCGGCTGCGCATCGTGCACGCGTTGTCCGGCGGGCGGCTGCGCAGCGCGAGCGAGTTGTGCGACCACCTGCCGGGTGTGCCCCGGACGAGCGTTTACCGGCAGCTCGGGCTGCTCGTCGAGGGCGGGATGCTGGAAATCGGCGACGAACGGCGGGTCCGCGGTGCCGTGGAGCGCTTCTACCGGCTGCGCACCGACCGTCCGGTGATCGCCCCGGAAGCGGGGAAGAAGATGACCCTCGACGATCACCGCCGGGGGTTCGCGGCGGCCATGGCCGTCCTGGTCACCGAGTTCAACGCCTATCTCGACCGGCCCGGTGCCGACCCGTTCGCCGACTCGGCCGGTTACCGGCAAGGCACCATCTGGCTCAGTCCCGATGAGCTCGACGGCATGCTCACCGGTCTGCGCGAGATTATCGCGCCGCTCACCGCGAACAAGCCCGGACAAGGCCGCAGGCCCTACCTGATCAGCCCGGTCATGTTTCCAGGCGAAGAACCGTCCCCACCGGGCTGACGCACCCGCTTCCTGTGGCCGGTGTAATAATGTAAGCATCGTTGTCGGCGCCAGTCTTCTCGCCGACCGGCAGTCTGGCATCAGAGCAGGTCTTGGCAGGACGGCAAGGGTATGGCAGACCACAGCATGGCTGGCCGTCCGTCGGCCGGGCCGGGACGGACTGGCCCCGTAGTGGACAAGGGGAGGCTCGAGGCGTTCAGTGACGGCGTCATCGCCGTGGCCATCACCCTGCTGGCCTTGGACCTAGCCGTCAGCGGCCCTGGTCCGCACCAGCCGGCGCTGGCCGCTAAGCTGGCCGATCGCTGGCCGGCCTTCCTGGCCTACGCCGTCAGCTTCGCCACCATCGGGATCATCTGGGTCAATCACCACACGCTGTTCAAGAACATCTCCGAGATCGACCGGACACTGCTGTTCGTCAACCTCCTGCTGCTGTTCTTCGTGGTCTCCATTCCGTTCGCCACCTCCACCATCGCCGCCTACCTGCGGGCCGGCAATGGCGATGCGTCGCTCGCAGCGGCCATCTACCAGAGCGTCTTCGAGGGCATGTCGATCAGCTTCACGCTGCTGTTCTGGCGGGCCATCCGGCACGGGCACCTCCAGGTCGCGCTTACCCCGGAAGTGGGCCGCCGGGCTACGATCCGGTTCGGCATCGGCAACCTGGGCTACATCGCCGGCATCGGCATCGCGTTCGTCAGCGCCCCGGCCTCGCTAGCCCTCAGCGGGCTGGTGGCCGTGTATTACATCTTCGAGCAGACGCCGGTCCGCGCGCAGCGCCAGCCAGAACAGGACGGCCCCCACGACGACGGCCGCCAGCGCGATCCAACCCAGACGGCGCAGTAACCGAGACCTGCGCTTGCCGGCCGGCCTGGACGGGGCGGCTCGGCCTTTGCGTGGTCGGGCCGCCCCGTATTGCGTCCCGCTCAGCGGGCGCTCGCGCGCATCGGCTGAGCTACTCCGGGTGAGCCTTGGCCTCGTCGATCCAGGTTTGCGCCTCGTGCTCGGACAGGCCCACCACCGGCCCGTGCCGTTCCTCGATCATCTGCTTCAGGTGCGCCGGGTTGCGGTGGCGCAGTTCCTTGACCGAGTCGACGCCGATGCTCTTGAGCATCTCCTTGTACTTGGGGCCTATCCCCTTGAGCTCGTCGAGGTCGTTCACGACATGATCAGTCATCTCGCCATGCCCCCTGTGCCAGCGGTCGGCAGCGTGCCGACAGCTTCTGGAAACTACCGAGGCCAGGCTAAGGTGCCGCGCACGCTCCGCACAAGCCCTGACACGCTCCGCTACCTGCGCAGACGCCGCTAGCGCCGTGCCCCGCGCGCCTCTTCCTCGATATTGCTCAGGAACCGTTCGATCAGACGGTCCTGGCGCTGGTTGTCGGCCAGCGCTTCGCCAACGATCTTCTCGGCGAGTTCAACCGCCCAGCTGCCCAACTCGGTCTTTAGCTGACGGATCGCTTGCCGCCGGTCGGCCTCGACCTGGGCCTGGCCGCGGGAGATGATCTCCGCGACCCCTGCCTCCGCCGCTGTCGACGCTCCCTCGACGATCTCCCGTCGCTGCTGTTCGGCCTGGGCGCGCAACCGCGCGGCCTCGTGGCGGGCGTCGGCCATCGCCGTCTTGTAGGCGGTCTGCGCCTTCTCGAGGAGCTGCCTGGCCTCCTCGCTGTCGCGTACCAGCTTCCGCGCCGTTTCCTGCCGCGCGCTCATCGCCTGCTGCACGGGCGGGACGACGTACCGCCACAGGACCGCGAGGACAATGACGAACGCCAGCAGCTCGACGACGAGGGTCATGTTCGGAATCAGGAAGTTGCCGGCGGCAGATGCTTGTGACACGACGCGCGCTCAGACCGACTTGCCGAGCACGAACACGAACAGGGCCATGAATGCGAGGTTGATGAAGTACATCGCCTCGCACAGGCCGACCGTGGTGAAGAAGATCGTGAACAGGCGGGTCTGCGCTTCCGGCTGCCTGGCGACACCGTTGATGGTGGCGCTGCCCGCGAGACCGTCACCGATCGCGGCGCCGATAGCACCGCCGCCGAGCAGGAGGCCGCCGCCGATGAACGCGCCCGCGGCTTCGATTGCCTTATCCATGTCTGTTGCGGCCACTGGGCCCTCACTTTCGATTGCTGTATGGACGCTGAGTAGCTGGTTCGGACTCCACGGCGAATCCGAAGTAGAGAATGGTCAGCAGGGCGAAGATGGCGGCCTGGATAAGGCCGATGAACATATCGAAGAGGTCCCAGGCGGCTTCACCAAGCGCCGGCGTTATGTAGAACGGCAGGAGGGCTATCACCGAGAGCATGATGCCGCCGGCCAGCATGTTCCCGAAGAGCCGCAGTGCCAGCGTGAACGGACGGACGATTTCTTCGATGAGGTTGAAGGGGGCGAGCCAAGCGGGGCGCCCGGGCGGGAAGAACACGTGCTTGATGTAGTGCCTGAACCCCACGTGACGCACGCCGTTCGCGTGCGCCCAGATGATGACAAGCAACGCCAGGGCGTAGGTGAAGTTGACATCGGCGCTTGGCGACCTGAGGTACCCGTCACTGGGCAGGAGTTCCAGCCAGTTAGCGACGAGAATGAAGACGAAGATAGTCACGGCGAGCGGCACCACGAAGGGCGACGGCTTGCCGATGTTCTCCTCAACCTGCGCCTCGATGGTCTCGACGATGGTCTCCCAGAAGACCTGGACCTTAGTCGGCACGGCCTTGGTGACACCGGCCTTAGTAACACCGCGGCGCAGCGCGAGGCCGAGCCCGATCACGATGGCGCCCGCGATAGCCGTAGTCCAGATCGTGTCGATGTTCAGCGCGAAGCCGAAGAGGGTCACGGTCCTGTGCACGCCGACTTCGATGTTCGCGGAGGCGAGGACGTGATGGCTCATCCGCGCAACTGCCTCACCATCGCGCTAGCCGTAGTGCCCATCATCAGCAGCTGAAAGACAGCCAGCCCGATCAAGACGGTGAAGCCCTGCGGCCGGAATGCGAAGGCGATCAAAAGGGCGATCGCCGTCAGCACCCCCAGCCTCTGGAGCACTCCAAACGCCAGAGCGCGCTTGTCCGGGTTCTCCATCTGCGTGAACTTCGCGGCCTGAGCGATCACCATGCGGCTGTTCATAAACCCCATGAACAGGCCCGCGCACAACGCGATCCCGGCCACGGGATACCCCAGAACGCTGAGCACAATGAGCCCGGTAAGCCCTGCGACCGGGCAGACGATAAGGACCAGCCGATAGCGTCTACCCACATCCACCAGGGCCGGGCGGCTCACCGCGCCAACCTCCAGCCAGCCTTGGGTGCCTGCATGTGCGTCCTCCTCGCGACCGTGCCTGCCGCCCTAGCAGGCCGTCTGCCTGCTTAGTAAAGCGCAAGTAAAACGGTAGCATCGAGGAGCCCATCAAGTAAAGGGTGAGTAAAGCGAAGCAAAAAGAATCGGGGTCGAGGCCGCGGCCGGGACGCTGCTAGCGGCCCGGCGAGACGGCGCCCGGCGCCTCGGCCGGGGCCTCGTTCTCGCTGAGGGCGGTCTGGGGCAGCAGCCGGTCCAGCCACCCCGGCAGCCACCAGTTGGCCCGTCCGAGCAGCTCCATCACCGAGGGCACCAGCACCAGGCGCACCACCGTCGCGTCGACCAGGATCGCGACCGCCAGCCCGAGCCCGATCTGCTTGGTCGAGACGTTCGGCGCGATCACGATGGACAGGAACACCGCCACCATGATCGCCGCGGCCGCCGTGATCACCCGCGCGGTCCGGGACAGCCCGCGGGCCACCGCCGCCGCATTATCACCGGACGAGTCGTATTCCTCGCGGATGCGGGAGAGCAGGAACACCTCGTAGTCCATGGACAGGCCGAACAAGATGACGAACAGGAACATCGGCACCCAGGTCGTCACCGGCACCTTCTCGGGGAACCCGAACAGCGACCCGAGCCACCCGTTCTGCGAGACCATGACGAGCACGCCGTACGCGGCGGTGATGGACAGCAGGTTCATCACCGCGGCCTTGACCGCGATCACCACCGAGCGGAACACCACCAGCAGCAGCAGCATGGACAGCGCGACCACCACCCCGATCAGCCACGGCAGCCGCTGTCCGATGAGATTGGCGAAGCTCACGTTCCCGGCGTTCGGCCCGGTGACGTAGGCAGTGATCCCGGTGCCCGCGGTCGCCTGCGGCAGCACCGTGTCGTTCATCCGGTCCACCAGCGTGTCGGTGGCCGGGTCCTGCTCGCCGGTGGTTGGGTAGGCGATCAGCATGGCCGCCTGGCCGTCCCTGCTCACGATCACGGGGGTCACCGCCGCGACGCCGGGGGTCGCGGCGACCGCCGCGGCCAGCCGCGCCGTATTGGCGTGCGGGTCCGGCAGGTTCGCGGCGATGATCACCGGGGCGTCGAACCCGGGGCCGAATCCCTGCGCCATCGTCGCGTAGCTGGCGTACCCCATGGTGCCGCGCGCCTGCGCCGACTCGTCGGGGAAGCTCAGCTTCATGCCGAGCGCGGGCGCGGCCAGCACCAGGATGAAGGCGCCGCTCGCGCCGGCGGCGACCACCGGGTGGCGCTGGATGACCCCAGCCCACCGCTCGGCGGCAGGCAACGCCGGTTTGCCCGAACGATTGGTGGTTCCACGCATCCAGGCCGGCCGCTTGACCCGGGGCGGCCGGGCCAGCCGGGTGCCGCTGAAGCCGAGCAGGGCGGGCAGCAGGGTGAGCGAGGCGAGCAGCACCATGGCGACCGTCGCGGCGGCGGCGACGGCGACCCCGTTCAGCAGTGACTGCCGCAGGATGAGCAGGCCGAGCATGCCGATCACCACCGTGATGCCCGCCACCAGCACCGACCGGCCCGCGGTGCGCATCGCCGTCACCGCGGCGGCCTCCGGCGCGGCGCCCGCCCGCAGGCTTTCCCTGAACCGGGTGACGATGAACAGCGCGTAGTCGATGCCGACCCCGAGGCCGATCAGCCCGGCGATGATCGGGGAGAACGACGGCGCGGGGAAGACGTGGCCGAGCAGCCCGATCAGCGACAGGCCCGCGCCGATGCCGAGCAGCGCCGTCGCTATCGGCAGTCCCATGGCGAGCAGCGAGCCGAAGGCGATCAGCAAAATGACCGCGGCGGCGACCACGCCGACGCCGTCGGTCGGGCCGCCGTACGGCGTCTCTTCCTGGTCGACCACGTCGCCGCCGAGGCTGAACGTCACGCCGTGACCCGAAGCGGCCCTGGCGTCATTCATCAGCGACGTGGCCTCGCCGTTGGAGATGCTGGACCCCGCGATACCGAACTGCACGGTCGAAAACGCGATGTGGCCGTCGCGGGATATCTGCCCCGGGGTGGTGTACGGGTCACTGACCGAGGTAACGTTCGCCGCGCGCTCGAACGGGATGAGGGCGCTGGCGACCTGCGCCTTAACGGCCGGCGACGTAACCGCGGCCGTTGACTTGACCGCGAGGGTGAGCGTATCGCCCGAGGCGCGGGGGAAATGCTCGTTGAGCACGGTCTGGCCGGGGTCACTGCTGTCGAAGGTGTTCAGCGCGGCGGCGCCGAACTGCAGCCACAGCGCGATGAGGCAGGCGACTCCGATGATCCAGGTGAACAGCGTGATCCAGCGGTGCCGGTAGCAGGCCCGGCCGAGCCCGCCCAGCAGGCCGGCTCCCTGACTGGCTCTCTGCCCGGCGTGCGGGGCGCGAGACGAGCTGGCGTACGACATGGCGATCTCCCGCGAGCCGAGAAGGGGGTTATTGCTCCCGATTCTCCCGGCCGCAGGCGCAAAGAGCGTCCTACGTGGGGAGGCACCTGGGCGGGCCACGTACTCCACGGGCATACTCCGCCGGTAGTACGCGGACGTGTAGGGCTAAGAGTTCCCCGACGCTTCCGGCTGTCTCCGGCGGCCGGTTGACCGAAAGCTCCGGCGGCACGCCCCGGTACGCCTCAATCTCGACAAGCGCCAGCTGCCCCGTGCACCCCTGGCTGAGCGTCGAGGAGGGAAGGTCGGCGGTAAGCACATTCGGGTTCCCGTGCCGGCAAAACCCCGGGTCAGCCGGGTCCGGGTCGTACCAGGCCCCGGTGGACAGCTGCGCCACCCCGGGCCGGACGGCGTCGTCGACGGCCAGACCGGCCAGGCAGGCACCCCGGTCGTTGAAGATCCGCACGAGGTTCCCGTCGCGCAGCCCGCGGGCCGCCGCGTCGGAAGGGTGCATCCGCACCGCCTCCCGCCCGGCGATCTTTACCGACTGACTGTGCGCACCGACGTCCAGCTGGCTGTGCAGCCGCGCCTTCGGCTGGTTGGCGACCAGCTGCAGACCGAAGCGCCCAGCCCCAGTCGAGCCGAGCCACTCGTCCGGCTCGAGCCATACGGGGTGGCCAGGGCAGTCCGCATACCCGTAGCCGTCGATGGTCGAGGAGAAGATCTCGATCTTCCCCGTGGGCGTGCCGAGCGGGTGCCCCTCCGGGTCGGCGCGAAAGTCCGCGAACGCGACCTGCGCCTCGTCCGTCACCGGCAGCTCAAGCCCGTCACCGGCCCAGAACTCGTCAAACCCCGGAACCCGCCAGCCCCGGTGCCGCGAAGCGAGCGAATCCCGCCACTCGTCATACAGGTGCCGCAGCCACTCCATCGCGGTACGGCCCTCGGTGAAGTCCTTGCCCACGCCGAGCCGGTCCGCCAGGTCAGAGAAGATCGCATAGTCGTCTTGGGCCTCGCCGTGCGGCCGGGTCAGCGCGGGCATCGGGAAGAACATCCGGTCGTTCTGCCCGGAGCCGAAGTCGTCACGCTCGATGCTCATCGTCGCCGGCAGCACGATGTCGGCGTGCCGCGCGGTCGCCGTCCAGAACGGGTCGTGCACCACGACGGTCTCCGGCCGGGCGAACGCCTCACGCAGCCGGGCGAGGTCCTGATGGTGATGGAACGGGTTACCGCCGGCCCAGTACACGAGCCGGATGTCCGGGTAGGTCAGCCGGTCGCCGTTGTAATCGTAGGAAGCACCGGGATTCAGCAGCATGTCGGCGATCCGCGCAACCGGGATGTACGTGGAGACCGCGTTCCGGCCCTGCCGCAGCCGCGGCACGCCCACCTGAGGGGCGGGCTCGCCGACCAGCGCCGCGGACCCGTACCCGTGGCCGAAGCCGCCGCCCGGCAGCCCGATCTGGCCGAGCATGGCCGCGAGGACGACACCGAGCCAGAGCGGCTGCTCCCCGTGCCTGGCCCGCTGCAGCGACCAGCTGACGGTCACCATGGTGCGCGCCGCGGCCATCTCGTGCGCGAGTTCCCTGATCCGCTCCGCCGGCACGCCGGTGATCGCCGCCGCCCACGCGGGATCCTTGACGACCCCGTCCTCCTCGCCGCGCAGGTACCGGGCCAGCCGTGGGAACCCGACGGTGTACCGGTCCAGGAAGCCGGTGTCGGCCAGCCCGTCGGCGTCCAGCACCTGGGCGATCGCGAGCATCAGGGCGGCGTCGGTGCCGGGCCGCGGCGCGATCCACTCGGCCTCCGCATCGGGAGGCGTATCGTCGCGCAGCGGGCTCACCGAGACGAACCGGCAGCCCCGGGCCCGGGCGGCGCCAATCCAGCCGCGGGCATGGTGGCGGGACACCCCGCCGGGAGACACCGCGGCGTTCTTCGGTGACAGCCCGCCGAAGGCGACCACCAGTTCACTGTGCTCCGCGATCACGGACTTGGCAGTAGCGCGGTTCTCCAGCACGCTGATGTCGGCGATCACGTAGGGCAGCAGCACCGTGGACGTGCCGAGGCTGTAGCTGTTGACGTGCCGCACGTAGCCGCCGAGGCAGTTGAGGAACCGGTGCACCTGGCTCTGCGCGTGGTGGAACCGCCCCGCGCTGGCCCAGCCGTAGGACCCTCCGTACACCGCGTCGGCCCCGTGGTCGCGGTAGACCCGCCGCAGCTCCCCGGACAGGAGGCCGAGCGCGGTGTCCCACGACACCGGCACGAACGGCTCGTCGCCCCGCCCCGGCGCACCGGGCCCGTGGTCCAGCCAGCCCTTGCGCACGTGCGGCCGGGCGATGCGCGCCGGGTGATGCTGCGCGGAAGCGACATTCTCGATGAGCGGCATCGGCTCCGGGTCGCCGCGCCAAGGACGCACGTCGGTCAGCCGCTCGCCATCGCTGACGGCCTCGAACGTCCCCCAGTGGGTCAGGTGCACGGCCATGCCGTCCAGCGTCTCCCGGCCCGCCAATCAAATTCAAGAGCTTTTCCGCCGAACGGCCGCCACGTCCTCCCCCCGGCCCCGCGTGAGCCATCGCCGCGGCATCCTCACGCGGCCACGAGCTCGGTGGCCTCGACGGGAGTCAGCAGCAGGTCGCTGACGGGCCGCCGCGTCCTGGGGGCCGTTTCCCGGGTGGCGAGACGTTCCGGCAGCGCGGCGTCCGGGTCGGCGCGGCCGACCGCCACGACGACGACCGGGGTGAGGGTGTCGTCCAGGCCGAACGCGTCGCGGACCGCCGCGCTGTCGAAGCCGCCGATCTGGTGGGTGGCCAGCCCGTGCGCCTGTGCCTGGGTAGTGAGCGAGGCGACCGCCTGCCCGGTGTCGTACAGCGCCCACGGGCGCGGCGTGCCGTCGGCGCCTGCGGTCTCGGCCGCGACGAGAATGAGCGCGCCGGCGGCACCGGCCCATTCCTGGTTACCCGGGTGCAGGGCAGCGAAGAGCTGCCCGTGCGCGCGCTCGCCCCGCCGGGTCACCACGAAGCGCCACGGCTGGCTGTTCCCGGCCGACGCCGCCCACCTAGCCGCCTCGAGCAGCGCGGTCAGGTCGCCGTCACTGACCTGGTGATGACGGTCGAACCCGCGCGGGCTCCAGCGTTCCGACAGCAGCGGGTGAACCGGAACAGCGGTATTCGCGGTCTTGCGCATTCCATTCCTTCCCTTGCCCGGAGCCGGGCTGACACGGAACCTTATTTCCGAGCCAGGGAACGTAGATGACATGTCATCTATTCCCCGTAGCCGGTGAGCGCGGCCGGGCGAATGAAGCGCAACGTCCCGCCGGCTCCCGTTAAGGCGGGCAAGATGCCTTTGCGGTAACTTGTGCCCGGTGCGGAGAATGAGAGGGTTGCGGTGGGCCGTCCTGGCTCAACTGGCCGTGCCCTTCGGCGCGATAGTTCTCACCCGCGTGTTGCTCGCGTACCGGGTCGCTCTTCTCGTCCTCGTGCCTGCCCTGATCATCGCGGCCGTGGTTCTGGGCGTCCGTAAGGTTCGCCGGGGCGGCGAGCCGCTCCGCGATGTGCTGTTCGGGCGGCGGCAGCGGGCCCGGGCCCGGGTGGACTCGGCCGACAAGCTCCACGCCGAGGCGCCGCTCGGCGCTGGATGGGCGGCCCTTGCCTCGTTCCCCGCCGTGCTGCTGGCGCTGGTCGCCACCGGCTCGTTCGGTGCGCGAGGGGTCTACCTGCCGCCCGCGACGGACGCTCGCTGGCAGCTATGGTGCGTCGCGATCGCCGTGGTGGCGGCCGTCGTCGCGGTGGATTGCTGGCTCGGCCTCGGTATCAGCGTCAGAGCTCTCGCCACCGATGCCTGGGCAGCGGCGATCGCCGGGGTCACGATCGCGCTGGCCGTTACCTCGCCGTTGATGATCTTGTGGCCGGTCGAGTCGCGCCCCGCGTGGCTCGGCGTGCTGGCGGCGCAGTTCTGCTGGCCGTTCGCCGGCTTGATGCTGGGCGCGGCCGTGTCCGGTCGGCGCAAGCGGCGGCTGGCTCCCCCCGCGCCCCGGCGTTCGCCGGCCAGCTGGCTGGCCGAGTTCGGCATCGAGGCTAATCGCGACCTGATCCTGGTGTCGCCCGGCAGCCGGAAGGCCCTCGTCATCAACGCGGTCATCACCTTGACCGGGATGCGGATAAAGGAAGCAAAGGATCTCATCGACAACGCCCCCGGGCCGGTCATGCGCCAAGTCACGAGCGAGCGGGCCGACCGGGCAAAGGAACTGCTGGAAGGACTAGGCGCGACCGTCACCGTAACCGGCGACCCCGACCAGCTTTAGGCGGCCAGGCCGTGCCGCCGCTACGACTCCGGCTCGTCGCCGCGCCACTGCTTGCGGTTGTCCCACTGCTTCTTGATGATCCCCGCCGTGTCCCAGACCTCGGCGAAGGCCGGCCGCAGGTCGCGCGGGTCGACGAAGTCGTAGTGCCGGGTGCGGAAGAACTCCGCGGTGAACGTCACTAGGCCGCGGCTCAGCGGCACGCTGTCCGGCCGCCCCGCCTGCATCACGCCGTCCCAGAGCCAGCGCAGGTCGCCGGCCAGCCACCGGGTCCTGACGCCGGTGCGGTACGACTTCACCGGCTGGATCGGCTGCCCGGTGCCCCACTGCCAGATCATCAGCGGGAAGTCGACGCCCGAGTGGATCGCGTTCTCCAGCGTCCCGGCGAGCCGCGCGTTGATCTCCATGAGCAGCGGCTTGCCGTTCGCGTCGCGCCGGAACTCGACCTCGGACGGGCCCTCCACGCCGATGGTCATGGCCAGGCTCACGGCCGCGTTGAGCAGCTCCTCGGAAACCGGGATGCTCTCCCGCATGACCGAGACACCGCCAAGCGGCGGGGTGGTCCGCAGCGCCGCGCACCCGCAGTAGGCCAGCAGTTCGCCGTCGACGATGAAGAGGCTTACTCCCTCGCGGCTCCCGGTGGCCAGTTGCTGCGCGATGACGTCACAGCCCGTCGCGAGGAAGCGGGTGGTCGCCTCGACGGCCTCCGCCTCGGTCATCACCTCGAGGGGGACCATCCGGTTGGCGACCGCGCCGGTCCAGGAGATCGTCGGCTTGAGCACGTACGGGTAGCCAAACTGGGCCTCGGCCGTCTTCAGGTCTTCGACGGCCGTGCACCGTGACGGACTTCGGGTAATCGATGTCAAGCTTGGAGGCGACTTCGAGGGTGCGGGTCTTGTCGTTAGCGATCTCAAGTGCGGCCTCCGAGGCCACCGCGAGGAACGAGCCGGCCTCGGTGAACCGCTCGCGCTGCGGCGCCAACAGCGTGATGTTGGCGTCTCCCACCGGCAGCACGACCTTGACGCCGTGCTCACGGACGAACGCGAGGACGGCGTCCGCGTACGCGGACGGCTCGCTCACATAGTCCGGCAGTACTAGGGCGCGAGCGCAGTATCGAGAGTGAAACGACGGCGGCTCGTGACGCGGAGGGTACTGGCCGACGCTCTCCCCAATGGCGACTCGCAACCCCGCCCGGGCGAGGCTCCGGGCACTCGTCAAGCTGTGCTTGTGCGAACCGTCCAAGATGAGGACGTCGTACTGATCAGCGGGTCCCTTCCGATCCCGCGCCAGCCCATCGAACGTTTCTCCGGCCATCACTCGATCCTTACTCTGTCGCACCAGGCCAGCGCCGGGTTAAGAATGGTTAAGACGAGAGTATGCGGTGATGGGAGATCTCGCGGTTAACTATGGCTAAATGTGGCGATTACCGCCCCAGGTAGCGGCGTTCAAGTGGGCCGCCCCGGGCTAGACTCCAGCCCGTGCGCAGAATGCTGCTGACGTCGAACGGCATCAGGAACGAGAGCCTCAGGTCGGCGCTGGCGGACCTCGTCGGCAAGCGGTTCGCGGCCGCCAGGCTGGTGTTCATCCCCACGGCCGCGGTCGCGGCGCCGGGGGAGCACCGCTGGTTCATCGAGGACCTAACGCAGCTGCACGGCCTGCGCTGGCGGGAATTCGACATCCTGGAGCTGAACGGCCTGCCGCGCCCGATGGTGCTCAGCCGACTGCGGCACGCCGATGTCATCTACGCCGAGGGCGGGAATCACTACCACCTCGCGAACAGCATCATCGCGAACGGTCTCGCCGAGGAGATGGCGGACATCCTGGAGGAGAAGGTCTACGTCGGCGTCAGCGCCGGGTCGATGATCTTCAGCAGGAACCTGTCCGAGCGAACCGGGGAGGCGTTCAGCGAGCAGGACGACCTGCTCATCCTGGGCGAGACGGCGGCCCGTTCACCATTCGGGCTGTTCGACTGGTACCTCAAGCCGCACCTGAACTCGTCCAGCTTTCCCAACCGGACCATGGCCTGGTTTCAACGGGCGGCGGCGCAGCTCGACTGCCCCGTCTACGCCATCGACGACGACTCGGCCGTCCGCGTTCGCGGCGACGAGGTCGACGTCGTCTCGGCCGGCCAGTGGCGGCTGCTGAACGCCCCGGCAGGGGAGGCCGCCGGGCCGGACCGCCCCCGGTCCGGCAAGTCGCGACGGCTGCCTCGGCTCCGCCCGACCCGCCGTTCCTAAGCTGACGCCGGGAATGGAACTGGCACTCCCCGGCGTTATCCGCTACAGTTGCCGTATCGGCCCGGTGCCCATCTGAGTGGCCCGGCCAGCATCCCAAGCGCCATTTTTGACCGGCGCGAGCGAAAACCCGGAGTTCATAACCGGAGTTTCTGCATATCCAGCCTCGGCCTAGGCGTCGACACAGCTCAGAAGCTGTTCCGCCGCTCTTAAGGCTGCGCGAATTCACCCTCCAGCGAATGGAGATCTCATGACCGCAATCGCGGATGAAATCACAAGCAAAGAACCACACACAACCGTCGCCGCGGTATCCGGCGTCGTCGATCTCGGCGACGGCCGGGGATTTCTGCGGACGGCCGGGTACCGCCGCTCGCCCGGCGACATCCCCATTTCCACCGCCCAGGTCCGCCAGTACGGACTCCGGCCCGGCGACCACATCGAGGGCACCGCGGGCCGCCGCCAGGCCAAACAGACCCTGCTCAGCGTCGACTCGGTCAACGGGCTTCCCGCGGCCGAAGCCGGCCGCCGGCCGGACTTTGACCGCCTGACCCCCGTTTACCCCAACCAGCGGTTCCGTCTCGAAGACGGCGACCCGTCTCCCGCCGCGCGGATCATTGACCTGGTCTCGCCGATCGGCAAGGGCCAGCGCGGCCTCATCGTGGCCCCGCCCAAGGCGGGCAAGACCACGGTGCTGAAGACGATCGCGCACGCGATCGCGACCGCCTATCCCGCGGTGCACCTCATGCTGGTGCTGGTGGGAGAGCGGCCAGAAGAGGTCACCGACCTGCGGCGCACCGTCCGCGGCGAGGTCATCTCCTCCACCTTCGACCAGTCGCCAAGCGATCACATCAAGGCCGCCGAACTCGCGATTGAGCGCGCCAAGCGGCTCGCGGAGCTCGGCCAGGACGTGGTCGTCATGCTCGACTCGCTCACCAGGCTCGGCCGGGCCTATAACCTCGCGGCGCCCGCGAGCAGCCGGACCCTTACCGGCGGCGTGGCCGTCTCGGCCCTCCAGCCGCCGCGCCAGTTCCTCGGCGCGGCCCGCTGCCTCGAAGAGGGCGGCTCGCTGACCATCCTGTCCACCGCCTTGATCGACACTGGCTCCCAGCTCGACAACGTGCTGTTCGAGGAGTTCAAGGGGACAGGGAACATGGAGCTGCGGCTGCGCCGCGACCTGGCGGAGAAGCGGCTGTTCCCGGCGATCGACGCGGTGCCTTCCGGCACCCGGCGCGAGGACCTGCTGCTTGACCCCGCGGAGCACGCCGCCGTCGTCAGCCTGCGCCGCGCGCTCGCCGCGCTGGACAGCCAGCACGCGCTTGAGCTGCTGCTCGACAAGACCACCGCGCCGAACGAGCAGTTCCTCCGTCAGATCAGTGCCGCAAACCCGACAGAAGAGCATAAATATCACTACTTATGCATAACGGGCGCGTGCGGCGGGAAAGGCTCCTTCCGGGTCCACGGTTGACGGCCGATCGGTGGGGTGACGTATGCGCAATGCGTTCTCTAAGGTCGCGCGGTGGCTGCGGCACTGGCCGCGCCGGAAGATCCTCGTCTGGGGCTCGTCCGGCCTCGCCCTCTTGCTCGTCGCGGTGACCGGCGCCGGCTACCTCATGCTCAAGCACTTCAACGCGAACCTGCAACAGGACGACATCCGCGGCCTGCTCGGCGCCCAGCCGGTGAACCTGCACCCGCAGGCGGAGAACATCATGGTCATCGGGTCCGACTCGCGGCAAGGACTGAGCCAGGCGTACGGCAGCGGCCTGGTCACCGACCAGTCGGACACGCTGATGATCATCCACATCCCGGCCGACAGGAAGTGGGCCGAGGTCATGTCGATACCGCGTGACTCCTGGGTGAACATCCCGGCCTGCGAGATGGGCGACGGCCAGCTGTCCGCGCCGACCCAGTACAAGATCAACGAGGCGTTCGCCCTCGGCAACCTTGACGGTAACCACACCGAGCTCGGCATCGCCTGCACGGTGAAGACCGTCGAGCAGGACACCGGCATCTACATCAACCACTTCATCGCCGTCAACTTCACCGGGTTCGAGAACATGGTCGCCGCGCTCGGCGGCGTCTACGAGTGCAACCCGACCGCGATCAACGACCCGAACTCCAACCTCCACCTGCCCGCGGGCACCCACCTGCTGACCCCAGCCCAGGCGCTCGGCTACGTCCGGGCCAGGTACACCCTCGGCGACGGCAGCGACCTCGAGCGGATCGGCCGCCAGCAGGCATTCATGTCGTCGCTGGTCAGCCGGGTGAAGAGCGAGCTCCTCGACCCGATCGCGATCTACCAGTTCCTCGACGCGACCACGAAGTCGCTGACGATCGACAGCCAGCTCGGCGGCATCACCGGCCTCTACAACCTGGGAGAGTCGCTGCGCGGCATCCCGTCGGGCAAGATCGCCTTCTTCACTATCCCGAACTTCCCGCGGGGCGAGGTCGTGCCAGGCGACACGGCGAACGTCCTGTGGACGCAGCCCGAGGACAACCAGATCTTCGCCTCGTTCCGCGATGACGTGCCCGCGAGCAGCACGTTGTTCGCGTCCCCGGCCGCGCCGGGTCAAGACCGCGAGCGTCGCCGCCGACGGCCAGCGCCTAGAGGCCGCGCCCGCCACCCCGAGCGCGAAGCCGACCCCCTCGGCCAGCCCGGCCGCGAACCACGTGACCATTCAGGCCCGCACCGCCAGCCAGTCCATCTGCGCGGGCTGAGGCGGCGGCAACGCCGACCGTCCGCACCGCCCGGGCGGCTACCGTTAACCGCGTGACGAGGCGTGGGTGGCTCGCGGCCGCGGGCATGGCGGCCTGCGCGGCGCTGTTTCCGGTGGTTCTGGTTACAGTGCCGCTGCTCGCCGTGCTCGGCACCCCGGCCCGCGCCACCGGGGCCCCGCCGCCGCCCACTCGCCAGGCACGTGGTCATCGTCGGCATCTCCGGCCTCACCTGGGACATCGTGAACCAGTCCAGGACCAGGGAACTATGGCGCCTGGCGGCCGCCGGCTCGGTCGGCTCGCTGGTCGATTACGCGCAGGAACCGCTCGCCTGCCCGGCGGACGGCTGGCTGACGCTGAACTCCGCCGCCCGCGCCCAGGGCCCCCGCCCGTGCACGTCGCTGCCCACGGTGACCAGGGCAGGCCAAGGCGCTCAGCGTCCCGGCGATGCCGCAGATCATCCAGGAGAATGAGCAATTTCACGAGTCGCCCGACTGGGGCCTGCTCGGCACGCTGGCGAGCTGCGCGACCGCCGCCGGCCCGGGCGCGGCCCTCGCGCTGGCCTCCCCGTCCGGCGCTGTCTCCTCCTACCTGCCGTCTCCCGCTGGCCTGTCGGCGTCGGTGCTGGCCCGCTGTCCGCTGACCGTGGTCGACTTGGGACAGGTAGCGGCGTCCGAACGGAGATCGTGTCTCCGCCATCGACGCCCAGCTGGGCCGGATCGCCGCCGAAGTGCCCCGCGGCACCCTGCTCCTCGTGACCGCCCCAGGCGCGGCGGCGGCAACGAGCCGTGGCCAGGCGCCGGCCGGGCCCCCGCATCTCCTGTCGGTGCTGGTGAGCGGGCCCGGCTTACGCCGGCGGCCTGCTCGACTCCGCGGCCACGAGGCGCGCGGGCGTCGTGACGCTTACCGACCTGACGCCGACCGTGGCCGCCTGGCTCGGTCACCCGGTCCCGGCCGGAACCGTGGGCGCGCGGCTCACCCGCGGCGAGCGGGGTGACCTCGATGCCACGATCGCGAGCCTGACGGCGCGGGACACCGCCGAGCAGGTATGGATCGCCACGCACGGCTGGTTCTTCATCGGCTACGGGATCGCCGCCGCGCTGGCGTTCGGCCTCCCCGGGCTGCTCTTCTGGGGCCCGGCGGAGGACCGCCGTCGCCGTCGCGCCCGGTGGTGGCGGCTGGCCGGCGTGGCGGCGACCGCGGTCCCGCTCGGCTCGTACCTGGCGAACCTGGCCCCGTGGTGGTACTGGGCGCACCCCGCCTGGTGGCTGTACGGGATGATGATCGGCTGGACGCTCGTGGTCGCGGCGGCCGCGCTCGCCGGACCGTGGCGGCGCGCCGTGCTTGGCCCGTTCGGCGCGACCTGCACGGCCACGCTGTTGCTGCTCGCCGTGGACGCGATGGCCGGCTCGCGGTTGCAGCTCGACGCCCCGTTCGGGCTGTCGCTGCTGGTCAGCGGCCGCTTCTACGGCATCGGCAACGACGCGCTCGGCGTCTACTGCGTCAGCGCCCTCGTCGCCGCCGGGTGGCTCGCGGCCATCGTGACGAGAACGAGGCCGGTCCTGGTCGTGGGGGCGGTCGGGCTGCTTGCCGTGGTCGCCTCCGGCTGGCCGGGGTTCGGCGCGAAGGTCGGCGGGACGATCGCGCTCGTGCCCTGCCTGCTGCTGCTGGCCGCGTGGCTGGCCGGGGTGCGGGTGCGCCGCCGGTGGGCGGTTCCCCTCGCGGCCAGCGGGCTGGTCCTGTTCCTCGCGTTCGCGCTGGCCAGTTACTTCCTCCCGGGGGCCGGCGTGTCCGACCTGGGGACGTTCGCCGGGCAACCTGCTGCATGGCCGGGGCGGCGATCTGCTCCAGCGGAAGGTCAGCGCCAACGTGGGATCGCTCACGCTGAACGTCTTCAGCTGGCTGATCCCCGTCGCGGCGGTGCTCGCCGGGGCCGCGCTGCGGCGGCCCGCCGCCCTGCGGCTGCGGACGCTCGCACTCGCGTTCGCGGCCCTTCCCCTGGTGCGCGTGCTTGCCTGGCTCAGCTGGCTGGTCCTGGTGATCGGCTGGTTCGCCGACGACTCGGGGGTCATCGTGCCCGCCGTCGCGCTCCCGTTCGCGGTGCCGCTGACGATCGCCATGGCGGCCTCGGTGAACCCGGACCCGGGTCAGTTTTCCATAGCTGCTGATGGGGCAGGATAGCTTGGTAGTGCCTTCGCCGGGCTGTCCGTCGCAGGCAAGACCCCCGAGTTAGAGGACGCCGGAGTGCAATATCAGCTTTCGCGTGTCGTCATGGGCCCGGCTCTGTACGTGCTCGGCCGACCGAGGGTGACGGGGCTTGAGTACGTCCCCGCGAGTGGTCCGGCGATCCTTGCGTCGAACCACCTGTCGTTCATCGACTCGATGTACCTGCCGCTGGTGATCCCCCGGCCGGTGGTGTTCCCCGCCAAGGCGGAGTACTTCTCCGCGAAGGGGCCGCTCGGCCGGCTGTGGGCCGCCTACCTGCGGTCCACCAACCAGCTGGAGATGGACCGCAGCGACTCGAAGTCCGCGCAGGCCACCCTGGAGGCGGCCGCCGGGATCCTGCGGGCGGGCGACCTGTTCGGGTTCTACCCGGAGGGCACGCAGGTCGCCGGACGGGCGGCTCTACCGGGGCCGGGCCGGCCTGGGCTGGCTGGCGCTGAACACGGGCGCCCCCGTCCTCCCGGTGGCCATGCTCGGCACCAGGAAGATGCTGCCGCCCGGGGCGCCGCTGCCCCGCCCGACCAGGATCGAGATCAAGATCGGCAAGCCGCTTGAGTTCGGTCACCTGGCGAGCGAGCCGCCCGCGAAGGCACGCCGCACGATCGCCGACGAGGTGATGCACGCGATCGCGGACCTGTCCGGCCAGGAGTACGTCCACGAGTACGCGTCCGACGTCAAGGCCCGCCTCGGCGGCTAGCGGCTTTCCGCCTCTCGCTCCCCTTGTCCCTGGCGACCGGCATCGGGCCGCTGGCGGCCGGGTTCCACACGTACATCGGCCCCGTGTTGGAAACCGGCCACGGGGCAACGTCATCCAGGGCGGGCGCGGTGGCGAATTCCGCGGGTGACTCCTCCCACGGGGCGAGCGGCGGCCGGGCCGACTCCAGCGCCGGCTGCGCGGGGAGCATGGCCGGGGGCGACGCCGGGCTCGCGTGGCGGCGCGGCGGGCTGCCAGGGCGGGTTTCCCGCCGGGCGCTGCCGGCGGTACGCCCCGCCGTGCTTTCCGAGGGTCGCGGGCGCCTGGGATGAGACGGTCATCCCGGCTGCCGGCAGGGCCCGTACATGGGGTGCGCTCGCCTCGGAGGCGGGCAGGCCGGCGTGCTCGGCCAGATGACGACGCGGGCGGGGACAGGCGTGGTCCCTACGGCCTGCTGGCCCCGCGCGTGCCGGGCCCGGCCGGGAAGGCGGGCCGGCCTGGCCGCCGTCGTGACGCCGCCGGACTTGGCGGCCCGCGCGCGGCGACGGAGCCTGGTCAGCGTTATCGCGGCGACCAGGCACGCGATCAGCGCGCCGGCGGCGACCGCGAGGCCGACGACGAGCGAGCGGAGCAGGTGGCCGGGGTCGGACGGGCCGGCCGCCGCCTTGTGGCTGGTTCTCGGGCTGGCGGGCGGCGCGGCGGGCGCGGTGGCCTGCGCGGCACGGCGCGGGCGCCGGGTGAGCGGCCGCGATGGCCGGCGGCGGCGGTAAGCGCGCGTCCCGGCGTCGAGCGCGCCGTGCCCCCAGCCCGCCGGGACGGCATGGCCGGCCCGCCGGGCGGCGGGGTCACGCCGTGCTCAATTGCCTGCGTGACCTGCCGCCCGGTCAGCCACGGGTAGCGGGACGCGGATGAGGGTCGCGACGCCCGCGGTCAGCGCGGCGGACATGTCGGAGGAAGCCAGCGGCTCGTAGCCGCCGTCAGGCGGCGGCGACCATCAGGCCAGCGGCCGGATCGGCCGTCAGGCCGCCGGAAGCCGGCCTGGTCGGGCGTGGCACCCGAACCAGGTGCGGTCAGCGTGACGTAGGAGCCCGTGTTCGTGAACGGCGCGAGCTGACCGCTCCGCGCGGTCGCACCCACGGCGATGACTCCCGGGTAGGCGGCCGGGTAGTTGACCGAGTCGGTGGCGGCGCCGTTGTCGCCGGCCGGCGCCACGAGGACGACATTGTGCGCGAGCGCGAAGCTGACCGCCGCCCGCTCGGCCGCGCTGCCGCCCGCGGCGGGATCGCCGCTTGGCGCCGCTTCCAGGGCGGCCGGGTCAAGCGGGAGGGCGATGACGGTGGCGCCGTGGCCGACCGCGTACCTGATGCCCGCCGCGATGGCGGCGGGCAGGTTCCGCGTGACCGCCGCGTCCGAGTTCAGCGGGTCGTCGTACTCAAGGGTCACCTGAACCGAAAGGATCTTGGCGCCAGGGGCGACGCCGGTGATGCCCTCGGTGCCGCCGGGGCCGTGCCCGTGCCCGGCGATGAGGCTGGCCACCGCCGTGCCCTCCTCGCCCCAGTACGGGCCGCCTTGCGTGCGCCCGGTCTTGCTGAAGTCGGGCCCCTCGGTCACGCTGCCGGCCAGGTCCTGGTGCTTGGCGTCGACCCCGGTGGAGAGCACCGCGACGGTCACGCCCTTGCCGGCCTCGGGCGCCGCGCGCAGCGCGGCCGGGACGTGCAGCGTGCTGAGCCACCACTGGTCGGTGCGGGTGACGGGCGTCGCGGGCGCTCGGCGGCGGCAGCGGGCAGCGCGGCAGCCGTCGCGGCGGCAGACGCTGCCAGGACTGGCAGCAGGCCCCGCAGCAGACGAGCCACGTTGGTCACGCGTACTCCAGATCGGACCCAAAAGGGAACATTTGGCATGTGGCGACATGCCGAAAAATCGTCCCTAATGTTGTCATGCGGTCATGCGGTCATGCGACAGCGGAACGTGCCGTCCGCTAACTATTTCATGACGTTCACGGCGCTGACGAGGCGCATTGTGGCTCTTAGGTCGACGATGAGCGTCATTCTTGTTCCCGGCCGGAGGCCGAACCGCCGCGCCGCGTCACCGCCGGCCACCGCGATGGCGACCCAGTCGCCGCTGTCCCGGTAGCAGAGCGGCTCCCCGGGCGCGACCTCGCCGAAGGTCGGTGACGAACGGCGCGCTAACCTCGCCGCCGTCCCACGCCAGCGTGACGGTGCGCGCCCGGGATCAGCCCGGCCCGCGGTGCGTCGGCGCCGGGCAGGGAGAGCTGAACGTTGCCGAACCCGTCCACGGTGACCACCTCGACCTGCGCACCGCTGGCGGTTATCCGGCACTCCGGCGGCGGCAGCGTGACGAGGCTGGCCACCTCGACCTGATCACCCGCCTCGTCGAGCGGCAGCCCGGCCGCCAGTCGCGCCGCGACCGGCATGAAGATGTCCCGGCCGTGGAACGTGGCCGTCGTGGTTTCCCGCCACAGGGCCCGGTTGGTGAGGGAGACGGCGCGCACCGCGCCGCCGGCCGCCGCCACGGCGACGGACAGCAGGCCGTTGTCCGGGCCGACGAAGAGCGAGCCGCCGGCTTCCACCGCGACCCCGCGCCGCGCCGTCCCTACGCCCGGGTCCACGACCGCGACGTGCACGGCAGGCGGAAAGTAGGGGACGGCCTGGGCGAGGACCGCGGCGCCGCGCCGGATGTCGCCAAGCGGGATCAGATGGGTTATGTCAGTAATGCGTAGGTCTGGAGCGATCTGGGAGGCGACCGCGTGGCACACCGCCACGAACGCGTCTTCTAGCCCGTAGTCGGTCAGGAACGTGAGACAGTGAAACTGGGTCACACAACGGAGCTTAGGCCCCGCGGCCCGGAACAGCCGGGGGTACGGGGGTCCCCCGGGAGAAAGGAGCGTCGATGCCCGCCTTGTCGGAGCGTGACCTGCGCCTCCTCGCCTTCGAGCGCGGGACCTGGCGCACGCCCGGCGCCAAGGAGCAGGCCATCGCCGAGGTGCTCGGCGTCACCGCGACGAGGTACTACCAGCTGCTCAACGAGCTGATCGACAGCCCCGAGGCGCTGAAGTTCGACCCGGTGCTGGTCAAGCGGCTGCGGGCGCAGCGAGCGCGCCGCCAGCGCATACGTTCACCGCACCCGGGTACCAAGTAACGAGCGTGAGCCGAAGCGCGCTGCCCCGTCCCCGGACGAGGAAACACCTTGCCGCTGCCCCGCGCGAGAACCACAGAAGGCCGGGCCTGGCCGCGATCGCGGCCGACCCGGCGCACGCGCTGCTCGCTACCGACTACGACGGCACCCTCGCCCCGATCGTCGCCGACCCGGCCGCCGCGGTCGCCGCCCCCGGTGCCGTCGCGGCGCTGGCCCGGCTGGCCGGCCGGGTCGGCACGGTGGCGGTCATCACCGGCCGGGCCGCCGTGGACGCGGTCTCGCTCGGCGGTCTCGCCGACGTGCCCGGCCTCATCGTTCTCGGGCACTACGGCGCGCAGCGCTGGCAGGCGGGCGTGCTCAGCGCGCCCCCCGCGCCTCCCGGCGTCCAGGCCGCCCGCGAGGCGCTGCCGGGCCTGCTCGCCGAGTTGGCCGCGCCCGCGGGGACGGCGGTGGAAGACAAGGGCACGGCGCTCGCCGTGCACACGCGGCGGACGGCGGACCCGGCGGCGGCGCTCGCGCTGCTGCGGGAACCCCTCGGCCGGCTCGCCGACAGCGACGCGCTCACGCTCGAACCCGGCAGGCTGGTGCTCGAGCTCCGGCCGCCGGGCACGGACAAGGGGACCGCCCTGCGGGAGCTGGCCGGGGAACGCGCCGCCCGCTCCGTGCTGTTCTGCGGCGATGACCTGGGAGACCTGACGGCGTTCGCCGCGATCCGCGGCCTGCGCGCCGACGGGATTCCTGGCTGTGCCGTCGCCAGCGAAAGCGCGGAAACGCCGCGGTCGCCGCGGCCGCCGACGTCGTCGTCGACGGCCCGCCCGGCATCGCGGCGTTCCTCGCGGCCCTGGCCGAAGCCTTGTGAGCCGCCTGCCTGGTTAGCTCGGCCGGCCGGGGACCAGCACGGTCCAGCCGGCGGCCCGCCAGGCCGGGGCGTCGAGCGTGCAGCGGCCGTCGATAAGGACCGGGTTGGCGACGATCGAGCGCAGCGCCTCCGGGTCGATGGCCCGGTAGTCGGTCCATTCGGTCAGGTGAAGGACGAGGTCGGCGCCCTCGGCCGCGTCGTGGACCGAGTCCGCGTAGCGGAGATCCGGGCGAACCCGCGCCGCGTTGGGCATGGCGACCGGGTCGTGAACGGCGACGATCGCGCCCTCGTCGGCGAGGCGGCCGGAGATGGCGAGGCTCGGCGAGTCGCGGATGTCATCGCTGTTGGGCTTGAACGCGGCGCCGAGCACGGCGATCCGCTTGCCGGCCAGGTCGCCGCCGACGGCGGCGCGCGCCAGGGTGATGACCCGGTCGCGGCGGCCGAGGTTGATGGTGTCCACGGTGGTCAGCAGGTCCACCAGCGAGTCAACGCCCTTGTCCTGCGCGGTGGCGCGGAAGGCGCGGATGTCCTTCGGGCAGGCAGCCGCCGCCGAAGCCGAGGCCGGGGGAGAGGAACTTGCGGCCGATCCGCTCGTCGATGCCGATCGCGTCTGCGAGCTTAATCACATCCGCACCGGAAGCCTCGCACATCTCCGCCATCACGTTGATAAAGGAGATCTTGGTCGCGAGGAATGAGTTGGCGGCGACCTTTACGAGCTCGGCGGTTTCCAGGTCCATGGTCAGCCCGGGAATGCCGGAGCCGAGCGGGGTCGCGTAGACCGCGCGCATGAGCTCGTCGGCGGCATCCGACGTGACGCCGAACACAATGCGGTCCGGGGTCAGGCTGTCCTGCACCGCGTAGCCCTCCCGGAGGAACTCGGGGTTGAACGCGTAGTCGACCAGGTCGCCGGCGGGCGCCGCGGCGTGGATCGCGCGCGATGATCTCGCCGCGACGTCCCGACCGGCACGGTGGACTTGCCGACGACCAGGGTCGCGCGGTTCAGGTGCGGCGCCAGCGCCTCCGCGGCGCTGAAGACGTAGCTCAGGTCCGCGCCGCCGCCGCCGTCCTTCACCTGGGGCGTGCCAACGCAGATGAAGTGCACGTCGCCGAACTCGCCGACCTCGGCGAAGGAGTCGGTGAACCGCAGCCGCCCAGCGTCGAGGTTCTTCCGCAGCAGCGGCTCAAGCCCTGGCTCGAAGAACGGTGTCTCGCCGCGCGCCGCCTTGGCGAGCTTCTCCGCGTCGACGTCGATGGCGAGCACCTCATGGCCAAGGTCCGCCATGCAGACGGCATGGGTGAGGCCCAGGTAGCCGGTGCCGATGACGCTGATGCGCAGGATCCGTCCGTTGCGACCCATTGTGAGTCCTCAGCTTCTACTTGTGGTGACAACAGCCCTTTGCGGGGATCACCGAGTTTAAGGCAACTAGCTCAAGGCGGCCTGGCGGCTACTGCTAATGGCTACGTGACATTCATTGCGTAGCCTGTCCGCGCCGGATACCCTACCCGACCTTGCTGCACGGGATTGTCACATACCACCACTCGTGCACAAACGTATATCCCGTCACGTGCGGCAACGCACACGCACCGTGCGCGGTGGCGACCACGCTGGTCCACGCCGGGCTGGTGGTGCGGCCGTTGGTCACCCGGAAGTTGAGGGTGATCGCGACAAGCAGCAGCACGGCGAACCCGGCGGCGGGAAGCCAGCGCACCATCGTCCGCACGGGCGCCCGTGCGGACGATGCTGCGCTCGCCGCGCCCTCCGGCACCCGCGGCCGCATGAGCGCCACCAGCGCGGTATAGAGCAGCATCGCGGGGGCGACCACGTAGCGCGACTGGACGACGGACGTGTTGATGAGCAGTTCCTCGAGGAAGATGCCCACGCTGAACAGCGCGGCCACGCCGGCGAGCGTCCAGTTCGGGTCGGTGAACCTGGTAAGCGCGAGCACGACGATGACCAGGACCACCACCCAGGCGCCGACGATCAGGGCCTGGTGCCCGGCGACGCTGGTGATGTGCAGCGGCGTCGCGGAGTCCCCGGTGTAGTTGACGCCAGGACCGCCGAGCGAGCGCTCGCCGAACAGCGCCCGCGGCACGACCCTGGTCACGTAGTTCTCCAGCACGAAGAACAGGCTGTTGTCGCCGTACGAGAGGTGGTTGCTGCGGCCGAGCACGGTCTCGCTGATCTGCAGCCACACGCCGCTCGCCCAGAGGATCGCGAGGGCCCAGGCGTTCTTGGACCGGTCGACGACCAGCCGGGCGACGATGAGCGGCGCGAACACCATGCTCAGCACGGCCGTCCAGGAGACGGTCGCCATGACGAGCGGCGAGAGTACCTTGCCCGCCCGCGTGCCGGGAAGCCACAGGCAGGTCCAGAACGCTCCGTACAGCCCGAAGAACTGGACGGTCACCAGGTCGTTGTTCACCTGGGTGTAGGCGAGCGGTATCGCGCACACCGGCGCCGCGATCAGCAGGCGAAGCCACGGGCTGCGCAGGTAAGGCCCGCTGGCGATGTACGCGACAAGCCCGTACATCGCGTACTGCGCCGCCGCGAAGATCGCCATCACGCCAGGCGCCCAGGACAGCGGGAACTGGATCGCGATCTCGGTGAAGATGCGCGCGGGTTCCTGGTAGTAGCTGCTGATCGGTGACGCGAGGGCCCGCCAGAACGATTCATTGAGCGCCTGCTGCAGCAGGAACTTCGCGTCCTCGATCCAGATGGTGTTCAGCGAGCCGGCGCCGACGGTCCGGCTGAGGCTGATCGCCGTCGCCACCACCACGCAGGCCGCGGCGACCAGGATCTTCCGCCAGCCGACCGGGCCGCTCCCGGTCCGCAGGAACAGGTCCTCGCGCAGCCAGTGCAGCAGGACGGCGGTGAACTGGCGCAGCCCCCGGCGCGGTGGGGACGTGCTGGTCTCGTCGGCTGCAGTTTGCATGTCCGCTTCCTGGCTCATGGTCCCCTAGCCGTGGGGAGCCGTTGGCATCCAGACCACGTTCTGCCCAGCCTACTGGGCGAAAACCGCATCGGCCGGCGTCCAAGCAGGTCCTTAAGGATTAATGGCTATTGTGAGAGCCACGTTCATGATTCCCCGCGCGCGGAAAGCGCACGAAGGACGGACTGTTGCGATGACTTGGCAGACCAAGACGGACGCGCTGACCCCGCCCGCGGGCGGGGTCAGCTTGTCACGCCTCTCCGGCCTGCCGGCCTGGCTCCGCTCGAACTTGTTCCTGCAGACGGACGGCGGGCGCCTGACCTGGCGGCGCGTCCTGGCGGGCGTCCTGTTCGTGGTGGCGGGCGCGGCCGTCAGCCTGGCGCGTACCTCCGGACCAGGCGCGCTGAACTCGACCTGGATCGAGGACGCGGGCAACTTCCTGGAGGACGGGCTCCACCATTCGGTGCTGACGACGCTCAGCACGCAGATGAACGGCTACTACGACGTGGTGCCGCGGGCGATCACGGCCATCGCGGTGGCGTTCCCGGTCACCTGGGCGCCAGGAATCATGTCGGCCGCCGCCGCGGCCGAGTACGCGACGTTCGGGCTGATCGTCTATATCGCCAGCGGCCCGTACCTGCGCAGCCCGTGGCTCCGGCTGCTCGTCGCGGCGCCGGCGTGCGTCGTGCCCCTCGGCTACACGCAGGTGAACAACGACCTCGCCACCGTGCAGTTCGTCGCCCTGTACGGGCTCTTCTGGCTGCTGCTCTGGCGGCCGGTCGACCCGGGCGGGCCGGATATGCGCGCCGGTCGTCATGCTCGGCGCCACGCTGACGAGCATCCTGCCCGTTTTCCTCGCGCCCTTGCTGGCGGTACGGCTGATCGCCGACCGCTCGAAGACCGCGATCGCCGTGGCCGTCTGCTGGGCGGCGGGCCTGCTCGCGCAGTGGACGGTGCAACTGCGGGGAATGAGCAACCGGTCGAACCACCTGTACACCAGCCCGCTGTGGATCCTCGGCAAGTACGTAACCAGGGCCGTGCCGCGGGCGATCTTCGGCGAGCGGGCGCTCGGCGGTCCCGGCACAAACTACGCGGGGTCTCCCGATCCCGCTAAGCATCCCCAATATGGCAGTACATGAGGCGCTGATCTGGGGATCGTGCGCTATCGTGGTGACGGTTGTTGTCATCGCGCTCGGGAGGCTGACCGCGCCGCACTGGCCGCTCGCGGTTACCGCCCTGGTGTTCAGCGTCGTGCTGTTCGTCGGCGAGATCGTCGACAACTACCAAATCGTGCAGCCCCGGTACGTCATCGCGCCGGCGCTGCTCCTATACACGGCGATCGTTGCCATGCTGCGTCCGCGGGGCGTGACCGACGATGCGTCCCCACTCAGGCTCGTCGCGGCGTGGACCCCGGTCACCGTGTTCGCCCTGCTTTTGGCCGTCGTCGTCGGATTCAACTTCCGCGTCGTCAATACCCGTTCGGAGAGCCCGCCATGGACCGCCGTCGTCGCAGCCGCCACGCACACGTGCATGAAGCCGGGCACGGCCGACTACGAATACAGCCACCTGTGGTGGACCGTGCGGATTCCGTGCAGTAGGGTCTGACCGTCGTGAACCCGATAACCGCCCGCCCCGCGTCGGACGTGGCCGCGCCTGCGCAGGCGACCGCGCGTCGCCCCGCACTGACGCACCTGACCTGGGCCGCACCCGCCGTGGTGACCGCTGCGCTCGGGCTGCTCGCGATCGGCGTTCCGCAGCTTTGGCGTGACGAGCTGGCGAGCTGGTCGGCCGCGAGCCGCACCGTGCCGCAGCTGTGGGCCATGCTGCACAACATCGACGCCGTGCTCGGCTTCTACTACTTCGGGCTGCACCTGTGGATGGCGGTCTTCGGCGATTCCGCCACGGCCATGCGCGTCCCGTCGGTCATCGCGATGGCCGGCGCCGCCGCGGTGGTCGCGCTCATCGGGCGGCGGCTCGCCGGCGGCGTCGCGGGCCTCGCCAGCGGGCTGATCTTCGCGCTGATCCCGAGCGTGTCCCGGTACGCGCAGGAGGCGCGGCCCTACGCGTTCGCGATGTTCTTCGCGGCGCTGGCCACGCTGATGTTCCTGCGCGCGATGGAACGGCCGCGCTGGTCGCGCTGGGCCATCTACGCGGTGGTGCTCGCGGCCGCGGGCGCGGCCAACCTCATCGCGGTGTGCGTCGCCGCCGGCCACCTGGTCATCATCCTCTGGGACTTCCTCCAGCGCACGGTGCGCGTGGGCGGCGACGGCAGCGAGGAGACCGGCAAGGCGCTGCCCGGCGGCCGGCTCGCGCCCGAGGGCTCGCCGCTGTTGCTGGTGAAGCGGTTCTGCATCGCCGTGATCGTCGGCGGCATCCTCGTCTCGCCGCTCGTGATCGAGGGGCACGCGCAGGAGGGGTGGCAGATCGGCGGGGTGGCGGCGCCGCACGTCGCGCAGCTCATCGGCGTCAGCGGCGGCCTCTGGCAGGAACTGTTCGCCTCCGTGCCCGTCGCCGTCGCGGTCATGCTGCTCGCCGTGGTGTCGCTGATCGCGGCGCCGGACGCCCGCCGCCGGTCGATCGCCGGGTACGCGCTGGCGTTCGCGATCGTCCCGGTCATCGCGGTCTGGCTGATCTCCCGCGGCCCGTCCTCCTACTGGACCTTCCGGTACATGCTGTTCAGCGTCGCGGGCTGGGCGGTCGGCGCCGGGATCGGCATCGCCTTCCTCGCCGAGCGCTTCAAGCGCGTACGGCTGGGGCGGCTCGCCGGCGCCGTCTCGCCCCGGTTCTTCCTGGCGGCCGTCCTGGTGGCGGTCGTGGGCCTGCTCGGGCTCCACGACCAGCTCGCAGATCCGCCAGAACGAGGCGCACAACCTGTGGGCCTACCCGGAGATGCTCGTCGAACGGCACAGCCGGTCGACTACCAGGCGGCGGCCGCCGTCATCAAGGCGAACGCGCGCCCGGGAGACGCCATCGCCTACGAGGTCGGCGACGAGAACCACTACCAGGTCGACACCAGCATCGCCTATTACCTGCGCGGCTCCGCGCCGGCGCCGGTCTTCCAGGCGCAGTCGCAGGTCCAGGCGAACAACCTGCAGCCGGTCGAGTGCGTTGACCCGTCGGCCTGCATCACGGGCACGCCGCGGATATGGGTGGTCTACGTCGAATCACCTGGCGCCCGACCCGTTCTCGGCGCTGCCCTATCGCCGAGGAAGCCTTCCTGCAGACCCTCGGCTACCTGGCGCAGACGACGTGGTCAGGAGAACGGGATCACGGTGGCCCTGCTGACCGTCGGCGGCTAACGGTCGGCGCGCAGCGCGTCCTGGTACGCGGCGCAGTCCGCGTAGCGCGGTAGCTGCCCGGCGCGCAGCGCCTCGTCAAGCGTCGGCGCGGCGGCGTCCTTCTCGGAAAGCACGGGCTCGATGTGCTCATCCGCCGGCCAGGCGATCCCGATCGCCGGGTCGAGCGGGTGCACGCCGTGCTCGCGGCCCGGTGCGTAGGGCGTGGAGCACAGGTACAGCGCCGTCGCGCCGTCGGCCAGGGCCATGAAGGCATGCCCGAGGCCCTCGGCGAGGAACACCGCGCGGCGCGTGACCGCGTCAAGCCGAACGGCTTCCCACTTCCCGAAGGACGGGGAGTCCGTCCGCAGGTCCACGATCACGTCGAGGATCGCCCCGGCCACGCAGGTCACGTACTTGGCCTGCCCGGGTGGCACGTCGGCGTAATGAATTCCCCTGATCACCCCGCGCCGGGAGACCGAGCAGTTGACCTGCGCGACGTCTAGCCGATAGCCGAGGTCGGCCGCGAACTCGGCGCCGCGGAATGCCTCGGCGAAACTGCCCCTGTCGTCGCTATGCACCCGGGGCGTGTACACCCAGGCGCCATCGATGCCAAGCGGATCCACGCCGAAAGGGTAGCAGGGGGTAAAACGAATCGGCCTGGCTCCCGAGGGGCCAGGCCGATCGCACCGACGTAACCCGGCTGATCCAGGATTTCGATCGGAGCCAGAGATCCTAGGAGACGATGACAACCTTCTCGGCCTGCTGTCCCCGGTCGCTCTGCGTGATCTCGAACTCGACCCGCTGGCCCTCTTCGAGGCTGCGGTACCCGTCCGCCTGGATCGCGGAGAAATGGACGAAGACGTCCTTGCCACCGTCGACGGCGATAAAGCCGTAGCCCTTGTCCGGGTTGAACCACTTGACGGTGCCCTGAGCCATTCCAAACAACTCCCTAACTGCTGCTCGGGCTTCGAGCCCCGCCCTTGCAACCGCGGAACCCGTCGATCGCGACTCGACGAGACGTGCCAGCGCACGCTCTCACGCTCGCAATTTGCCTTGCCGACAGCGACCAGAAACGACCTTACCGCGTGCGCGGCGTTCATGACGCCAGATACACGCCAATCGCGTCAACGCGCACCGCAATGATCATCGGCGGTATTAGCGCGGGCTTGGAGTCGCCTGTCGGTACTGGTCAGCAGTGCTTGTCAGAACTGCTGCTGGAATGCCTCAAGGGTGGGCTTAATCGCGTCGGGAACCGTCACCGCGGGGGCCACCGCGGAGAGGGTCTTGAGTCCGTCGCCGGAGTTGATGATCACGGTCTCCGCGTCGGGATCGAGCTGGCCGGAGGCGAGAGCTTGCGCAGCACGCCGACGGTTACCCCGCCCGCGGTCTCGCCGAAGACGCCCTGGGAGCGGGCGAGCAGCCGCATCGAGTCCACGACCTCGGCGTCGGAGACGTCGGCGACCGCGCCGCCGGTCCTGCGCACCACGTCGAGCACGTACGGGCCGTCGGCCGGGTTGCCGATCGCCAGGGACTTCGCGATCGTGTCCGGCTTCACCGGCCGCACCACGTCCCAGCCCTTGGCGAACGCCTCGGACACGGGCGAGCAGCCGGTCGCCTGCGCGCCGAACACCTTCCACGGCTTGGACTCGACCAGGCCGAGCTCGGCGAGCTCGCTGAACCCCTTGTCGATCTTGACGAGCTGCGCACCGGACGCGACCGGGACCACGATCTGGTCGGGCAGCCGCCAGCCAAGCTGCTCGGCGATCTCGAAGCCGAGGGTCTTCGAGCCTTCCGCGTAGTACGGGCCGGACGTTCACGTTGACGAACGCCCAGTCCTCGTGCTCGCCCGCCAGCTCGGAGGCCAGCCGGTTAACGTCGTCGTAGTTGCCGTCCACCGTCACGAACGTGCCGCCGTACACGGCGGTCGTGAGGATCTTCTGCTCCTCGAGGTTCGCGGGACCATGACCACGGACCTGATGCCGGCCCGGGCGGCCGCCGCGGCGACCGCGTTGGCCAGGTTGCCGGTCGACGGGCAGGCGAGGACCTTGAAGCCCATCTCGGTCGCCGCCGCGAGCGCCACGGCGACGACCCGGTCCTTGAAGGAGTGGGTCGGGTTGCCGCTGTCGTCCTTGATCCACAGCCGGCGCATGCCGAGTTCGGCGGCGAGCCCGTCGGCGCGGACGAGCTTGGTGTAGCCGGGCTCGGTGGTCGGGCGCGTCGCGATGTCCTGCGGTACGGGCAGCAGCGGCGCGTAGCGCCAGATGTTCTGCGGGCCCGCCTCGATGTCGGCCCTGGTCAGCCGCGGGAAGTCGTAACCGACCTCCAGCGGCCCGAAACACTCGGAACACGCGTAGTACGGGCCGAGCTCGACCGTGGCGCCGCACTCCCGGCAGGTCAGGCCGGTGGCGTTGCCGAGGCGAAGGGGCGTGGCGGTCTGAGCGGTCATGGGGCGAGGCCTCTCTCTCCCATCTTTCCCAGCGGTCACCTTGACCACGGGCCGGACTTGGCACCACGTCGCGCGCTTGCCTCGCCTTACTGAGGTGCGTTACCGCGATGGTTGCCGGGGCTTCACAGGGCCGATCCCTCCACCCCTCTGGATGAGGTATTCAGTTGTTCAACTAGCTGGTAACTACTGTAACCGATCGATTGCGCTCCCCAGGCAACCGGCTATGGAGGGATTCATCTACGCTTGTTCCATATGACTAACGACCCGAGTCGGCTACTCATTGTTGCCTCAAACCGTGGGCCCGTCTCGTACAGTCACGCCGAGGACGGGTCGCTGTCCGCTCGCCGCGGCGGCGGCGGCATGGTGTCGGGGCTGATGTCAGGGCTTGGCGCGGTGGCCGCGGACGGCGGTGCGCTCTGGCTGTGCGCGGCGCTCAGCGAGGCCGACCGGGAAGCCGCCCGCTGGCCGGAGCGGGCGCCCACCGGCCCTGGCGAGGTTCCGGTCCGGATGCTCGACATCCCCGCCGGCGTGTTCGACGCCGCGTACAACGGCGTCGCCAACTCGATCCTGTGGTTCGTGCACCACCTGCTGTTCGACACGCCGAACCAGCCGCGGTTCGACGCGGCGTTCCGGGCCGACTGGGCCGCCTACGTCGCCTACAACGAGGCGTTCGCGGACGCGCTCGCGCAGGAGTGCGCGGCCGGAGACCCGGGTGCTGATCCAGGACTACCACCTGTCGCTCGCGCCCCGGCTGCTGCGCGACCGCTACCCCGCCGCGCGGATCGCCCACTTCGAGCACACCCCGTGGGCGCCGCCCGAGTACTTCCAGCTGCTGCCGGACGACGTGGCGACCGCGATCCTCGACGGGATGCTCGGCGCCGACCACGCGGGGTTCCTCGCCTGGCGCTGGGCCGACGCGTTCCTCGACTGCTGCGCGGCGGTGCTCGGCGCGCGAGGTGACCCGCATCCGCCCCGGCGCTGGCCGCGTCAGCCTACCGAGGCCAGGTGACCGAGGTGGCGGTGCACCCGCTGGGCGTGGACGCCGACGAACTGCGCGCGCGGGGCCGCCAGGCGGACGTCCAGGCCAGCGCGAGCGCGCTGCGCGAGATCGGCCCGCGGCAGGCAGCTGATCGTGCGGGTGGACCGCACCGAGCTGTCCAAGAACATCGTCCGCGGCCTGGCCGCCTACCGTGAGCTGCTGGTCACCCGGCCGGAGTGGCGCGGCCGGGTGACGCATCTCGCGTTCGCGTACCCGTCGCGCTCCGGGCTGGCCGAGTACCAGGCGTACACGGCGCGGGTGCACGAGCTGGCCGCGGAGATCAACGCCGAGTTCGGCGACGCCGGACTGGGAACCCCTTATCCTTGAGGTGAAGGACGACTACCCACGCTCGCTGGCGGCGTGCGGGCTGGCAGACGTGCTCCTGATCAACCCGATAAGGGACGGCATGAACCTGGTGGCCGAGGAAGGGCCGATCCTCAGCGAGCGCGGCTGCGCGCTCGTGCTCTCCAGGGAAGCGGGTGCCGCCGCGCTGGTTGGTGAGGCCGCACTGCTCGTCAACCCGTATGATGTCAGCGCTACCGCTAACGCCTTGCAT
Source organism: uncultured Actinomycetota bacterium (assembly GCA_963850115.1). Classification (GTDB taxonomy): domain Bacteria; phylum Actinomycetota; class Actinomycetes; order Streptosporangiales; family Streptosporangiaceae; genus Trebonia. The sequence continues at coordinate 98,131 of CAWKKG010000028.1, forward strand.
GCTGGCCTGATCATGCCGGCCGCCGAGCGGCAGCGGCGCAGTGCAACGATTGCCGGCGCCGCGGCCGCGCGTGCACCGCGGCGTTGGCTTGCGGAACAGGTTGAGGCGCTCGGCTAACTGCCAGTCACAACGATGTTACGCTCCGCGTCTGTCCGCTCAGATGCGGGTACAACAGGATTGCGGTGGTAGTGGTCCGGAAGGACCGGACCTGTCGGGAACAAGCACGTAAAGGCGCAACATCTTTCTATAATTCAGATCGCTACCGAGTACGCGAGTGCGCCTGCGTACCGAGCACGAGACTGGGATCAGCCCAGAGCAGATGGGTTCCTTCATTGACCGTTGACAGCAAGCCTTCTGCCGTTCGGCGAAGCGCCTCGGCTCCGCTTGGCATAACGGAGCGTGATCCCAGGGATTCTGCGGGGCTTCTCCTCGGGCGGCTGACCGTGCTGCCCGCCCTGGTCCTCCTGCCATTCCTGCTGACCAGCTTCCCGCTGCTGCTGATCGGCTACTTCAAGCCCATCCCGGTGATCGTGCTTGGCTGGCGCTTACCGCGTTGATCGTCCCGTATGCCTGGCGGCGCGTCCCCTCGGTGACCGGGGCGGCCGACTGGGGCACCGCGGGCGCGGGCGGGGCGAGGCCCACGCCGCGCTGGGTGCTCTGGTCGCTGGTCGGCGATCTCGGTCGCCTTCGGCGTCTTCCAGGCGGTCTACCACTCCCAGTTCGTGATCGACCAGCTCGACGCGGCGTCGTACATGAACTTCGCCACCTGGATCTCCAAGCACGGGTCGCTGCCGATCCCGCAGGACGCCGCGGCCTTCGGCAACGCGCCGGGGATCACCTTCGCGAGCGCCGCGTTCTAAACGGCGCCAGGTAACGGCAACTCCATCGTGCCCCAGTTCATGGCCGGGCTGCCGATGGTGCTCTCGCTCGGCTTCTGGGCGGGCGGCGCGCGGCTCGCGCTGCTCTTGGCGCCAGTGCTCGGCGCGCTCGGCGTCTTCACCTTCGGCGGCCTGGTGGCCCGGCTGGTGGGTCCGCGCTGGGCCCCGTTCGCCGCGCTGGCGATAGCGATCGGCATCCCCGAGGCGTACGTGAGCCGCAACACCTACAGCGAGACGCTCGCGCAGATCCTGCTGCTCGGCGCGCTGTCGCTGTGGATCGACTCCCAGCGTACCGACCGGGGCGAGGAAGACGCCGGTCGGTGGCGGGGACACTGGCGGAGCCACGCGCGGTCCGCCTCGCACGTGCTTGCGGGGGTCACCGGGCTGCTGTTCGGCATCACCCTGCTGGTGCGCATCGACGGGCCGGCCGACGTCCTGTTCGTCGTTCCCGTACTGCGGCCTGCTGGTGCTACGGCGCCAGCGGCAGGTCATCGCGCTGGTCGTCGGCATGCTCGTCGGCCTGCTGTACGGCGCGGTCGACGCGCTGTTCCTGACCCTCCCGTACCTGCAGACCAACGCCTCGTCGGTCGAGTACATGGTCGCCGCGTTCGTCCTGTTCACCGCCGCCACCGTGGTGGCGGTCAGGTGGCTGCGCCACCGCGGCTCCGAGCTGCGCGACCCGCCGAGCCCTGGCTGGTCAGGGCGGTGGCGGCGCTGCCGTTCGTCGTGATCGCGGTCTTCATCGTCCGGCCCTACGTGGAGCGGAACTGGCACGCGCTCCAGTACGCGCCGCTCAGCCTGCACTGGATCTACTGGTACACCGGCTTTACCGCCATCGCGTTCGCCGTGATCGCCACCGCCATGCTCGGCAGGCGGTGCGTCAAGGGCGAGGCGCCCGTCTGGGTGCTGCCGCTGCTGACGTTCGCCTGGGCGATCGTGTGGTTCCTGCTCCGGCCCGCGATCACCCCGCACCAGCCCTATGCCAGCCGTCGGCTGGTCCCCACCGTCCTGCCGGGCGTGATCCTGCTCGCGGTGTGGCTTTCTGCCTGGCTCGCCAGGAGATCGCGGGTGGTCCACCTGGTGAGCGTCCCCGACTACCTCAAGCGGTCGCCGCGGGCGTTCGTGATCGCCTGCTGCGCGGGCGCCATCTTCCTGCCGCCGATGATCGGGAACTTCGGCCTCAGCCTTAGCGCCTCGGACGGGCTCGCGCTCCAGCGGGCGTACGTCGGCGAGGTCGCCGCGGTCGAGAAGATCTGCCAGGCCATCCCGCCGCACTCATCGGTGCTCATCGCCGATTTCATGCTGAACTACCAGTGGGCCGAGAACATCAGGGGCACCTGCGGCGTGCCGGTAGCGGCCGTGCAGACCGTCGTGCCCGGCGCGAATTCCGCCCCCGGGTGGGATGCCTCCCCGAAGGCCATGATCGCCGACGTGCAGGCGATTCAGAAGGCCGGGCGGCACCCGATCGTTCTCGCGGCCACCAGCGGAGAGCTGTCCCAGCTTGGTAACGGTGCCGTGAATTTGGTGATGGCCCAGGATACGAGCATCGACGAGCACGTAATCTTCGGTACGCCCAGGAACACTCTTCCCCAGAGGTTCACGGTCTACAGTTGGGAGCCGGCCAAGTGACCGCCGAGCTTGACGCCGTACGGCCGCGCGTCAATCCGGTTGATCGCGAAGCCCGGGACGCCGCGGGGCTGCTGCTCGGGCGGCTGACCCTGCTGCCCGCGCTGGTCCTGCTGCCGTTCTTGCTGGTCGGCTTCCCGCTGCTGCTGATCGGCTACTTCAAGCCCATCCCGGTGATCGCTGGTTGGCTGGCGCTTACCGCGTTGATCGTCCCGTACGCCTGGCGGCGCATCCCCTCGGTGACCGGCGCGGCCGCCTGGGGCACGCGGGGCGAGGGCCTGGCGAAGCCCACGCCGCGCTGGGTGCTCTGGTCGCTGATCGCGATCGCGGTCGCTTTCGGCGTTTTCAACGCGGCCTTCCACTCGCAGTTCGTGATCATCGAGTACGACGCCGCCGCGTACATGCAGTTCGCCAAGTGGATCTCGGTGCACGGCACGGCGGTCATCCCGCAGAACGCCCAGCTCTTCGGCGGCCACCCCGCGAGCATCGTCTACGCGAGCGCCGCCCAGTACGCGGTCGGCAACCACATCGTGCCCCAGTTCATGTCGGGCATGCCGATGGTGCTCTCGCTTGGCTACTGGGCGGGCGGCGCGCGGCTCGCGCGTGTTCTGGGCGCCGGTGCTCGGCGCGCTCGCCGTCTTCGCGTTCGGCGGCCTGGTCGCCAGGCTGGTGGGCCCGCGCTGGGCGCCGTTCGCCGCGCTGGCGATCGGGGTCACCATCCCCATGCAGTACGTGAGCCGCGACACCTGGAGCGAGTCGCTCGCGCTGCTCCTCCTGGTCAGCGGGCTGTCGCTGTGGATCGATAGCCAGCGCACGCACCGGGGTGAGGAAGACGCCGGATCGTGGCGCACCGACTGGCGGCACCATGCGCGGTCCGCCTCGCACGTCCTCGCGTTCGTCAGCGGGCTGCTGCTCGGCATTGTCTTCCTCGTCCGGGTCGACGGGCCGGCCGACATCGTGCTTCGTCGTCCCGTACTGCGGCCTGCTCGTCCTGCGGCGGCAGCGGCAGGTGGTGCCGCTTCGTCGTCGGCCTGCTCGTGGGCACGGCGTACGGCGCCGTCGACGGGGCCTTCCTCACCGCGCCCTACCTGATACCGGGCAACACCGCAGTCGGTTCTAGGCATGTCCGCGCTGGTCATCGTGATGGTCGATCGGCACGATCGTGGCCGTGCGGTGGCTGCGGCGGCGCGGCTCCGAGCTGCGGCAACCCGCCGAAACGGTGGCTGGTCCGGGCCGTGGCCGCCCTCCCGTTCGTCGTGGTCGCCGCGTTCCTCCTGCGGCCCTACGTCGAGCGGGGCTGGCGGACTGACTACTATCACGGCTACGCTCCGCTCAGCCTGCACTGGATCTACTGGTACACCGGCGTCACCACCATCGCGTTCGCGGTGATCGCCATCGCGATGCTCGGCCGGCGGTGCGTCAAGGGCGAGGCGCCGGTCTGGGTGCTGCCCCTGCTCGTGTTCGCCTGGGCGATCGTCTGTGTTCCTGCTCCGGCCCGCGATCACCCCGCACCAGCCGTATGCCAGCCGCCGCCTGGTTCCCGCCGTGCTGCCCGGCCTGATCCTGCTCGCGGTGTGGCTGGCCGCCTGGCTGGCCCAGAAGTCGCGGGTGCTGCACCTGGTGGACGTGCCCGGCTACCTGAAGCGGACGCCGCGGCTAGCTCGTGATCGCCGTCTGCGCGGCCGCCATCGCCCTGCCGCCGCTGATCGGGAACTTCGCACGGGCTCGCGTTCAAGCGCACCTACGGCGGCGAGGTCGCGGCGGTGAACACAGATCTGCCAGAGCATCCCGAAGGGCAAGTCCGTGCTCATCATCGACAACACCCTGATGCAGCCGCAGTTCGGCCGGGACCATCCGCGGACACGTGCGACGTGCCGGTGGCCGGCGTGCAGACCACCATGCCCAGCGCGAACGTCATGCCGGCGGCGGGAACAACATCGAGCCCGCCACGATGATCGCCGCCGTGCGGGCCATCGAGGCCTCCGGTCATCACCCGCTCGTCCTCGCCGCTTCACCAGCCGAGTTCGCGCCCCTGATGAAGGAGTTCGGTAACGGCACCGTGACGCCGCATCATGGACTTCAGCACGAACGACGACGAACACATCTATTTTCGGTACGCCGACGGAACACCGTTTCCGAGACGTTCACGGTCTACAGTTGGGAGCCGGGCAAGTGATTGCCGAACAGGAAACCGCGCGCGAGGGAACAGACCGCGCCCTACGTAACGATCATCCTGCCTTGCTACAACGAGGAAGGGCACGTGATCGCCGAGATCGAGCGGATCTCGGCGGCGATGGACGCGAGCGGCTACTCGTACGAGCTGGTGTGCGTCGAACGACGCCTCCACCGACGACACGCTGGCCAAGCTCTACGAGGCCGCGCCGCGTTTCCCCAAGATGGAGGTCGTCAACTTCCACCGCAACAGCGGTTCCGGCACCGTGCGGCGGATCGGCACCCAGCGGGCGCGCGGCGAGATCGTGGTGTGGACCGACGCCGACATGACGTACCCGAACGAGCGGATTCCCGAGCTGGTCCAGATCCTGGAGAAGGACCCGACGATCGACCAGGTGGTCGGCGCCCGGACCAGCGAGCAGGGCACCTACAAGCTGCTGCGGGTGCCCGCCAAGTGGTTCATCAGGAAGTTCGCCGAGCGGCTGACCGGCGCGAGGATCCCGGACCTGAACTCCGGGCCTGCGGGCCTTCAGGCGCGAGGTGTCGCTGCCCTACCTGCGGCTGCTGCCCGCCGGGTTCTCCTGCGTCACCACGATCACCATGTCGTTCCTCGCGAACAACCACGAGCTGTACTTCCTGCCGATCGACTACTACAAGCGGGCGGGCAAGTCGAAGTTCAAGTTCGGCAAGGACGCCTACCGGTACATCCTGCAGATCCTCCGCATGACGATGTACTTCAACCCGCTCAAGGTGCTCATGCCGCTGGCCCTGACCCTGCTCGGCATCGGCATCGTCAAGGCCATCTTCGACGTCGTGGACCACCCGGTGAAGATCGCCACGGACACGGTGCTGGTCTTCGTCACCGGCCTGCTCATCGCGTCACTGGCGCTGCTCGCCGACCTGATAGTCAGGTCCAGGGACAGCTAGGCCTTGTCTTGAGTGAGAGGGGCGTGCGGCCGAAGCAGCCGGTCCGTCAGCGGCTCCGACCACCTGCTCGGGCGTGAACCGCTCGGCGGCGAGCTGGCGCGCCGCGTGGCGCAGCTTCAGCAGCGCCTCGCGGTCGTCGGCCAGCCGGAGCAGCGCGTCGGCCAGGGCCGCCGGGTCACCCGGCGGCACGAGGACCGCCGCGTCGCCGAGCACCCGGCGCTGCGGCGCGGTGTCGGACGTGATGACCGCGCACCCGGCGGCGGCGCCCTGGAACACCTTGTTGGGCACCACCCGCAGCGCCTTGTCGCCGGTGCCGAAGATGCCGAGGCAGACGTCATGGGCGGCCACCAGCGCGGGCAGCTCGGCGGCGGGCACCCAGTCAAGCCAGCGCACCGACTGGTTGGCCGCGGCGGCCTCGCTTGGTCGCCGCCTCGTCCTGGCCGCGGCCGATCATCGTCACCTCGACCGGCGCGCCCGCGAGGCGGCCGAGCGCCTCGCCGATGACCGGCGTGCCCTGCAGCGGCGTGTAGAGCCCGTAGAAGACGACCTTCAGCGGCCCGCTGTGCGGTCGGCCAGTCGCCGACAGCTCCCGCGCGGCCTCATGCCAGGGCGTCGGCGCGCCGACGGGCACTACCACGGCCTTCGACCGGTACTTCTCCGGGACGATCTCCAGGTGCTCCTCGGTGTCGACCACCACGATGTCGGCGGCCCGCAGCGCGGCCGCGTCGATCAGCCGCAGCAGCCTCGTCTTCAGGCCGCCGTCGAGCCGGCGGTCCTTGGCGGTGTTCGCCGCGCTGATCAGGTGGTCGAGCACGATCGGCACCTTGCCGCGGCGGTAAAGCAGCCGCGCCAGGTGCACGTCGAAGTGACCCAGGTAGCCGACGACGACGACGTCCGGCCGGCCAAGCCCGCGTGCTTTCGCCGCGAGCCCGAGCCAGCGGCTGGCGAGCCGGGCGACCAGCCCGCCGGCCTTCCACGGCTTCGCCAGCATGTCGACGCGGTCCGCGGTGGTGAGCCCGAGCGGGATGTTGCACTCGGTCACGTCGAATCCGCGGGCGGCGAGGCCCTCGGCAATGGTCGCGATGCGCGGGTGCATCGCGGTGTCGTAAGTACCGAAGATGATTGTGCGCATGATGTCCGTACCCTAGGGCATGACGCACCGACCCGATGGACAGGATGATGGGCTTCGTTAAGCGCTTGCTCGGCAGCCGGTGGCTCAAGTGGGCGGTTGTCGTTATCGCGGTGGGCATCGGCGCCTACGCGATCGACAAGGAGTGGAACCAGGTCCACCACGCCCTGGGCCAGATCGGCCTGGTCGCCTCGCTCGAGGCGCTGCTCGCGCTGCTGGTGATGCAGTACGCCACGCTCCGCCAGTGGCAGGCGCTGCTGGCCGGGCTCGGCTCGCCGCTGCGGACGACCACGGCCGGGCCGGATCTTCTTCATCGGTCAGCTCGGCAAGTACATCCCCGGCTCGGTCTGGCCGGTCCTGACGCAGATGGAACTGGGCGCGCGGGCCAACGTGCCACGGACGCGGTCGGCGAGCGCCTCGATCCTCACGATGATCCTGTCGCTGGCCACCGGCCTGCTCGTGGCCGCGGCGACGCTGCCGTTCGCGCACTACTCCTCCGGCTACGACTGGGTCTTCATCCTGGTCCCGGTGATCTTGGTCTGCCTCTACCCGAAGGTGCTCAACCCGCTGCTCAACTGGCTGTTCAAGCTGATCAAGCGGCCGGGACTCGACCAGCCGGTCACGCTCACGATGCTGAGCAAGGCGCTCGCCTGGTCGCTGCTCGCGTGGATCGCCAACGGCCGCAGATCTGGGTGCTCGCCGACAAGCTGGGCGCCCCGGCCGGCCGGACCGCCCTGATCGCCCTCGGCGGCTACGCGTTCGCCTGGTGCGTGGGCTTCGTCATCGTCTTCGCCCCGGCCGGCGCGGGCGTCCGCGACGCCCTGCTGATCCTGGCGCTCAGCCCGCTGGTCGGCCACCAGGCGGGGCTGGCGGTGGCGCTCGTCTCCCGCGGCGTCAACACGATCAGCGACCTGATCGTGGCGGGCATCGCGGCGGCGAGCCGCGGCCGCGGCCGCGGCAAGAGCACAGTTGAGGAAAGCACAGTCGTCGAGGGAAACACAGTCGTCGAGGGAAGCACAGTCGAGGGAAAAGAGCCGGAGGCGGTCCCGGCTGAGGCCGCCGCCACCTCGCTCTCGGACACCGGCCCGCTCGGCTAGGCGTTTGCCATGATCGCGGGGAAGGCGCGGTTCAGCGCGTCCCTCCAGTCGCCGATCGGGCTGATGCCCGCCGCGTGCCACGCCTCGTGGCCCAGGACGCTGTAAGCCGGCCGTTTCGCCGGCGTCGGGTAGTCGGCAGTAGTGATGGGCCGGGGAGTAAGCCGCGGTCGTTCGGAATCCTCGCCTTGGTCTTGACCTTGGTGACAGGCGGAAGATCTCCTCGGCGAAGCCGAACCAGGTCGTCTGGCCGGAGCTGGTCGCGTGGTAAACGCCCGCGGGGGCGGACTTGTCGATCAGCGCGTAGATCTGCGCGGCGACGTCGGCCGTCCAGGTGGGCTGGCCGTGCTGGTCGGCGACGACGCCGGGGGCCGTGCCGTTGCCGGCCAGCCGGAGCATGGTCTTCACGAAGTTCTTGCCGTGCGCGCCGTACAGCCAGGCGGTGCGGACGATGTAGCTGGCGTCCGGCAGGGCGGCGCGGACCGCCTGCTCGCCGGCCAGCTTGGTGCGGCCGTAGGCGCCGGCCGGCGCGGTCGGGGCGTCCTCGGCGTACGGGCTGGCCGGCGCGGCCGTCGAAGACGTAGTCGGTCGACGGGTGGACAAGCAGCGCGCCGGCCTCGGCGCAGGCGGCGGCCAGGTTGGCCGCGCCGCGGCCGTTGATCGCCAGGGCCTCGGCCTCGTGCTCCTCCGCGGCGTCCACCGCGGTCCAGGCGGCGCAGTTGACGACCACGTCCGGCTTGACGGCGGCGACCGTCGCCGTCGTCGCGGCCGCGTCGGTGATGTCCAGGTCCGCCCGGAGCAGGGCGGTGAACTCCGCGTCGCGGGCGGTGAGCAGCGCCGTCAGGTCACGGCCGAGCATTCCGGCCGCGCCGGTGACCAGCCAGCGGGTCACTGGCCCGCCGGGCGGGCCCGGCCGGGCCGGGGGCGCCGGGCGGTGCAGCGGCTCCCACCAGCCGCGGTTGGCGGCGTACCACTCGATCGTGGCCTTGAGACCGTCGGAGAACGGCGTCAGCGGGGCGTAGCCCATCGAGCGGAGCAGCGAGTCGTCGAGGCAGTAGCGGCGGTCGTGGCCCTTGCGGTCCTCGACCGGCACCACGTCGTCCCACGACGCGCCGAGCTTGTCGAGGATGGCCGCGGTGAGCTCGCGGTTGGACAGTTCGACGTCGCCGTTGACGTTGTAGACCCGGCCGGCCTCGCCTCGTTCCAGGACGAGCTGGATGCCACGGCAGTGGTCGTCCACGTGGATCCAGCCGCGGACGTTGAGGCCGTCGCCGTAGAGCGGCACCGGCTTGCCGTCGAGCAGGTTGGTGGCGAACAGCGGGATGACCTTCTCCGGGTACTGGTAAGGCCCGTAGTTGTTGCAGCACCGGGTGATGGAGACGTTGACCCCGTGGGTGCGCGCGTAGGCGAGGGCGATGAGGTCGCCGCCCGCCTTCGCGGCGGAGTAGGGGGAATTCGGGTCGAGCGGCGACTGCTCGGTCCACGCGCCCTCGGCGATCGAGCCGTACACCTCGTCGGTGGAGACGTGCACGATGCGGCCGGTGCCCGCGGTCCGGCAGGCGTCGAGCAGGATCTGCACGCCCGCCACGTTCGACGTGACGAACTCGGCCGCGCCGGCGATCGACCGGTCGACGTGCGACTCGGCGGCGAAGTTGATCACCGCGTCGTGGCCGGGGAGGACCTCGGCCAGCTGCGCCGGGTCGCAGATGTCGCCCTGGACGAACGTGTACCTGGGGCTGGCCGGAGACCGGGGCGAGGTTCGCGAGGTTGCCCGCGTAGGTGAGCTTGTCGTAGACCGTGACGTGGGCGTCCTCGTAACCCGGGTAGCCGCCGGACAGCAGCGTGCGGACGTAGTGCGAGCCGATGAAGCCCGCGCCGCCGGTAACCAGGATCCTCATGAGCTGATCTGCACCTTACTGTGGTCGCCGAGCACGAGCCGGTGCGCCCGCGGTACCCGGGGCGCGGGGGTTACCTCCGCGTAGTGGCCGATCAGCGAGGCCTCGATCCGGCGCGACGCCCTGATGGAGGCGTTGACAGCACGATGGAGTACTCGATCTCGCTGTCGATCGACCGAGCAGTCCGCGTCGATGGCGGTGAACGGGCCGACGTAGGAGCCGGTGACCGTGCTGCCCGCGCCGATGATCGCCGGGCCCGACGATCCGCGAGGCGCGGTCACGCTCGCGCCCGCCTCGACCACGACCCGGCCGATGATCTCGCAGTCGTCGTCGACGGTGCCGTCGACCCGCGGCTCGAGGCCCTCAAGGACCAGGCGGTTCACCTCGAGCATGTCGGTGACGTTGCCGGTGTCCTTCCAGTACCCGGTGATCGTCGTGGAGTTGACGGTGCGGCCGTTGTCGAGCAGCCACTGGATCGCCTCGGTGATCTCAAGCTCGCCCCGCCAGGACGGCTTGAGGCTGGCGACCGCCTCATGGATGGCCGGGGTGAACAGGTAGACGCCGACGAGGGCGAGGTCGCTCTTGGGCTGCTTGGGCTTCTCTTCCAGGCTCTTGACCCGGCCCGTCGCCTCGTCGAGCTCGGCCACGCCGAACGACCTCGGGTCGCTGACCCGGGCAGCATGATCTGGGCCGTCGGGCCGGTGCGTGGCGAACTCCTCGACGAGGCCGGTGATCCCGCCGACGATGAAGTTGTCGCCCAGGTACATCACGAAGTCGTCGTCGCCGAGGAAGTCCCGGGCGACCAGCACGGCGTGCGCGAGGCCGAGCGGCGCGTGCTGCCTGATGTAGGTGACCTTGAGTGCCGAACTTCGAGCCGTCGCCCACGGCCGCCTCGATCGCGGGCGCGGTGTCGCCGACGATGATCCCGACGTCGGTGACCCCCGCCTCCGCGATCGCCTCGAGTCCGTAGAACAGCACCGGCTTGTTCGCCACCGGGACCAGCTGCTTTGCTGAGGTATGCGTAATCGGGCGCAGGCGCGTGCCGGAGCCACCGGATAGGACGAGCGCTTTCATGGCGGAAAAGTAACAGACCCTCTCGAAGGGGGCGGGTGATTCCCGACGTGTTCTGTGCTCGTTCACTCTACGCGTTCGGCGGGGCGGGGCTACGCCGTATGCGCGAACGCCCAGCACGAGGCCTCGGCGTTTGCACTCTCCCTATGAGAGTGCTAAACATGGGACTTGGCACTCTCCCCGTGAGAGTGACAACCACAACGGCGGGATCGGGCGATGAGGTACCGCTAAGCGGCGGGAAAGGACTGCCGCGGTGCGCGTGCCGTCCGTCGCGGGCGTCGGCCGGTCCTAACGTACGCCACGGAGGACTGGAACCAATGGCAGCGAAGATGATCGCGTTTGACGAGGACGCCAGGCGCGGCCTCGAGCGCGGCATGAACCAGCTTGCCGACGCCGTGAAGGTAACTCTCGGCCCCAAGGGCCGGAACGTGGTTCTCGAGAAGAAGTGGGGAGCCCCCACGATCACCAACGATGGCGTGTCCATCGCCAAGGAGATCGAGCTCGAGGACCCGTAGGAGAAGATCGGCGCCGAGCTGGTTAAGGAAGTAGCGAAGAAGACCGACGACGTTGCCGGCGACGGCACGACGACGGCGACCGTGCTCGCCCAGGCGCTGGTGCGCGAGGGCCTGCGGAACGTCGCCGCCGGCGCCAACCCGATGTCGCTCAAGCGCGGCATCGAGGCGGCCGTCGAGGCCGTGAGCGAGCAGCTGTCGCAGCTCGCCAAGGACGTGGAGACCAAGGAGCAGATCGCCTCCACCGCGTCCATCTCGGCCGGCGACCCGGCGATCGGCGAGATGATCGCCGAGGCCATGGACAAGGTCGGCAAGGAAGGCGTCATCACCGTCGAGGAGAGCAACACCTTCGGCCTCGAGCTTGAGCTCACCGAGGGCATGCGCTTCGACAAGGGGTACATCGCGCCTTACTTCGTCACCGACCCGGAGCGGCTTGAGGCGGTCCTCGAGGACCCGTACATCCTCATGGTCAACTCCAAGATCTCGGCCAACAAGGACCTGCTCCCGCTGCTCGACAAGGTCGTGCAGTCCGGCAAGCCCCTGATGATCATCGCCGAGGACGTCGACGGCGAGGCCCTGGCGACCCTGGTGGTCAACAAGATGCGCGGGCTGTTCCGGTCCGTCGCGGTGAAGGCCCCCGGCTTCGGCGACCGCCGCAAGGCCATGCTCGGTGACATCGCCATCCTCACCGGTGGCCAGGTCATCAGCGAAGAGGTCGGCCTCAAGCTGGACAGCGTCGACCTGAACGTGCTCGGCCGGGCGCGCAAGGTCGTCGTGACCAAGGACGAGACCACGATCGTCGACGGCGCCGGTGACGCGGACCAGATCGCGGGCCGGGTCAACCAGATCCGGACCGAGATCGACAACACCGACTCCGACTACGACCGCGAGAAGCTGCAGGAGCGGCTGGCCAAGCTGGCCGGCGGCGTGGCCGTCATCAAGGCGGGCGCGGCGACCGAGGTCGAGCTCAAGGAGCGCAAGCACCGCATCGAGGACGCGGTGCGCAACGCCAAGGCCGCGGTCGAGGAGGGTGTGGTGCCCGGCGGCGGCGTCGCGCTGCTGCAGGCCGCCCGCACCGCCTTCGACAAGCTGGACCTGGCGGGCGACGAGGCGACCGGCGCGCAGATCGTGCGCGTTGCCGTCGAGGCGCCGCTGAAGCAGATCGCGGTCAACGCCGGCCTTGAGGGCGGCGTCGTGGTCGAGAAGGTGAAGACCCTGCCCGCGGGCGAGGGCCTGAACGCGGCGACCGGTGAGTACGTCGACATGTTCAAGGCCGGCATCATCGACCCCGCGAAGGTCACCCGCTCGGCGCTGCAGAACGCGGCGTCCATCGCGGCGCTGTTCCTCACCACCGAGGCGGTCATCGCGGAGAAGCCGGAGAAGGCCGGTCCGCCGGCTGCCCCCGGTGGCGGCGGGGACATGGACTTCTAAGTCCAGCCTGCTCGCTCAGCGAACGCGAAACGGCCCGGGTCGGCTCGACCCGGGCCGTTTCGTGTCTTGTTCGCGTCCGGCGGGGTGGTCAAGGTAAAGGCCTAGTTCAGTACGATCTTCCCGTGCTGCAGTCCACCGCGATCCAGGTCACCGACCACCTGGAGCGCCGAATCCGGAAGCCGGTAGACGCCCTGCGCTGCGTCATCGCCTGCTTCTGGCTCTTCGTGATCGCGGTGGCGGCCGTCGCGGCGAGCGCCACCACGACCGGGGTGGAGACGGACATCGTGGGCGCGAGCAAGCGGCTGCCGCCGACCCTGCTGCACGCCGCGCCCCATATCGCGCTGTTCGCGCTGTTCATGCTCCCGCTGCTGCTCGGGGGCAGCCTGCTCGTCCGGCGCCAGGTACGCCGGGTCGTCGAGGCGGTGGCGACCGGCTTCGGGGCCGGCCTGGCCGCCGAGATCGCCAACGCCCTGCTCAAGCGGCCCGCCGCCGCCCGGCTCTACTACGCGATCATCATGTCGAAGCCGGGCGCCAGCCACGTCGACGCCCTTGACGCGTATCTGGTCGGCCTGATCGCCTTCGTCACGATGATCGGGCTGACCGGGCGGCCCGGCTGGCGGAACGCGCTGTGCCTGGCGGTCGGCGTGTACGCGATCGTGCAGCTCGCGGTCCTCAACATCACCGGCCTGTCGATCCTGACCACGCTGCTGGCCGGCCGGGCGATCGGGCTGGCCGTCCGGTACGGCGCGGGCGTGACGTCGCAGCGCCCGCCCGCGCTCGAAATCGCCACCGCGCTGTCCTCCGGGGACGTGACGGTGGCCGCGATCCGGCGGGTGGACCAGCCCAGCGCCGGCCTGGCCGGGTCAAGGAACTACGACGTGACCACCGGGGACGGCGGGCACCTCGACGTGGTGGTGTTCGACCGGGACCAGCAGGCGGCCGGAACGTTCTACCGGCTGTACCGCTTTGTCCGGGTGCGCCGGCAGGTGGCGCGGGGCTTCTCCTTGTCGGTTGACCGGTCGGTCGAGCAGCGGGCGCTGCTCTCCTACGCGACGCAGGACGCGGACGTGCCCACGCCCCGGCTGCGGACGCTGGTGCGGGTGGGGCCGGACGCCGCCGTGCTCGCCTACGACCACTGCGCGGGAACCACGCTGGCGGAACGGGACCGGTGCACCGACGCGGAGCTGAAAAGCGTGTGGGACACCGTGACCCGGCTACACGCCCACCACGTCACCCACCGCGGGCTCAGCGCGGACCGCATCATGTTCGCCGCCGACGGGGAGGTGATGCTGCTCGATCCGGGTGACGGCGACGTCGCGGCGAGCGATCTGCAGGTCCGCCTCGACCAGGCGCAGCTCATCGTCGAGCTGGCGCTGCACGTGGGGCCGGAGAAGTCGGCCCGGCTCGCGATCGACCAGCTCGGCGGGGACGGCGTGGCCGTCGTGCTCCCGCTCATGCAGCCGGTCGCGCTGGTCCGCTCCACCCGGCACGCGCTGCGCCGCCGCCGCGACGTGCTCCCCGCCCTGCGCAAGGCGCTGCAGGCGGCCGTGCCGAGCGGCGAGGTCGTGCCGGTTGTCCAGCTTGAGCGCATCCGGGCGCGCACCCTGGTGACGCTGGTGGCGAGCGTCGCCGCGGTGTACCTACTGGCGGGCGAGCTGGCCCAGGCCAGCCTCGGGCGGCTGCTCGCGAAGGCGGACTGGCGCTGGGGCCTCGTGGCGCTGGCGCTGTCGGCGGTGACCTACGTGGGCGCGACGCTGTCCGTGTCCGGCTTCGTCGCCGAGCGCCTCGGCTTCATCCGCACCATGCTCGTCCAGCTCGCCAGCTCCTTCGTCACGCTCGTGACACCAGCCGCGGTCGGCGGCGTCGCGCTGAACGTGCGGTACCTGCAGCGCCGGAAGATCCCGTCCCCGGTGGCGGTGGCCAGCATCGCCGTCTCCCAAGTCGTGGCGCTCACTTTGCACATCCTGCTGCTCGCCATCTTCGGCGCCATCGCCGGAACGGGGAGTAAAAGCTCGATCAGGCCGCCGACCTGGGCATACTTCGTGGTGGCGGGACTGGTGGTGCTCGCGGGCGCGGTCCTCGCCTTCCCCGCGGGACGGCGCCTGGTGCGTGCGCGCGTGTCGCCGACGTTCGGCCAGGTGCTGCCCCGGCTGGTGGAGGTCGCGCAGGACCCGCGCAAGCTCATCGAGGGGATGGGCGGCGCGCTGGTGCTCAGCCTCTCGTACATCGCCTGCCTGTCCGCCTGCGTGGCCGCCTTCGGCGGTTCCGTGCCGATCGCGAAGATCGGCGTCGTGTACCTCACGGGCAGCGCGCTCGGCTCGATCATCCCGACGCCCGGCGGGCTCGGCGCCGTGGAAGCCGCGCTGACCGCGGGGCTCACCGCCGCCGGCGTGCCGGGCGGGGTCGCCGTCAGCGCGGTCCTGATGTTCCGCCTGCTGACCTTCTGGCTGCCGGTGCCGTTCGGCTGGGCGGCGTTCAACTACCTGGAACGCAAGCACGATCTTTGACCCGTCAAACGCGTAACCGGCCGCGGCCCGCCCGGTGCAGCGCGACGCCCGCCACGACGGGACCACGGCGACCGCCTCCGCTGCCGGGTTACCGGTCGTAAACCGTCGGGGGCGTGATGTGGGTGCGGCCTGATGGGGTGGTCCAGGTGGTGGTGCCGGGGGTGGGCTGGGTGACGGTCCAGCCGGGGGCTTGCTTGACCCGGTGGTGGCGGCGGCACTTGGGGGTGAGGTTGCACTGGCAGGTGGGGCCGTCGGGGTAGGGGACGGTGTGGTCGAGGTCGCTGTAGACCGCTTGGGCGTTGCAGGCGGGGGCGGTGCACAGTCTGGCTGCGGGCGCGGACGAGGTGCCTGAGCTTGCGGCTGGGGACGTAGCGGCCTTCGGCGTGCCTGTGGTCGCACGTGTCCCGTGGCGATGGGTTCGAGCGTGACCTTCAGCCGCTGGAGCAGGTCGCGTAGTCGGGCTGACTGTTCAGCAGTGGCGGCGTCGGTTGTGCCGGTTCTGGCGTCGGGTGGGCGTCGGGGCGCTGAACCTGGTGCGGGGCGGGCAGCGGGCGGGCTTCCTGTTGGCGGCGGGGCGTTTCCCGGCCAGGGGTGCTGGCCGGCGGCGCAGCCGTGGCCGATCGCGGTGCCGTCGGGGCCGGTGACCGTGACGCACCAGCGGGTTCGCGGGTGCGTGGAGGCCGCCTTGACCAGGGCCTGGGTTTCTCCGGTGTCGAGCAGGCCCCAGCCGGTGGCCTGGGCGGGGGCGGTGCCCCAGCCCAGCAGGGTGGCCGCCGGCACCAGGAGGTTAATCAAGGCAGGCAGCGGCGCGGGGTCACCGGCACGGGCGGGGCTGTCGAAGTCGTCGTCATGTTCATCGACCTTCGCAGCGGCCGGTGCGCCCGCGTCGGCCGGGTCGCTGGCTGGGCCAGGGGCAGCCTGGCGCGGACGACCTGATGGCTCGCAGGCGCCGTCCGAGGCGCGGCCAGTGTAGGCACCCGCCGGTCGTGCCCGCCGGGCCGGTCTCTGAGGCCGTGGCGGCCCGTGGCTTGATGCGGTCGAGGGGGTTGCGGCCCTGGGTGAGGTCGGTGAGTGCCAGGGCGCGGAGCTGGCCGAGGGTGCCGTCGGTGCCGGCGTCGCGGAGCTTGAGTGCGATGGCGTCGATGTGGGCCTTGGAGGCGATGACGTCGGCGGTGTCGAGCTCGCGGCCGGACAGGGACGCGTTGCCGGAGTCCTCGCGGCGGGCCTCGACCCGCTGGTCCAGCCGCCGGGCGAGGTCCTTGCGGGCCGCGACGGCCTCGGGGGCGAGCTTCAGCTCGAGCGCGGCGGCCTTCCTGGCCAGCTGGTCCGGCCGCAGCTCCGGGGCGGCGGCGGCGAGGACCTCATCCGCGTACGCGGCGTCGGCGCCGGTCATGACCTGGGTCCGGGACGCGATCGTGATGGCCCGGTCCAGGTCGATCGCCCCGGCCTTCATGCCGGCCAGGGTGCGGGGCAGCCGCGTGGTCAGCTCGACGGCGGTGTCGATCCTGGCGCCGGCGTAAGCGCGGGTGTCGGCCAGTTCCATGGCCAGTTCCTCGCCGGGGAACTCCCCGTCCCGGCAGCCGGCCGGCACCCCGGCCGCGACCGCCGCCTCGAACTGGGCCTGGCGGCGGCGCGCGAACTCGGCGATCGCCACCGTCTGCTGGTAGGCGGCCAGGCCCGCCAGCCGACGGCCCGCCCGCAGCACCCCGACGAGCTCATCATCGGTCAGCGACCCGGCGCCGGCCGTCGCCCGGGCGGTGAGGGCCGCGAGCACCGGGCCCGGCCGCAGCACGTCAGCGGCACCGTCCTGCTCGGAACGCCGACGAAAGCGACTGCGGATCCAGGCCCTCAGGACCGCACATTACCGCGATCAGCTGCAGGTCGAGGTCAACGTCATCGTCGAGAACGCAGGCAGGAGGAGAGCCCCAGCCATGCTCGCCATAGAGCGGGCCGTCAATGATCGCCCGTTCGTCCATGCTGGCCCTCCCTTCGGATGATCACACTCTGAACCTGCCGATACGAAAATTCTAGCTAGGCGGTGTGACATTCGACGGTGCTAAAGGATCGTTTTCCAAGATCTTTTCGAATTTGTTTCTGGCAGGCGGAGTCGCTCTTCGGATCCGGCGGAATAAGCGCAGCCCCTCACCAGACGGCTGGTTGTTACTCCAGCGGCTGCCTGGCGATGTCGGACGGCGCCCGGCCGGCGAGCAGCCAGCCGCCGATGGCGGCCACGACGGGCAGGCCGACCAGTATCAGCAGGAAGTCGATGGCCGGGATGCCGCCGAACGTGGCCGACAGGCTGCTCTTCGCCCAGGCCAGGGTGGCGATGGCGGCGGCCGCGGTGCCGAGTATGGCGCCGAGGAGGCCGATGATGCCGGCGGTCGCGCCGACGATAGCGCGGCGGATCCCGCTGCTTGCTCCCGCCGCGGTGAGCGTCCGCAGGTCGCCTGCTGCCTCGCTGCGGATGAGGCCGACGGTCATCACCAGGACGCCGAGCGCCAGCAGGATGCCGACGGCGGTGGCCCCGTCGCTGATCTCGCCAAGACCGAGCTCGCCGGACTTGGTCTCGATCGTGGCACTCGATGCGATGGCAAGCTGCCTGGCCGCGCTTATCTGGGTGGCGGTGAGCGGCGCGGGAGCCTGGATCAGCCAGCCGTAGGGGATCAGCCGCAGGTGCAGCCGCCGCACGGCCTGCGTGGTGAGGACCGTGTTCGGCGCCGACGTGCCGCTGGGCAGGCTGCTGAACGTCTGCATCGGCGGGCTGGCGATGTAGCGGCCGGCCGGGCTGGGGGCGCCGGTCTGGGTGGTGGCCGTGTCCCAGACCAGGTCAACGCCGGGCAGCGACGCCAGGCCGGGACGCATGGTCAGGATGTCCGTGGCCGCGCGGATCTGGCTGGGCTTGATCCCGTACTCGGCGAGCAGCGCCGGGGTGGCCACGTAGAGCGGTCCGGTGTACTTGGTTTCGAGATGGCCCGCCTGGAGGGTCGCGCCCTGGAGGACGCCTCCGGGGCTGCCGGAGACGGCCGTTCCCGCCTCGTCCAGGGCCAGCACGGCCCGGGCGTCCAGTGACGCCGCGAAGCTGTCCACCTTCGCGGGCAGCGCCGCGAGCTGGGCCTGACTGGGGGCAGTGCCGGGGCCGGTGCTCGGCGGGTAGTTGGAGGTGTAGACGATGAGCTGGCTCGTCGTCAGGTTGGGTCCGGTCCAGTCGAGGACGTCGGAGAACCGGATGCTGGCGACCATGCAGATGAGCATGGCCAGGAACACGGCGAAGGAGGTGGCGGCCAGGGCGGCGCCGGAGCGGGCCCGGTACCGGACGAGGTCCCGCAGCGCGATCCGGATCGCGACCGGGGCCAGCGGGGATGCCAGGCCAGCCAGCGCGACGAGGCACAGCGGCGCGAGCAGCGCGAGCCCGGCCGCGATCGCGGCCATCCCCACGAGCAGGCTGCCGCCGCTCTGGCTGCCCAAGGCCGCCGGAGATCGCGAGGAAGAAAACGCCGGCCACGAGCAGTCCGGCGCCGAGCTTGGCCGGCCGTCGCACGGCCTGCGGCTTGGGCCGCCGTCCGGATAGCGCCGCCAGCACGGGCAGTCTGACAACGGCCCGGGCCGGCTGCACGGCGGCCGTGGTAGCGGTCACCACCCCCAGGACCATCGCGACGACGATCACCCACCACGGCAGGTTCAGCGGGTCGACGGTGTGCGCGGTGACCGCCTGAAGGTGCGGCGCGTAGGCGAACCAGGCGGCCAGCCCGATCAATGTGCCCGCGGTGACGCCGCTCAGGCCGACGATGACGCCGTTGGCGGCCATGACCAGCCGGACATTGGCCTCGGTGGCGCCGAGCGCGCTGAGCATGCCGAGCGCCCGCAGCCGCCGCTGCGCCATCACCGTGAACCCGGCCACGGCCACCAGGCCGGTGAAGACCATGCCCAGCACGGCGACGGCGAGGACGATCGTCGCGGGCGAGATACCAGGCGTCGACCCCCGGGCGGGCGGAGGGTAGGACACGCTGGCGGCGCCTCGGCAGGCCATGGACGTGACTGGTGCCGACCAGGATCGTCACCCGGGCCGGCGCGGTCAGCTGACCGGGAGATACCAGCGCGAACTCATCCAGCAGGTTGCCCGGGTTCTCCACGATGCCGGTCACCCGCCAGAGCCTGCCGTCCGCATGTCCAGGTGCTCCCGATGCCCACGCCGTACAGCGCCGCGACGGAGCTCGTCATCGCCACCTGCCCCGGGCCGGACGGGTAGCGGCCGGCGACCAGGGCGAGCAGCGGCCCGCCGAAAGGCCCGGCCGGATCCTGAGCGCGCAGCCAGACCGCCTGGACGGTGCCGCTGGCCAGGCCCTGATTCTCGATCACGTCCGCAGGACGGTACTGCCGCTGGATGCCAGCGATGTCGGCGGCCAGCCGCGGATCGGTCCCCGGCAGCGATATCAGCGCGCTGGCGGTGCCGTACGTGCCGGCGTTCGGGTTGGCTGGCGGCGTGTTGGTGGCCACCCCCGCGCCCCAGACGGTGGCCGCGACCGCGACCGTCAGCAGCGCTATGACCAGCAGCTGCTGGCGCCACTCGCGGCGGAACAGCCGGCCCGCCCAGTGAATGACCGCGAGCCGCGCGGAACTGCCGCCGTCGTCAAGCTCAGGCTCGGCCGGCGGCTCAAGCACCCCCGCACTCACCGGACATCCCCGGCCAGCGGCCGCGGGCCGGGCGGCCCAGCCTCGTCGGCCAGGCGGCCTTCCCGCAGGAACACGACCCGGTCCGCCCACGACGCCAGCTGCGCGTCGTGGGTGACCACCACCGCCGCGACCCCCTGCCGACAGGCGGCCCGGATCATGTGCATCACCATCTCCCCGTTAGCGGAGTCGAGGGCACCCGACGGCTCATCGGCCAGGAGCAGCCGCCGCCGCCCGACGAGCGCCCGGGCGATCGCGACCCGCTGCCGCTCGCCCCCGGACAACTGCTCGGGAAAATGCCCGGCCCGTTCGGCCAGGCCCAAGCCTGCCAGGGCACGGTCGGCGACCGCGCGGGCCCGGACAGCAAGGACGCCATCCAGCTGGAGCGGCATGGCCACGTTCTCCGTCGCCGTCAGCCCGGGCAGCAGGTTGAAGTCCTGGAAGACGTAGCCGATTGCCCGCCGCCGCAGCCGGGCCTGTTCGGCGGCGGACGTCCCCGTCACCAGCCGGCCACCCACGAGCACCTTCCCGGACGACGGCTCTTCCAGCGTCCCGGCGATGGCCAGGAGCGTGCTCTTCCCCGACCCGCTTGGCCCCATCACCGCCACCAACTGCCCGGGCTCAACCGACAGGCTGACGTCGCGCAAAGCGGCTACCTCGCCAGCTCCGTCGTCATACACCCTCGAGACGTGCCGAAGCTCAAGCATGCTCACCCTCGCACCTTAGGATTCCAGTCGAGTCGTGGCACCCTGTTCCGGTTTCCGCGCCCGGACGACCAGCAGGGGCGGCCTGCGGCGATGATCGGCAAGCTCAGGTCGCCTGGCTAGCGTCCGATCATCGGGGTAAGGCTCGTCGATGCCGGTGAGAACCAGTCCGGCGGCGAGGATGCCGCCGACCAGCGTGGCCAGCCGCCGGTGGTGCTTGGTCACCACGGTGCCGAGCCACTGCTGTGTCCTGGTCGTCTCGCGCGCGTAGTCATCGACCGGCCAGACATCGCCCTCGCCGACCGCGATCCAGCTGGTCATCGGGTCCCTTGCGGTGCAGATGGGGTGCTCGACCGAGTAGAGCACGTGCCCGCCGGGCCTTAGCCATCCCGCGACGCGCCGGATCAGCCCGCCGTAGTCGGCCACGTAGTGCAGGGCCAGGCTGCTTACGACCAGGTCCAGGCACTCCGGCGCGAGCGCGAGGGCCTCGGCGCTTGAGCGGCAGTACCGCACCCGCGGGTGGGCGTGGCTCGCCGCCAGCCTGAGCATCCGCATGGAAGGGTCGGTGCCCAGCACGCGCCGCGCACCCTGGCCCGCGAGCCAGCGGCCAAGCGCCCCGTCGCCGCAGCCGATGTCCAGGACGTCGGCGTCGACGACCGGTGGAAGCAGGCGGATGATGGCCGGCCGTTCCAGGTCGTCGTTGAGACCCGTGCCCTGCCGGCGCATCTGCTGATAGCGCGTGAAGAACGCCTGATCGTCGTACATGGACTGTCCCGTGCCGGTCACAGCCAGGCTCGCAGGTCGCTGACGTCGATCAGCGGCAGGCCCCAGCTCAGCGCGGCGGCCTCCAGGTCGGCCGGACCCGCCATGGTGCCGTCGGCGTTCATCACCTCGCAGCACACGCCAACCGGCGGCAAGCCCGCGGCCGTGCACAGCGCCACGGTGGACTCGGTGTGGCCGGCCCGCTCGGCGAGCAGGCCGGGCCGGGCGGCGAGCGGGAACACATGACCGGGGCGCAGGAAATCGGCCGGGCGGGCGGCCGGGTCCGCGAGCCGGCGAACCGTGGCGGCCCGCTCGGCCGCGGAGACCCCGGTCCCGGTGGCCGCGGCCAAGTCGACGGGAACGTGCGGGCGGGTGCCCTGCCGGTCACCCGCTCCCGGCATCGGCGGGATCTGCAGCCGCTCAAGTACTTCGGGAGCGCTCGGGACGGTGGTGTGCCCGCAGCATCGGGTCAGCAGGAAGGTGAACGCCTCCGGGCGGATGGCCGCGCCGGCGAAGATCACATCGCCTTCTGCCTCCCGGTCGGGATCCCAGACGAGCACCCCGCCGCCCGCGGCCACCTGGGTGACGGCCTTCTCCACCCCGGTCCGTCCGGAGACGTGCCCCGCCCACCCCAGGGAGCCGACGGCCCTGGCCACGTTCGCGTCGGCGGTCGCGGTACGCGCCGCCGCGAGCCGCGCCACCAGGTCGGACTCCAGGTTCACGCGGTCGCCCGCCGCCAGGCGACCCAGCGTGGTCTGCGCCAGGGTGGCGGGGATCAGCACGACCGAGAACCGGTCCCGGACAACCTCGGCCACCGCGAGGCTGGCGCCGTCAACGGCGATCGGCCCCTTCGCCGCCACTCGCGGCAGGACCCGAGGGGACGGGCGGATCCATATGCGGCGGCCGGCCCCGTGGCCGTCGACGCCCGCGACCTTGCCGACTCCGTCGACATGCCCGTGCACCAGGTGCCCGTCCAGCGGATCACCGACGGTCAGCGCCGGCTCCACGTTCACCCGCTGCCCCGGCTCGCAGCGGTCGAAGGTCGTGCGCCGCCGGGTCTCGGCGCTCACCGTGACGGTCACCATGCCGCCGTCAACCTCTTCCGCGGTGACGCATACCCCGGCGACGTTCAACGATCCGCCGGGCCGGACCTGGCCCGCGCTCTTGGGCGCGTGCACCACGATCCGCTCATCGACGACCGATGCGATTTCCCCGATCTCGTGGATACGACCGGTGAACATCCTCACCACTCCTTACCCGCCTACGCGCAGCGCGCTGCGCCGACTGAGGAATCAGGGACTGGATAAGTCCGAGAGCTGGCGGGGTGTCACCGCGCGGCCCCGGGATCACACCGGGTTGTTCCGCTCGCGGAGCGGAACTGGCGGGCTGTCACCGCCGGACCTGGAATCGCACCACGACAACAATAACCCGAACGGGGTCCGGACGACCTACAGCGCCTTGACCTCTGCCGGGGTCAGGGCCTGCTGGAAGGCCTCGACGTCGTTGATACGGCCGGGAAACCAGTCGATGTCCTGCGCGCCGAACTGGGCGCGGCCTATTGCCAGACTCCCGTGGGAGGCGAAGGGGGTGGTGTCGGTGGCGGTGCCTTGTGGCTCGCCGTTGACGTAGAGCCGCAGTTGCCCATCGTCGGCGTCGTAGACGCCGACGAGGTGGACCCAGGTATTCAGCGAGACCGGGCCGGTCGATTGTGCGCTGATGGGGGAGGGGATGACGCTATTCGCCGCGTAGCGGGTGAAGCCCCAGCGATTGCCGCCACTGTAGTACTGCAGGCAGAAGCCGCTGTCTCCGGTGCTGTCCTGGCTCACGGCGGTGACATTGACGGCGTACTCGGTCAGGTAAACCCAGGCGGCCACCGTGAAACTGGCGCCTGGGCCGGTGTTCAGTACCGGCCCGGCCGTGACGATCTGGCTGTCGGTGCCGTTGAAGTCACCCCAGCCGCCGCGCCCGGCACCCCACTGAACGTTGAAGGCCGTGCCCGGGTTGGCGCCGGTGGCATCGCTGGCCACCGTGCCGTGGGTGCCGTCCAGCCGCCAGCTGCCGACCGGCGCCGGGCCGGCCGGCCTCGCGGCCGGGGACGGGGAGCCACCACCGGACAGCGCGAACGCCGTGGCGCCCGCCGCTATCGCGAGTAGCCCCGTCGTCAGCAGCACGGCGCGGCCCCGCCGCCGACGCCTCGGGGAGGCTGGCCGGGCGTGCGCCGGGGAAGCCGGGGAGGCCGGGGCGACCGGGGCCGGAGGCGGCTCGTGGAAGCTGGTAACGGTCCCGGTTGGCTCCCTGCGGGCGGCCGGCTCGCTCATCGCGAACGTCGCTACGTCCGGTGGCAGCGGGGCGGCGGCGGGCAGGCCGTGCAGCGCGGGTAGGCAGTTGTACAGCCACCGGGCGGCCGTCGCGGCGTCAGGACGCCGCGCCGGGTCCTTCGCCAGGCACGCTGCGATGACCCGCCAGAGTGACTCAGGTATCGCGGGCGGGCACAGCGGCTCTGCGTCGATGTGGCGCCAGATGACGGCGGCCGTCGGGCCGCCAGCAAACGGCGGACGGCCTACCAGCAGCTCGAACAGGCTGGTCCCGGCCGCGTACACGTCGGCCGCCGGGCCGCCCCGCTGGCCGGTGACCACCTCGGGCGCGAAATACGCGGGGGTGCCGACGACAGCGCCATCGCTGGTCAGCGACATCGCGTCATCAGCCCAGGCGATGCCGAAGTCGGTCAGCCGCGCGATCGGTGCCGGCGGCTCATGTCGAGCAGGATGTTGCTTGGCTTGAGGTCACGGTGGATGACACCTGCCGCATGCACCACCGCGAGCGCGTCGCAGACCTGCGCGATCAGCGTCGCGGCCAGCGCGGGCGGCAAGGGTCCCCTGGCACTGAGGTGGTGGTGCAGGTCCGCGCCTTGGACGAGCTCCATGATGAGGGCGAGCCGGTCGCCCTCCATGATCATGTCGTGCACCGGCACCAGGTTCGGGTGGCGCAGCCCGACCAGGACGGTGCGCTCGCGTACGAAGCGGGTCAGCACCGCCGGATCGGTCGCGAACTGCTCGTGCAGCAGCTTGACCGCGACCGGTAGCCCGTTGCCGCGGTCCC
The DNA here is from genome assembly GCA_963850115.1 of uncultured Actinomycetota bacterium. Taxonomy (GTDB): domain Bacteria; phylum Actinomycetota; class Actinomycetes; order Streptosporangiales; family Streptosporangiaceae; genus Trebonia. Next base: position 122,606 of record CAWKKG010000028.1, read on the forward strand.
TGCCCCGCCAGACCGCACCCATGCCGCCGGAGCCGATCCGGCGTTCGAGCACGTAACGGCTCCCCAGCGCCTGCTGTCCGGTCACGCGCACACGATACCGATGCTCGCGGGTGATTCACCCGTTAGGTCGGAGACGTCAGCGGTTGGTTTGATTTCCCTAGGACAGCAGCCGGTCCGCGGGCAGCGACCGGGTCGGCAGCCGCACCGGTTCCGCCGGGCCGTCGAGCATGGCCAGGTACCGCTCGCGGGCGATCGGCACGGCGCCGAGCGAGCGGAGGAACGGGCTGTCCCACTGGGCGTCGATGAGCGCCCCGCCCGCCTCCGCCAGCCGCGCGCGCATGTCCGCGACGGCGATGGCGGCCGCGCCCTGGTGTCGCGCGAACAGCGAGTCGCCGCTTATCACGCCGCCGATGCCGATCCCCATCGCGCCGCCGACAAGCTCGTCGTCCTGCCACACCTCGATGCTGTGGGCCCAGCCCTGGTCGTGCAGCTGAGCGAGCGAGCCGAGCAGCGCGTCGGTGAGCCAGCGCGGCTCCCGGCCCGCGCGGCAGGCCTCGGCGACCTCGAGGAACGCGGCGTTGGCGGTCGTCCTGAGCCCGTCCCGGCGCAACCGCTTCCTGACGTTGCGCCCGAGGTGCACGCCGTCCGCGCCGATCACCGGCCGCGGGTCGGGTGACCACCAGGCCGCCCAGTACGGATCGTCCCGCTCGTCGCCGACGATGGCGATCGTGCCCGCCGCCACCTGGTCCTCGTACCGGACCTCGTTCATCGTCCTGAGGTACTCGTCGGGTGCGGGGAGCGGGATGATGCCCCGCCGGTACGCGCCGAGGACGCTGGCCGCGCTCACGTCCGCGCAGAACGCCACCGGGCCGTCGGCCGGGGCGGCGGCGGGCAACCGGACCGACGCCCAGTCCGGGTACCGGTTAGCCGACATGCGCCCGCGGGTGGCTGGCCAACGGGGCGGCCAGGTAGCCGGTCCGCATCAGGCGGTCGACATTGCTGTCGAGGAGCTGGCCGTCGACGGGCGGGAAGGCTATGCCGCTGCCCCGTAGCGCTCGCTCGGTATTGGTCCGGGTATAGGAGGGGAAGATGTGGCTCAGGTACATTTCCGCCACCGTCAGGCCGCCACCGTCCGCCGCCGCCGGGCCGCGGTCCACGAACAGTGGCAGGAAGGCCGCCATCGGCTGCGTGGGGTCACGGGCCGCCTGCCGCGCCAGTTCCCGCACCCAGTCGTCGTACGGCAGCTCCGTGACCGGGTAACCGCGGTCGCGGAGCCGGCCGACGAGGACGCCGAGCGGGGCGTTCGCCGGGCTGGCGAGATGGTAGGTGCGACCAAGCGCGCCTTCTGTGACGGAAATATGACGGATGGCCGCCGCGCAGACGTCGGCGGCCACGAAGTCGAGCGGAAGGTCGATGTCGGGAGCGAGGCCGGTGTCGGCGATGAACCTGATCAGCGCGGCCATCTCGGTCGAGGTACTCCAGGCGCCGGTGTGCACGCTGCCGACGATGTCGAGCGGCCGGTAAATGGCCACGGGAAGGCCCGCGCGGCCCGCGGCCCGCAAGAGCTCTTCCGCCACGTACTTCGTCTCGACGTAGCCCATGCGCAGCAGCCCGGGGTGCGCGAGCGGTGTCTCCTCGGTCACGTGGCGAGTGCCGGCCACGCCGAGGCCGGCCAGCACCGCGGTGGTCGACACGTAGTGCACCGGGATGCCGCGGTACAGGCCCGCCAGGCGGATCACCTCGCGGGTGCCTGCCACATTGGCCGCCCGCAGCTCCTGGTAGGGGTAGATGAAGTTCACCAGCGCGCCCGCGTGGTAGATGACGTCGATGTCGCCCGCCAGGTCACGGAACGCCTGCTGAGAAAGCCCGAGTCGCGGCTCGGCGAGGTCACCGGCCAGCGGCACGACGCGGCCGGCTGACCGGCCCGGGGAGCTCGTAGCGCTCGGCGGCGTGCCGGATCCGGGACAGCGCGGCCGCGTCGTCGCGGGCGCGGACCAGGCAGTGGACCCGGGCGCCGGTGGCGGTGAGCAGCTCGCTCAGCAGGTGGGCGCCCAGGAACCCGGTCGCCCCGGTGAGCAGCACGTCACGCGGGTGGCGCCAGTCGGGCCGCGGCCGCGACGGCGCCCCGTCCAGCCGGACCTTGAGGTTAAGCCTGGTCTCCCGGGTGAAGTCGACCTCGGCCTGGTCGCCGTCGGCGGCCAGCCGGCCCGCCCTGGCGTCCGCCACGGCGGCCGAGAACCCGCGCAGCGTGGGGTCACGCAGCAGGCAGCGGGTGAGCGGGCGCACCGAGTCGGCCGGGATGCCGAAGATCGAGCGCGTATGCGCCAGCATCTCCGCGGCGAGCAGCGAGTTGCCGCCGAGGGCGAAGAAATCGTCGTCAAGCCCCACGTGGTCCTGGCCGAGCAGCCTGCCCCAGAGCGCGGAAAGGCCCGCCTGCGTCGGCGTATGACGCTCGCCGGGCCCGTGCTCCCCGTGCTTAGGAACACCGTGCTTGCCGGCACCGTGCCCGTCCTGCCCGTTAGGCCCCGGCCCCGGCGGCAGGTGGTGGCGCGCGATGAACGCCGCGGGGATCATGTAGCCGGGCAGCCGGTCGAGCAGGTAATGGCGCAGGCTCGCGGCCGGCGGATGATGCAGCGCGCTTTCCGCCGCGGCGGCGCTTGGCGTGTAGTAGGCCACCAGCCGGGTGTCGCCGGACTCGCGGGCCGACGCCACCACGGAAACCTGGTCGATGTCGGGGTGCCCGGCGAGCACGCTCTCGATCTCCCCGGGCTCGACGCGGAAGCCGCGCACCTTGAGCTGGCGGTCCACCCGCCCGGCGACCTCGAGGCTGCCGTCCGCGAGCCAGCGGCCCAGGTCCCCCGTGCGGTACATCCGCCCGCCGGCCACGCCGCGCGCGTCGGGCAGGAACCGCTCCGCGGTGAGCGCGGGCCGTCCGAGGTAGCCCCGGGCGACGCCGCAGCCGCCGATGTAGATTTCCCCCGCCGTCCCGGCGGGCACCGGGTTCAGCTCACCGTCAAGCACCATGATCCGCGCGTGACCGGCCGGACGGCCAACCGGGACGGCGGCGTCCGGCTCGGCGGTGGGCAGCCAGGCGCCGATGTCGAACAATGACGACGTGATGGTCGTCTCGGTGAGCCCGTAGGCGTTGAGCAGCCGTGCCCACGGAGCCGCCCGCAGCGCGGCCCGGCAGTCGGCGGGATCCGCCACCTCGCCGCCGGTGATCATCAGCCGGACCGAACGCAGCCGCTCGTCGGCGGGGCGGGTCAGCGCGAGCACCTGGTGCCAGTACGCCGGCGTCAGGTCGAGAACGGTGACCTGCCTGCGCTCGACGCCACGGAGCAGCTCCGATGGCGCCATGGTGCCATGCGGCGGCAGCGTGAGCGACGCGCCCGCCGTCAGCGCGGTGAACACCTGCTCAAGGAACGTGTCGAAGGCCATGGCGGCGACCTGCCCGACCCGGTCGCCCGCGCTGATCTGGTACTCGCGCGCCATCTCGCCGATGACGCAGGCCATGCTGCCAAAGCTGACGGCGACGGCCTTAGGGTCACCGGTGGAGCCCGAGGTGTAGATGACGTAGCAGAGGTTGTCCGGGTGCGGGCGGGTAGCCAGGGCGGTCACCGGGCGGTCCGCGAGGTCCGCGGTGAGCTCACGGAGCGGGAGCAGCCGGGTCTCGGGTCCCCGCCATGCGGCCCGCTCGTCCGTGATCACCGCGACCGGGCCGACCTGGGCGCAGACGCGGGACAGCCGTTCCGCTGGCAGCGACGGGTCAAGCGGCAGGTAGCCGCCGCCGGCCTGCATGATGGCGAGGATGGCCGTGATGAGGTCGACGCCCCGCTCCAGGTGAACGCCGGTCACCGTCTCCGGGCCCACGCCGACCCCGGCCAGGTAGTGCGCGAGCCGGCTCGCGGACGCGTCAAGCTCACGGTAGGTCATCCGCTTCCGGCCGGCCACGATAGCGGTCGCGTCGGGGCGTCTGGCCGCCTGGTCCGCGAAGCGCTCATGAACGAACCGGCCGCCGTACGCGCCGGTCCGCGCACGGGTCGTCGAACGGGCGGCCAGCGGGGCCAGGTCCCGCCACGCGCCCTCGACGGCCTCGAGGCACTGTCGCCTGGACATGACCGGGGACTGGCGGCGCCACCCGCGCGGCACGTCGAGCTCGGCCTGCCACAGCGCGTGCTGGCCTTCGTCGTTGACCACGACAACGAAGGCATCTGGCGTTTCGCCCGACTGGTCAGCCATTGTCACGAATGATTCCAGCTAATGTCCGGAAATGCGCCGACAGGATTGCCGGCCATCTCAGTTCTGCCCGCCGCATGTGTCGGCAACACTACGCATCAATGACGATAATTCATGGAATATCGCACCTAACCACCAGGACGGTCGAGCCATCGAAAACGGGTAGATTGCATGCACAGGATCGATCAATCGTCCTGGTAGGCGGCCGACGGGAGGAATGCCGTGACGACAAAGCGGTATGTTCTCGGCGGCTACGCCGCCTGGATCGTGTTGCTCATCATCGCGTACTACGAGCTGAGTGGCCTGCGCGTCGAAGCCTGGGGGCTGATCGGCCTGAGCGGCGCGATCGGCATTCTGGCGGGCCTGCGGCTCAATCGCCCCGCCCGCAAGGCGCCCTGGTTCCTCCTGTCGGCCGCGCTCGCCAGCTTCGCCGCCGGCCAGCTCAGCTTCCTGATCGCGGCGAAGCTCAACGTGGTCCTGCCGTTTCCCTCGTTCGCCGACGTCCTCTACCTGTCGGAGTACCCGCTGGCCGCGGCCGGGCTGCTGATCTTCATCTACTGGCGCACCCCGGACGGCGACCGGCGCAGCCTGATCGACGCACTCACGCTCACCGTCGGCCTCGCCCTGCTGTCCTGGATGTTCCTGATCCGGCCATATGTGCACAACCCGGCGCTGTCCGGGCTGCAGAAGGCCGTCGCGATCGCCTACCCGCTCGGCGACGTGCTCATGCTCGCCCTGCTGGCCAGGCTGCTCGCGCCGGGTTCCGGCCGGTCCCGGTGCGTTCAGCTGCTCACCCTGGGCGCCGTCGCGTGCCTGGTGTCCGACGTGGCCTTCGGCTTCATGCAGTTGCACGGGTATTTCCACAACGGCACGCTCGTCGACCTCGGCTGGGCCCTGTTCTACGCCGCCTGGGGCGCCGCGGCGCTGCACCCCAGCATGGCCCGGCTCACCGAGCCGGTGCCGCGCCAGCAGGTCGAGGTCTCGCCGGTCCGGCTGGCCCTGCTCATGCTCGCCTCGCTCGTCGCCCCCGTCGTGCTGCTGACCGCCCTGCCGGGGGGAGTGACGTCCGACGTCAGCGTGATCGCGGTGTTCTCCGCGGTGCTGTACCTGCTCGTGCTTACCCGGCTGTGGGACGCGGCCGTGGCGCACCGTCGCGCGCTCGACCGGGAGCGCGTGCTCCGGCAGGCCGGGCTGTCGCTGGTGACGACGGCGGACGTGCCCCAGGTGGCCGGCGCCGTGAAAGACGCGGTCGCCGCCCTGCTCGGTCGCCACGCGCAGGGCGACGCGGTGCTCGGGGTGCGGATCGACGGGACGCTCCGGGCCGTGGACCGCGGCATCGACCCGGCGCAGGGCAGACGGCTAGGGCAGCTGGCCGAGTCCTGGCTGTCGCTGGCGGTCGGGACGGCGCCGAAGCTCACTCCGATGGGCCGGCTGCCCGAGCAGGCGCGGACGGCCCGCCCGGGGGCCAACTGGATGCTGCTCTGCCCGCTCGTGCTCAGGGACCGGCCGTCCGGTGACACCACGATCGGCCTGGTCAGCGTGTTCGCCGAGCGGAAGGTCCTGCTCGACCTGTCCGCCACGCTGGAAATCCTCGCCAACCAGGTGGCGCTCACCCTGGAAAGCGTCATGCTCAGGCAGGAAGTGATCAGGCAGCGGAACGAGGCCTACTTCCGCGCGCTCGTCCAGGACGCCTCGGACGCCATCGTGATCGTCGCGGACGACGGGACCGTCAAGTACGCCACGCCGTCGACCGTGGCCATCTTCGGCGACATCACCGTGGTGGGCGAGCGGCTGTGGGACCTGGTCGCCGAGCAGGACCGCGACGACGTTCGCGCAGACCTTCATGCGGCTGCGCGAGCGCGCGCGGTACGGTCCGCGGGTCGTGGAACGGGAGATCACCCGCTGGGACGGCCGGACCGTCCGCATCCAGGCCCGGTGCAGCGACCTGCGGGAGGAGCCGAACGTCGCCGGCCTGGTCTTCACGCTGCGGGACGTGACGTCGCAGCACAAGCTGGAGGAGGAGCTCAAGCACCGGGCCTTCCACGACGCGCTCACCGGGCTGCCCAACCGGCTGCTGTTCCAGGACCGGATAGCGCAGCAGGTGGCCGCCGCGGCGCGGAACCAGACGATCGCGGGGGTGCTGTTCGTCGACCTTGACGACTTCAAGGTCGTCAACGACACGAAGGGGCACAGCGTCGGCGACGAGCTGCTGGTCGCCGCCGCGGCGCGGCTCGCGTCCCTGGTCCGCGAGTCGGACACCGCGGCCCGCCTCGGCGGCGACGAGTTCGCGCTGCTGATCGGCGACGCGGAAAGCACCGCCGCGGTGGAGGCGGCCGCCGAGCGCATCGTCGGCGCGTTCGCCGAGCCGATCTCCCTCACCACGGGTCTTGTGACGACCACCGTGACCGTTGGCGTCGCCACCACCAGGGACAGCACGGACACCGATGAACTGCTGCGGCACGCGGACCTGGCCCTGTACGCGGCCAAGGCCGCGGGCAAGCGGCAGTGGCGCCGTTACCAGCCGGTGCTCAGCTCCGGGCTGATCAGGCGCAGGGAAATCCAGGAGGCGCTGGAAGAGGCGGTGGCCAAGTCCGCCTTCACCCTGGTGTACCAGCCGATCGTGGCGCTTGCCACCGGGGAGCTGGCGGGCTTCGAGGCGCTGATCCGCTGGCCGCACCCGCAGTGGGGGATGATGCAGCCGGGCCAGTTCATCACGCTGGCCGAGGAAACCGGCCAGATCATCGCCATCGGCTCCTGGGTGCTCGGCCAGGCGACGGCCGACATCACGCGGCTCCACCAGGCCGCGGCGGCGCGGCTCAACGGCCATCCGTCCCCGGCCCGGCAGCGCGACCTTTACATCAGCGTGAACGTGTCCGCCCGCCAGTTCGCCGACGCCGGCTTCGCCGACACCGTGCGGCAGGTCCTCGCCGCGACGGGCCTTGAATCGCGCGCGCTGATGCTCGAGCTCACCGAGACGGCCCTGCTGCGCCGCGACGAGCGGCTGCACTCCGACCTGGAGGAACTGAAGACCATCGGCGTGAAGCTGGCGATCGACGACTTCGGCACCGGCTACAGCTCGCTCAGCTACCTGCGGGACCTGCCGATCGACGTGGTGAAGATGGACCGGTCCTTCGTCGAGGGCATCGCCGAGTCCGACCAGCGCCTCGCCGTCGCCGAGGGCATCGTGCAGATCGCCAGGACCCTCCGGCTCGAGGTCATCGCCGAGGGAATCGAAACGGAGGAGCAGCGGGACCTGCTCCGCTCGATGGGCTGCCACTACGGTCAGGGGTACCTGCTGGCGATGCCGATGCCCGTGGGCCAGGCCGAGGACCTCATCACCAGCGGTTTCTCCACCGCCGCGCCGGTGCCCGTCCAGGGCGCCTGACGGCCGCGGCGCCGGCCATTCGGGAAATGTCGACAAATTAAGCGTCACGTCATTACCCCTACGGACTCCTTACGTGGACCCTGAATCACTGTCGTAGCCGTGGACGGCGAGGCAGGCTCGAACCCGTCAGAACCGAATGGGCGCGCGGGGCGGGCGACGTCCACTGAAGGAGGCATCGATGATTGGCCGGAACAAGCGCGGAATCCGCCGCACATCCACGCGGGTTCGCCTGGCCGTCGCCGCGGCGGTACTCGTGGGCGGCGGCGCGGCGGGCGTGGCAGCGGTAGCTGCGAGCCACGGCACCGACAATGTCGCATCCACCGGGTTCACGAGCTCGGCGATGAGCTGGCAGCAGGGTATGTCGTGGGCCATGGACAACTGGAACACGAAGCCGCAGCAGTCGCTCGTCGTTATCACCAAGACGGTAACCGTCCAGACGATCACCGTGGGTACGTTCCACACCCACACGTTCGTCGCCCAGCGCGGCACCGTGGTCGCCAAGGCCCCGTGGGAGTTCGTGGTCAAGTCCACCACCGGCAACTTCGGCGTGTGGCACTTCAACGGCGGCACGAAGTTCGTGAACATCGGCAACAGCAAGACCGGGTGGAACGCCATGAGCGGCGGCACCATGTCGTCCATGGGCAGCTGGAACTGGTCCGACATGGCCAACAGCAGCTGGAACTCGCACACCAAGACCATCGCCAAGGGTGACCTGGTGTTCGTCTTCGGCACGAAGTCGCACGGCGTCTGGAAGGCGCAGCTGGTGCTGTTCGCCGCGCCGTCCAAGTGGAGGTCCTCGACCCCGGTCCCGTCCACGAACTGGAACTGGAACACCAACACGGCCGTGACGGCCACCCCGACCGATGACCGTGACCGCGACCCCGACGGCCACTGTGCCGAACACGACGGTCAACGGCACCCCGGCGGTTTCCAGCACGCACAGCTAGCGGCACTAGCAGCTAGCGCGGTAATCAATCCGAGCATCAGTGTCCGTGGGCGGCCCTCCCCGCCGTCCACGGACACTGTCGCGTCTGGGGGCACTTACCGCGCTCGCGGCGCGGGCCGCGACGAAACGAGCGAGTTGGCGTAGTCTCAGTGTCAGGAGTAGGACTTCGATGGCGGGCCGACGGTGCCCCGCACGTGGCGCGGGAGGCGGACAGACGTGAGCGGAATCGTCCTGCTTGTGGTTATTGGCCTCGGCGTGGCCTGGTTCTGGACCAAGGGCCGGCAGAAGATGAAGCTGCCGACAAACGGCAAGCAATGGTTCTGGATCGTCATCATCGTCTTCGTGGCGCTGGCGATCGCCTACGGCGCGAGCGGCCACGTGTCACAGCACTAGCGACTACCGGTTTTCGCCCTTGGCCCCCGGGTATAGCCGTACTGCGATCTTGGACTGGGGGGCCTAACCAGGATCCGCCAATGGACTCACGGCCTTGCACGCGATCCCGTCCCAGCACCATCCGAACGTGTGAGGCCGTGACCCCCCCGCCCTTTCCGGGTGACACAGGCTGGGCGCACCGGCCTGGTGACACGAGCACTGCGCTGACGGCAGAATAACCCTGCTGCCATTACCCTCGTGGTACCGATAGCCTAGAAAGCGCCCATTACATCCGGCCGGCGGTGATAGCCAGCGGGATGCCAAGTCTCTACTTACGTGAGGTCTTGCTCGTGCCTACCGGCAAGGTCAAGTGGTATGACGCCGAAAAGGGGTTCGGCTTCCTCGCCCGCGATGACGGGGGCGAGGTTTTCGTGCACTCTTCTGCGCTGCCTTCCGGGACCGACCACCCTGGGCAAGGGACAGCGAGTCGAGTTCGGCATCGTGGAAGGGCGCAAGGGGGCTCAGGCCCTGCAGGTGCGCCTGCTCGAGGCGCCGCCCAACGTCACGGCCGCCGCCGCGAAGCACGCACGCAAAAAGCCGGACGAGATGATCCCGATCATCGAAGACCTCATGAAGCTGCTCGACGGGATTTCCGACGCCTACCGGCGCGGTAAGCACCCGGACCCGAAGGAAGCCAAGCAGATCGCGAGCCTCCTCACCGCGGTCGCGAAGGACATCGAGCCCTAAGACGGCACGGCCCGCACGCGCTGACGGCGCCTGACCACCAGCAGGACCGCCGCGACGGCCAACCCGCCCGCGGCGATGCCGAGGCCGGCCTGCCCGTTGTTGAGCATCGACACGAGCACGCCGGCCAGGCCGCCGGCCACGTTCGCCACCTGGTTGATGCGTCTCGGACACCGCGAACGTGGACGACCGGATCTCGTCGCCGATCTCCCGGCCGACGATGGAGTCCTGGCCGAGCTTGGCGAGGCTGGCGCAGAAGATCGCCGTGGCCATGACGAGGACGGCCGCCCACAGGCCGAATCCCCACGCGCACACCGCCGTCACCAGGGGCGCGGCGATCAGCACGCTGAACATGATCAGTTGCGGCGCCCGGCCCTTGAAGAAGGACCCGAGGATCATCGAGCCGAGGCTGCCGACCGACAGGCCGAGGGCGAGCGCGCCCAGGGCGAAGTTGTGCGACACCGCGTGGCCGAACACCGTGCCAAGGTCCACGCTGCGGAGCAGGAACGCCAGCAGGAACAGGATGTAGCCGGAGAAGGCGCGGAGCACCGCGTTGACCGTCATCGCCTCGGCGACGACGGGACCGACGTTGGCGAGGGTCGCGCCAGCGTCCCCTGACCCTGGCCGTTCTCTGGCTTCTCGCCCGGCGTCCAGCGGCAGCGTCGCGCCGTGGCGACCCGTCCGGCCGGAGTCTGCCCGTGACCCGTCCGGCGCGGGTCGCGGGCCCGGGAACTGGAGCCACTATGGGCACGTCGATCTGCTCGGGGAGCCGGAACGCGATGACCATGGCGCCCAGGTAGATCAGCGTGCCGACGCGCAGCGTCCAGGCCGCGCCGCCGGCGACCTGCACGCCGGCGGCGAGGCCCGCCGCGACGGTCGAGGTGGCGAGCGATATCAGCCCGGAGCGGGCGTTGGCGGTGACCAGCGTGAGATCGGCGGGCAGCAGGCGCGGCGTGACCGAGGCCTTGACCACGCCGCCCGCCTTCTGCAGCACCAGGATGCCGAACGCGGCGGGCAGCAGCGTCACGGAATTGGCCACGTTCGCCGACATGGCGTAGCAGAGCAGCCCGCGGGTCAGCATCGTCCCGGCGAGCACGAAGCGGCGGCCCTGCTGTATCCGGTCAAGGGCGGGCCCGATGAACGGCGCGAGCACCGCGAACGGTGCCATCGTGATGATCAGGAACAGCACCACGCGGCCGCGGGCCTGGTCAACGGACGTGCTGAAGAAGATCGACCCGGCGAGCGCCACGGTCACGAACGCGTCGGCGGCGCCGCTCACCGCGGTCATCTCGATGAGCGTGGCGAGGCCGGTCCGGTCGGCGCCCCGCGCGCCGGTGATGCGGTGCACGAGGCCCGCCGTCCGCCTGGTCGCCTTGCCTGAGGCCTGCCCGCCGGTGCGGAAAGCGCGGCCCGTCGCGTGGGCAGCATCGCCCGCGCGCCGCACCGCATCCGACATCCGCATGTTCACAGTATTCTTGGTCTGCGGCACTGCGACGAGCCCTATCGGGGAGATCCTGCCGGGCCGGCCATTGCGGTGTACGCTCCGGGAGCGAGAATTGGCAGTCGTGAGCACGATAAGAAACCGCGCGAAGGACCCAGACCAGGTCTGCGCGGACGCCGTTGACCTGGCCAGGCAGGCCCTGGCCGACGAGGCAGGGGTGAGCCAGGACGCGATCGGCGAGCATCTGGGCGTCGAGGCCACGGGCGACCGCGTGGTCACCCACTATTTCCGCTGCGCCGACCCGGGCCTACACGGGCTGGCGGTGGGCGGTCACCGTGACCCGCGCGCCCAGGTCCAAGGTCGTGACGGTGGACGAGAGCGTCCTGCTGCCCGGCCCGGACGCGCTGCTCGCGCCCGCGTGGGTGCCCTGGCACGACCGGCTGCGCCCCGGCGACGTCGGGATCGGCGACCTGCTGCCCGCCAGCCCGGACGATGAGCGCCTGGTTCCGTTCGTCACCCTCGACGGCGACGACGCGGTGACCGACTGGTTCCGGCCGCAGGACCGACACGGAAGACGAGGACGCGGGGCCGCGGATAGCGGAGGAGCTGCCCGCCGCCTGGCCGCTCCCGCGTGCTGTCGGCCTATGGCCGCGACGACACGGCCGAACGCTGGTACGAGAGCGACCACGGCCCGCGCACGCCGCTGTCCCACGCCGCCCCGGCCAACTGCGTGAGCTGCGGGTTCTTCGTCCCGCTGAGCGGCGGCCTCGGCCGGCTCTTCGGCGCCTGCGGCAACGCCTTCGCCCCGGACGACGGCCGGGTCGTCTCGGCGGACCACGGCTGCGGCGCGCATTCCGAGGCGGTGCTCACCGGGTCGGGCGCGCAGGCGACCGCGCCGGTGATCGACGAGTTCGGCTACGACCTGGTGGACTTGCCAGGCGTCTCGGTCGAGGAGACCGTATTCGAGCCGCTGTCCCGGGAAACGTACCCAGAGGAGAGCTGAGCTCTCGCGCGAGCCGCGGCGCGCTCCGCCGCGATCCGCTGCCCGCCTGCGCTTGAGGAACGGCACGTACCAGAGCCCGAACAGGCCCATCACCACTCCGCAGACGCACGTCCAGATCCACCAGCGCACGTCGGCGGGCAGCGCGCTGCGCACGGAAACCAGGACGACGAGCGCGAGCACCCAGCCGAGCGTGATCGCCAGGGTCACCTGGCGGTCGTCCGCTTCCCTTGGTGGTGGCGCCGGGCGCCGCTCTTCGGGACCGACCTGCCGACTCTGGCTCACGGAATAAGGCTAGCGCGACCCGGCTTATGCCTCCTGCCCAGTCATGATGTACTTGGTGGATGCCTGAGGCAGCTATGCAAACGGACGCGGTGCTGGCGACCGCTATGCGGATTTCGATCAGCAGGCTCGCGCGGCGTCTCCGCGTGGAGCGCCTCGGACTCGGCGGCACCGAGACCGTCCTCTCCGACATCCAGCTCGCGGCGCTCGCGGCGCTCGCGCGCCACGACTCCATGACCCCAGGCGAGCTCGCCGAGCACGAGAAGGTCCAGCCGCCGTCGATGACGCGGGTGATCGCGGTGCTTGAGGAGCGCGGCCTGGTCAAGCGCGAGCCGCACGCCACCGACCGCAGGCAGGTCGTCCTCACGGTGACCGACGAAGGCCGGGACGTCGTGCAGCGGGTCCGCCGCCGCCGCGAGGCCTGGCTGGCGCAGCGGCTGCAGGAGCTCACCCCCGACGAGCGCCAGATCCTGCGCGCCGCGGCCCCGATCCTGGAGAAAATTAGCCAGTCCTAGAAACTCGCGCACTGGGTCGCCGGAGGCAGCCGGGGGGTACGGGGGGTCGTCCCCCGGGTGGCAGGGTTCAGCCAGTCCTAGGGGCTAGGGAGCCTTGAGCTTCCAGGTCCCCACGGCCTCGTAGCGCGGCTGCTGGCCGCCGAGCGTGCTGCGGATCAGGTAGATCTCCTCGACCGGCCAGGCCGGCCCCTGGTGGCCGGACAGGTCATCCACGATCGAGCGGACGTCCGCGGGCATCCGGCAGCGGGCGAGGGTTACGTGCGGCCGGTAGCGGCCGTCGTCCGGCGGCGGCGCGCCGGCCCGCCGGGCGCCCGCGCTCACCGACATCGCCAGCTCGCCCAGGGCCTTCCGGTCGCCGGACAGCCCGCTCCACAGCACGTTCGCCCGCGCCTGGCTCGGGAAGGCGCCCGCGCCCGCCAGGCTGAGGCCGAACACGAGGTGCCGCCGGGCCGCGCGCTCAAGCCGCGGCACCAGCCGGTCGAGGCTTTCCTCGCTCACCTCGCCGAGGAAGGCGAGCGTGACGTGCCATAGCTCACGGCTGGTCCAGCGCAGGTCCTCGCGCCCCGGCCGCAGCGGCGCGCACGCCGCGTCCAGGTCGTCGAGGACGCGCCGCGGGCGGCGCCAGGCCGACGAAAAGCCGCATCAGCCACCCCCTGCACGTACTCTGAACCCGTGAACAAGGTGCCCCGCTGGCTGCTGCCGACCGTGCTCGGGCTGCTCGTGCTCGTGGTGCTGATCGGCGCCATCGTGCACTAACGCGAGCCGCTCGGCCACGTAGTCGATGCACGCGGTCAGCGCGGCCACGTCGTCGGGCTCGACCGCGGGGAACAGGCCGATCCGCAGCTGGTTGCGGCCGAGCTTGCGGTACGACTCGGTGTCCACGATCCCGTTCTCCCGCAGCACGGCGGCCACCGCGTCGGCGCTCACCGCGTCGGTGAAGTCGATCGTGCCCACCACGGGCGACCGCATCGCCGGGTCGGCCACGAACGGCGTCGCGAACTGCGACCGCTCGGCCCAGTGGTAAAGGATTTCCGCCGAACGACTGGTGCGTGACTGTGACCACGCAAGCCCGCCTTGTTCGAGCAGCCAGTCGATCTGGGTGGCCAGGAGCACGAGAGTCGACACCGCGGGCGTGTTCAGCGTCTGGTCCTTGACGGAGTTGTCGACCGCTACCTTCAGCGACAGGAACTCCGGGATGTACCGGCCGCTCGCGGCGATCTCGTCGATCCGCGCGCGGGCCGCCGGGGAGAGCAGCGCGAGCCACAGGCCGCCGTCGGCGCCGAATACCTTCTGCGGCGCGAAGTAGTACGCGTCGAACTCGGCCGGGTCCACCGGCAGCGCCCCCGCCGCGCTCGTCGCGTCGACCAGGACCAGCGCCCCGGGGTCGGCGCCCGCGGGGCGGCGGATGTCCATGCGGACCCCGGTGGACGTCTCGTTGTGGGTGAGCGCGTAGGCGTCGATCCCGGCCTCGGCGCGCGGGCAGCGGGTGCGTGCCCGGCTCGGCCTCGATGACCGACGGCTCCTTCAGCCACGGGGCGCGCCCGGTCACGCGTGGCGAACTTCGTCGAGAACTCACCGAAGGACAGGTGCTGTGACCGCTCCTGGATCAGGCCGAAGGCGGCCGCGTCCCAGAAGGCGGTAGTGCCTCCGTTGCCGAGGGCCACCACGAACCCGTTCGGAAGACTGAAAAGCTCAGCCAGTCCGCTGCGGACCCGCCGCACGACCGCCTTCACCGGCGGCTGCCGGTGCGATGTTCCTAGCTCGGGCGCCGCCGCGAGCGCGGCGACCTGCTCCGGGCGAACCTTCGTCGGGCCGCTGCCGAACCGCCCGTCCTTCGGCTTGAGGTTGTCTGGGAATGACGATGCTGGTCACCGTCCAAGATTACTCCCGGTGGTCACGCGTCCCCGTCGATTATTTCCGCCGCTCCCGCCACGTCCCTGACCGGGCGCTGGCCGGGGCCGATGTAACGGGCCGACGGGCGGATCAGGCGGCCGGTCCGCTTCTGCTCCATGATGTGCGCCGCCCAGCCCGCCGTCCGCGCGCGGTGAACATCGACGGGCGTGATGTCCGCGGGAACCTGCGCGAAGTCCAGCATGATCGCCGCCCAGAACTCGACGTTGGTCTCGAGCACCCGGTCGGGGCGGCGGGCGCGCAGCTCGGCGAGCGCGGCCGTCTCCAGCGCGAGCGCGACCTCGTACCTGGGCGCGCCGAGCTCCTTCGCGCTGCGCCGCAGCACCCGGGCCCTGGGGTCCTCCGCCCGGTACACCCGGTGACCGAAGCCCATCAGGCGGCCGCCGCTGTCGAGCACGGACTTCACGTAGCCTTCGGCGTCGCCGCTCCGCTCGACTTCCTCGATCATGTAGAGCACCCGGGCGGGGGCGCCGCCGTGCAGCGGCCCGGACAGCGCGCCGACCGCGCCGGACAGCGCGGCGGCCACGTCGGCGCCGGTGGAGGCGATCACCCGCGCGGTGAACGTGGAGGCGTTCATGCCGTGCTCGGCGGCGCTCACCCAGTAGGCGTCCAGGGCCTTCACGTGCCGGGGGTCCGGCTCACCGCGCCAGCGGATCAGGAAGGCCTCGGCGGCCGTCTTCGCCTCGTCGACGTATCTGCTGCGGTACCGGCGGCCGGTCCGCGCCGCGCGCGGACGTGGCGATGATCGCGAGCAGCTGCGCGCAGGCCCGGCCGACGTCGTCGCGCGCCTGCTCGGCTGAGATGTCGAGCAGCGGGCGCAGGCCCCAGCGCGCGCCGAGCGCCGCGACGCCGCTCTGCGCGTCCACGCGCACGTCTCCGGTGCTGACCGGGAGGTCCATCGGCTCGGCGGGCGGCAGGCCCGGGTTGAACGCGTTGTCGACGAGCAGCCCCCAGACGTGCCCGAAGGACACGTGGCCGACGAGTTCCTCGATGTCCACGCCTCGGTAGCGGAGCGAGCCGCCGGCCTTGTCGGGTTCGGCGATCTCGGTCTCGAACGCTACGACGCCTTCGAGGCCCGGCTTGAAATCGGACATCGTGCCTCCCTGTAGGGATTTTGAAACGTCTTGATTGAATCGCCGCAGTCGCCGGTCAAGACAGGCTGTTCACATGTAAAAATCTGCGTTTATGGACAGGACGTTGAATCCGGAGATGCTTGACAGCTCACCGATGCAAGCAGTTCACGCGTCTGGTTCGACGAGGCGGTGGCGGCCGGACTGCCCGAGCCGAACGCGATGGTGCTGACGACACTCGGGGTGGGCGAGGGGCCGCACGCGCG
This sequence comes from uncultured Actinomycetota bacterium, assembly GCA_963850115.1. Classification (GTDB taxonomy): domain Bacteria; phylum Actinomycetota; class Actinomycetes; order Streptosporangiales; family Streptosporangiaceae; genus Trebonia. The sequence continues at coordinate 138,774 of CAWKKG010000028.1, forward strand.
CACGGTGCTGCTCAAGGCGCATGACGACGCGGGCTTCACGTTCTACACCAACCGGACGTCCCGCAAGGGGCGCGACCTCGCGGCCGATCCGCGCTGCTGCGCCCTGTTCCCCTGGTACGGCCTCGGCCGCCAGGTGACCGTGGAAGGGCGTGACGCGGCGGCTCAGCGAGGAGGACAGCGAGCCTTACTATCACTCGCGGCCCTGGCTGTCCCAGATCGGCGCGTGGGCGTCGCGGCAGTCGACCGTCCTCGCGTCGCGCGCCGAGCTCGACGACCGGGTGGCGAAGCTGTCCGCGCGGTGGCCGGAGGGGACCGAGGTGCCCATGCCCGACTTCTGGGGCGGGTACCTGATCGTGCCCGACCGGATCGAGTTCTGGCAGTCCCGGCAGAACCGGCTGCACGACCGGCTGAGCTACCGGCGTGCCGAGGACGGCTGGGTCATCGAACGGCTGTCGCCTTAGGCATAGAACGACGGTCTTCTTAGGTTTCTCACGGTGGTGGCGCGAGCGCGTAGCATCACTGTTGGGAGGAAGGTTTCAGTGACTGCCCATGGGCTTATCGACACCACGGAGATGTACCTCCGTACGGTGTTCGAACTTGAAGAGGAGGGGATCGTCCCGCTGCGGGCGCGGATCGCGGAGCGGCTTGCCCAATCCGGCCCGACGGTCAGCCAGACGGTCGCCCGCATGGAGCGTGACGGCCTGCTGCACGTGGCCGGAGACCGTCAGCTGGCGCTCACCGACGCCGGCCGGGCGCTGGCCACCCGGGTCATGCGCAAGCACCGGCTGGCCGAGTGCCTGCTGGTCAGCGTCATCCAGATGCCGTGGGAAGAGGTGCACATCGAGGCGTGCCGGTGGGAGCACGTCATCTCGGAGTCCGTCGAGCGGCGGCTGTACGAGCTGCTCGGCCACCCGGAGCGCTGCCCGCACGGCAACGTCATCCCCGGTCTCGACGAACTGGTCTCCGAGGCCGGCGCCGCCCCGGCGGCGCATGATTCCACGATGATCGATGTTACGCGTGGAAACAACGAGGCTGTACGGGTCACAGTTACGCGGATAACCGAACAACTTCAAAGTGATCTGGACCTGATGCTTAAACTGAAGCGGGCCGGGATACAACCCGGACGCGAGGTGTTGCTCGGGGCAGTTGACGGCGGAGTCCGCGTAAGCGGCGAGGAAGGCGCGAATGCGGCGGAATCGGCTGATCTTCCGGCCGAGGTCGCCTCGCACGTGTTCGTGTCCAGGGAGTAACCAGGAGACCTGTTCGGTGACCGGAGCGTGACGATGACGCGCTGGAGCGAGAGCCTGCCGGCAGAACTCGTGCTGAGCCAGGCCGAGATCGGCGTCATCGTCGCGGACCGGGCCGGCAACGTAGTGTTCTCGAACGAACACGTTGCCAGACTGCTGCGGCTCGACTTCGCCGGCGTCGCCGCTCGTCGGCAAGCCGCTCAGCGACCTCGGCCTGCTGCCGGACAGCGAGCCGGGACGGTTCGACGAGATCACCCGGCAGGTGCTGAGCGGTGTCTCCTGGGAGGACACGTTCGCCGGCCACCGGAGCGACGGCAGCTTCCTGTTCGTCCGGGAGCTCGCGGTGCCGCTCCGTTCGAGCCGTCCGGCGAGATCGACGGCATCGTGCTGCTGATCACCGAGGCCGGGCGGCGCGACACGCAGCGCGAGCCCGACCGGCTCCGCCTGCTTGAGCGGATCGGCCAGCGGCTGGCGGGCTCGCTTGAGCTCGACGCGACGCTCCGGCAGGTCGCGCAGATCCTCGTGCCCCGGTTCGGCGACCACTGCTTCATCGACCTGTTCAGCGGCGACAAGCTGATCAGGCGGGCCGCCGCGCACGCCGGGGGCTGGGAACCGCAGGCGGGCACCTGGGCGCGGGTCGGCGAGGCCATCCAGTACCCGCCCGGCCACTTCACGCAGCAGGCGATGTCGCGCCTTGAGACGATCGTCGTCCCGGACACCCAGGCGGGCTACTACCCGGCACCGAGCGAGCAGTCCATGTCCGCCGCCGACCAGGTCGGGCATCACCTCGGTGCTCGCCTCGCCGCTGTACGCGCGCGGCGAGCTGCTCGGCGCGATCTCGCTGGCGCTGTCGAGGATCACCGACCGGCCCGACCCGCACTACGACATATCCGACGGCGACCTCATCGGCGCGATCGCGTCGCGGGTCGCGGTCGCGATCGACAACGCCATGCTGTTCGAGGCCGAGCGGCGGACCGCGCTGGCCTTCCAGCAGTCGCTGCTGCCCGACTCGGTGCCCGAGCTCGACGGCCTCGAGGTCGCTTTCCGCTACGTGCCCGCCAAGCCGCTGGCGACCCAGGGACAGGGCATCCAGACGCAGGTCGGCGGCGACTGGTACGACATCATCCCGCTCGCCGCCGGCCGCGTCGGCCTGGTGATCGGCGACGTCGAGGGCCGCGGCGCCCGGGCGGCGGCGACCATGGGCCAGCTCCGCGCCGCGCTGCGCGCCTACGCGCAGGACGAGAAGTCGCCCGCCGACATCATGCGCAAGCTCGACGAGTGGGTCAGGTCGACCGCTCCCGTCGGCGCGGGCGGCGACCCGCCCACGGTGTCGTGCATCTACCTCATCTACGACGCCTGGTCCCGGTCGCTGACCTTCGCCAACGCCGGGCACGCGGCGCCGCTGCTGGCCCTGGACGGCGCGCGTGCGGCCGCTCGAGGTCCGGCACAAGGGCGTGCTGCTCGGCGTGCGCGGCCGCGGCATCCGCGGGCTGCCGACCTACCGCGAGCAGACCGTCACCCTGCCGCCCGGCGCGGCCCTCGTGCTCTACACCGACGGGCTCACCGACCGGCGGACCCGGGCGGACGGCGACGGGCACTACACCGAGGCCGAGGCGGTGGCGATGCTGCGGGACGCGCTGCTCGCGTCGTCGGCGTCCGCGGACGCGCTCGCCGTGGCCGCCGAGACCGCCGTGCCCGGTGACATCGACGACGACATGGCCATCCTGGTGTTCCGCTCCTCGCAGGATGACCTCGCGTCCTTCGAGCGCTCGTTCCCGGCCGAGCCGATCATGGTCTCCGAGGCGCGGCGGCTGGCCTCGGCCACGTTCGCCGCCTGGGACATGCACCCCGACCAGGCCGACCTGGCCCTGCTGCTGGTCTCCGAGGTGGTGACCAACGCGGTCCTGCACGCGTCGGTGACGCCGAGCCCGGCGGGGCGCCGCTTCGACCTGGAGCTCGACCCGCTGGCCGAGACGTCGGCCCAGACGCGTGAACGTCGGGGCGCTGACCCCGGGCTCCGGATTCCCGGTGGCCGCGCACTACGCCCCGGTGTACCGGCCGCGGGAGTTCACGCTGCGGCTGCGCCGGGGCGCGGAGTCGGTCTGGGTGGAGGTCTTCGACCCGGACCTGCGGCTGCCCCGGCTGCGCACCGCCCGCGCCACCGACGAGGGCGGCCGCGGGCTGTACCTGGTCGAGCAGCTGGCCACCCGCTGGGGCTCACGGCCGACCGAGGACGGCAAGGCCGTCTGGTTCGAGATCCCGCTGGACGGCAAGGCGGGCTAGGTTTCCGTCCCCTCGTAGCGCGTCGATCAGGTCCCGGTAGACGTGGAAGGCGGGCTTGGCGGTGTAGTCGTCGGTCATCAGCCCGAACTGGCAGAAGAGTCCGTCGCCGATGAGCAAGCGTCGCGCAGCGTGTGGTGGATGTAGCCGGTGATGTTCAGTTCGTCGGCGTTGCCGGCGATCACGTCGACGACGGTGCGCAGCACCTCGGCCTGGCGCTGGTGGGTCCTGGTCGGCCCGGTGGGCCAGCCGTGTTCCGTGATGACCAAGGGAAGGTGGGCGAGCCCCGCCGGGGTGAGGTTGTCGCGGCGGTGAGCTTGTAGGAGGCCCTGGACGGCGGGGCCGAGGCTGGCCGGGGCGATGGGACGGAACACGTCGGGGAAGAAGTCGAGGCCGATGTAGTCCAGGTCTTCGATGAACGGCTCGCCGCCGGCCCGGGTGAGGTCGGTGAAGAACCCGCTGCCCGGGCCCAGCAGGGGCGACGTGTTGCAGCCGACCTTGAGCGCGGGATGCCCGCCGCTTTGGGCCTTCTGCTTTGCTGCCCGGACCCCGGCGATGAGCGCCTCGGTGACGCGCGGGTAGAAGCCGTCCAGGTTGGGGTCGCCGGTGATGTTGGGCTCCTCCGCGATCTGGAGGGTGGCGAGGCTTGCGCCGTGCCGGTCGATGAGGTTCTCGATGAACCCGCAGTAGCCGTCGATGTCGCCGGAGCGCGAGTGGTACTGGGCGACCAGGTCGAGCGTCCGCCCGTGGCCGAGGTAGCGGTCGTGGCCCGCCGGGGCCTGGAGCGTGGCGGCGTGGACGGTGTCGCCCGGGTCGGCGTAGACGTCGTAGGCCCGGACGGCGAACGGCCGGTCAGGTGACCCTTGGAGTTCGTCGAGGGCCTGGTTGATCTTGTCTGGCTGGTCCGGCAGTGGCCTGAACTCGGTGTTCCCGATGGCGCCGCCCGGGTAGATGCCGAAGTTCAGCCCGCTCGGGGTGCCGTCGTTCACGGTTGCTCCGCTTTCGAGCGGCCAGGCGAGCCTGCCGCTGGTGACGTCGTCGGCCGTGGCAAGCACCCAGTCTCTTTCCGCGCGCAGCATGGCCAGGGCGTACTCGGCCTCGATGACGAACAGCCGGGGCACGTCGCCCGCTAGGGCCTCGTCGAGGCGGCGCTGGGCGTCGGTGATGAGCGCTTGGAGCCGGGTGGCGCGTTCTTTCAGGGCCTCGGCGGCCCGCTCCCAGCCGAGCACGCCGAGATGGCTGACCGCGCCGAGGAACTCAGGGAACTCCCGGCGGGGCTCGCGCACCTGGCGGTCGAGGCGCCGGGCCAGTTCGGCCTGGCCGGCCGGGGTGAGGGCGTACGGGGTGCGCTGCGGGCGGGCCCCGTCGCGCTGGACCGGCTGCGGCTGGACCCAGCCGGCCCGGGTCATCGCTTCCAAGGTGTCGTACAGCGATCCACGGTTGGCCGGCACGCCGCGCTCGGCGAGCGCGCCCGCGAGCTGGTACGCGTGCATGGGCCGCTCAAGCAGCGCGCCGAGCGCGGCCAGCACGACCGGGTTAGCGAGGGCGTCTCGAGGCATAGCAGAACTCTACTATCAGAATTCTGCTATGTGTGACTTCTTTCGCCGGGTTTACGTGTCGGCCCGTCGGCAAGGTCGGTCCGCTCCCTGGCGGCGAGAATGTCCCCATGGTTGATGACAAAAGCAAGCGGCCGGCGGTTCTCCCGCTCCTCCGGTACTCCGCCGCCGCGGTCGCGGCCGGGCGGATCGGGCTCGGCGTGGCCGCGCTGGTCCGGCCCTCGGTGCCGGCCCGCCCGTGGGTGGGCGCGTCGGCGGATGAACTGGGCGCCCAGGTGTTCGGGCGTGCGCTCGGCGCGCGTGACCTGGCCCTCGGCCTCGGCGCGCTCGCCGCGGCCCGCGATGCGTCGCCCGGTTCCCAGTCAGCTGGCGCGTGGTACGCCGCCGGGGCGCTATCGGACGCCCTGGACGTCGCGGTAACGGTAGCCGCGTGGCGGCGGCTCCCGCGGGCGACCCGGTGGCTGGTCGCGGCGTCCGCGGGCGGCGCGGCGGTCGCAGGCGCCGCCGGGGCGGTGGCAAGTTTTATGGAGCGTCGGCCCGGGTCCTAATTTATTCGAAAAGATCTTGGAAACTGTCCTCTCGGCTTGGTCGAATGTCGGTGCTGCTCGCTACAATTTTCGTATCAGCAGGTTCCGAAGCGTGATCATCCGGAGGGAGGGCCGGCATGGACGGACAGGCACCCGCAGGCGGCCCGCTCGCTGGTGATCGTGGCTGGGGCTCCGCTCCCGCCCGCGTCCTGGACGATGACTTCGACCTGGATGCGCACTTCGCGCGGTTGGCGCGGGATGACCGACGCGTACCGTCCGCCGTGCCGCTCCGGTGTTCGGGCAGGACGGGGCCGCCGACGTGCTTCCGCCTGGTCCGGTGCTCGCGGCCTCACGGCTAGGCCACGGCAAGCGCGGGCTCCTTGACCGACGACGAGCTGGTCGGGGTCTTGCAGGCGGCCCGGCGGATGGCGAACCTGGCCGACTACCAGCAGACCGTGGTTATCGGCGAGTTCGCGCGCCGCCGCCAGGCCGAGTTCGAGGCGGCCAAGGCCGCCGGTGTGCCGGTCGGCTGCCGGTCCGGGGAGTTCCCCGGCGAGGAACTGGCCATGGAGCTGGTCACCACGCGGGGCGACGCCGCCGCCCGCATCGACGCCGCCGTCGAGCTGACCACCCGGCTGCCGCGGACGCTGGCGGCGATGGCGGCAGGCGCGGTCGACCTGGCCAGGGCCAGCACCATCGCCTTCCATACCCGTGCCCTGACCGACGCCGACGCCGCCCGCGCGGACGAGGCCCTGGCGGCCGCCGCACCGGACAGGCGCCTCGACCAGCTGGCCAGGAAGGCCGCTGTCCTGGAACTGAAGCTCGCCCCGGAGGCGGTCGCGGCCCGCAAGGCCATCGCCCGGCAGGACCGGCGGGTCGAGGCCCGCCGCGAGAACTCCGGCAACGCCTCCCTGTCCGGCCGCGAGCTCGACACCGCCGACGTCATCGCCTCCAAGGCCCACATCGACGCCATCGCGGCCAAGCTCCGCGACGCCGGCATCGACGGCACCCTCGGCCAGCTGCGTGCCCTGGCCCTGACCGACCTCACCCAGGGCCGCAACCCACTCGACCGCATCAAGCCGCAGACCGCCACGGCCTCAGAGACCGGCCCGGCGGGCAGCGACCGGCCAGCGCCCGCCGACCGCGCCTTCGACGCCGGTGAGCCGTCAGAGGATGCCGCCGGTCGGTTCCCGAGCCGTCGGTGATCCGGTGAGCGACACCGGCCAGGCCCGTCCCGGCGAGCCGGCCCCTTGCCTGCCCTCATCAACCTCCTCGTCCCGGCCGGCACCCTGCTGGGCTGGAGCACCGCCCCCGGCGACGCGGCAGGCTGGGGCCTGCTTGACACCGAGGAAACCGGGGCCCTGGTCAAGGCGGCCTCCAGGCACCCGCGAACTCGCTGGTGCGTCACGGTCATCGGCGCGGACGGAAGTGCAATCGCCCACGGCTGCGCCGCAGGCCAGCACCCCTGGCAGGGAAACGCTCCGCCGTCACCGGAAAGCCAAGGGCCGCCCGGCGCACGCTCGTCACCAGGTTCACCGCCACCGCCACCCGCCCCCGACGCCAGGCACGGAAGTAGCGACACCCGTGTCCCGGACCGGCGAGCCCGGCTACTCGACCTGCTCGAGCGGCTGAAGGTCACGCTCGAACCCGTCGCCCGGGATACGTGTGACCACGAGAGCGCCGAAGACCCGCTATGTCCCGAGCCGCAAGCTCAGGCACCTCGTCCGCGCCCGCAGCCAGCTGTGCACCGCCCCCGCCTGCAACGCCCAGGCGGTCTACTGCGACCTCGACCACACCGACCCCTACCCCGACGGCCCCACCGACCAGTGCAACCTCACCCCCAAGTGCCGCCGCCACCACCGGGTCAAGCAAGCCCCCGGCTGGAAGGTCACCCAGCCCACCCCCGGCACCACCGCCTGGACCACCCCATCCGGCCGCACCCACACCACAACGGCGACGGCATACGACGTCTAGCGGATGTGTCGGGCCGCGTTGGTTTCTGCTCTGGCCATGCACGCGATCCGTGCCCGACATCCGGTATTTGATCCCTCTTGTTCGGTCCTGCGTACAGTGCGACTCGCCTACTGCATGCCCGTACTGGAGGTAGTCAGCATGTGCCAGGAAATCTTGTGTCAGCATGACGGGGACGCTGACCCGTCATCGCAGCCGTCGAACGGACCGAACCGGCGAGCGTTCCTGCGCACGGCCGGGCTGGCGGGGGCGGGCGTGGCCGGGGCGGCGGCCCTGGGCGTGGCGACCGTGTCCCCGGCGTCCGCGGCCGGTGCCACGGCGGCCGGGCGGGCCGCCGCGGCCGGATCCGGCGCGGCGTGGAACCCCGATCCCGACAGCCCCCGGTTCACCCTGGCGGTCATGCCCGACACCCAGTTCCTCTACTGGGGCTCGCAGGGCAGCGTGAACCCGGAGCCGCAGGAAGAGTCCTTCCGCTACGTCATCGCTAACAGCTCAAGCGAGTCGAACATCGTCTTCATGGCGCACCTCGGCGACCTGACCGAAGACGCCCAGGCGTCCTCGTTCGGCTACGTCAGCAAGGCGTTCGACATCCTCGACGAGCAGCGGGTCGGCTACAGCGTGCTGGCGGGCAACCACGACGTCAGCGGCGACGACACCCGCGGCAGCACGCCGTACCTGCAGAACATGGGGCCGCAGCGGTTCAAGAACTCGGCCACGTTCGCAGGCTCGGACTCCTCCGGGTACAACACCGCGCACATCTTCCGGGCGGGCGGCCGGGAATGGCTGCTGCTGGCGATGGACTGGCGGACCTCGTCCGGCGGGTTCGCGTGGGCCAACCAGGTCATCGCGGAGAACCCGACCCTGCCGGTCATCCTCACCACGCACGAGATCATCGGGTCGACCTACGACGACAACGTGTACCCGTATCAGGCGGGCGACCCGACGAACGACGCCGCGTTCTCCAGCTATGGTCAGACCGTCTGGGACAGCCTGATCAACGAGAACGACCAGATCTTCCTGACCCTCAACGGCCACTACTGGCCGCCGGGACGGATGACGGCGCAGAACGCCCAGGGCAACGACGTGCAGATGCACATCACGAACTACCAGAACATGTACTTCGGCGGCGGCGCGATGCTGCGGCTCTACCACTTCGACCTGACGCGGAACACCATCGACGTCGAGACGCTGTCGCCGTGGGCGCTGACCAGGCCGCCGGAGCAGCGCAACGTGCTCGCCGCGCAGGAGTCCCGGCTCACCACCGCCGTGGACCGGTTCGCCGTGCCGATCGATTTCGCGACCCGGCTCGCCAAGCCCGCCACGACGATCGGGCTGGCGACCACCACGGCGCTGGTGACGTCCGCTCGGCCCGCGAACTCGGTGCTGGTCCCCGGCACCCTCGCCTACTGGCGGTTCGACAACGGCGGCGCGAACGGCGCGCCGGTCGCGGCGGGCACCACGATCCCCGACCGGTCCGGTCATGGCAACGACCTGAGCACGCTCGTCACCGTGCCGGGCAGCCCGAACACCGCGCTGACCTGGTCAACCGACCACGCGCCGAGCCAGCCAGGGCACGGCAGCCTGTACTTCGACGGCGGCCAGAACCCGCTGCAGGGCGCGTACTTCACGACCGGCGCGAACGCGCCGCTGAACACCCAGACCTTCACGAGCGGCTTCACGATCGAGGTCTACGTGAAGATCCCGCTGGACTGGAACTCGAACGACAACTCGTGGATGGCGGTGCTCAGCCGCTGGGGCGAGAGCGGCCAGGCGGGGAAGCAGGGCCAGAACACCGACCCGAACGAGCCCATCGCGACGTTCAGCTTCTCCGGCGACCGCGAACCCCAGTGGAACGCCTACCCGCTGAACCTCACGTACCCGACGACCAACTGGGGCCAGGGCCTGCCCGAGGACACCTGGTGGCACCTCGCGGTGGTCAACGACGGCAAGCACACCGTCATGTACATCGAGGGCTGCCCGACGGTCGACAACCCGACCCTCATCCAGTCCACCGGCATCACCCAGCTCGCGCTGCCGTGGGCGCTCGGCGGCTATGAGTACGGCGGCGCGATCAACCAGATCTTCCACGGCTGGGTCGGCGACGTCCGCATCGTGAACCGCCCGCTGCCGGTCGGCGAGTTCATGCTCTACCAGTAACGGCGACCACTGGCGGCGGCCCGCCGCGTGCGGGCCGCCGTCGTTACATGCGCTCGGGGAGCGGAACGCCGAGCAGCCCGAGCCCGGTGGTCAGCACCCGGAGCACGGCCGCGCACAGGGCCAGCCGGGACTGCCTGATCTCTTCGTCGTCGGCCTTCAGCACCGGGCACTGCTCGTAGAACGTGGTGAACAGGCTGGCGACCTCGAAGAGGTAGGCGCACAGCTGGTGCGGCTCGGCGGTGTCCGCCACCTGGCGGACGACCGTGCCGAAGCTGAGCAGCTTCAGCGCGAGTTCCCGCTCGGCCGGCTCGGTCACGACGACGGGCCCGCCGGGGGTGTCCTCGCCGATCCCCGCCCGCCGGAAGATGGACTTGATCCTGGTGGTCGCGTACTGCAGGTAAGGGCCGGTGTTCCCCTTGAAGGAGATCATCCGGTCAAAGTCGAAGATGTAGGCGCTGTCCCGCGCGGTCGACAGGTCGGCGTACTTGATCGCGCCGATGCCCACGTCCTCCGCGATCGCGTCGAGGTCCAGGCCCCCGTCTTTGGGTGATACCGTGTCGCGCTCGACCTCGTCCAGGATCGCCCGGGCGCGCTCGACCCCCTCGGTGAGCAGGTCGCTGAGCTTGACGTTGTCGCCGGACCGGGTCCGCAGCCGGTGACCGTCCTTGCCCTGGACCATGCCGATCTGGGCGTGCTCGAAGTCCTTGTCCGCGGGCAGCCAGCCGGCTTCCCTGGCGACGGCGAAAACCATCCTGAAGTGCAGCGCCTGGTCGGAGCCGACGACGTAGATCGCGCGGTCGACGTTGACCTTGTCCACCCGGTACCTGACCGTGGCGAGGTCGGAAGTGGAGTAGTTGTAGCCGCCGTCGCTCTTGCGGATGATCACCGGCAGCGGGGTCCCGTCCCGGCTGGTGAACCCCTCGGGGAACGCGCACAGGGCGCCGTCGCTGATCCAGGCGTGGCCCTTGGCGACGAGATCGTCGGCGACGCCGGGAAGCATGTCGTTGTAGAACGACTCGCCCCTGATGTCGTCGTCGGTGAGGGTGACCCGCAGCTTCGCGTACGTGTCCCGCAGGTAGGCCTTGGACATGTCGACCAGGTCTTGCCACAGCTCCATCGTCGCCGGGTCGTTGCCCGACTGCAGCTTGACGACCCGCTCCCTGGCCCGGTCGGCGAATACCGGGTCGGAGTCGAACTTGACCCGCGCGTGCTGGTAGAAGGCGTTCGGGTCGGTGCGCAGCAGGCCCGCCTCGGGGGAGTCCTCGCCCACGTCGACCAGGTGCTCGATGAGCATGCCGAACGGCGTGCCCCAGTCGCCGACGTGGTTGTCCCTGATCACGTGGTCGCCGACGAACTCGGTCACCCGGGCGATCGCGTCGCCGACGATCGTCGAGCGCAGGTGGCCGACGTGCATCTCCTTGGCGATGTTCGGCGAGGAGTACTCGACGATGACCGTCTTGGGCCGCGACTTCAGCGGCGTGCCGAGCCGCGGGTCGGCGAGCAGCCCGGTCGCGGCGTCGGCGATCCACCGCGGGCGCAGCGTGAAGTTGATGAACCCGGGGCCGCTGACGGTGGGCGGCTCGGTCACGTCGTCGACGTCAAGGTGGCCGACGATCTCGGTCGCGACGTCGCGCGGCGCCTTGCCGAGCCGCTTGCCGAGCGGCAACGCCACGTTGGACTGGAAGTCAGCGAACTGAGAGGAGCGGATCAGCGGGTCCGCGTCACCGTAGTCCGCGCCATACGCGGCTACGAGGGCGTCGCGCACCCGTGCGCCGAGGACCTGCTGAGGATCTGCCATATAACAAGCCTATCGGCCCGCCCGCAGCGAGCCGACCGGATATCACGCGGGCGTTACCGCTCGCGGTCGCGGCGGAGGAAGTGGGTGGAGCGGCGCGGCTCGGTGACGCCGATCCGCTCCTTGACCCGCTCGGTGATGTCGCCGCGGGTCAGGTTGGCCGCGAGCTCGCAGGCGGCGGTGACGGCGCGGGCGGTGGACGCGCCGTGCGCGATCACGACGGTGCCGCCCATGCCGAGCAGCGCCGCGCCGCCGTAGGTCTCCGGCTCCAGGCGGTGGCTCAGCTCGCGCAGCCCGCGCCGCTGCAATGCCGCGCCCAGGCGGGCCGCCCGGGTGCTGGTCAGCGCGGTGCGCAGCTCGCGACGCGGCGAACCGCATGGCCCCTTCCAGGGTCTTCAGCGCCACGTTGCCGGTGAACCCGTCGGTGACGATCACGTCGACCGCGGCCGCCATCAGGTCGCCGCCCTCGATGTTGCCCGCGAAGGGCAAGGGGAGGCCGCCGCCCTGCGGCTCGGCGGCCAGCAGCTCGTGCGCCCTCCTGGTGAGCGCGTTCCCCTTGCCTGGCTCCGCGCCGATCGTGAGCAGGCCGACCTTCGGCGCCGCGGCGCCGAGCGCGATCTGCGCGTACGCGACGCCCAGGTGGCCGAACTGCACGAGCATCTCCGGCTTGGGGTCGGCGGTGGCGCCGGCGTCGATGAGCACCGTCGGCTTGGGGTAGGTCGGGAGCACCACGGCCAGTCCCGGGCGCGGCACGCTCGGGCAGGGGAAGCAGCCGGTGCCGGGCGCTCGCCACGATCGCGCCCGTTGACCCGGCGGAGACGACGGCGCTCGCCTGCCCGCGCCGCACCAGCTGGCAGGCGACGGCGATGCTCGACCGGGGCCGCCGGAAACCGGCGAGGGCGCCCTCGCCCATCCCGACCACGTCCTCGGCGGGCACCACGCGCAGCTCCGAGCCGCCGCCAAGCCGGGCGATGACGGGCCGGAGCCGGGCGGGCGGGCCGGTGAGCAGTGTCGTGAGGCGGTGCTCCCGCTGGGCGGCGAGCGCGCCGGCGACGATCTCGTCGGGCGCGTAGTCGCCGCCCATCGCGTCGACCGCGATCACCGGCTCGCTGCCCGAGTTGCCGAGCGGCAGCTGTAGCGGTTCGCGGGCGTCCTCGTGGCTCGGCGGCACATGGCTCACGTGTGTCTTCCCCGGGCCCTTCCCGTGATCGGAGTGGGCGGCCTGCCGCGGCTTCCGCAGGTCCCTCTAGGGGCCAAGCGTAGACGGCTTGCGCCGCCATTATCGCCGAGCCGGACCCGCGCGCCGGCCAGCCGGGAGAACTATGCTCGCAGCCATGGAGCTGAATGGAACTTCTGCGATTGTCACCGGCGGCGCCAGCGGCCTTGGCGAGGCGACGGCGCGCGTGCTCGCCGCCGCCGGGGCGCACGTCGTCATCGCCGACCTGAACGAGGAGGCCGGCAAGCAGGTCGCCGCCGCGATCGGCGGGCAGTTCGCGAAGACGAACGTGACGGACGAGGAGGCCGTGCTGGCGGCCGTGGCGGCCGCCGAGGGGTCCGGCCACCCGCTGCGCGTGGCGGTGAACTGCGCCGGGCATCGGCTTCGCGGCCCGCACGGTCAATCGCGACGGCTCGCCGCACGACCTGGCCAGCTTCGCCCGGGTCATCGCGGTCAATCTGACCGGCACCTTCAACGTGCTGCGGCTGGCGGCCGCGGCGATGGCGAAGACCGAGCCCGCCGACGCGGACGGCCAGCGCGGTGTGATCATCAACACCTCCTCGGTCGCCGGGATCGAGGGCCAGACGGGGCAGATCGCCTACTCGGCGTCCAAGGGCGGGATCATCGGGATGACGGTTCCCGCGGCCCGTGACCTTTCGGTCATCGGCGTCCGGGTCAACACGATCTGCCCGGGCGTCATCCTCACCCCGATCTACAAGTCGATCGCCGGCGGCGGCCAGCGACGCCGACGAGTTCCTTGCCAGGCTGGCGGCACCGGTGGTATTCCCTAAGCGACTCGGACGGGCGGACGAGTTCGGCCACCTGGTGCGGTCGCTGATCGAGAACGACTATATGAATGCGGAGGTCGTTCGGTTCGACGGCGGCATCCGGTTCCAGCCGAAGTGACATCGCTAGGGGTGGTATGGCGGGGATCGCGGGGTGCCTCGCACTGGCCGGAGGGACCAGACCGGACGCGGACTGGGTCCTCCGGGCCGTGCGCCGGATGGCGAACCGGGGGCCGGATGACGAGCATGTGATCTCGGACGGCCCGGTGACGCTCGGCGCCCGGCGGCTGGCGGTCATCGACCCGTCGGCCGCCGGGCGGCAGCCGATGCGATCCGCCGACGGCCGCTACGTGATCGTCTACAACGGGGAGATCTACAACTACGCCGAGCTGTCGCACCGGCTGCGGGCGCGCGGGGTGGCGCTGCGCGGCGGCTCGGATACCGAGGTGCTGCTCGAGACCTACGCCGCCGAGGGCAAGGAAGCGCTCAGGAAGCTGCGCGGCATGTTCGCCTTCGCCATCTGGGACGCCCAGACCGGTGAGCTGTTCTGCGCGCGCGACCCGTTCGGCATCAAGCCCCTGTACTACGCGCTCGCCGACGGCGGCAGGCAGTTCCGCTTCGCGTCCGAGCGCAAGGCGCTGCTCGCGCCGGGCGAAGTGACGGTGATCGACCCCGACGCGCTGCGCCGGTACCTGTCCTTCCAGTACGTCCCGCCGCCGTCGACGATGACGCCCCCGGTGATCTGCCTGCCGCCCGGCTGCTCGCTGAGCGTGCGGCCCGGTGCCCCGCTTGAGCGGCCTACCCGCTACTGGCGGCCGATGCTGCGGTCGGCCAAGTCGCCGGCCCCGGATACCCCGGAACGGGTGCTGGCCGCGCTGCGCGGCTCGGTCGCCGCCCACCTGCGCAGCGATGTGCCGGTGGGCGCGTTCCTGTCGGGCGGCGTGGACTCCGCGGCGATCTGCGCGATCGCCGCCGAGTCAAAGCCGGGCATGCTGACGTTCACCGCGGGGTTCGCCCGTTCCGGCTACAGCGAGATCGAGGAGGCGCAGGAGACGGCGGCGGCGCTCGGGCTGCGGAACGTCCCGTACGTGATCACGTCGCAGGAGTTCGTGGCCAGGCTGCCGGAGATCATCTGGCAGCTGGACGACCCGATGGCGGACGCGGCCGCGGTGGGGCTCTGGTTCGTCGCCAGGGAGGCGCGGCGGCACGTGAAGGTGGTGCTGTCGGGTGAGGGCGCCGACGAGCTGTTCGGCGGCTACGGCGTCTACTACCAGCCGGGAGTGGTCAGGGCGGCGACGAAGCTCGGCCCGGGCCGGTCGCTGGCCCAGGCGATGGCCGACCGGATACCGGCCGGGCAGAAGGGCAAGGGGCTGCTCGAGCGAATCGCCACGCCGCTGCGCAGCCGGTACATCGGCAACGCCAACATCTTCGCGGCCGACGAGGTCGACGTGCTGACGAGGTACGGCGGCGGCACCGTCTACGACGTGACCGGCCCGGTCTTCGACCAGGCGGAGGCCGCCGGGCTTGACGACGTGGCCACGATGCAGCTCGTCGACATCAACACCTGGCTGCCGGGCGACATCCTGGTCAAGGCCGACCGGGGGTCGATGGCGCACGGGCTGGAGCTGCGCACGCCGTTCCTCGACCGCGAGGTGATGACCGTCGCGAGCCGGCTGGCGCGGGCGGAGAAGACCGCCGCGGGCACGACCAAGTTCGCGCTGCGCGAGGCGGTCGGCAGCCTGCTGCCCCAGGAAAGCGCGGAACGCCGCAAGCTCGGCTTCCCCGTGCCGATCGGGCACTGGTTCCGCGGCGAGCTGTCCGGCTACGCCGACCAGGTGATCCGGGAGGCGCGCACGGAGGAGTGGCTGGACAAGCGCGCGGTCATGGACGTGCTCCGCCGGTTCCGGGCGGGCGACGCCGACGTCCCCTGGCGCCAGGTCTGGACGCTCGTCGTCTTCTCCTTGTGGCACCAGATCTACGTGGAGCGCGTATTTGACCCGGTGGCCCTGGGCTGGCTGCCGGGCGGCTAGCCCTTCGACGGGGGCCGGCGGCAGCAGGCCGCTGTCCCCGAGCTGCTCGCGGATCTTGCGGCGGCCGCGGTGCAGCCGGGACATGACCGTGCCGACCGGGGTGCCCATGATCTCGGCGATCTCCCGGTACGGGTAGCCCTCGATGTCGGCCAGGTAGACCGTGGTGCGGAACTCGTTCGGCAGCCCGCGCAGGGCGCGCAGCAGGTCGGAGTCGGTCATGTGGTCGAGCGCCTCGGCCTCCGCCGACGGGACCGGAGGGGCCAGCCGGTCGGCCGACATCTGCCATTCCTGCAGGTCGCCGCCGAGCGCCTGCTGCGGCTCGCGCCGCCGCTTGCGGTAGACGTTGATGAACGTCGTGGTGAGGATCCGGTTGAGCCAGGCACGCAGGTTCGTGCCGGGGCGGAACTGATGGAAGGCCGCGTACGCCTTCACCGACGTCTCCTGGACCAGGTCCTCGGCGTCGGTGGGGTTGCGCGTCATCCGCAGTGCCGCCGGGTACAGCTGGCTGAGCTGCGGAATGACTTCGCGCTCGAACCGGGCGCGACTGTCGTCGTCGTCTTCGATCGGGCTCATACCTGGCTCCGGAGGTTGGTCGGTTCCCTGTCACTCATATAGACGTACGAAAGGGCCTCGATGGTCCACTGTGTGACCTAGATCACCTTAAGATATGTCGCGTTGATCTAAGTAGACTTCAACTACCCTGAGAAAACGCTGATAAGCGAGATGACAGGCCAGTGCCTGAAGGTTCGCCGGGCCCTAGATCCAGCCGCTGTACCACATGTGGGACAGCCAGTCCGAGTACGGGATGATCTTGCCCGCGAGGATCGGATAAAAGTACCAGAACAGCACCAGGACGGCAAGGACATAGACTGCCGGCGAGTGCCGATCCGATCGCCCGGCGTAGCCACCAGGCGGAGGCGGGGCCGATGATCAGCCCCAGGCACAACACGATGCAGATGATCAGGAACGGCTCGAACTCGAGCGCGTAGTAGTAGAACTTGGTCCGCGAGACGAACGGCAGCCAGGTCGCCCAGCCCGGCGGCCACGCCGAGCAGCGCGGCGCCCGCCCGCCAGTCCCGGCGGGTCAGCCACCAGCCGAGGCAGACGGCCATCGCGGGGATGGACACCCACCAGATGGCGGGGTTGCCGATCGCCAGCACTTCCTGCACCCACGGCCCGGTCGTGCCCGCCTTCGGCGGCGTGCAGCCCGGCGGAGTCGGTGTAGCTGGTCCAGTAGAAGGCGACCGGGCGGGTGATGAAGAACCAGTCCCACGGCTGGGACTCGTAGGGGTGCCGCGTGCTCAGGCCGTCCATGAACTGGAAGATCTGCTCGTGGTAGTTGAACAGCGAGTACAGCGGGCCGAGGACGGGGATGTTGAACCCGGTGCCCTGCGCGTAGTTCCGGTCGTAGCCGGTGCTGGTGACGAGCCAGTTCGTCCAGGTCAGGACGTAGGTGACCAGCGGGATCACGCCGAGGGTGAGCAGCAGCCACTTGCCGTCGCGGACCAGCGCGCCGCGCACGTAGCCCCGCAGCCCGGCCGTGCGGCGGGCGCCGATGTCCCAGGCGAGGCACAGGCCGATGAAGGCGAGCACGTACCAGACCGCGTCCTGCTTGGTCCCGCCGGCCAGGCCGATCATGATCCCGGCCAGGACCCGCCACTTCCTGATCCCGAGCGTCGGGGCCCGCCTCGTCGGCCGGGCGGAGCACCACGGCCTCGGCCAGCCGCGCGCGGGACACGTCCCGGTCGACGACGAGCGCGCCGAACGCGGCGAGGACGAAGAACATCAGGAAGATGTCCAGGATGCCGGTCCTGCTGAGCACGAACTCGAGGCCGTCGAGCGACAGCAGCAGCCCGGCCGTGCAGCCGAGCAGCGTCGACCGGGTGAGCCGCCGCGCGACCCGGCACATCACGAGGATCGCCAGCGTCCCGAAGAGCGCCGGGGCGAAGCGCCAGCCGAGCGTGGTGAGCCCGAAGAGCCACTCGCCGACCGCGATGAGCAGCTTGCCGACCTCCGGCTGGACCACGTACTCGCCGCAGCCGGTGCCGGTGCACGACTGGAAGAGGCTGGCTGAGTAGTGCCCGGCGACGATCAGGTTGTTGACGTAGTTGGCGTTGTTCGTGGGGTTGGCGATCCAGTTCCACTCGACCCCGTGCTTGAGGATCGACCACGCGTCCTTCGCGTAGTACGTCTCGTCGAAGATGATCGCGTTGGGCACCGATAGCCTGTTGAACCGGAGAAAGCCGGCGAACAGCGTCACCAGCAGCGGGCCGATCCAGCCCCACAGCCGGTCGTCGGGCATGGGCGTCATCAGCCGGGCGCGCAGGGCCGCGATCCGCTCGGCCGCCCCGCTGCCAGTGGCCTCGCTGCCAGCGGTCAGCGAGGCGTCATCGGCCCGGTCGGCGCCGGCATAGCCGGGGTCGAACGTGACGGTGCCGTCGGCGTCGTCCGCGGAGCGGCTAGCATCGTGGCCGTCTTCGGGATCCTGGGCCGGCTGCCCGGCCTGTGTAGCGGTCATCGAACGCAATGCTATGTGGAGGGACGCCCGCGTGGGGACCAGAAATGTGACCGATCGCGTACCTGGTGAGGCACGCGCAGGTAACGGCGAGGCCGGCGTCCTCACGCTCGCCGGGGCGCCGATCGGCCAGGCGGAGGACGCCCCGGCGCGGCTGGCGGAGGCGCTGGCCAGCGCCGACGTGATCGCGGCGGAGGACACCCGCCGGGTCAGGCAGCTCGCGACCGCGCTCGGCGTGCGGCTGAGCGCGCGCGTGGTCTCCTACTACGACGTGATCGAGGTGCGCCGCGCCGCCGAGCTGGTGACCGAGCTCCAGGCGGGCCGGGACGTGCTCGTGATCACCGACGCGGGGATGCCGGCGATCAGCGACCCCGGCTACCGGCTGGTCGCCGCCGCCGCGGCGGCCGGGATCAGGGTCACCGCGGTGCCCGGGCCCTCCGCGGTGACCACGGCGCTCGCGGTCTCCGGCCTGCCCACCGACCGGTTCTGCTTCGAGGGCTTCCCGCCGCGCAAGGGCGGGGAGCGGGCGCGGCGGTTCGGCGAGCTCGCGGCCGACGCGCGCACGCACGTGCTGTTCGAGTCGCCCCGCCGGGTCGCGGCGACCCTGGCGGAGCTGCGCGACTCGCACGGCGAAGACCGGGCCGCGGTCGTCTGCCGTGAGCTGACCAAGACGCACGAGGAGATCGTCCGCGGCTCGCTCGCCGAGCTCGCGGCCTGGGCGGCGGAGCAGGAGGCCTCAGGTGGCGTCCGCGGTGAGATTACGCTGGTCGTGGCCGGCGTCGGCCAGGCGGCCGTCCGTGCCGCGGACCGTGCCGTCGCGCGCGCCGCCCGGCGCGAGGCCCGCCTTGCCGAACGCCATCGCGGCGGCTAGGCAGGCGAACGGCACCGCGGTCGTGACGTACCGGTAGTCGAACTCCGCCGTCGCCGCCGGCGCCACGATCAGCGCGAGCGAGCACAGCCACGGCAGCAGCGCCGCCTTCCCGGCCCGCCGCCACCGGCGGACGATCCCGAACAGCCCGACCAGCAGGATCAGCCCGTACACGGTGCCCGGCAGCCAGACGTAACGCTGGTAGTCCCTGATGACCGCGGCGAACGGGTTGACCACGACGGTCTGCGGGTTGCCGCGCGCGTAGTACGCCTCGGCCGACGAGTACCCGCCGTAGGGCGAGCCGGCCGGGACGGCGAGCGGCTGGGAGCTGAACAGGTACGCGTCGTACGTCTGCGCGTTGGGGAAGACCGAGCGGTTCCACGTCGAAGGACCGCACCGTGTCGTCCCACACCGCGCGCGCGTAGTCGAGCGGCTGGGCCTCGATGGCCGTCGATCGGCGAACCGCTCGGCGAGCTTGTTGACCGTGGGCGAGAACATCGGCTCGGGGTAGCCGCAGCAGCGGGCTGGCCGGCGTCCAGATGTAGGCCTGCGCGATCGGCCGCTTGCCTGGCGGCACCGACGTGCACAGCGGCAGCAGGTCCGTCGGCAGCGACATGCGGGAGCAGTCGGCGAACGTCATCACCCGCGAGTAAAGGAAGACCCCGGTGGAGTCGGTCATCGCGAACTCGCCGTGCGCGGACTGGTACCAGGCCTCGTAGCCGAGCACCGGCACGGCGAACGCGACCACGCAGGCCGCGAGCGCCGGCCGCCAGGGACCGCCAGCCGCGCCAGTACACGACGATCACGTAGACCGCGAGCGACGGCGAGCAGCGGCAGCCCGGTGGGCCGGACCGTCGAGGACACACCGAGCAGCAGGCCGGCCGCGAGGCAGGCCCGCCACGACGGCCGCGGCGACCACAAGGCGACGGTGACCGCGGCCATCGCCAGGAAGAGGAAGAGCGTGTCCGCCATGATCAGGTGCTCGAGCTGGATCTCGAACCCGTCGTAGAGCACCGGCAGCGTGGCCAGGACGGCGATCCAGGCGGGCGTGCCGAACCGGTGCCTGGCCAGGGCGTAGATCATCACGGCGACGAGCAGCCCCATCAGGTGCTGCGACGCGGTCACGAGCAGGTAGCTGTGGGCCGGGGACAGCAGCCACAGGTAGAGGGGGTAGCCCGAGGGCCGCGTCGTGTTCGGCGTCAGCGTCACCGCGGCGCGGACGTAGGTGAACGAGTCGTTGAACCAGGACTGCCAGCGGTAGCCAAGCTCGGCGTCCACGCGCAGCGCGAGCGCGGGGACGAGCACGGCGGCGAACAGGCGGTTGCCGGCGATCAGCCGGGTAATCGACCGCCATATCACCGCAGGCATTACCCTCAAGCCCGTATCCTCCTACTTCTGGGGCGCGCAGTGGTGATCGTGCGTCCGCCCGCGCCTCGCGCCCGTGCAATGTACGTCAAATCGGGCGCTAAGGGTTCAAGTGTCACCGTAATACGGCGAATGGAGTCCACGTGGAGCTGACCGTCGTCATGCCCTGTCTCAATGAGGCGGAAACCGTGGCAACCTGCGTGCGCAAGGCAGTTCAGTTCATCGCGGACAGCGGGATCGACGGCGAGGTCGTGGTGGCCGACAACGGCTCAACCGACGGCAGCAGGCAGCTCGCCGCGGACGCGGGCGCCCGCGTGGTCCCGATCCCCGAGCGCGGCTACGGCAACGCCCTGATGGGCGGCATCCTCGCCGCCCGCGGCGAGTACGTGATCATGGGCGACGCCGACGACAGCTACGACTTCACGAACCTGATGCCGTTCGTCA
Source organism: uncultured Actinomycetota bacterium (assembly GCA_963850115.1). Classification (GTDB taxonomy): domain Bacteria; phylum Actinomycetota; class Actinomycetes; order Streptosporangiales; family Streptosporangiaceae; genus Trebonia. The sequence goes on from CAWKKG010000028.1 coordinate 159,530, forward strand.
CCGAGCTCCGCAAGGGCTACGACCTGGTGATGGGCAACCGCTTCAAGGGCGGCATCGCCCCGGGCGCCATGCCGCCGCTGCACCGGTACCTGGGCAACCCGGTGCTCTCCTTCGTCGGCCGCCTGTTCTTCCCCTCCGCGATCGGCGACTTCCACTGCGGGCTGCGCGGCTTCCGGCGGGACAGCGCGATCGCCCTCGGCCTGCAGGCCACCGGCATGGAGTTCGCCAGCGAGATGGTGGTGAAGGCCACCCTGGCCAAGCAGAAGGTCACCGAGGTGCCGACCACGCTGGTCAAGGACGGCCGCAGCCGCCCGCCGCACCTGCGCAGCTGGCGCGACGGCTGGCGCCACCTGCGCTTCCTGCTGCTGTTCAGCCCGCGCTGGCTGTTCTTCTACCCCGGCCTGGTGCTGCTGCTCGATCGGCCTCGGCCTCGGCGCGGCGGTCGCGACCGGCCCGCTCACCATCGGCGGGGTCTCCCTCGACGTGGACACCCTGGTCGCCTGCGGCGCCTGCGTCGACATCGGCTTCCAGGCGATCCTTTTCTGGCTGTTCACCCAGGTCTACGCCGGCTCGGAGGGATTCCTGCCGACCGAGCCGAAGGTGCAGACCCTGCTCGGCAAGCTGTCGCTCGAGCGCGGCCTGCTGACCGGCGCGGCGGTGGGCGTGGCGGGCCTGGTCGGCGTGATCTTCTCGCTCACCTACTGGCAGGGCCACGCGTTCGGGCACCTCAACTACGAGCACGCGCTGCGCCTGATGGTCCCGTCGGTGACCGCGCTCGTGCTGAGCTGCCAGCTGATCCTCGGCACGTTCTTCCTGTCGATCCTCGGCATCAAGCAGACCAGGCACGTCCCGGTCGGCGCCAAGGCGGAACTCAAAGTAAGCGACGACCACGCCACAGCCCGTAGGCTTTAACCATGTCATCCGCCAATCCAAAGCACATCCTGACCGCGCCGGCCTGGCCCTACGCCAACGGCCCGCGGCACATCGGGCACGTCTCCGGCTTCGGGCTGCCGAGCGACATGTTCAGCCGGTACCAGCGGATGGCGGGCAACAAGGTGCTGATGGTCTCCGGCACCGACGAGCACGGCACCCCGATCCAGGTCCAGGCCGACAAGGAGGGCGTGTCCGCCAGGGAGCTCGCCGACCGGTACAACGGCGTCATCGGCAACGACCTCGCCAACCTCGGCATGACCTACGACCTGTTCACCAGGACCACGACCCGCAACCACTACGCGGTCGTGCAGGAGATGTTCCTGACCCTGCTCAAGAACGGGTACATCTTCCCGAAGACCACGCTCGGCGCGATCTCCCCGTCCACCGGCCGCACGCTGCCCGACCGCTACATCGAGGGCACCTGCCCGATCTGCGGCTACCCGAGCGCGCGCGGCGACCAGTGCGACAACTGCGGCAACCAGCTCGACCCGACCGACCTGATCAACCCGAAGTCGAGGATCAACGGCGAGACGCCGCTGTTCGTCGAGCAGGAGCACTACTTCCTCGACCTGCCCGCGTTCACCGACGCGCTCGGCGACTGGCTGAAGTCCAAGGAAGGCCACTGGCGGCCGAACGTCCTGAAGTTCTCGCTCAACCTCCTCGACGACCTCCAGCCGCGCGCGATCACCCGCGACCTCGACTGGGGCGTGCCGGTGCCGCTCGACGGCTGGCGGGACCGCAACGACAAGCGGATCTACGTCTGGTTCGACGCGGTGATCGGCTACCTCTCCGCATCGATCGAGTGGGCCCGCCGCACGGGTGACCCGGACGCCTGGCGCGCCTGGTGGAACGACGAGAGCGCCGAGGCCTACTACTTCATGGGCAAGGACAACATCGTCTTCCACGCGGAGATCTGGCCGGCGATGCTGCTCGGCTACGCGGGCCGCGGGGCCAAGGGCGGCACCCCGGGGCCGCTCGGTCAGCTCGACCTGCCCTCCGAGGTGGTCAGCAGCGAGTTCCTGACGATGGAGGGCAGGAAGTTCTCCTCCTCCCGCCAGGTCGTCATCTACGTCAAGGACTTCCTCGACCGCTACGACGTGGACGCGCTGCGCTACTACGTCGCGGTGGCCGGGCCCGAGACGCACGACACCGACTTCACCTGGAGCGAGTTCGTCCGCAGGAACAACGACGAGCTGGTCGCCACCTGGGGCAACCTGGTGAACCGGGCGGTCTCGTTCGCCGCGAAGAACATCGGCTCGATCCCCGCCGCCGGCGAGCTCACCGACGCGGACCGCGCGCTGCTCGAGGTCACCTCCGGCGCCTTCGCGGCCGTTGGCGACCACCTGTCGCACTCGCGGTTCAAGTTCGCGATCAACGACGCGATGCGGGCCGTCGGCGAGGCCAACAAGTACTTCTCCGAGCAGGCGCCGTGGAAGCTGCGGACCGAGGACCCGGAGCGGATGCGGACCGTGCTGCACGTCACGCTCCAGGCCATCGCCGACGCGAAGACGCTGCTCACCCCGTTCCTGCCGCGCTCCTCGCAGTCCGTGCACGAGATGCTCGGCGGCACCGGCGAGTGGTCGGGCATGCCGCGGATCGAGCGGGTCGACGAGGAGGGCGCGCCCTCCTACCCGGTGATCACCGGCGACTACGACTCCACGTTCCGCTGGGAGTCCCGCCCGGTGACGGCCGGCGCGCCGCTGACCGCCCCCGCCCCGCTGTTCAAGAAGCTGGATGACTCAGTGGTGGACGAGGAAGCTCGCCCGCCTCGCCGGTAATGAATAGTCCGAACGAGAGCATGTCTTCGCCGGTCGCCTCCGCTGAGTTCGCGGGCGTGGCACTGCCGGAGCCGGGCGGCTTCGACGCGCACACGCACATGGACATCGTCGGGCTGCCGGTTGACGGGGTGCTCGCGTCCGCCGCGCGCCGCCGGGATTAAGCGGGTGGTCAACGTCGGCTGCGACCTGCCGTCCTCGCGCTGGTCGGTGTCGTGCCGCCGAGGAGTACCCGGACGTTTACGCGGCGGTGGCCATCCACCCGAACGAGACGGGCGCGGTGTACCGGGAGCGCGAGCCCGTCCTCGCCGCGATCACCGCCCTGGCGGAGTCGCCGAAGGTCGTGGCGGTCGGCGAGACCGGCCTGGACTACTACCGGGACTACTCGGCCGCGGACGTCCAGCAGGCGTGGTTCCGCGCGCACATCGAGCTCGCCCGGCGGACCGGCAAGGCGCTGATGATCCACGACCGGGACGCGCACGAGGACGTGCTGTCGATCCTGGAGGAGTACGCGCCGTGGCCGCCGTACTCGGTGATCTTCCACTGCTTTTCCGGCGACGCGGCGATGGCGGAGCGGTGCGCCGCGGCGGGCTACCTGATGAGCTTCGCGGGGAACGTGACGTTCAAGAACGCGATCCCCTTGCAGCGAAGCCGCGCAGGTCGCCCCGGCCGCAGCTGATGCTGGCCGAGACCGACGCCCCGTACCTCACCCCGGTACCGCGCCGGGGCAAGCCGAACTCCCCCGCGATGACCGCGTACACCATCCGCTACCTGGCCGCCCTGAAAGACATTGACCTTTCCGACTTCTGCGCCCAGCTGCAGGCCAATGGCGCCCGTGTCTTCGGCTGGTAGTGCCGCGGGGGCCGTGCGGCTGCTTGGCGCGGGGGACATCCGTGACATAGCGGGCAGGCTCGGCGTGCACCCGACCAAGAAGCTCGGGCAGAACTTCGTCGTCGAGCCCGGGAGCGTCCGCCAGATCGCCGCGCTCGCCCGCGTGGGCCCCGGCGACGTCATGCTTGAGGTCGGCCCAGGGCTTGGGTCGCTCACGCTGGCGTTGCTGGCGGCGATGCCGCCGGCCGCGGCGGGGTCGACCGCGACGCGGCTGGTGGCGGTCGAGATCGACCCGGTGCTCGCGGCGGAGCTGCCGAAGACGATCGCCGAGCGCGCGCCGGACGTCGCCGACCGGGTCACGGTGCTCACCGCCGACGCCCTCGCCATGGGCGAGCAAGACACCGGCGACGCCCGCGCCGACCGTGCTGGCGGCCAACCTGCCCTACAACGTGGCCGTGCCGGTCGTGCTGCACCTGCTCGCGGCGCTGCCTTCGCTGCTCCGCGGGGTGGTCATGGTGCAGGCGGAGGTGGCCGACCGGATGTGCGCGGCGCCCGGCAGCCGGGTGTACGGCGTGCCGTCCGCGAAGCTGGCCTGGTACGCGGCCGCGCGGCTCGCGGGGACGGTCCCGCGCAGCGTCTTCTGGCCGGTCCCGAACGTGGACTCCAAGCTCGTCGCGTTCACCCGCCGCGACCCGCCGCCGACCACGGCCAGCCGCGAGCAGGTCTTCGCGGTGATCGACGCCGCCTTCGGCCAGCGCCGCAAGACCCTGCGGGCGGCCCTGGCGGCCTGGGCCGGCTCGCCCGCGCAGGCGGAAGCGGCGCTCCGCGCGGCCGGCGTCGACCCCGGTGCCCGCGGCGAGGCCCTCGCGGTCACGGACTTCGCTCGCATCGCCGCCGCGCGGACACAGTAGGCTTCCGTTTCTGTGACGAGTGTGACGGTCCGGGTCCCCGCGAAGATCAACTTGCAGCTCGCGGTGGGCCCGCCGCGCCCGGACGGCTACCACGGCCTGGTAACGGTCTTCCACGCGGTCTCCCTGTTCGACGAGGTAACGGTCACCCCGCCGAGGCCGACAGCGTCACCGTCACCGGCGAGGGCGCGGGCCTGGTCCCGGAAGACGGCGACAACCTCGCACTCCGCGCCGTCCGGGCACTGCGCGAGGCACTCGCGGAACGCGGAGCCGTGATGCGGCGGGTGCTGCGGAGCCGCCGGGCCCGGCGGCGTCGCCGTAACGATCGCCAAGCGGATCCCGGTCGCCGGCGGCATGGCCGGCGGCAGCGCCGACGCCGCCGCCGCCCTGGTGGCCTGCAACGAGCTCTGGGGCACCGGCCTGTCCAGCCGGACCTGTGCGCGGTGGCCAGCCACGTCGGCAGCGACGTAGCGTTCGCCGTCCTCGGCGAGACACCGCGATCGGCCAGGGCCGCGGCGAACTGCTAACCCCCGTCCAGACCCGCCGCCGAGACGACCTACCACTGGGTGCTAGCCCTAGCCGACGGCCACCTGTCCACCCCCAAGGTCTTCCGCGAACTAGACAGACAACGCCAGGGCCAGCAAGTCAAGGAACCGGAACTGTCCAAGGAGCTCATGCAGGCGCTCAATGCGGGCGACCCGATGAAGCTGGGCGCCGCGCTAACCAACGACCTCCAGGAACCAGCCCTAACGCTGTTCCCAGCCCTACGCAAGACGCTGGCGGCGGGAATAGAAGCAGGCGCCCTGGGCGCTCTGGTCTCCGGATCAGGCCCAACGTGCTTCTTCCTGGCAGAAACCGCCGACCAGGCGACCACCCTCGCGAATAAGTTGTCAGAGCGCGAGAGTAAGCCGCGCCGTAACGTCGGCCACCGGCCCGGCACGCGGCGCGACCGTCATATAGACGACCACCCCGGGTTGTTTCACCCCGGGTACCGAGTGCAAGCGGGGCGCCGGGGGTGTCATCCGCGCGCGTTCGGGACCGGCCAATCGGTTTTAATTGGCCGGTCCCGACGTGCGCGCGGGGACACCCCCAGCCCCGCGCAGCGCGCGGCACAACCGTGGTACGAAATGGCCTAGCCTGGAAAGCGAATATGGCGCATCTTCTCGGGGCTGAAGCCCTACACCTGGAGTTCCCGACGAAAGTCGTCTTCGACAACGTCACCCTGGGCCTGAACGACGGCGACCGGGTCGGCGTGGTCGGCCGGAACGGCGACGGCAAGACCAGCCTGCTGGAAATGCTCGCCGGGCGGCTACGGCCAGACGCGGGCCGGGTCACGGTCAGGGGCGGGGTCCGGGTCGGCGTGCTCGACCAGGGCGACACGCTGGCCGACGAGCTCACGGTGGAGCAGGCGGTCGTCGGCGACACACCCGAGCACGTCTGGGCGGGCGACGCCCGGGTGCGGGACGTGATCCGCGGGCTGCTCGCCGACATCCCCTGGGACGCGCCGTTGACCGTGCTCAGCGGCGGCCAGCGGCGCCGGGTCGCGCTGGCCGCGCTGCTGGCGGGCGAGTGGGAGGTGCTGCTGCTCGACGAGCCCACCAACCACCTGGACGTCGAGGCGATCACCTGGCTCGCCGAGCACCTCAAGCGCCGCTGGCCGGCCAACGTCGGCGGGCTGCTGGTCATCACCCACGACCGCTGGTTCCTCGACGAGGTGGGCACCGCCACCTGGGAGGTGCACGACCGGCTGGTCGAGCCGTTCGAGGGCGGCTACGCCGCCTACATCCTGCAACGGGTCGAGCGGGACCGGATGGCGGCCTCCGCGGAGGCGAAGCGGCAGAACCTCGCCCGCAAGGAGCTGGCCTGGCTCCGCCGGGGCCCGCCGGCCCGCACGTCCAAGCCCAAGTTCCGCATCGACGCGGCCAACGCGCTGATCGCCGACGTGCCGGAGATCAGGGACAAGGTGTCGCTGCAGTCGCTCGCCGTCGCCCGGCTCGGCAAGGACGTCGTCGACCTGCTCGACGTCTCGGCCGGCTACGACGGCACCGAGGTGCTGCACGACATCGAATGGCGGATCGCGCCGGGTGAGCGGACCGGCGTCCTCGGCGTCAACGGCGCGGGCAAGTCCACCCTGCTCGGCCTGATCACGGGCGCGGTCAAGCCCACCGCGGGCACGGTCAGGCGGGGCAAGACGGTCAAGGTCGCCGCGCTCGACCAACGCCTCGGCGACCTTGAAGAGCACATGCACGAGCCGGTCCGGGTCATCGTCGAACGGCTCCGCACCAGCTACACGATCGGCACCGGCGCCCGGGCGCAGGAGCTGACGCCGAGCGCGCTGCTCGAACGGCTCGGCTTCGCCGCGGCGCAGCTGTCCACCCCGGTCAGGGACCTGTCCGGCGGCCAGCAGCGCCGCCTGCAGCTGCTGCTTATCCTGCTCGAGCAGCCCAACGTGCTCATCCTCGACGAGCCAACCAACGACATGGACACCGACATGCTCGCGGTGATCGAGGACCTGCTCGACTCGTGGCCGGGGACGCTCATCGTGGTCTCGCACGACCGGTACTTCGTGGAGCGGGTCACCGACCAGCAGTACGCGATCCTGGACGGACGGCTTCGCCACCTGCCCGGCGGCATCGACGAGTACCTGCGGCGGCGGGCCCAGGCGCCGGCGGCGAACGGCTCACCCGTCGCGCGTCCCGGCCGGCGGTGCCCGCGCCCGCCGACGGCGGGTTCGTCCCTGGGTCCGCGGCCGAGCGCGCCGCCAAGAAGGAGCTTGACCGGCTGGACCGGCAGATCGCCCGCACGGGGGAGCGCGAGGCGAAGCTGCACGCGGAACTGGCCGCCAACGCGACCGACTACGAGCGGCTGACCGAGCTCGGCGCGCAGCTCACGGCGGTGGAAGCGGAGAAGGCCGACCTGGAGGAGCGCTGGCTGGAGGTCGCCAGCTCCCTCGAAGGTTGAAATTAGCGCGTTCTCGGGACAAGTGGTGCGTTCTGCTCGCATTGTTGTCGTGAAGTGCTTGACTGCTAATTTTACCGGGGAGTAACTTACCGGGCAGCGCCCGCTGTTCGGTGGTGGGCGCACACCACGGACAGCCCGAACGGGAGCGCCATGTCGGTCGACAGCAGCAGAACGCAAGGCAGGGTCAAGTGGCGCCGGTTCGCGATCGTAGCGGTGCCTGGCGCCCTCATCGCGGCCGCGCTCATCGCGCTGACCGCCCAAGGGGCCATCGCCTCCAGCATCTCCGTCTCCGGCGAGGAGTACCTGATCACGGCCACCAAGCTGACCGGGACCGGGTTCGAGCAGTACGGCGGAACGATCCCGGGGGCCGCAGGCAACGAGCCGGTGATCATCTCGGCCATCCACAACGCGACGCTGACCAACCTGTGCCAGACCGTGACGATCGGCCCGATCACCCTGCACCTGACCGCGGGCGGCGGCGGCGACCCGGTCCAGGCGGAGAACCTGATCGTCGACGCGGCCGGCCAGACCGGCAGCGAGGCGACCTTCCACAACATCAGCATCGGCCTGGACGCCGGGACGCTCAATGAGGACCCGGGCGCGGCCGGCTCCTCCGGCGGCTTCGGCCAGCAGGCCGACTCGATGGAAATCGACAACCTGGTCCAGCACACCTGGCTGACGACCGCGGGCACGTTCACCCTGCCCGACCTGAGCCTGGGCTTCGGCGGGGGCTGCCCGTCGTGACCCGGCGCGCTCGGTGGCAAGCGTGGCGGCGGAGCCGCCCCTTCTGGGGCGGCCTGCTGCTGATCCTGGCCGGCCTTGAGCTCGTGCTTCTCCCGCTGAGCGGCCTGCTCGTGCACGGCAGCCTCAAACTGGTCATCTACATCGGCATCGGCGGCGTCTTCGGCGTGCTCATCGGCGCGCTGCTGATCGCGGCCGGGACCGCGCTCCTCGTCAATCCCGGGCACCGCTCGTTCTACGGGATCGTCGGGGTGGTGCTCGGCATCGTGTCCTTCCCGGCCTCCAACCTCGGCGGCCTCTTCCTCGGCATGCTGCTCGCCATCATCGGCGGTGCGCTCGGGTACGCCTGGTCGCCGGTTCTCACCGACGACGCGGGCGCGGGCGCGCGGGGAAGGCATAAGCGCGACGCGGACACAGGATCGGCAGCGGCCTCATGAAGCGGCTGCTCGCGGCCGCGACGCTGTCCGTCTTGGCGGCCGGTCGCCCTCGTTGGCGTGACGGGAGCGCGGCAGGCCATGGCGGCGCCGCGAGCGGGCCAGGGGTGCATCCTCGGCATCATCTGCTTCCCCAGCCCGTCTGCGTCCCCGACGTCGACGCCGAGCCCGTCGCTGGCCATCCCGACGCCCTCGCTCGGCCTGCCGCTGCCGCTGCCCGGGTCGTCGGCCGGCCCGACCACGAGTTCCCCGGCGGGCGCCGGGACGAAGTCGGGGACGGCCAGCCCGAGCGCGAGCCCGTCCGGGACGCCGAAGAACGCGGCCGACCCGTCCGGCCTGGTCGCGTCCGACGCCACGGCGGTGCTGACCGCGGGAACGGCGAACATCACCGGGTTCCACTTCGTGGGCAACGTCGACGTGGCGACCGCGGCCGGCAGTCAGCGGATGATGGAGTTCACCGCCGACTCGATCGACCTGAGCGGCACGGTCACGGTGACGGTCACCCAGGACGGGGTGACGGTGACGACGGTCAGCGCCAGCCAGGACTTCAGCGACGGCGTCACGCTCTACGCGACCGAGCTTTCCGGGGACCTCGAGGGCCTGCCGGTGGCATCGCTGGACCTCACCCCGTCGACGATCACCGTCGCGAACCTGCTCAAGCTCCCGAACGCCGGCCTGCTTCAGCTGGCGAACCTGGTCACCGGCGCCATACCGCTGACGTTGACCGGCGTCACCACGGACCAGCTGCTGATCAGCGGGGGCACCCAGGTGACTACCGCGCTGTCGATGAGCTAGGCCTAGGTCCCCTCGTCGAAGGGGACGAGCAGGGTACGGAGCAGGTCGGCGAGCATCTGGCGCTGCCCGGGGCCCAGGCGCGCGAGCAGCGCCTGCTCGCGGTCAAGCAGGTCGGTGAAGGCCGCGTCCACGACGGCCTGGCCGCGCTCGGACAGGGTGACGAGCACGCCGCGGCGGTCGCGCGGGTCGGGCTCGCGCGACACGAGCCCCGCCTCGGCGAGCCGGTCGATGCGGTTGGTCATCGTGCCCGAGGTGACCAGGGTGGCGCGCAGCAGCGCCCCCGGGGTGAGCTGGAACGGCGGCCCCGCCCGGCGCAGCGCGGAGAGCACGTCGAACTCCCACGACTCGAGGCCGTGCGCGGCGAACGCGCCGCGTCGGGCGATGTCCAGGTGCCGGGCGAGCCGGGAGACCCGGCTCAGCACCTGCAGCGGCGCGACATCGAGGTCGGGTCGCTGGTGCCGCCACGCGGTGACGAGGTCGTCGACCTCGTCGCGTTCGTTATCGCCCCCGGGGGGATGACCCCCCAAAGTGCTGTTCCGCTGCACCGGTGGGTTGCACCATCCGCCTAGCCTATCTCTTGACGTCAAGATGCTTGATCTGATATCAGTGTCTCGATATCAAGATTCTTTACGTCGATAGTCGTTGCCCAACGGAGGGATGACGCATGTGGGACGCGGGACAGTACCTTCGCTTTGGCGGTGAGCGGGCGCGCCCGTTCTTCGACCTCGTCGCCCAGGTCGGCGCGGCCGGTCCCCGGTACGTGGCCGACCTCGGCTGCGGCCCCGGCAACCTCACCGCCGCGCTGGCCGAGCGCTGGCCCGACGCGACCGTGGTCGGCGTGGACAGCTCACCGGAGATGATCGCCGCGGCCCAGGCGAGCGCGGCCACGGAGCCGGTGCCCAACCTCTCGTTCACGGTCGGCGACGTGTGGGAGTGGCGCCCCGAGCGCCCGCTTGACGTGCTCGTCTGCAACGCCGTGCTGCAATGGGTGCCCGGGCATGACGAACTGCTGCTGCGCTGGGCGGACCTGCTCGCCCCGGGCGGCTGGCTCGCGTTCCAGTTGCCAGGCAACTTCGACCAGCCGAGCCACGCGATCGTCAGGGAGATGGCGGGATCGCCGCGCTGGCGCGGGCTGCTCGCGGACGCGCGGCTGAACCGGCAGGCGGGCGACCCGGCGGACTACGTGGCCCTGCTCGCGCGGCCCGGCTTCACGGTGGACGCGTGGGAGACCAGCTACCTGCACATCCTGCCGGGGGAGAACCCCGTGCTCGAGTGGACCAAGGGGACCACGCTGCGGCCGGTGCTCGCCGCGCTCGACGCGGAGCAGGCCGACGCGTTCGTCCGCGAGTACGGGGAACGGCTGCGGCAGGAGTACACCCCGCATTCGTTCGGGACCGTCTTTCCCTTCCGCCGGGTGTTCACGGTCGTGCGCCGCGCGGACCCCGGCCGGGGCTGACCGGCTTTTCCGCCGATCCACCGGAAAGGGGTTGCGCTCGCGCCGGTAACTCGAGATATAGTCGCGATATACTCGCTACTGAGTAATCGAGACTGAGTAGGGGATCCGGCGATGAGCGACGACCGTCAACCGAGGCGCCAGCGCCCGCTACCGCGGACGCCGGTGGCGCTTTCCGTCCTCAGCCTGCTCAACGAGCGGTCGATGCACCCGTACGAGATGCGGTCGCTGATGCGGGAGCGGCGCCATGACCGGGCCTTCCGGATCAGGGAGTCCTCGGTCTATGACACCGTCGCGCGGCTGGCCGACCGCGGCTTCATCGAGCCGGTCGAGGTGAACCGGGAGGGCCGCAGGCCCGAGCGGACCGTCTACGCGATCACCGAGCCCGGGCGGGATGAGCTGCTCGCGTGGCTGTGGGACCTGGCAAGCGAGCCGGCCGCCGAGTACCCGGAGTTCGCGGCGCCGCTGATGTTCATCTACTCGCTGGGCAAGGACCGGGCGATCGCGGCGCTGCAGCAGCGGGCGGCCCGGCTCGAGGCGGAGATCTCGTCAAACGACGCCTTCCGCCGGGCGTTCCTCGCGGACATGCCGGACTTCCCGCGGATCTTCGGGATCGAGGACGAGTACGCGCAGGCCATGCGGCAGGCGGAACTCACCTGGGTACGCGGCACGATCGCGCAGTTGCGGGACGGCACGTTCCCGTGGCCGACGACCGACGAGCTCAAGGAGGGCGGCTTCATGAGCTGACGGGCGCGAGAGAAAACGGTCTCCGGGGCGGCAACCCCGGAGACCGCGGGAATCCATGAGCGCACGGCCAACCCGGCTACCCGTGGACTCGGCATCTTCGAGGATATGCCTGCGGCCGCGCGTGACGTTCACGGCAACGCACGAACGGAGTTATCCGCATGTCCTCATCACCAGTGCCCGCGGTCCAGGTCAACGGGCTGCGCAAGTCATTCAGGGTCGCGGGGAAGACCATCGAGGCCGTCAGCGGCATCGACCTGACCGTCGCGGCCGGGGAGATCTTCGGCCTGCTCGGGCCGAATGGCGCGGGGAAGACGACGACCCTGCGCATCCTCACCACCCTGCTGCCCGCCGACGCGGGAGACGCCTACGTCGCCGGGGAGGACGTCCGGCACGCCCCTGGGCGCGTCCGGCGGGGATCGGCTACGTCGGCCAGCTCGGCGGCGCCGACCGGGACGCGACCGGGCGAGAAAACCTGATGCTCGCCGCCCGCCTGTACGGGCTGAGCGCGGCCGGCGCCAAGGAGCGCTGCGCGGAGCTGGCGGAGGTCTTCGACCTGGACGCGCTCGCCGACCGCCCGGTCCGCACCTACTCGGGCGGCCAGCGCCGCAGGCTCGAGGTCGCGCTCGGGATCATCCACCGCCCGCGCGTGCTGTTCCTCGACGAGCCCACGACCGGCCTTGACCCGCAGAACCGGGCCAACCTGCGGGAGCAGCTCCGCCTGCTGCGCGACGGCGGCACCACGATCTTCCTCACCACGCACTACCTGGACGAGGCGGACCAGCTCACCGACCGGGTCGCGATCGTCGATCACGGCCGGGTCATCGCGCTCGGCCGCCCGGACGAGCTCAAGCAGCGGTATTCGGCCGACACGATCGCCGTCACCCCGGAGGCGGGCCCCGACGTGCTGGCGGCCGTCGCCCGCGAGCTGGCGGACGACCCCGTTCATCACGAGTGCCGTGGTGGAGGCGGGGGCCGGGGGCCAGGGGACGATCCGGCTGACGGCCACCGACGCCACCCGCGCGATGGCCGCGGTCTTCGACGCGCTCGTGTCGCCGCGGCGTCCCGACGCGGGCGGCGTCGGTCGCCCGGCCGACGCTTGACGACGTCTTCCTGCGGGAGACGGGACGTTCGCTGCGCGACGCGGGGCCCGTCACCGGCGGGCGCGGACGCCGCCGCCGAGGAGGTGGCCGCATGACCACGCTTGCCCCGTTCGCGCTGCAGACCAGGCTGTTCTTCCGCCGCAAGCTGCTTGAGACGCTCCGCCAGCCGGTCTGGATCATCACCGGGCTGACCACGCCGGTGCTGTACCTGGCGCTGTTCGCGCCGTTGCTGCGGTCATTCGCCGGCGCGCCCGGGTTCCCGCGCGGGCACGTGCTCGACGTGTTCGTGCCGGGAATCATGGTGCTGATCGCGTTCGGCGCCGGCATGGGGGCCGGGTGGCCCGTCATCTGGGAGCTGGACTCCGGCGTGATCGAGCGGCTGCGCGTCACCCCGGCCAGCCGGCTGGCGCTGCTCCTCGGCACGGTGCTGCGCGACATCGTGATGTTCGCGGTGCCCGGCGTGGTGGTGATCGCGGTCGGGGCGGCCTTCGGGTACCACGTGCACTGGGGCGGGCTCGCGCTGCTGTTCGTGCTCCTCGCGCTGCTCACCGCCGCGTGCTCGGCGACATCGTCGGCCCTCGGTCTGAACCTCAAGCAGATCGGGTCGCTCGCCGCGGTCGTCACCGGGGTGCAGCTGCCGCTCACGCTGCTCGCGGGCATCCTGCTGCCGCTCTCGCTCGGCCCCACCTGGCTGCGCGTGCTCGGGCACTTCAACCCGATGTACTACGCCGTGCAGGCGGCCCGCTCGCTGGCCGCGGGGACGGTGGCCACCGGCACCGTCGGCCTCGGCTTCCTCGTCATGGCCGTGATCGCGGCGCTGGCCGGATGGTGGGGGACGCGGGCGTACCAGCGGGCGATGGCGTAGGACGCCCAGGAGATTTACAGACTATTCCAATTGAGTTACTAGGGATTTCATGCCATGATCTATCCGTGCAACGGACGACCACCACTTCTGAGCAGCGGGTTCTCCCGCCCAAGCAGCTCGCCGCCGAGGTGCGGCGGCTGACCTCCGCCCCAGCCGAATGGGTGACCAGGGTTCGCCTTGATCCCGAGGGCCGCTGGTACGAGCAGATCCGGGTGGACGACTGTCTTGAGTTGTGGCTGATCAGCTGGCTGCCCGGTCAGTCGACCGGGTTCCATGACCACGGTGGCGCCAACGGGGCGTTCGGAGTGGTGTGGGGCCAGCTGGACGAGCACGTGATCGCGCGGGGGGCCAGCTCCGCCGCCAACCCGGTGACCCCCGGGCTGATCCGGTCCTTCGGGCCGCGGCACGTGCACGACGTGCGGAACTCCGCGGCGGGCTCCGTCGCGGTGAGCGTGCACGCGTACTCGCCGCCGCTGTCCGCCATGACCAGGTACGATCTCACCCCAGGCGGCCTGGTGCCAATCCGGACGGAAGGGGCTGACGACTGGTGACGCACAAGCCGGAGGGCGCGCGGTCCATCGGCGAGATCCTGGCGGCGGCGCGGGACCGCCTCCGCCGGCTGACGCCGGCGGAGGCCCACGCGGCGTGCGCCGACGGGGCCACGCTGATCGACATCAGGCCTGCGGCGCAGCGGGCCGCCGTCGGGGAGATCCCTGGCTCGGTCGTGATCGAGCGGAACCACCTGGAATGGCGGCTGGACCCCGCGAGCGATGCCCGGCTGCCCTGGGTCAGCGGGTACGACCTGCGGCCGATCGTCATCTGCATGGAGGGGTACACGTCCAGCCTGGCGGCCGCCGCGCTGCAGGATCTCGGGCTGGACCGGGCCACCGACGTGGCCGGCGGCTACCAGGCATGGCGGCAGGCGGGCCTGCCCACGGCGCGTCCCGACGAGCGTTCCGTCGAGATCGCGCCGGGGGCAGGGCCCGCCTTCTTACTCGGGCAGGCGGGACGCGCGGGCGGCGAGCCCCGCCGTGCGGACGATCACCATGACGATGGCCATGAAGATGAGCCCGTCGGTGATGGCCGCCTGGGATACCTGGTTGGCGATTGCCCAGGCAACGATCGAGCCGGTGAACCAGTGCGCGGCGCCGTAGGAGAAGGCCGCCCGCGCGGCGATGACGACGGTCCAGAAAAGAGAGTAGGCCCAGCCCGCGCTGCTGACCGGCTTCCCGGTCAGCGGACTGCGGTACACGCGCATCAGCGCGGCGGCGGCCAGGCCGCCAAGCACCCCGGACGCGATGCCCGCGATCTCCACCGCGAGCCCGTTGCCGTGGGTGGCCGGGTGGTCAAGGAAGATCGGAACGATCACGGCGGCGGCGATGACCGGGCGCAGCAGGCGCATCCGGCCTATCTTCCGCGCCGGGCCCACGTCGCTAGCGAGAACCGTGGCCAGGACGACACCGTTGACGATCATTGCCTCGGTGAGCTGGGAGACCATTTCATGCTCCTCATAGGTCCGCGGTTACTTGACGACCGCGTGTGGCTGATGTCCCAACCTTCGCGAAGCGCGGCCGTTCGCGAATCGGAGCAGGCGGTGACCGGTGGCATGACTCGGGCGGGCGGTCACTGGTACTACGCTGGCCGCTCGAATCAGACCAGGCGTCAGCCCGCGGTCTGATCCCCCTGGCCGCCGGGCACGCCACACTTGAGCCATGAACCGGTCGGTCAACCTCGTGGCCCGGTCCCTCGGCTTCGCCTGGGTCGGCGCGCTGGCCTTCGGCATCTACCCGTCCAGGGGCGGGCCGAGGTGCTGTTCCAGGCCATCGCCTACGCCATCGCCGGGCTGGCCATGCTCGGCCTGGCGCTGATCGACTACGCGCCGCGGGTCGCGCGGTACCGTCGGCGGGCCCTCCCGGTCATCTTCGGCGTGATCGCCGTGACCATGGGGGCCGCGGCCACCTCGGCCTCCGACGGCAACCTGGCCATGGTGGTCCTCGCGCTCGTCGCGGCGATGCAGGCGGGCGGCGACACCGACCTCGCGCCCGCCATCGCGGTGACCAGCGCGGGGATCCTCGCCGCCGACGTCACCGGGCTGGCATTCGGCGCCAGCGTCACCACCCTGATCGGGTTCCCCATCATCATCGCGTCCGGGTTGCTGATCGGCCGCAACCGGGGCGCCTTCCGCGTCCAGGCGGAGCAGGCCGCCGCGCTGCTCGCGCAGCGGGAACGACTGGAGGCCGAGCAGCGCCGGGCCGACGTGCTCGACGAGCGCACCCGCATCGCCCGCGAGGTCCACGACGTCCTCGCGCACTCCCTCGGTGCCCTCGGAATCCAGATCCAGGCCGCCCGCTCGGTGCTCACCGACTACGGCGACATCGACCGGGCCGTCGAACTGCTCACCGCGGCCCAGCGGATGGCGGGCGAGGGACTGACGGAGACCCGCCGGGCGGTGCACGCGCTGCGCTCGGACACGCTGCCGCTCGCCGAGGAGATCGCGAAGGCCGCGAGCACCTACGGCGAGCGCTACCACGTCACGGTCAGCCTCGATACCGCGGGCGCGCCGCGGCCGGTGCCCGCCGAGGCGACGGTCGCGCTGCTCCGGGTCGCGCAGGAGGCCCTGGTCAACGCCGCTAAGCACGGCGCCGGCAAGCCGGTGACGGTCCGCCTCGAGTTCGCCGCCGCCGCCGTCCGGCTCACCGTCAGGAACGAGGTCGACGCCGCCGCGCCCCGGGCCGTGGAACTGAGCACGGTCGACGCCGGCTACGGCCTGACCGGCATGCGGGAACGGCTGCGGCTGCTCGGCGGGATCCTTGAGGCGGGCGGTGATGGAACCTGCTGGGTGGTGACGGCGCAGGTGCCACTTTCCCCATCAAACTGACAAAATGGCACCATGACCACTGTGGGTGCGCCGCTGCGCATCGTTATCGCGGACGACCAGGCCAGCGTGCGCGAGGGCCTGGTGCTGCTGCTCGGCGGGCTGCCGGGCATCGACGTGGTGGGCGCGGCCGGCGGACGGCGAGCAGGCGCTGGCGCTGGTGGCGGAGCACGAGCCGGACGCGATCCTGCTCGACCTGCACATGCCGGTGCTCGACGGCATCGGGGCGACCCGCAGGCTCGCCGCCGAGCACCCGGGGGTCGCGGTCGTCATCCTGACCACCTACGCGGATGACGAATCGGTGCTCGAGGCCCTGCGGGCCGGCGCGCGCAGCTACCTCACCAAGGACGCCGACCGGGCCGACATCGCCAGCGCGCTCCAGGCGGCCGCGGGCGGCCTGTCGGTGCTCGACGCCCGCGTGCAGGCCGCCCTCGTCGCCGCCGCCACCGCCGGCGGCCCCGGCGGCGCCCGCGCGGCGCGGAAGCCGCCGCCTTGCCGGCGCCGGACGGGCTAACGCAGCGCGAGGCCGAGATCCTGGCGCTCATCGCCCAGGGACTGACCAACCCGGAGATCGCCGCGCGGCTGTTTCTCAGCAACCACACCGTGAAGACGCACATCAGCCGGATCTTCGCCAAGACCGGGTCAAGGGACCGGGTCGCGGCCATCGGCTACGCCCGCCGCCACAACATCGGCTAGGCCTGGGCGTCCAGTTGGGCGAGCCCGTTCCAGGCCAGGTCGATCATGTTCGCCGCGACCTGCTCGAGCTTCGGCTTGCGAGCGTCGAGCCACCACTGGCCGGTGAACGCGACCATGCCGACCATCATCTGGGAGTACATCGGGGCCAGCTTCGGGTCCCGGCCGCGTGACTTCAGGAAGTCGGCCATGATGTACTCCACCTGGCCCGCGATGTCGGCGAGCAGCGTGCCGTAGGTACCGCCGCCGGATCCTGGGCTGGAATCGCGCACCAGGATCCGGAAGCCGTCGGCGTTCTCCTCGATGTAGCGGAGCAGGGAGACCGCCGCCGCCTCGAACTTAGGCTTGGAGTACGGCCCCTCGGACAGCGTCACCGTCACGGTGGTGAGCCGTTCGACCTCGCGGTCCACGACCACGGCGTACAGGCCTTCCTTGCCGCCGAAGTGCTCGTACACCACGGGCTTGGAGACCCCTGCCTGCGCGGCGATCTCTTCGATCGAGGTGCCCTCGAATCCCCGCTCAGCGAACAGCCGCCTCCCGATGTCGAGAAGCTGCTGCCGCCGTTCCTGGCCAGTCATCCGCTTTCTGGCGGTCTTTGGGGATTGGTCGGTCACCGAAACATCATGGCTTTAGGCCGCCGCCCGGTTAGCATGACTTTACCGGCTTCGCCGCCTTATCGTTACGCTTCGTCATGCTGCCGAGGCTGCGCGTCGCGTTCGCCGCGCGCTTGGCGTTGAGCCGCGCCTCGTCCGGCCAGCGCACGTCGTAGGCCCAGCCGAGCTTCTCGAACCACTGGATGACGCGGGCGGACTGGTCGATCTGGCCCTTGAGCGCGCCGTGCCTGGCGCAGGTCGGGTCGGCGTGGTGCAGGTTGTGCCAGGACTCGCCGAAGGAGGCGATGGCCAGCCAGGAGACGTTCACCGAGCGGTCGCGGGACACCCAGTCCGTGCCGCCCCAGGTGTGGCAGATCGAGTTGGTCGACCAGGTCACGTGGTGCAGCAGCGTCACGCGGACCAGGCTGGCCCAGAAGAACATCTCGATGGCGCCGTGCCAGGACCAGACGGCCGCGCTGGAGTTCCAGAAGCCACCGATCACCGCGGGGGCGATCAGCGTGAACGCGACGATCGCGGGGAAGCAGTAGTGGACGGCGCGGATCTTCTTGTCGGCGAGCAGGTCCGGCGCGTACTTCTCCTTCGAGGTCCGGTTCTCGTCGAACAGCCAGAGGGTGTGCGCCCAGAGCAGCCCCTTGGTCAGGGCCTTCGCGTCCTCGCCGTAGCGCCAGGGCGAGTGCGGGTCGCCCTCCTTGTCGCTGTACTTGTGGTGCCGCCGGTGGTCGGCGACCCAGTTGACGACCGGGCCCTCCATCGCCAGGCTGCCCGCGATCGCCAGCGCGACCCGCAGGCCGGGCTTGGCCTTGAACGAGCTGTGCGTGAAGTACCGGTGGTACCCGACGGTGATGCCGAGCCCGGATACCCAGTAGAAGACGGCCCCGACCAGGATGTCACGCCAGTTCAGGCCCCAGCCCCAGGCGAACGGGATCGCGGCGATCAGCGCCGCCATCGGCAGGAAGACGAAGACCGCGATCAGGATGCGCTGGGCCGTGCGTCTTCGGGTTCTCCTCGTCGTAGTCGCCGACGGCCTTGCGCAGGATCGGTGCGGCACTCGGGTCGAGCGAGAGCGCGATGTCCTCGCTCTCCGCGAGTGTCGTGGTGTTTGACCCCCGTGGGTCCGTAGTGCGTGCCATGTTCTCCCCTGAGGTGAGGCGCCCGCAGGCGGTGGCCTTGTACGCTTACGTAACCGTAGCCTACGAAACCGTAGGTTGCGCAAGGGTCTCAGATGAATTCTTGGAAATGCCCAGGTAAAGGGCCTAACCGCCGTCCACTACCCAGCCGGTTCCAGGAGACACACTTCATGCGCATCCACTGAGGGCGCGACAGAAGCACCGCAGCCACGCCGGCTTCCCGGTAGAGTTAGGGGGCGATCCCGGGTCGTCTAGTGGCAGGACAAGGGTTTTTGGTGCCCTTTACAGAGGTTCGAATCCTCTCCCGGGAGCAGAAAGTACCCTTCGCTGCCCAGAACCCGGCTGGCTGGTGTTAGGGACCGCGGCGGATTCTTGCGGGTCATGCCGAGCATGATCTGGCCGAGGCCCACGTCGTCGTCCTCGTCGTCGTCGAGCAGTCTCGCCACCCGCTCGATGTTGACGTCGCCGACCACCTGGGTGTGCCCGCGGGAAAGGGCCGCGACGCGGGCGGCCTCCCGCTCGGCGGCGGCGCGCTGGGCGGCGGCCTGCTGGGCGTCCGCTTCCCGGGCGGCGGCCTCGCGCGTGGCGGCGTCCTGGGCGCCGTCCAGCAGGTGCGGCTGCACCCACAGGAAGAAGCTGATCCAGGCGGAGCCGGTTGAGGTGGACCAGATGTTCGCGCTGAGGTAGTGCACCGTCTGGATGAGCGCGTGGGCGACGCTCGCGTACTGCGAGTCGGGGAAGCCCTCGTACCAGTTCTGCCCGCCAAGCTGGCGCAGCGCGTCGACCACGAGGCGCGGCTGCCGTTCGGTGAGGGCCACCCAGAGCAGCGCCTGGGCCATCCGGTCACAGAACGCCCGCAGGTCGAAGGCCGGGGGGACCGCCGAGTCCGGGATCAGGCTCTTGACGTCGTCGTGGAACTGCCTGATGAACGCGTCTTGGTCGCGTGCGAGCACGGCGGCCGACTGATGGATGGCGGCCAGCACCCCCGGGTCGAACGCCGGGCGTGTTCCGCGGCGCGGTCCGTCATGAGCCCAGTCGCTCGCCATCTCGGATCCCCCTCTGGAAGAACTGTCCCCTAGGAACGGGTGCCGCGCTCCGCGCCCATCCCGGTGAGCGCCCGCACCTGCATCCGGGCGAACCGTACCGGGTCGGCGGGCTCCCGGTCGGTGACCGTGCCGAGCCAGCCGAGGAAGAACGCCAGCGGGACGGACACGATCCCGGGGTTGTTCAGCGGGAAGAACGCGAAGTCGACGTGCGAATTGGTGATCAGTGACGCACCGGTGGCGCCGACCGCGGCGGCCTGACCGGAGACCACCGGAGAGAAGATGATCAGGCCGACCGAGCTAATCAGGCCGCCGTAGATGCTCCAGAGCGCGCCCCGCTGGGTGAACCGCGGCCAGAACAGCGAGTAGAGGATCGATGGCAGGTTCGCGGACGCGGCCACGGCGAAGGCCAGCCCCACCAGGAAGGCGACGTCGATGCCCTTGGCGTAGATCCCGCCGGCCACGGCCACGACGCCGATGACCACCGCGGTGATCCTGGCCACCCGGACCTCATCGTCCTGGTCGGCGTCACCCTTGCGGATCACGCTGGCGTAGACGTCGTGGGCGAAGCAGGCGCTGGCGGTGATGGTCAGGCCAGCGACCACGGCGAGAATCGTCGCGAAGGCGACGGCCGCCACGATGCCGAGCAGCACCGTGCCGCCCAGGTGGTAGGCGAGCAGCGGCACGGCGGAGTCGCCGCCGCCCGGCGCGCCCAGGATCTGCTTGCCGCCCACCAGCCACATCGCGCCGAAGCCGAGCACGAGCGTGCACAGGTAGAACAGCCCGACCACCCAGATCGTCCAGACGACGCTGCGCCGCGCCTCCCGGGCATTCGGCACGGTGTACAGCCGCATCAGCACGTGCGGCAGGCCCGCGGTGCCGAGGACGAGGGCGATGGCGAGGGAGATGAAGTCGAACTTGGAGACGGTGTTAACGCCGTACTCCAGGCCGGGGCCGAGCACCGCGCTGCCCGCGGGACTCGCGCTCGCGGCGTGCTGCAGCAGGGCGGACAGGCTGAACCCGGCCTTGGAGAGCACCCAGAGGGTGGTCACCGCGGCGCCGGCCGCGAGGATGCTCGCCTTGACGATCTGTACCCAGGTGGTGCCCTTCATGCCGCCGACCATCACGTAGAAGATCATGAGCAGGCCCACGACCGCCACGACGATGTCCTGGCCCGCCGTGCTGCTTACCCCGAGCAGCAGGCTGACAAGCGCGCCGGCCCCGGCCATCTGGGCCAGCAGGTAGAACAGGCTGACGGTGAGCGTGGAGATCGCCGCGGCGGCGCGCACGGGCACGGCCCGCAGCCGCAGGTCGATGACATCGGCCATCGTGTAGCGCCCGGTGTTCCTGAGCGGTTCCGAGACCAGCAAGAGGACCAGCAGCCAGCCGACCAGGAAGCCGATGGAGTAGAGGAAGCCGTCATACCCGGCCAGGGCGATGATGCCCGCGATGCCGAGGAACGAGGCGGCCGAGAGGTAATCGCCGCCGATGGCGATGCCGTTCTGCCAGCCGGTAAAGTCACGGCCGCCGGCGTAGTAGTCGGTGGTGGACTTGTTCTTGCCTGCCGCGCTGACGGCGATCACCAGGGTTACCAGGACGAAGAACGCGAAGATGGCGAAGTTGATCGCCGGCGTCCCGACGGTTGCGGAAGCGGCCGAGGGCATCAGTAGCGCCCCTTCTCCAGCCGGTGCCGCAGCCTGTCGGTCAGCGGGTCAAGCCGCCGCTGGGCCCAGCGGCGGTAGCCGATGGTGATGGCGAACGTCGAGACGAACTGCAGCCCGCCGAAGCACAGGCCCACGTTGATGGCGCCGAACACGCTGGCGCGCATGAAGCCAGGCGCGAAGACCGCGACGATCACGAAAAGGAAGTACCAGCCCAGAAGCAGGGCACAGACCGGCACGACGAACGATCCGAAGCGTCGCTGTATGGTCCAAAAGTCCCGGCTCGCGCGCACGGCCTCATAGCCGCTCGCCCGACTCCGGACGGGCGGCGTCGCCTCGGTTCCGCCGGCGTTCCTACGTGAGGGCTGGAATAGGGCCATGCCTGGTCCTCTCTAGCGGAGGGGCTATATCAGGCTTGCGCGGTTCCAGGGTTATATCACCCAGATGGAAACCATGCGGCTTACATAGGGCAATGTGAATGTTACGTTGTGGTTATCAGAGCCAAGGCAGAGCAGGCTTATTCAAAAGATTCGAATATTGACTCGATAACTAGCCCTCTTCTGGTCACGGTGTGCCGCGAGGGCCGGGTTGCGGTGGGGCGCACCGGTATGCGGAGGCTGGCTCCGGTGCGTTATGGTTGGTTGGGGTTAAGCAAGTTCTGATCATCTGCTTAGCCTTCCGACTTTCCCGACGAGGTGGGGGGACAGGGTGCCTGACCAGGCCGGTCGTGTGCTCGGGCCGAACTACAAGTGGATCGCGCTATCGAACACGACGCTCGGCGTGCTGATGGCGACGATCAACCAGTCGATCGTGCTGATCGCGCTGCCGGCCGTGTTCAAGGGCATCGGGCTGAACCCGCTGGGGCCAGGCAACACCAGCTACCTGCTGTGGATGTTCATGGGCTTCATGGTGGTCACGGCGGTGCTCGTGGTCTCGTTCGGCCGCCTGGGCGACATGTTCGGCCGGGTGCGGATGTACAACCTCGGCTTCGCGGTGTTCACGGTCGCCTCGATCTTCCTGACCGTGACCTGGATGCACGGCGTGGCCGGCGCGCTGTGGCTGATCATCTGGCGGGTCGTGCAGGGCATCGGCGGCGCGTTCCTGTTCGCCAACTCGACCGCGATCCTCACCGACGCGTTCCCGGCCAACCAGCGCGGCACCGCGCTCGGGCTGAACTCGATCGCCGCGATCGCGGGCTCGTTCATCGGCCTGATCCTCGGCGGCGTGCTCGCCCCGATCAACTGGCACCTTATCTTCCTTGTCTCGGCCCCGGTCGGCTTGTTCGGCACCGTCTGGGCGTACTTCATGCTGCACGACATCGGCATCCGCAAGCACGCGAAGATGGACTGGTGGGGCAACCTGCTCTTCGGCGTGGGCCTGATCGCGATCCTGGTCGGCATCACCTACGGCCTGCAGCCGTACGGGGGCAGCGCGATGGGCTGGACGAACCCCTTCGTCCTGGGCGCGATGATCGGCGGCGTCGTGCTGCTGATCGTGTTCGTGTTCGTCGAGCAGAAGGTCGCCGAGCCCTTGTTCCACATGTCGCTGTTCAAGATCCGGGCATTCGCGGCGGGCAACGTCGCCAGCCTCATGCTCGCCCTGGGCCGCGGCGGCATGCAGTTCATGCTGATCATCTGGCTCCAGGGCATCTGGCTGCCGCTGCACGGTTACAGCTACAGCCAGACCCCGCTGTGGGCCGGCATCTACCTGCTGCCGCTGACGCTCGGGTTCCTGCTGTCCGCGCCGCTGTCCGGCATCCTGTCGGACCACTTCGGCGCGAAGGCGTTCACCGTCGGCGGCTCGCTGCTGGCCGCGGTGACGTTCCTGGTCCTGATCTTCGTCCCGGTGAACTTCCCGTACTGGGAGTTCGCTCTCGTTGTCGCGCTCAACGGCTTCGGCACCGGCCTGTTCGTCTCGCCCAACCGCGCCGAGATGATGAACTCGGTCCCGGCCAACCAGCGGGGCGCGGCCGGCGGCATGATCGCGACCTTCATGAACTCCGCATCCGTGCTCTCGATCGGCATCTTCTTCTCGCTGATGGTGGCCGGCCTGGCGAGCAAGCTGCCGACGTCCATGTTCAGCGGGCTCACCGCGCAGGGCATCCCGGCGTCGGCGGCGACGACGATCTCGCACCTGCCCCCGATCGGCGTGCTGTTCGCGGCGTTCCTCGGCTACAACCCGATGCAGCAGCTGCTCGGGCCGCTGCTCAGCCACCTGCCGTCCGCGCACGCCGCCTACGTGACCGGCCGCGAGTTCTTCCCGAACCTGATCACCGGGCCGTTCCACGACGGCCTCGGCGTCGCGTTCGGCTTCGCCATCGCGGCCAGCGTCATCGGGGCGGTCGCGTCCGCGCTCACCGGCCGGAGCCGGGCGGCGGCCGCGGCCCAGGCGCAGGCGGAGTCGCTCGGTTCCGAGCTGGCGGCGGTGGCGGGCGAGGGCTCGTTCGAACCGAGCGAGCTCGTCGCCCCCGACGGGGTTGAGGACTCGTCGGAGCCGGCGGACAAGCCCGGGATATCTGGTTAAAATCGCAACTTAGGCGGGTGGCGTCCCGCCCAAGGCACGTCCGAGTGTGGCGCATGCGCGGTACCGGATGCGGGTCCTGCGGGCGCCTCCTGTCCCTCGCTGGCTACGAGCAGGTATCCTGCGGGTGAGGGGGAGGTAAACAGGTTCCCGTCGCCTCTGTCCCTCACGTGCTCGTTACGATGACCTCGGTCGGTGTTCGGCGCGATACCCGAGGAGATGCGTTACTCGTGAGCGAAACTTCGAGTGCTCCAATTTTGCGTCCGTCGGACGGAAGTCATGTCTCCGGTGAGGGCAAAATTGGAGTATTCGCCCGGCCGCGGTTGTGATCCTGGCCGCGGGCGAGGGCACCAGGATGAAGTCCCGCACCCCCAAGGTGCTGCACACGCTGTCCGGGCGGTCCTTGATCGGGCACGCGATCGCGGCGGCGAGCGACTTGGCGCCCGAGCGGCTCGTGGTCGTGGTCGGGCACGCCAGGGAAGAGGTGAGCGCGGCGGCGGTCGCCGCGGCGCCGGCGGCGGACATCGTCGTCCAGGAGCAGCAACTCGGCACCGGGCACGCGGTGCGGATGGTGATCGAGTCCCTCGGCGCCATGGCCGGGACCGTCATCGTGACCTACGGGGACATGCCGCTGCTGCGCGGGCGGACGCTCGGCGAACTGGCCAGCAGGCACGTCGCGGCGGGTAACGCCGTCACCGTGCTGACCGCGCGGGGTGACTTCCCCGGCTTCGGGCGGATCGTGCGCGACGCCGACGGCGCCTTCCTGCGGATCGTCGAGGAGCGCGACGCCACTCCGGCCGAGCGCGCCGTCGACGAGTTCAACTCCGGCTGCTACGCGTTCGACGGCGCGCTGCTCACCGACGCCATCAAGCGGGTGACCACCGACAACAGCCAGCACGAGGAGTACCTCACCGACGTCGTGGAGATCCTGCGCGGCGACGGGCACCGGGTCGGCACCGTGCTCGCCGCCGACGCGGCGGAGATCAGGGGCGTCAACGACCGGGTACAGCTGGCGCAAGCGCGGCGGGCGCTCAACGACCGGATCCTCCGTGACTGGATGCTCGCCGGCGTCACGATCATCGACCCGGCGTCTACCTGGGTCGACGTCACGGTCGACATCGGCCAGGACGCCGAGATCGGCCCGCAGACCCAGCTTGAGGGCGCCACCGTGATCGGCGCGGGCGCCAAGGTCGGGCCCGGCTGCCTGCTGGCGGACACGACCGTCGGCGAGGACGCCGTGCTGCTGCACGCGGTCTGCCGTCAGGCGGAGATCGGCCCGCGAGTCACCATCGGCCCGTTCGCCTACCTGCGGCCGGGGGCGAGCATCGCCGACGGCGCCCACATCGGCACCTACGTCGAGCTCAAGAAGTCGCACGTCGGCGCGGGGGCGAAGGTGCCGCACCTCACCTACGTCGGCGACGCGACCATCGGGGCGGGGACGAACATCGGCGCGGGGACGATCTTCGCCAACTACGACGGGCAGCACAAGCACCGCACCGAGGTCGGCGAGAGCGCCTTCGTCGGCAGCAACACGGTGCTCGTGGCCCCGGTCACGATCGGCGACGGCGCCTACACGGCGGCCGGGTCGGTAATTCACGAGGAAGTGCAGGCTGGCGACCTCGGGATCGCACGGGGACACCAGCACAATTCCGACGGGTGGGTGCTCCGCCACCGGGAGGGGACACGGTCGGCGGAGGCAGCGACCCGCAGTCGTTCGGATGAATCGCAATGAATTTTGTTTTTGGTCGTACGGCCCGAGCCGAGGGAGAGCAGTACTAGGTGAGCGGCATGACGGCGCCGAGCCAGAAGAAGATGATGTTGTTCAGCGGGCGGGCCTTCCCGGAACTCGCCGCTGAGGTGGCCGACTGCATGGGGGTCGAGACGGCGCCGGCGAAGCTGTACGACTTCGCCAACGGCGAGATCATGGTCCGGTTCCTCGAGTCGGTCCGCGGCAGCGACGCCTTCGTGCTGCAGAGCCACACCGCGCCGATCAACCAGTGGATCATGGAGCAGCTCATCATGGTCGACGCGCTTAAGCGGGCGTCGGCCAAGCGGATCACCGTGGTCATGCCGTTCTTCGGCTACGCGCGGCAGGACAAGAAGAGCCGCGGCCGTGAGCCGATCTCGGCGCGTCTCATCGCCGACCTGTTCGCGACCGCGGGCGCCGACCGGCTGATGGCGGTTGACCTGCACACCGCGCAGATCCAGGGGTTCTTCGACGGGCCGGTGGACCATCTGTTCGCGTTGCCGATCCTCGCGGGCTACCTGGAAAGCAAGCTGAACGTGCGGAACGTGACCGTGGTCGCGCCGGACGCCGGCCGGGTCCGGGTCTGCGAGCGCTGGACCGACCGGCTCGGCACGCCGCTCGCCATCATCCACAAGCGGCGCGACCCCGACGTGGCCAACCAGGTCAAGGTCTTCGAGGTCGTCGGGCACGTCAAGGGACGGACCTGCATCCTGGTGGACGACATGATCGACACCGGCGGGACGATCGTGAAGGCCGCGGACGCGCTGTTCGAGCAGGGAGCGGAGCGGGTCATCGTCGCCGCGACGCACGGCGTGCTGTCCGGGCCGGCCGTTGACCAGCTGAAGAACTCGCGGATCAGCGAGGTGGTCATCACCAACACGCTGCCGGTGGCCCAGGAGAAGCGGTTCGACAAGCTGACCGTGCTGTCGATCGCCCCGCTCATCGCCCGCGCGATCAACGAGGTATTCAGCGACGGCTCCGTGACCAGCCTGTTCGACGGTCAGAGCTGAGAAACGCAGAGGGGCCCCGTCCCGCCATTCCCCGGTTTGGCGGGACGGGGCTTCTGTGGCGTCCGGGACCCGCCACCCCTGGGTCCCGACCGCCAGCTCCGGTGCCAGAAGCGCACCGCGGTGGCCGTGTCCCGCTTCGTACTGGACGGTGCCCCTCGTAACCGTCCAATACGGAGCGGGACACATGCCCCGCGGTCCCCGTTGCGCTTCTGGCGCTGATCAAGAGCATGGCAGGACGCGATTAAGCGCCGATTGAGTCGACTGACGCGGTCCGGGCGAGATGCCCGCCATCGGAGTTAATCGGGTTAACGTCCGCTGTATCCGGCGGCCGGCCGACGGGTGGCCCCGGCCGTCACAGCCGACGCCCCCTACACTCCGCGCTGTCTCCCCAACAATCGCGCTACATCATGACGTGTCCGATTTACGGTTCGGTTGAGTCGTGATTGAGTGGGGTCTTACGTTGAGCTGAAGGCCGGAGGAGCGCGTGCGTTCGGACAGGCCGGCCTGATGCGGTTCCGCATCCTGGGTCCGCTTGAGGTGCTGTCACCGGATGGGTGGACGGCGATCAGCGCCCCCAAGTGGCGGTCGCTGCTCGCCTGCCTGCTCGTCCGGCCTGGCCAGCTTGTCCCGACCGACGTGCTGATCGACGAGCTGTGGGGCGACAACCCGCCGAATACCGCGAACAACCTCGTCAGCATCTACGTGCACCGGCTGCGGAAGGTCATCGGTGACACCGAGGGCCGGGTGCTCGTCTACCGGGCGCCCGGGTACATGCTGCGCCTCGCACCGGGCGACCTGGACATCCAGCAGTTCGAGTCACTGGTCGCCGAGGGCAGGGCCGCGCTGGCCGCCGGCGATCCAGGACCGCGGCCGCGCTGCTCGGTGACGCGCTCGCGCTGTGGCGCGGGCCGCTGCTCGCCGACGTCCCGCCGTCCCCGCTGCTCGACACGCAGGCCGACCGGGCGGCGGAGCTGCTGGCTCACCGCGACCGAGCTGCGCATCGAGGCGGACCTCGCCTGCGGCCGGGCGGCCCAGGTGGTGCCCGAGCTGCGCGGGCTGGTGGCGGAGCACCCGCTGCGGGAGCGGCTCTGGCTGCTGCTGATGCGGGCCCTTGAGGAGGCGGGGCGCCGGGCCGAGGCGCTTGAGGTGTACGCGCAGGCGCGGGAGGTGATCGCGGACGAGCTTGGCGTGGATCCGGGCAGCCGAGCTGCAGCGGCTGTACGCGGAGCTGCTCGCCGCCGACGCGTCGTCCGCGCGGCCCCGCCCGCGCGGCCGCGGCGCGCCGGGCGCGCGGCGCCGCCCGGGCGATCCGACGGCGCGCGGCGAACCCGCGACCGCGCGGTCGACGGTGCCGGACCGCGGCGAGCCGCACGGACGCCGGCCGATCGCCGCGCCGTCGACCGGAGCCGCCGGCGAGTCCGCGGCGGGCGAGCTCGCCGGCACCATCGCGATCGGCACCTTCGCCGAGACTGTCCGTCAGCCGGCGACCGCGACCGCGCCGCGACACTCCGGTGCCGGCGCCGGCGCCTCGTCGGGCGTCCGCGCCCGCCCAGCTTCCCGGCCGACATCGGCGACTTCACCGGCCGCGAGACGCACGTGACGCACCTGTGCGCCCTGCTGCTCGCGGGCAACGCGGCGAGCAGCCCGGGCGCGGTCCGCATCGCGGTGGTGAACGGGGCCGCCGGGCTCGGCAAGACCACGCTCGCCGTGCACGCCGCGCACCAGGTCAGCGCGCAGTTCCCCGACGGCCAGCTCTACGTGGACCTGCTCGGGGCCAGCCCGCAGCCGGCCTCGCCCGGCGAGGTGCTCGCCCGGTTCCTGCGCGACCTCGGCGTCGAGGGCGACAAGGTGCCGGCGCAGGGACGACGAGCGGGCGGCGCTTGTACCGGACGACGCTCACCGGCCGCCGGGTGCTGATCGTGCTCGACAACGCCAAGGACGCGGCCCAGGTCCGGCCGCTGCTGCCGGGCAGTTCGTCGTGCGCGGTCCTCGTCACGACCCGCAACCGGACGTCGGACCTGGCGAGCACGCGGTTCGTCGACCTGAACGTGCTTGAGGACACCGAGGCGCTGGCGCTGTTCTCCCGGATCGTGGGCGAGGAGCGGGCCGCGGCCGAGCCGGACGCCACCGCCGAGGTGCTTGTCGCCTGCGCCGGGCTGCCGCTGGCCATCAGGATCTGCGCCGCGCGGCTCGCGGCGCGGCGGCAGTGGCGGATCGCCACGCTTGCGGGCCGGCTCCGCAACCAGCACCGCGGCTTGACGAGCTGAAGACCGGCGACCTCGCCGTCCGCGCCAGCTTCCAGGTGAGCTACGACAGCCTCAGGCACGGCGAGCCGCGGCGCCGACCCGGCCCGCGTCTTCCGGCTGCTTGGCCTCTGGCAGGGGGCGTCGATCAGCCTGTCGGCCGCGGCGGCCCTGCTCGGCGAGCCGGAAGACGACGTCGCGGACGCGCTTGAGAGCCCTGGTCGACGTCAACCTGCTTGAGTCGCCGGCCCCCGACTGGTACCGCTTCCACGACCTGCTCAAGGTCTACGCCATGGAGCGCGCGCGAGGCGGAGGAACCCGAGGCCGCGCGGGACGAGGCGGTGAGCAGGCTGCTGTGGTGGTACCTCGACACCGCGCAAGCCGCGGCGGACATGGTGTCACCGCAGCGGTACCAGGTCCCGCGCGAGCCGCGGCGACCGGCTCACCCGCCGCTGACGTTCGCCAGCCATGGAAGCCGCCCTGGCCTGGTACGACGACGAGCGCGCCAACATCGTCGCCGCGACCCGCCAGGCGGCGGCGGTCGGGCCTGCACGAGGTCGCCTGGCGGCTGCCGCCGACCCTGTGCCCGATGTTCAACCGGCGGAGCAACTGGGCGGACTGCGTGACCACGCACCGCGTCGCGGCGGAGAGCGCGCGCGAAGGCCGGCGACCGGCTCGGCGAGGCCTGGGCGCTCAGCCAGCTCGGCTTCGCGCTGGCCAGGCTGCGCGATGCGGAGGCGTTCGGCCACCTTGAGCGGGCGCTGGCGATCCGGCAGGAGCTCGGCGACACGCGGGGCGAGGCCCAGACGGCTATCGCGCTCGGCGAGGGGCACCTCAGCATGCACGGGCCGGGCGAGGAGGCGCTCCGCTACCTGCGGCGCGCGGCGGACCTGCTCGAGCCGACGGGCGCCAGCTCGCTGCTGCGGCGTCGCGCTGAACAACCTCGGCGAGGTTTACTTCGAGCTTGGACGACCTGGACGCGGCCGCCGAGTGCTATCGGCGAGGCTCGCGACATAGCCGTGAAATCGGCGGCCACGCGGAAGGCCACGCGCTGCACAATCTCGGTCGTGTCTACCTGCGTCCAGCACCGTCTCGACGAGGCGATGGCCAGCATTCGAAGAGGCGCTTCGCGAAGCACCGGGCATCCGGTGACGCTGGACGGCGAGGCGCGGGCGCTCAGGGATCTCGGCGCGGCGCAGGCCGAGACGGTCGGCGATGCCGACGCGCGGCCTCGTTGACCGAGGCGTTGCGGATCTTCGAGCAGATCGGCGACCAGGCAGCAGGCGGTGGAGACGGCCGACGCTGCTCGGTCGCTGTCCACGGAGCACGGTCAGCGGTAAGCGCCGATCGCACCGCGGGCACTCGCGCGCATTTCAGCGACATTAGCCAGATCATCGGCGACGTCGCCACTAGACTCGGACGCATGCGTTACGCAGACATTCCCTGCGCACGTGGGATCAAATGGGTTCCGGCATTCGCATTGCCGGATACGAAAGGACGGGAAATATGAGTGAATTGCCAGCGACACTGCTGTTGCCGAGACACGTCGGGCCCGAGACGACGGTCGGCCCGAGAACACGATCGAGCCCGAGACTCCGTCGGCCCCGAGGACTCCGTCGGTCCCGAGGACTCGCGTCGGCCCTGAAGACCACCGTCGGCCCTGAGACGACTCGGTCGGTCCCGAGGACGTACGATCGGTCCCGAGGACTCCGACTCGGCTCCGCGAGCGACTCGATGCGGACTCCGCAGCCGACGAAGTTGGCTGAGGATCACCGTCGACTGGTTACGTCGCCGACTTGCGTGCGGCTGCGGAACGTTCGCAGCCGCACGCACGCTGTTTGCCGGCTAGACTTCACTGGCGTCTCCTCCCACCCGATCCGATCGGCCGCGAGCTCCATCGAGCGGGCATCGGGGGCACAGGGGTTCTCCCGGGAGATAACTGCATGTACCCAACGAGGAGTGACTGACCGTGCCTGAGGTCCGTATCGAAGCCGAGCCACGCACCGAGTTCGGCAAGGGGGCGTCCCGCCGTACCCGCCGGGCGGGTCGTGTGCCTGCTGTCATGTACGGCCACGGCGCGGAGAACCGCCACTTCACGCTGCCGGAGCACGATCTCATGATCGCGCTGAAGACGCCGAACGTGCTGATCCGGCTTGAGGGCATTGGCCGGGCGACGCTCGCGCTGCCGAAGGCCGTGCAGCGTGACGCCATCAAGGGCGACATCGAGCACGTCGACATGATTGAGGTGCGCAGCGGCGAGAAGGTCACCGTCGAAATCCCCGTCCGGGTGTCCGGTGACGTGTTCCCCGGCGGCCTGCTCAACCAGCAGCTCGTGCAGATCGCCGTCGAGGCCGAGGCGACGCACCTCCCCGACGGCGTGGACGTGGACGTCGAGGGCATGGAGATCGGCACCACCGTTCACGCCGGGGACATCGCGCTGCCGGACGGCACCACGCTCGTGACCGACCCGGAGGCCCTGGTGCTGCACGTGCTCGGCGCGCAGGCCGTCGACCTCGGTGAGGCCGAGGGCGAGGCCGCCGAGGGCGAGGCCGCCGAGGGCGAGGGCGCCGAGGCGCCCGCCGAGGCTGAGGCCGAGTAAGACCACGCGAGACCGGCGGGGCGCGGGTTCACCCGCGCCCCGCCGGCGCGCGGGGGCCCGCACATGACTGACGAGCGCTGGATCATCGCCGGACTGGGTAACCCGGGGCCGGAGTACGCGGGTAACCGGCACAACGCCGGGCAGATGGTCCTCGCCTTGCTCGCCGAGCGGGTCGGCGCCCGGTTCAAGGCGCACCGCACCCGCAACGACATCGCCGAGGGCCGGCTGTCCGGCCAGCCGGTGACCCTGGCCCGGCCCGCACTCGTACATGAACCTCTCCGGTGGCCCCGTCTCCGCGCTGCTGAGCTTCTACAAGCTTTCTCCCGAACGACTGGTGGTTATTCACGACGAGCTCGATGTCACCTTCGGCGCGGTGCGCCTCAAGCTGGGCGGCGGCGACAACGGCCACAATGGCCTGCGCTCCATCACGTCGTCGCTTGGCAGCCGGGACTACTACCGCGCCCGCTTCGGCATCGGCCGCCCGCCCGGCCGCATGGACGCGGCCGCGTTCGTCCTGAAGGACTTCTCGGCCGCCGAGCGCAAGGAACTCCCGTTCGCGCTCGACCGCTGCGCCGACGCCGTCGAGGCCCTGATCACCAAGGGCCTGACCGAGGCCCAGAACGAGTACCACACCGACCCGGTTTAGCTATGGGTGGGCGAAGCCTGCGCTCGGCACGCCGGCGGGGCGATTGCGGGCGAAGGCGCGGCGCAGCCGGCGGGGCGGAAGATTGCGGGCCCTGGCGTCGTTACGGGTTCGAGAGAGTTGTAACCCCCGGAGGAGAGATCACTTGTCGGCCCTTGACGACCATGCCCTAGCGGCCGACTTGGCGGAGCGGGCCGGACACCTGCTGCTCGACTCTGCGCGCCCAGCGGCGGAGACCCGCACGCTCTGCGGAACGCCGGCGACGCCAGTCCCACGAGTTCCTGATGGCGGAACTGGCCAGGGAGCGCCCGGACGACGCGGTCCTGTCAGAAGAGGGCATCGACGACAAGGCGCGACTGACCGCCGACAGGGTATGGATCGTCGACCCCCTAGACGGCACCCGCGAGTTCGGCGACCCGGGCAGAACCGACTGGGCCGTCCACGTAGCACTCTGGGCGCGTAATGCGTCAGCCCCTCAAGAGCAATGGTCAGAGAGTCGTACTGCGGCAGCGGGAACAGGGGAATTGATCGCCGGCGCGGTAGCCCTGCCTGCACAGGAACGTGTGCTCGCGACAGTCGCCGGGGGATCCCTCCAAGCGGACGAGAGCGCGGAGCGACCGGACCGCCGGGGAGATTTCCGCCGCCTTCCGAAGGAGCGCCGGCGGAAATCTCCCCCGGTCCGGGCGCGCAGCGCCCCCTGCGGATGGTGGTCAGCCGCAGCCGAGCGAGCGAGCTGGTCAAGGACGTCGCAACGCTGATACACGCCGAGCTGGTGCCCTGTGGTTCAGCTGGCGCCAAGGTTGCCACGGTAGTACTGGGCGAGAACGACGTGTACCTGCACTCGGGCGGCTTCTACGAGTGGGACACGGCCGCGCCGGTGGCGGTAGCCAGGCAGCGTGGCTTCCACGTGTCCCGCATCGACGGCAGCCCGGTCGTCTACAACCAGGAGGATCCGCTGCTGCCAGATATCCTGGTATGCCGGCCGGCAATCGCACCGGTCTTGCTCAACGCCATCAGGGAAGCCACGCATGCGATCTGATTACCTGTTGTCACAGCTCGACGTCCTTGAGGCCGAGTCGATCCACGTCATGCGTGAGGTCGCGGCCGAGTTCGAGCGTCCCGCGCTGCTGTTCTCCGGCGGCAAGGACTCGATCGTCATGCTCGCGCTGGCCGCGAAGGCGTTCGCCCCGGCGCACATCCCGTTTCCGGTCATGCACGTGGACACGGGGCACAACTTCCCCGAGGTGCTCGACTACCGCGACAAGCGGGCGGCCGAGCTGAACGTCAGGCTCATCGTCGCCAGCGTCCAGGACTCGATCGACCAGGGCCGCGCCATCGAAGAGACCGGACGGTGGACGAGCAGGAACCGGCTGCAGACCGTGACGCTGCTCGACGCGATCGAGGAGCACCGGTTCGACGCGCTCTTCGGCGGCGCCCGGCGGGACGAGGAGAAGGCCCGCGCGAAGGAGCGCGTGTTCTCCTTCCGCGACGAATTCGGTCAGTGGGACCCGAAGAACCAGCGCCCCGAGCTGTGGAACCTGTACAACACGCGGATCAGGCGCGGCGAGCACATCCGGGTCTTCCCGCTGTCGAACTGGACGGAGCTTGACGTCTGGTCGTACATCGAGCGGGAGAACCTGGAGATCCCGTCCATCTACTACGCCCACGAGCGGGTCGTGTTCGAACGGGACGGCATCCTCCTCGCCGACAACCCGTACCTGACGCGGTCGGAAGACGAGCAGACGTTCACCGCCAGCGTGCGGTACCGGACGGTCGGTGACATGACCATCACCGGCGCGGTCGCCTCGACGGCCGCCACGGTCGGGGAAGTGATCGCCGAGGTTGCCGCGACCAGGATCACCGAGCGCGGCCAGACCAGGGCCGACGACCGGACCAGCGAGGCCGCGATGGAAGACCGCAAGCGGGAGGGCTACTTCTAGTGGATATTCTGCGGTTCGCCACCGCCGGCTCGGTCGACGACGGTAAGTCCACCCTGATCGGGCGGCTGCTTTACGACTCGAAGGCCATCTTCGAGGACCAGTTGCAGGCCGTCGAGCGCACCTCACGCGACCGGGGCGAGGAGACCACGAACCTCGCGCTGCTCACCGACGGCCTGCGGGCCGAGCGGGAACAGGGCATCACGATCGACGTCGCCTACCGGTACTTCGCCACGCCGCGGCGCAAGTTCATCATCGCCGACACGCCCGGCCACATTCAGTACACCAGGAACATGGTGACCGGCGCCTCGACCGCCGACCTGGCCATCATCCTGGTCGACGCCAGGAACGGCCTCAACGAGCAGTCACGGCGGCACGCCTTCCTGACCACGCTGCTCCGCGTGCCGCACCTGGTGCTCGCGGTGAACAAGATGGACCTGGTCGGCTACGACCAGCAGGTCTTCGAGGACATCTGCACCGAGTTCTCGAAGTTCGCGACCAAGCTCGACATCGCCGACCTCACGTTCATCCCGGTCTCCGCGCTGAACGGCGACAACGTCGTCGAGCGCAGCGCGAACATGCCCTGGTACGACGGCCCTTCGCTGCTGCACCACCTGGAGCACGTGCACATCGCCTCGGACCGGAACCTCATCGACGTGCGGTTCCCCGTGCAGTACGTGATCAGGCCGCACGCGAGCAGCGACCCGGAACTGCACGACTACCGCGGGTACGCGGGCCAGGTGGCCGGCGGCGTGCTCAAGCCGGGCGACGAGGTGCTCCACCTGCCGTCGGGCTTCCGCACGCGGATCAGCCGGATCGACCTCGCGGGCAAGGAGGTCGGCGAGGCGTTCCCGCCGATGTCGGTGACCTTGCTGCTCGACGACGACGTGGACATCTCCCGCGGCGACCTGATCTGCCGGCCGAACAACCGGCCCAAGTCGGCGCAGGACATCGAGGGCATGGTCTGCTGGATGAGCGCGGAACGGCCGCTCACCCCGCGGTCGCGGCTGATCGTGAAGCACACCACCAGGACCGTCAAGGGCATCGTCGGTGACCTGCTGTACCGGATCGACGTGAACACCCTGCACCGCGACGAGTCGGCCACGCAGCTCGGCCTGAACGAGATCGGCCGCATCAGGATGCGGGTGACCCAGCCGCTCTTCGTCGACCCGTACTCGCGCAACCGGCTGACCGGCGGGCTGATCCTCATCGACGAGGCGACCAACACGACCGTCGGCACGGTCATGATCACCGACGCTAGCTGAAGGACGGTTACGTGACCGCGGACGCGCCGTTCCACGACCTGAACGACTACCTCGCGATCCCGCGGGTGACCGGGTTCCGGCTGGCGCCCGACGGCACCTGGCTGGCGGCGGCCGTCCAGTCCCTCAGCCCGGACAAGAAGAAGTACGTCACCAGCATCTGGCGGATCGACACGGCAGGCGGCCCGCCGGCCAGGCTGACCAGGTCGGCCGACGGCGAGGGAAACCCGCGGTTCCTGCCCGACGGCGCGCTGCTGTTCACGACCAAGCGCCCGGACCCGGAGCGACCGGACAGCGCGGGCAACGGCCAGGACGCCGACGACCAGGCGGCGCTCTGGCTCCTGCCGGCCGGCGGGGGCGAAGCCAGGCAGGCGGCCGCCCTGCCCGGCGGCATCGCGGGCGCGGAGACGGCGGCCGGCGCGCCGGCGGTCATCGTGACCGGGCCGGCCCTGCCCGGGCCGCCGCCGAGGACGAGGCGCGGCGGAAGGCCAGGAAAGACGCCGGGGTCACCGCGATCTTGCACGACACCCTGCCGGTGCGGTACTGGGACCACGATCTCGGGCCCGACGACCTGCGGGTCTTCGCCGCGGTAGTCGCCCCCGGCGGCGCGGGCGGGGAAGACCCGCCCAGGGACCTGGCCCCGGATGCCGGCCGGGCCCTGGCCGAGCAGGCGATCGCGCTTAGCCCGGACGGCACGACGGTGGCGGCGGGCTGGTGGCGCTGGCGGGACGGCGTACAGGCGCATTCGGAGCTGGTCACCATCGACGTCGCCTCCGGCGCGCGTACCGTCGTCTCCGCCGCCGGCGAAGCCGACCGCGACGGCAGCCCCGGGTTCGACTACGGCGACCCGGTGTTCGCGCCGGACGGTGACCGCATTGTCTGCCTCCGCGAGGCCCACGACACCCTGGACGCGCCCGGCGACAGCACCCTGGTGCTGTTCCCGGGAGGGACCGACCTGCTGCCCGGCTTCGACCGGCGGCCGGCCGGGCCGGCCTGGGATGCCGCGGGCGGAACCGTCTACTTCACCGCCGACGACGCCGGCCGCAGGCCCGTATTCGCGGTGGACCTCGCCAGCGGCGAGGTCTCAAGGAAGACCAGCGACGACGCGCACTACACGAACCTCTGGGCCGCCCCGGACGGCACGGCGCTGTACGCGTTGCGGGACGCGATCAGCGAGCCGCCCGCCCCGGTCCGCATCGACCTGGCCACCGGGGAGGTCGTCCGCCTGGACGCGCCGGGTGCGGTCCCCCGGGTTCCCGGGCGGGTCACCGAGGTAACCGCGACCGCCGACGACGGCCACCCGGTCCGCGGCTGGCTGGTACTGCCGGACGACGCTAGCGGCGCCAGCCCCGCGCCGCTGCTGCTGTGGGTCCACGGCGGCCCCGTGTCCAGCTGGAACGGCTGGCAGTGGCGGTGGAACCCGTGGCTGGCGGCCGCGCGCGGCTACGCGGTGCTGTTGCCCGACCCGGCGCTGTCCACCGGCTACGGCCGGGACTTCATCGCCCGCGGCTACCAGGAATGGGGCCCGCGGCCGTTCGCGGACATCATGGCCATCACCGACGCGGTCGTCGGCCGGGACGATGTCGACGCGACCAGGACGGCCATGATGGGCGGCTCCTACGGCGGCTACATGGCGAACTGGATCGCCGGCCATACCGGGCGGTTCCTGGCGATCGTGAGCCACGCCGGGCTCTGGGCGCTCGACCAGATGTTCGGCACCACCGACGGCCCTCAGTTCTGGCAGCGCGAGTTCGGCCAGCCGCTCACCGATCCGGGCCGGTACGAGAAGAACTCGCCCCACCTGCACATCGACAACATCACCACGCCCATGCTGGTGATCCACGGCAACCGCGACTACCGGGTGCCGGTCGGCGAGGCGCTGCGGCTGTGGTCCGACCTGAAGCTGCACGGCAAAGAGGCGAAGTTCCTCTACTTCCCGGACGAGAACCACTGGGTACTCAAGCCGGGCAACGTCAGGGCCTGGTACGAGACGATCTTCGCGTTCCTCGGCCAGCACGTGCTCGGCGGTCAGTGGGAGCAGCCCGACCTGCTATAGCGTGGGGTCCATGACACGCGCTGACCTCGACAAGAAGCCCTCGGAAGTGGCGGCGATGTTCGACGCGCTCGCGGGCCGCTACGACCTGATGAACGACGTCTTGTCGATGGGGCAGGTCCGCCTGTGGCGCCGCCGGGTGCAGCGCATCCTGCGGGCGGGCCCCGGCGACCGGGTACTCGACCTGGCGGCCGGCACCGGGACCTCCTCCGTCACGTTCGCGCAGTCCGGCGCCGACGTCGTGGCCTGCGACTTCTCGCTCGGCATGCTGCAGGCGGGCCAGGCCCGGCAGGCGAAAACCGACCCGTTCCAGGCCAAGACGCGCGGGCGGGTCGCCTTCGCCGCGGGCGACGCGCTCCGGCTCCCGTTCAAGGACGCCGCGTTCGACGCGGTGACGATCTCGTTCGGGCTGCGGAACGTGCACGGGACGCGCGCCGCGCTGGAGGAGATGCGCCGCGTGACCCGTCCCGGCGGGCGGCTGGTGGTGTGTGAGTTCAGTGAGATCACTATCGCGCCCCTCGATATGCTGTACCGGCGTTACCTGACCGGTGTCCTTCCAGCGATCGCCCGGCGCGCGGCGCGCAACCCCGCGGCCTACGAGTACCTCGCCGAGTCCATCAGCGACTGGCCTGCCCAGCGGGAGCTCGCCGACGTGATCCGGGCGGCCGGCTGGTCGTCAGTCCGGTGGCGAGATCTCACCCTCGGCATCGTGTCCGTCCACGTTGCCAGGAACCTCTAGCAACGCTCTGACACCGGGGGCGCTAGGGTAGGGGCGACCAATGCCTCGAACAGGGCCAGGAATAAACTAACGGCAAAGAATTTGTGAAGCTGTTCACAAGAACCCCAGGATTGCATCAAGTGACTTCACACGGGCCAGCCAAGCGGGACGACGACGCCGACGTGATCGTGGTCGGCGCCGGTCCTTCTGGTTCCACGGCCGCGTACTACCTGGCCCAGGCGGGCCTCAACGTGCTGCTCATCGAGAAGTCCCGGTTCCCCAGGGACAAGGTGTGCGGCGACGGGCTGACCCCCCGCGCGGTAAAGTCCCTGGTCGCGATGGGCGTGGACGTCAGCGAGGAAGCAGGCTGGCTGCGCAACAAGGGCCTGCGCGTCATCGGCGGCGGCCTGCGCCTCGAGCTTGAGTGGCCCGAGCTGGGCAACTGGCCCGGCTACGGCCTGGTGCGCACCCGCGCGTCGCTGGACGAGCAGCTGGCCCGGCGCGCGCAGGCCGCGGGGGCCAAGCTGCTTGAGGGCACCACGGTCACCGGCCCGGTCCTCGACGACAGCGGTCGCATCGTGGGTGTCGAGACCACGGCCGAGATTGAAGAGAAGTCAAAGTCAAGGTCAAGATTCGATAACGCCGAACGGGTGCATGGTTCCAGTGTCACGTACCGCGCGCGAGTGGTCGTCGCGGCGGACGGGAACTCCTCGCGCCTGTCGGTCGCCATGGGCCTGCGCAAGCGGGACGACCGGCCGATGGGCGTCGCGGTCCGCACGTACTACACGTCGCCGCGGCACAAGGACGACTACCTGGAGTCGTGGCTTGACCTGTGGGACGGCGACCGGCTGCTGCCCGGCTACGGCTGGATCTTCGGCATGGGCGACGGCACGTCCAACGTCGGCCTCGGCATGCTGAACACCTCCGACGCGTTCGGCAAGACCGACTACCGCGAGCTGCTCAAGCGCTGGCTTAGGTCGATGCCGGAAGAGTGGGGCTACGTCGAGGAGAACCGCACCGAGCCGGTGCGCGGCGCCGCGCTGCCGATGGGGTTCAACCGCACGCCGCACTACCACAAGGGCCTGCTGCTGGCCGGCGACGCGGCCGGCATGGTGAACCCGTTCAACGGCGAGGGCATCGCCTACGCGATGGAGTCGGGCGAGCTGCTGGCCCGCGTGGTCGCCCAGGCCCTCGCGCGGCCGACCCGCGCCGAGGCCGAGCGGGTGCTGCGGTCTTACCCGGAGGAACTGCAGGCCGCCTACGGCCGCTACTACACGCTCGGCCGGGTCTTCGTCCAGCTCCTCGGCAAGCCCAAGCTGATGCGCTACGCGACAAGTCGCGGCATGAACCACCCGCAGCTGATGCGGTTCGCCCTGAAGCTGCTGGCCAACCTGACCGACCCGCGGGACGGCGACGCCAGCGACCGCCTCATCAGCGCCATGACCCGACTCGCACCGAGCTCCAGGTGACCCGATGCCTAGGATGAATGACCACAGGAAGGGGGCGAATTCACGGTGAAGGTGTACATACCGATCCTCGTGCTGTTCGTGCTCGCCGCCGGCTTCGCCGTGTTCACGCTGGTATTCGCGGGCATGCAAATGGGGCCCAAGCGCTGGAACAAGGCCAAGCTCGACGCGTACGAGTGCGGCATCGAGCCGACCCCGATCCCGCTTGGCGGTGGCAAGGTCCCGGTCAAGTACTACCTGACCGCGATGCTGTTCATCGTCTTCGACATCGAGATCGTTTTCCTCTACCCCTGGGCGGTGACCTTCGGCCAGCTGGGCGCGTTCGGCCTGGTCGAGATGGTCACCTTCGTAATCACCGTGCTCGTCGCGTACGCCTATGTCTGGCGGCGCGGCGGCCTGGAATGGGACTAGCGATGGGCATCGAAGAGAAGCTGCCGAGCGGCGTCCTGCTGACCTCGGTCGAGAAGGTAGTCGGGTGGGCGCGGGCCCGCTCGGTCTGGCCGGCCACGTTCGGGCTGGCGTGCTGCGCGATCGAGTTGATGATGACCGGGGGCCCGCGGCACGACCTGGCCCGGTTCGGCATGGAGAAGACCGGGTCAACTCCCCGCGAGGCCGACCTGATGATCGTCGCGGGGCGGGTCAGCCAGAAGATGGCGCCGGTGCTGCGGCAGATCTACGACCAGATGGCCGAGCCCAAGTGGGTCATCTCGATGGGCGTCTGCGCGTCGAGCGGCGGCATGTTCAACAACTACGCCATCGTGCAGGGCGTGGACCACATCGTGCCGGTGGACATCTACCTGCCCGGCTGCCCGCCGCGGCCGGAGATGCTGATGGACGCGATCTTCAAGCTGCACGACAAGATCATGAACACGAAGCTCGGCCCGGACCGCGACGAGGAGATCACCGAGCTTGAGGAAGCGCGGCTGAACATGCTCCCGCTGCGGGTCAGCGCCGGGATCAATGACCTTGGGAGTGAGCTATGACCACCCCCTCGGGCGGGCAGCCGCCCGCCGAGGAGGCCGAGGAGAACGAGTCGCTCCCGGCCAAGCTGGGCGAGGAGCGGCTCGCCGCCCCGGTGGTCCGCACCGGCATGTTCGGCGTGCACGGCACCCCGGACACGTCCGGGTACGGCGGCCTGCAGGTGCTCAAGCCGCCGCCGCCGGCCTCCGAGCCGCCTTACGGCGGCTACTTCGACGCGGTGGCCCAGGCGCTCGGCGTCGCGCTGACCGCGGACGGGAGCGGCTTCGGCGAGGCGATCGAGCGGGTCGTCGTGGACCGCGGCGAGCTCACCTTCCACGTGCGCCGCGAGCACCTGGTCGCGGTGGCCGACAAGCTGCTGCACGACCCGGCGCTGCGCTTCGAGATCTTCTCCGGCGTGTCCGGCGTGCACTACCCGGGCGAGGTCGGCCGCGAGCTGCGCGCCGTTTACCACCTGGTGTCGATCACGCACAACCGGCGGCTGCGGCTCGAGGTAAGCACCCCCGACGCGGACCGGCACGTGCCGTCGGTGACGAGTATTTACCCGGCGGCCAACTGGCATGAGCGCGAGACCTGGGACTTCTTCGGGATCATCTTCGACGGGCACCCCGCGCTCACCAGGATCGAGATGCCCGACGACTGGCTGGGCCACCCGGGGCGCAAGGACTACCCGCTCGGCGGCATCCCGGTCGAGTACCGCGGCACCAAGGTGCCGCCGCCGGATGAAAGAAGGTCGTACTCGTAATGAGCGACACCACGCACGCGACCGCGGGCGCGACCGACGCCGAGGCCGAGGCCACCGAGGGGCGCGTCTACAACGTGGCCGGCGGTGACTGGGACGAGCTGGTCACCAACGACGAGGACCGCGGCTCGAACGAGCAGATCGTCGTCAACATGGGCCCGCAGCACCCGTCCACGCACGGCGTGCTCCGGCTGGTCCTGACGCTGGAGGGCGAGACCGTCACCGACGTCCGCGCGTCGATCGGCTACCTCCACACCGGCATCGAGAAGAACCTGGAATACCGCACCTGGACGCAGGGCACCACGTTCGTCACCCGGGCCGACTACCTGACGCCGATATTCAACGAGACGGCCTACTGCCTGTCCGTGGAGCGGCTGCTCGGCATCGAGGACAAGCTGCCCGAGCGGGCCAAGCTGATCCGGGTGCTGCTGCTCGAGCTGAACCGGATCGCCTCCCACCTCGGCGGGATCGGCCCGTTCGGGCTTGAGCTCGGGGCGACGACGATCTTCCTGCAGGGCGTCCGCATGCGGGAGAACGTCCTCGACCTGTTCGAGCTGATCACCGGGCTGCGGATGAACCACGCGTTCATCCGTCCCGGCGGCGTCGCGCAGGACCTTCCGGCCGGCGGGATCGAGGCGATCCGCGACTTCCTGCGCAAGGCACCGGGATGGATCCACGACCTGCGCACGCTGATCGACGCCAACCCGGTGTTCAAGGCGAGGACCCAGGGCATCGCCTACCTCGACCTCGAAGGGTGCATGGCCCTCAGCGTGACCGGGCCGATCCTGCGCGCGACCGGGCTGCCCTGGGACCTGCGGAAGTCGCAGCCGTACCTGGACTACGAGACCTACGAGTTCGACGTCCCGACCGTCGACACCTGCGACACCTACGGCCGCTACCTCGTCCGGATGGCCGAGATGCGAGGAGTCGCTGCGCATCATCGAGCAGTGCCTGGACCGGCTGGCGGACCGCGCGAGCGTGCCGAACGACCCCTAGATGATCCAGGACGCGAAGATCGGCTGGCCCGCCAGGCTGTCGCTCGGCCCGGACGGCCTCGGACCGTCGCCCGAGCACATCGCGCACATCATGGGCCAGTCCATGGAGGCCCTCATCCATCACTTCAAGCTGGTGACCGAGGGCTTCCGGGTGCCGGCGGGCCAGGCCTACGTGCCGATCGAGTCGCCCAAGGGCGAGATCGGCTGCCACGTCGTCAGCGACGGCGGAACGCGGCCGTACCGCGCGCACCTGCGCGACCCCTCGTTCCACCACTTGCAGGCCGTCTCCGCTGATGTGCGAAGGCGGCAACCTCGCGGACGTGATCCCGGCGATCGCGTCGATCGACCCGGTGATTGGAGGCGTTGACCGGTAATGCCGTTCAGTGAGGAAACGCTGACCCGGCTGAAGGCGGACGCCGCGGAGATCACCGGAAGGTACCCGCAGGCGCGGTCCGCGCTGCTGCCGTTGCTCTACCTGGTGCAGGCGGAGGAGGGCTACGTCTCCGACGAGGGGATGGCGTTCTGCGCCGAGGTGCTCGGCATCACGCAGACCGAGGTGCGCGGGGTCGCGACCTTCTACACGATGTACAAGCACGAGCCCGCCGCCGAGTACCAGGTGGGCGTCTGCACCAACACCACCTGCGCGATCATGGGCGGCGACCAGATCTACGCCGAGCTCGCCGAGCACCTCGGCGGTGACCCGCACGGAACGACGGCCACCACGACATCAAGTCGCCGGACGGCAAGGTCGCGGTGGAGCGCCTCGAGTGCAACGCGGCCTGCGACTACGCCCCCGTGGTGATGGTCAACTGGGAGTTCTTCGACAACCAGACGCCGCAGTCGGCGAAGAAGCTGGTCGACGACCTGCGGGCAGGCGAGCACGTGGCGCCGACCCGCGGCCCGAACCGGCTGTGCACCTGGAAGCAGGCCAGCCGGATCCTCGCCGGGTTCGGCGACGGCCAGGCCACCGAGGGCCCGTCGGCCGGGCCGGCCAGCCTGGTCGGCCTGGAGCTGGCCAAGGAACGCGGATGGAAGGCGCCCGAGCCGCATGACTGACACCCTGACCCCGGTCCTCACCGCGAACTGGGACCAGCCCGACTCGTTCACGATCGAGGGCTACCGCCGGTTCGGCGGGTACAAGGCACTGCCCAAGGCCCTCGCGATGGAGCCGGACGACGTGATCGCCACGGTGAAGGACGCCGTGCTCCGCGGCCGCGGCGGCGCGGGCTTCCCGACCGGCATGAAGTGGTCCTTCATCCCGCAGAACGACGGCAAGCCGCACTACCTGACGGTCAACGCCGACGAGTCCGAGCCGGGCACGTGCAAGGACATCCCGCTGATGATGGCCAACCCGCACGTGCTCATCGAGGGCATCATCATCACCTGCTACGCCATCAGGGCCAGCCACGCGTTCATCTACGTGCGCGGCGAGGTGCTGCACGTCATCCGGCGGCTGCAGTACGCGGTGGCCCAGGCGTACGAGGCGGGCTACCTCGGCGAGGACATCCTCGGCAGCGGCTTCGACCTCGAGCTGGTGGTGCACGCCGGCGCGGGCGCCTACATCTGCGGCGAGGAGACCGCGCTGCTGACCTCCCTGGAGGGGTACCGCGGCCTGCCGCGGAACCGGCCGCCGTTCCCGGCGGTGGAGGGCCTGTACGCCAGCCCGACCGTCATCAACAACGTCGAGTCGATCGCCAGCGTGCCGTCGATCATCGGCAACGGGTCCGGACTGGTTCTCCGGGCTCGGCACCGAGAAGTCCAAGGGCTTCGGCATCTTCTCCCTGTCGGGTCACGTGAAGAACCCCGGGCAGTACGAGGCGCCGCTCGGCATCACCCTGCGCGAGCTGATCGACCTGGCGGGCGGCATGCTCCGGCCCGGCCACCCGCTCAAGTTCTGGACGCCGGGCGGCTCGTCCACCCCGCTGCTCACCCACGAGCACCTGGACGTCCCGCTCGACTTCGAGGGCGTGGGCGCCGCCGGGTCCATGCTCGGCACCCGGGCGCTGCAGATCTTCGACGACACCACCTGCGTGCTGCGGGCCGCGCTCCGCTGGACGGAGTTCTACCAGCACGAGTCCTGCGGCAAGTGCACGCCGTGCCGCGAGGGCTCGTACTGGATGGTGCGGACGCTCCAGCGGCTGGAGAACGGCGAGGGCACCGACGAGGACATCGACACGATCCTCGACGTGGGCGACAACATCATCGGCCGCGCGTTCTGCGCCCTCGGCGACGCCGTGCCGGTGCCGATCAGCTCCGCGATCAAGTACTTCCGCGACGAGATCATCCAGCACCAGAAGAATGGCGGCTGCCCGTTCGACCCGGCCGCTTCGACCGCGTGGGCGGTGTGACCGATGACTGTTCAGC
The DNA here is from genome assembly GCA_963850115.1 of uncultured Actinomycetota bacterium. Lineage (GTDB taxonomy): Bacteria > Actinomycetota > Actinomycetes > Streptosporangiales > Streptosporangiaceae > Trebonia. Next base: position 204,363 of record CAWKKG010000028.1, read on the forward strand.
CTGTCGACCGACACGGTGACCGTCACCATCGACGGCTACCAGATCAGCGTGCCCAAGGGCACGCTGGTCATCCGGGCCGCCGAGACGATCGGGATCACGATCCCGCGGTTCTGCGACCACCCGCTGCTCGACCCGATCGGCGCCTGCCGGCAGTGCCTGGTGGACATCGAGGGCCAGCGCAAGCCGCTGGCCTCCTGCACCACCGTCTGCACCGACGGCATGGTGGTCAAGACGCAGTACACCTCCCCGGTCGCCGAGAAGGCGCAGCGCGGCGTGATGGAGCTGCTGCTCGTCAACCACCCGCTCGACTGCCCGATGTGCGACAAGGGCGGCGAGTGCCCGCTGCAGAACCAGGCCATGGCCAACGGCCAGGGCGAGTCCAGGTTCCGCGAGGCCAAGCGGGAGTTCGACAAGCCGGTGGCGATCTCGACCGAGGTGCTGCTCGACCGGGAGCGCTGCATCTCCTGCACCCGCTGCGTGCGGACCTCGGAGGAGATCGCGGGCGACGACTTCATCGAGTTCCTTGAGCGGGGGCCGGGCCAGTACATCGGCACCGCGGCGGGCAAGCCGTTCAACTCCTACTTCTCCGGCAACACGGTGCAGGTCTGCCCGGTCGGCGCGCTGACGGGGGCCCAGTACCGGTTCAAGTCCCGCCCGTTCGACCTCGTATCCACGCCGAGCATCTGCGAGCACTGCGCGTCCGGGTGCCACCAGCGCACCGACACCCGGCGCGGCAACGTGCTGCGCCGCCTCGCGGGCGACGAGCCGCTGGTGAACGAGGAGTGGAACTGCGACAAGGGCCGGTGGGCCTTCAGCTACGCCACCCAGTCGGACCGGCTGACCACGCCCCTGGTGCGGGACGAGGACGGAGTTCTCCGGCCGGCGTCGTGGCAGCACGCTTTCGCGGTTGCCGCGCGCGGCCTGGCGGCCGCCGCGACGCGACGCACGGGCGAAGGCCCGTCCGGGGTCGGCGTGCTGACCGGCGGCCGGCTGACGCTTGAGGACGCCTACGCCTACGCCAAGTTCACCCGGCTCGCGCTGGACACGAACGACATCGACATGCGGGCCCGGCCGCACTCGGCGGAAGAGGAGCAGTTCCTCGCCGCCCGGGTCGCGGGCCGCGACATCGAGGTCAGCTACGCCGACCTCGAGGCCGCGCCCGCGGTGCTGCTCGCCGGGTTCGAGCCAGAGGACGAGTCCCCGATGGTGTTCCTGCGGCTGCGCAAGGCGGCGCGCAAGAACAACCTCGCGGTGTTCTCCGTCGCGGCGCTCGCCTCGCCGGGACTCGAGAAGGTCTTCGGCACGCTGCTGCCGACCGTGCCCGGCGCCGAGCCCGGCACGCTGACCGCGCTCGCGGCGGGCGGCGGCAGCGACGCCGAGATCGCGCGGGCCGCCGAACTGCTCGCCCAGCCCGGTGCCGTGATCCTGGTCGGCGAGCGGCTGGCCGAGGTGCCCGGGGCGCTCGCCGCCGCCGCGCGGCTCGCGGACGCGAGCGGCGCGAAGCTGGCGTGGATCCCCCGGCGGGCCGGCGAGCGCGGTGCCATCGAGGCGGGCGCGATGCCCGGCCTGCTGCCGATCGGCCGCTGGGTCGGCGATCCCCGGGCCCGCGCGGAAGTCGCGCAGGCCTGGAACAAGGCCACGCTGCCGGCGACGCCCGGGCGTTCCACCTCGGCGCTGCTCGCGGCCGCGGCCAACGGCGAGCTGGGCGCGCTTGTCATCGCCGGCGTCGACGCCGCCGACCTGCCCGACCCGGCCGGCGCGCTGGCCGCGCTCGACCAGACGCCGTTCATCGTCTCGCTCGAGCTGCGGGCCAGCGCGGTCACCGACCGCGCCGACGTGGTCTTCCCCGTCGCGACGGTCGCCGAGAAGGCCGGGACGTTCGTGAACTGGGAGGGCCGCGGCGGCACGTTCGCCCCGGCGCTCACCGTTCCCGGCGTCCGCACCGACCTCTACGTGCTCGGCGCGATCGCCGACGAGATGGACGTCCACCTGGGGCTGCCCGACGCGGCCGCCGCGCGGGCCGAGCTCGCCGCGCTCGGCGCGTGGCGGGGCGCCCGCCCGGCCGCGCCCGCGGTGTACTCCACGCCGTCGGTGACCACGGGGCTGCCGACCACGGGGACCGGGACGGACGTCCGGCTCGCCACCTGGGCGCAGCTGATCGACGCGGGCCGGATGCAGGACGGCGAGCCGTACCTGGCCGGCACCGCCCGGCCCACCGTGGCCCGGGTCGCGGCCGCCACCGCGGTCGCGGCGGGCGCCGTCGACGGCGACAAGGTGACCGTGGCGACCACGGCCGGCGCGGTAACCGTCCCGCTCGAGGTCACGGAGATGGCCGAGGGCGTGGTCTGGCTGCCCACCAACAGCTCCGGCGCCGCGGTCCGCGCGGACCTCGGCGCGGGCCACGGGAGCAGGGTGACCCTGAGGAGGGCCGAATAGAAATGCCCGCATACGCTCGCGGTGGACTCGACGCTGAGCGACTTCAACCAGCTCATCTGGTGGATGGTGCTGCTCAAGGTCGCCATCGTCTTCGTGTTCCTGCTGCTTACGACCATCTTCATGATCTGGTTCGAGCGGCGGGTGATCGGCCGCATGCAGAACCGGCCGGGCCCCAACCGGGCCGGACCCTTTGGCCTGCTGCAGCCGATCGCCGACGCGCTGAAGCTGCCGCTGAAGGAGGACATCGTCCCCACCAAGGTGGACAAGCTGGTGTTCTTCATCGCGCCGGTCGATCGCGGCGACCACGTCGTTCGTCGGCTTCGCGATCATCCCGTGGGGCCCGCTGGCGTCGATCTTCCACCACTGGACCCCGCTGCAGGTCGCTGACCTGCCGGTGGCGGTGCTGCTCGTGCTGGCGATGAGCTCGATCGGCGTCTACGGCATCGTGCTGGCCGGCTGGGCCTCCCGCGGCCCGTACTCGATCCTCGGCGCGCTGCGCTCGACCGCCCAGGTGATCAGCTACGAGATCGCGATGGGCCTGTCGTTCGTCGCGGTCTTCCTCGACGCCGGCTCGCTGTCGACCACGGGGATCGTCAACGCGCAGGCGCACTTCTGGTACGTCTGGGTGCTGTTCCCGTCGTTCATCATCTACCTGGTGACGATGGTCGGCGAGACCAACCGGATACCGTTCGACCTGCCCGAGGGCGAGGGCGAGATCGTCGCCGGCCACATGACCGAGTACTCCTCGATGAAGTTCGCGATGTTCTTCCTCGCCGAGTACATCAACATGACCACGGTCTCCGCGCTCGCCACCACGCTGTTCCTCGGCGGCTGGCGGCCCGTCCCGCCGCTCACCCTGCTGGGAAGCTGGGTGTTCAACCCGTGGTGGTGCGTGGTCTGGTTCCTCATCAAGGTCTTCATCCTGCTGTTCGGGTACGTGTGGCTGCGCGGCACGCTGCCGCGGACGCGGTACGACCAGCTGATGGCGCTCGGCTGGAAGATCCTCATCCCGGCCTCCATCGTCTGGCTGCTGCTCGTCGCGACCGTGCGCGCGCTGCGCGAGGACAACCACTCGCCGGTCGTGTACGCGGTGGCCGGGGTGGTCCTCGTCCTGTTCGTCATGCTGTTCACGTTCTGGGACAACGGCTACCAGAAGCACATGGCCAGGATCTCTCCAGCACCGCCCGCCGAGGAAGAGGACGAGTGGGACTACGACGAAGACGGCGAGCTGGTCAAGCTCGAGAAGCCGGTGCCGAGGTTCCCGGTGCCACCGCTTGACCTGCCGCACTACCACGGCCTTGAGCTCGGCGGCACGGCGGTGGCCGGGGCCGTGCCTGCAACCACCGGGCCCGCGGCCGTGGCATCCGGCGATGGCGTGACGAAGGAGGTCTCCGGTGCCGGGTCTTGATTTCCTCAACCCCGTCAAGGGATTCGGCGTCACCTTCCGAGAGATGTTCAGGAAGGTCGACACCGTGATGTACCCGGAGGACAAGCGGCCGACCGCCCCCCGGTTCCACGGTCACCACCAGCTCAACCGCTGGCCCGACGGCCTGGAGAAGTGCATCGGCTGCGAGCTGTGCGCCTGGGCCTGCCCCGCCGACGCGATCTACGTCGAGGGCCGGGACAACACGCCGGAGGAGCGCTACTCGCCGGGCGAGCGGTACGGGCACGTCTACCAGATCAACTACCTGCGCTGCATCCTGTGCGGCCTGTGCATCGAGGCGTGCCCCACCCGGGCGCTCACGATGACCAACGAGTACGAGCTCGCGGACGACGACAGGGAAAAGCTGATCTGGACCAAGGAGCAGCTCCTCATCCCGCTGCTGCCCGACATGGAAGCGCCGCCGCACCCGATGCGGCTCGGCAAGGACGAGAAGGACTACTACCGCCTCGGCGGTGCCGGGGTCGTCGGTTTCGGGAGCGAGAAATGACCCACCTTATTCTCGCGAACGGCGGTGCGGGCGGTACCAACCTCGACCCGCTCTTCGACGAGGCCTTGTTCTGGATCCTCGCGGTGCTCGCGGTCTCGGGCGCGCTCGGCATGATCCTGGTGCGGCAGGCCGTGCACTGCGCGCTCATGCTCGCGGTCGTGATGCTCTCCCTGGCGGTCATGTACGCCATGCAGGGGGCGCCGTTCCTCGCCTTCGTCCAGGTCATCGTCTACACCGGCGCGGTGCTGATGCTGTTCCTGTTCGTGGTCATGCTGATCGGCGTCAACTCGGCGGACTCGCTGAAGGAGACGATCAGGGGCCAGCGGCTGTGGGCGGGCCTCGCTGGCATCGGCCTCGCGGTGCTGCTCATCGTCGGCATCGGGCACGCGGCGATCGGCACGGCGGCCCCGGCTACCAGCGCGCAGAGCACCGGCAACCTGACCGGCCTCGCGCAGCTGATCTTCACCACCTACGTCTTCCCGTTTGAAGTCACCAGCGCCCTGCTGATCACGGCCGCGCTCGGGGCGATGGTGCTCGCGCACCGCGAGCGGACCTCGCCCAAGCCGACGCAGCGCGAGGTGGCCCGGCGCAAGATCGAAAGCGGCCAGGTCCAGCCCGAGCCGCCGCCCGGCGTGTACGCGCTGCACAACGCCGTCGACATGCCGGCCATGCTGCCGGACGGAACCACCAGCGACCGTTCGGTATCGAATGCGATAGTCCAGCGCGACGTGGAGCTCGGCCGCGACCCGCAGGGCGACGTGGCCGCCGATCTCGCCGCCGAGGAGCGGATCGACGAGGAGCGCCAGATCGAGGCGGGCGCCCGGGGGAGTGAAGGCCAGTGAGCCCGGCGCACTACATATTCCTCGCGGTCATCCTGTTCGTCATCGGCGCGGTCGGGGTGCTGGTCCGGCGCAACGCGATCCTGATCTTCATGAGCATCGAGCTCATGCTGAACGCGTGCAACCTGGCGTTCGTCACGTTCGCCCGGATGCACGGCAACCTGGACGGACAGGTGGTGGCCTTCTTCGTGATGGTCGTCGCCGCCGCTGAGGTGGTCGTCGGCCTCGCCATCCTGATGGCCATCTACCGCGCCCGCAGGTCCGCGTCGGTCGACGACGCGAACCTGCTCAAGAACTGAGGAGATTGACACGATGACGACGCTCGCCGCTACCGGCGTGTTCCGATACTCGTGGCTGCTGCTCGCATTTCCGGCCTTCGGCGCGGTAGTCCTGTTGCTTGGCGGTCGTCGCACCGACAAGTGGGGACATCTGCTCGGCGTCCTGATGTCGCTGGCGTCGCTTGTCTACGGGCTGATCGCGTTCTTCACGCTGCTTGGCCAGACCGGGGCCGCGACGCAGCCAAGACCTGCACATGTACTCCTGGATTCCGGTCAACGGCTTCCAGGCGAACATCGGCCTGCTCATTGACCCGCTGTCTATTAGCTTCGTGCTGTTGATCACCGGGGTCGGCTCGCTGATCCTCATCTACGCGGTCGGCTACATGGCCCGGCGACGCCGACCGGCGCCGCTTCTTCGCCTACCTGAACTTGTTCATCGCGTCGATGCTGCTGCTGGTGCTGTCGGACAACTACCTCGGCCTCTACGTCGGCTGGGAGGGCGTCGGCCTGGCGTCCTACCTGCTGATCGGCTTCTGGCAGTTCAAGCCGACCGCGGCGGTCGCGGCCAAGAAGGCGTTCATCGCCAACCGCGTCGGTGACGCCGGGCTGTCCCTCGCGATCATGCTGATGTTCGCCGAGTTCGGCACCTTCAACTTCACCGGGGTGTTCGACTCGACCAAGTCCGGCGGCAGCGGGGTCGCCACGGCGCTCGGCCTGCTGCTGCTGCTCGGCGCCTGCGGCAAGTCCGCTCAGGTGCCGCTGCAGTCCTGGCTGCTCGACGCGATGGAGGGCCCGACGCCGGTGTCGGCCCTTATTCATGCGGCGACAATGGTCACGGCTGGCGTTTACCTGATCGTCCGTTCCAACCCCATCTTCAACGACGCGCCCACCGCGCAGCTCGCGGTCACCGTTGTCGGTGCGGTGACCCTCCTGTTCGGCGCGATCATCGGTTGCGCCAAGGACGACATCAAGAAGGCCCTGGCCGGGTCCACGATGTCGCAGATCGGCTACATGACGCTGGCCGCGGGCCTCGGCCCGGCCGGGTACGTGTTCGCGATCGCGCACCTGCTCGCGCACGGGTTCTTCAAGGCGGGCCTGTTCCTCGGCGCCGGCTCGGTCCTGCACGGCATGGACGACGAGGTGAACATGCGCCGCTACGGCGCCCTGCGCAAGTTCCTCCCGATCACCTTCGTGACGTTCGGCCTCGGCTACCTGGCGATCATCGGCATCCCGCCGTTCTCCGGGTTCTTCACCAAGGACGGCATCATCGACGCCGCCTGGGAGAAGGGCGGCACCTCGGGCTGGATCCTGGCCGCCTGCGCGATCATCGGCGCCGGCATCACCGCGTTCTACATGAGCCGGGTCATGCTGATGACCTACTTCGGCCGCCCGCGCTGGCAAGAGGAACGGCGTGATCGGCGGCGCCGGCGCGCACCCGCCCTACACCGAGGCCGAGCGGCACATCCCGCACCCGCACGAGTCGCCGCTGGATGATGACCGTGCCGATGATCCTGCTCGCGGTCGGCTCGGTCGCGGCGGGCTGGTTCCTCATCGTCAACTCGCGGTTCGCCGACTTCCTCGGGCCGGTGGTCGGCTTGCCGCCGGACAAGCACGGGATCTGGACCTGGCCCGGCATCATCGCGCTGGTCCTCGCCGTGTTCGGCGTCGGGATCGCCTGGGTCATGTACGGGCGGGTGCCGGTGCTGGCCACCGCGCCGCGCGGCTCAGTGCTGACCCGGGCGGCCCGCGCGGACCTGTACGGCGACGCGTTCAACGAGTCGGTGCTGATGCGCCCCGGGCAGTGGCTCACCCGCCTGTCGGTTTTCTTCGACAGCCGAGGCGTGGACGGCCTGGTGAACGGGCTGGCCGCGACCATCGGCGGGACGTCGGGACGGATGCGCAAGCTGCAGACCGGGTACGTGCGCTCTTACGCGCTGTCCATGCTCATCGGCGCCGTGCTGCTCGTGGCCGGCCTTTACGTGGTGAGGCTCTAAATGATCCCTGTTGCGGCGCTGGCGAACAGCGGGACACCGTGGCTGACCGTCGCGGGCGGCATCCCGCTGCTCGGCGCGATCGTCGTGGCCCTGCTGCCCGTGCGGTTCGCCAAGGTGACCACCCTGCTGTTCGCGCTGGCGGACCTGGTCTGGGTGATCGTCATGGCCACCCAGTTCAAGACCTCGGGGCCGACCTTCCAGTTCACCGAGCAGTACTCCTGGATCCCGCAGTTCGGCGTGCACTACGCGCTCGGCGTGGACGGGATCGCGCTGGTGCTCATCGGCATGACCGCGGTGCTGATGCCGGTGGTCATCCTGGCCTCCTGGCACGACGCGGACGGTACCGGCCGGTCGAAGCGGTCGCCCAAGACGTACTTCGCGCTGATGCTGGTGCTCGACACGATGATGATCGGCACGTTCGCGGCCACCGACGTCTTCCTGTTCTACGTGTTCTTCGAGGCCATGCTGGTCCCGATGTACTTCATGATCGGGTCGTTCGGCGTCGGGCCGCGGCAGTACGCGGCGGTCAAGTTCCTGCTCTACTCCTGCTCGGCGGCCTGCTCATGCTGGTCGCGGTGATCGCGCTGTACGTGTACTCGGGCGAGTCGGCGCTGACCGGGCACCACGGGACGTTCATCTTCTACACGCTGACGCACATCGCCCTGTCGTCGACGGTGCAGAAGTGGCTGTTCCTCGGCTTCTTCATCGCCTTCGCGATCAAGGCGCCGCTGTGGCCGTTCCACACCTGGCTGCCGGACGCCGCGTCGTCCGCCCAGCCGGGCGCCGCGGTGCTGATGCTCGGCGTGATGGACAAGGTCGGCACGTTCGGCATGATCAGGTACTGCCTGGAGCTGTTCCCCGACGGGTTCCACTACTTCACGCCGCTGATCTTGGTGCTCGCGGTGATCTCGATCATCTACGGCGCCATCGTGGCGATCGGGCAGACCTCGATGAAGCGGCTGATCGGGTACACCTCGATCTCGCACTTCGGGTTCATCGTGCTCGGCATCTTCGCCCTCACCTCGCAGGGCCAGTCCGGTGCCACGCTCTACATGGTCAACCACGGGTTCGCGACCGGCGCGCTGTTCCTGCTCGCCGGGTTCATGATCGTCCGGCGCGGCTCCGACCGCATCGCCGACTACGGCGGCGTGCAGAAGGTGGCGCCGGTGCTCGCCGGGCTCTTCCTCGTCTCCGGCCTCGCCGGCCTGTCGCTGCCCGGGCCTGTCCACCTTCGTGTCGGAGTTCCTCGTGCTCGTCGGCACGTTCTCCCGGTACAAGGTCGCGGGCTCGTTCGCGGTCGCGGGAATCATCCTCGCCGCGATCTACATCCTGTGGATGTACCAGCGGACGATGAACGGGCCGACCGCCGAGGCCGTGATCGGGATGCCCGACCTGCGGTTGCGGGAACTGCTCGCGGTCGTGCCGCTCGTCGCCCTGATCGTCGCGATGGGCGTTTACCCGAAGCCGGTGCTCGACGTGATCAACCCGGCCGTCAAGGCCACCATGTCCCAGGTGGGCTCCACTGACCCGGTGCCCGCTCATCCCGCAGCCGCGCAGAATGGAGTCCAGCCGTGAGCCTCGCCGCGCTGCCGCCGCTGTCGCTGCCGCCACCCGGGCCATCAAGCCGCCGAGCATCGAGTACAGCCAGCTCGCGCCGATGCTCGTCGTCTTCGGCGCGGCCATCGTCGGCGTGCTCGTCGAGGCCTTCGTGCCCCGGGAGCTGCGCCGGGCCGTCCACCTGCTGGTGACCTTCGGCGCGCTCGTCGCGGCGTTCGTCTGGACCTGCGTGATCGCCGCGTCCTCGACGATCTTCGCCAAGGGCAGCGCCGGGCACATCGCGGCGATGGGGGCGGTTGCCGTCGACCGTCCCACCCTGTTCATCCAGGGCACGATCCTGGTGCTCGCGGCCGTCTCGGTGCTGCTGATCGCGGACGACTCGCACGACGTGTCCTCGTTCGCCGGCCAGGCGGCCGCGGTCCCCGGCTCGCCCGAGGAGCGGGCCGGGCTGCGGGCGGGCCTGGTGCACACCGAGATCTACCCGCTGATGCTGTTCTCCGTCGGCGGCATGCTGCTCTTCCCGGCCTCGAACGACCTGCTGACGATGTTCGTGGCCCTCGAGACGCTGTCGCTGCCGCTGTACCTGCTGTGCGGGCTCGCCCGCCGTCGCCGCCTGCTCTCGCACGAGGCGGCGATGAAGTACTTCCTGCTCGGCTCGTTCTCCTCGGCCTTCTTCCTGTTCGGCATCGCGATGCTCTACGGGTTCTCCGGCTCGGTATCGCTCGCCACGATCGCGTCCGCGGCGTCGGCCGGCACCGGGTCCGACACCCTGCTGTTCGGCGGGCTCGCGCTCCTGGGAGTCGGGCTGCTGTTCAAGATCGGCGCCGTGCCGTTCCAGAGCTGGAAGCCGGACGTCTACCAGGGCGCGCCGACCCCGATCACCGCGCTGATGGCGTCCTGCACCGTGGTGTCCGCGTTCGGCGCCCTGCTGCGGGTGTTCTACGTGGCCTTCGGCACGCTGACCTGGGACTGGCGGCCCGCGTTCTGGGTCGTCGCGATCCTCACCATGGTCGTCGGCGCCGTGATCGCCATCACCCAGACCGATGTCAAGCGGCTGCTCGCCTACTCCTCCATCGCCCACGCCGGGTTCATCCTGACCGCGGTGATCTCCTCGTCCGTGCGGGCCTGTCGTCGTCGCTGTTCTACCTGGCGACCTACGGGCTGAGCACGATCGGCGCGTTCGCGGTGATCACGCTGGTGCGCGACTCCGGCGGCGAGGCGGACCACCTGTCCCGCTGGGCCGGGCTCGGCAAGCGGTCGCCGCTGGTCGCGGGCGTCTTCGCGCTGTTCCTGCATCACGTTCGCGGGCATCCCGCTGACGTCCGGGTTCGTCGGTAAGTTCGCCGTCTTCCAGGCGGCGATCGCGGGCGGCGCGACGCCGCTTGTCATCGTCGGCGTCCTGGCGTCGGCGATCGCCGCGTTCTTCTACGTCCGGATCATCGTGCTGATGTTCTTCAGCGAGCCGGTGCCGGACGGTCCCGTGGTGACCGTGCCGTCGGTATTCACCGGGACCGCGGTGGCCCTCGGCGCCCTGTCGGCCGTGGTGCTCGGCATCTTCCCGGAGCCGGTGCTGTCGCTGGCGAGCCGCGCGGCGACGCAACTATTCGTCCGTTAACCAGTTTTGCCTTCCCCCGGTGGCCGCCCGCCGCTCTCCGCTTGTTAGCTTTGTAGAGAGCGGCGGGCGGCCATCGGCAACCTGGCTGAAGCCGCGCATGGGGGCGTCTCGTACACTGGTGTGTTCGTACGCCGGGTTAAGTACGCCGACGACATGGAGTTCGTGTGACCATCGCTCTTCCGGTCGACCTCGCCGACGCCGCCCTGACCGCGGAGATGGCCGAGGACCTCGCCGTCGTCGAAGCAGCCCTGCGGGACACCACCTTCGGCGGAGACGAGATGTTCGCCGAGGTCTCCCGGCACATGATGCAGGCGGGCGGCAAGCGTTTCCGCGCCATGCTCGTCCTGCTCGCCGCCCGGTTCGGTGACTGCCGCGACAAGCGGATCGTGCCCGCGGCCGTCGCCATCGAGCTGACCCACCTGGCGACGCTGTTCCACGACGACGTCATGGACGAGGCGTCGATTCGCCGCGGCCACGAGTCGGCCAACTCGCGGTTCGGCAACTCGATCGCCATCCTGGCCGGCGACTACCTGTTCGCCCGGGCGTCCCGCATCCTGGCCGACCTGGGTCCTGACGCCATCAGGATCCAGGCGGAGACGTTCGGCCGCCTCGTCGACGGCCAGCTGTTCGAAACGGTCGGGCGTGCGGCCCGGCGAGGACCCGCTCGACCACTACATGCACGTCATCACGGAGAAGACGGGATCGCTGATCGCCACGTCCGGGCGGTTCGGCGCGATGTTCGCCGGGGTGCCTGACGAGATGACGGACCTGATCGCCGACGCGTGCCTGCGGATCGGGGTGGCCTGGCAGCTCTCGGACGACGTCCTCGACATCGCCTCCACCTCCGCGGAGTCGGGCAAGGAGCAGGGCACCGACCTGCGCCAGGGCGTGCGCACCCTGCCGGTCCTCTACGCGCTGCGCGGCACGTCGGCGGATCAGGACGAGGTGCGCCTGCGCGAGCTGCTGCTCGACGCCGACCTCACCGACGCGGCGCTGCACGCGGAGGCCCTCGACCTGCTCAGGAAGTCACCCGCGGTCGAGGAGGCCAGGCAGACGGTCAGGACCTGGATCGGCGGCGCGAGCGACCGGCTGGCGCAGCTCCCCGACGTCCCGGCGCGCGCCGCCTTCGAGTCCCTCTGCGACTTCGTGAACACCCGTACGGCGTTACCCGCGCTCGCCTCCGCGCGCTCGGGACCCCTGCCTCCTCCCTCGTCGCTCGTCCGCTCCTTCGTCGCTCCCTCCCTCCTCAGTCCGGGCAGGGCGCGCGCTCGGCTCGCGCTGGGTTCGCGCTCGCCACCCGGTAGGCCTTCCGCCGCGTGTTAGGGCCATGCAAGCGGCCCTGTAACGGGGAACAGGGCTCCCCGTACTGTGGTTATGGGGGTCGAAAGCAAGGAGGCACGGTGAGCATTTTCGGGTTCCGCAAGACGCAGATGGTGAGTGCGGAGGACGCCCTGCCGGGCCGGCCGGAGCCAATGCCGGTGCCGGCGCTGCACGAGGTCCTGCACACGCCGCTGGCGGGGCCCTACCCGGAGGGCCTGGAGATCGCGGAGTTCGCGCTCGGCTGCTTCTGGGGCGAGGAGCGGACCTTCTGGCAGGTCCCTGGCGTGTACACGACGGCCGTGGGTTACGAGGGCGGCTTTACCCCTAACCCCAGCTACGAGGAGGTCTGCACCGGGCGGACCGGCCACGCCGAGACCGTACGGGTCGTCTACGACCCGCAGAAGGTGTCCTACCAGCAGCTGCTCAAGGTGTTCTGGGAGTCGCACGACCCGACGCAGGGCATGCGCCAGGGCAACGACATCGGCACGCAGTACCGGTCGGCGATCTTCTACCACAGCCCGGCGCAGCAGGCCGCGGCCGAGCAGTCGGCGGCCGACTTCCAGCAGCGCCTGCGCGAGCGCGGCTACGGCGACATCGCCACGGAGATCGTCCCGGCGAGCGAGTTCTACTTCGCCGAGGACTACCACCAGCAGTACCTGTACAAGGTCCCGCGCGGCTACTGCCCCGACCACAGCACCGGCGTGAGCTGCCCGGTCGGCCTGAAGCTCGACTAACCGCACGGTCCTTGCGCCGCGTGTGGCGTTGGGCCGGCTACAGCCGGCCCAACGCCACCCGGGGAAGAGCGTGGCGTGCCCGCCTTATACGACTTCCCAGGTGTCGTTGCCCGAGAGCAGCTTGGCCAGGTCGCCCTCGCCGCTGGCGCGGGCGGTGTCGATCTGGGCGGCCATCGCGTCGTCGTAGGAGCCGCGCTCGACCGAGCGGAAGATGCCGATCGGGGTGTGGGTGAACTCGTAGCTGTCGAGCCGGGACAGCGCGAAAGCGTACGACGGGTCGTCCAGCGTCGCGTCGTGCACGATCAGCTCGGAGTCCGGGACCTCGGCCGCCAGCACGGTCTCGATAGAGCCGTAGCGGCCGTACTTGAGGCCCAGGGACCCTTCGGGTCCGAAGCGGACCTGCTCGCCGTGCGCCAGGCGGATGAGGCCGGGCGACTTCGGCTCCTTGACCGGGGCGAACGCGTCGTCGTTGAAGATCGGGCAGTTCTGGAAGATCTCGATGAACGCGGTGCCCTTGTGGTCGGCGGCCGCGCGCATGACCGACTGCAGGTGCTTGCGATCGGAGTCGATCGAGCGGGCCACGAATGACGCTTCCGCTCCCAGGGCCAGCGACACGGGGTTGAACGGGTGGTCAAGCGATCCGTAGGGCGTGGACTTGGTGACCTTGCCCTGCTCGGAGGTCGGCGAGTACTGGCCCTTGGTCAGCCCGTAGATCCGGTTGTTGAACAGCATGATCTTGATGTTCACGTTCCGGCGCAGCGCGTGGATCAGGTGGTTGCCGCCGATGGACAGCGCGTCGCCGTCCCCGGTGATCACCCAGACCGACAGGTCCTGCCGGGAGGATGCGAGCCCGCTGGCGATCGCGGGCGCCCGGCCGTGGATCGAGTGCATGCCGTAGGACGACACGTAGTACGGCAGCCGCGACGAGCAGCCGATGCCGGAGACCACGACGACGTTCTCCCGCGGCACCTCAAGCTCGGGCAGGAACGCCTGGAACGCGGCGAGGATCGCGTAGTCGCCGCAGCCGGGGCACCAGCGGACCTCCTGGTCGGACTTGAAGTCCTTCGCCGCGAGTCCGGCCGCGCGGGGAACCAGTTCGAGGGACCGGAGTCGGCCGCTTCCGTTCGGGATAATCGCTTCGTTTTCACTCATGGGAGAGCACTTCCTCGATCGCCTCGGTGAGCTCGCCCGCCTGGAACGGCAGGCCGCGGACGCGGTTGTAGGAGATCACGTCGACCAGGAACTTGCCCCGCAGCAGCAGCGCGAGCTGCCCCAGGTTGATCTCGGGGACGAGCACCTTGTCGTACCGGCGCAGCACCTCGCCGAGGTTGGCGGGGAAGGGGTTCATGTGCCGCAGGTGCGCCTGGGCGACGTTGTGCCCCGCGTGGCGGGCGCGGCGGACCGCGGCGCCGATCGAGCCGTAGGTCGAGCCCCAGCCGAGCACCAGCAGCCGGGCCGCGCCGGACGGGTCGTCGACCTCAAGCGGCGGGATCGAGTTCGCGATGCCCTCGATCTTGGCCGCCCGGGTGCGGACCATCAGGTCGTGGTTGTCCGAGTCGTAGGAGATGTTCCCCGAGCCGTTGGCCTTCTCGATGCCGCCGATGCGGTGCTCGAGCCCCGGCGTGCCCGGGATCGCCCACGGCCGCGCGAGGGTCTGCGGGTCACGGGTGAACGGCTGGAAGTCCGACCCGTCGGCGGGCTTGTCCGCCGGGGTGGCGAAGGCGAATCCGGCCGACAGGTCCGGCAGTTCCGAAGTGTCGGGAATCCGCCAGGGCTCCGAGCCATTGCCTAGGTACCCGTCGGACAGCAGGATGACCGGCGTCCGGTAGGTGACCGCGATCCGCGCGGCCTCGATCGCCGCGAAGAAGCAGTCGGACGGCGAGGCCGCCGCGACGACCGGCACCGGCGACTCGCCGTTCCTGCCGTACAGCGCCATCAGCAGGTCGGTCTGCTCGGTCTTGGTCGGCATGCCGGTGGAGGGGCCGGCGCGCTGCACGTCGACGACGAGCAGCGGGAGTTCCACGGAGACGGCGAGGTTGATGGTCTCCGCCTTCAGCAGCATGCCCGGGCCTGACGTGGTGGTCACCGCCAGCGAGCCGCCGAACGAGGCGCCGAGCGCCGCGCTCGCCGCGCTGATCTCGTCCTCGGCCTGGAAGGTGCGGACGCCGAACTTCTTGTGCTTGGACAGCTCGTGCAGGATGTCCGAGGCCGGGGTGATCGGGTACGAGCCGAGGAACAGCGGCAGCTTGGCGAGCTGGCCCGCGGCGATCAGGCCGTAGGCGAGGGCGAGGTTGCCGGTGATGTTGCGGTAGCGCCCGGGCGCGATCGTGGCCGGCTTGACCTCGTAGCGGACCGCGAAGTCCTCGGTCGTCTCGCCGTAGTTCCAGCCGGCCTGGAAGGCGGTCACGTTCGCCTTGTAGATCTCCGGCTTCTTGCCGAACTTGGCCTCGAGGAAGCTCAGCGTGCCCTCGGCGGGACGGCCGTACAGCCACGACAGCAGGCCGAGGGCGAACATGTTCTTCGCCCGCTCGGCGTCCTTGCGCGAGATGTCCTGGCCCTCGAGCGACTTGACGGTCAGCGACGTCAGCGGCACCGGGTGCAGCTGGTAGCCGTCGAGCGAGCCGTCTTCCAGCGGGTTCTTCTCGTAGCCGACCTTGGCCAGGTTGCGCTTGGTGAACTCGTCGGTGTTGAGGATGAGCTCCGCGCCGAGCGGCAGGTCCTTGAGGTTTGCCTTGAGCGCCGCCGGGTTCATGGCGACGAGCACGTCCGGCGCGTCCCCGGGCGTCAGGATGTCGTGATCGGCGAAGTGCAGCTGGAAGCTGCTCACGCCGGGCAGCGTCCCGGCGGGGGCGCGGATCTCGGCGGGGAAGTTGGGGAGAGTGGACAGGTCGTTCCCGAAGACCGCGGTCTCCTGGGTAAACCGGTCCCCGGTGAGCTGCATGCCGTCACCGGAGTCTCCCGCGAACCTGATTATTACGTGGTCAAGCTCCTGGACCTGTTTGGTCACAGCGCTAAGCCTCCTCCGCACGCCAGGCCGGCGCCCTTGTTCAGCACCACCCCTTTACGGCCGGGGGCGTGAGTGCAGGACGGGATAAAGTTTACGCGGACCTGGGCACCCGTTGGCCGTGTGATTAGCCACACCCCGGGGTTTGTTATGCCACATTTCCGTAGTTGTCTGTGATTTTAGTGTAGAGCAATCTCGGTGTTCCTGTCCTTATCCCGAGTGCATGACGTGCGGAAACCTATGGCGGCGCTGGGCCGTTGAACAGGGTGTGCCGCTGGCCGCAGGCCGATAGGTCGCAGTCTTGGCGGAGTGACGTTAGTGTCATGTCTGGAGGGGATCGCGATGCGCTGCTACGGGCTGCGCGCGGCGTTGTTCGCCGTCGCGCTGTGCGCGGCGCTGCTAGCGGGCGCCTCGCTCTGGCTCGGGCTCGTCGGCGCCGCGGTCGTCAGCGCGCTGCTGGTCGCCCTCGGCTGGATCATCTACTTCCACTCGGAACGCTCGGTGCTGGCCGCCCTGCGCGCGCGCCCCGTCAGTGAGGTGGAGCGCCCCGACCTCTACCGGATCGTCAGGGAGCTCGCCTTCTCCGCGCACCTGCCGGTGCCGCGGCTGTTCGTGTCGCCGGCCGCGCAGCCGAATGTCCTCACGGTCGGGTACAGCGCCCGTTCGGCGGCCGTGTGCTGCACGGAAGGGCTGCTGCGGCTGCTGACCCTGGCGGAGCTGCGCGCCGTGCTCGCGCACGAGCTGGCGCACGTCGCCCGGCGCGACGTCGCGGTCTCCTCGTGGTCCGCCGGGCTCGCGTCGCTCGTCGCCTCCTGCCCGCTGATCGCGGTGGTGCTGCACATCACCGCCCCGTGCGGCCGCGAGTACGGCGCGGACATCGACGGGGCCCTGCTGACCGGCGACCCGATGGCCCTCGTGAGCGCGCTGCGGAAGATCGACACCGCCGCCGCGGCGCAGCCGCTGCGCCCGCGCGGCACGCTGGCCGCCGCCAGCCACCTGATGATCGCCCACCCGTTCGCCGCCGACGGGGTCGGCGGGATGCTGAGCACCCACCCGCCGACCAGCGAGCGGGTCCGCCGCCTCGAGGCGCTGTCCGGCGGCCCGCGCTGACGTCAGCGGTAGTTGACGAACTGCAGGGCGAAGTCGAAGTCCTTGCCCTTGAGCAGGCTGATCACGGACTGCAGGTCGTCACGGCTCTTGGACGACACGCGCAGCTCCTCGCCCTGGACCTGGGCCTTGACGCCCTTCGGCCCCTCGTCCCTGATGATCTTCGACACCTTCTTGGCGTTGTCCTGGGAGATGCCCTCCTTCAGGGCGATCGCGATGCGGTACTCCTTCCCTGACACCTTCGGCTCCGCCGCGTCGAGGTGCTTGAGCGAGACCCCGCGCTTGACGAGCTTCTCCTTGAAGACGTCGAGGACCGCGCTGGCCCGCTCCTCGCTGTTGGCGCGGATCTCCACGCCGTCCTGACCGGACCACTGGATGGAGGCGCCGACGTTCTTGAAGTCGAACCGCTGGCTGATCTCCTTGGCGGACTGGTTCAGCGCGTTGTCGGCTTCCTGCCGGTCGATCTTTGACACGATGTCGAAGCTGGACTCGCTAGGCATGGATCACAGGTTAGACGGGTAGGGTGCCGATCGTCACATCGGCCGCTGCGGTGGCTGTCGACCGTGATCTTCGCGGGCGCCGAGGAACTCCACGTCGCAAGCAGTCGCGTTGTCCGCTATATTTCTCTCTGCTGCCGTGATACGGCGGCGCTAGGCAGGTTGCCCGAGTGGCCAAAGGGAGCGGTCTGTAAAACCGTCGGCTCAGCCTACGATGGTTCGAACCCATCACCTGCCACCCTGTTTCCGCAGGTCAGAGCCGGTGTCACCGGATGGTGGCACCGGCTTTTGCGTGCCGGTGCGAGCGGTTCGCGGACCGCTGGTGAAGGTCTGTGGGCCAGCTGTGGGCCAGATCGGGTTGCGGGCCGGTGTTATCTTGTTCTAATAATTAGCTTTGATCAGGATAAACGATGTCTCGATAGGGTTGTTGTCGATGTTCCTGCTGGTGTCGGCGTGGTCTGCGGGCCGTCGGCGGGCCGGGCGGGGAAATCACGGACGCATAGCGGACGGCGTCGCGACGTGGCTGGCGACCGCGGTCGTGCGCGTTGCAACCGCTGGCTTTTCGGCGGGGTCGCGCGGTCGGTGCAACCGCTGGCTTTCCACGGACGGGCACGGACCACGTCCTGCGGACGGCTCGAGGACGTGGTCGATCTGCTGGTTGAGGAGGTCGTCGTGGCCGTGGATGCAGTGGCTGTAGACGGTGAGCAGGACCGCGACGCTGTGTCCGGCCCGGGCGGCGATCTGGGCGGGGTCTCCTCCGGCGTTCAGCCACAGTGACAAGGCGGCGTGGCGCAGGTCGTAGGGGCGCCGGGCGAGCCCGCTGGCGGCTAGCTCGGGCCCGAGGGCGAGGGTGCGGGCGGATTGCCAGGCACGGCCGTAGACCGATCCGCTGAGCGGCCCGCCGCGGGTTCCCCGGAACAGCCGGCCGTCGGGTGCGGTGCCGTAGGCCGCGTGGTGCGCGCGGAGCATGGCGACGAGCACCGGAGGGACCGGGACCATCCGGATCGCCCCGTCTGGCCGGTGCTTGAGCCCGCGCTGTTCATAGCTGGTGCCGTCGCTGGTCCAGGCGGCGGCGGTCCTGGGCGTGGCCGAGGCCAGCCGGAGCACGCCCCACCCGGAGCCGGGCAGATGGCAGTCGGCGAGGCGCAGGGCGACGGCTTCCTCCGGGCGGAGCGCGGCGTAGTACAGGCAGCCGAAGAAGGCGGTCAGCTCCGGCCGCGTCCGGGCGACCGTATCCAGCAGCGCGCTGACCTGGTCGGGGCTGGCCACGACAGCAGGGTCGAGGGCTGCTGACGACTGCGGTACGCGCCAGGCGAAGCTGTCCAGCGGGTTGTCCGGCAGCAGCCCGGCCTCGGCCGCGTAGCCGAGCGCGCCGTGCAGGACGACGCGCTTACGGATGATGGTGTTGGCGGCGGCCCGGCTGCCGTCCAGCCGGAACGTCAGCGCCTCCAGCGCGGTCCGCAGCACCGCCGGCTCGCTGAGGCAGCCGACGGGCAGCGACGCCTGCTGCGCCCAGTCCAGGATCTGCGCGGCCGGCTGCCCGGCTCGGCTGGGCGGGCGGGGTTGAAGGCGTGCTGGTACAAGGCCGTGCGCAGCTCGCGTTGATCAGGCCGGTCACGTGCATCCGGCCGGGTCAGTACGGGCGTGACCGTGGCCAGCGCCTCGGCCAGGCTGGCCCGGGAGTGCGCGGCCAGGGACGGCCATTTCATCACCGCGTACGCGGTGGCCTCCTGGTACCAGGTGACGATCGCGGGTTCCGGGAGGTTCCATGCCGCCGGCTCGCCGGTCAGCGGATCGAACTCCAGGCCCATCCGGGCAGCGCGGACCAGTTCGGCCCGGTAGCTGTCGGCGAGCCTCCTGGTAATGAACGACTTTGACCTGCTGCGGCCCGCCGCCCGCCAGCGGACCTCGAACGGCCTGCGCCGCCCGGCCCGCCGCCGGATCGCGTACACGCTCACATCGAACCTGTTCACGGTTGCCCCCTGTCTCGCGGGCGGCCCGATCTCGCAGCGGCCATCGCATGCAGATCAGGCGCAACTCAGCTCTGAAAGCCATCATCGCGCGCACCGCTAATCTGACTCGCTC
Organism: uncultured Actinomycetota bacterium; assembly: GCA_963850115.1. Taxonomy (GTDB): domain Bacteria; phylum Actinomycetota; class Actinomycetes; order Streptosporangiales; family Streptosporangiaceae; genus Trebonia. The sequence goes on from CAWKKG010000028.1 coordinate 223,760, forward strand.
ACCGAGACGCACAGCTCAGGGGCCTATTAAGGCAGCGACCTGGGTCTCCGAGTATCAATGACACAGTCCGCGAGATGCAGACCATGCGAGCAGCAGCCCAGCCGCCTCCAGCAGGGCCTCCGCCCTAAAAGGCAGTTCCGCCGGGCTCCGGGCCGCCGCCCTGTCCCCCGAGCCGCTTGGAGTCACAGAAGACCAGCCGTTTCTCTCCCACGCGCAACGCCGAGATGATCTTGGCGGCATTGCCGATGGAACCCACGTAGTCGAGGGTGATGTCCGCGTCCGCCGCGGGTCGCGCGCTAACCGCTGCAGAAGATGCGGCCGAACGGTTCGGTGCTTCACCTTCAGCCGCATCGGCTTCTGCCGACCGTGCGACGACGACGCCGGCCCGGCTCTGCGCCCCCCGATCCCTGCAGCCAGTGCAGCAGCTGGTCGGGGTTCCCGACGGTAGCAGACAGCCCGATCCGCTAGATCGCCTCACCCCGCAGGCGCGTCAGCCGCTCGAGCACCGCGAGCATGTGCCATCCCCGGTCATCCCCGCCGAAGGCATGTACCTCACCCACGATGACCGTCCGCAGCCCGGCGAACAGCCGCTGATGGTCGACGTGCGTGGAGACCAGCCATTCCAGTGACTCGGGCGTGGTGAGCACGGGGTCGGGGTCGGGGTCGGGGTCGGGGTCGGCAAGTCTGCGGCATGCCGTCAATGAAGCCCATTCCAACTTGCACTTAACAGCGCCTACCTGGGCGAAACGTCCGCGCAGCTGGTCTTGGAGACCGCGGCCCTGGCGGACTGACGACTACCGGGGCCGATCGACCGCGACGGCGACCGGCCCGGTAGTCTCAAGGTCTACTCGTCGTTTGCGATCGGGCGTCGGTGTGGCCAGCACCTGGCGACTAGTCGCTCGACCGAGTACGATCTGTCTTCCTCCGCATCGAACAGGGCGAGCGCCTCCAGGCAGGACAGGGCCGCCTCGGGTTCCGGGTGGTCGGACAGGCGGACCGCCTCCAGTAGGTCTTGCTGGCTGGCACGCGTCGCCGCGTATTCCAGGATCAAGTTGAAGGTGCGGGCGAGGTCTGCATCATGGCCGAGTCCGACCGCGTCGATGAGGTCCGAGGCGGCGTCGTCGGTCGACAGTTCCTTCGCCAGCTCGTCAAGCGCGGCGTCCGCCGATTCGAGTTTCTCAGCCAGGGTGATCGCCCGTTCGGTGAGGTGGGGCCAGCCGCCGGTGATCTCGAGCAGGCGCGCCTTGCGCTCCGGCTTGAGGAAGTACTCGGCGGTCCAGACGTCCATCGCGTGCTTGTCGAGGCGGCGCAGCGTGACGATGCCGAGGCCGGGCCGTTCCCCTTCTGCGAAGGTGTCCAGCCAGAACCGGATCTTCTCTGCTCCCGCGACGAGCACCGCCGACCGGGTCACGCCGCCGGCTTGCGGCCGGTGCTCCAGGGCGGTGGCCAGCGCGGCGGAGCAGTTAGCGTCCTTGGTACCGATCGCGCCCAGGTCGGAGACCACGACGCGCCGGTCACCCGGCTTGCCGGCCGTTAGCTCATCCTCGAACTGCTTGCGGGAATGGACATTGATCAGCCGGTAGCGTTCCCCCATGTCCGCGCAGACCTCCCGCATGGTGGTGCTGACCTGGTTAACACGGGTTGCCCGCGAGCCCAGCACCAGCCGGACCTGATTGACGTGATCGCCGAGCAGGTCGTCAACCTGCTGGTTGGTCAGGGGCGCCCGGGTGCCGTCGGGGAGGGGACGGCGGGCGACCAGGGCCATGAACTCGCCCGGTACCGTTCGCCGACTCGGCCTCCATCAGCTCGGCGAGCACGTCGTGCGGGCCGCCGATCATGCGCAGGACGTTGGGTGACCGCAGGTGCCAGCCGCGCTGATCGTGGTTCTTAGCGAGCACGCCGAGCCCGGTCATCTCCTGCAGGTAGGCGCGGAAACCCTCGATGTCCAGGCCCGCGAACCCTTCCGCGCCAGTACGAGAGGCACTCGTCGCGCAGCTCGACCTCCGTCAGCCGGTGATCGATGCCGTGCTCGTAGGCGTGGTAGGCGAGCACGTTGGCGATCACGTTGTAGCGCGGGTCGAGGTGCAGGGTGTCCCGGAAGGTTGAGGTGATGTCGGCCTTCAGCTCTGGATCGGACTCGACTGCCGTCACGTCGTCGGCGGTGACGGTGAACGGTGGCCCGTCCGGCAGGAACCCTCGGCCCGGTCCGGTGCGCGTGCATGTGCTCGACGAGCCGGTGGCCAAACATCTGCAGCAGGTACGGCTGGTACGAGCAGTAGCCGAGGATGCGGTTGACCAGGTCTGGTCGGCGAACGTGTAACCGAGCGCCGCCATCGGTCGGCGATCAGGTCGTACGCGTATTGCGGCGGAGCGGCCCGATGACCGTGGGGCGCTGCGCGAGGTGCTTGAAGGTGTTGTTCGATACCTTGGCGAAGCGCTGCACCGAGTGCAGGCCTGCGAATACCACCTTGACCCGGCCCTCAAGCCCGGCCATCTGCCCGAGGTCCTTCAGCCGGTTGGTCTCGGGGAACTGCGGGAATCAACCTCGAAGAACGCATCGGATTCGTCGAGCAGGATCAGCAGTCGGCGACGGCCGTCCGCTTCGAGCCAGGACCGCACGCCGGCCCGCACGGTCTCGTAATTGCGTTTGCCCGACCGTTCGCCCTTGCTCAAGGTGATGACCGTGCCGTCGAGGTCGCGGAGCAGCACGTCCCACACTGCGTCAGCGCCCTCGGCCCGGGCCAAAGTCGACCGTCGTCAGTTCGATGTAGATCGCGATTCGCTCTACCTCTCGCTCGAACGCGTCTCTGGCGTAGCGGAGCAGGGCGGACTTGCCGAGCCCCCGGCCGCCGAAGATAATCTGAGTGGCGTTCGGGTCGAGGACGTGCCTTGCGTTCCTTGTCCCGCCCATAGAACATCTCCTGGGCGACCATCGACCGCTTCCGTCGCACGTAGGGCTGGACCGCGGAGAACGGCAGCAGGATCGACATGGCTGCATCGAGTTGGCGGTCGCCGTGCGCGGCGAGGTAGGCCAGCGCGGCGTCGTCAAGGACGACAACGGGCGCGTCGGTGCTTGGAGTGCGGGCAGCGAGCCGACGACGTACCGCGGACGGCATCGTGCCGAAGTAAGCGACGAGGACCGCGTCGGCGGAGGTGTCCTGGTCCACCCAGCTCATCAGCAGGTCCTCGGCCGGCTGGCCCCAGCACAGCAGTATCCGGATCCGCCCGCCCAGAGTCGAGCCGAACTGGGGCACGATCGATTGCCGTTCCACGACACGTTCGTCAGCTCAATGAACCGCCGCTCGCGACCCTTCTGCACGTTGTTGAGCCGGTTGCCTCGTCTGTGCGTCGAACTCGAAGCCGGCCACGCGCAGCGCTGGGTGAACCTGCGATCGTTCGCTGATGCGTTCGTCCCTCGACCGGGGTGGCCGAGCAGCCGCCAGGCGTTCAGTGCTTCGGCTACCGCTGCCCGCGCGTCACTGACAGCTCGCCGAAGTCGAGGAGGTTGCAGCCAGGGACGAGGCCCCCGGTGCGGGCGGCCTCGACGACCTCGCTGGTGATGCCGTTCGGCATCGCGTCGGGAACCGCTGGGAAGAACCGGGTGAGGTCGTCGCGGACGTGACGTGCGGGACCGGCTCCCCGACTTCGCAGTAGTAGATGAGCTCCTCGGCGGTGGACAGGTCGCCGGCGTCGATGAGCCGCTGGATGTGCGGCGCGTCGACCGGCCCCGTTGTGCGGCTGCTCGTATGAGCTGCTCGAGCCGGACCTGCAGCCGCCGCGCCGCCTCCTCCCGGTAGGCGGGCAGCAGTTCGGCGATCGCGTTTAGCTGCGGCGCAGGCGGCGGGGCTGCGGCGCTCCCGCGACTCGTCCTCGGCGATGCCTGCGGGCATGTCCGGATCGGCAGCGTCGAGCATCGTGGTGAGCTCGCCGTCTTGCTCCTCGGAGATCTCGTTGCGCAGCCGTGCGCGGCGCAGCTCGGCGCAGTAGCTGCTCGCGGACTGTCCGCAGCTCCGCTCGCGAGCGGTGCTCGGCCGATCTGCAGCGTCGTCCGGCGGTGTCCAGGCCGAACTCGGCGTCCACAGCGGGTATCGCGCCGGATCGGACCACTTCCAGGAGGTACTGCGCGGTCGGGTACTCTCCGGCGTCGACTTGGTCCTCGAACGCGTCCTGCCAGCTGCGCCCGGCCGCAGTGATGAGTGCGCCGACCCCGGTGTCGCCTGGCACGGAAACCAATCCGGACGCGGGCTCCACCGTCGCTCCGGGCACCTTGAGCAGCTCGGCGGTCAGGGCGAAGTCGGCGAGCGGCTCCCGGGGGCAGAGCAGCCGACCCGTCGAGCAGCGCGAATGTGGTGACTAGCGAGTCGTGTGCGGCGACCGCGGCGCGCGTCGGCGATCTCGTCGCCGCGCCCAGTCTGCGTATCGAGGGCGGCTGAGCGCTCGTCGGCGTGGTCGATTACGACTGCGTGCATGTCGGTAGCTCGCCCGTCGTCCAGTCGAGCCGGCTGCGTTGCGTGCTCGAGCGCGGCGACCTGCTCCAGCCAGGCGGATACTTGGTGCAGCGCCTCGTCGGCGAGGTTGACCAGGTCTGGCGCACTGCGCCTTGCAGTCGGTTTCCGGAGATACCCTTGTACTTGGTGTCCAGCCGGTCGATCTCCTTGGCGATCGCCCGTGGCTCGACAGCTCAGCACCTGGGCGGTGAACTCGGCGCGGACGCAGCGGTCGTCGGCGGCCGGCGGCGGGTGAGCAGCGAGCCCGAGGATCCCGCTGTGGACCAGCCATTCCTTGGCGATGTCGGTGGCTCGCTTGAAGCGCAGCGTGCGCGGCCGGAGCACCGTCTTGTGCGCGCCGTCCGGGCCTGATCGACCTGTCCGGTGAGTTCGCCGACGTCGGCGAGCACCGTGCGCAGCGGGTTCCCGATGAGGAGCCCCTGCAGCGCGCGTCGGCCGACCTGCTCGGCGATCATCGCCAGGTCGGTTCGAGGCGGGTCGACAGCGTCGTCAGCAGCGCGCCGGTGGTGTGCTCGCCGGTCACGAGGGCGACCCGGATCAGCGCCGGGATGGCGAGGCGCAGGCGCAACCAGGTCGGCGGCGAGCAGGTCTGCGTCCAGCTCGGCAGCTACGAGCCGTAGCCTGATCGCGCACGGCCCGGTCTCGCCGCGGACGGCGTCGGCGAGCGCGGACAGCCGCAGAACGGCCTTGGCCGAGGCGCGCCATCCGGCCTGTTCGGCGAGTGCGGCCGCCAAGCCGAAGCGGCGCGCCGCGATCAGCCGGGCAATGACGGTCTCGATGTCATCGCCCGACCGCGTAAGTGATTGGCAGCGACCGAGACTGCGGCCTTTTCTGCGGCTCGTGCCGTCGTAACCGCTTCGTCCTCATTCGCTACTGCTTCTGGTTCTTCGCCTTCTTCTTGGCGTTCCGCCATTGAGTCTTCCGGGATGGCGGCGTCGGGGCCGTGCCGGGATCGGCGCTCCAGTCCTCATGGCTGGCGCGGGAACGGGCTCGGTCGGTACCGCCGCCTCGCCCGGTCCGTCGGCTTCTGCCGCGTCCGCGCCCAGGCGAGCCGGCCGATCAGCGCCGCAAGCATTAGCTGGGCCAGCTGCGGCGGCGGCAGTACGGGGGAGCAGCGGCCCTGGAGTTCCATGACGCGCACCGTGTCCGCGCCGGCGGGCCCGTCCGCCGCGATGAGGTCAATGAGGTCGGCGAAGGCCAGGAGGCCGTCGAGGGCGTCGGCCTCGCCAGCATGCGCCAGGTGGTCGAGTGTTTCCTCGACGAGTTCCCGCAGCGCGGCGATCGGTCCGGCCAGGGACGGACCGCCATTGAGGGTCGGCAGTGCCTGCAGCCGGGCGGTCGTCGCGGAGCGCTGCTCCCGCTCATCCCGCTCGGCGATGGCCGCGTCGATCGTCTTGAGCGCGGGGTTGTTGTCAGGACTCAGGTTCAGCAACTCTGCCAGCCGCAGGAAGCCGGTGCAGAGCGAACCGAGCTCGGCGACGCCGGCCGCATCCGGCAGTTCGCCGCCGGTGACAGCCGCCAGAGCGCGCTCGGCCGCCTGCCTGGCCTCGTCTAGGGCGTCGCCCAGACGGTGCCGTGCGGAGCGGATCTCCTCGTCCAGCGTGCTCGTCGGCATCGCTGCGTCTTCGTCCATCGTTTCCTCATCATCGGTTTCCTCATCGTCTTGGTGGTCGGCGAGATCCGGGGTCGCCGCGATGACCGCATTGGCCGTCGTGAGCACGTCGGCGCAATCCACGCCCGCCAGGGTCTCCGGCAGGAACCAGGACTGGGTAGCAGCCCAGGCCAGGAGACGGGCGCCGAACGGGCTGGCGTAGGGCTGATCCCCAGAAGGCCAAACGCAAGATGTCCGCGCTCCTCGATCCGGCACCGGCTGATCCGGGTTCCTCCGCCGCAGTGTTGGCCAACCTGGCCTGGGTGACCAGGTACTCCACGGCGGGCCCGGTGAGGGCGTACGAGAAGTGGTACACGTCGTCCAGGTGCACCCGCGCAAGCCGGGTCAGCACGTCCTGGCACAGGGCCTGGCCGACGACGCGCGGCGCGACCGGGATGCCGATCGCCCGCAGCGCGGCCTTCCGCTTGCCCAGCGGGGCCCGGCTCAGCAACGCCGTGATGTCGTCGGCCGACAGCCCGGCGACCGCGCCCTCGACAGGGTTCGGCAGGGAGTTGAGCTCCTTGGCGAACTCCGCCAGCGCCGCCATCAGCCGGTCATCGGGCGGCTGGTCAAGCGGCGAGGGCAAGAGCGAAGGGGTCGGCTCGTAATACGCCGTGGCGTCGTGCGAGTGCCCGCAGGTCGGCTTGCGGCTACGCGTCACGATTGCCTCCTCATGGTGTCTCGTGGGTTAGTGGGCTACCGATGCCTGGAGTGGGCGGTCGACGAGGGTGTAGCCGGGCGGAAGGTCGGCGTTGCGGCCGTAGCGGACCATCAGCCTCCGGTACTCCGCGCGCTTTTCCGGGCTCGCTTCGTGCCCGGGCTGCAGCCTGCGGATATGCGGGGCCACCCAGTACTCGACGTAGTGCCTCAGTTCAGGGTGCGGCGCGGGCTGGCGGCCTCTGCTTCCCTTGCATGACCCGAGGCCGCCACACCAGGACCGAATGCCAGTCCCCTTGCTGGTTCGGCGGCCAGTCCAGTCCGTGTTTCCCGATGGTGGTGCGCTCGACGCTGAGCGTTCTGTCGGCGATTAGTTCGTCGACCACCGGTTCAAGCGCGGCACTGTCAGCGGCCTGGGTGCCGGAGACGCCGTAG
>CAWKKG010000029.1:0-149221 GCA_963850115.1 uncultured Actinomycetota bacterium
TGCCACTTCCCGCTCACCGAGCCCGCCCCCGCGGTGCCGGCGCAGACCGCGACGCCGACCGTGCCAAGCACCGCCCAGGCGCAGGGATAACCCCGCACCCCGGCCGCCCGAAGTCAAGACCAAGACCGAGACCGGCCTTCCGAACGGGTCCTGCTCACTCTGGCCCCGGGCGGCGGAGCACGAGCCCGTTCGGAATGACCATGTCCTGAAAGGAACAGCCGATGCGCCTGCGGATCCTCCTCGAACCGCACCACGGGGCCACCTACGCGCAGATCCTGGCGCTCGCTAAGGCCGCGGACGAGGGCGGCTTCGACGCCTTCTTCCGCTCCGACCACTACCTCGGCATCGACGCTGACGACACGACCTACCAGCCGACCGACTCGTGGACCACGCTCGCCGGCCTCGCCGTCCAGACCGAACGGGTACGGCTCGGCACGCTCGTCAACGCCTCCACGTTCCGGCTGCCCGGGCAGCTCGCCGTCGAGGTCGCCACCGTTGACCAGATGAGTGGCGGCCGCGCCGAGCTCGGCATCGGCGCCGCCTGGTACGAGCGTGAGCACGACTACTTCGGCATCCCGTTCCCGCCGCTCGGCGAGCGCTTCGACAAGCTTGAGGAGCAGCTCGCCATCCTCACCGGCCTCTGGGACACGAAGCCGGGGGAGCGGTTCAGCTTCACCGGAAAGCACTACAAGCTCCAGGACTGCGCGTCGATACCGCGCTGGGCGTCCCGGCCGAAGATCATCGTCGGCGGGGCCGGCGCCAAGCGCACCCCCACCCTGGCCGCCAAGTACGCCGACGAGTTCAACGGCGCGCTCGGCCTCGACCTCCGTGAGCGGTACGCCAACTTCAGGCGGATCTGCGAGGACGTGGTCGGCCGCGACCCCGCCAGCATCCGGCTGTCCGCGACCGTGCCCACCTGCATCGGGCGGGACGCCGAGGACCTGGAGCGGCGCAAGGAGTCCCTGGGCGAACCGGGCGCGCGCCTGCTCGCGGCCGGCGTCACCGGGTACGCGGGCGACCTCATCCGCGTGATCGAGGACCTGGCCAGCCAGGGCGCCGACACGGTCTACTTCCACGTCTACGGCCCGTCCGATGTTGCCCACATCGAGCTGCTCGGCGAGCAGGTAGTCAGCCGTTTCCAATGACAGTTAGTTCCCGCTGGGAACCTTGTTCAGCGCCTAAGCCAACGGCAGTGGGTTGTACGTGCTGCTTCTCATCGACCATGGCACCCGGCGCGGCAGCAGAGAGCAGTCGCGACGCATCCGCTTCTAGCTCCGGGGTCCACTGGAAGTGGTAGTGCCATGCCTCCGCGGAGTCGACGCGAATCGCAGGCATCCGGTAGCCATACAACCGCACGGCATCGCGGAAGCCGACCGGGTCACGGATGGCCCTCTTGAGGCCCGGAGCCATTTCTCGCGGTGAGGCGCTTTCGCGCCTTACCCGCAGGCGCCTGCGGGCAAGCAGCCACGACGCGCTTACTACCAGCGTGATCAGTCCCGCGACAACGCAGAGCCCGACCAGCTCCCACGGGCGCCGCCGGTTCTCGCTCGGCCCGACAAAGAGGAAAAGCGTGGCGGCGATCAGCAGCAGGCCCGCCTCGAACGCCGCCAGCATCCTGGGCACGGCCAGCAGCCTGCCTGCCATCCCGAAGAACTCACCCTGCGCGACGAGGGTGGCCACCGCGGCCGCGACCCCGGCCAGGAAAGCGACGATGTCCGTGGTCGAACCGGTCTGGACTTTGTCACTCCGCACATGCAGCGCGAGGGCGATCAGCAGGAGAAATGTCGCCCAGCAGGACAAGAGCATGGTCGCGTACCAGCCGCGGATCGAAACCTGGACGTCCACCTGTGCCGTCGAAAACGATCCGTTCGGGACAGCGGTGACATGCAGGCCCACCGTCGGCAGCCGCATCCGGATGTGGTCATACTGCCAGGAGTGCAGGGTTTCCGGCTCCTCTCCGTCAATTTCCGGCACTGCCGCGAGGATGCTTGCCTCGACGATGTCGACGCCGGGTGGTGCCTGGATCTCGAAGTGGAAGCTAGTCGCGTTCTCCGCCGCCGGAACGCGGAACCGCACTTTGGTCGTTCTCCAGCCCATCGCGGTCGCAAGCGCGTACATCTGCCATTTGAACCAGCTGAGGGCGCGCTTTGCCGGGGACCGCTGCGATCTGGCGGAGTCCGGCTCGGCCGCGTACAGCTCTGGCTCCTCTGATTCGTACGAGAAGTCCAGCGGTTCTTCGACTGACATGCAAAGGACGCGGTGGCGTCGCGCGGTATCCGCTTCGATGAACGCGTACAGAGTGCAGCTGTAGGCCATGCGCTGCAGCATGCGGATAAAGACCCCATTGATATCCTGCAGGCGCGTAATGTCGCGCGGAGCCGCTGCCTCCTGCAACTGGCCCATCCGGTATTCGACCTGCTCGGGGCTTCCGCTGATCACATCGTGGATAAAGGCCTGGGCTTCCTCTCGCAGATCGTGCTGTAGCTCCCTCAGCGCTACCGATCTGAGGACGGACTCGTCCAGATGCTGCACCAGGCGCAGGCCGGGCAGGGGGATGTCATTCCCGTCTTCATCACGAAGATAGAAGTTGACCAGGGTTTTACGCCGCATGATGGACACCGGGACCAGCCAGAAGGGCTTGCCGCCTGGCGCCTGGTAAAGCGGAGCCCCCTCGCGGACGAGGAGGTCGATGCTGATTATCCGCTTCACGCAGCGGTCATCGGAAAAACTCACGTTTTCTGTACGCCGCAGTACCCAGTCACTCCACTGGATGCATGCGCGCGCCAGCCGGCACCCGCATTCGTCACAGAAGTCACTGGCGTACTTTCCGTTCGCGAAGTCCCTGGCCATCGCCAGCGACAGATCGGCGGGTTCGACGTCATGCACGTGATCGGCAAGCGCAACGCGGGAAACACCAAGGTTCTCATGCCGACCGGCCATGGATTCCGCCCCCAGCCACGTGGCTTCCCGGCAAGCCATCGCATGGTTTTCCCCGCCAGATGCCCGTTCCCCCCGGGCGACCCGGTGCTGACCCAACAACAGTGTGACGCTTTTGCGGTAAAAATGGATGACCGTCCCGCGGAAATGTAACCGGCGGGGAAGAGCAGCCTTACCGTGCGAGACACTATTCGGGATATAAGCAGCACAACCACGTCTACGGCCCGGCCGATGTGGCGCACATCGAACTGCTCGGCGAGCAGGTAGTCGGCCGCTTCGAATAACAGCCGGCCCGAGGCGCTGAACGCTACGGCTTGCGGGCGACCCCGCCGTAGGCGCTGACATCGGCCGCCGTGGGCCGCGGGTCGGGCTCGTCGTTCCGCCACTCCGAAGTGAGCACCACGCCGGGCGGCACCAGGTCGAGGCCGCCGAACGCCAGCCGCGCGAACACGTCGGAGTCCCGCCACTGAGCCTTCATGCTCGCCTGCTGGAAGCGGCTCTCCGCGGCGGCCGCGCCCTCGTTGTGCTCCCCGGTGATGTGCGAGGCGACGACGTAGCTGCCCGGCGGCAGGGCGTCGATCAGGGTCGCGACGATCTCGGCGGGCTTCTCGTCGTCGGGGATCATGTGCAGGATCGCGATGAGCATGAGCGCGACCGGCTGGGTGAAGTCCAGGACCTCGCGGGTCACCGGGTCGTTCAGGATGGCGGCGGGGTCGCGCAGGTCGGCGTGGATATAGGCGGTGCGGCCCTCGGGTGAAGAGGTGAGCAGCGCCCGGGCATGGGCGAGCACCAGCGGGTCGTTGTCGACGTAGACGACATGAGCCGACGGCGCGACCGCCTGGGCGACCTCGTGCGTATTGTTCGCGGTGGGCAGCCCGGTCCCGATGTCGAGGAACTGGCGGATGCCGGCCTCCCCGGCCAGGTAACTGACCGCGCGCGCGAGAAACTTGCGGTTCTCGCGAACCCCGAGGCGAATGGCAGGCCAGCCCGCTATGACTTTGTCCGCGACCTCCCGGTCGGCGGCGAAGTTGTCCTTACCGCCAAGGAAGTAGTCGTAGGTCCGGGCCGGATGCGGACGTGACGTGTCGATTTCCGTCGGAAGCTCGGGCATGCGCACCTCCAGGGTCAACAGGGATCCTATAACGCGGCTCTGCCCCGGGTGGCCGCCCGGGCTCGTGGCCGGGCCGCCCGGCGCGCGCACGTCGAGCCGCCCGGCCGACCCGCCCGCAAGTCGTTTTAACGGCGAAATTTACTTGCGACTCAGCTTTTGACTTGCTGGTACACGGCAGGCCGAACCGGTTGTTCGGCCTGCCGTGCCTTGTGTGCCCGCACAACGGCCTCGCCGTAAAGGTTGTGCGGCGGAGCCGATGCCGAGGTGCATCCGCTGAGGCAGCATGAGGATTGTGAGAGATCGCCAGGACCGGCAGCGACGCCTGTGCGCGGCCACTAATTCAGCCCTTGAATTCAGTGCGCTAAACACCAGCGTGCTAAATCGGCATGGGCGGGTCCCGGAATTTCTCGGTATCGCTGAAGGAAAACGGCACACCGCGAAATCGGCCCCAATTGCCATTCCTGGCGCCGTGCTCGCGGGCCCGGCGACCGCCGGTCCAGGACTTACCGGACGGCACCCGCGTGGAGATTGACATCCGGGCGGTCCAGCGGCTGCGGGAGTCGGCCGGGGCCCGGGCCGCCATCGCGCCGATGGTCGAAGCGCTCTGCCGCTCAGACGCGGACCTGGCCGCGACCCGCGTGGTCTGCGACTGGATCCAGTACAAGGCGAACTTCCGCGACACGGTGATGGTCCGCCCGGTGATCGCCGCCGACGGTCACGCGGTGACCACCGTGGAGGGCTACGAGCTCGCCGTGGACCTGCGCCGCTGCGCCCGGCCGGAGACCGACGTGGCGGGGGAGGTGACCGCGGCGCTGTCGGAGGCGGTCCACGTGACCCGTGGCACCGCCGCGGGCATCGGCGGGCCCCGTGCTTACGAGAACAGCGGCGGCGCGGGGGACCGGGTCTGGCTGGAGCCCTGGGTGCCTGGGTCCGGCAGCTGCGTGTGGCGGTTCAACGCGCTGTACTGGCAGGCCCTCGCCGCCTGGGAGAAGACCACCGGCAAGGAGTACGAGCAGACGCTGCCGGGCGGGGAGTCCGACGCCCGCAACTCCGCGGCGGCGCGCGAGGTCATCCTTGACCTGTTCTCCTGCTGGGACGAGCTCGCGTCCCGGCGCGCGCTGCCCGACCAGCTGTACGTCATCGAGCTCGGCGTCGGCAACGGCGGGCAGGCGCGCACCTGGCTGGATGAGTTCGTCGAGCTCGACCGCAGGCACGGCCGTGACTACTACCGGCGGCTGCACTACCTGATGGGCGACTACTCCGCGCACGTCCTTGACCGCGCGCGCCAGGCGGTGGCGCACCACGGGGATCACGTGTCGGGGCTGGTGCTCGAGGCGACCCGGCTGTCGGGCTCGGTGGGGTTCCTCGCGGGCAAGGCGTTCCTCGTCTACATCTCCAACGTCTACGACAACCTGCCAAGCGACGAGGTCGCCGCTATCCGCGGCCGGACGTACCTGGTGCAGGCCCGGGCCTACCTGGCCGGCCAGGCCGCGGACGAGATCGCGGCCAGGTTCGGGCTCAGGCGGGCCGAGATCGCGCCGCTGACCGGGCGGCTGCTGCGGATCGGACCGGAGCTGCTCGCCGAGTCGCAGCCGGACACGTTCCCGGACACCGGCCAGGCGGTGCTGTTCTGGCAGGCCGTCTGGGAGGCGCTGCGCCAGGCGGAGCGCTACGTGCCGCTCGAGGGCCTTGACACCTACCTCATCACGCCCGCGGTCACCGGGGAGATCCTCCGCCCGCTGCTGGCCGCCGAGGGGGACGTGCGGATGCACGTGTCCAACGGGGCGCTGTCATCGTTCGCCGACACGCTGCCGCTGCTGCACCCGTTCGGCCGTCTCGTCTGCCACGACCTGTTCACCACGTCGCCGGCCGAGTACCGCGGCAGCTTCCACGGTCCTGGCAAGTACGACGGATCCGTCGTCAACTGGGTCAACGGGCCGCTGCTGCAGCTGCTTGCCAGCCGGCGCGGGTTCGGCGTCCGGTTCTCGCCGTTCAAACAGCGCCCGGCGTCCAACGTCAAGACGCTGACCGCCCAGGTCAGAGATTGAAAGCGGATGATCCGCAGCGATGGCGGGCGCCTCCCGCCGCTTCCCACGACCGTGGTCGGCTCCTACAGCGTGCCCGAGTGGCTCGAACGCCTGAAGACCGAGTACTACCAGCGGCGGATCAGCGCCGCGCACCTCGACGAGATCCACGAGGTGGCGATCAAGGCCGCCGTCAAGGACCAGGAGCGGGCGGGCATCGACATCGTCTCCGACGGCGAGCTGCGCCGGGACAACGACATCGACTACTTCCTCGCGCGCATCCCCGGCGTGCACATCACCCAGCGGGCCAAGTCGGACTACTACGACTACTACGACGCGGTGGTCACCGCGCCGCTGCCCGACGACGATAAGGAGCTCTCCACCGGCGGGACGGCCCCCCCGGGCCCCTCCGGCGCGAAGGGCCTGTCGGGACTCGGCCTCGCGGGCGACTTCGAGTTCACCCGCGCGCTGACCGACCGCCCGGTGAAGTTCTCCTTTACCGGCCCGTTCTCGCTGTCCCGGCGGATTACCGTCGGCGACGGAGCGTACGGGAACCCGGCCGCGCTCGTCCGCGCCCTGGCCAGGCGGCTCAACAGCGAGGCGCGCGCCCTGGCGGACGCCGGCGCGCGGTTCCTGCAGATCGACGAGCCGTTCCTCGCGGGTTACCCGGACCAGGCGGCCCTGGCGGTCGAGGCGGTGAACATTGTCACCGACGGCGTGCCGGCCACCTGGGGGCTGCACGTCTGCTACGGGAACCGCTACGCCCGGCCTTCCTGGGAGGGGCACTACGACTTCCTTTTCCCCGCGGTGCTCGAGGCGCGGGTCGACCAGCTCGTGCTCGAGTTCGCCCGCAAGGGCCTGGAGGACCTGCGGCTGATCAAGGAGTATGCCTGGCCGTCGGCCCTCGGCCTCGGCGTGATCGACGTCAAGTCGTCGGCCGTGGAGAGCCCGGACCTGGTCGCCGCCAGGATCAGGCGCGCGCTTGAGTACGTCGACCCAGGCAGGCTGGTCGTCAACCCCGACTGCGGGCTGCGCCATCTCGCACCCGAGGTGGCGAGGAGCAAACTACGCGCTATGGTATCTGGCGCGGCGATTGTCCGATCAGAACTAACGACGTCTTCAACCAGCCACTCTCCCGCCTCGGGAGACGACGACTCCCAGACTTCAGGAGATAACAATGTCGGATAGCGGATTCCTCTTCACTTCCGAGTCGGTGACGGAGGGCCACCCGGACAAGATCGCCGACCAGATTTCCGACGCTGTCCTGGACGCGGCACTCGCCGGGGACCCGTACTCGCGCGTCGCCTGCGAGACGCTGCTGACCACCGGCCTGATCGTGGTGGCGGGCGAGATCACCACCGCGTCGTCGATTGACTACGCGAAGGTTGCCCGCGAGGTGGTCAACCGGATCGGTTACGACAACGGCGAGTACTACTTCGACGGCAACGCGGTCGGCGTGGTCGTCGCGATGGACCGCCAGTCGCCGGACATCGCCCAGGGCGTCGACACCGCCCACGAGGGCCGGATCAGCGGCTCGGAGGACCCGCTGGACAGGATCGGCGCGGGCGACCAGGGCATGATGTTCGGCTACGCGACCAACGAGACGCCCGAGTACATGCCGACGCCGATCATCCTCGCGCACAAGCTGTCGAGGAGGCTGTCCGACGTCCGCCACTCCGGCCTGCTGCCTTACCTGCGCCCGGACGGTAAGACCCAGGTGACGGTCCGCTACGACGACGCGGGCAAGCCGGTCGAGATCGAGAAGGTGCTGATCTCCACTCAGCACCAGGACGGGGTGGAGTCCAAGCTGCCGGAGGCGCTGTGGGAGGAGGTCGTGCTGCAGACGCTGCCGGCCGACCTGTACGACCCCGACCGCCTCAGGGAGGAGTTCTACGTGAACCCGACCGGCCGGTTCGTCATCGGCGGCCCGGTCGGCGACACCGGGCTGACCGGCAGGAAGATCATCGTCGACACCTACGGCGGCTTCGCGCGGCACGGCGGCGGCGCGTTCTCCGGCAAGGACCCGTCCAAGGTGGACCGCTCCGCCGCGTACGCGGCCCGGTACGTCGCCAAGAACATCGTCGCGGCCGGCCTGGCCGACCGCGCCGAGGTCCAGGTCGCCTACGCGATCGGCGTCGCCAGGCCGCTCTCGCTGCTGGTCGAGACGTTCGGCACCGAGAAGGTCTCCCGCGAGGCGATCGTCGGCCTGGTGCAGGAGAACTTCGACCTGCGCCCCGGCGCCATCCTCCGCGACCTTGAGCTGCGCCGCCCGATCTACCAGCAGACCGCGGCCTACGGCCACTTCGGCCGCACCGGCGAGGGCTTCACGTGGGAGCGCACCGACAAGGCGGACCAGCTTCGCGTTCAGGCGGGCCTTGGCTAAGCCGCACTTCCCGGCAAGAGGCGTGCCCCGCGCTCAAGCGCGGGGCACGCCTCTTTTTTCTTGCTTTGTAAAAAGCCGCGCTCAAGAATTCCCCCACTATCGGGATTACAAATAGTAGGCATAGAGGGAATCGATGCGTCGTGCGAGAGCGGGAGAACAGGATCCGGGGGATGGTATAGGTGGGAACCAGGTAGAGCTCTGTTACTCATGTGACTCTACTTGACTTGAGAGACATGAGTGACCGGGCCGTGGAGCGAGGTCCGAGGCATTAGGGGTGGTTCATCACTTTTGGGGCGGTATATACGGTGTGCAGGTAAGGAACGGCGGCACCACGCGCCGTTCGGTCCGGTGCCCGTGGTGCCCGCGTGAAACAGGAGACCAAAGGTTTTGTGCTCTGCCGCAGTAATCAGCGGGCCGGTTTGGCGGCAGGCGCGATTGTTCGTGGTCAGCCGCCGTGCGATCGTCGCCGTTAAGTTCGGGTACGTGAGGGGGCCCGGACGGCAAAGGAGGCGGTCGATAAGCGACGAACCGTGATGAAACCGTTCTCTCCGGGTGGTATGACTGTCCCCGCGGCGTGATGATAATCCGTAGGAACACTCGATAGCTACTGGAACTCAAGCCACATCGCTAAAGCAGTGCAAAGAAGCACCGTTTACTTGTGGAACCGGTGAACGGCTCTTCTTTCGGCTAGCCCCCGGGAGCGGTGCTGCGCCGCCAGGCGGAGCGCTGCCCCCCGTTCGGAAGATCAATGAACTCCCTGTTAGCCACGAGAAGGCAGAACTCATGAATAGATCCGTTCACTGGCGGACGCGGGCGGTGGCGGCCGCCGCCGCCGCGCTGTCGCTCGGCGTCCTCGCCGCCTGCAGCTCGAGCTCCAGCTCGACCGGCGGCGGCACCGCGTCCACGAGCACGTCGGCCTCGTCCGCGGCGTCGTCGACCGCGTCGAGCACTTCGAGCGCGAGCGCCGTCTCCACGTCATCCTGCGGCACCAACCCGGGCGTGGCGGCGACCGGGACGCCGATCAACATCGGCGCGATCAACACCAAGCAGCCGGGCACGGACTTCAGCGACATCGAGAACATGACGGGCGCCTACTTCGCGTGCGTCAACGCCAACGGCGGGATCAACGGGCACCCGATCAAGTACTTCCCGGTGACCGAGCAGACCAACCCGTCGCAGATCGCCTCCCTCGCCAAGCAGCTGGTGACCACCGACCACGTCGTCGGCATCATGGGCAACAGCTCCATCATCGAGTGCTCGGTGGACGCGGCCTACTGGAAGAGCGTGGGCATCGACGTCCTCGGCGCCGGCATCGACCCCGAGTGCTACTCGACGCCGAACACCGCCTCGGTGAACATGGGGCCGCGTTACTCAAGCGACGGCGCGGTGCAGTACGTGATGGCCCAGGGCGCGACCAAGATCGCCTTCGACCAGTCGAACGTCCCCGGCACCGCCTACATCGCGGCGGGTCCCAACGCGCTGGCCAAGGCCAAGGGCGTGCCGATCCAGGACTTCACCGAGAACGTGCCGATCACCAGCGCCAACGCGATCGCGACGAAGCTGGTCACCGCCGCGGGCCCGTCCGGCGCGGTGGTACTCAACTTCACCCCGCCCGAGGCGCTGATTATCCTGCAGGCCGCGCAGAAGCTCAACCTGGAGGACCGCGTCAAGTACTGGGCCTGCTCCACCCCGTGCAACACCGACTTCCTGGCCACCTCGCTCGGCCCGAAGTGGAACGGCAAGCTGTTCGTCAACGCCGAGCTCCTCCCGCTGGACGGGAACACCAGCGCGACCGCGCAGCTGTTCGACGCCATCCTCAAGCAGTACGGCTCGAACGTCTCCGGCGGCGTCGGCTCGTTCTCCGAGATGGGCTTCACGATCGGCGAGATCGGGACGCACGCCCTGGAGAGCGTCAAGGGCGCGTACACGATCGCCTCGGTGAGCGCCGCGCTCCAGGGGGTCGCCAACTACAACACGGGGATGCTCTGCCAGGGTTATACCTACGGCAACTACGCCCTGCACATCCCGAACAACATGGACTACACGGTCACCCCGGACAACGGCAAGTTCGTGGAGGCCACCACGGGCGGCGGGTGCACCCTGATCTCGGCCGACGACCCGCAGATCGCCGCCTACCGGGCCGCTGCCGGCACGGCGCCGGCGGTCGGCTAGCGGTTTCCGACACAATCAAGGGACTGAAACACTTACATGCCGAGCTGGGCAGAATTTCAGCCCTACATCGTGACCGGCCTGGCCCTGGGCGGGCTCTATGCCCTGTCCGGGGTCGGGCTGGTCGTGCTGTACCGCGCCACCGGGGTGCTCAACCTCGCGTTCGGCGCGGTCGGCGCGATGGGGGCCTTCATCGCGTACTCCATCATCAAGGCGGGGAATCCCGGCTGGGTGGGCTGGATAACGTGCATCCTGTTCTGCGGCGTCGTGACGCTCGGCTACGGCATGCTCTTCGGGCCTGCCCTGGCCGGGCGCGGCCCGCTCGTCCAATCCGTCTCGACGCTTGGCCTGGCGCTGGTCCTCTTCGGCGCCATCGACCTGGCGTGGCCCACGTCCGGCGGCCAGTCGCCGTCGATCTCCTTCCCGACCGACAACAGCGGGTTCACCATCGGGCAGCTCCAGGTCAACTGGACGCAAGTCATCGCGCTCGGGCTGGGCATCGTCATCACGGTCGGCACCGGCGCGTTCCTGCGCTACTCCAAGCTGGGCACCGCGATGCGCGCGATGGCCAACGACCGGGAGATCACCGCCACGCTCGGCGTGCCGGTGCGCCGGGTCGAGGCCGCCGCCTGGCTAGGCTGCGGGCTGCTGTCCGGCATCGCCGGGATCATGCTGGCCGACCTGTCCGCGCTCGACGACACCACGCTGGTGTTCACGGTCGTGATCTCGTCGCTGGCCGCGGCGCTGATCGGGCGGCTGCGCTCGATCTCGGTCACGTTCGTCGCCGCCCTCGTCATCGGCCTGGTGCACGACCTGATCACGCCGATCACCCAGCTCACTAACTACCAGGACATGACGCCGTTCGTACTGGCCGCGATCGCCCTGCTGGTCATGTCGCGTGGCCAGGTCATGACGCGCTCGCGCGAGGAAGGGTGAGGCGGCAGTGATCGACACCGCGGGCCCCAAAGCGCCCGCCACCGCCGGCCGCGGTCCCGTGATGGACCGCCGCTCGCTCACCCGTCTCACGGTCATCGTCGTGCTGCTGCTGCTCGCCCTGTTCGCGCTGCCGCCGATCATGTCGGCGTACTACACGGACACGATGATCCAGGTGGCCATCTACTCGATCGTGACGCTCGGCCTCGGCCTGCTGGTCGGCCGCGTCGGGCTGTACTCCCTCGGCCAGCTCGCGGTGCTGACGATCGGCGCCTGGGTCGGCGCGCGGCTGCTGTTCGCCACCAGCCAGCCGTACATCCTGGTCCTGATCGAGGCCGGCCTGGTCACAATGATCATCGGCTCGCTGATCACGCTGCCCGCGCTCCGGCTGCGCGGCCTGTACCTCGCGCTGATCACGCTGATGCTGGCCGGCGCCGTCGAGGTCATCCTCGCGACGCTGAACTTCCCCAACGGCGGCGGCGGCTTCTCCGGCTACAACGGCTCCCTGCTGCACATCCCGCAGATCAGGCGGCCGTCGTTCGCCGGCACCGACCCGGCGTTCTACCGGTTCTCCGTGATCGTCGCGATCGTGATGTTCCTGCTCGTCTTCGCTCACCTGCGCACCAGGCCGGGCCGGGCGTGGGCGGCGATCAGGCAGAGCGAGCCGTCGGCGCTCGCCGCCGGCATCAACACCACCTTCTACAAGCTCTGGGCCATGGCCCTGGCCGCGTTCGTCACCGGCGTGGCCGGCGCGCTGCTGGCCGGCGCGGACCGCGAGCTGTTCTCGATCAACTTTCCGATCCAGAACTCGATCGAGCTGCTGGCGGTGGTGCTCATGGGCGGCGCGTTCGCCCTGTCCGGCGCGGTGATCGCCGCGCTCCTCCAGTCGTTCCTCCCCGCCCTGCTGCAGAACTGGGGCGTTGCGAACGACTGGCTGATCATCTTGTTCGGCGTCGGCGTCATGCAGGTGCTCGCGACCGCGCCCGGCGGGATCGCCGACCAGTTCCCCAAGGACATGAAGCGCCTGTACCGGCTGGTCAGCCGGGCCTGGCGCCGGCCCGCGAGGGTCGCGGCAGCGCCCGCCGGTTCCTCGGCGGGAAAGGAGGGCGCGTCATGATCGAGGTCACCGACCTGACCGTCAGGTACGGCGGCGTGACGTCGCTCGACGGCATGAACCTGCGGTTCGACGAGGGCGTCTGCGGCCTCATCGGCCCGAACGGCGCGGGCAAGACCACGTTCTTCAACGTGCTTTCCGGCTTCGTGCGGCCCGCGTCGGGCGGGGTGACCGCCTTCGGCGACGACCTGCTGCGCATGGCGCACTACCGCCGGGCCCGGTGGGGGATCCGCCGTACCTTCCAGACCGAGCAGGCGATCTCCGACCTGACCGTCTACGACAACGTGGCGATGATCCACTCCAAGCTGCGCGGCTCCGCCCGCAGGGACGACATCCTCCAGTCCATCGAGTTCGTCGGCGGCGGCATCTCGCCGTGGGCAAAGGTCGGCTCGCTGACGGCCGGGCAGCGACGCCTGGTCGAGGTCGCCCGCACGGTCGCGGGAAAGCCGAGGCTGGTCCTGCTCGACGAGCCCGCGGCCGGCCTGCCCGACGGGGAAACTAGCCACCTGACCGGCGTGATCAAGGACATCCCGGCGCACACCGGGGCGCTGACCATCCTCGTTGACCACGACATGGCGCTGGTCTCCGCGGTCTGCGAGACGACCGCGGTGCTCGACTTCGGCAAGCTGATCGCGTCCGGGCCGACCGCGCGGGTGCTGCGCGACGAGCACGTGATGCGCGCCTACCTTGGAAACGCGAACGTATGAGCGAGTGGAGGGGCGCGGCGGTGCCTGGACTGAGGAGTGACGACCGAGGGACGAGGGCTCCCGCGAGCCGAAGGGCGCGCCTGTCCTGGACTGAGGAGCGATGGAGCGAGGAACGAGCGACTGAGCGACGAGGGAGGACAGGGGTCCGAGCGCCCGGAGGCGAGCGGGGAAAGCAGAGCGACGAGGGAAGGCATCGCCTTCGGGCGCCCCGAAGCGAGCGGGAAGGGGAGTGGCCTGATGCCCGTGCTTGAACTTCGTGACATCACCGTGGAGCGCGGCGGCCGGGCGGTCGTCAAGGACGTGACGATCCCGGTTCCCGCCGGGGAGGTCACCGCCCTGCTCGGCCCGAACGGCGCGGGCAAGTCCTCCCTGGTCCTCGCCGTCGGCGGGGTGCTCAGGCCGCGCCCCGGGTCGGTATCCCTTGACGGCGTGGAGCTCGCGGGCAGGCGGCCAGAGAAGATCCGCGCCGCCGGGGTCGCGATCGTGCCGGAAGGCCGCAGGCTGCTGCCCGACCTGTCCGTCGACGACAACATCAAGGTGGCGACCTACGCGCTTACCAAGCAGGCCGCCGCCGAGGGGCGGGCCCGCGCGCTCGAGCTGTTCCCCCGGCTCGGCGAGCGGCTGAACGTGTCGGCCCGGCTGCTGTCCGGCGGCGAGCAGCAGATGGTGGTCCTCGCCCAGGCCCTCGTGTCCCAGCCGAAGTTCATCTTGATCGACGAGCTCTCCCTTGGCCTGGCCCCGGTGATCGTCAACCAGTTGATCCCGGTAATCAGGTCGGTCGTGGCCAGCGGGGTCGGAGTCCTGCTCATCGAGCAGTTCGCCACGGTCGCGCTGTCCCTCGCCAACGGCGCCCACGTCATGGAAGGCGGCGTCCTGCGGTACTCGGGCACCGCGGCGGAGCTGAAGGAGCGGCCGGACCTGCTGCACTCGGCCTACCTGCTGCGCGGCACCGACGTCGAGGCCACCGCGGTCCTCGACGGCACCCTGGCGGACGCGCCCGCGTCACCGGAGGGGGAAAACAAGGCGCGCTAGCGGGTCAGCCGCCGCTACGGGCGGGCCGACCCGTCAGGATGATGGAATAGCCCTGTCGTCGCACCGACCGAAACTGCGAGGTGACATGCCAGGAGAAGCCGCCGGATTCCTGCACGGCAGCGTTCCCTACCTGAAGATCGGCGACGGCCCGCCCCTGGTGGTGGTGCCAGGCCTCACCCCCGAGCACGACGTGCCGAGCGGCCTGGAACGGCGCGTTGCCTTGGCGTCCGCACGCCCGCTGGCCCGCGACTTCACCGTCTACGTGGTCAACCGGAAGCAGGGACTCAAGGCCGGGGAGTCGATGTCAGACATCGCCGGGCACCTGGCCCGCGCGATCGAGCACGACATCGGCCAGCCGGTGTTCCTGCAAGGCACCAGCACGGGCGGGTCGGTCGCGCTGCAGCTGGCCGTCGACCGCCCCGAGCTGGTGCGGCGGCTGGTGCTGGTCTCCGCCGCCTACCGGCTCGGCCCGCTCGGGCTAGCCGAGCAGGCCGAGATGGCGCGGCTGATCCGGGCCGGACAGCCTCGCGAGGCCTGGGCGTCCGTGATGACGTCCCTGCTCCCGTCGGCGCTGCGCGGGCCGGCCCGCCCGTTGTCCCGGCTAGCGGCCGGCCGGATGACGCCGGCAGACCCCACCGACATGCTCGTCACCCTGGAGGCCGAGGACGCGTTCAACGTCGAGGACTCCCTGCCCCGCGTCACCGCCCCCACCCTGGTCATCGGCGGGAGCGGCGACATCTTCTACTCGGAAGAGCTGTTCCGCGGCACCGCCGAGGGCGTCCAGGACGGGCGGGCGCACATCTTCCCCGACTGGGGTCACGCGCGCGCCAGCAGCTCCGCCGCGACCAGTCACCTGGCCCTGGGGTTCATGCTCGCGGGCACGTCGGCCCGGCCCGGGCACTGACCGCCGGGGAGGACGCGAACCTGGAAGACCGCCCCTTCCGGGCGCCAAGAAGTCACTAAGATCTACCGCAGCCAGCCGTCAGCACCCGACGGCTGGCGGGGAGGAGCGGACAGCCAATGCCGGGCGCCGGGCGGGCCATCGCTGGCGTCGCCGTCGCCGTCGCCGCGGCGCTCGTGCTTATCCTGGCCTTCCGCGGCCACAGCGGGACCCATCCGCCCGTGGCGGCAGGAGCCGCGGCGGCCGGCCTGGGCGGGACGTCGCCGGCGTCGGGCGCTGCGGCCGGGACCGCTCGGGACGCGGACCCCTTGTCCGGGACGGCGGGCGCCTACGTGGCGTCCCGCTCGGGCAGCGTCCTCGCCGCGGTCTACGACATCAGGACCGGCCAGTCCTGGCACCTCGGCGACGGGCCCGCGCAGGCGGAGGCCAGCGTGGTCAAGCTGGACATCCTGGAGACGCTGCTCGCCAGGCAGGGCGGGACCGCGCTGACCCCTGGTGACCAGTCGCTGTCCCAGTCAATGATCGAGGACAGCGATAACGACGCCGCGACCAGCCTGTGGGACGAGGACGGCGGCGCGGCGGGCATCGGTGCGTACAACGACAGCGCGGGGCTGACCGGGACGACGCCGTCCGCATGCGTGACCTGCACCGGGTTCGCCTGGCCGGGCTGGGGCCTGACGACGACGGTCCCGGCGGACCAGCTCACCCTGCTCAAGCAGCTCATCACGCCAGGACCGGACCCGCTGCTGTCGGGGGCGCAGCGCTCCTACGTCCTGTCGCTGATGGAGAACGTGGCCCCCGGCCAGCGCTGGGGAGTATCCGGCGGCGTCCCCGCCGGCGTCACGGTGGCACTGAAAAACGGCTGGCTCCCGCTCAACGACGCGAACACCGACTGGCAGATCAACAGCGTCGGCTGGGTCTCCGGCGACGGGCGTGACTACCTCGTCGCGGTCTTCACGACGGGCAACCCGACCGAGCAGTACGGCATCGACACGATCGACGCCCTTTCGTCGCGCATCTGGACGGCGCTGCGCTGAACCCACAGCGGCAGCCTGGCCGCGTTTGTGGCCGGACCGCATGACCGTGACGCCAGCCTTGCCCAGCCGGCCAGGATCATATACGTTCCTGGCAAGTTCCCCGGGCGTCAGTGACCCTGGACCGCGGGTCGCCTGACGTGATTGCCGCACGGGGCCGCGAGTCGGAAGGTGGATTCATGGGCGAGACCGCTGCAGCCGGGCCGGCGGGCGCTCGACGGCGTCCGGGTGCTTGACTTCACGCACCAGGTGGCCGGGCCGTCATCGACGCTCATGCTCGCGTTCCTCGGCGCCGAGGTGGTTAAGGTCATCGCGCCGGGCAGCCGGGACAGCTACGACCCGATCCCGTTCTACCTGAACAACGCGTCCAAGAAGTCGGTCGAGCTGGACCTGAAGTCGGAGGCGGGCCTGCGGGCCGCGCTGCGGCTCGCGGAGCATGCCGACATCTTCGTGGAGAACTTCTCACCGGGGGTGATCGACCGCCTGGGACTCGGCTGGGACGTGCTGTCGCCGCGCAATCCCCGGCTCATCTACGCCCAGGTGAAGGGGTTCGCCGAGGACTCGCCGTACCGGGACTTCCCGTGCTTCGACCCGATCGCGCAAGGGTTCTCCGGCGGGTCGTCCATCACCGGGGAGCCGGACGGGCTGCCGATGAAGCCGGGACCCGACGTGGGCGACACCGGCACCGGGATGATGCTCGCCCAGGCCATCCTCGCGGCGCTGTACCAGCGGGAGAAGGACGGGCTCGGCCAGCGCCTGCAGGTCTCCATGACCGACCAGTGCGCGACGTTCATGCGGATCCACTACGGATTCCCGATCGACCGGCACATGGACACGCCGCGGTTCGGTAACCGGCCGCCGTTCCTCGTCACGACCGCGCCGTCGGACATCTACCCGTGCCCGCCCTTCGGGCCGAACGACTACGTGCACGTCCACTGCGGCAGCGACCGCCAGTGGGAGCGGCTGGCCAAGCTGATGGGCCGGGAGGACATGCTCGCGGACGCGCGGTTCGCGACGATGGCCAGCCGCGGCGAGCACAAGGCGGAGGTCGACGAGGCGGTGCGCGCCTGGACCGGCACGATGGACAAGCTGGCCGCGATGCGCGCGATCGGGGCGGCGGGGGTGCCGGCAGGCGCGCTCCGCTCGACGACCGAGGTGCTCAACGACCAGGACATGCGCGCCCGCGGCGTGTTCGTGACCGTTGACGACCCGGGCCGGGGGCAGGTGACCATTCCCGGCTACCCGGTCAAGATGTCCAGGTCACCGGCCCGCGTCGTGGCGCCGCCGCAGCCGGGGCAGCACACGGCCGAGGTGATCCGCGGCTGGCTCGGCCCGAACGCGGCGGCCGTCGAGCGCGCGCTCGGCCTGCCGGAAGCGGGCCAACCGAGCCCTTCTAATTCTGCCTGACGAGTGGAGGGATGACGTGCCCGGCAACATCAGAATGAAAAGAGCTCGGTGATCAGGCGAGACGCGGCGATCGTGGGCATCGGCCAGACCGCCTACCGGAAGGCGCTGCCCGGCACGGCCTGGGACCTGGCGACCGAGGCGATCCTCGCCGCCCTCGCCGATGCCGGCCTTGAGCCGGGGGACGTGGACGGCGTGTGCCGGTTCGCGCCGCCGTTCGAGCCGGTCAGCGAGCCGCAGCTGGTCCGCGCCCTCGGCATTCCCGAGCTGAGGTTCTTCGCCGAGTCGCCGCTGGGCGGCGAGGCACTCGGCGCGGTCCTCGCGCACGCGGCCGCGGCGGTCAAGGCGGGACTGGCCAGGACCGTGGTGGTCTACCGGGCGCTGTCGCAGTCCAAGGGCGGCCGGTTCGGGCGCGCCGACGGCCGGGGACCAGGCGGTGCCGCATCCCCGGGCTCCCCAGACGCCGGCCCCAGCGCGCACGTGGTCGTCCCCGAGGAGGACAACCGGTCGTTCGCCTGGCCCTACGGCCTGATGTCGCCCGGCCAGCTGTTCGCGCTGTGGGCGCGCAGGTACGCCATCGTGCACGGCCTCACCGACGAGGACCTCACCCGGGCGCTCGGGTCGATCGCCATCACCCAGCGCCGGTACGCGAACAACAATCCCGCCGCGATCATGCGGGACAGGAAGATGGACTGGGACGACTACCGCGGCGCGCGCATGATCAGCGAGCCGTTGCGGCTGTTCGACCTGTGCCTGGAAAACGACGGCGCCTGCGCCTACGTGGTCACGAGCGCCGAGGTGGCGCGCGCCGTGCGCGATGACCCGGTGTACGTGCTGTCCGCCACCCAGACGCTCAGCCCCTACCGCGAGCCGATGGGCATCTACGTCACCGGCGAGCTGCTCGAGCTGTTCCCTCCGGCCACCGCCGAGCGGCTCTTCGCCGAGGCCGGGGTGGGCAGGGACGACATCGACGTCGCCGAGTTCTACGACGCCACCTCGTACATGCCGCTGCGGTCCCTGGAGTCCTACGGGTTCGTGCCCGACGGCCAGGCCTGGCGGTACGTGACCGAGGCAGGCACCGGCCCGGGCAGCCCGCTGCCCGTCAACACGCACGGCGGCCACCTGTCGGAGGCCTACCTGCACGGCATGAACGGCGTGCTCGAGGCGGTCAGGCAGCTGCGCGGCACCGCCGTTAACCAGGTGGCGGACGCCCAGATAGCCCTCGTCGGCGCCCCCGCGGGCTCCGCGATGATCCTGGCGAGGTGATGTGATGGCGGTTGTTCCAGGGATCACCGAGCTGACCGCACCCTACTGGGAAGCGGCCAACGAGAAGCGCCTCGTGGTGCAGGAGTGCCAGTCCTGCCGCCAGGTATGGCACCCGCCGCTGCCCCGCTGCCCGCACTGCCACGCGGCGGATCTCGGCTGGCGGCAGGTGAGCGGCGACGGCACGGTTTACACGTACACGATCGTCCGGCACCCCACGCACTACGCCTTCGCCGGCCAGGTCCCGTACGTCCTGGCCATCGTCGAGCTGGCCGAGGGCCCGCGGCTGGTGACCGCGATCACCGGCGTCCCCCCGGAAGCGGTGCGCGCGGGACAGCCGGTACGCGCGGTCTTCCGTGAGGTCGCGGACGGCATCACCCTCCCGTACTTCGAGCCGGCCACGGCACTGTAGGAGGAAGGCATGGGACTTCTGGACGGCAAGGTGGCCTTCGTTACCGGGGCGGCGCGCGGCCAGGGCCGGTCGCACGCGCGGCGGCTGGCGCAGGAAGGCTGCGACATCATCGCGCTCGACGCGTGCGCCACCCCGGGCTGGCTCAGCTACCCGCTCGCCACCGAGGCCGACCTCGCGCAGACCGTGAAGGAGGTCGAGGCACTCGACCGGCGGATCATCGCGCGGAAGGCCGACATCCGCGACCTGCCCGGCGTCGAGGCGGTGGTCGCGGAGGGCCTGGCCGAGCTCGGCGGGCGGCTGGACATCGTGGCCGCCAACGCGGCGATCATCTCCTGGCCGAAGGACACCTGGGCGATCGACCCCGCCGAGTTCCGCGAGCTGATCGACGTGACGCTGACCGGGACGTTCATCACGGTCAAGGCGGCGGTCCCGGCGATGATCGCCGCCGGGAACGGCGGATCCATCGTCCTGACCTCCTCCGGCGCGGCGATCACGGCGGGCAAGGGGCTCGGCGACTACAAGGCCGCGAAGGCGGGCGTGCTCGCGCTCAAGGACACCCTGGCCTACGAGCTCGCGGAGCACTTCATCCGGGTCAACGCGATCTGCCCGACCGCCGTCGACACGCCGATGATCCAGAACGAGGCGCTGCACCGGGCGTTCCGGCCCGACCTGGAGCGCCCGGGACGAGACGACGTTAAGGCGGGATTCGCGGAGATGAACCTGCTGCCGATCCCGTGGGTGGACCCGGTGGACGTCTCCAACGCGATCGTCTGGCTCGCCTCGGACGCCGCCCGCTACGTCACCGGCGTCACGCTGCCCGTCGACGCGGGCAACCACCTCAAGTGCTGACCCTCCCCGCCTTGGCGCGCGCGGAGGCGAGCGGGACAAGCAAGGAGGCTGACTATGCGCACGCAAGCGGCGGTGCTTTACGGGGCGGGCACCGACTGGAAGGTCGAGGACATCGAGCTCGACCCGCCCAGGGCCGGGGAAGTCCTCGTGCGGGTGGCCGCCGCCGGGCTCTGCCACTCCGAGGAGCACCACCGGGTCGGCGACGTGCCGTTCGCCGCGCCGATGATCGGCGGCCACGAGGGCGCGGGCTTCGTCGAGGCGGTCGGGCCCGCCGTCACCCTCGTGAAGCCGGGCGACTACATCGTCTTCTCCTCCATACCAAACTGCGGACGCTGCCCATCGTGCGCCCAGGGGCGGCAGAACCTGTGCGACGTCGCCGCGGGCATCATGGCCGGCCTCCAGATCCTCGACGGCTCGTCACGGCACCGCAACGTGGCCGGCCAGGACCTGACGATCACCTGCCTGGTCGGCTGCTACGCCAGGCACACCGTGGTCAACGAGGCGTCGGTGATCCCCGTCGACCCTTCCTTCCGGCCCGAAGCCGCCTGCCTCACCGGGTGCGGCGCGGCGACCGGGTGGGGCTCGTCGGTCTACGCCGGCGGCGTCCGCCCGGGCGACGCGGTTGCCGTCGTCGGCGTCGGCGGGCTCGGCTCGGCGGCCGTGCAGGGCGCCCGGCTGGCCGGCGCGCGGCACATCTTCGCCATCGACCCGGTGGAGTTCAAGCGGACCTCGGCGGTCGGCTTCGGCGCGACCCACACCGCGACCGACGTGGCGGCGGCGTTCGACCTGGTCCGGGAGGTGACCTGGGGCCGGATGTGCGACGTGGTGGTGCTGACGATGGGCACTGGCCGCTCGGACCTGATGGACGCGATCCTTTCCCTCGCCGCTAAGCGCGGGCGGATCGTCGTCACCAACATCTACCCGATGAGCGACACCCGCCCGACGCTCCCGCTGAACGGCCTCGCGCAGTGGGAGAAGCAGATCGTCGGCTGCATCTTCGGGTCGGTGAACTCCCGCGCCGACGTGCCCCGGCTGCTCAACCTGTACAAGGACGGACTGCTCGACCTGGACGGGATGGTCACCCGCACCTACCCGCTCGAGGACATCAACCAGGGCTACCAGGACATGCACGACGGCAGGAACATCCGCGGGGTCCTCGTCATGTGACCGCCGGCCTGGCAGGACCTGGCCGCGCCAGCCCGCCCTAGATCTGCGACGGCGAGTAGACGGACAGGCCGTACTTGCGCGCGAGGCCGTTCCACTGCCCGACGAAGGCGGTCTTGCCGTTGGTCGCCTGGCTGTCAAAGGGCAGGGACGCGGCGTAATTCGCGTTCTTGAAGTCGTTCTTCTTGCAATGGCCGGCCTCGGAGGTGGCCCACTTCGCCAGGTCGGTGTCCACCGTGGCCGACGCCTGCCAGCCGCTCGTCAGGTTGGCGAGCATCGCGGCGGGCAGCTCGGAGCGGCCGGGCAGCTGCGCCAGCTTGGACAGCAGCGTGCGGCGGTTCGTGGCCGCCTTGTTGAAGGTCTGCGCGTCGGCGGTAAGTCCCTTGCAGCCCTCCACGTTAGTGACCGCGGCGTTGACGTCCGAATGGTCGGTGCCGCTCTGCGAGAGCAGCCCCGCGAGCGAGGTCGCCGCCTGCTGCTGCGTCAGCGCGGTGGTCCCGGTGGAGGAGGACGCGGTCGGCGTGCCCGCCGCGGTGCCGCCCCCGGTGTTCGACGACGACCCGCCGTGGGAGGACAGCGCGAGCGCCGCGACGACGATGACCACCAGGCCGGCGCCGATCGCCACGGGGATCAGCGGTCGCTTGAACGGGAGCTTGCCGAGCGGCCCCTTGCCGCCGCCCGGCGGCCCGCTGCCGTCCGGAGAGTACTGGCCTTCCGGGATGTACTGGCCTTCCGGGATGTACTGGCCGTCCGGGGCGTACTGGCCGCCCGGCCCGAACTGCCCGGGGAACTGCTCCTGGCCGTACTGCCCCGGGTACTGGCCGTTGCCGTAGGGGCCCTGGTACGCGCCGTACTGCCCGCCCGCCGGGTAACCAGGCGGTGCCTGGGCGCCGGGCGCGGGCGCCCCCGGCGCGGCGGGCATCGACCCGGTCGGGGCCTGCGGCCACGGCTGCGGCGGTCCGGCCTGCTGGAAGGCGCCCGTCGCCGGGTACTGGCCGCCCGGCGGGTAAGCGCCGCCTTGCTGATACGGGTTCCCCTGCGGGTACTGGCCGCCCGGGTACGCGCCCGGCGCGGGCTGGTATCCCTGCTGCGGCCATTCGACCGGCGGGGGCAGCCGGTGCTGGAACAGGCCCTGGGGGCGGAGCATCTGCTCAAGCGTGTCGGAGAGCGGCGCCTGCGGCCCGGGCGGCGGCGGATAGGGCAGCGGGCTGCCCGCCGGGGGTGGCGGAGCGGCCGCCGGCGGCATGCCCACGGGCGCGGACATCGGGTCGGCGGGCGCCGCGTACCCCGGGAAGGGCGCTGGCGGTGACTGCATGGTGACCGTCGATGACGGTGTCGCGGAAGCGCCGTCCTCGGCCGCGAGCTGCTGCCCGCAACCGCCACAGAACCGCGTACTCGGCTCCACTGAGTACCCGCAAGACGGGCACCAACGTTCCATCGCAACCATCATGTCCCTCTCGGGTATCCCAAGCAGGCTAGCCCGACGAGCGGGCGCTCGCCATCCGAACGGCGCGATGCGTGCGGTTCAGGCGAAGCACGCCACCGTTCGGAGGAGAATTCAATCGCAACCCGGTGTCAGACGGAGGCCGCACTGGGAGAATGCGTGTGTCTTCGTTTGGACGCGGGAGTAGGTAGAAGCATGCGGATCGCCGGTGCGCTGGCCGCGGGTGCGGTGGTCGCGGGGATGATCGTAGCGGGCGGCGTGACCGCCCCGGCCGCGCGGGCGGCCACCGCGGCCGCGAGGGCGCCCGCCGCGCCGGCGGGCGTGCGGTCGCGCTTCGCGGAGCTGGCGAACGCGGCGACCGGCGCCGACCTGTGGTCCAGGTCTTCGGTGCTTGAGCGGCCGATGGGGTCGATTACCAAGGTGATGACCGCGTACGTGGTGCTCACGACGCCGGGCCTCAACCTTAACCGGGTGGTCACCGTGCCGGGCGGCATCGTGGCCTACGACGAGCGGTACGACGCGTCGACGGCGGGCCTGCGGCCGGGGGAGCGGTACACCACGCTGCAGCTGCTGTACGCGATGATGCTGCCGTCGGGCTGCGACGCCGCCTACACGCTCGCCGACGCGTACGGGCCGGGGCTGGCGAGGTTCATCGCGAAGATGAACACAACCGCACATCAGCTGGGGCTGGCGAAGACGCATTTCACTGACTTCAGCGGGCTGCCGGACCCGGGGGACTACTCCACGTACTCCACGGCGCACGACCTCATTGCCCTTGGCCGGGCCGCCATGAGGAACAAGACGTTCGCGGCGATCGTGGCGACGCGCGAGTACCGGGTCGCCGGCGGCTCCGCCCACCCGGCGCACGTCTGGGCCAACCTGAACCCGCTGCTGGGAGACGTGCCCGGCGCGATCGGCATCAAGACCGGGTACACCGGCGCGGCCGGACAGTGCCTGCTGTTCGCCGCGAAGCGGGGGAGCACCACCCTGATCGGGGTCGTGCTCGACTCGTCCGCGGTCGACTCGCCCAGCCTGACCGCCGCGGCGGCCGACGCGACGGCGATGCTGAACTGGGGCTTCAGCCGGTAGTGCCGGCGCTGGCCTTCTACCCGCCGCTCACCGCGGAGCCGGGGATCGTAGAGTGGCCTCCGTGACCGACTTGAAGAACCGCGTCCGCGACCTGTTGCCCGGCCTGGTAGGCGACCTCGAGGCGCTCGTCAGGATCCAGTCCGTCAGCGCCGACCCGGACCGCCGGGAAGAGGTGGAGGCGTCCGCCAGGAAGACGGCGCAGCTGCTGGCGGACGAAGGCGTCGGTGCCGAGATCGTCCGGGCCTACGACGGTGCCCCGCCGGCCGTCATCGGGGAGCGGAAGGGACCCGAGGGCGCTCCGGTGGTGCTGCTGTACGCCCACCACGACGTCCAGCCGGAGAACGACCCGGCCGACTGGGACAGCCCGCCGTTCGAGCCCGCCGTCCGCGGCGAGCGCCTCTACGGCCGGGGCGCGGCCGACGACAAGGCGGGGATCGCCGTGCACGTGGGCGCGCTCCGGGCGCTGGGCGACGACCTGCCGGTCACCGTCCGGTTCTTCATCGAGGGCGAGGAAGAGGTCTCTTCCGAGACGCTGCCCGACCTGCTGCGCCAGTACCCCGACCGGCTCGCCGCCGACGTCATCGTGATCGCCGACGCGGGGAACTGGGACATCGGCGTCCCGGCGCTCACGACCAGCCTGCGCGGCCTGGTCCGGGTGGACGTCGAGGTGCGCACGCTCACGCACGCCGTCCACTCCGGCATGTGGGGCGGCCTGGTCCCTGACGCCATCATGGCGCTCACCCGCCTGCTGTCGACGCTGTGGACCGAGGACGGCAGCCCGGCGGTGCCGGGCCTCGCCTCCGCTCCCGCCGCCGGCGTGGACTACCCGGAGGAACGGCTGCGCGCCGAGTCCGGTGCCGCGCCAGGAACCGCCTGGATCGGCCGCGGCTCCGCGGCCGACCGGCTGTGGGCGCGGCCCGCCATCACGGTCACCGGGCTCGACGCCCCGAGGGTGGCCGGCGCCTCCAACACGCTCGTCCCGGCCGCCCGCGCCCGCGTGACCGTCCGCATCGCGCCCGGCGACACCACCGAGAACGCCATCGCGCGGGTCCGGGAGCACCTGGAGAAGCACGTCCCGTGGGGCGCCAGCCTCACGGTCACGGTCGTCGACGCGGGCGAGCCGACGGTGCTGCCGACCGCCGGGCCGGCCTACGCCGCCGCGCGCGCCGCCCTCGCCGAGGCCTGGGACGGCACGGCGCCGGTCGACATGGGCACCGGCGGCTCGATCCCGTTCATCGCGGAGTTCCAGGAGACGTTCCCCGGCGCGAGCATCCTCGTCACGGGCGTCGAGGACCCCGACACCCGCGCGCACGGCCCGAACGAGGGGCTCCACCTGCCGGAGTTCGAGCGCGCCGTCCTCGCCGAGGCGCTGCTGCTCCAGCGCCTCGGCGCGGCGGCCGACGGCTGACCGCCACCCGGGCAAAACCCGTCATCCCGAACGGAGGCGGGTTTCCTCTCCCCGGCCCCGGCGCCTTGCGGGCCTGTGGCCGGCGCGGCCGGTGGCGGGTATCTCGTATTTGAGATACCCTTCCTGGTATGGATGACCTTCCGGTTCTCCCCGGGTTCCGGGAGATGGCGTTGCGCCGGATGGCGGAGCGCCGCGCGGGCCTGGTCCGCGGGCTGGCCGAGCAGCGCCTCGCGGCGGGCCTGTCGCAGACCGAGGTGGCCGCGCGCATGGGCACCTCGCAGTCGGCCGTTGCCCGGCTTGAGTCCGGCGCGACCGACGCGCGTGCCTCCACGCTCGAGCGGTACGCGGCCGCCATCGGCGGCGAGATCACCTGGAGCCTGAATGAGTGATTCGAACGTGCCCGGCGGCCTGCCCGCTGCCACCATCCCCCCGGGCGGCCCGCCGGAATTCCCCTGGCGTGGCCCCGAACTGCCCGGCGCCCCGCTCCCTGGCCGCACGCCGGTTCCCGGCGCGCCCGAGCCGGGCGCCGTGCCGCCTGCCCGGGTCTGGCTTGACCCGCACGCGGGGTGGCAGGACCGGCTCTACGAGCGGCTGCTCGGGCAGCGCATCGTGATCGCCGCCGGCGTGCTCGACGACGCGGCGGCGACCCGGCTGTCCGCGCAGTTCCTCACCCTGGACGCGGAAGGCGACGGCCCGATCCGCCTGGAGCTGCAGAACCTCCGGGCGGAACTGCCGGCGGTGCTCACGCTGATGGGAGTGCTCGACGTGCTGCGGGCGGAGGTCCAGGCGTTCGCGAGCGGGGAGACCGGCGGACCCGCGCTCGGCGTGCTGGCCTCGTGCCCGCGCCGCCTCGCCTACCCCCACGCGTCGTTCACCCTGTCCGAGCCGCGGCTGCGGTTCGGCGGGACGGTCGCCGCGGTGACCGCCCATGAGCAGCAGGCGAAGCGGATGACGGACTCGCTGTTCTACCGGATCGCCGAGGCCACGGGCCGGGACGCGGAAGACGTCCGTGAGGACGCGCGGCGGGTGCGCGTGCTGACCGTCGCCGAGGCCATCGGCTACGGCCTGATCCACGACCGTGCCGCCAGCCGGGCCTCCTGACCGGGGCCCGTCGCCTTCACCGAAAATGGTTGCGCGGACATTGGCGTCACTCCCAACTTGCCGGCGACGTATATGTGCTCTCCGGACACTTGACGTGATTGTTACCTCGGCCGCTAACGACCTAGGTTGACGGAGCGCCGGCCATGGGCCTTTTCTGGGATTCAGTAATCACCCAGGTAATCACGTGCCCTTGTACGGAGTTGGCAATGGAGCGAATCCCGGTCACGCACGCCGGCAGCCTGATCCGCCCCCAGGAACTGCTCGCGTTCCTTTCTGCGATCGATCACGGCCGAGCGTCGACGGATAGCGTGGAATACGAGGCCGCCCTGGCCAAGGCGGTCGCCTACGCCGTGCGCCGGCAGGTTGAGACCGGAGTCGACATTATCGACGACGGCGAGATGGGCAAGTCCACCTGGATCACGTACCTGTACGAGCGGGCCAGCGGGCTGGAGGCCAGGCCGCTGGCGGGCAACTTCTCGTCGATCCTCCCGGCGAGCAGGGACCGGCAGAACTTCCCTGGCGCGTACCGCGAGCTGGACATGCTCGAGCACGACGCGACGGTCAGGATCAGGGACGAGGCAAGCGCCCCCGTGGCTGGAGGCCGAGGAGGAAGAAGCGACCCAAGGGCCGAGCGGCGCGGTGTCCTGGGTGTGCGTCGGGCCGATGACCTACGACCGGGCCGCCATCGACCGCGACCTGGTCAACTTCAAGGTGGCCCTTGAGGCCAGCGGCAAGGACATCGCCGAGACGTTCATGCCGGTCGTCGCCCCCGCCTCCGCCTACTGGCTGGCCAACGAGTACTACAAGACCGACGAGGAATTCGTCTACGCGCTCGCCGACGTGCTGCACGAGGAGTACCAGGCGATCATCGAGTCCGGCGCGTTCCTGCAGGTCGACGACGCCGTGCTGATGCACGAGGCGGACACGATGCTGTCGCGCGGCCAGTCCTGGGCGGACTACCGCGCCTGGGCGCGGCTGCGGGTGGAGGCGCTCAACCACGCGCTGCGCGGACTGCCCGAGGACCGCATCAGGTACCACGTCTGCTTCGGCAGCTGGCACGGCCCGCACGCCTACGACCCGCCGCTGCGCGACTCGATCGACCTGGTCCTCGCGGTGAACGCGAAGTACTACCTGATGGAGCAGGCCAACCCCCGGCACGAGCACGAGTGGCGGATCTGGGAAGACGTGCCGCTCCCGGACGGCAAGGTCCTCGTGCCCGGCGTCGTCACCCACCACACGAACGTCGTCGAGCACCCCGAGCTCGTCGCCCAGCGCCTCGTCCGGCTGGCGAACGTCGTCGGCCGGGAGCGGGTGATGGGCGGGACCGACTGCGGCTTCGCCCAGGGGGCGTTCATGCACCGGGTGCACGAGGAGATCCAGTGGGCCAAGCTGGCCTCGCTCGCCCAGGGGGCGGCGATCGCCTCGCGTGAGCTCTGGGGCGCGAAGGCCGGCGTGTAGCGGCGGAGGCGGTGGCGGCCGCCCCTATGCGGCCGCTGCACGGCGCTGGGAGCATCCCGCGTAATGTAGATGACGTGGCAGGCACGGACGAGGTGGTCGAGCGGATCCTTACCTCGTACGACACGCTCGCCGTAGTGGGTGCGAGCGGTAACCAGGCCAAGGCCGCGTACGGCGTCCCGGCTTTCATGCAGCGTCACGGCTGGCGGATCATCCCGGTTAACCCCAGACGCGGCGTGATCCTCGGCGAGCCGGCGTATCCGACCCTCGCCGAGGTTCCGGAACAGGTGGGCCTGGTCAACGTCTTCCGGCCGTCGAGTCAGGCGGCCGACGTCGCCCGGCAGGCTGTTGCCGTGGGCGCGACCGCCTTGTGGCTTCAGTTGGGCATCGCGTCGGCGGAAGCCCGGGAGATCGCCGAGGCCGCCGGCCTGCTGTACGTAGAGAACCGCTGCCTGGCCATCGAGCAGCGCCGCCTCGGCCTCGACGCCCCGCCGCCCGGCGGGCAGGAAGACGCAAGGGATCAGCTGACGCGATGACGCACCCCCTCGATAACCCCGTGCTCGAGTCGCTGACCGGGACCCATGGTCGGCTCGCCCTCGTCCAGGGCCGGGCCGCTCGCTACCCCGCCGACATCAGCCCGTTCTGCGCGCTCCCCGG
This sequence comes from uncultured Actinomycetota bacterium, assembly GCA_963850115.1. Taxonomy (GTDB): domain Bacteria; phylum Actinomycetota; class Actinomycetes; order Streptosporangiales; family Streptosporangiaceae; genus Trebonia. Next base: position 28,592 of record CAWKKG010000029.1, read on the forward strand.
CGAGCCTGGCGCGGCCGACTGGGCGGACGCGGCCCGCCTGGTAGCGCCCGGTGAGATGGTGTTGTTCCCCGGCGTTGGCGCCGCCCCGCCGCCGGACTGGGAGGTTCTCGGCCTCGGTGAAGGCGTCCAGCTGGTTGCCGACGGACTGGAAGCCAGGCCCGACGATGAAGCGGTCACCCTCGGTCCCGCCGACGTCCCCGACATGCTCCGGCTGGTCGAGCGGGCCAAGCCGGGACCGTTCCTGCCCAGGACCATCGAGCTCGGCGCCTACCTCGGGATCAGGCGCGACGGCGAGCTCGTCGCCATGGCGGGCGAGCGGCTGCGGCCGCCCGGCTGGGCCGAGATCAGCGCGGTCTGCACGGATCCCGCCTGGCGCGGCCACGGCTTCGCCTCCCGGCTCACCCGGGCGGTGGCGGCCGGCATCGTCGCCCGCGGCGATACCCCGTTCCTGCACGCGATCGCCACGAACGCGTCGGCGATCAGGCTCTATAAGGAACTTGGCTTCGCCCACCGCCGCGACATCCAGTTCCCGCTGCTCCGGCTCGCAGCCGCCGCTTAGTCGCGTCCCCGTCCGTCTTTAGCCGGATTTATTCGTTAGCCCAATGTCAGCGGGGCGTCCCATACTCATGGCATGGGGCGGTGGTGGCGCGGGCTCTCGCGCCTTCGCTTGACAGCAGGGCGGAAACGGGCCGGCGGGGCAGCGGGCCGCGAGCCGCCGGGTGACGAACCGTCCGCCGACGACCGGGCGGTCGACGTTGAAGCCGCCGATCATGAGACCGCGGAGCTGACCGAGGAGTACTGGCGGGCCTACGACCAGCGCCTGGCCACGGTGAAGTTCAGTGACGTCGCGCGCCGGTTTCCCGCGCTGATCGGCCAGGCCGTGCGCCTCGGCTGGTCGGCGAACCGGCGGGACACCGCGGCGACGATCGCGCTCAACCTGGCCTCCGGGGTGTTCGGCGGGTATGCCCTGTTCGCCACCACCGGGGTGCTGCAGGCGCTGTTCGCCGGCGGCCCCACGCCGCACCGGGTGCGCGCGGCCCTGCCGTCGCTGATCCTGGTCGCCGTGGCCACGGCGATCCGCTCGGGCGTGTCGACGGCGGCCGGATGGGCGCAGAGCCGGCTTGAGCCGCAGGTCGACCAGGTGGTCGAGGTACGGCTCTACGACCTCACCGCCCAGGTGGACCTGGCCGCCTTCGACGACCCGGACTTCCACGACCGGATGCAGCGGGCCCGCGACCGGGGCGTGTACTCGGCGTCGGCGCTGGTCAACGACATGATCAACTTCGTCACGGCGTTCGCCGGGCTGGCGTCCGCGGCGGTGGTCGTGGGGGTGCTCCAGCCCATCCTGCTCGCCGTCCTGCTGATCGCGCAGCTGCCGGGCGCCTGGTCGGCCGTGCGCAGCGCGCGGATCAACTACCTGACGCGGTTCGCGCTCGTGGACGCCTACCGGCGCAAGTACATCCTCGCCGACCTGATCGCCGAGCGCCGTACCGCCGCCGAACTCCGCTCGTTCACCATGCGCGCCTACCTGCTCGACCGCGTGTCCCGGCTGGCCGCCTACGTACGCAACGCCGAGCTCAGGGCCGCGCAGCAGCAGACGATGACCAAGCTCGCCGGCAGCTCGCTCGGCGGCCTGGCGACCGCCGGGGTGTACGCCGTGCTCGGCGTGCTGCTCGCCACCGGCTTCCTCGCCCTGTCGGTCGCGGGGACCGCCGTCCTCGCGCTCCGGTCGGCGGCCACGTCGCTGCAGCAGCTGATGTACTCGGTCAACCAGTGCTACGAGGACGGGCTGTACTTCTCTGACTACGTGTCATTCTGCGAGGACGCCCAGGCCCGGATCACGCCGCCCGGCACGGCCGAAGCACCGCCGGGATTCGCCAGGATCCTCGCGTCGGACGTCACCTTCACCTACCCGGGAGCCGACGAGCCGTCGCTGAGCGAGGTGTCGGTCGAGATAGGCCGGGGCGAGGTGATCGCCCTGGTCGGGGAGAACGGGTCGGGCAAGACGACGCTCGCCAAGATCCTCGCCGGGCTGTACCGGCCGCAGGCCGGGACCGTCCGGTGGGACGACGTCTCGATCGCGGACGTCCACGGCGAGCCGCTGCGCGAGCGGATCGCGGTCATCGCGCAGGATCACGGGAACTGGCCGCTCACGGTGCGGGACAACATCATCATGGGCCGCGCTGCTCGATGACTCGCTGCTGGCGTCCGCGGTCGCGTCGTCGGGCGCGGACGCGGTGATCGCGGAGCTCGCGGGGGGCTACAACACGCTGCTCGCGCGCCAGTTCAAGGGCGGCGCGGAACTGTCCGGGGGCCAGTGGCAGCGCATCGCCGCCGCGCGCGGCTTCTACCGCACCGCCCCGCTGCTGATCATGGACGAGCCGACCGCGGCCCTGGACGCGCGAGCCGAGTACGCCCTGTTCTCCTCGCTGCGCACCCTCGCCCGCGACCGCACGGTGCTGATCATCACCCACCGGCTGGCATCCGTCCGGCACGCCGACCGTATCTACGTCCTGGCCCGCGGCAAGGTCATCGAGTCCGGCACGCACGGCGAACTGCTGGCCCTGGGCGGTCAGTACGCCGAGCTGTACACGATCCAGGCCTCCCAGTACGACGCCTCCGTGTGACCGTCACCACGAGCGGACGCCGGGTGAGGCGTCAGCCGCGCGGTCGGGGGCGACCGCGCGGTCGGCGTCCGCGCACAGTTCGGCGAGCTCGCCAGTCGACGTCACCGTCGAGGCGCGCGCCGATCCAGCCCCGGTGCCCGACGTACGGGCGGAAGAACCGGTCCGGCGCCGAGCCGATGCGCTCCTGCGCGCCGGGCAGCCCCGCGCACCACAGATGCGGGAAGTTATCGCCGTGATGGCCGTCGGCCCACAGCTGCGCGAACGACTTCTTCGCGACGACCGCGGCACGCCTGCGAGGCCCGCTCGTACCTCGGGCAAGGCCATGCAGATCGCGCGCACCCGGCCAGGTCATCGTCGCTGTGCACGTCACCGTACCCAACCAGTGTGCACGGGCTGGCCGGTTCCAGTCGCCGAAATTAGGTGGTTCTATGGCACCGCTGCGCGTCGCGATCGTGGGCACCGGGAACATCGCTCGGGCCCACGCCAAGGCGCTCGCGGCCGTCACCTCGGCGGGCGGGCCGGCAGAGGCCGCGCTCGTCGCGGTCATGGACGTCGACGAGAGTCAGCTGAGCTCGTTCGGCGCCGAGTTCGGAGTCCGCGGGACCTACCGGCACCTGACCGACCTGCTCAGCCAGGGACGGCCTGATCTCGTGCACATCTGCACGCCGCCGGCCACCCACTACCCGCTGGCGCTCGGCTGCCTCCGCGCCGGGGCGAGCGTGCTCGTCGAGAAGCCGCCCACGATCAGCCTGCGCGAGTTCGACGGGCTCGCGGCCGCGCAGGGCGGGCCCGGCGGGGACGGGCCGCCGTGGTTCGCCACCGTCTTCCAGCACCGGTTCGGGTCGGGCCAGCGCCGGCTCAGGGCCCTGGCCGCGTCGGGGGCGCTTGGCCGCCCGCTCGTCGCGATCTGCCACACCACGTGGTTCCGCGACCAGGCGTATTTCGACGTGCCGTGGCGCGGCCGGTGGGACACCGAGGGCGGCGGGCCCACGATGGGGCACGGCATTCACCAGATGGACATGCTGCTCGACGTCCTCGGGGACTGGACCGAGGTCTCCGCGGTCGCGAGGACGCAGGCGAGGACGACGCCGACCGAGGACGTGTCGCTCGCCCACGTGACGTTCGCCAACGGGGCGGTGGCGAGCGTCGTGAACAGCGTCCTGTCGCCGCGCGAGGAATCCTACCTGCGCTTCGACTTCGAGCGCGGCACGGTCGAGGTGACCCACCTGTACGGCTACGGCGACGACGACTGGCGGGTCACGCCGGCGCCTGGCTACCACGACGAGGTGCTCACGGCATGGAAGGACGCCGAGAACGGGACCCGCAGCGGGCACGCCGCGCAGTTCGCGCACGTGCTCGCCGCGCTCGGCGCCGGGCGCCGCCCGCCGGTCGGCCCGGCGGCGGCGCGGCGCACGATGGCCCTGGTCGCCGGGATCTACGCCTCGGCCTTCACCAGGAGGCCGGTGACCCCGGAGGAACTCGCCCCCGGCACGCCGTTCTACGGCCAGATGAACGGGGCCCGGGCTCGCCTCGGGGACGGTTAGCGGCGAGCAGCGGGGTAGGCGTGGGCGGAAGGCTTAAATCGTTAGCTACAGGTGAACGCGCGGTTATGCTCGTGGCCGGTGACGCCGGTTAGGGTGGTTGGATGCGGCTCGGGCCAGTGATCCGGGTGATGTGTAGGCCAGAGTGCCGATATATTCAGATAAATATGGTCGGAAAAGAGCGTTTTATGTGGAAGCAGCTGGCGGCCGGTTGATCACCTTCGAGGCAGTGACAAAGCGGTACCAGGACGGCACTGTGGCCGTCGACGGGCTCGACCTCGAGGTCCCCGCGGGGAAGACGATGGTCCTCGTCGGCCCGAGCGGCTGCGGCAAGACCACCTCCCTGCGGATGATCAACCGGCTCGTCGAGCCGACCGAGGGCACGATCTTGCTCGACGGCACCGACATCAAGGAGCGCAACCCCGCGCACCTGCGCCGGGGCATCGGCTACGTGATCCAGCAGACGGGGCTGTTCCCGCACCGCACCGTCGAGGACAACATCGCCACGGTGCCCGTGCTCAACGGCTGGCCGCGCAAGAAGGCCCGGGCCAGGGCCGAGGAACTGCTCACCCTCGTCGGCCTGGACCCGGCCCTGGCGAAGCGCTACCCGCATCAGCTGTCCGGCGGCCAGCAGCAGCGCGTCGGCGTCGCCCGCGCCCTCGCCGCGGACCCGCCCGTGCTGCTGATGGACGAGCCGTTCAGCGCCGTGGACCCGATCGTCCGCGCCTCCCTGCAGGATCAGCTGCTGTCACTGCAGGCCGAGCTGCGCAAGACGATCGTGCTCGTCACCCACGACATCGAGGAGGCCATCAAGGTCGGCGACCTGGTGGCGCTGTTCCGCCCGCACGGCAAGATCGCCCAGCTCGCGCCGCCGGAGGAACTGCTGGCCGCGCCCGTCGACGACTACGTGGCGGACTTTGTCGGCTTCGACCGGGGCATCCGGCGGCTGTCGTTCGTGTCCACGGCGGGACTGAGCCTGGACACCGGCGCGGTGCTGCCCGCGCAGGCCACCGTCGCGGAGGCCCTCGCCGCCGGACGGCCGTGGATCTGCGTCACCGAGGAAGAGCGCCCGCGCGGCTGGGTCGACACGGCCACGCTCGCCGCGCTCCCCGGCGGTACTCCCCTCGCGCAGGTGCGGGCCGAGCGGATCGGCCACCCGTTCACCGTCGGCGGCGACACGCTGCGCGCCGCGCTGGACGCCGCCGTGCTGTCGCCGGCCGGCCAGGCGGTCGCGGTGGACGACGACGGCCGGGTGCTCGGCGTGGCCACGTTCGACCAGCTCCGCGCCGCGATCCAGGCCGCCGACGGCAACAGCCGCCAGGACACCAGGCAGGTCCAGCCGGCGCAGCGGGTGCCGCCGTCATGATGTGGTCCTGGATCCCGGACAACTGGTCGCTGATCTGGCAGCTCACCCGGGAGAATGCCTACCTCGGCGTGGTCCCCGCGCTGATCGGCCTGGTCATCTCGCTCCCGATCGGGATCGTCGCGGCCCGCTGGCGCTGGCTCTACCCGCCCGTGCTCACCGTGGTCAACATCGCCTACGCGGTCCCGTCGCTCGCGCTGTTCATCGCGCTGATCCCGGCGTTCGGCCTGACCGACACGACTGTGATCATCGCGCTCACCGTCTTCTCCCTGTGCGTCATCCTGCCGAACGTCGTCGCCGGACTGCGGGCCGTCCCCGCCCCGGTGACGCAGGCCGCCACCGCGATGGGCTACGGCCCGCTGCGCCGCCTGGTCACGGTCGAGCTGCCGCTGGCGGTCCCGGTGATCCTCGCGGGGCTCCGCGTCGGCGTGGTGGCGAGCATCAGCCTGGCCAGCGTCGGCCAGCTCATCGGCGTGTCCAGCCTCGGGTACCTGTTCATCGACGGGCTGCAGCGGTCCTTCCCGACGGAGATCTACGTCGGCCTCTTCCTGGTCATCGTCCTCGCCCTCGTCTGCGACCTCATCCTGGTCGCGGTCAAGTGGGCACTCACCCCGTGGGCGGCCCGGCCCGAGCGGAAACAGCGGCGGCAACGCCTGCGGCAGCTGACGGAGGCGACCCCGTGAGCTTCTTCAGCTGGGCGTGGGACTGGGTGACGACCGACGCCTACTGGCACGGGACGGGCTGGCAGGGATCGGGCAGCATCCCGCAGCAGCTGGTCGCCCACCTCGGCTACAGCGCCCTGCCGCTGCTGATCGCCGCGCTGATCGGCGTCCCGGCCGGCGTCGCGATCGGGCACCGGGGCGGCAAGGGCGCCGTGGTGGTGATCAACATCGCCAACGCCTGGCGGGCGATCCCCACCCTCGGCCTGCTCATCCTGCTCGCCGTCTTCCTCGGGTTCTCCCCGCTGACCTGGCTGCTGCCGCTCGTGGTCCTCGCGATCCCGCCGATCCTGGTGAACGCCTACGAGGGCGTCGCCGCCGTCGACCCGAGCGTCAAGGACGCCGCCGCGGGCATGGGCATGACCCCGTGGCAGCAGGTAACCAGGGTCGAGGTCCCGAACGCGCTCCCGCTCATCCTCGTCGGCCTGCGGACCTCCGCGATCTTCGTGGTGGCGACCGCGACGATCGCCGCCTACATCGGCCTCGGCGGCCTCGGCCGCTTCATCATCGACGGCCTGGCCAGCGACGCGTACGGCCCGGTGGCCGGCGGCGCGCTGCTCGTCGTCATCCTCGCTGTGCTCGTGCTCGCGCTGTTCGCGGGCCTTTCCCGGCTGGTCGTCCCGGCCGGCCTGCGCAAGCAGGCCAAGACCGAGTAAACCAATCCTTCCGAAAGGAAAACCCATATGACCCTCAGGATCGCCGCGACGGGTGGCCTCGCCGCGCTCGCGGCCATCGGCCTCGCCGCCGTGACCGCGTGCGCGAGCAGTTCCAGCTCCTCCGCCACGACCTCGACGAGCGCCTCCGCGACCACGTCCGCGTCCGCCTCGGGCGGCTCGAGCAACCCGCTCGGCGGCGGCGCCTCCTCCGGCTCCGTGGTGATCGGCTCGGCTAACTTCCCGGAGAACGAGCTGCTCGCCGAGGTCTACGCGATCGCCCTGCAGAAGAAGGGCGTCAAGGTCACCACCAAGCTCAACATCGGCGCCCGCGAGGTCTACTACCCGCAGGTCAAGAGCGGCGCCATCACGATCATCCCGGAGTACAACGGCACCCTGCTCACCGTCGAGGCCGACCCGACCTCCACCGCGAAGACCACGGCGGACGTCGACGCCGCGCTCGCGGCCAAGCTCCCGTCGACGCTCACCGTGCTCAACCCGGCCCCGGCCCAGGACAGCGACTCGATCACGGTCACCCAGGCGACCGCGACCAAGTACCACCTCAAGACCATCGCCGACCTCAAGCCCTACGCGAGCAGCATGGTGCTCGGCGGGCCGCCGGAGTTCAAGACCCGCTCCGACGGCATCGCCGGCCTTAAGGCCAACTACGGGCTGACGTTCAAGTCGTTCGACCCGCTCGACGAGTCGGGGCCGATCACCCTGGCCGCGCTGACCAGCGGCAAGGTCCAGGCCGCGGACGTCTTCACCACCACCCCGCAGATCGTCAGCGACAAGCTGGTCTCGCTCGCCGACCCGAAGTTCAACTTCGCCGCGCAGAACGTCATCCCGCTGGTCTACAAGCCCGGGCTGACCCCCACGATCAGCGCCACCCTGAACGCCGTGTCCGCCAAGCTCACCACTGCCGCCCTGCTGCAGATGGACAACGCGGTGATCACGGACAAGGCCAACTACACGACGGTCGCGGAAGGCTTCCTGCAGTCCATCGGCATGGGCTGAGCCAGCGCGATCGCCGGCCACGGTAACGCCGGCCGCCCGTCTCATCGACCGGCGGCCGGCGTTCCGCCGTGAAGCGAGTAACGTCAGGGGACGTGCGCATCACGGATATCACCGTCGTCCTCCATGAACGCAGGCATACCGCCTCCGCCAGCTTCGGGCCCGCCAGGCCCGTCCCCCTCGGCGTGCTGCGGATCCAGACCGACGAGGGCATCGAGGGCAACGCCTTCCTGTCCAATCCTGGCCCCGGCCCGGCGCAGATCGCCGAGCAGATCGTCACCGTCGTCAAGCCGTGGCTGCTTGGCGAGGACCCCCTCGACATCGGCAAGCACTGGCGGCGGCTGGAAAACCTCGTCCACTACCTGTCACCGCACGCGGTCGGGACCGTGGACGTCGCCCTGTGGGACATCGCGGGCAAGGCCGCCGGCCTGCCCGTCCACCGCCTCCTCGGTACCTGCAGGGACCGCATCCCCGCCTACTTCTCCACCGCGCACCACCAGAGCGCGGCCGAGTACGCCGAGGAAGCCGCCTACTGGCAGGCACAAGGCTGGAAGGGCTACAAGATCCACCCGCCGCGCAGCCCGTGGCTGCACGGCGCCGCGCCGCCGGTTGACTTCGACATCGAGGCCTGCGCCGCCGTCAGGGAAGCGGTCGGCGAAGGCATGACGCTGATGCTCGACTCCTCCTGGTCCTACTCCTACACGGAGGGCCTCAGGGTCGGCCAGGCCATCCAGGACCTCGGTTATCACTGGTTCGAAGACCCGTTTCCCACCTACGACATGCACAACTACGTCCGGCTCGGCAGGCACCTGAGCATCCCGCTGCTGGCCACCGAGATCAACCCGGGCGGCCTCGCCGCCCTGCCGCCCTGGATCACCAGCGGCGCCACCGACTTCCTGCGCGGCGACGTCGTCATCAAAGGCGGCATCACCGGCCTCATGAAGATCGCGCACCTCGCCGAGGCCTTCGGCATGAACTGCGAGGTCCACGACTCCTACAACGCGCTCAACAACGTCGCAGGCACGCACGTGATGATGGCCATCGACAACTGCGACTGGCTCGAGGTCCTCGCGTTCAACCGCGCGGGCGACCACAGCCTGGCCCACGTCAGCTACGGCCTCACCGAGCCATTCGCGGTCGACGCCAACGGCGACGTTCACGCACCCGCCGGCCCTGGCCTCGGCGCCGCCATCGACTGGGACCTCATCAACTCCGCGGTGATGTCGGTCGTCGCCTGAAAACACTCAACACCGGGTCAAAGCCGTTATCCCGAACGACTTCCGGCTCCTCCCGCCGCGCCCCGTGACCCTCCTGGGCGGGGAACGGAGGGACCCAGAAGGCCAGCCCGGTACGCCGGAGCCCGCGGGGGTTCGTATCCTAGGCCAGTTAGCAGGCGAAGGAGGGCGGCCGGTGGTCGAGATCAAGACAGCGCGGGAAATCGACGCGATCGGCGCGGCCGGGAGGGTCGTGGCGGACATCCTCGCGGCGGCCAGGGCCGTCGCGGCACCGGGCGTCACGCTCAAGGAACTCGACGCCGCCGCCAGGGAGGTCCTCGCCAAGGCCGGCGCCACCTCCCCGTTCCTGAACTACCACCCGAGGTTCGCCCCCGTCCCTTACCCGGCGGTCATCTGCACGTCGGTCAACGACGCCGCGCTGCACGGCATCCCGGGCGACTACCGGCTTCGCGACGGCGACCTGCTCAGCGTCGACGCCGGCGCGACACTCGACGGCTGGGTCGGCGATGCCGCCATCTCCTTCTCCGTCGGCGCGCCCGCGAACGGGGACGCCAAGCTCATCGGCGCGACCGAGGCCGCGCTCGCCGCGGGCATCGCCGCGGCCCGCCCGGGCGGCAGGCTGGGTGACATCTCGGCCGCCATCGGCCAGGTCGGCCGCGCCGCCGGGTACGGCATCTCGACCGACCTCGGCGGCCACGGCGTCGGCCGCACCATGCACGAGGACCCGCACATCCCCAACCGCGGCAAGGCCGGACGCGGCCTGCGCCTCGTCCCCGGGCTGGTCCTGGCCATCGAGCCCTGGTTCATCGCCGGCGGCAGGGACGGCATCTACCTCGACGAGGACGGCTGGACGATCCGTACCGCCGACGGCAGCCGCGCCGCCCACGCCGAGCACACGATCGCCGTCACGGCTGAGGGGCCCGTGATCCTCACCGTGCCGTAGCCCCGTCCGCGCCCGCGCTGGCGCCGGAAGGCTTCCTTGCGAGCCGGGCGGCTAGCCGGTCCCTGACCGCGGCCCACTCCGGGGCGATCACGGAGTACATGGCCGAGTCCCGCAGCCGGCCCTCCTCGCCCGGCACCCACGACATCGACCAGCTTCGCAGCACTCCCTCGAAGGTGGCGCCGAGGGCCTCGATGGCCCGCCGCGACCGCACGTTGCGCGCGTCGGTCTTGAGGTCGACCCGCGCTACCCGCAGGCTGCCGAACGCATGGCTCAGCAGCAGCAGCTTGGCCTCGGCGTTGATCCCCGAGCCCTGCGCGGACGCGGACAGCCAGGTAAAGCCGATCTCGATGGCGCGCAGCTCATCCCGGTCCGGCCAGTACCGCGGGTCCCAGTACGCGGTGCACCCGACGGCGCGGCCGTCCGCCAGCCGTACCTGCGCGAACGGGATGAGCCCCTGCCTGGTGCGCGCGAACTGCGCCGCCAGGTAGTCGCCGACCTCGCTGCCGCGGGGCACCAGCGTGAAGTCGTAACTGCCGCGGTCCTCCTCGGCGGCCGCGGCCAGGTCCTGCGCGTGGCGGACGGCCAGCGGCTCGAGCCGGACCAGCGATCCTTCAAGTGCCGGCACGTCAGGCAGCGGGTGCATCAGGGATCTCCTCGGCAAAGTAGTGAATCAGGGTGGCGTCGGTAAAGAAAAGCTGTTCCGCGCCTAATGATCATCGCTATAGCCTCGGGCCATGCACCTCGGCGTCAACGTTCCGAACTACGGGCCAGGGACCGATCCCGGCGTCCTCCGTGAGTGGGGGCGGCTCGTTGAGGGGCTCGGCTTCGATCTCCTCATGATGTCAGACCACGTGGTCGTCACCCCCGACGTGGCCGTGCGCTATCCGGAGCCGTTCTTCGAGCCGTTCACCACGCTGTCCTGGCTGGCCGGCATCACCACCCGGGTGCGGCTGGGCACGACGGTGATCGTCTTGCCGTACCGGCACCCGCTGCTGGTGGCGCGCATGGCCGCCAACCTCAACGAGCTCAGCGGCGGCAGGCTGGTGCTCGGGGTGGGCGTCGGCGGGGCGCGGCAGGAGTTCGAGGCGCTCGGCGTGCCCTTCGGCGATCGCGGCCGGCTGACCGACGAGTACCTGGCCACGCTGCGGGAGGCGTGGGGCCGGAAGTCCCCGATCCCCATCTGGGTCGGCGGCAACAGCGCGGCCGCGATCCGCCGGTCCGTCGCCTTCGACGCCGCCTGGCATCCGCTGCGGTTCACCCTGCCCTTTCTCCGTGACGCGGTGGCGGCCCACCGGCTAGCCGGGCTCGCGCCGCGCATCGCCCTGCGCCTGACCGAGCTCTCCGGTCGACGACCCCGGGCGGCTGGCCGGCGTCGGCCCCCTTAAGCAGGTCCTCGGCGACCTCAGCGAGCTAATGCGGCTCGGCGCCGACACGGTCGTGCTCGACCCGTACCACGGTGACCCGGAGGAAACCCGCCGGCCCGACGTGGCCTGGGAAGCGCTCACCCTTGTGGCTAACAACTGGAGGACAGCATCGTGATCACGCCCGCTGACGAGGCCCTGCTGAGGCGCGCTATCGCCATCGCCGCCAGTGCCATCACCCAGGGCGACGCGCCCTACGGCTCCCTGCTGGCGGACCCCGGCGGCGCGATCCTCATCGAGGCCCATAACACGGTGCGGCGTGACAACGACATCGGTGCCCACCCGGAGCTGAAGCTCGCCCGGTGGGCGGCTCGCGAGCTCACTCCCGAGGCGGTCGCGCGGACCACGATGTACACCAGTTGCCAGCCCTGCCAGATGTGTACCGGCGGCATCGCCCGCTCCGGGCTTGGGCGCGTCGTGTACGCGCTGGCCACAGAGCAGTTCCGCACGCTCAACCCGGGGTCGGACTGGCCCGTCGTGCCGCAGGAAGGCCCGGCGCTATTCGAGGAGGCGCGGGTGCCGATTGAGGAGTTCTACCGACCCAGGTAAAGACCACCCGGCGACATGAAGACGCTTTCCCGCTAGTGGTCGCGCCCGTTAATTCAGAGGGGGGCATCGGGGCTCCAGGGCCCGGAGTCGTGGGCGATGCCGTGGGGCGGCGGGTGCCTGAGTGAGTTCGTAGTGGTAACGGCGGCCGCACTGCTGCCGGTGTCCCAGCGCGGGGGATCTCGGGGCTTGCCGGCGTGATGTTCGTGGTTTTGTCGGTGTGCCGTGCTGTAATGAGTCTCATGCCTCGAAAACGTGAGCTGGACGCGCCTCGGGTGGTGTACCGCACCGCCCGGTGCGGACTGCGCGTCACCCGCGCCCAGCGGGGCCGGCTGTTCGGGCTGCTGCGCTCAGCGGGCGACGTGTGGTGCTGCGTGCTGGAGCTCAACCGCTGGCGCCGTCTCCGGCAGGACGCGCCGCTGGCGGGCTATCAGGAGCTGTGCCGGGAGCTGGCCGTAGCCGGGCCGGGCACCTTCGGGGAGCTCGACACCACCGGGCGCGAGGTCGGTGCTGCGCCGGTACTCCGATGCCTGGTTCGCCGCCGCGGGACGCCGCAAGGCGGGGGACGCGTCGGCGCGGTACCCGCGGCGCAAGCGGGCGCTGGTCCCGGTCCGCTGGTACGCCGGCACGTTCACCCTGGACGGGCGGGTGCTGCGGCATCCCGACTGCGAAGGGCTGCCCGCCGCTGCTGGCCCGGCTGGACCGGGACGTGCCCTACCCGGCGGAGCGGGTCCGGTCGGTGACCTTAGGGTTCGACGCCGGGCGGCTGTACCTGGACGTGACCGCCGAGGTCCCCGTCGCCGGCTACCCGCCCGGGCAGGGACCCGGATCCGGCCCGGGTTGCCGGGCGTGGACCTGGGCATCATCCACCCCTACGCCGCAGCGGGACCGGGCGGGCAGGCAGCTGCTGGTGTCCGGGCGGGCGATCCGGGCGGAGTGCCGGCAGCACCTGCGCGACCGCAAGGGCCGGTCCCGGGCCGCCGCCCGCCGGGCGCCGAAGCCGGGGCAGCGCGGGTCGCGGCGGTGGCGGCAGCACCGCCGCAGCGAGCGCGCGGCCGGGGCCCGGCACCGGCGGCGGGTCCGCCAGGCCCAGCACGAGGCCGCCAAGACGGTGGTGTCCTGGGCCGTCGAGCGTCGGGTCGGGACGCTCGCGGTCGGCGACCCCCGCGGCGTGCTGAACCTGGACGCGGGCCGGCGGCACAACCAGCGGACCCGGGACTGGCGGGTCGGGCACCTCATCCGCGCCCTGCAGGACAAGGCCGAGGCGGCCGGGATCACCGTCCGGCTGGTCGACGAGCGGGGCACGTCCTCCACCTGCCCCGCCTGCTCCCGGCGGGTGCCCAAGCCCGCCGGGCGGAACTTCCGCTGCCCGCACTGCGGGCACCACGGGCACCGCGACCTGGTCGCGGCCGCCAACATCGCCGCCCGCAACCGGCGGCGGCACCATCCCCGCGGCCCCTCCAGGGCGCGGGGATCACGCACCGCCGAGCCGGCGCGCACCTTCCCGGTGTGCAACCCGGCGCGACGTGACCCCCGCCGCCGGCCCTCATCACGGCCGCGCACCTCGGGGGCACCTAGCCGGCACCGGCCCGCCCCGCGCGGCAACCATCACACGGGGAGTCGCTCGCCACACGGCGAGGAGCCCGCAAGCCCGCCGGCACACCCCCGACGAACTTACGGACAAGTGCACTAGTTATCTAGTACCTAGTAGACCGACGCCGACATCCGGGAGATCCGATGGAGCTTTGAGTACCTCGCAGACCCCGCCAAGGGACCGCGGTGGAGTGGCCTGCTGCCCGGCCAGCCCGCTCCGTTCTTCCTGCAGAACGGTGAAGGCGAGCACGCGAAGCTATTCGGTGACCTGTTCACCGTCCTCGTCAGCGGCGCGGAGACCGACGGCCAGTTCGGGATCATCCACTGCGACGCCCCGGCCGCCGGCATCATCCCCTCGCACGCCCACGCCGCCACGCATGAGACCTTCTACGTGCTATCGGGCAAGGTCCGTGTCTACGTCGCCCGCCCGGAGGGGCGGAAGGAGTCGCGGCTGCTCGAGCCGGGCGACTTCGGCTTCGTGCCCGCGGGCCTGGCCCACGCCTACCGGGTCGAGGAGGACGCGAGGATGCTGGGGGTCCTCAGCGGGGGATTCGAGCGGTTCTTCCAGAAGATGGGCACGCCCACCGACACCGCCGCCCCCGGCCAGCCCCCGTTCATCCCGGGCGTGGAGCGGATCATGGAAGCGGGCCGGGAGCACGGCACCAGCTTCTTCCCCGACATGACCTGGCCGGAGGCCTAGCCGGGCCCGCCCCCGCCGGCTGGCGATGACTTAGCCGCTTCGCCGGAGTCCAAGTCCGTGCAAGTAGCGGCCGGCGGAAGGAATGCCATGACGGAACCCCAGACCACGCTCGACCCTCGCTACAGCGATCCCGCTGCGGCACCGACGCCATGGGCGGTGACCTCTGCCGCGCTCGAGGCGGCCGAGCTCGCCTGGCTGGTCACGCTCCGCCCGGACGGACGGCCCCACACCACGCCCGTGGTGCCGGTGTGGGTCGACGACAGCATGTACTTCACCACAGGCGGCGGCGAGCAGAAGGGAAGGAACCTGCGCGCCGACGACCGGGTGTTGCTTCAGGTGGGCGGGCTGTACTGGGAGGACGGCCTCGACGTGGTCGTCGAGGGCCGGGCGTCCATTGAGACCGACCCCGCGGTCCTCGCCCGGCTGGCGGCCGCGTGGCGTCATCGCTGGGACGGGCGCTGGGCCTACGAAGCCAGCGGAGGCCGGCTGCTCCACCCGGGGGGCTTCGAGGTGCTCACCTACTCGGTGCGCCCCGACCGGGTACTCGCGTTCGCCGAGGGCAAGTTCGGCCACACCCTGCACCGCTTCTAGGGAGGCCCGCCGACCGAGGGATGAGACCGCCGTCACACTGGCTGCTGACGACCATAAAGTGATGATCAACGAACCATAGCCGGCGGGCTTTGACGGATCGCCCGAGTACTCCGGCAATTGAAGATCGCTAGCTCGTGAAGGGCTAGCGTGATAGCAGTAATTAGCTGGATGAAGCTCGCACCCTTGACCAGGTCATCAGGTCGATGAAACGGACAGTGGCCACTCGCGCTACCCTTTACGGACAAAACGCCGCGTTCTTCGCTCATACCTCCGAAAACCCCGGCCGTGCACTAGCCTCCTAAACGTGGGGACGATCACGGGCTGGATGGCTATCGGCAATAACCTCTCGCCCATAGTCGTGGCCGGGACCGGTGCATTGTCGCTCGCCTGGACAGTCCTCACGTCGAGCGAACCGCAGCCTCTTAGCCGCGTGAAAAGTGCGGTAAGGAAAATACGGCAGATGCGCCATCTTGGCGTGGCTCTCACCTCGGGCGGCGTCGCGCTTGCGGCAACCGTTCTACGGCTTCATTATGTTTTTCCAGTGAAAGCTAACATAATTCTCTCGTCGATAAGCATTCTTTGCGTTTGTGCAACTGTTATTCTTTTTATTTTTGGCCACATAGATGCAAGGCGTAACTCCCCGATTCCTCTCCCCGTTGCAATACGTTCGATATTGGAAATTGAGAGACGTTCATCTGAGAGTCATCGCTACAGCTTTGGAAATATACATATCCCAAGTGTAAGCAAATTGTACGTGCCGAGGCGAGGGCAAAATTGGAATTGGTCAGAAGCGAAAGAGGCAACGGCCAAAGCTGCTGCTGAAACGACTACCATCGAAGCTATCCTCGGTCGCCATACGCACTCTGTCATTGTCGCCGGACCCGGCGGAGGCAAATCAACGATGGCCTCTTGGGTGGTGGGCCAATCGGCGCGATGGTGGCTAAACGCGACGCGTAAAGAGAAACCTACTGGCGCTCCGTATGGACCTATAATCGCGATATACCTTCACGCCAGCGACCTGGGCAGCGAAGGCATCGAGGAGTCTGTTGCGTCAAGGTATCTCAAAATAGGAATAAGCCAGATCACAAGCGACTATCTGCGCAGGCGACCTCTGCCTGGGGTTGATTGGCTCGTGTTCGTCGATGGAGTCGATGAACTATTGGAACCGAATCGGCGATCTATAGTCCTAAACATCCTTGCGAGCTATCTCTCTGATTCATCGTCTCCAATGCGCATCGTGATAGCAACCAGGCCGTTGCCTGTCGGCGAAATAGCCGAGTTGCGCTCACCTTGCGTCGGCCAGATGTACTTGCGCCCGTTCGATCGTGCCGATATTCGTGAATTTGCGAGAAACTGGTTTTTTGCTCGAGCGGAATACCCCGCCCGCCGGCAGGAAACTGAGGACGAGGTCGAGAAGTTTAGCAATAGTATACGCGCAGCCGGGCTCGCCGGTATGATGCGGGTTCCGCTTCTCGTGGCCATGGCCGCTCTTGTCTATGAGAGGAACGCCAGCAGCAAGCTTCCGACCACGAGAAGTGCCCTATATCGAGAATACATCTCTTTGTTGCTTTCGGCACGCGTTCCGATTTCTGCAATGCACGCCAGGAACGGGCCGGGAGAACCGATGTCAGATCCGGCATCGTTTAATACATGGCTGAGAGATGTCATGCCAGAATTGCTGCTAGCTCTGGCAGTCGCTCGTGTTCAAGACGCTGGCTGCTCGTTGATGCAGACCGCCCGCGATTGGATCAAACAAGAGCTATCGACGGGCCGGCAAGAGGAGCCCGAATGGCCCTGGATTGGAGCGCTTCACGGGGCTCTTATCGCTACATCCCTCCTAGAGGCCGTGGGATTCGAGATTGAGTTACTGCATCAGAGCGTCGCTGAATACCTTTCCGCGGAAAAGCATGCGCGCGAGGTTGACTTGAAGGGCCTGGTCGCCGAAATTTCGAATCCAGCACGTCGCAGCCTAGCGCTGTTCAGCCTGGCTCGCAGCGGGTTTGAGGTCGTTACAGTCGCCGAGACACTACTGCAGGATGGCGACGCGCTGAGCGCTGCACATGTCTTGGCCGAGGGATTTGCCCTTGACGATGACCTGCAGCAGAGAATAGTAGACGGCCTCCTTAGGCATATCCGCGACGAGGACCAATCCGCCATTGAGTGCATCACTATCCTTACTGATCTCGCGGTTAATGAGAGTGTCTCTAACAGGTTGACCGGAATCGTTGAAGACAGCGGCGAGGCGCCTTGGACCAGAGCCCTCATTGCCGACAGTTTGTCGGAACTGCATCCTGACCTAGGAGTCCGACTGCTTAGGGTGGTCGCGACTGACAGGAGATCGGGCCACGATGACAGCCGAACGTGGGCCATACAACGCCTTCAGGCTCGAGGCGACGAATTTGCAAATCGCATTAGGCGGGAAATGCGCGCTGCGAACTCACCGGAGTCGAGTCGGGAAGGCCGACTGGCAGAGCATGCGGCACGGCGGATAGCGCTGGACCCGCGAACTCCACCCGAGGACCGAATAGCGGCCGCAAAGAAGCTCGCTGATAGCGATAGCCTTGAAGTACTTCGCCAGGTGGCAGCCGCCTGGAGTGGTGCCGACGTTCGCGAGCGCGCGGCGGCTGCCCAACTCCTGCTCGAGCGTGGCGATGCAGTTGGTCGAAGCATTCTCGAAGAAATAGCAAAGGACAGGAGCAATGACGAGTCCGTGCGACGTATGGTGGCTCTATTGCTTAGCAGCGCGGACAAGGATGCAGAGCTCATCGTTTTGCGGGAGAGGGCACAGGACCGTGGTCTTGATCCGTGGATACGACGTATGGCCGCGGATGCGTTGGCCCGACGCGAAGACCCAGCAGGATTGAAGATTCTTCGAGCGCTAGTAGATGATGAGCGAATCGAGTCCTTCGAACGTGACGCGGTTGCGCAGTCACTAGCCGCATATGGAGACAAGGTCGGTATTGACTATTTGCTGGCAATGTCGCACGACATTGATAGTGTATACGACGAGCGATACTCGGCCGCTACCGCGCTCGCCAGAAGCGATGCCCGCCGAGGGGAAGAGGCGCTGACGAGACTGGCTGCTGATGTCGCAGCTGATCCATGGGAACGCCGAATGGCTGCCCAGGTTCTCTTCGCCACGACCCGAGCCCAGATTTCAATTGATGCCCTCACGTCCATAGCGGCGGAGCGCTCGATAGCGGCTGATGAGCGATATGAGGCTGCGCTCGTACTTTTCGACCATGATCTGGCCGGCGGAGGTGATGTGCTACTGGAGCTGGCTCTCGGGATCGAAAACGGCTTCAGGGTCCGTTATTATTCTGCGTTGGCACTGCTAGAAAAGGGGCACAAGGCCGGTTTCGAGATCATGCGGACCCTGGCTCTGGATGTGTCGCACATGAGCGATGATCGACTCCTCGCGGCACGCATCCTGGCGGAGTATCGTGACGAGGTTGGTCTCACTACCCTGAGAGATCTGGCACGAAGCGATTCCGAAGATCTCAACGAGCGTCGCCAGGCGGCTCTCGCGCTGGCCAAGCTTGGCGATTCCGAGGGAGTTCAGCTTTTGCAGGTGCTCTTGGATAGCACTGCTTGGTGATTGGATCGCTGGAAGTGCTGCACTAACGGACAGGCGCGGATGCGCGAGGTCGGCGCAGGGTCACCTGCTTGGTGTCTAGGCCTCGGGTTTCGGCGGCGGCCGGCCGGGTTTGGGCCGCGCCGGTAGGTCAGCCTGGAATGTCGATGTCTCGGACTAGTGTTCGATTAACAGCTTCTATTGAAGCTGCCAATCGAATGGAGTGATCTCATGGAATGGCAGGCCGACCACAACCCGCAGCCGGGCCAGGCGCCGGCCGGGGCGCGGGCCTGCCTGAACTACTCGCGAGCTTCGCGCACGGCGGGCAATGGGACGCGGCCCCGCCGTCAGCGCCGCTGGCGGCCGTCCTGTAGGCGGCCGCCGGGCCGGATGCCCTGTACGAGGGTGCGGACACCGACGCACTGGTCGGGATGGTCCGGCAGTGGGCGGCGATCGAGTCGTGGGCGGCGGCGGGCAAGCTAGCCGCGCTGCGGGCCATGATGCGGGAGGGCGGCGACGGCCAGCCACTGCTGCGCCGCCGCGGCGACCTGCCCGACGGCTGGGACGACTCGCTCAACTACGAGGTCGCCGCCGCCCTGGCCATGGGGCCGGTGTCGGCGGGGAACCTCGCCACCCTGGCCTGGACGCTGGGCTCGCGACTGCCCGGCATCGGCCGCCTGCTCGCCGATGGCACCCTCACCCTGGCGAAGGCGAAGCTGGTCGCGGCCACGTTCGAGCCACTCGATGAGGGCGAGGCGGCGCGTGCCGAGGCGCTGGTCCTGCCAGAACTGGCCGGGAAGACCTACTTCCAGGTAGAGCGGCTGGCCTGGCGGGCCGCCCTCGCGGTGGCCCCCGACGCGGCGGAGCGGCGCCGGTCGGCAGCGGAGCGGGAGCGGGCCCGGGTCACGGTCTTCCGTGAAGATTCTGGGGCAGTGGGCCTGTCCGGCCGTGACCTCCCGGCCGCGCAGGCGCTGGCCGGCCACGCCAGCGTCGTTGCCCGCGCCAGGGACTACGAGGCGTCCGGCGCGTTCCCCGCGCAGGCTGCCAGCGCTCTGGAGGCACTCGCCTACCTGCACCTGCTCAACGGCGTGTCCGCCCAGGACGCGATCGCCTTCGCCCGTGCCGCCACCGCGGAACCACCCGACGACGGGCAAGGCGCGAACGGCAACGGCGAAGACTCGCACGAGGCCGCCCATCCCGCCGACGCCTCGGGCACCAGCGGCAGCCACGGAGACGACCGCCGCGACGATGACGGCGGCCACGGTGACGGCCAGGGGCCTGACGACGATGACGGGAACCCCGGTGACGAAGGTCCCGGTGAAGGGGCGGTCCGGGTGGCAAGGGCCGGACGGCCAGGACGGCGGCCCGGGTCCCGAGGGCGGCCGCCCGGTGCCGCCAGAGGAGGTGGTAGCGGTCCCGCTGGTCACCCAGCAGCGAACCGCGGCCCGGCCCGGGGACAACCGGCTGCTCGGCCCACTCGACCCGGCCCTAGCCCGCGACCTCGCCGCGGCCGCCGCCCGGTCGCCCGGTCTCCCGCTGGGAAGTCACCATCATCGACGACCAGGGCTACGCGGTCGGCCACGGCGCCGCGCGCCTAGGACGAGGCCGGCGGCTGGGAGCCGCAGGCGCCGCCCCTGACCTCCTACGCATTGCGCGCGCGGGTGAACATCACCGTCTCCGAGCACCCAGGAACCGTGGCGATACACCGCATAACCCCGCGAGCCACTGGCCTAGGCGGCTGGCAGGCTGGCATGTCCGGCCAGGCACCGCCAGCCTTGCGGCGTGCGAATCCAGGTCTGGGTGAGGCGCAGGCGAAAGGCATGGTCGCGCCCGCCACGGGATACCTCATCCGTGACCGCTGCGGTCAGGATCCCGGTCTCCGCGACGACGGCCACCTGCACGTCTTCCAGGCGCTGCGCGTGCCATCGCAGGTCACCGCGGGTATTGCCGGTGATGTACGCCTCGTAGCCGAGCACCTCGCCCCGGAACGTGGTCCACCGCAGGCCGGGGTGCATGAGCAGGCGCAGTGCCGCCTCATCCCCCTCGGCCAGCGCGGCGGCGCGCCGCGCGGCCGCCCTGGCCACTTCTTCCTCCGGAGTCAGGCTTGCGCGCATGACGCCACCGTGACACGCCCCGGCGCCGGACACCAGGGCAACCGTCGACGTGCGCGAATTCACCGGCCGCGGTTCATTCGCCGCTGTCGGGGTCGAGGTGCTGGCGGTACAGCCCGGCGACGCGGAAGGCCAGGTCGAGGGACTGGCTGCGGTTGAGGCGGGGGTCGCACGTCGTCTCGTAGCGGTAGCTGAGGTCGCTCTCGGCGATGTGGTGGCCGCCGCCGATGCACTCGGTCACGTCGTCGCCGGTGAACTCGATGTGGATGCCGCCGGGGTGAGTGCCGAGCGCGCGGTGGACCTCGAAGAAGCCGGCGACCTCGTCGAGCACGTCGTCGAAGTTCCTGGTCTTCTGGCCTCCGGCCGCTTCCACCGTGTTGCCGTGCATCGGGTCGCATACCCAGACGACCGCGGCCCCGCTGGCCGTCACCTTCTCGACGAGCGGGGGGAGTGCCTGCCGGATCCGCCGCGCGCCCATCCGGGTGGTGAGGGTGAGGCGGCCAGGCTCGCGGTCCGGGTCGAGGGCCTCGATCAGCTCGAGCACGTCCTGCGCGCTGGCGTCCGGTCCGACCTTGACGGCTACGGGATTGCGGATCTGGCGGGCGAACTCGACGTGCGCGCCGCGGGGATCGCGGGTGCGCTCCCCGATCCACAGCAGGTGAGCCGACAGGTCGTAGGTATGCCCGGTCCGCGCGTCGGTCCGGGCCAGGGCTCGCTCATAGTCCAGCAGCAGGGCCTCGTGGCTGGAGTAGAACTCCACCGCGCGGAACTCCCTGGGGTCAGCCCCGCACGCGTGCATGAACGCGATCGCCCGGTCAATCTCGCCCGCCAGCTGCTCGTAGCGCTGCCCGGCCGGGCTGCCGGCCACGAAGTCCTGGTTCCAGGCGTGCACCTGGCGCAGGTCGGCGTAGCCGCCGCTGGCGAGCGACCGGCACAGGTTCAGCGTGCCCGACGCGCAGTGATAAGCCTCAAGCAGCCGGCCCGGGTCGGGCGTCCTGGCCGCGGCGGTGAACTCGATGCCGTTGACGGCGTCACCCCGGTAGACCGGGAGTTCCACGCCCTCGCGGACCTCGGTGGCCGCTGACCGCGGCTTGCCGAACTGGCCGGCCATCCGGCCGACCTTTACCACCGGCACGCTGGCCGCGTAGGTCAGCACGACCGCCATCTGGAGCAGCGTCTGGAACTTGCCGCGGATGCTGTCGGCGGTCGTGCCAGCGAACGTCTCCGCGCAGTCACCGCCTTGCAGCAGGAAGGCCTCACCGCGGGCCACCGCGGCCAGCCGGTCCTTTAGCTGGTCGCACTCGGCGGCGAGCACCAGCGGCGGCAAGCCCTCCAGGCGGCTGACCACCTCTTCCAGGCGATGGCGGTCGGGCCACTGAGGCTGCTGCAGCGCGGGCAAAGTCACGCAGTTCAGGCTACGCGGAGCGATCGCCCGCCGTGTCCTGCTCGACGGTCTCGCCAGCGAGGGCCGCGACGCCCGCGGCTTCCGCTGACGTCGCGATCGCTGCCTGGGCCCTTGCCCGCCTGGCCCAGTGGCGCAGCCAGAGCAGGCCGAAAACGGGCAGGACGAGCGGGACGTAGCCGTAACCGCTGCCGTAGCCAGACCACACCGTCGCGTCGGGGAAGGTGGCCGGGTCGACGAGGCTCCAGGTGCCGACCGCTAGCACGCCGGCGAGTTCGACCGAGCAGGACGCGACGGCGATCCGTCGTGCTGTCACACTGCCGTTGGCGAGGGTAACCGTGGCGAGGATGTAGACCAGGCCCGCGATCGCCGACAGCACGTAGGCAACCGGCGCGTGGCTGAACTTCGTCGCGATCTGCACCCCGGCCCGGGCGGAGGCGGAAAGTGCGAAGAGGCCGTAGACGGCGACCAGCAGCCGGCCGGGACCCGTCCTGGTCGAGTCGGGCGGCGAGGCCGCGGGCTCCGGCGATGTCGCTGACTTAGACATGGATCACCGGCCAGATCTCATGCAGCCGGACCATCAGCACGGCCGCGACGAGCCCGGCCACGGCGATGACCGCCGGGCCCCACCGGGATCGTTCCAGCGCCCCCCAGAACGCCGCGGCCACCGGCACGAACGGCATGGCGATCAAGTACCCGATGAGCGTGGCCACGCTGGCCGGGTGCTTGCCGTCAGCGAGCCTGGCCACGACAATGCCGACCTCGACAAGCAGCAGGATCTCAAGGACGCCGAGCGCGACGAGCAGGCCAAGGCCCATTCGCCGGTTCAGGGCGGTCGTCAGCAGCGCGTACCCGGCGAGCACAAGGCCGGCGACGATGATGATCGTGGGCACGGTGCCGTTCACGGGAACATGGTACTACGTTACTACGCCTCGTAGTACCTGACGATGGCCCGGCCCGTCACATTACCGCCAGGCGAACGCTTAGGCGCGCCGGGCCTTGCGGGCCCGCTTGCGGGCGGACGGCTCGTGCAGCAGCGCCCCGGACGTCCTGGCGAGGAATTCCGCGTACGTGTCCGGCGTGGCGTCAGGGTTGTCGATGTACCGGTCGGTGGCGGTCCGCAGCACCAGCATCAGCCGCTGCGCCTCGTTCATCTCCCGAACGGCGTCCGCCAGCTTCCCAGCGGCCCGCCGCATTGTCGTCCTCATCTGTGGCCTCCGTTCGTTTTCTGCCTTCAGGCTCGCAGTAAGACCAGCCCCCGATCATGAGGAAAAATCCTTAAATGCCTTATCCCGAACGGCTTGGGGTGCCTCCCTAGGCCTCACTCATCTGAGTCCGCGGCCAGCTCAGCGGCCGGACCAGCCCGTAATCGATTCGCGGGAACGTCAGATCGAGGCGGATAATAGGCACATGGGCACGCTGGTGGGACGGGACGCGGAACTGGCCCGGCTGCGCGGCCTCCTGCGCGACGCGGCGGCGGGCCGCACGGTGACCGGGCTCGTCAGCGGCGACGCCGGCATCGGGAAGTCCCGCCTGGTGGCCGAGGCGATGCAGATCGCCGAACGCGATGGCTTCACCGTGCTGTGCGGCCAGTGCGCGGAGATTGGTGACAGCGTCCCGTACCTCCCGTTCGCGGATGCTTTCCGCACCGTGCCGCCGCACATCGAGAAGGCCATCAAGGCCCGTCCGGTCCTGTCTCGCCTGCTCCCGGACGGTGATGGACACGCCCAGGAGGCGGACTGGCCGGCCTGACGCGCCAGCAGATGTTCGGTGCCGCGCTCAGCCTGCTGTCCGAGCTCGCCGAGAGCAGCCCGGTCCTGCTGGTCATCGAGGACCTGCACTGGGCCGACGCCACCACGCGCCACCTGCTCACGTTCCTCGCCCGCATGCTGCACCGCGAGCGGGTCGCGATCATCGGGACGTACCGCACCGACGACTTGCACCGTCGTCACCCGCTGCGCAGCGTCATCGCGGAGCTCCTGAGGCTGCCCATGGTCGCGCTGGTCGAACTCGGGCCGCTTTCCGCCGCGGCCCTGGCCGAGATCCTGTCCGATGGGCGGAACGCCCCGATGCCCATGTCCGCCGCCACCCTCAACTCCCTGGTGGAACGGGCGGAAGGGAACGCCTACTACGCCGAGGAGCTCCTGAACGCGTCGTCGTGCGCTGAGGACGGCACGGGGGGCACGCTGCCGACCGGGCTGGCCGAGCTGCTGCTGTCGCGCGTGGAACGCGTGTCGGACGCGGCGCAGCAGGTGCTGCGGGCGGCGGCGGTCGCCGGCGGCGGTGCCGACGACCTGGTCCGGGCCGCCTCCGGCCTGCCCGACGACGCTTACGAGCTGGCCGTCCGCGAGGCGGCCGGCCAGCAGCTGCTGGCTCCCGACGGGCCCGACGGGTACCGGTTCCGGCACGCGCTCCTGCGCGAGGCCGTGTACGGCGACCTCATGCCGGGCGAGCGCACCCGGCTGCACGCCCGGCTCGCCGAGCCTCCTCGCGGACGTACCCGGCGCCGCCGCCGAGCTCGCGCACCACAGCTTGGCGAGCCACGACGTCCCCGGTGCGTTCGCCGCCTCGGTCCGGGCCGGCAACGAGGCCGAGCGCCTCGGGGCGCCCGCCGAAGCGCACCGCCACTACGACATGGCCCTGGAACTGTGGGTGCGGGTGGAAGCGGCGGAGCGGACCGCGGGGATGACGCGCGGCAAGCTCGGCCTGAAGTCCGCGCTGGCCGCCGCCGCGAGTGGTGACGTACCCCTCGCCGTGCACCTGCTCCGGCGCATCCGCGACTGGGTGTCCGGTGAAACAGGACCGGCAGAAGGCCCAGGATCTGAGGAAAGCGCCGAGCTGCGCTGCCGGGTCGGGGAGCGGCTCGCGTATCACCTGCTGCAGAGCGAGAACACGCAGTGGTACGCCGAGGCGCTCGACGTGGCCGAGGCGACCGTGCGGGAGGCACTGGACGAGCCGACCTGGTACCGGGCCCGCGCCATGGCAACCTACGCGATCGCGCTGATGGCGGCGCACCGCTATGACGACGCCTGGGACTGGGTCGGCCAGGCCCGGGAGGCGGCCCGCGCCGCCGGGTCGGCCTCCGTCGAGGCGGACGCGCTCGCCACGAACGGGCAGCTCGCACTCGCGGGCTGGCCGCTCCGGCGAGGCGATCAGCATGTTCACCGCCGCGATCGAGCAGGCGGGAGCGACGGGGGCGGTTGGCGTCCGGCTGCGGGCCGTCTCCCACCTGGCCGCCGAGCGCCTGGCGCGCGGTGAACTCGCCGAGGTCGGCAGCGTCGCCCACCGCGGCATCGAATGGGCGGAGGCGGAGGGGCTCGTCCTGGCCCCGTTCGGCCTTGACCTGCAGCACCTGCACTTCAGGCGCACTTCGCCGAAGGGCGGTGGGACGCCGCGCAGGACCTGGCGGACGGGTTCCCGGTCCGAGTCACCAGGCAGGCGGAGGCGGTTCTGTCCGCGATGGCGCTGTTCATCGACGTAGCCCGGGGCAACCCGGCGGTCAGCGAGCGCCGGGTCTGGCTGGAGCCGTTCTGGGACGACGTCTTCGTCGCGTACATCGCGCGCGGGATCCTCGCCGAGCACGCCCTGTGGCAGGGAGACTGCGAGCGGGCGCTGGCGGAGGCGGAAGCCGCGATCGACGCGGACGCGTGGCCCGCCCACAGCCCGTCGGTGATCCGGGTGACGGCGATCGCCCTCGCGGCCCGGGCCGACCGGGCGGCGGAGCTGCGGGGGACCGGGGATACCTCCGGGGCGGACGCGGAAGCGGCCGCCGGCACCGCGCTGCTCGAGGTCGCGCGGGAGGGCGCCAGCTACCCGGCCCGGCCCAAGGCGGTGCTTGGGCCGGAGGGCCGCGGCTGGCTCGCCCGCTGCGAAGCCGAGTACGCCCGCCTCACGGGGACGAACTCCCCGGAGGTCTGGGAGAAGATGCCTCGCTGAGTTCGGGCCTGGCTACGTGTACGAGACGGCGCGGACTCAGTGGCGGCTGGCCGAGGCGCTGGTGGAAGCCGGCGCGCCGCGACGAGGCTGCCGTCGTCTGGCGCGCGGCCCGTGATACCGCGTCCCGGCTGAGGGCGGCGCCGCTTGGCGCGGCCCTCGACGACCTGGCCCGCCGTGCCCGCCTGGACCCCGGGACGGCCGAGGCGGGCACGCCGGCGGGTCAGGCGGCGACGAGCCCGCTCGCCGCCCTGACCGACCGCGAACGCGAGGTGCTGAGCCTGCTCACCCGGGGCATGTCCAACCGCGAGATCGGCACGGAGCTGTTCATCACCTCGAAGACGGCGAGCGTCCACGTATCCAACATCCTTGGCAAGCTCGGCGCGGCCAGCCGCACCGAGGCCGCCGCCATCGCCTACCGCGAGGGCATCTAGCGGACGACGACCGTCACCGGGTTGGTGATGGCGTACCCGCTGCCGACCACCGCGCGGAACGTGAAGGTGCCGCAGTGGCTCTCGGCCACCATGAACGCCTACGACTCGTCTTCGCGGTCTGTCCGGCGCGGCCGTTAGCTAACCTATTTTGATAGCAGCCCATCAAGGCGGAGCATTAGTTCTGCTAGCTTCGCATCTCTCGCGGCCATCTTGCCGATCGATCCGACTATTGGCCCGATCGATCTTGGAGATACGGCCCCCTGGCTGACAGCAGAGATTAGAACACCGAGCGCCATTTTCAAATAAGGGGCATCCTGCGTCACATTGGATGCTTCCATGATTTTGCGCGTTACTGTCGCTAGGTCCAGATAGACAGATTCCTCCAGGGCGCCTTCCCTGTATGGCGCGCAAAGAGCCGCTATTAGCGCATTGACAGCGGATACTGCGCGCCCATCATCCAGCATGACGAAGGAATTCGCAGTTGTAGGGAAGGTAGTTAGCAGCGGGGCGAGGCCGTGAGTCATAATGTCTTCAGACATATTACTCGTGAAATTAATCTTGCGCTGCGTCATGAGAGAGTTATGCGCTGGCGAGGAAAAAAACTCCGTATATTCTCGCGCATCGGGTGCAATATTAAAGGCCCAGAACATGTCAAGAGCTTCTGGCGTGAACGTCCCGTCGATCCGGGTTAGCCGGAATGCCTTCCGCTGGCCATCCCACACGCGATGAAAGGCAATAGTCTCGTGTAGGCCTTCCCATCCGTAACCACTCAACTGGGAGCGCCAGATCAAGGCCTCCGCGCGCCACGATAGTTGCGGATTTGAGGCTTGCGGGAAAAGCTGGTTGCCGGTGATCTCACCCGCCACGAGTACGGCGAGGACAACCAGATTGGCACTCCAAGCGGCGTGCCGGGTTACCGTGGACATCTGGAGCGGTTCGTAACTGCTGTATTTAGATTCACCTTGCCGGAACAGTGCGAGAGTGTGAAGTCGCAGGAGTATTTCAGTTATGGCCGCACGCTGCGGTTTATCCAGCTGGTCGAGCAAATCACCAAGAAAGTCTACAACGGGGCTCCGGGCCGTGAGTGCGGCGAATGAAAGGAGTGCATACAGCATTCCATTGTCAGTTCCATCCTTCGGCGGGGGAACCGAGGCTCTCTCGGACCGCACCATTTCAGTAAGGACGCGCACCACGAGGAGGGCGACTAGGTATTCACCGAAGGTAGCATGGAGAAATTCATATGTGCGAAGCTGGCGACGCCCATGTGTCGCCCGTGCCTCATGGACAAAGAAAAAGCGGCCAACGGTCAACTGGGCGGCGGTGAGCTCGACCCGCGACGGATCGGACCCTGGTCGGTGCTGGCTCTTGTTAATGAGCAGCGCCGAGAAGTCGACGTCAAGGTCGGACTCCGGGACCCACTGGCTGCGCCGATTGAACATCGCGAAGGCGACAACCGAGAGCCGGGAAAGTTCATCCTCTACCGCACGCTCCAGGGCGTCTTCCGGCAAAGCGGGTGAATGCTTGCGTATCTCCCGGCTGGCAAAGTCTTTCAGCAGCCGACCGTAAAGCTCGGTCTGACCCAAAACCGCGGACCGACGCTGTAGCACGTTAGCGTCGGCATCATACAGTGCCAGCATCAACAGCAGGAGGGGCTGCTCCGCCAGTTCCCCGTAACTGAGGGCAACGTTTACCGGCAGCGGGCGCATGCCGCGTTCGGCAAGAGAGACTCGATTGGTCCGATCCCAGACATTGAGCCATGCGGAAATCTGCCCCTTATCGAACGGTTCCAGCCGGACAACCGTGGTACCGTGAGGAAACCGGGCGCGGTCGGTAACCGCTGTACGGCTCGTGACTATGACAGCCAGCGGCCTTCCCAAACGGGCCTCTCGCTCTTGGAATCCCTGGACGCGGAGCAGGAAGTCGCTTTGTAGAACTCCAGTAGCCTGCAGTCGTTCATCGAATCCGTCAAATATTACTACGGGCAAAACGCGGTCACCGGATTCCACAACCTCCGGCCATCGTGTAATCTCTCCGGTAGCACTGCGAATGGCAAATTCGATCTGCTCCTGCAGTTCACCCTCAACATCCGCTTGCCGGAGCTCTACTCGAACTGGCAGGAAACCGGCCGTCGAAAATTGAGCGGCCAAGATCCGCGTCAAGACTGACTTGCCAGATCCGGGCTGCCCGAGCAATACCAGTGGTGCGGTCAGCGCCTCCCGCGAGGTCAGGCTTGCAAATAGAAAATCAGGAGCGCTGTCATTAATCGGCACATCGGCCCACCAAGATTCACGGCCGGGCTCAGAAGAGGCAGTTACCTGCGTCACGCGAATACGGTGATCAATGTACCCTGCCTCTAGGGTGGGTATTTTCAGCCCAACCGGCATATCTCCGGCCGGGGTTAGCGGCTCTGCCAGGGCGGACATGTACGCGCGGGAGAGCAACGCGCGGGCCCTGCTCGCATGCGGTGCCGCCACTGGTCTTCCAGTAGTCACGGTAACCTCTGGCCGGCTAACAGCAGCGCCTGGCCACTGAGTGGCAAGTTCACTCAGCGCGTGGAATACCTCAAGCTCCAGAGAGTCACTGGACCTGAATTCGCGCACGAGCAGCCCGGCTCCGGACAAGCGCTTCCTGAAGCCCCCCACGAGCCCGAGGTCGGCGTCAGCCAGGGTTGGCGAACAGGCGGTCTCTGACAGCAGGAACACCAGCCTCGGCAGGCCCGCGGCACTAGCGGCCAGGAATTCCAGCTCGGTATAGGAGACGCTTTCGCCTGTAACTATCGAGCCGTAACGGAACCCGACGATCGCCACGTATACGTCGCACGTGAGCACCTGTTGCTGGCAGTAGTTCGCGGGACGGCCGTCCCGTGCGGCAAAATACCGCATATCGACCGGCGTCATCCGGGCCCGGCCGACAGCATCCAAGGCTGCCTGCACGAATGGCCGATCCTCGGGAAACTGCGCCATGTCTGAGGTATGACTCAGGAACACCTGAAGTGTCTTCATTCACACCCGCGCAATTCTGTAACTTAAGTGAATGCGGTTTACACCCCAAGACTATAAGGAGTTCCCGCCCAGCGGACTGCTACCTGCCCGGTCCCAGGCGCCTCTAGGTGAAATCGAGGAGTTTCGCGGCCACCGTCGCGACGTCCCCCACGCTCCGTCACCCCGCCGCGCAGTGATCACCGTGTCCTGACCCCGAAGGCGCCAGGTCGATGCCGGGATTCCGGTCAAAGAAGCCGAACGGCTTCAGCGTGAATCCCGCGTACTCGCACGGCATCACCGGGAAGTCCTCAGGACGGCAGAAGTGGGTCACCCCGATCGTGTGCCAAAGCACGATGTCGGTATCGGCGACCGGCCGGTCCGCCGCCGTCCACCTCGGCAGCCCGTCGCCGCCGGGGTGCTGGTTCGGGAAGTCACCCGCCGCCCGCCGCTCCTCCTCGCTAAACGGCGTCACCCACAAGTGCTTAGTCGCGAACGTGGCCCGCGCCGTGATCGCCGCGTCCGGCTGCGCCAGCAGCGGCGCGCCCGCGTGCTGCGGGACCAGCTTGTAGGCGACGGGCTCGCCCGCCGCGTTGGTGACGTGCGGGTTGACGATCTTCCAGTAGCGCGCCTTCTCCGCCGCGGCCATCCGCTGCGCCTGGGTCTCCGTCTCAAGCAGCGTGACCTCGGCGGTGAACGCGTTGCCGTACGGGTTGCCCGGCCCGGTCGGCACGGGGACGGCGTCGACCTCGTACACCGAGTTGTCCGGGCCGTCCAGGCACACGTCAAGGCGGTAACTGAACATGTGCTGGTGGTGCGGGCCCGCCAGCTCCGCCGTGACCGGGTTGGCGTACGGGACCCGGGTCCCCGGCACGACTGCCTGGGTCTGGATGATGCCGGTCAGCTTTACCTCCGCCTGGATCGTGCCGTCGAGGTAGAAGTACCAGAAGAAGCCGTACTCGTAGTTCCCGACCGTCGCCACCGACGAGACCACCATCCGCCGTGACCGCCGCACCTCCGCCGCGCCATTGCCGGGGTCAACGTGCTTCCACAGGATCCCGTAGTCCTCCTCGTGCAGGCAGATCGCGTTCTTCAGCGCCGTGGCCGTCCCGTCGTCGCCTACCGCGACCGCGTCCAGGTACACGATCTCGCCGAGGCAGTCGCAGCCGAGCTCAAGCGACGTGGCCATCCGGCCGAGCCCGGCGTCGCCCGCGTCGAACGCGTTCTTCCACCAGTGGTTCATCGAGATCGACCCGTACGGCACGACCATCTCCGACAGCGACGCCCGGTACAGGATCGGCCGCGGCCGCCCGCCGTCGACGTAGGTGACCTCGTGCAGAACCAGCCCCTCGATCGGGTGCAGGCTGACCCGCAGCTGCCAGGGCCCCCACCGCAGGCAGCCGTCGTCCACGGTGAACCCGGGGCCGTCCGGTTGCAGGATCCGCAGCGGCGCCAGTTCCCGCAGCGGCCCCCGCGCCGCGACGCTCGCGGCGTCGTACCGCTCCGCCGCTTGCGGCACTGGCACCACCTCGCCGTCCTGGAGTTCCACCACCTCCCCGGTGTCGCGGTCCATGACGGCGAACAGGTTCTCCACGGGCCGTGCGTACGGGTTGGCCTGCGGTCCGTCGAGCACGTAGGCCACGCACCGGGCGAGGCGGCGTCCCGACTTGTCGACGTCGAGGCCGAAGTTGGAGGCGGGCCACGCGTCGACCTGGACTGCGGAGAGGTCCGTGATGCCGCGCCGCGCGAGCGCGGCGCGGAACCCAGGGTCCGCCTTGCACAGCTCTCCGCTGCCGTACCACTCGTCGGCGGTCAGCGACGGCTGGGCGCCGGGCACCGGAACCTTCGCGGTGACCGTTCCCGCGTCCAGCGACACGGTCACCATCCAGGTGAGCCGCTGCGGCTGGGAGTACACGACGACGACCGCCGCCCGGGGGAGCGGCGCGCCTTCCCAGCCGCGCACCACCTCCTTCGGCGGTTCGGCCAGGGCCACGTACGCCAGCCGGGTATCTGGCCCGACGGCCGTGAGCGCGGCCCGCGCCGCGGCTCCCGCCTCCGCCACGGTCAGCGGCGCGAGCGGGTGGCGGGCGGCCGTCTTCTTTTCTTCCGAACGATCGGGGGCGACTGTCACTGCGAATACTCCAACTCACGCGAGGGCTGATCCCCGGGGGAGGCGTCTCCCGCCGGAAAAGGGACCCGCGACAGCGGGCGCCCCGACATGTTGGTTCCCCGGGCAATGCCGGGCTAAGGCCCACAATCCGCCCCAAAGTGGCGCGGCGCGGATGCCCTGCTGCTAGCGCAGCGGCGTCACCGGCACCGGCTGGTGGCAGAAGTCGCAGAGCGGGTCGCGGTCCCCGGATGCCTTCGCCTGGTCGACCGGTGCGCCGCAGTTCGGGCAGTGCGCGGGAACCGCCCAGGGCGGGCCCATCCCCGCGCCCGCACGGGCACCGGACTGCCCCTTCGGCTTCTTCTGGCGCTCCACGTAGTCGTGCAGCGCGCGCTTCTGCAGCGCCGGCACGTCAAGGACGATCCTGTTCCGGTCCCTGGCGTCGTAGCGAACGGGCACCCGCTCGCCGGCCGAGAGGGGAAGCTGGATCTTGGGTATCCGGTCAGGGTGGCGCAGTTGCTCCGCGCCCCGCACCTCCGCCAGGCGCCGCGCCTCGGGACTACCGGGCGCCGGCTGGTACAGATTGGCCAGCTCTTCGCTGAACTCAACCGTGTGGCCGTCCTTGAAGTCCACGTAAACGCGCACCTGTGACATCCGCCGGTCTTCCGCGGAGGACTCGCTCCCCATCACCGTCCCCTGGACGGTGACTCCACTGCCGAGGAGCGCTTCCCGCTCGGCCTCAGTCATCTGCTTCTCACGCTCGTGATGATGAAACAATTCCTGAGCTCCCCAACTCAACCCGTGAGTACAAAGTACGAGTATTCACAACATGTCGGCCGTCGAGCGGGCAGCGCCGAGCAATCAATGACCCGGCAGGCGGTACCCGAGATGCGAACCGGCTCAGCGGTTTGCTTAGCGATCGTGAATGATCCGGTAGGTTAGGCCATGCTAGGGACGCTGCTGCGCGGCATCGTCCACGCCCCGTACCGCGACCTTTGCGCCCACACGCTATGGGCGCTCCTGCTGCTGCGACGGCCCCAGCTCATCAGCCCGCAACAGCTCCCCACGATCAAGGCGGCGGTGTCCCAGGCGCTTGCGGCGGGAGACCTGGCCCCCTCCGCCCACCAGCGCCTCGAACAAGTCAGCTACCTCACGAGAAGCGCATGACGACATCAGCTCAGGACCGCCACGTGGGTGAAGGCTAGGAGCCGGGCTCGCGGGGAAGCCCCCGGATGCCGTCGCCGGGGGATGTCCTTACCGCCGCGATCGGGCTCGTGCTCACGAGAGCCGGGCTACCGGAGGCGGCCCTCCAGAACGGACAACGGAGGAAGGTAGCCGTATGGAGCTTCTGAGGCTGTCGCGGGCGGCGAGACAGCTGGGGGTGCACCCGGTGACGCTCCGGCTGTGGGCGGACAGCGGGAAGATCCCCGTGACATGGGTAGGGCGCGAGCGCCGTTTCTCCCCAGACGACATCGACGCGATGAAGGTCCCCGGCGGCGGGTGCGCGGAAAGGCCGCGGCTGGAGGGCCTGTACGTGCGGGTCTCGGGCACTGCCGGGCAGGAATCGTCCCTGGACTCGCAGGAGGCGGAGTTGCGCGCCACCGCCACCGGCACGGTGGTACGGGTGTTCCGGGACCGCGCATCCGGCTTGCGGGAGGACCGGCCCAGCCTGGAGAAGATGCTGTCAGCGGC
The DNA here is from genome assembly GCA_963850115.1 of uncultured Actinomycetota bacterium. Lineage (GTDB taxonomy): Bacteria > Actinomycetota > Actinomycetes > Streptosporangiales > Streptosporangiaceae > Trebonia. The sequence goes on from CAWKKG010000029.1 coordinate 61,769, forward strand.
CGCCGACGGGCTGGTAACGGTGGTAAGGGTGACGCACGAGGACCGTCTGGCGGTTCGGCGCCGGGTGGCTCCGGCGCCTGCTCGCCGTCCACGGCGCTACCGTGGAAGTACTCCACCCCAAGGCGCAGGGTGGCCGGGAAGAACTCCTGGAGGACTTCATCTCGCTCGTCACCACGTTCGACGGGCGCCTGTACGGCATGCGGTCCGCCGCAGCGCGCAGGCGCCTGCTCGCCGAGTCCGACAAGTGCCCGCCCGGAGGTGCCCGGTGACCCGCAACCTGGCGCCCGCCTCCGGCAGGGTAGCGCGTACCGCGTGCGCTCGCGTGCTGCTGCGGGGCGGAATCGACGAGAAGACCAGCGAGGCGCTGTCCGCCTCGGCGGTGGCGGAGCGGCTGGCGTGGTGCACAGCCCTCGTCCAGGGCATGGCCGGGCGGCTGGCCGCCGGCCACTGGAACCCCGCTGACCTCGGGACGCTGGCCGCTGGCCGCGACGCGGCGGACAGGCCGCTGCCCGCGCAGGCGTGGATGGCCCTGCGCCGCCTCGGCTGGGCCGCCGCCCCGCAGGACGTCACGGTCAACGACCGCATCGTCCGGATGGCGCAGGAACTGGCCGGGCGGACCCTGCGGTCAGCGTGCTGGCGCGACGGGCTGACCCGCGCGATAACCGCGAACTGGCCCGCCGACCCATCCAAGCGGACTCCAGAAGAATGGGACGCGGTGCGGGCCGCAGTGCCAGGCGGGGAGCACTTGCCCTCCGCCGTCATCCGCGCCCGCACCCGCCAGGCCGCCCGCTACCTGCAAGACCACGGGCGGCTCCCGGCGGACGTGACCGGGCTGGAGGAACCGCCGCACGTGCCCGCGATGCTCATCCTCGCGGCGTGCGACCGGCAACAGGCCGTCCTGGAACGGCACGATGCCGATCCCCGGTGCGCGCTGCTGCGACTGCAGCTCCCCGTCCGGCCCGACCCGCGCGGCTACTGTGACTGGTCGTGGGTCGCGGTCCCGCTGGCCCTGCCGCCGACCGTCCCCGCAACCGCCGTGCTGCACCTGCCCACCCTGCGGGCCACTGGCGGCAGAGTGCTGGCCGACATCGCGTTCACCCAGCCAGTTCCGCAGGCCAGGCGAACCGGGCACACCGTCGCCCTGGGAATCGACTGGGGCCTGAACACCATGCTGTCGGCTGGGGCCGTGCGGCTGCACCCGGACGGGACCATCACCGCGCTCGGGGCCGGTGCGCAGTACCGGGCTAGCGGGGTCCTCGCCAAGGCGGGTCGGCTCCGCCGTCAGGGCGAGGCACTCCACGCCAAGCTCGACCACTGCCGGCGCCTCACCGCCGACGATGAGGCGCACCCGCTCACGGCAAAAGCTGCCGTCCTGATGGAAGAAGCCGGCCGCGTCGCCGGCCGCCGGTCGCACCTCAACGACGCCCTCGCCTGGTCCGCCGCCCGCTGGGCCGCCGACCAGGCCATCGCCGCCGGCGCCACCGTGATCTACGTCGAGGACCTGCGGTCGATGGAGGCTCGCGGCATGGGCCGCACCCTCAACACCCGCCTGTCGCAAACTGTGCGCGGCCAGATTGTCGAACGGCTCCGGCACATCGCGGCCGAGCACGGCATCGCCGTCGTCACCGTCCCCCCGCGCGGCACCTCCAGGAACTGCCCCCGCTGCCTCGCCCCGCTGCGTCACTGCAAGGCACCCGACCAGCCCACGGTCCCCGGGTGGAAGTGGGCGCGGTGCCCCGGCTGCGGCTGGCAGGGCGACCGCGACACAGGCGCCTGGCAGCGGATCGCCGCCCGCGGCCTCACCCACCAGGCGCGCACCGCCGTCAGCCGCGACACCGGCACCATGACGGTGCGCGCCGTCGACGCCGGGCTCGAAGCCCGCGCCGTCGTAGCCCCTTACGCTTCCGGGCGCGACCGGTCCAAAACCGGTGCCACGCCCCGGAGAAGTACCCCACGCCGCGCGCCCAGGCGACGCACGGCACCCTCCCCGCCACGCCCGCGAGGGCGCGGCGGCCAGCGTCCGGAGGGACACGCGAGAACGGCCCGGCCCCCGCTGCCCCGCGCAGCGACCCGGGACCAGCGCGTGAGCACGACCTGCACGGAACCCGAAAGGCACCCCCACCGGGCACGCGGGGCGGCACTCGGCGCGGGCTTCCACAGGAACGCCCATGCCACCCCGCCCCAACGGGAACCAGACCCCCAGCACAATCCCGCGAACACGGGATAACTGAGGATCACTAAGCAGATCAGAGACGCTGCGCAGCATCTCGGCGGGCGATTCCAGCGACTCGCCGAGCAGCCGGCGCCACGGGCCGCGGGTGTCGCCGCCGAGACCGTATTCGAAGAGCAGGACGAGGTGGTCGTCGTCGCTGCCGAACACGCGGTTGTAGAGGGTCTGCCCGTCGTTCGGGTCGGCGCCTCGCTCCAGCAGCAGCGGGGCGAACGGAATGGCGTGCGGATGCCGGGGCTGGCGGTGCTCGCCGTGGCCCAGTACGCCGGTGAGCACGGTGAAGGGAGATGGCAGGGCGTGCCAGAAGCGGCCGTCGTTGGGGTCCGCGCCAGCGTCCAGGAGCAGCCGGTCCGTCTCCAGCGTGGCCGGCAGGCCGACGTTGGGGTCGTGCCGGGCGTAGGCGAGGTAGAGCAGCGGTGACCAGCCGTGCGGCCCGCCGGTCATGCTCGCACCGGCAGGCCGGTCGGCCAGGTGACGCCGCACCTGCGCAACATCCGCGCAGGCGGCGGCGGTGAACAGGTTCTCCGCCGACAGCCCGGGCCGCCCGGCTAGCAACTCGGCGGCCGCCGCCCGATCAGCGGACTGGTCGTGACTGTACGTCAGGCAGGCCAGCCTCAGGAACCGGTCGGCCGGCGACTCGTCACCAGGTGGCTGCTGGCCAGGAGTCCAGGGTTCCCCGGCCCAGCATCGGCGGGGCGGACCGGCCGGGCCACGGCCGCCTGGCTTGGCTCGCCGCTTTTCGGCCGCGGTCATTCAGGGTATAGACCCTCGCACTCGGCGCAAACAGCCGTTTTTGGCACCCCTCCCCAGCCTGCCGTCCGTCGCTAGCCAAAGGTAATCGCATGGAAGCTAACGCAGACAGCTTCCTCGAACTCCTCCATCAGTTCGAGGACTTCACCGACGCAGTCTCTCCCGACCAAGCGCACAACGAGTTCGACGAGACAACCCTGCAGTTGTTCTGGATGCGGTGGCCGCAGCTGTCCGCATGGACAGGGTCGCTGTGGCGCATGCTGTCCGAGGAACTGTCCGGGCCGTCCACCCCGCACACGGACCCGGAACTCGACGAGGTCGGCGAAAGTGGCTGACGACCCCAGCCGCCCAGGCCGCGGGCTCACCGTACGCGACGTGATGACCACCCGCGTGGTCACGACCAGCCCCGACGACTCGGTCGCGGACGCGGCCGCGGCCATGATCCGGCGGAAAGTCGGATCGGCCCTCATCATGCAGAGCGGCTTCCTGGCCGGCATCCTCACCGAGCGGGACGTGCTCCGCGCCGCCGGATCCGGTAACGACCTGACGCACACCCCGGTGTCCGCGTGGATGACCAAGGACCCGGAGCAGGCGTCCCCGGACACCACGGTCGAGGACGCCCTCCAGCTCATGCTGCTGCACGGCTTCCGCCACCTCCCGGTGCTGGCCGGCCGCGAGGTACGCGGCGTGGTCAGCCTGCGTGACCTGGCCGCCGCCCGGATCACCCGCCCGCAATAGGAGGTACCGCGGTCCTGCCCGCCCGCCATGGCCGGGACGGGCAGTGCGGGACATGACCGCGGGGCTGCCGTGCGGCCCGTCCTCGCCCGCCCGGCACGGTGGCTCGGTCGGCGTCACCGCTGCGGCTTGACCGGTCCGAGTTCACGGACGCCCTCGGGGGTGGCCAGGACGAGCATCCGGACCGGCGTCGCGTGCCGGCTGGCCCCGTGCTGCAGCGCGCGCAGCAGGCGCCGGTCGGACTCTGTGCGTCGCAGCGGGCCCGGCCTGCTCAGCGTGATGACCACGCTGAGCAGGCTCGGGGCCTGCGCGACCGACTCGGAGGCCACGTAGCAGACGTTGTGGATGACCGCCGCCTCCGGATGCTCGGGGATGTCGTCGACCGGGACGACCAGGTTGGCCTGGATGCCGTCGCGGTGGAGGAAGAAGAGCCACAGGGTCCGGTACTGCCTGGCGGCCGGTGAGACGATGGCGGCGACGCGGTCGAGGACGTCGCTGTCGGTGACGATCGGGATGGCCAGCAGCTCGGGGGCGGTCTGGCGGGCAGGGGGATGAGCCATAGCGCAAGTCTGGCACGTATAGTAACTGTCAGTCATGAAATAACTACAATTAGTGACGAATGAGTATCGCGTGACGTTCGTTACTTACCGTGACTTCCTTTCGCCTACCGGGCCTGGTTGTCTTCGGCGAGCAGAACGGCGTGCACGCGCTCGAGGGTCTGGCGTCGTCGGAGTTCCAGCTCCGGGCCTTGCCGCTCGGCGGCGACGGCTGCCCCGGTCATGCTCCACTGGCAGAGCAGGGACAGTGCGTGCGCCTCGTCGTGGTCGAGCTCCAGCAGCAGGGTGGAGGTGCGTTGCGGGTAGGCGGGCCAGCCGACCTGCAGGATGACAGGGGACAGGTCGTCGGGTTGGGGCACGACCGACTGGACGCGGAGTTCCGGCCATTCCAGCGCTGACTTGGGCTCGGGGTAGGCGGTCTTCTCCATGAGTGCCTGCGCGTCGAGGTTGCTGATGCGCAGCAGCCTGGCCGTCCAGGTGAGCGCGGCCACGAGGAGCAGGAGGATGCCGGTGCATGCGATCGCGAAGACCACGTACTGACGGTAACTCCTAGAGGCCCCCGGAGTCACTAGCTGGCGCGGACGGTCAGGTTACGCGTGGAGACGACGGCCCGCCGCGCTGGCCACGAAGGCAGGTTCGCGTGGCGGGCCAGGGTCAGCCTGGCCGGCTTTCGACCTTGCCCGAGGCGATGGCGCGGACGAGCTGGGCGTGGTCGCGCTCGTTCTGGTCTGCGTAGCGGCGGGCGTACTCGCTGATCGCCGCGGTGAACCTGGGCCCTTTCCCGATATACCCGTCGATCGCCATCGGGTCGCCGCTGCGGGCGTGGGCCCGGGCGAGGGTTCCGCCGCAGGCGGTGGCGAACTCGGCGAGTCGCGGGGCGATCAGCTCGGTGCTCGGGATGATCTTCATGTCCCTGAACTGCCTGACGTAGTAGTCGTCGCCGTGGAGGGTGCCCCAGCCGACGAAGATATCGGTGGCGCTCTGCAGCAGCCGCTTGCCCGCGATGACCCGCGCGCCGTGGCCGGCGTGCTCGCTGGGCCGCGTGTGTACCTCGTAGACGGCGCGGCCGGCCTGCTTGACCTGCAAGAACAGGGGGTCGGCGCCGGTACGGCCCTCGAGGAGCACGAGGTAGACGCGCATGCCGACGCTGCCGACGCCCACGACCTGGCGGACGACGTCGGTGAGCGTGAACCGGTCGAACAGGGCACGCCGGTCGTCCTGGAGGGTCTCCCGGTACCCGGCGAGCAGCTCTCCGGCGACGTCGGCCTGCTCCTCCTCGCTGATCGCGACCCTGAGCGGTGGGGCTTCCGTGATCCGGGGCCGTCCGTCGGCCATCTGGGTGAGCTTGGTGAACGCCCGGCGGCTGTTTCGCCGCTTGCGCTTGCGCTCGATGTACACGGACACCTGGTCCCGGTCGGCGGGCTCGAAGTAATTGACCAGGTTGTCGACCCGGGTGGCGTCGTACCAGATGTCGAGCTCGGGCACGGCGCGGTACTGCCGCATCCGCCGCCGGTAGGCGTCCACGCCCGCGGTGACCGCGGCGTCGGCGGCCGGCCGCCCGATGCCGTTCTCCCTGGCCGCTACCACGAGGCTGGCCGCGAAGCGCTTGACGTCCCACTCGAAGGGACCGGGGTGGGTCTCGTCGAAGTCGCGCAGGTCGAAGGCGAGGTTCCGTTCCGGTGTGGCCCACAGTCCGAAGTTCAGCACGTGCGCGTCGCCGCCGAGCTGGACGGCGAGCCCGCTGTCCGGCTCGGCGGCCAGGTCGGCAGCCATGACCGCGGCCGCGCCCCGGAAGTAGTTCCACGGCGAGGCGGCCATCCGGTGATGGCGGATGGGGACGAGGTCGGGAACCCTGATCTCGTTCTGCGCCAGGATCGTCTGCAGCGCGTCGTGGCCTCGGTCCTTCTCTGCCCAGTGGGCGAGCCCGCCCCGGCGGGCCCGCTTCCTGGCGGCCTTCCCCGCCGCCCGGCGCTCGTCACTGGTCGCGGGCAGGTCTGGGGCCGCGGCGGTCGGCGGGGGAGGTTCGGGCCCTGGCGGGCTGGTCTCCTTCATTGGGCTCCGCATCCTGGTTGGCATGTCACGTTCCGTCAATATTTCCTCACGGAAGGCAATCCATTCCCGCGGAAGCCATGCCATGTCCGCTGCGGGGCTTGGCGGTTGCCAGGAGTAGCGTTTCCCGCATGACCACTGCGACGCAGCACGACAACGCCGGCGGCGGCCCGGATCCCACGGTCTTCGTCCTTTTCGGGGCGACCGGGGACCTGGCCAGCCGGATGGTCCTTCCGGCGTTCTACCGGCTGGCGACCGAGGGGCTGCTGCCGCCGCAGTGGCTGCTGGTGGGGAACGGCCGCGGTGACGTGGCCCATGAGGACTTCCGTGCCCGTGTCCGCGAGGCGATCACCGAGGCCGGCACCCAGCCGGATCAGGCGGAGTGGGACGCCTTCGCGCAGCGGGTGTTCTTCGCGGGCGGCGGCTTCAGCACCGAAAGCCCGGGAAGCCTCCTCGACGGGATCGGCGAAGCCAGGAAGCGGCTGGGCGGTGACCCGCAGCTGGTCCACTACCTGGCCGTGCCGCCCGTTGCCTTCGCCGAGCTGACCAGGGCATTGGGCAAGCACGGGCTCGCCAAGAACGCCCGCGTGGTTTACGAGAAGCCGTTCGGCACCTCGCGCGAGGACTTCCGCAAGCTCGACAAGGTCGTCCACTCGGTCCTCGACGAGCAGCAGGTGTACCGGATCGACCACTTCCTCGGCAAGGAGGCCACGCAGGACCTGCACCTGCTGCGGTTCGCCAACGGGACGTTCGCGTCGTCCTGGGACCGCGAGCACGTCGAGTCGGTGCAGATCGACGTGCCGGAGACGCTCGACGTCGCCAACCGGGCGAAGTTCTACGACGCCACCGGCGCGGTGCTCGACATGCTGGTGACCCACCTTTTCCAGGTGGCCGCCGAGGTCGCGATGGAGCCGCCGGCCACCCTTGGCCCGCTGGACCTGCAGGCCGCCAGGGAGGAAGTCATCAGCTCCTTCCGTCCGCTGGACCCCGCTGAGGTCGTGCTCGGCCAGTTCGACGGGTACCGGAAGATCCCCGGGATCGACCCCAACTCAACCCGGGACACGTTCGTCGCCGCCCGGCTGTGGATCGACACCGACCGCTGGCGCGGCGTGCCCTTCTACCTGCGTACCGGCAAGCGACTGGCCGTTTCCGCGCAGCGGGTCAGCCTGATCCTGCGCGACCCGCCCGGGCCGCTCGCCGGCCAGCTGCCGCGCGACGCCAACGTGCTCTGCTTCTCCCTCGCGGGCGACGGCGCGATCGACCTTTCCCTCGTGGCCAAGAAGCCGGGCCCGGCGCTCAACCTCGACGTGGCGCACGCGGACATCCCGCTCGCCAGCCTGCCCGACGCTGACCCGCTGCCGCCGTACGTCCGGCTGATCCACGACGTGCTCCTCGGCGACCGCTCGCTGTTCACGCGCCCCGACGGCCTCGCCGCGGTCTGGGACGTCGCCGAGCCGCTGCTGTCCCATCCGCCGCAGGTCCGCCCGTACGCGCCCGGGTCCTGGGGGCCGGCCGAGGCGGGCGACCTCATCGCGCCGGGCCGCTGGCTCCTGGGCCAGTAGGCCGGCGGCGCCCTGGGCGTCCACGCCGTCGGGAACTCCGGCCGCGGGTGCTGGGCCGCGAGGGGCGCTCCCCATCCTGACGGTCAGAAGTCCGGATGGTGGACGGTCGATCAGTCCATGGCGGCGATGTAAGCCAACGTTGAGCAGCACGACATTCGCATAGTCCGGTGATATGACATTGCCATCGAAGTCAAGTGGCAACGGGTGCACGACAGATTTGTTGAAGATGATCTTGCCTAGCGACTGACCAGGCCGAGTCTGAGTCGCCCGGTCTGTCAGACGCTCGGTCGAGCGGGCCTGGCGGCGACTCCGATACCTCAGAGCTGCTCCCGTAACTCCTTCGACAGGGCTGCCACCTGGGTTCTCCGCATCTGACTGGGTCAGTCCTCTTGTTCGAGCTGGGCCAAGGACTCGCTTGCGTAGCGCAGTCCGCTGTTCACGGCTAGGCGCAGGACTTCCTTGGCTCCGGATTTGTCGCCCGTCTTCAGCTTCAGCTTGGCGATGTCATCCAGAACATGCTCGTCGCCATCTTCGACGAGTTTCCACAGGAGCCGTTCGGCACCGTCGATATCGCCTCGTGCGTGCCGCGCGGTGGCGACTGCGACCCATCCGGCGTTGGCGGGGCCGGGAAAGGCGTTCTGTTCATAGGCTCTGGCCAGTTGCTCGGCTTCAGCCGAGGCTCCTGCCTGCTCGTAGGAGGCTGCGAGCTTGACAAGCGCGTAGCTGCTTCCACTTTTGGCCAGTTTCCGGTAGATCTTGCGGGCGCTGCGAATCCTGCCCTGCTTTTCGCGGAGTTCCCCTAGCCTTTGCAGCGCGAAGCTACCGGCGTACGCGTCGTGGAAGGACGCCCATCGGTCGGGGCCGACATTCGATGCCCGCCACAGCAATCCGGCCGCCCGGCGCTCGTTCCCATGGTGGGCGTGCATAAGTCCGGCGACGCGAAGTGGGTTGGCGCGCCCGGTCTGCTCGGCAAGATCACAGTAAGCAAGTGTTCGGTCTGCGTCGTCCTGCGTGCTGGAAAGAATCATTAGCTCGGTAACGGCGTCTGGGAAGCCCAGCGTCATGGCGTAGGTCATGACGGCAAGAGCGCGGTCCGGGTCCTTAGACAGGTATGTCCAGGCAAGGCCCGTGAGGGCTTCGTAGTTGCCGTGGTCGAACGATCTCTCGGCGAGCGAGAGGGCCAGGTCATGATCGCCCTCTCCCGCGAGTTGCCTCGCCTCATACTCGACGGATCGTGCGCCGCCAGCCCTCAGCGCGCGTTCGTAGAGTGACTTCGCCTCATCATGGTGGCCCAGGCGGGTGTGGGCGGCTGCTTGTCCAACGATGGCGGCTGGGTTCGTGCCGTCGTCGGCGCGGCTGTACCAAGCCTCAGCTATCTCCCATTCGCCTTTGTCTTGGTACCACCACCCCATCCGGACCTGCGACCAAGTGTGGCCGTGCTCCGCTGCGAACTGGAGGTACGGAAGCCCTGCTTCGGGGCCTTCCTTCTGCTCGATCGCGTAGGCGAAGGAAGCGACGCCCGACGCGTTGTTAGCGGTCATGGCCGCGTCGGCTAGCCGGTAAGCAGTGGCGGTCCTGCCGCGGGCATATGCGGCACAGGCGAGTGCTGTGCGGTCGCGGTCTGCTACCTCGTCGCGCAGAGCGGCGAGCCAGAACTTGTCCGCCGGGCACTCCGTAGACCGGGTTTGCTTGCCGAGTTGCTCTAGATAGTCGGCGAGCCTGTAGCTGGCCTGCGGAACGGAGTTGATCTGCGTTTCAGTTCTGGCTATCCACAGCGGCCCGCGGGCGCCGCGGCAGGGTGAGAGCAGGTATTCAAGCGCGCGTTCAAACCAGTCGGGTGACAGTTTGTCTTGCTGCAGGTCAGTTAGGTAGGCGAGGGCCGCATCTTTGAGGAATCCCGGGGGCAGAGGAGTGCCCAGCCGAGCCTGCGCGCGTCCATCGCGGCATGCAGCACGGCTTTCGCTGCAGGGGCTGCCGTTTGATAGCGCTCGGCTTGCGGCCGGCCCGCCGGCGAGGTACTGCGGGATCTGCCCTTGTTCCGAGTTGGACCGGGCCTCCGCAAGGGCCGGATCGTTTTCCGCGGCGATAGACAGCGCGCGCAGTTCGGCGTGGGTGAACGTCTCCGGTACGGGGATAAAGTTCCGGGAAATGAGCGCGCGGACTTGGGGCCGCAGGTCGTTGTCGCTCGCGGCAGGCGCCATCTGGAGACGGTATTCATGCCACACGGTGCCGAGAATCAGGATCGGGCCACGGCCAGGATCGTGCACCAGCCCAAAGAGACGCGCGGCGGCCGTCTCGTCGCGCTGGACGTCATCTGTGCACAGGTAAAGGTGTAGCTCGTTGAGCCACAGGACCGTGCGTGGCGCGACCGCTGGCAGTTTCTCCAGCAGCTCATCCGGAGACGCCGGGTGCCACATGCGCCAGCCGTCAGGGAGGCCTTGAACTTGCTCCCAGGCCGAGCGGGTCTTGCCGGTGTAGGAGTCGCCCAGGAGCACCGCGAGGCCGCTAGTGCCAGCTAGCGCCCGTCCGGTGACTTTCTCTAGGTCTCCATCGTGGCCTCGCGGGACATAAGTCGGGAGCCCCGGAGCGCGAAGCGCGGCCTTGAGCGGCCGGATAGCCTCGTGCACGTCGTAATCGAACGGGTTGAGGGCTTCGCGAATAGGCAGTCCCGGAGGAACGGTGGCTGTGAGCAGAAAGTCCTCGTCACAGAACCTCCGCGCCGCTGACTCTCCGAAGTAGCGGACAACGATCCGCGGGAGCCGGCGTAGCTTGCGGTTGAGTTCCCCTGCGTCCCAGATCTGGTCGAACTCGATAGTGGGGTGGGCGCGGCCGTAGTCGAAGATCGCCTCCTGCAACTGGGTCGGGACCCTGTCGCACGACGTAGCGACCACGAGGCGTCGCGCCTCAAAGGGCCTCGGGCCCGCGACGAACGCGTCGGCGATATTCCGCCAGTCGGCCACACGGAAATCTTTGACCCTCCTGGTCTGGTAAACATGCCAGTCGCCGGATGCCTGCTTCGCGACTATGTCGATTCCGTGCTGTTTCTGCCCGCGAAGGCCATACGGCTGGATCACAACGGGGTCCTCTTCCTCCCGGACTATGTCCAGCACCAACTCTTCGAACCGCTCCCAAGGCAGGTCGTGCAACGGCAGCAGCGGAAGCTTCGGATCGATGACAAGAGGAAAGGCGTCCGACGTGCCACCAGAAGGGTCTCCGCGCCACCCCGGCTTTCCCGGCATGCCGTCTCCTTTGCTCGAAATGATCCCACCGTAGCCGGGAGGACTGACACTCCGGCGTCTTAGCCGGACCGACGGGGTGCACGACAGATTTGTTGAAGATGATCTTGCCTAGCGACTGACCAGGCCGAGTCTGTCCTTCGACAGGGCTGCCACCTGGGTGCTCCGCATCTGAGTGACAACATCACTCGGACGAATCAGATGACCTGCGCAAATCAAAACGCCTCACAATCCTGTCGTGCACCCAGTGGCAACGGCTTGTGGCGCCGGTCACACAAATGCTACAAATGACTGTCAGGAATACACGTTCTAGTGGAATGTCACGGCGGAGGCGCGCATGTTCGCGAAGGTGCGGATCATCGCCGAGAAGGCTGGCGACGGGGCCTTGCTGCTGCACTCGGCGGACGAGCTCGGCGACTACCCGGCGACCGTGCTGCACGACGTCCGCGCCTGGGCGGAGACGGACCCGGACTACCCGCTGATCGCGGAGCGCGCCGGGGACGGCGGCTGGCGGAGCGTCGGCTACGGCGCGGCGGTGGCGGCGGCGGACGCCATCGGCCAGGGGCTGATCGAGCGCGGCCTTGGCCCGGCGCGGCCGCTGCTGATCTTGTCCGGCAACGGGGTGAACCACCTGCTGATGACGCTGGGGGCGCTGACCGCCGGCGTGCCCGTCGCCCCGGTGAGCGTGGCGTACTCGCTCCAGTCAAGGGATCACGCCAGGATCAGGGCGATCGCCGAGCTGATCGCGCCAGGCGCGGTGTACGCCGATGACGCCGCCGCGTTCGGCCCGGCGCTCGACGCGCTCGGCGACGTTCCCGCGATCGTCGGGAACGGCTACCGGCCGGGAGCGGAAACCCTCGGTGACCTGCGATCAACCGCGGCCGGCCCCGCGGTGTCCGGCGCGTTCGCGACGCTCGCCCCGGACGTGATCGCGAAGGTCCTGTTCACCTCCGGCTCGACCGGCACCCCTAAGGGCGTGCTGAACACGCACCGGATGCTGTCGGCGAACCAGCGGATGATCCGCCAGGCGTGGCCGTTCCTCGCCGGGGAGCGCCCGGTGATCGTGGACTGGCTGCCGTGGTCGCACACGTTCGGCGGCAACCACAACGTGAACATGATGCTCGTCAACGGCGGCACGATCTACGTAGACGGCGGGCGCCCGGCGCCCGGCCTGTTCGCCCGGACGGTCGCGAACCTCGCCGAGGTGCCGCCGACCATTTACTTCAACGTCCCCGCCGGGTACGCCCAGCTGGTCCCCGCGCTCGAGGGGGACGCGGAGTTCGCCGCCCGCTTCTTCTCCCGGCTGCGGCTGCTGTTCAACGCCGCGGCCGCGCTGCCCGCGGCGCTCCGCTCGCGGCTGGAGGCCCTGGCCGCGCGGCACGCGCCCGGCCGGGACATCCCGGTCACCGGCTCATGGGGCGCCACGGAGACCGCCCCGGCCGTGACCAGCGCGAACTTCCCGTTCAGCGACGCCCGGAGCATCGGCGCGCCGCTGCCAGGCGCGCTGGTCAAGCTGGTTCCCGTCGAGGACGCCTACGAGATCCGCGTCCAGGGCCCGAACGTCACCCCCGGCTACTTCGCCCGCCCGGACCTGACCGCGGAAGCGTTCGACGCCGACGGCTTCTACCGGACGGGCGACGCCGTCGGGTTCGCGGTTCCCGGCGACCCGGACGCCGGCCTGGTGTTCCGCGGCCGCATCGCGGAGGACTTCAAGCTGAGCACGGGCACGTTCGTCCGGGTCGGCGCGGTCCGGACCGCGCTGCTGTCCTCCGTGCCCGCCCTGTCCGACGCGGTGATCGCCGGAGATAACCGCGACTACGCCGCGGCGCTCGCCTGGCTGAACCCGGCCGAGGCCCGCAAGCTCCTCGACCGTGACCCGGTGCCGCCTGACGGCGAACTCGTCACCGACCCGGACCTGCTGCGGCTGATCGCGGAGGCTCTGGCCAGGCACAACGAGAGCCACGGCTCGGCGGCGAGGATCGAGCGCCTGCTCGTCATGGCCCGCCCGGCGGCCCTGGACGCCGGCGAGATCACCGACAAGGGCTACGTCAACCAGCGCAAGGTCCTCACCGAGCGCTCGGCCCTGGCCGCAATGCTTTACACCAACCCGCCCCCGGCGGGCGTGGTCGTCCCGGCCCGCCGCTGAAGACCAAGGCCAGGGTCAGTCAGAAGGTCAGCACCAGGCGGCCGCGGACCCCGCCTGCCTCGAGCCGCCGGTGCGCCTCGGCCGCCTGGCTGGCGGGCAGCGCCTCGGCCACCCGCAGCGTCAGCACGCCCTTGTCGACCAGGTCGGCGAGCTCGGCGATGCGGTGGCCCTCGTGCAGGTGGCGGCCGACGAGGACTACCTGGACGGTGATGTCCCGCTCGGCCTTGCCGTCCTCCGTCGGCCCCTGGTAGGGGCGGACCGCGAGGAGCTGGCCGCCGTCGCGCACCGCGGGCAGGATCGCCGGGCCGAGCAGCGCGGCGTCGAGGACCGCGTCCACCCCGTCGGGGTACAGCTCGCGGACGGCGGCGGCCATGGCCTCCCCGCGCGGCAGGACGCGGTGCGCGCCGAACGACTGGCACAGCGCCTCGTCCTCCGGCTTCGCGTCGCCGATCACGGTCAGGCCCGCGTGCCGGCCCAGCTGGATCGCGTACTGCCCGACGATGCCGGCCGACCCGGTCACCGCCAGGGTGGCGCCGGCGGGCAGGGCGAGCATGTCCAGGGCGGTGCGCACCGTCATGCCGTTCATCGGCAGCGTGGCCGCCTGGATCAGCGACCACCCGCCGGGCACCTTGGCGAGCTGGTCCTCGGCAACCACCCGGTACTCCGCCTGCGCGCCGCCGCCCGGCACCATCGGGGCGACCGCGGCCATCACCCGGTCGCCCGCGTGCCAGCCGCGGCACGTCGGGGCCCGTTTCCTCGATGACGCCAGCCAGGTCCATGCCGGGGATGTAGGGCGGCTCGACGCCGTCGGGCACCGGCCTCCCGCCCTGCCGGAAGCCGAGGTCCGTCGGGTTCACCGTGGCCGCCGCGACCTTCACGAGGACCTGCCCGGGTCCGGGCGACGGCTTCGGCACGGTGACGATGCCGAGGACAGACGGGTCGCCGAACTCGGTGAAGCCAACGGCACGCATGTCCGTCATGCTGTTCCTCCAGGAGATGGGTGGCGGTGGGGGCGAAGCACGAATTCGTTCGGGCTAACGGCTTTGATCTTGTTCTTGGCACAGGGACAGCAGCTCGTCGATGCCGCGCAGGTGCAGGTGCGGCCGCTTCGCGGGCGGCAGGTGGTCGTAGGCGTCGGGGCCGGACAGCCCGGTCTGAACGGCGACGGCGAGGGCGTGGCCGCGGTGCGCCATCGGCACCTCGAGCAGCGGGTCGTCGCCGACGACCACCAGGTCCCTGGCCGGGACGCCGAGCCGGGCGGCGGCGGCGCGCAGCGCGTCGGGCGACGGCTTGCCGGTGACGGTCAGGCGGCAGCCGGTGATCGACCGGATCATCGCGGAGATCGCCCGGGACGTGCCGAGGGCGCGCCCGCCCGCCGACGGCGAAGAACGGGGTCTCCGACGCGCTGTACAGGCTCGCGCCCGACCAGACGGCCTGGCAGGCGGCCTCCAGGTGGGACATGGTGAACTCGCGGAACCAGCCGACGAGCACCGCGTCCACCGGGCCGGGCGCACGCGCCCGGCGGGTGCCGGCCGGGTTTGGCAGTCCAGGGGCCTCGACCGGGGGCACGACCTCGATGCCCGCCTCGCGCAGCGGCCCGGTGAGCCCGTCGCCGCCGAGCACCATGACCCGCTTGTAGCCGCGCCTGGTGAACATGACGACCGCGCTCGACGCCGGGGTCATCATCTGGTCGTCCGGCACGTCGAGGCCGGCGTCGCGGAGCACGGCGGCGAAGTGCGCGGGGCTGCGGTTGGTGCCGTTCGTGAACACGAGGTAGGGCAGCCCGCGGCCGCGTACCCAGCGCAGCATCTCGACGGCGCCGGGCAGCGGGGTCAGCCCGTGGTTGGCCCGGTCGCCGAGCGCGAGGGTGCCGTCCATGTCGAAGATGAACCCGCGCGCGTCCCGCAGCCGGCGCAGCGCCTCAGCCGAGGCCTCTGTACTGAGGAGCCGGCGTCGGAGGAACCAGCATCAGCGGACGCAGCGTTCACGAAGCTCCCTTCAGCGCGGAGTCACTCCGCAGCGACAGCCGGAACCCTGGCTTGTCCACCGTCAGCTCCCGCGCCGCCGGGCGCTCGCCAGGGACCGCAGCAGCGTGAGCACCGGCACCGTGTCCGGGTTGTAGTGGGTGACCGCGGGGCCGGCGGCGACCATCGCGTCCACTTCCGCGCCCGGCATCCCGAAGCGCAGCGCCAGCTCCTCTTCGCTGATCCGCGCGCCGAACCGCTGCCGCAGCTCCGCGACGTCGAGCGGCGGCCGCTCGGCGGCCAGTTCGGCCGCGCGCGGCCGGCCGAGCACCTTGTCCAGGACCCACGGGCTCGATCGGCGCGGTCGGCTTGCCGAAGGTGCCGAGCGCGTACCTGATCACCTGGTCGGGCACGTTGTCGTAGCGCGCGTTCCCCGCCTGGGACGACAGCAGGTTGGCGAGGGCCTGCCCGATCACCATCTGCGGGTACGGGCGTGACCATGATCGGGTAGCCGAGCTCGGCGCGGACCTGGGCGATCTCGCGCCATGAGCGCGTCGAACCGGTCCGCGAGCCCGATCTCGGCGAGCTGCCGCCTGGTCGTCGACAGGACCCCGCCGGCGAGCTGGTGATCCATGAACGCCGCGTCGAAGGCGCCCGGCTTCCCGGCGGCAGCCCCTCGGCCGCCGCGAGCCGGTCGAAGTACCTGGCGACGGCGGCGAGCAGCCGGTCGTCGACGTCGACGGCGTGCCCGCTGGCGCGCAGGTTGGCGACCAGCTGCTCGGCGTCGGGCAGCGAGCTGCCGTTGCCGAGTGCCCCGCACCCGACCTGGAGCACGTGCACGCCGAGCTCGGCCGCGACGAGGCAGGTGAGCTGCGACAGCCCGAGCGTGGCGTGCGAGTGCAGCTCGAGCGGCTTGCCGCCGAGCGCCGCCTGGACGGCGGGGATCAGCGTCCGCGCGCGGTCCGGGGTGAGGATGCCCGCCGGGTCCTTGATGTAGGCGCGGTCGATGTCCGGGCAGTCGCGGTAGGCGGCGGCGATGCCCGCGTAGAAGGCGTCGTCGTGCACTTTTGAGATCGTGTACGTCAGCGCCCCGATGACCTCGGCGCCGCCGGCCTTCTTGGCGACCCGCGCGGTGGCCCGCGCGGCGTCCATGTCGTGCGACGGGTCGAGCACCACGAACCGGTCCATGCCGTTGCGCACCAGGCAGCGGTAGACGAGCTCGATCACCTCCGGGTGGGCCCGCTCCCAGGAGATGAACCGGAACCCGGTGCCGATGAACTGCAGCGGCGTGTCCGGCATCGCGGCCCGGCTGATCCGCAGCAGCGCCCACGGGTCCTCCCGGTGCGTCCGCACGGACACGCCCATCGCGGTGGACGAGGAGTAGTCGAGCGCGCGGAAGCCGACCCGGCCGAGCAGCGGCGCGATCGTGGCGATGTGCGCGGTGCGCAGTCCGGTCGCCCCCCACAGCGACTGGTTGCCGTCCCGCAGCGACACGTCGACAAGCCTGATCTCAGCCATCTCGACCCTCCCGGTCCGGGTGCGAGCCGGCGGGCGAGGTAGCCGGTGTCGACCCCGCCGGCCGCGAACTCGGCGTCGGCGAGCAGGGCGCGCTGCAGGCCAAGGTTGGTGGTGACGCCGTCGATGGCGCACCGGTCCAGGGCGTCGCACAGCGCCGATGACGGGCGCCGTCGCGGTCCCCGGCGTGCGCGATGACCTTCGCGAGCAGGGAGTCGTAGTAAGGCGGCACGGTCGCGCCCGCCTGCAGGTGGGTGTCCACCCGCACGCCGGGGCCCGCGGGGAAGACGGCCCGGCTGATCGTGCCGGGGCTCGGGCGGAAGGCCGCGTCCGGGTCCTCGGCGTTGATCCTGACCTCGATCGCGTGGCCGGCGATGGTCACGTCCGCCTGCTTCAGCCGCAGCGGCCGGCCCTCGGCGATGGCGAGCTGCTCGGCGACGATGTCGACGCCGGTGACCGCCTCGGTGACCGGGTGCTCGACCTGGATCCGGGCGTTGACCTCGAGGAAGTAGAACTCGCCACCGCTCGTGCCGCCCGCGCTGCCGGTACTGCCTGGGCCGGCGTCGACGAGGAACTCGACCGTGCCCGCGCCCCGGTAGCGGAGCCGCTCGCCGAGCGCGACCGCCGCCGCGCGCAGCCGTTCCCGCAGGCTGTCATCGAGGGCCGGGGCGGGTGCCTCCTCGATGAGCTTCTGGTAGCGCCGCTGCACCGAGCAGTCCCGGTCGCCCAGGTGGATGACGTGCTCGCCGTCGCCGAGGAGCTGCACCTCGACGTGCCGCCCGCGCTCGACGTAACGCTCCAGGTACACCCGGGGATCGCCGAACGCGGCGGCGGCCTCGGCGCTGGCGACCGCGACGGCGTGCTCAAGCTCCGCGGGATCGCGCACGACCCGCAGCCCGCGCCCGCCGCCGCCCCCGGCCGCCTTCACGAGCACCGGGTACCCGATCCGGACCGCGATCTCCGTCCCGCTATCACCGGCTCCGGCGTCTCGTGAGTCCCGGGAGTTCAGTCGGGTAGTCCGGGAATTTCGTGATGTGGGCGCCGGGGAGGACCGGGAGGCCGGCGGCGATCGCGTGCTCGCGGGCGGCCAGCTTG
The DNA here is from genome assembly GCA_963850115.1 of uncultured Actinomycetota bacterium. Lineage (GTDB taxonomy): Bacteria > Actinomycetota > Actinomycetes > Streptosporangiales > Streptosporangiaceae > Trebonia. The sequence continues at coordinate 79,608 of CAWKKG010000029.1, forward strand.
TCCCCGGTGGCCTCGAGCACGCCGGGACCCGGCCCGATGAACACGATGCCCGCCGCCGCGCAGGCCCGCGCCAGCCGCGCGTTCTCCGACAGGAACCCGTAACCCGGGTGCACCGCGTCGACACCCGCCGCGACGGCCGCGCTGACGACGGCGTCCACGCTGAGGTAGCTGGCGGACGCGGGGGCCGGGCCGATGCGGATGACCTTGTCCGCGAGCCGGGCCGGCAGCGAGTCCGCGTCGGCGTCCGAGACGGTCAGCACGGTCTCGATGCCCAGCCGCCGGCAGGTGCGGATGACCCGGACGGCGATCTCCCCCCGGTTGGCGACAAGCACCCGCCGCAGCCCGCGAGAACCGCTCACGCCCCGCACCCATCCGTCCGATAACAGCAAGAAGCAGCCGTGACCAGCGCGAGCGGAACGACCCATGGTCGAGATCCCTCGCAGGCCGACCGGCCACGCTGCGCGGGGATCATCCCGTTCGTCCAGATAACAGCAAGAGGCGCTTGCGCTGAGTGGCTCTGGGTCGGCAGAGGTCGCCCGGCGGCCGGGATAACAGCAAGCGGCGCGCGCGCCTGGCCCACGGTGACCGCGTCCGTTCACGTGGCCGGCTCGATCAGCAGCAGCGTGGTGCCAAGCGGGGCGAACTCGCCGTTCTCGGCGCAGATGCGCGCGACCCGGCCTGCCGTCCCCGCGTGCACGGAGTTCATCAGCTTCATCGTCTCGACGATCGCGACGACGGTGTCCGCCGCCACCTCGTCCCCGACCTGCACGAACGGGTCGGCCCCGGGCCGCGGCGCGCGGTAGAACGTCCCGGGCAGCGGCGCCGCGACGACCGCGAGGCCGTCCGCGTCGCCTCCGCCGGTGCCTGGCGGCCCGGCGGCATCCGCTTTCGCCGGCCCGGCGGTGCCCGCGACGTCGGCCTCGGCCGGACCCGCGGTGCCGGATGTGGGCCGCGAAGGGTCGGCGGCGCCGTTCGGGACGGGCGTGACAGCGGCGGGTTCCGTTAGCAGCTGGGATTCCTCCGTCCACCCGCCGCCGGGTGCGCGGCGGAGCGTAAGCCGGAACCGGGATGTCTCGACATCGAGCGAGTCATAGGGCAGCGAGTCCAGCAGTGCGAGGATGTCCGCTACATCGTCATTGGTCAGGTCCATGCGCCGCCCCTCGTCACAGTGGCTTCCCGAACAGAGCGAGGACGTGGTCCGCGGCGCGGGGCCTGGGCGTGCCGGCCGGCCTGGCGTCGCGCGCGGCCCAGACCGTCTCCGGACGGGACTGCAGCAGCACCACCCGCGACTCCGCGTCCTGGGCGGGGGAGTCGCCGGCGGCGGGCGCGAACGGGGCGTCGAGGACCGCCCACTCGATGTCTTGCGGTGCGCCGAAGTGGACCTCCACGCGGCGGCCCACGGCGGCGAGGGCGCGGATCTCCTCGTCGGTCAGGCACGGCGCCTCGCGCAGCTCCCGCGGAGTGTCGCGTACCGTCACCCGGCCCATCACCTCGGCCTGCCCGCCCGGGCCGGCCGCGCCGCCGCCCGGGTCGTAGCGGTGGACCTTGGCCTTGGGCGACACCCGGCGGGCGGTGATCTCGCCGGTGATCTTGCTGATGACCCATGAGTCCGGCGTCACGTCGCCGGAGACGAGCGCCGAGCCGAGGCCCCAGGTGCCCTCGATCGCCACGACGGAACGGTCGCCGGTGACCGGGGAGCGGGTGAACATCACCCCGGCGGCGCGCGGCGCGACCATGCGCTGCACGACGACCGCCATCGCCACCCCGGCCTCGGGCAGGCCGAGGCGGCGGCGGTAGGCGACCGACTCGTCGTTGTACATGGACGCCCAGCAGCGGCGGACATAGCCGAGGACCGCGGCGGCGCCGGATACGCCGAGGTAGGTGTCTTGCAGGCCCGCGAACGACGCTTCCGCGCTGTCCTCGACCGTCGCCGACGACCGCACGGCGACATCGGGAGCGGCGTCCCCGCTGGCGCCTCCGCCCAGGGCGGCGTAGCCGCCTCGACAGCCGCGGCGACCTCAGACGGCAGGGGCGCCTGCGCCACGATGGCGCGGAACCGGGCGGCCGCCCGCGCGATCTGCGCCACGTCGCCGGCGGGCAGCGCCTCGATCCCGGCGCGCAGCGTGCCGTCCGCGTCGACCGCCGCCATGGCGGCGGCGAACGCCTCGGCGGTGACGGCGAACCCGGGCGGCACCGCGACGCCGGCCCGGGCCAGCTCGCCGAGGGACGCGGCCTTCCCGCCGACGGTGCCCGCGCCGGCCGCGTCCGTGAGCGTGATGACGAAAGCCACTTAGAGCACCCGGACCGTGCCGCGGTCGCCGTCGACCCTGACCCTGTCCCCGGTCCTGATCCGCCTGGTCGCGTCACCGCAGCCGACGACGGCGGGCAGCCCGTACTCGCGGGCGACGATCGCCGCGTGCGACATCGAGCCGCCGATGTCGGAGACGGCCGCCTTGATCTTCGCGAACACCGGCGCCCAGGACGGCGCGGTAACCGGCACGACGAGGATCTCGCCCTCGCGCAGCTCGCCGATCTCCGCCACGTCGAACAGCACCCGGGCGGTCCCCTCGACCACGCCGGCCGAGGCGGCGACCCCGACGACCTCATCGGGGTCCGGGTTCAGCCACGACTCGATCCGCTCGCTCGTGATGCCCCAGAGCATGCGCACCGCGGGGTCGTTCAGCGCCTCGGGCACCGGGCCGAGGGCCGGCGGCGGCGACCAGTCCTTGAGCACCTTCAGCATCCGCTTGCGCTCGGCGATCAGCGGCTGGAAGTGCTTCGCGCCCAGCGGCGGGCTGCCGGCCGCCCAGGCGAGGGCGACGTCGGCCAGCGCCTGGTCGATCTCGGTGTGGTGCAGGTGGAACACGTCGTCGGCCTCGGCGATCACGCCGAACCGCGCGAGCAGCGCGCCGAACGCCTTGACCTTCTGGAAGAAGCGCGTCGTGAACCAGTGCTCGCAGTAGAACTTGTGGTCCTCGACGAACGGGAACACCAGCCGGCACAGGCCGAGCATCTGGTCGAACGCGGCCTTCTCGTCGTCGGTTGGCAGCAGGTCGCGGTAGCCGGCGGCGATCCGGTCCCGCTCGGCGATGAGCCGCTCGGTCGGCCGCGGCCGGATGCCGCCGCCGCGCGCCGCCGCGACGTAGCCGGGCAGCGCGGTGAACGGCACGGTCAGGTCGTCGTTCCAGGACAGGTGGTGGTGGTAGAAGCCGTCGCCGGACGAGACGTGGAACCACGGGTCGCGGGCCTTGGCGAACGCGTCGAGCCACTGCGCCCCGGCGTCGCCGCGCGACTCAAGCGCGGTGAGCACGTCGGCGGCGACGCACCCCTCGGTGAACAGGTCGTCCACCCCGAGCGAGACGGCGAGCCGCGCAAGCGCCTTCAGCTCGTCGTCCGGCCGGTACATGATCACGTCGATGCCCGCCACCATGCGGGCCACGGTCTGGTCGCTGATCTCGGGGAACGCCTGCTGGCAGAACTGGAAGAACACCACGTACGCGCCGTAGCCGAGCATCAGCATCTCGGTGTGGTGGTGCCACATCTTCGAGTACAGCGAGAGCACCCGGTGGAAGTTCTCGTGCAGGTAGTGGTTGTCCGCGACGCCGGTTGCGCCGAAGACGGCCTCGGAAGGCTCCCACTCGGGCAGCGAAGGCACTGAGACCGACTCGATCTCGGCGATCAGGGCGCGCAGCCGGTCCTTCCACCCCTCGTACAGGGAGTCCCAGTTCTCGAAGTAGTACCCGGCCCGCGGGCCGAACTCGGCGGCGCGCCGCTCGATCTCCGCGGGGTCGAGCACCGGGTTCGCGGTGATGTAGATCCGCCCGTTGACGATCCGGTGCTCGATGCCGAGCGTCGTGGGGAAGACGAACAGCCGGGCCGTGTTAGCGCCGATCGCCTGGTAGGGGATCTCTCCGGTGATCGTGTCGAACGCCGGCATCGGCTCGGGGAAGTGCATGGAGTTGTAAAACCAGAAGCGCTTGTCGTCCTCCGGCTGGAAGCGGGTGAAGTACTGGTACATGGAGCGCCAGTTCTCCGCGCCGGGCACGTCAGCGATCTGCGAGGGGAGCGGGAAGCCTGCCTGTTCCGTCATTGGAACTCCCTGGTCTGTCTGCTCGCCTTACATTACATTTTGTAATCGCTCTGGGTTTGCGCGTAGTCGATGAACGCGTCCAGCGCCGACGGGTCGGCCATCGCGCTCGTGTTGGCGGCCTTCTCCAGCGGCACGCCCATCAGCAGCCTGCGGACCGGGACCTCGAGCTTCTTCCCGGTCAGCGTGGTGGGGATGGCGGGCACCTGGATGAACTTGTCAGGGACGTGCCGCGGCGTGTACTCGCGCCGCAGCCGCGCCTTGATCTCGCCGATGATGTCGTCGTCCAGCGTGAGGCCGTCGGCGAGCTTGATGAACATCGGCATGAAGAAGTGCCCGCCCGGCAGGTCCAGGTTGACCACGATCGCGTCGTCGACCTCCCGGATGCCTTCCAGGACGTTGTAGATCTCGGCGGTGCCGATCCGCACGCCGAAGCGGTTGAGCGTGGCGTCGGAGCGTCCAAGCACGAACGTGCCGCCGCGCGGGGTGACCTTGAAGAAGTCGCCCTGCCGCCACACGCCGGGCCACTCGTCGAAGTAGGTGCCCTTGTACCGGGTCATCTCCGCGTCGTCGCCCCAGAACTTCACCGGCATCGAGGGCAGCGGCTTGGTGATCACCATCTCGCCGACCTCGTCGACGACGGGCTCGCCCGCGTCGTTGAACGCGTACGCGGCGACGCCGAGGTTGCGGTGCTGGTGCTCGCCCGCGTAAGTGGGCAGCGTCGGCGACCCGCCGGTGAACCCGGCGCACACGTCCGTGCCGCCGGACCCGACATGCAGCCACAGGTCGCGCTTGACGTTGCGGTAGAACCAGGCGTACACCTCGGGCGACACCGGCGATCCAGCCAGCATCACGCACTCCAGGGCGGACAGGTCGTACTTGTCCTTCGGCACCACGCCGCGCTTGGAGAGCATGTCCGCGTAAGCCGGTGACCCGCCGAAGAGCGTCACCTTCGCATCGGCGGCCATCCGCCACAGCGCGTCCGGCTCCGGGTAGCCGGGGTTCCCGTCATACAGCAGCGGCTTGACCCCGAGCACCAGCGAGCTGACCATGAAGTTCCACATCATCCACCCGGTGGTGGTGTAGAAGAACAGCACGTCGCCCGGCGACAGGTTCATGTTCAGGTGCTGCAGCTTAAGCTGCTCGAGCAGGATGCCGCCGTGGCTGTGGGTGATCGCTTTCGGCAGTCCCGTCGTGCCGCTCGAGAACAAGATCCAGAGCGGCATCCCGAACGGTCCGTGGTGATACGTGAACTCGTCCCGTGACACCGGGGGGCCGGCCAGCAGCTCCGGCCAGGACCGCGCGTTCGCGGCGGGGGCGGGAACGTCACCGAACGGCAGGTAGATCACCTGCTCAAGGCACGTGAGGTCGTCGACGATCTGCTTCAGCTCGCCGGAACGGTCGTAGGCCTTGCCGTTGTACTGGTAGCCGCCGGTGCAGATCAGCACCTTCGGCTGAAGCTGCCGGAACCGGTCAAGCACGCCCCGCCAGCCGAAGTCGGGGGAGACGCTCGTCCAGATGGCCCCGATCGACGTGGTCGCCAGCATCGCGATCACGGCCTGGGGGATGTTGGGCAGCATTGAGGCGACCCGGTCGCCCGGCTTGACGCCGAGCGCGCGCAGCCGGGTGGCGAGCGTCCTGACCGCGGGGCCGAGCTCGTCCCAGTACATCGGGGTGACGGGAACCGTCTCCGAGTGGTAGTACAGCGCGACCTCGCCCGGCGCCTCCCGGCGCATGACGTTCTCCGCGTAGTTGAGCCGCGCGCCTGGGAACCACTCCGCGCCGGGCATGTCGCGCTTGCCGAGGACCGCGGCCGGCTGCGCGGTGCCGTCAAGCGTGGCGATGATGTCGCTGTAGTCCCAGACCGCCTGCCAGAAGGCGTCGGTCTCGGTAACCGACCACTGCCACAGGTCGGGGTAGTTCGCGAAGCCCAGGCCGCGAGTCTCCGTGAGCCAGCGGGAAAACGCGGTGATGTTGGCGCTGGCGACCCGCTCGGGGGTCGGCGTCCACAGCAGATCGCCCGCCTTGACGGGCCCGGTCACCGGGTCGCTGGCGGACAGGTCCATGGGAACGCTAAGAGAATCGGCGGCTTCGCTCACATGGCCGACATTCGCATAGCGGACCGCAGGCGGGCAATGGGAAGGTCGACTAGTTAGCAAGCAGTGATCTTAGTGCTCGCCACAGCCTTCTGCCCCATGACGGCCCCGGTGCCCGCCCCGGCGTGTCCGGCCGCCTCTGATGATCAGGTTTCCTGATAGCCTCGGGCGCGGGTGGCCTGCGCGCTTGGCGCGAACGTGACGGCGCCCGTATTCGGCGCTGCGTTCGACGGGTAGGTTTCGAAAACATGCGAACTGAATCGCTGGCCGCCATCGACGTGCACGTGCACATCGAGGTTGACGGGCACGGGCACCACTCAATGGACGACGAGCTGATGGAGGCGTCGGCGAAGTACTTCCGCGCCAGCCACGACCGGACGCCCACGCTGGAACAAATCGCCGACCTCTACCGGGGGCTGAACATGGCGGCCGTGGTCTTCACCGTGGACGCGTCCACGGCGACCGGGCACGCCACGATATCGAGCGAGGAGATCGCCACCCAGGCGGCGGAGCACGCCGACGTGCTGATCCCGTTCGGCTCGGTCGACCCGCTGCGCGGGCAGGACGCGGTGGCGCAGGCGCGCTCGCTGGTCAGGAACTACGGCGTGAAGGGCTTCAAGTTCCATCCGACGCTGCAGGGATTCGCGCCGAACGACCAGGCCTTCTACCCGCTGTGGGCGGAGATCGAGTCGCTCGGCGTGCCCGCGCTGTTCCACTCCGGCCAGACGGGGATCGGCGCGGGCCTGCCCGGCGGGCGCGGGCTGAAGCTGCGGCTGTCCGACCCGATGCTGGTCGACGACGTGGCGGCGGACTTCCCCGGGCTCACCGTGATCCTCGCGCACCCGTCGGTCCCCTGGGCGGCCTCGTCGATCTCGATCGCGACGCACAAGTCGAACGTATACATCGACCTGTCCGGCTGGTCGCCCAAGTACTTCCCCGCCGACCTGGTCCGCGCGGCCAACTCCTACCTGCAGGACAAGGTGCTGTTCGGGACCGACTACCCGCTGCTCACCCCGGAGCGCTGGCTAAGAGACTTCGAGACGCTCGACTTCAAGCCGGACGCCAGGGCCAAGATACTCAAGGCGAACGCGGTAAAGGTGCTCGGCCTGGACTAGAAACGAAAATCGCGCCGGCCGCATAGCGTTCGCTGTAAGAAATGTAAGAAATGAAAATCATGTAAATGCATCGCGCCTAGTGCCACGGAAAGGCTCTTCAGTTACATTTCAGCTGAGTCTTTCCCAGAGTGAGCACAGTGAGGTGCGCCCATGCGTCTTATTGCCCGGCCCTCCTTGATCCTCGCCGGCGCGCTTGTCGTCGGCGTGCTCGCGGCGGTGCCCGCGAGCGCCGCGGTCACGGGCCAGGCGTCGTCGTCGACCGCCGCCAGCCCGGCGGCGTCGGCCACGAGCCTGTGCCCGGACGCCGAAACCACCACTTTCGGGCCTAATGTCTGCGTATTCAACGACACGATGAGCCAGTCGGCGATCCAGGCCGACCTCAACGCCATCGCCACCCAGCAGGTGCCGGTGGCCAGCCAGTTCGACAGCGACCGGTACTCGGTGTTCTTCGAGCCCGGCACCTACGGCTCCGCGGCCAGCCCGCTGGTCTTCCAGGTCGGCTACTACACGCAGGTCGCCGGCCTCGGCGCGCAGGCGTCCGACACCGTGATCAACGGCGCCATCGACGTCTTCAACAACCTGTGCACCGCCGGCACCCAGGACTGCAACGCCGACGACAACTTCTGGCGGTCGCTGTCCAACCTGGACCTGAACGTCGACCTCCCGACCGCCACGCCGGCTTATGCCCCGCCGGCCGTCGACGCCTTCGGCGCCGGCTGTGACAACAGCGCCGAGTTCTGGGCGGCCTCGCAGGCCGCGCCGATCCGCCGGGTCATCATCAACGGCAGCGTCGTGCTGCAGGACTACTGCGCGAACAACAACTACGCCAGCGGCGGGTTCATCGCCGACAGCCAGGTCACCGGCGACCTCGACTTCTACGGCAACCAGCAGTACATGGTGCGCAACAGCTCCATCGGCGGCGCGAACGGCTGCCCGAACGGGCTGTGGAACATGGTCTACTCCGGCGTCGAAGGCGCGCCCGCGCCAGTCTTCACCGGTCAGTGCCAGCAGAACACCGTACTCGCCACCAGCCCGGTGACCCAGGAAGAACCGTTCCTCTACCAGGACGCGAGCGGAAACAACCGCGTCTTCGTGCCCGCCGTGCAGACCAGCTCGACCGGACCGTCCTGGTCGAGCGGCACCGAGGCCGGCTCGTCGCTGCCGCTGTCGTCGTTCTTCATCGCCAACCCGTCCACCTCGGTCGCGGCGATCGACATCGCGCTGGCGCTCGGCAAGAACCTGGTGCTGACCCCCGGCGTCTACAACCTGAACGCGCCGATCATCGTCAGCCGCCCGGACACGGTCGTGCTCGGCCTCGGCTTCGCCACCCTGGTCCCGCAGAAGGGCAACGCTGCCCTGGTCGTGCTGCCGAACAAGGGCGTGAAGGTCTCCGGCCTCATCGTCGACGCGGGCCCGGTCAACTCGCCGGCCCTGGTCTCGGTCGGCGTCCCGCTGCCTGCCCGGGTCGGCCACTGACCCGGACACGATCCAGGACGTCTTCTTCCGCGTCGGCGGCGCGGAGACGACCACGACGTCGGCGACGGTCAGCCTGCTCGACAACGCGTCGAACTCGATCATCGACGACGTGTGGGCGTGGCGCGCTGACCACGGCAACGACGTCGGCTGGACCGCCAACAAGGGCGACACCGGCCTCGTCGTCACCGGGAACAACGTCACCGCCTACGGCCTCGCGGTGGAGCACTACCAGAAGAGCGAGGTCGTGTGGAGCGGCCAGGGCGGCACCGACGTGTTCTTCCAGAACGAGCTGCCCTACGACGTGCCGAGCCAGTCCGTGTGGAATGAGTCGTCCACGTTCACTGGCTACCCGGCCATCCAGGTCACCAACAACGTGAAGACCTTCAAGGCCTACGGCGTGGGCAGCTACGTGGTGTTCATCGACAACAACAACTCCCCGACCAACGTCACCGAGGCGTTCCAGGTCCCGCAGGCACCCGGAGTGCAGGTCAACAACGTGTTCGGGGTGTACATCGGCGGCAACGGCGGTCTCAACTCGATCATCAACGGCACCGGCGGAGCGGTCGACTCGACCACTAACCCAGGAATCGGCGTCCCGGTGGACGCACCCAACTACACCGGCTGATTTACCGATCGCCGCGCGGGCCGGGACCATCATGGTCCCGGCCCCACTGTGTTTCCCGCGCTCGCCTCCGCCGCTCGATGCCTCCTCCCGCGTCGCCGCGCTCCGTCGTCGCTCCCTCCCGCCTCAGTCCGGGGGCAGGGGCGCGCGCTTCGGCTCGCGCTCAGGCTGCCCGCGCTCGGATAGGGTCGCCGCATGCTGCGGGGAGAACTGGTGGAGCTGCGGGCGCGAAGTGAGGACGACGGCCGGATCCTGCACGCCGAGCTCTACGACGACACCGATACCTGGGTACGCTCGGACACCCGGCCGTGGGTGCCGGTCCCCTTCGGCCCCGGCTCACCGCACTGGACGGGCGACGAGGCGCCGTCGGCGTCGGACACCGCCGTCTTCGCGGTGACCGAGCTGGCCACCGGGGAGCTCGCGGGCGAGGCGCTGCTGTGGGGGATCGACCTGCATAACCGGTCCGCGCACCTCGGGCTCTCGCTACGGCCCGCCTGCCGTGGCCGCGGCCTGGGCGGTGACACCGTTCGGGTGCTGTGCCGCTACGGGTTCGCGATCCGCGGCCTGCGCCGGCTGCAGCTGGAGACCCTGACCGACAACCACGCCATGATCGCCGCCGCCGAGCGGGCCGGGTTCACCCGGGAGGGGGTCACCAGGGCCTCGGGGTGGGTGAACGGGCGGTGGGCGGACGACGTCATCTTCGGCCTGCTCGACACGGAATTCAGCTGAAGTTCGCACGCGCGTTCCCGCGCGGCGCGACGGGCGCTCGGGGGAGTTTTCGCCTCACGGTGCGGATCATCCACAGGAGCGCATCCTTATGCACAACTGTTTGCGCACGTCGGGGACGTTATCGCCCGCAATTGTGCACAGGTTATCCACGGTTATCCCCAGCAGTGGCCACAGCCTTCGCCGGCGTTGCGCACACCCATGTCCACAAGAGCTGTGGAAAACTTCCGTGCCTTAGCGCGTGAGCAGTATTTCCCGCAGTTCGCGCAGCCGGACCCGGCGGCCGGTCTGCAGGATGGACGTGCGGTAGACCGCGATGGCGCCCCCGGCGACGCCGGCCGTGCACGCGACGCTGATCGCCGCCGACAGCGCGAACTGCCAGGCCGACGCCGCGCCGAGGCTGACCAGGACCGGCATGGCGAACGGCGCCGTCGGCGGCAGGTAGGCGAGCACGTGGAACAGCACGGACGGGTGCCCCGAGCTGATCGTGGACGTCGCCATCACGTAGCCGAAGATCACCGGCAGGCCGAGCGGCAAAAGCAGCGACTGTGCCTGCTCCTGGCGGTCGGCCGTCGACCCGGCGGCCGCGTACACCCACGAGTAGAAGGCGTACCCGAGGACGAGCCAGACGAGCGTCGAGGCGACGGACTCGGGCGTGATCCCCGCCAGGGCGTGGGAGTGCGTCGCCTCCGTCAGCGCGACCGCGGCCGCCACGGCGACGCCGGCCTGGACGAACGCCGTGAGGCCGATGCCGAGGACCTTGCCGGCCAGCAGCCGGGCCGGGGTGATCGCCGCGAGCAGCACCTCGACGATCCTGCTCGACTTCTCCTCGAGCACCCCGGTCAGCGTCCACGCGTTGTACTGGGTCAGCATGAAGACAAGCAGCAGGAGCCCGATGAACGTCGCGTTCCTGTTGGTGGTCCCAGGGCCGCCCGGCGCAAGCGACGACACGGGAAGCGGCCGTGCCCCGGTGATGAGGGTGGCCTGCGCCTGGCTGAGCCCGGCCGCCTGCAGCGCCTCGCCGGTGCCGACGGTGCGGGCCACCGCCCGGGTCAGCGCGGCGGGCGCCGAGGTGTCCGACGCCGCGATCGCCTTCGCCACCACCACCTGGCGGCCGCCGACGACGGCCAGGTCGATCCGGCCGGCCCGCAGGTCGGCCGACGCGGCCTGTCCGCTCGGCTCGGCCACGATCTCGACCTGGACGCCGACGGCGGTTCCGTCGGCGATCACCGCCGCCGTGATGGGCGCGCTCAGCTGGCCGGCGACGCCGACCCGCTGGATGCTCGCCTTGGAGCTCAGCAGCGTCGGGATCACGATGGCGGCGGCGACGATGACGAGAACGAGCAGCGTCCCGGTGCGGAAGACCCGGCCGCGGACCCGCGTCCGCAGTTCTCGCGCCGCCACGAGCCCGACGTCGCCCGGCAGCGGCAAGAGCCGCAGGGCAGGCGGCGTCGCGTCCGGCAGCGCCGCGATGAGCCCGCCGCGACCGGGACGCGTCCGCGCCCCGGGGCGCGAGTCTGGCGGCGCAGCACCGCGATCGCGATCAGGGCGACGAACCCGATGGCGATGGGGATGAGCGTCGCTCACTGGTGCACCCCCCCGAACCACGGGCGATCGACCGCGGGCGCCGCCGAAGGCACGGCCTGCCGCCGCTCGGCCCGCTGGGTGACGGACTCGCGGAAGACCTCGGACAGCCGCCGCCGGCGGACGGCGAACTCCGTCACCGGCCCCGCCGCCATGGCCGCCCGCAGCACCGACTGCGGGTCGGCGGCCCCTCCTTCCGCGGCCCCTGCTCGGTGCGGCCGCGCGAGGACCAGGCGGAGCGCGCCGCCGTCGTTCTCTGACACCGTGACTCCGGCGAGCCCGCGCGCCCAGGCCCCGTCGCGGTCGCCGGCCACGCGGACCACGAGGCGCGGCCTGCCGCGGGTCGTCAGGTCGTCGACCGCTCCGGCCGCGACGACCCGGCCCTGGTCGATGATCACCACCGACTCGCACAGGTCTTCGACCAGGTCGAGCTGGTGGCTTGAGAACAGCACGCACTTGCCCGCGCGGGCCTGGCTGGCCAGCACGTCGCCGACCGCGTCGATGCCGGCCGGGTCAAGGCCGGACAACGGCTCGTCGAGGACGAGCAGGTCCGGGCTGTGCACGAGGGCGGAGGCCAGCTGGACGCGCTGCTGGTTGCCGAGGGAGAGCGACTCGACCTTGCTCCAGGCGCGGTCGGCGATCCCGAGCCGCTCCAGCCACCCGGCCGCGGCCGCGGCGGCGGCCGCCGGGGTCAGCCCGTGCAGGCGGCCGAGGTACTCAAGCTGCTCGCGGACGAGCATGCCCGGGTAGAGGCCGCGCTCCTCCGGCAGGTAGCCGAACCGGCGGCGATCGGAGTTGGTGACCGGGGCGCCGTTCCAGCGGACGGTGCCCGCGGACAGGGCGGTGAGCCCGAACACGGCGCGCATCGCGGTGGTCTTGCCCGCGCCGTTCGGGCCGAGGAATCCGGTCACCTGACCTGAGGTGACGGAGAATGACAGGTGATCGAGCGCCGTGACGGGCCCGTACGCGCGGGTTAGCCCGTCCAGCTCAAGCCGGGACATGGCAGTCCTTCCCCATGCCCGTGGATCCGCGTCACCGGGCAGGAAAGAACATGCCAGATGGCCTAGCGATGAGAGCCGGCGGGCTTGCAGCCCTTCCCGCGGATCAGGAGGCAGCCGGAACTACCGGCGCCCACTCTAGCCCGCAAGGAAGGAAAGAGAAAAGTCATCACTCAGAACGGGTGCTGGTTTTACCGCTCGCGTCCCCGGTCTCCGCCCCTGCGGGGCCACCGCGCATGCGGGCAAATGCCTGCCAGGCAATCGGTTCAAGCAGGATCTGGCGGTTGGCCAGGGCCGCGCACGCGTGACTGCCGTCGGCGCTCACCAGCAGCGAGGCGGCCGAGCCGGGGCCTTCGCCGACGATGCCGATCAGCCGGGCGGGCTCGTTGACGGCCCAGCCAAGCCCGACGTGGATCCCGTTCGGCTGCTTGGCGTGCGGCCGGCAGGCCTGCGCGGTCAGGGTCCGTGGGAGCAGTGACGGCCAGCCGAGCCCGAACCGCACGAGATCGGCGGCGGTCGCCCAGAGGCCGCCGGCGGCGGGGAAGACGCAGACCGCGGCGTCTAGCGGGGTGAACGCCTGGTCGGCCGTCACGACGTACTCGGTCACGGGCGGATACCCGGAGCCGCCTCGCGGTGCCGGGTCGGCCGGCCAGCTCGCGGGGAACCGTGACTGGCCCATGCCCAGGGGGCGCAGCACTAGGCGGGTGACCGCCTCCTGGTAGGTGAGCCCGGTCCGCTCCGCGATGATCTCGCCGAGCGCCGCGTACCCGGCGTGGCTAGGGCCGAACGTGCCGCGCTTCCCCGTGCACGCGATGACCGGGCCGGTCACCGACTCAAGGTCTGGTACGGCGGGCGCGCTGAGCCCGGCCGGGTCGCTCACGCCTGCGGTGTGCGTGAGCAGGTCCCTGATGGTGACCGCGCCGTCGGCGAGCCTGACCCCGGTGAGGTAGGTGTTGGCCCGGTCGTCGAGGCGCAGCCGCCCGCTGGCGGCCAGGCACAGGACGGCGACCGCCGTGACCGCCATCGTGACCTGGTAGGCGGGGAACACGTGGCTGGTGCTGAGCGGCTCGGCGCGCTCAAGGCTGGCCCAGCCGGCCGAGGCCGCCCACGCCTCTTCCCCCGCGGCCGCGCCGGCGAGCGCGAGGCCCGCGAGACCCAGCCGCCCGGCCGCGTCGGCGGCCTGCGCGCGGAGCGCGCCAGGAACGGGACCGTCGGCCGAGGTCGGGTGGTTCAGCGGTGCGCGGGTCACTGATCCGCTCCCCGAGGAGGCTCTGCCGCAGTCCGGTAAGCCGGTAGGGCGGGCGGGTCTCGGTGACCGCCCTGACCAGGCGCCCGGCGAACTGTGCCTGCGCGGTGAACGGCGTCTGGCCGGTTATGACGACGTCTCCGCGCAGTTCGGCGGCCATCCCCGTGATCATGGCAACGAGCCGGTCGGGCGGGATCGCCGCGAGGAACTCCCCGGAGAAATGCTCCCGCAGCTCGTCGTCGCCTGGGGCCAGCCAGGCGGGCTCCGCGGCGCCGCGGAACCGCGCGGCGATCCACCGGAGCTGCACGGCCGCGTGCCCCTCGTTCCCGGCCGCGCCGATCGCGTCCCTGAGCGCGGCCCAGCTCAGGTGGCCGTGCTCCCTGGCGATCGCGCGCTGCGCGTCGTGCAGCGTCGGGAACTCCCCGGCCGCGCGCCGTCGCTTCGCCTCAAGCTTGAGGTACCGCAGGCTCGCCTGCTCGGGCAACGCGCGCTCACCGCTCACAACCCGAGGGTAACCAAAACCAGGCCGGGAACCAGGACGCCGGCGGGCGGCGAGGCCGGCGAGGTTACGCCGACCGCCCCCCGGGCCGTCCCCGCCCGGCGTGGACGAGCCGAGATTTCGTATAGAACTGTAATCCGATAATGATTGCGTAAATACGATAATATGTTATGATGTTCTAATCTTGCCGTAAGCTCCCGCCATGGAGAATCGACGGACTGGCCAGGGACAGCCCAGCGGCACGGCACTGATGGCCGCGGCGGCGCGGGCTGCGCACCTGATCGTGGACGACGAGCCGCGGATCTTCGCTGACCCGCTCGCCGGGCGCCTGCTCGGCGACCGGGCGGAGGAGCTGATCGGCTACCACACGCTGCACGGTACCCACCCGGTGCTGTCGGGCGCCCGGGTCCAGGTGGCCTGCCGCAGCCGCTACGCGGAGGAGGCCCTCGCCGGGGCGGTCGCGGCGGGCGTCGGGCAGTACGTGGTACTCGGCGCGGGCCTTGACTCGTTCGCCTACCGGGGCGGCCTTGCCCGGCGAGTGCGCGTGTTCGAGGTGGACCACCCCGCCAGCCAGGAGGCCAAGCGGGCGGCGCTGGCCGCCGCGGAGGTCCCGTGCCCGGCAACGTCACGTTCGTCGCCGCCGACCTGGCGGCGGACTCCCTCCGCGGGAGCCTGGCGGCCGCGGGGTTCGACCTCTCGGCGCCGGCGGTGTGCGGCGTGGCTCGGCGTCACCATGTACCTGGAGCAAGACGCGATCGCGGCGACGCTGGCCGCGATCGCCGGCCTCGCGCCTGGCAGCGAGGTGATCGCCGACTACCTGCTCCCCGAGGACGCGCGCGACGAGGCGGGGGCGCTGTCCGGCAGGCTGGTCGCCCAGGCGTCCGCGGAGCGCGGCGAGCCGTGGCGCTCATGCTTCACCCCGCCGCAGATTGCAGGCCTCGCCCGCCGCGCGGGCCTCGGCGCGGCGCGCTCCGTCCGGCAGCGCGACACCGTCCCCGCCCGGCTGTGGCGGCGCACGGACTCGCTGCGCCCCGCGGAACTGGCCGTCCTCTTCCACGGCGCGGTGACCGGCGGCTGACCGCCGCGCGGAGACGCGGCAACTCGCCTCCGCCGCCATTCTCATCGGCGGCGACCAGGTCGGCTGAATGACCGGCGACCAGGAAAGACCGCGCGGGCTATTCGGGGCTTCGCTATTAAGCCTTCATCCGCGGCCACCGCCCAGGTCGCGCCGCTGACTCGGGCCACAGGAGCGATATGCCAGGCGATGGCCCCCGTTCCAGCCTGGCAAATGGCCGCCGACGGATTCCCTCGGATGCGTCGCATCCAACGTGATTGAAG
This sequence comes from uncultured Actinomycetota bacterium, assembly GCA_963850115.1. Taxonomy (GTDB): domain Bacteria; phylum Actinomycetota; class Actinomycetes; order Streptosporangiales; family Streptosporangiaceae; genus Trebonia. The sequence continues at coordinate 95,395 of CAWKKG010000029.1, forward strand.
AGTCAAGATTGACCCTTATCCGCCTCCGGTGACCCTCAATGAGTGAATTCCAGTCATTCCGGGTGTGGCGCGCGAAGCGCGGCGGTTAAGCGTCTAGTGCCAGGATGCGCTCCGGCCAGGTCATCGGCCTGAGCATTGGCTACGGGAGCGGCACCGGGGTACGCCGTGCCCATCGACGACGCCCTCGACCTCGCCAGGCAGCTCGCCGGCCAGTAACCGGGCCGGGGCGAGTCAGCCGCCACCGTTCGGAACCATGATCTCGGTCTTCAGCGGCGCTGGCGCAGGGAACGCGGCGTCGCCGGCGCGGACGGGGCGGCCTGCGGGCCGAGCGGCAGCGGGGACGGCGGCTTGACCTCCGCCAGCCGCAGGTACGTCACCAGGCGCTGGCCGCCGCGGGTGGACAGGCTGGCCAGCACCTGCTGGAGCTCGGCGACGTCGCGGGCCACCACCGACAGCAGGTAGTCCGTCTCGCCCGCGAGGTTGTCGGCCGCGATGACCTGCGGCAGCGACCGGACGTGGTCCTCGAAGACGGCGCTTGACCGCGGGTCGTGGCGGGACAGCGTCGCCGTCACCCAGACCTGCAGCGGGAAGCCCGCGAGAGCCGGGTCCACGTGGGCGCGGATGATCCTGATGACGCCGGACTCCTTGAGCGCCCGCACCCGGTGCAGCGTCGCGGCGGGGGACAGGCCGGTCAGCCGGGCGAGCTGCACGTTGGTGCGGTCCGCGTCGGCCTGCAACGCGGTGAGCAGCTGAATGTCAATTTCATCAAGTTTGACGGCCATATCGCTAAATTATATTTCGTCGAAGCCGTGCTCAGTGGCAAACGATGGCCGGGCAGGCGGCACCCTGGACGGCATGAAGACCAGCCGCCTCCCCTGCCATCGCCGCCACCAGCCAGACCCGCGCCGTCGCCGCGCTCGCCGCGGCGGGCGTGGCCTGGGGGACCAGCGTCCCGCTGTCCAAGGCGGCGCTGTCGTGGCTGCCTCCCGGCTGGCTGGTCGTCGCCCGGTTCGGGCTCGCCGCCGCGGTGCTGCTCGCCACCGTGGACCGGGCCGCGCTGCGCGCGGCACTGCGCTGGCAGGTGCTTGCCTGGGGAGCGGCCGGGCTCGGCGGCTCGGTCCTGATCCAGAACGCCGGCCTCGCCAGGACCAGCGTCACGCACGCCGCCCTGCTGGTCGGCGCCGGGCCGGTCCTGGTCGCCGTCATCGCCGCGGCCTGGCACCACACCGTGGCCCGCCCCGTCGCCTGGGCCGGGTTCGCGGTCTCGCTCGGCGGCGTGGCCGTGGTGGCGGGCGGCCGGGGCGGCGGCGCGAGCAGCGCCGGCGACGCCCTGGTCCTCGTGTCGGTGCTGATCGTCGCCACCATGACCGTGGCGCAGGGGCGGCTGCTCGAAGGCCAGGACCCGGCGGCGATCACCGCCGTGCAGTTCCTCGGCGCGGCCCTCGCGGCGCTCCCGGTCGCGGCCTGCACCGAGGGCGCGCCGCCCGTCCCGCCGCCGGCGGCGCGGGCGTGCTCGCGGTCCTCGCCGTCGTCGGCCTGACGGCGGTGGGCACCCTCGCGCCGTTCACCCTGTTCGCCTACGGCCAGCACAAGGTGCCGACCGAGGTGGCGGGCGCGTTCCTCAACCTGGAGCCGCTGGTCGGCGCCCTGGTGGGCGTCGTCGCCTTCGGCGACCCGGCGGGCCCGCGGCTCCTGGCGGGTGGCGCGGCCATCCTCGGCGGCATCCTGATGAGCAGCCTCCCGGCCCTGCGCGGCCGCCCGCGGCTCGCCACCGTCGGCTGACGCGGCGGAGGCCTGCCGCTCGGATTCCCGGGGCGATAAGGCGTGAAAAGGGTCGTAAGGGAATACCGGGACTTTTCTCAAGTCACGCGGCTAACTCTGCCCCGTAATCTCCTCGATTGACTCCATCAATACCGAGTTTCCTGCTTATAAGGGATTTTAACAAAGCCGTGACGGAAAAGACCGGTGAAACCACGTCGCCGGATCGCCCGCCGCGCTTCAATGGCGTACACGGCCGCGCGCAGGACGCCAAAGATCGCGATGAAATTCTGCGCGTCGGTCACCAGCCCGTAGGCGCCGGACCGGCATAGGCATCTCGTCGATGCACCAGTTCACCGTGTCGATCGTCAACGAGGAGCAGCTTGAGGTCACGACGCAGTCGGCGGGAGAGCTTCGTGTCCTCGGGCGGCAAGATCGCCTGGAAGGGCAACGATCACGCGATGAGCATCATCCAGTCGGAGGTCCGCGCGCGCAACGCGCGGTGAACGAGCCCCGGGCGGGCGCGGGCGGGGTGGCGCCCGCGCCCGTCCGGACCAGGCGGGCGGGTTGCCGGACTGCGCCCCGGTGACCCGCCCTTTCCGTGCCGCGAACTCAGCCGAGGTGGGGGAGCAGGTCGGCGACCGAGTCCAGGATCAGCGGGCGGCCGGGCAGGCCGGTCGGCCGCGGGCACGGCCTCGAGGTCGGCGCGCGCCGAGTCGCCGGAGAGCACGCCCACGACGAGGCCCGCGCCCGCGCGCAGGCCGCACTCGACGTCGGCGGGGGTGTCGCCGACGACGGCGAGGGACGCCACGGAGTCGCCGCCCAGCCGGAGCAGCGCGGTCAGCGGCATGTCCGGCCAGGGCCTGCCGCGCCCGGCGTCGGCCGGGGACAGGAACAGGTCGGCCACGGACTGCCAGCCGAGGGCGTCCACGATCGCGTCGCGGGTAACGGGGGCGAAGCCGGTGGACAGGCATACCCGGGTCCCCGCGTCCCGGCAGGCGGCGAACAGCTCTACCGCGCCAGGCATCGGCGAGATCTCCCCGCCGGCGACCGCGCCCGCGTAGTGCTTCTCGAACGTGGCGTTGGCGGCCCGCGCCGCGTCCTCCTCGCCGAGGATGTGCCGGAATACCTCGATCTTCGACTGGCCCATCGTCGCCCGCGCGTACTGCATCGCGCTGTTGAAGTCGCGGGCCGTCAGGTTCCTGCTGGCGATCGCGGCGGCGAACGCCGCCATGACCGAGTTGCCGTCGCGGATGGTCGTGCCGGCCATGTCGAGGCAGATGACAGAGAAACGGCTCACAGGAAGGTCTCCTCGGCGATCGCGGGGGAGCAGGTCATGCCGCGCCCGCCCGGGCCGGTCACGAGGACCACGCCGGGGCTGACGGAGCTGCGGTGGTAGAGCGCCGTGGTGCCGGTCACCTCACTGTAGACGCCCGCCCAGCGCCGCTGTACCGGCGGCAGCTCCGCGCCGAGCAGCGCCGAGGCGCGCGCGAGCAGGTGCTCGTACGCGGCGGAGTCCACGTCGAACGCGAACGGCTCGTCGTACTCGTGGGTGTCCCCGATGGTCAGCGACCCGTCGAGGCGCTGCACCATGAGCAGCTGGGCCCGGTTCTCGGCGGCCACCGCCGCCTGGGGCGGCAGCGACGACAGTGACGGGACGTCGTAGGCGGGGTAGTAGCGCAGCGAGTCGCCGTCGGCGACCGAGGTGAGCACCCGGCCGGGGAACGGGCGCGTCTGCAGCATCTGCAGCCGCACCCGCCGCAGCCCCGCGCGGCCGGATCCCTGTGCTTGACCGGCCTGGGCGCCCGCGAGCGCGCCGGAGGCGGCCAGGTGCGGCCCGGCGACGCCGGTGAAGTTCGCCCCGGTGCACAGCACCACGAGGTCGCCCCGGTGCCACTGGCCCAGCTGGTCACGCACCCCGTTCGCGGCCACCTCGACGGCTTCCCGCCCCGGCAGCCACTCGTAGCCGGGCCCGCCGGCGAGGCCAGCCAGGCCCGCAGCGCGGGCAGCGCCACCCGCGGCTCCACGATCGCGTCGGCCCGGCACCACAGCCCGCCGAGGAACTCACCGCGCAGCGCCGGGTTGACCTCCCGCACGTCGTCGGCGGAGAGGACCTCGAACTCGCGCTGCTTGGCGTCGGGCAGTTCGGCTGCCTCCCGCATCACGGCAAGCTCCGACTCGGTCGTCGCGATGGTCAGCGACCCGGCCGGCCGGAACCCGGTCCCCGGAGCGTCGGCCGCGATCGACTCCCACAGCTCGCGGGCGCGCAGCGCGAGGGCGAGCTCGGGGCCGGCCCGCCGCCCGCTCACCCAGACGAGGCCGAAGTTCCTGACGCTCGCGCCGCGCCCTTCCTGTTCCCGTTCCAGGTGCGTGACCGCCAGCCCGCGCCGCCGCGCCATGACCGCGTGCATCGTGCCGATAATCCCGCCGCCGACAATGACAACCCGCCCAGAATCATCTATCACGGTAACTAGTATAGCCATCTCGCAAACTTGTATAGCCAAGTTGGGTCGACCGCGGGCACGTTCGCGGGGATGGTGCCCGGCCAGCTTGGCCACGGGTCGCGCCGGGACACGGCCGCCGCCTCGAGTAAGACGCGGGATACTTCGCGCCCCTCTGGGGGCGGAAACTATCCCACGTCTTCGCCGCGGCGACCGCCGCTTTTGATAACAGCAAGAAGCGCGGAAGCGCGGGCGCGGGCTGGTCAGGGCGCCGACGGAGAGAACCGCTACGAACGGGGCGTGCGGGACAGCGCGTTCACCGCCACGGAGTTGCGCACGCTGAATGCCGCCTCCGTTCCCAGGTAGCGGTCGTCCGACCACTCGACGGGCACTCCGGAACGGTCCGTGGTGAACCGCCGCTCGCGCAGCAGCGGCGCCCCGGCCCGTACCCCGAGCCAGCGGGCGTCCTCGGCCGACGCGGCCACCGCGTCGATGACGTGCTCGGCGTCCGTGAACGCGACGCCGAGCTCCTCGAGGCGCGCGGCGATGGAGTCGGTGGCCAGGTCAAGGCCCGCCACCAGGGCCCCGACCTTCTCCGGGTAGGCGGCGCGCTCCAGCATGACCGGCCGCCCGGACAGCAGGCGCACCCGGACCAGGAAGTACACCAACCCGTCCTCGGGCAGGCCGAGCCTGGCGGCCTCGGAATCGGTGGCGGGCCGCCGCTCCAGCGACACCACCCGCCCGGTCGGCTCCTCGCCGATCGCCCGGGCCCAGCGCGAGAACGACAGCAGCTCGCCGAACGACTGCACCCGCGGCCCGCCGATGACGACGCGCCGCGCGCCGCGCCGCGACGCGATCACTCCGTCGGCGCGCAGCGCCGCGAACGCCTGGCGCACCGTGCCGCGCGACACCGAGTACCGCTCGGCGAGCTCGGACTCGGACGGCAGCAGCGCACCCGGCGGGTAGGCGCCCGCGGCGATGGCCGTCTTAATGTCCTCGGCGACCTTCCGGTACAGGGACTCGGCAGTCACAGCACACCACCCTACTTCGCCCGCGCCGCGTCCAGCTCGTCCTCGGCCCGACGGGCCCGGGCGCGCTCGGCGCCGAGCAGCGCCCGCTCCGCGTCGAGGGCGGCCTGGTGCGCGGCCGCGAGCCGGGCGAGCTCGGCGGCGTGCGCCGCGTCGCGCCGGCCAACCTCGGCGCGGAGACGCGCCAGCTCGTCGGTGACCGCGCCGGCCCGCGCGCTCGCGGCCGCCTCGTCAGACCGCGCCTGGCGGGCGGCCTCCCGCGCCGCGTCGGCCGCCGTGCGCGCTCGCGCGGCCGCCTCGCGCTCGCGCTCCGCGTCCGCCCGGGCCCGCTCCGCGAGCTCGTCCGCCCTGGCCTGCGCCGCCGCGGCCTGCTGCCGCGCCCGCTCCTCGGCCGCCGCGACGGCCGCCGTCGCCTGCTCCCGGGCGCTGGCAACGTCCTGTTCGGCCCGCTCCCGCGCCTGTTCGGCCCCTTCTCTGGCCTGGTCAACGCGGCGCAGCGCGTCCGCCAGGGCGGCGGTGGCCTGCTCGGCCTTGTCCCGCGCGGCGGCGGCCGACGCCTCTGCCGCCGCCCTGACGGCCGCGGCCCCCTCCCGCGCCGCGCGTTCCGCCTCTTCGGCCGCCCGGGCCCGGCCGACCAGGTCCGCGAGGTCACGCTCGAACCCGGCGGTCCGCTCGGAGAGTAGCCGCTCGGCCTCTTCCGCATCCTCGGTGAGCTGCTCGGCCGCCTCGTCCGCGGCCGCCCTGAGGCGGACCGCCTCGTCGCGCCCGCGCTCGGCGGCCAGCTGCGCCCGGCGCGCGTCGGCGGCGTCCTGCTCGGCCTGCGCGAGCTGCCGCCCGGCCCGCGCCGCGACGGTCGCGATCTCCAGGTCCAGCGCCGCCGGGTCGGCAAGGGCGGCGAGCTCCTCGCCGACCCGCTGGTAGAGCTCGCGCTCCGCCCGCAGCCCGGCGAGCGCCGCCGCATGCTGCCGCCTGGCCTGCTCAAGCAGCTCACTGGCGCGTTTCTTCGCGGTAGAGAAAGGCCCAGGCCCCCGAACGGATGCGGCCGACTCTCCGCCGTCATCCCCGTTTTCTGCGGCTTGGCCAGCACCCGGGTCACCGCGGCCCGGTCCGCCGTCGGCGTATGGCCGGCGCTGGCCGTCACCGTCGCGGCCGCCCGGCAGCTCGTGGCCGGCCCGTCCCGCGCCGCCGTCGCGCCCGCCGCCCGCGCGGAGGGCGGCCCAGCGGTTGCGCGCGTTGTGCACCGGCCCGCCGCCCCGCTCCGGCGGGTCGGCCTGCAGGCAGTACTCCTTCTGCCTGCCGGAGCCCGACGCGCGGCCAGGCGCGCGGGGCCTCGTACATCCGGGCCAGATACACCGGTCCTCGGTGACGGCGGCGTCAGCATCGCTCACGAGAAGCCATTCTATCACTCTAATCAGGATTGTTAGATTGATAATAGAGAGAAAGAAAGCATGATTCTGGGCCTCACTCTCGATACCATTGACATATCGTGACTGAGAAAGAGCTGGCCAGGCCGGCCGGCGGATCGCCGGCCGCAGGGCCCTACAGCGGCGCCGACTACGCGGTGCCCGACGAGACCGTCGCCCTGATCAGGGAGGCGGTGCCGGAGAACACCGCGCTTGCCTACCGTTCGCGCTGGCGGTCGTTCGAGGCGTGGTGCCGCGACGCGGGCCGGGTCGCGCTGCCCGCGACCGCGCAGACCGTGGCGGCCTACCTGACCCACCTGGCGGTTGACCGCGGCCTGAAGGCCACCACGGCGGACGCCCACCTGACGGCGATCCGTGCCGTCCACCGGGGTGCCGGGGCGGCGCCGCCCGACGGGCTGGCCGCGCGGAAGGTCGTCGTCGCCGCGCAGCGCCGCGAGGCGGCGCGCGCGGGCCGGTACGGGCCGCGCAAGGCCGTCCCCGTCATGGCGACCGACCTGCCCGCGATCGTCGCGGCCGGCGACACGGGCACGCCGGCCGGGCTGCGCGATCGCGCCGTCATCCTGCTCGGGTTCGCCTTGCTTGCCCGCCGCGCGGAGCTGGCCGCGCTCAGCGTCAGCGACGTGGAGCACGTGCCGGGCGAGGGGCTGGCCGTGACGATCAGGGCGTCCAAGACCGACCAGTCCGCGCGCGGCGTCGTCCGGCGCATCCACTACGCCTCGGCCGAGGCGGTCTGCCCGGTCCGCGCGGTCCTCGCCTGGCTGGAGTACCTGGGCGCGGCGGGCGTCGCCACCGGGCCGCTGTTCACCAGGATCGACCGCTGGGGCAACCTCGGCGCCGGCGCGGGCGGGCGCTACCGGGCCGGCCCCGGCGGGCCCGCGCGGGCAGGCCGGGACGGGCGGCTGCGCCCGCAGGCGATCGGCGACATCGTCGCGGCGGCGTGCGCGGCCGCTGGCCTGGCCGCCCCCGACGCGGTGCCGGGCGAGGCGCCATCGCCAGGGCAGCAGGCCGACCGCCGCCGCTACAGCGGCCACAGCCTGCGCCGCGGCGGCGCGACCGCGATGCTGCGGGCCGGCGCGCAGCCGCTGAACGTCAGCCGCCACGGCCGGTGGGCCGACGGCTCCCGCGCGTTCGCGGGGTACGTCGAGGAGGCCACCGGGTTCGGCGACGCCAACCCGACCAAGGGCCTGCTCTGACCCGGGCGATACGGTCGCGGCCGTTCGGGATGATCCCGGTTGGCTCAGGCGGGCGGTGACGGGACCGGGTCGCCCGGCGCGGTGAGCGCGGCGAGCAGCGTGCCCGCGACGACGGACGGGGCCTGGCCGGAGGCCAGCCGCCCGGCCGACACCTCCGCGGCGGCGGCGTGCATGACGTTCATGGCGAGGCTCACCAGCCACGGCAGCGGCTGGTCGGCGCGGAACGCGCCGGCGGCCTGGCCGCGCTCGATCAGCACCCGAACGCGGTCGAGCACCTGGTCGTGCGCCTGGCGGATGCGCTCGGCGGGCAGCTCGCGCTGGGCCGCGTCGAGGACGTGGCGCAGCTGGTCGACCACCAGCCAGCTCGCCGCGACCAGGCGGGCAAGCGCGTCGCGCGGGTCGCCGGAGACGTCGACCGCGTCGAGGGCGGCGTTCGCCTCGGCCAGCACCCCGGTCAGGACCGCGTCAAGCAGCTCGGCCCGCGTCTTGAAATGGCCGTAGAGGGTCATCCGCCCGACCCTGGCGGCACTGGCGATCTCGCCCGTGCTCGTGTCGGGGTTCTTCGCCAGGCAGTCCGCCGCCGCCGCCAGGATGGCCGCGACGTTGCGCTTGGCGTCCGCCCGGCGCGGCTGGCTTGCCTGAGACCGGGCCGGGCCTGGCTGCTTGGTTCGTAGGAGTTCCGGGAGGCATGCGAGCTGGCGGCCTTCCTTCGGTGGGGTACTGAGCTTCCATTTCTAGGGTGCGCGACGCCGCCGGGTGCCTCCGCCACGCCCGCCGAGCCAAAAGTCGTATTGCATTGTACGAGTTACATGTTAACGTCGAATCCATGGAACTCGTACATGCCTATACGGATTATCGGCGAAAGGGGAGGCCATGACCTCGGCACCAGCCACCCAAGCCGGGCGGCAGGCCGCGCGGACACCGGACAGCACCCGGCGGACGACGGCGCTCGCGCTGCTCGCGGTCGCCCAGCTCATGCTGGTCCTCGACGTCACCGTGGTGAACGTCGCGCTGCCGGACATCGGCACCTCGCTGCGCCTGACCAGGACGGAGCTTCCGTGGGCACTGACGGCCTACACGGTCTGCTTCGGCGGGCTCATGCTGGTGGGCGGCCGGGTCGCGGACCGCTTCGGCGCCCGGCGGCTGACCCTCATCGGACTGGCCGTCTTCATCGCCGCGTCGCTGCTCTCCGGCCTGGCGGCCGGCCCCGCGGCGCTCCTCGCGGGCCGGGCACTGCAGGGCGCGGGCGCGGCCCTGCTCTCTCCCGCCGCGCTCGCCACCGTCATGACGCTGTTCACCGGCCAGGACCGGGCCAAGGCGCTCGGCGTCTGGTCGGGGCTGGCCGGCCTGGGGTCCGCGCTCGGTGTCATCCTCGGCGGCGTGCTGACCACGGAGGCCAGCTGGCGGTGGATCTTCACGATCAACGTGCCGATCGGAGCCGTCCTGCTGATCGCCGTGCCGCTGATCGTGCCCGGCCGGGAGCGTGCCGGTCGGGCCGCCCGAGGCCTGGACGTGCCCGGCGGCCTGCTCGTCACCGCCGGGACCGGCGCGGCCATCTACGGGCTGATCAACGCGGGAACAAGCGGCTGGACGGCGCCGTCCACCCTGGGCGCCTTCGCGCTCGCGGCCGCCGCCTGGACACTGTTCACGCAGGTCGAGCGCCGGACCGCGAGCCCCCTGCTCGCCGTCGGGCTGCTGCGGCGCCGCCCGGTCGCGGCGGGCGGCTTCCTGATGCTGATCGCGACGGGGCTGCTCGTCGGCACGTTCTTCCTCGGGTCGTTCAGCCTGCAGCACGCCGACGGCTACAGCGCGCTGCGCGTGGGCCTGTCATTCATCCCGGTGGCCGCCGCCATCGTCGCGGGCGCCCACAGCGCCAGCCGCGCGCTGCTCAAGGTGCCCGCGCGGGCGGTCGCGGTGACGGGCCTCGCCCTGGCCGCCGCCGGCTACGCCACCGCCGCTCTCTGGCCCGGCCCCGCGCAGGCCGTCACCGGGATGAGCGTCGCCTCGCTCGGCATCGGCAGCTGCTTCGTCACGGCGTTCACGGCGTCGCTCGCGGACGCCCCGGCGGCCGAAGGCGGCCTGCGCGGCGCCATCGTCAACACGTTCCACGAGCTTGGCGGGGCGGCCGGGGTCGCGCTGCTGTCCACCGTCGCGGGCGCGGCCATGGTGGCCGCGCACCCGGCGGCGACCGCCTTCCGCGGCGCGTTCGCGGCGGGCGCGGCCTGTGCCCTGGCCGCCGCCCTCATCGCGGTGTTCCTCGTCCCGCCGGTGCTGCGGGGCGCGGACGACGGGCGCCCGGCCCACTGACGGCTCGCGGGGAAGCCGGGACGGTGCTAGGCGAGGGCGGCGTCGAGCAGCGTCCCGGCGGCCGCCCGGGCCGCGACCGAGGAGGAAGGGTCGCGGTCCATCCGCGCGGACAGGGAAGCGCCGTCGTAGATCATGTGCAGCTGGCGGCCCAGCGTCTCCGGGTCGGGCGCCCCCGCCTCCCGGGCCAGGCCGGTGAGCAGGCCGCGGACCCAGCCGCGGTAGTCATCGGCGGCGCGCGAGACCGCCTCGCCCGGCGACTCGGCGCTCGCCGCGACGAAAGCGCAGCCGCGGAACCCGGAATCGGCGAATATCTCGCCCTGCGCCTCGAAAACGCCGAGCAGCCGTTCCCTGGGGGTGCTGTACCGCTCGAGGTAGCTGGTGATCCGCGCGGCGACCCGCGCGTGCCGCGTCTCCAGGTAGGCGCGGACCAGCTCGTCCTTGCTGCCGAAGGTGTTGTACAGCGACGCCTTCGCCACCCCGGCGCGCTCGATGACCCGGTCAATGCCGACGGTGTGCACGCCCTCGTCGTAGAACAGCTCGTTGGCGGCCTCAAGCAGGCGCTCCCGCGCCGAGAGCCCGGCCGCGGCCTTAGCGCTCATCGTCGATCACCTCTCTAGACTGATCTGTCTATTAGTACCATGCCGCACCGCCGCCCGTGCGGGGCTCGCGTCGCGGGCGGTGCGGATCCGCCGCCGGCACCGGTGTCGACATAGCGACACCGGTGCCGGCGGCGCCGCGCCTCGCCGTCGGCGCTCACCGCGCCCGGCGGCCCAGGGACAGGGCGGCGAGGGCGAGGGCGGCGAGCACGATCAGCGCCCCGCCGTAGTCCCTGGCCGCGCCGGTCAGGCCCGCACCGTGCACCGCGAGGAACCCGGCCGCCACCGCGGGGACCCCGAGGCCGAGGTAGGAGACGGTGAACAGCAGCGAGAGCACCCCGGCCCGCTCGTGCGGCGCCGCGGCGGGAACGACCGTCCTGATGCCCCCCTGGAACCCGCTCCCGAACCCGATGCCGCTGATCGCCGTGCCGACGAAGAACAGCGCGGCGGACCCGGTGCCGAGCGCGACGAGCGTGACGGCGACGCCGGCGACCAGCGCCACGATGCCGGTGAGCAGCACGGCCACCGGCCGGACCGTGCGCAGCAGGTAGACGGAGGTGACCGCGGTCACGGTGAGCAGCGTGAGCGACCCGCCGCCCAGGACCACGCTGTCCGACCCGGTCAGCGCGTGGACGAGGGCCGGGCCGAGCGCGGCGTACAGGCCGCCAAGGGCCCAGACGGCGAACACCGCGGGCGCCGCCGCGAGCACGTGCCGGCGCACCGACCGGGGCAGCCGGAGTTCGGGGACCAGGACGGTGGCCGGGAGCGGGCTCGCGGTCACGGTCTCCCGCAGCAGCGCGACCCCCGCGGCCTGGACCGCGAAGACCCCGATGAGCGCCAGGTAGATCAGGTGCGTGGGCGCGGGCAGGTACTGCACGAACAGCGCGGAGAGCAGCGCTCCGGCTGCCGCGTCCCGATGGCGGGGGACAGGGCGTTGGCGAGCGTGCCGCGCTCCCTGTCGATGTCGAGCAGCGCCGCGCCGATCGCGCCGAGCGCCGCCCCGGTGGCCAGGCCCTGGATGACCCGGGCGATCATCAGTTCGCCGACACCGCCCGCGGTCGCGAACACCACCATCGAGGCCGCTTGCACGGTGAGCGCGGCGAGGAGGACGGGCCGCCGGCCGACGTAGTCGGACACCCGGCCCAGGGTCAGCAGCGAGGCGAGCACCGCGAGCGCGTAGACGCCGAACACGATCGTGGTCGTGATCGGGCTGAAGCCCCAGCGCTGCTGGTAGATGGCGTACAGCGGCGTGGGCGCGCTGGACGCGGACAGCAGCGAGACTATCAGCGACGCGAGCAGGACCAGGGCCGGCGTCCCGGCTAGCCGTCCCCGGCCGTCGCCGGGGAGGCGCAGGCGGTGGCTTCCCCGGCGCGAGAGCGGGTCCTCGGGAAGGTCGAGCACGCCGCCGGCGCCCCGGGGGCGGGCAAGTTGGCCGCGGGCACCGCCGTCCCCGGCCAGCGCCGGCCGCGGCGGGCCGCCGGGTGAGACCGGCCCCGGACTGGTCGGCGAGCGCGGCCGTCGCGGGCGCGAGCTCGTCCGTGGCGCTGTTCTGGTTCATGACGATGACTCCCGGTCCGTATCCACTGGGTAGACCAGTCTGTCTATCCACAGCCATCATTAAAACAGACAGGTCTGTTCAATGCAAGTGGGCGAGCGACCGCGTCCGGCGTCGGCGAGTCGGCCTCCGGACAACAGGAAGCTCATGGCCGAGATGGGGTGCCGTTAACGAGCATGCCACCAGCCGCAAACGAGCTGAGTTGGCGTAGGTCGCCAGCATGCGGTCGACGCAGAGGAAGGGTATGGCGCTTCCGTCGTTGCCGTAGTCCGGCACGTCGCGGCCGGAGTTGACCAGGAACATCCTGTGGCTGAGCGCGGCCCCGCCACGAGGTCCGCCGCCCTGGGCGCCTGCGCCGACGGCCTCTACCCGGTGTAGCCGCTGCGGAGTTCCTTATCGCCCACGCATCAGGGTGTTAGGCCATACCTGCAGAGACGTCCTAACGGCCGGGCGTCCCCAGGAATCACCGTGCCGTCGGGCATGACCGTGGCCAGGGCGTGGCGAGGCCTGGTGGCAGCGCTTACCTGAGTCCCCTCGTCTTCCTCATAGTGGAGCTCGGACCTGATGATGATGCGCGTCTGAAGATCAAGGCCGCGCAGATGCTCAAGCGAAACAGGCACCTCGGTCAGCTCCGCGATTTTGAGCAGCTCTTCGTCAGAGGTCAGCTCCGCTACCTCGCGGATGTCGTCGCGGAGCTGCGGCCCCAGCGGGGCTGTCGTCAGGTAGACGCCGCCGCTCCGCTCAAGGAAATCAGCCAGCGGGATTCCCGGCTTGCCGGCACAGGCGCGCAGACCTGCTTCGTAGATCCGCAGCGATGGGTCATCGTGTTCTAGCACCTTGGCAAATGCCCGGAACGTAGCCATCCGGTTTACCTCCCACCGCTGTCACGCTCGAATCCGCTGTGTCGGCCACGGTCCAATACTGACCCTGGGCACCAAGGATACGTGAACAGCTCATCCGAGGCCCGCCTGATGGTCGTGAACTGGTTCGCCTGCTCTGAAGCGATCCGACAGGCCCGACTGACCCGATGATCCCACGCGATGACCCGAATCCCTGATGCTCTTCTTGCTATCAAGCGCTGCCTGCTTACCCAGCAAGCAGCCGGGCACCCGCAAAGCAGCCGGTCAGGTCCAGACTTGTCTGAATGGGGTACCTCTGCGCGGTTCGCCGTACTCAAGCCGCTTCCTGCGGTAGGGCACCACGAAGTGCACTGTCTGGCCTTCGTAGTGCTCCATCCGGACCCTGACCGCATCCGAGTCGGCCAGCCGGACATACGAGCAGACGGCGACCGCCCGGAAGCCAGCCCGATCGTGACGAAGTTTATCGAGAAGTGCGGGAAGGTCCGCGGTGGCGGCGTCGGTGCCAGGATCCCTGCCGAGCACCCGCACCTCCCCGCCCGTGCTCACTACCGCACCGAACGAATGCAACTCTTCCCGCTTCTGCACCATCTGCCGAGCGAACGAGAGCACCATGTTCAGCAGGCCATCAAGATCGTCCTGACTTTGCCGGGAGGCCGAGTCTCTCCACGAAGAGCCATCGCGCCTGACCTCCCACCTCCGCGGATTCCGATTCGCAGGCATGAGTTCATAGTAAGAGCGCGATTGTGCCCGTGGGCCAGTAGTGCTGGTCGTGTGTCTAGCCGTGTCCGGTCGTGGATGTGACGACTTCCGCGACGGCTACGTGGACATCGGGACCAGCATCACCACCATGGCCGCCCGCCGCGATCGCCGTTCTCGACACCGGAGGCTTCCCGGCAGCGACGGCGAGCGGAGAGTACTACGGCTCGCCGCGAGCCTGGTCGACGGCATCCCCGTCGACCAGCGTGACGCGTTCACCGGAATGGACGCGGCCAACGTCGACAAAGCCGTACGCGCGATGCTCCACCCCTCGGGACGCCACCATGGGAATGGGCTGGACGTCCAGGAAACCGGGAATACCGCACGCTGAGAATAAGTACTCCTCACCAGCAATGGGCCGGGTCAGCGCGGGGCGAGCCGATGGTAGGCGCCCGGGTCGCCGGCGGCGGGCCGGTAGAGGCGGACCTTGTTAATCTGCCTGATCCTGGGGAGCAGGTCGACGTTGAGCAGCCTGATGATGCCGAACCCGATCTCGGACTGCCCGTGGGTGTCGGTGTAGTCCCCCTCTACCTTCATGGTCGTGCCGTGCCTGATCGCGCCCTCGACCATCGCGGACACCTCCGACGCCGAAGCTCGCAGGGTCTGGGAGTGCACCACTGCGGGCTTCGGGAATTTCTCGGCCTGGCCGCCGCGGCCCGGGCCGCCGTCAGGCGCTGGCGCGCTGTCGGCTCGCGGCGCGTGCCCGCCACCGGCCGTCGTCGAAGCCGACCTCGATCGGGTGCCGGAAGGCGGCGGACACGTTCTCGGAGGTGATCGCGTCCGCGGCGCGGCCCGGCGGACACGACGCGCCCGTCCGCGAGCAGCAGCGCGTGGGTGGTGGAGGAGGGAAGTTCCTCCAAGTGGTGGGTCACCAAGACGGACGCGACGTCCGGGTGCGTCTCCGTTAGCAGGTCGATGGACTCGAGCAGCTGCTCGCGGGCCGCGATGTCGAGCCCGGTCGACGGCTCGTCGAGCAGGATCAGCCGGGGCTCGCATACGAGCGCCCGGGCGATGAGCACGCGGCCCCGCTCGCCCTGGGACAGGACGTTCCACCGGAACCCCGCCTTGCCGCCGAGGCCGAGCGACTCGATCAGCTCATCGGCCCGGCCGGCCTCCTCGGGTGTCGGCCGCCAGCGCGGCGCCGTCTCGATGGTGCCGGTGAGGCCGGTGAGGACGATGTCGCGGACGGGCAGCGGCGACCGCAGCGGGTGACGGGGGTTCACGTGCCCGATCGCCCGGCGCAGGGCCTGCAACTCCACCCGCCCGAGCTGCTGCCCGAGCACGTGCACGGTCCCGGAGGAAGGATGGGTGACCGCCCCGCAGAACCCGAGCAGCGTGCTCTTGCCCGCGCCGTTCGGCCCGAGCATGGCCCAGTGCTCGCCCGCCCGCACCGTGAAGCTGACGCCGCGGATGATCTCGCTGCCGTCCCGGCGGTACGTGACGTCCCGAAGTTCCAGCACAGGCGGGGCCGCGAACGTTTGCACATCCATAAGGGCGGTCGCTACCTGCCAGTCACGTCAGCATCACTAGGGGGACAGTGAAAATCCTAGGTGACCGCCCGGGCCCGCCAGGCCCGCCAGTCACGTGATCCGCGCCTCATCGCTCAGGTCCAACCAGTACTCCCAGCCGGGCCGCCAGCCGAAGTCGGCGGCGTCAAGCTCCGCCAGCCCGGCGCCACCGATGAAGCGGTCCAGGCCCCATCGGGTCGCGACATGCCCGATCACGACGACCCGGCGTCCTTCCCAGCGCAGCGGCAGGTCGGCGGCGAACCGGCCGACCCGGTCGGTCGCCTGCCGCCAGCTCTCCCCGCCCGAGTAGGGCACGTCCAAGTGCTCGGTCCGATGTGCGTGCAATTCCGCGGCCGGCATGCCGTTGCGCGCACCGTAGTCACACTCGCGCAGCCGCCAGTCATAGAGCACGGGGATACCCGACCCTTCGAATGCGATCATCGCGGTCTCCACGGCCCGGCCCAGGTCCGAGCAGAACACCGCGGCGATCCGGTCAGCCCGCCGTCGTTCACCAAGCTCGGCGGCCTGCACGCGGCCCGCCGCCGACAGCTGGCCGGGGAGCCATCCGGTGGCCCTCCCGGTCTCGTTGTCCACGGTCGTCGAATGCGTCTCAAAGACGATCTCGATCATCGCGTCCCTCCTTCCTGGCCCGGTACGTCCCTCCCACGAATCCGCGGGTAACCGAACATGAAATCCACGAGCACAATCGGCGGCCAACAACACGGCGGAATGGCCGTGCCCTCCCCGTGGGTTACGGTACTGACAAGTGGCCCATCAGTAGGAGTTCCCATGACCCGCACTGTGAAGATCCCGGACGCCACCCACCCGATCACTATCCGTCCCACCGGCTCGCGGGTAACCGTCCGCGTCGGCGGCACGGTCGTCGCCAAGACCGACGACGCGCTGTCCCTGGCCGAGTCGACTTACCCGGTCGTTCAGTACATCCCCCTCGCCGACGTCGACCAGTCGCTCCTTGAGCGCACCACCACGCAGAGCTACTGCCCCTACAAGGGCGACGCCAGCTACTACACGGTCAATTCCCCGGACGGCAGCACCGAGACCGACGTCATCTGGACGTATGAGCACCCGTACCCGTCGGTCGCGGAGATCGCCGGCCACCTGGCCTTCTACCCCGACCGCGCCGAGATCACGGTCGACCCCGCCTGACCGGCGCGGGCCGGGACACGGGGCCCTCATCTGCCGCCGCCAGCACCATCCCGCAACGGACGGCTAGCGGGAGCGCCGGGCCGGAAGGACGGCGTGCACCCGCCAGCCGCCGTCTCCGGCCGGCCCCGCCGTGAACTGCCAGCGCCGAATCCGGCGGGTGGCTAGACCAGCATGCTGAGGGGGCTCTCCAGGCGGGCGGTGAACGCCGCGAGCCAGCGGGCCGCGAGTGCCCCGTCAATCGCGCGGTGGTCGACCGACAGCGTGCAGCGCATCACCGTGGCCGCCCGCACCTCGCCGTCGACGGCAACCGGCTGGGCCCTGGCCGCCCCGACCGCGAGGATCCCGGACTGCGGCGGGTTGATGATCGCGGAAAACTCCACGGTCCCGTACATGCCCAGGTTCGAGACCGCGAACGTGCCGCCCTCGAGCTCGTGCTGCAGCAGCTTCCTGTCCCTGGCCCGCTGCGCCAGGGCGGCGGACTCCCGGGCGATCGCGGACAGCTTCTTGCCCTCCACCCCGCGCAGCACGGGCGTCACGAGTCCGGTCCCGGTCGCGACCGCTATCGATATGTCGACAGATCGATACGCGATCAGGCCCTCGTCGCTCCAGGTCACGTTGGCCTCCGGCACGTCGCAGAACGCCGCCGCGACCGCCGCGATCACGAAGTCGTTGACCGATACCTTTCCCGCCCCCTGGCCGTTCGCTGGCAGTGCCTCGTTCACCCGCTTGCGCAGCGCGAGCAGCTCGTCGACGACGGGCTCGGCGGTCATGTAGAAGTGCGGAACCGTCGCCTTCGACTCCGTCAGCCGCCGCGCGATCGCCCGCCGCATGGGCGTATGCGGGATGAGGTCGCCGACGGCCGGGCCGGGCCCGCCGCTGTCCGCCCGCGGCACGGGAAGAGCGCTATCCCGAACGATGGCGGGCTCAACCTCGCCGCCCGCCGTTGCCTCGCCGGGCGGGGCGAGCGCGGAGGCGGCTGCCTGCGGCTGGGCGGGCGCCGCCGCCAGCAAGCGCTCTAGGTCGCGGCGCACGATCCGCCCGTTCGGCCCGGTCCCCGCCAGCCCCGCGAGGTCGATGCCCCGCTCGCCCGCGAGCTTGCGCACGAGCGGGCTGGCGAAGATCCGCCCGCCGTTCGCGGGCGCCTGGTGCCCGTTCGTCCCGCGCGCATCGGCGGCACCGGCGGGCCCGGGCGCCGGGGCGGATGACGTGGCCGGGGCGCTGGGCGCCGCCGTTACCGCGGCCGGGCCGCCAAGGGCGGCGTTGATGTCCGCTTCGGTCTCGCCGGAGGCGACGAGCACCGCGATCGCGTCGCCGATCTCGCCGCTGTCACCCTCGCCGAGGACGAGCCGCCCGACGACGCCGGCCTGCTCGGCCGCGTACTCGACGAGCGCCTTCTCCGTCTCGATCTCGGCGATCGGCGTGCCGACCGCGACCGTGTCGCCCGACCGCCACGAGCCAGTGCGCGAGCGCGGCCTCGGTGGCGCCCGCGAGCACGGAAGGCATCCGCACGACGGTGGCCATCAGCCGGTCACCTTCCCGGACCCCGTGTCTCCGAGGCCCGTGTCTCCGAACCCCGTGCGTACCCGTTCCAGTGCCGCCGCGACCTCTTCGGTCTTCGCGATCGCGGCCCGCTCGAGGACCCTGGAGATGGACGGCGACGACTCGGTGCCGTGCACCCGCTGCACCGGCTGGTCGAGCCAGTCGAAGAACCGGCGCTGCACCTCGTCCGCCAGCCAGCCGCCGTAGGAGGTGCCGAGCGCGCCCTGCTCGACGATCAGCACCGCGTTGGTCTTCCTGACGGACTCACCGACGGTCTCCCAGTCGAGCGAGGCCCGGTCGAGGAAGCGCAGGTCGATCAGCTCGGCGTCGATCCCGGTGCGCTCGATCGCCTCGGCCGCGTGCGCCACCATCGACAGGTAGGTGAGCACGGTGACCTCGGAGCCTGCCCGGCGGACCGCCGCCCTGCCGAAGGGGATCTGGTAGTCCAGGTCACCGACCGGGATCTCGCCCTCGGACCCGTACAGGTCGACGTGCTCGAGCATGAGCACCGGGTCGTCGACCGCCAGGGCCGCGTTCATCAGCCCGACGTAGTCGAACGGGGTGGACGCGGCCATGATCCGCCAGCCGGGCGAGGTGGCGAAGATGCCCGCCGGGTCCATGAGGTGCTGCGACCCGTACCCGGACCCCATGGCGACCTTCGTCCGCAGCACCAGCGGCACCGGGTTCCTGCCGCCGAACATGTGCCTGGCCTTGCCGATCTGGTTGAACACCTGGTCGGCGGCCACCCAGAGGAAGTCCGGGTACATGAACTCCACGACCGGCCGGAACCGTCCGTCGAGCGCGAGCCCGCCGCCGAGGCCCGCGAACGCGTTCTCGCTGATCGGGGTGCCGAGGACGCGGCCCGGGTACTTCTTGGCCAGGCCCTTGGTCGCGCCGTTGGTGCCGCCCGCCAGCTTGTGCACGTCCTCGCCGAGGACGACGATCCGCGGGTCCGCGCCCATCCGCCGGTCCATCACCGCCGACACCGCCTCGATGAACTTCCCGCGCCGCAGCTCCCCGGTGAACTCCGGCTGCTCGGCGGTCCGCGCCCCGGCGAGCTCGGAAAGGTCGCCGCGGACCCCGACGTTGACGAACGCCGGGTCTGGCCACAGCTCGGGGCGGATGCGCCGCGCGCCCACCTTGGCGCCAGGCGCCGGGTCGGGCTCGACGAGCGCCGCGGCGGCGGCCCGCATCGCCTCGACGGCCTGGGCGCGCACCGCGGCGACGCCCGCCTCGTCGATCAGCCCGAGCCTGGTCATCTCCCGCGCGACCCGGTCAAGCGGGTCGCGGGCCCGCCACTCGGCCTCCTCCTCCTTGGTCCGGTAGCCGAACGCGGACCCGGGGTACGGGCCGTTCTGGTGGAAGAACCGGTAGACCAGGGCCTCGACGACGACTGGCCCCTCCCCGGCGCGGAGCCGCTGCGCGGCCTTCTCCATGACCAGGTGCACCGCGAGCGGGTCCATGCCGTCGACCCGCCAGGACGTGATGCCGAAGCCGAGGGCCCGGGCCGACAGCCGGGGCTCGCCGGTGGCCTCCGCGACGGTGGTGGAGACCGCGTAGCCGTTGTTCTCCATGAAGAAGCAGACGGGCAGCTTCCACGCCGAGGCGAGGTTCAGCGACTCGAGCACCGAGCCGATGTTGGCCGCGCCGTCGCCGAAGTAGGTGACGGTCAGGTCCGTTCCGTCGGGCCCGGCCGGAGAATGCTGCTGGGCCCAGGCGTTCCCGGCGGCCATGGGAACGCCGCCGCCGACGATGGCGTTGGTGCCGAGGGCGCCGGCCTCGAACCACTGCAGGTGCATCGAACCGCCGCGCCCGGCGCAGTACCCCTGGGCGAGGCCGAGGATCTCCGCGAGGGTGCGCTGCAGTACCTCGGCGACCTCGGGGGTCACCAGCGTGTCGAGGGACAGCGACCCCTTGGTGACGTGGGTGAGCGCCTTGGCGAGGAACTGGTGGTGCCCGCGGTGCGAGCCGTTGACCGCGTCGGAGGAGCGCAGGCCCACGATCGAGCCGACCGCGCCGCCTTCCTGGCCGATCGAGGAGTGCGCGGGCCCGTGCACCAGGCCCTCGCCGGCCAGCTCGAGCACGGTTTCCTCGAAGGCGCGGATGAGGTGGAGCTGGCCGAGCATGGTGGCGAGCAGCGCGGGGTCGGCCGCCTTCCAGTCTGCGGCCGTGGTGGACAGCTCGCTCCATTCCGCGGCCGGCGTGAGGCGCTTAACGCGTGGCATGCTCGCCACGCTAGCCCGAAGATGCATACATTTCAACCGTAATCTGCCTCAGTTCGGCGGATTACTGGCCATCCTGGGGTTAGATTGGATACATTCGCGATTCATGGGCATACCGGGGCTGCGCGGCGGCGACCACATCGGGATCACCGTGCCTGACATGGAGCAGGCGCACGAGTTCCTCGTTGACGTGCTCGGCTGCGAGTTCGTGTACGCGCTGCCGGAGATGCGGCACGACGACGACTGGATGCTCGAGCACCTGAACGTCGACCCGCGCCGTGCCGTCAACGAGATCCGCTTCTTCCGCTGCGGGTTCGGGCTGAACTTCGAGGTCTTCGAGTACGAGCGGCACGACGGGCAGCGGGACGTGCCGCGCAACAGCGACCTCGGCGGGCACCACGTCGCGCTCTACGTCGATGACATGGACGCGGCCTGCGCGTACCTCGAGTCCAAGGGTGTGCGCTTGCTGGCCGGCCCCGTGGCCAGCAGGAACGCGTCGGCGGGGCAGCGCTGGCGGTACTTCCTCGCCCCCTGGGGAATGCAGTTCGAGCTGGTCAGCTACCCCGGCGGCAAGGCCTACGAGCGGGACGCGGCCGAGGATGAGACAAGAGTGAAGCTGTGGCACCCGGCCCACCCGGAACTATGACCGGCGGTACCGCCGGCGTACAGCGCCGCCGAGCGCGAGCCAAGAACGGGCGCGGAAAACACGCTCAGCGAGTGGATCGCGGACGCGCTGCGCACCGCGATCCTGGACGGCAGCTACCGGCCCGGCGAGCGGATCAGGCAGGAGGACGTCGCCGCGCGGTCGGGGGCGAGCCGCATCCCGGTGCGCGAGGCTCTGCGGATGCTGCAGGCCGAGGGCCTGGTCACCCTCGTGGCGAACTCCGGCGCCTGGGTCACGCGGCTGACCCTGGCGGAGTGCGCCGAGCTGTACCAGATCAGGGAGCGCCTTGAGCCGCTGCTGCTGCGCGCGTCCCTGCCCGGCCTCGACGGCGTCACCCTCGGCCGGCTGGCGGAACTCGCCGAGGAGATGGAGCGGTCGGGCGGCGACGTCGACGCGTTCCTCCGCGCCGACCGGGAGTTTCACCTCACCTCGTACTCGGCGGCCGCGCCCGGAGAGACGTCACAGATCATTGGGAGAATGTGGAATACCACCCAGCATTACCGCCGGGAGTTCACTATGCTCGCCGCTCGGCAGGCGAGCCTCGGCGCGACGCACCTGGAGCACCGCCTGCTGCTCGACTGCCTGCGCCGCGAGGACGCCGACGACGCCGAGCGCGTGCTCGTCATGCACATCAGGCGCACCCGCCTCGAGCTGAGCAGGCACCCGGAGATCTTCGGCTAGGGCGCGGGCGCGGGACGCATGTGGCGAATGACTTGACATTGCCGCGAACTATCGCCAAAGTTGCAAACGATTGCACCTTCGTGGTTTCCTCGGTGCCGTCAGCTGTCGCTTGGATGTCGTCAGAAGTCCTTACGAGGAGGATCGCATGGCCGCCGCCACGCCCACCGTCGGGTGGATCGGTACCGGACGGATGGGCTATCAGCTCGTCCTCCGCCTGCTGAACGCCGGCTACGACGTGGCCGCCTACAACCGCACCAGGGCCAAGTGCGAGCCACTCGCGGAGTTCGGTGCCAAGATCGTCGACACCCCCGCGGACCTCGCTGACCGGGACATCGTGTTCATCATGGTCGCGGCGGACAAGGACCTCGAAGCGGTCATCACCGGCCCGGACGGCCTGCTCACCGGCGAGGACAGGCCGAGGATCGTCGTCGACTCCTCCACCGTCTCGACCGAGGCCTCCGCGAGGGTCCGCGGCATCGTCGAGGACGCGGGCGCGCAGTTCGTCGCCGCCCCGGTCAGCGGCAACCCCAAGGTGATCGCGTCAGGCAAGCTCACCGTCGCCGCCTCGGGCCCCCGGTCCACCTTCGACGAGGTCGAGCCGCTGCTGGCGACCTGGGGCCGCGGGCGTCACCTACGTGGGCGAGGGCGAGGTCGCCCGCCTGGTCAAGATCGCGCACAACGTGTTCCTCGGCGTCGTCATCCAGTCCCTCGCCGAGATCACCGTCCTGGCGGAGCGCGGCGGCGTGTCCCGGGCCGCGTTCCTTCAGTTCCTCAACGAATCGGTGATGGGCTCGGCGTTCACCCGCTACAAGTCGCCCGCGCTGGTGAACCTGGACTTCCACCCGACGTTCACGACCGTGCTGCTCCGCAAGGACCTGCAGCTCGGCCTGTCGGCGGGCAAGGACCTCGGCGTGCCGATGCCGCTCGCCGCCGCCACCGACATGCTGATCGCGCAGGCCATCGGGGCCGGCTACACCAGCGAGGACTTCGCTACGCTCGTCCTTGAGCAGGCCCGCAGGTCCGGCTACGCCATCGAGGCGGAGAACGCCCTGGTCGACGACGGGCTCGCACCCGAGGAGGCGTAACCGCGCATGCCGGAGCCAGCAGCGGGGGGCACGGGGGGTCGCCCCCCCGGGAGACAACAGCCGGTTCGAGCGCCCGTCGCAGCGGCCCGCGGGAGTCAGGCCGATCGGCGCGCCCGGTCACATGGGCGTCGACTACGAGGAGCGCGTCGACTTCGGGCGGCTGCGCGACTACCGCCTCGCCCGCGCCACCGACGCGCTGCGGGCAACCGATTGCGGCGCGTTCCTGCTTTTCGACTTCTACAACATCCGCTACACGACCCAGACGTGGATCGGCGGCGCGCTCGGCGACAAGATGATCCGCTACGCGCTGCTCTTCCGGGACCGCCCGCCGGTCGAGTGGGACTTCGGCTCCGCCGTGAAGCATCACAAGCTGTACTCCCAGTGGCTGCCCGACGAGAACTGGCGGCCGGGCTTCCTCGGCTTCCGCGGGGCGGTCGCGCCCGAGGCGGGCCTCATGCGGGACGCGGTCACGGAGATCAAGTCGCTGCTCGCCGAGGCCGGCGTGGCGGACGCGCCGCTCGGCATCGACATCGTCGAGCCCCCGTTCCTGTTCGAGCTGCAGCGGCAGGGCATCTCCGTCCGCGACGCGCAGCAGCCCATGCTTGACGCCCGGGTGATCAAGTCGCCCGACGAGATCATGCTGCTGAACCAGGCGGCCGCGATGGTGGACGGCGTTTACCAGGACATCGCCGAGTTCCTGCGCCCGGGCCGCCGCGAGAACGAGATCGTGGCCCTCGCCAACAAGCGGCTCTACGAGATGGGCTCCGACCAGGTCGAGGCCGTGAACTCGATCTCCGGCGAGCGCTGCAACCCGCACCCGCACAACTTCACCGACCGCCTCATCCGCCCGGGCGACCAGGCGTTCTTCGACATCATCCACTCGTTCAACGGCTACCGGACCTGTTACTACCGCACGTTCGGCGTCGGCTGGGCGACCACCGCGCAGCTGGACGCCTACAAGCAGGCCCGCGAGTGGATGGACGCGGCCCTGGACGCGATCAAGCCTGGCGTGTCCTCCGACACGGTGGCGCTGACGCTGCCGCGCGCCCAGGACTTCGGGTTCGACAGCGAGCTCGCGGCGTTCGGCCTGCAGTTCGCGCACGGCCTCGGCCTCGGCCTGCACGAGCGGCCGATCATCTCCCGGCTGAACTCCCTCGAGCACCCAGTCGAGCTCAGGGCGGGCATGGTGTTCGCGATGGAGACGTACTGCCCGGCCGCCGACGGCATCTCCGCCGCCCGCATCGAGGAAGAGGTCGTGGTCACCGACTACGGCACCGAGATCCTCACCCGCTTCCCCGCCATCGACCTGCCGGTCGCCAGCCGGTACTAAGTTTCCCCCGGGGGATGCCCCCGCCCCGGACCACCTTCACGCGGCGCGCACCTGATCATGCGATCCCGGCCTTGTCGAGGGCGCTCTGCAGCGAGCCGATGTAGCCGCCGGAGGTGTACGTGGCGCCGGAGACCGAGTCGATCTTCGCGCTGCCCGCGGCCAGGGCCTCGGAGTTGAGCTCGGGGATCGCGAAGGAGTTGATCTGGTAGTCGCGCGGGCGTCTCCGTCGGGTACTCCGTGGCCGTGACGGCGGTGAGCTTGCCGCCGGAGACGGTGATCCGCACCTGGACGGGACCGTAAATCGTCGGCCAGGCCGCGCCGGCCACGGTTTTCGTCGAGCCGCTCTTGGCCGTCCCGCTCGTCCCGGTGCCGCTCTTGGCGCCGCTGGCGGCCGGGGCGGCGGCCGCGCTCGCCGCGCCGGCGCCGTCGCCCGAGGCGCCGGTTCCGGCGGCGCCCGGCTTCCCGGGGTCGGGCTGCCCAGGGCCGCGGCCGGGGAAGTGCCCGGCGCGGACTGGGTGTGCGACTTGAAGGACAGCAGCAGGACCAGGCCGACGGCCGTGGCGCAGATCGCGAGGATGACGCGGCGCAATGAGGTGCCTTTCCTGGTCAGAACTCGAACGACTCGTGGTGGATCTGCCTGCGCCGTACCCCGGCGCTCGTCAGCTCGCGGGTGACGGCGGCGGTCAGTCCCGGCGGCCCGCACAGGTAGACGTCGTGGTCGATGAGCCCGGGGATCCGCCTGGTCAGCTCGCCGCCGGTCAGCGGGTTGTCGCCGAGTTCGGCGCGGCTGCCCGCGACGAACCAGACCTTCGCCTCGCGGCGGGCGGCGATCTCCTCGAGCTCCCGGCGGAACACGGCGTCGCGCAGGCTGCTCACCCGGTAGATGAGGGTGAGGTCGCCCGGCGCGGCGGGCAGCGACTCAAGCAGCGCGCGCAGCGGCGTGATGCCGACGCCGCCCGGCGATCAGCAGCACCTTGCGCCGGCGGCGCCTCGCCCCGGTAAGCGCGCCGTACGGGCCCTCGGCGACGACCCGCGTGCCGGGGCGCAGCCTGCGGAGGGCGTCGCTGTGGTCCCCGGCCGCCTTGACGGTGATGCGCAGCCGGTCGGGCCGGGGCGGCTCCGACAGCGAGTAAGGGGACGAGGTCCACCACAGGTCGCGGGTGAGGAAGCGCCAGCGGAAGAACTGGCCGGACTCCGCGCGCAGCTCCGCCAGGTGACGCCCGCCGATCACGACGGACACCACGTCCGGCGCCTCCGGCCTGACTTCCGTGACCCGCAGGCGGTGCCGCAGCGCCTGCCGCACCGGGGTGACGAACCGGAACCAGGCGATGGCGGACCCGACGCCCACGTACAGGGCCGACCAGGCGACCCGCGCGGCGGTGTTCGTCATGAACTCCGCGCCGTCGGCGAACTGGTGGCTGAACGCCAGCGCGACCGCCAGGTACGTGTAGAAGTGCAGGTAGTACCACGTCTCGTAGCGCATGCGGTGCCGCACGGCGCGGGCGGACACGATCGCGGTCATGACCAGCAGCAGGCCGCCCGCGCGTCGCGAGCAGCACGTCCGGGTAGCTGTCGAGCAGCGTCCAGGCCTGGTGGATGACCGTCGTGTGCGCGGTGACCGCGTACCCCCAGGTGATGAGCAGCGCGTGCGCCACCACCAGGCCGATGACGTAGCGGCCGCCCATCGCGTGCCACCGGGCGAGCCGGTCCGCGCCGATGCCGCGCTCGAGCGGCGGGATCCGCGCCATCAGCGCCACCAGGATGACGACCCCGTAGCCGGCCTCCAGCCCGGTGATCCGGCCTGCGTTGGTGAGCCAGTCGCCGAAGCCGTGCAGCGATGGCGTCCCGTGCCACCACAGGTAGAGCGCCGCCGCCGCCCCGCCGGCGATCAGCGCCAGGACCGCGCCCGGGCGGGCGCGCGCCGGCGCGCCGGGACGGGCGCCCGGCACGTCGGCGGGCGGCGTGCCGCGCCGCGCGGTGACCGCGGTCACGGCGCGACGCCGCCGTCGGTGATGACACTGCGGGCGAGGTCCCGGGCCGCAGGTGGAAGCATGGTTCACGTTATGCCGTGCGGACCTTGGGATCCGCTGTAAATCAGCCCGCCGCGGCTGTTCGTTTCCGCTCGGTTCCCTCTGAAGATCGATGTCCGTGCCCACGCTCCTCAGGCGTTGCTAAGGAAACGGAAGTCATTCTTAAGGTTTTGTGTAGGAAGCTCAGGGAGGGCCGTCTTTCGGGTAGCTTCCAGGCGTGCGAGCGATGAGCGGGGTAAAGCCGGAACGGGCCGCCACGGCGGCCGCGGGTCGCGGGAGGGCCTGGGCACCTGGGTCGTCGGCACGGCGCTGGCCGCGGCCGTGCTGATGTTCTGCTACCTGCGCATCGCCGGCGCTACCCAGGTCAACTCCGACGGCGCGGGCCTGGTGTCGCAGGCCTCCGACATGCTGCACGGCAACGTGCTGCTGCACGGCTGGTGGGCGACGGACGTCTCGTTCTACACGACCGAGCTGCCCGAGTACCTCGTGGTGACGGCCGCGGCCGGGGTCCGCCCGGAAGTGGTCCACATCTGCTCCGCGCTCACCTACACGCTGCTGGTGCTGCTCGCCGCCTTCGTCGCCCGGGGCCGCGCCCGCGGCGCGGAGGGCATGGTCAGGGCGCTGCTCGCGGCCGGGATCATCCTCGCGCCGCAGCCGACGGGCCCCACCCTGGTGCTGCTCGGCAGCCCGGACCACGTCGGCACCGGGGTTCCCGTGCTGGTCCTCCTGCTGCTGCTCGACTGGGCGGCGGGACGCCGGGGCGGGCCGCGCTGGTAGGTCCCGGTCGTCGCCGGGGTGCTGCTCGCCTGGTCGATCATCGGCGATCCGCTCATCGAGGTGTCGGCGTCGTGCCGCTGTTCCTCGCCTGCGTGCTCCGGGCCGGCTGGATCCTGTGGTCGCGGCGGGTCGGCGAAGGAGGCAGCCGGGCCGGCCGGGCCGCGGGGCGGCGGCGCGCCGGGCGTGGTCCGCCGCCTGGTACGAGTGGTCGCTCGCGCTGGCCGCGGTCGCGGCCGTTTTCGTCGCGGCGGCGGGCAACCGGCTGATCAGGGCGCTCGGCGGGTACACCGTGGCCAAGCCCGCGTACGGCCTGCAGTCACTGCACGAGATGGTGCACGGCCTGCGGATCGCCGCGCAGAGCGTGCTCGTGCTGTTCGGCGCCGACTACAAGACGGTGACCGGGGCGGGGAACGTCGCCTTCGCGCTCGTGCACCTCATCGGGGTGGCCGTGGTGCTCGCCGGCTTCGGCTTCGGCGTGTGGGGCCTCCTGCGGCCCTTCGCCAGGCTCGCCCGGGCGCGCCGCCTCGGTGCGGCCGCCGTGGCACCCGGCGACCTGGTCGCCGACTTCCTCGTGATCGCGATCGCGGCCAACTGCGCGGCGTTCGTCCTCGAGGTCCCGATGCGAGAACATCTACTCCTCGCACGAGATCGCCCCGGTGCTCTCGCTGGGCGCCGCGCTGGCGGGCCGGACCCTGGGCAGCGTGGTCTACGGCAGGCGGCCCTGGACGGAGCCGGCGCCGGTCGGCACGGTCGGCCGGCACTGCGGCGGGCGGCGCCCAGGACCGGGCCCGCGGCCGGCGCTGGCCGGGAGCGCGGCGCGTGCTGCTCGCCGCCCTGGCGGCCGGGCTGGCCTCTACGCCGTGCTGCTCGGCATCGCCGCCGCGCACCGCCAGGCGCCGCCGCGCAACGTCGGCCTCGCCGCGTGGCTGGCCCGGAACCACCTGACCAGCGGCTTCGCTCCCTACTGGGAGGCGGCGAGCGTCACGGTCGACACCGGGGGAGCGGTCACGGTGCTGCCGTGACCGACAGCGGCTGGCACGGGCACGTGGCGCCGCAAAAGTGGGAGACCGACACCCTGCTCCCCGACAAGATGCCGCCCGCGCACTTCGTCCTCATCTCGCCCGCGGAAAAGGTGCGGCGGTCGGCGGTCTTCGCGACGTTCGGCAAGCCGGTGAAGAGCTACAAGTACGGCCCCTTCACGATCTTCGTCTGGCACGAGAACCTGGTACCGGTGATGAAGAAGGCGGACAAGGCCCCCGCGACGCGAACGGTCAGCGTCACCAGGCCCGGCTGAGCCTAGTGGGTCTCGTGGGGCTGCTGCCTGGCCTCGCGGGCCGCGCGCGCCTTGTGCCGCGCGCTCGCCCGCCAGGATGGCGATGACCGCGCCGAGCGCGCCCAGCTGGATCGCGATGTCCGCAACGTCCATCGACCCGCCGCTCCCGGCGAAGTGAATCCAGTCGACGACACCGCCGCGGCCGAAGCCAGGGGCGCGGAAGAGCCGGTCGGACAGGTTGCCCGCCGCCCCGCCGAGCACCGCGGCGAGGGACAGCGCGACGACCCGGCCGCGGGCGCGCAGCGCGAACCCGGCCGCGAGGGCCGTGATCGCGAGCGCCGCCAGGGTGACGAGCACCGGGTACCCCGACGCGAGCCCGCCGCTGGCCCCGGTGTTGCGGACCAGCCGCACGGAGATCCAGCCGGGGCCGACCACGCCCGCCGGGTGAGCGGCGAGTACCAGGGACTTGCTCACCTGGTCGGCTGCGAGCACCGTCGCCGCGATCGCGCCCATCGCCAGGCGCACGCCAGGTGAGCGCACCGCCGCACCTTCCGGGATTACCCCCACAAGCCGACCATACCTCGCCGCCGCGACCGCGCCCATCGCCGGTGCGGTGCGATGATGGGGACGATGAAACCACTGAAGCGCTCGGTGGCGGTCGTCATCCGGCGGCCCGACGGCGCGTTCCTGGTTGTCCGCCGGCCGGATGACCCTGACGACCCGCTCGCGGGCGCCTGGGGCCTTCCGGCGGTCACCCTGCTCGACGGCGAGGACGAGCGGGCCGCGGTGGTCAGGGCCGGGCGGGTCAAGCTCGGCGTGGAGCTCGCGGCCGGCGCGCGGATCGGCGAGAAGACCGCCGACCGCGGCGGCTACGTGCTGCGCCTCGCCGACTACGCGGCCACGGTCCTCGCCGGGGTGCCGGCCGTCCCGCAGCCGGACGACTCGATGACCCAGTACACCGCCTGCCGGTACACCACCGACCCGGGAACCCTGGCGGAGGCGGCGGCGCGCGGCTCCCTGTGCGCCCAGATCTTCCTTGCGGAAGAGCGCGAGCCAAGGGCGCGCCGACGTTTTTGGACTGAGCGACGAGGGGGGAAACGCCGGCTTCCGGCGCCCGGAGGCGAGCGCGGGAAGCACTGCGAGAGCCGACTCCGGCGTCGCGCGGGCCGCGGCCTTCCGCGCCCGGGTCGGCCTGGACAGCCTCATCGACGTGCACACTCACTTCATGCCCTAACGCATGTGCACCCGGCGCGGCTCGGCTCCACCGGGCGGTCACGGCGCTGTGCCTGTGCCGATGGCCGGTCTGTGCTCCACTGGGGCGTTCGCTACGGCTGCCCGGTACCCTCGCGGGGCACATTAAGGCCCGGTAGCAGGGTGAACAGCCGGGCCTGTACTGCCGTCACCTCGATGACGCCAACTGCTGGATGCCGATCATGGCCGTGGAAACGACGATGCCATGCCGGCTTTCCCAGGCAGGCGGGCATCTCAAAGCGAGTCCGGCCGCGCGCAGGAGCGCGGACACTCGCCTAGGGCGTGCTCCGGCCGCCGTGCAGCTGGACGCTGCCGGAACCCGGCCAGCCGATCGCCGGGCGCGATGATGGGGGACGAGGATAACTTCATGGATCGCGCCTCGGTGCGCTTCGTCGTTGCCGGGCGGCACGCGCGCGATGCCGGGGCGCCTGGCCGAGGGCGCGTGGCCCGCGGCTCCCATCACGGGCACTGGGGCAGCAGAAGGTCACGCGATATGCAGGATCAGACAGTAACGTCCAGTGCTGCGCAGCCGTAGATCAATCCGCGGCAGACGTGGCGCGGGCCGCCGCGTTCCGTGCGCGGGCTGGGTCTGACAGCCTGATCGACGTGCACACCCACTTCATGCCCGAGCGGCTGCTCGCGGCGGTGTGGGCGTACTTCGACGCGGCGGGGCCGCTCGTCGGGCGGCCGTGGCCGATCGTCTACCGGGAAGACGAGCGGGCGCGGGTGGCGGCGCTGCGCTCGTTCGGCGTCGGCGCGTTCACGGCGATGCTGTACCCGCACAAGCCGGGGATGGCCCGCTCGCTCAACGACTGGGCGGCGGACTTCGCCGCCCGCACGCCCGATTGCCTGCACACCGCGACGTTCTTCGCCGAGCCGTCGGCCGCCGGCGACGTGCGCCGCGCGCTTGACCAGGGCGCCCGCGTCTTCAAGTGCCACCTCCAGGTGGGCGACTTCGACCCGAACGACCCGGTGCTCGACGAGGCGTGGGGCCTGCTCGCGGCGGCCGGCGTGCCGGTCGTGACGCACTGCGGCTCGGGCCCCGTGCCCGGCCGGTACACCGGGCCGGGCCCGGTGGCCGGGCTCCTCGCCCGCCACCCCCGGCTCCGCCTGGTGGTCGCGCACCTGGGCATGCCGGAGTACGCGGAGTTCCTTGACCTCGCCGAGCGCCACGACGGCGTGCTGCTCGACACCACGATGGCGTTCACGCCGTTCATCGAGGGCGAGGCCCCGTTCCCCGCGGCCGGGCTGCCCCGGCTGCGCGACCTCGGCGACCGGGTGCTGCTCGGCACCGACTTCCCGAACATCCCCTACCCGTACCCGGACGCCCTGGAGTCGCTGGAGCGGGCCGGGCTCGGCCCCGCGTGGCTGCGCGCGGTCTGCCACGACAACGCCGCCGCGATCTTCGCCCGCTGACCCTTACCTGAGCCGTGCGACCGCGGCCCTGAGCCGCGCGAACTCCCGCTCTCGCGGCGTCGCGGGCACTCTCGCTACGCAGCGTGACTGCCTCTGGTCGGTATGCGCGGCCCGGTCGTCCGGCGCGCTCGCGGCGCGGCCGCACCCCGGTATCCAGGCTTGTCGGCATATAGTCCGGCGAACGTCCGCTCCGTAGCGCAGACATGCCATATAGGTAATCGGTGTAGGTAGTGTTACCGATGCGCAACGGAGAGTCACCAGTGACTCTAGGACAGGAGTGATTCGGGGGGTCTGCGCATGGTTATTACCCAGCTACCAGCCCAGCGTGCCGCGCTGGAGGAGGAACGGCGCGACTGGTGGCGGTCGGCCGCCTGCCTGGAGGCGGATCCTGAGCTGTTCTTCCCTGTCACCGCGCACGGGCCGGGGGCTGGCGAGATAGCCAGGGCGAAGGCGGTCTGCGCCGCCTGCCGGGTGCGCCGCCAGTGCCTGCAGTACGCCCTGGCGACGCACCAGGTGCACGGGGTCTGGGGCGGGACCACCGAAGACGAGCGCCAGCTGCACGTGCGCCGCGAACGGGAGCGCGAGCGGGACCCAGCGTGACCGCAGGGACCCGGGGCGGCCGTCGCGCGGCCGAGCCCGGCGGGAACGGGGCGCGCGGCAGGGGCGGCCGCATCCGTTCGGTATGACGTTTCTCGCGGGCTTTTCCCCGCGGTCGCGAGGAGGACGCGGCCGCCGGGGATGAAAGAACCCTTCCTGCCTCGCGCAGGCGCGGGGCGGAGGGGTTCTACGGCGGCGGCTGGCTGGGGGAGCCACCGTCGCGCGGGGGATCGGGAAGCGGACGGGGACCGCTGCCCGGCCGGGTCACCGGTGGTGACGGCGGGGGGCCGCCGCCACCGGTGACCCGGCGAAGGGGCGGGACGTCCTCCGCGAGACAAGAGCCAGTGGCGGTGGCAGCGGACGGGCCGACGGCGGCGGTTGGGGGACCGGCGCCGGCGGCCCGTCGGCATGCGTCTGCCTGGCGGCCGGTCACGCCGCGCCGCCGCGTCATCCCGGCAGCCCGGCGCAGGCCGAGATGGCCCGGTCGTGTCGTGACAAATCGCGACGAGACGGACGGCTGTCATCTACCGGAGGGTAACCTTCCGTTCAACCCGCTTGGCCAGGATGCGACTTGTCTAGCCAAGATGCCAACGCTCGCCCCCGAGAATCCCTGGGGGCCGGCATGGGGAGGGTTTCACTTTGCGCGCATCAAAGGCGATCGTGGCGACTGCCGCCGCGGTCGGGTCCGATCTTGCTCGCCGCCGGCTGCAGCAGCTCGAGTTCCTCGAGCAGCTCAGCACGGCCGCCGCGGGCAGCTCTAGCGAGCAGCAGCGGCTCCGCCGCCAGCTCGACTGACTGGTCCACCGCCACGTCCGCCGCCGCCGGCGGCGGCATGAGCGCCCTGATCGCGGCGGCCAAGAAGGAAGGGCCACCTGAACGTCATCACGCTGCCTTCCAACTGGGCCAACTACGGCACCATCATGAAGGACTTCACGGCCAAGTACGGGATCAAGATCACCGACGCGAACCCCGAGGGCTCCAGCCAGGACGAGCTGAACGCGATCAAGCAGCTCAAGGGCCAGAGCCGCGCGCCGGACGTCGTTGACGTCGGCAGCTCGTTCGCCGCTCAAGGGCCAGCGGCCGGCGACTGGGCGCCGTACGAGGTCGCCACCTGGAACGACATCCCGGCCGCTGCCAAGGAGCCGACCGGCGACTACTACGCCGACTACGGCGGCTACGTGGCCATCGGCTACGACACGTCCAAGGTGAAGAACCCGCCGACCTCGTTCAAGTCGCTGCTCACCGGCAGCTACAAGAACGAGGTCGCGATCGACGGCAACCCGAACCAGACCGGCGTCGGCGTTCGCGGCGGTCTACGCCGCGGCGCTGGCCAACGGCGGCTCGTTCGGCCAACATCGCCCCCGGCGTCGTCCTACTTCAAGAACCTGAAGCAGGCCGGCAACTTCGTGCCGGTCGAGGGCACCCCGGCGACCGTGCAGTCCGGCCAGACCCCGATCCTGATCTGGTGGGACTACCTGCTGGCCTCCGAGGTCGCAGCCGGTCGACAAGAACTTCAAGATCGTCATCCCGTCGGACGGCGATCTACGCCGGCTACTACTACCAGGCGATCAGCTCGTCCGCGCCCGACCCCGCCGCCGCCCGGCTGTGGGAGGAGTACCTGTACTCGACCGAGGGCCAGAACCTCTTCCTCGAGGGCTCGACCCGGCCGATCGAGCTGGCCGCGATGGTCACGGCGGGCACGATCGACAAGACCGCCGCCGCCGCGCTGCCGAGCCGTGCCGGGCAGCACGAGCCTGTCGCTGCCGACCATCGCGCAGCAGACCACGGCGGCGACCGTCGTCGCCCAGCAGTGGCCGTCCGTCTCCGGCTGACATGACTGACACGACCAATACGGTCACGGCCCCGGGGTCCCTCGCGGACCCCGGGGCTCGCCGCATTCCGTCTCGCGCCGCGCGCCGGCGCCCGGCGCGCGCGTGCGCCACCGGCCAGCTACGCCGGCCCTGCTGCCGTTCCTCGCCTACGTCGCGTGCTTCCTGATCGTCCCGCTGATCGCGGTCGTCAGGTCGGCGCGTTCCAGGACCCGCAGACCGGCGCGTTCACCTGGTCCAACGTCGACATCGCGGTGCACGGCGATCTACCTGCACGGGTTCGAGCAGTCGCTGCTCCTGTCGCTGATCGCCGTCGGTGATCCCCGGCGTCTTCGGGCTGCTGATCGCCTACGCGATCTTCACCGCGCGGGGCCGCGGCGGCCGCGGCCCTGCGCCAGGTGGTGATCACCGCGTCCGGCGTGTTCGCGAACTTCGGCGGCGTGCCGCTGGCGTTCCTGTTCATCGCCTCGTTCGGGTCCACCGCCCTGGTGACCGGGTGGCTGAGCGACATCGGGCTGAACATCTACACCATGGGCTTCAGCCTCTACACGATGTCCGGCATCGCCGTGGTCTACATGTACTTCCAGATCCCGCTCATGGTCCTGATCATCCTGCCCGCCCTGGAGGGGCTGCGCCCGGCGTGGCGGGAGGCGGCGGAGAACCTGGGCGCGCGGTCCTGGCAGTACTGGCGGTACGTCGGCGGCCCGGTGCTGCTGCCGTCGTTCATGTCCTGCCTGATGCTGCTGTTCGGCTCGGCGCTGGCCGCCTACGCCACCGCGGAGGCGCTGACCAGCGGCACGATCCCGCTGACGTCGATCCAGATCGGCACGTTCCTCAACGGCAACGTGCTCGCCGGGCAGGAGAACGTCGGCGACGCCCTGGCCCTCGGCATGGTCGTGATCATCGCGGTCCTCATGACCTGCTACGTGCTGTTCCAGCGGAGGGCGGCGAAATGGCTGCGGTAACGGCGAGACCGCGCCGGAGCGCCAGGACGCCGGCCGCGGCCGCCCGGCCGCCGGCGCGGTCGCTCCCGGCGTGGCGGTGGGTGATCCTGCTCGATCGCCGCGGTCTACTTCCTGCTGCCGCTGTACGCGGCGCGTGCGGTTCGCGGCGGCTGAAGGCGTTCGGCGGCGGTGTTCACCCAGCCCGGGTTCGGCTCCGTCGCTGTGGCTGTCGGTCCGGCTGGCGGCGGTGACCTGGCTGATCACCATGGCGCTGATGATCCCGACCACGGTCTACGTGCACCTGCGGCTGCCGCGGCTGCGCCGGCTGCTCGAGAGCATCACGATCCTGCCGATCGTCATCCCGCCGGTCGTGCTGATCGTCGGCGTGCTGCAGGTGATGCCGCTGGCACTGCGGTCCAGCGTGTGGCTGCTCGCCCTCGAGTACGTGATCCTGGCGATGCCGTTCGCCTACCGCGCGATCGACGCGGGCCTGCGGGCGATCGACATCAAGACGCTCACCGAGGCGTCCGGCATCGCTCGGCGCCGGCTGGGTCACCACGCTGTGGCGGGTCCTGCTGCCGAACCTGCGCACCGCGATCCTGCTCGGCGACCGATCCTGATCGTCGCGCTGGTCCTCGGCGAGTTCACCATGGCCAGCCTCGACCTGCAGCAGACGTTCCCGGTCGTGGATCGTGCAGTTCGACCAGCTGAACGCGCAGATCTCGGTCGCGGCCTCGATCTTCGCCCTGCTCGTGACCTGGATCCTCCTGATGCTGATCACGCTGGTCGGCCACCCGCCAGTCGCGCCGCGCCGGCGGCGGCGAGGTGACGCTGTTCACCGTGGCCCCCCGAGAGACGATAGGAAACTGATGACCGCGAACGAGACGACCGCCAACGAGACAGGCGCCGCGAAGGCCGCGACTGGCGTCGCCGGGATCAGCGCGGACGGCGCACCGCGGCGGGACCAGCGTGTCGCTGCGCGGCCTCACCCGCGCCTTCGGCGCGACCAGGGCGCTGGACGAGATGTCGCTCGAGATCGCGCCGGGCGAGCTCGTCGCGCTGCTCGGCCCGTCCGGCTGCGGCAAGACGACCGCGCTGCGGATCGTCGCCGGCTTCGAGTACGCCGACGCCGGCGAGGTGCTGATCGACGGCAAGGACATCTCCGGCGTGCCCGGCGTCCAAGCGGGACATGGGCATGGTCTTCCAGTCCTACTCCCTGTTCCCGAACATGAACGCGCTCGACAACGTCGCGTTCGGCCTGCGGATGCGCAAGGTCGGCGGCAGCGCCCGCCGCAAGCGCGCCGGCGAGCTGCTGGAGATGGTCGGCCTGTCCGCCCAGGCCGGGCAGTTCCCGCACCAGCTGTCCGGCGGCCAGCAGCAGCGCGTCGCGCTCGCCCGCGCCCTGGCGGTCGAGCCGCGGGTGCTGCTGCTCGACGAGCCGCTGTCGGCCCTCGACGCGAAGGTCAGGCTGCAGCTCCGCGAGCAGATCCGCACCCTGCAGCAGCGGCTCGGCACCACCACCCTGTTCGTCACCCACGACCAGGAGGAGGCGCTGTCCATGTCCGACCGGGTCGGCGTCATGCGCGCCGGCCGGCTCGAGCAGGTCGCCGAGCCCGCCGAGCTGTACTCCCGGCCGGCGACCGCGTTCGTCGCCGAGTTCGTCGGCACGATGAACCGCCTGCCCGCCGAGCTCGGCGGCGGCGGCACGGTCGTGACCGTCCTCGGCACCACGGTGCCCGCCCAGGACGGCGGCCCGGCCTCCGGCCCGGTCGACGCCCTCGTCCGCCCGGAGAACCTGACCGTCGCGGCCGCCGAGGCCGGCAACGGCATCGTCACCGACCGCACGTTCCTCGGCGCCGTCACCCGGGTCGCGGTCCGGCTGTCCGGTGACACGGAGGTCGCGGTGGACGTGTCGTCGGCCGTCGCCCTGGCGATGGCCCCGGGCACCGCCGTCCAGGTGAGCCTGCCTGCCGCGCCCGTGCTGGTGGCGGCCGCGCGAAACTGAAGATTAGAATCTCATCCGAACGGGTGCGTGTTTCACGTCGGTCGCGTCCTATGACAGCCGGGAGCGGGGGCGGCGGCAAGAACCGCGCGTGAGCCGCTGTCCGACCGCTCCGGACACGTCGGACCTCGCTCGAAGCCGGCAATCGGGCGCTCGTCCGCCAGCCGTTCCACTCATCCCGGAGGCGGGCAGGGCGCCTCGGTCCGCGCCGGACATTGCTCTGATCGCCCGCGAGGCCGGCCGGCCGCTCCTGGAGCTCAGACATTGCACAAGCGCGGAGCGTCCTGGCCGTCCGGTTAGCTGACGCCGTCGACTTGCCACCAGGTGCCCGGCTGCCAGTTCAGGCCTGCCCAGGTCTCGCGTGCGAAGGCGAACGGGTCGTCGACCAGGTGGGGCGCGTCGCCGCCGAAGATCATCGCCTGCCGGTCGCCGTCGGTCTCGTAGCTCGGGCCAGCCGGGGTCGCCCGTCGTGGCGAACGCGCCCCAGGCCTCGTGGAGTGCCGCGGACAGGCCGTCGCCGCCCAGCCAGATGCCGCCGCCGTCGGCGCCGTGGGCGCCGTGCAGCAGGTGGGCGTACTGCGCGAACTCGGGGTCGGGGTCGTCTTCCATGCCGGTGTAGGGGCCGTCGTAGCGCGACCGCCAGACCGGGGCGTGCGCGGCGTGGGCGTCGGCGAGGCGCTCGGTGCGGACGACGTAGCGCTCGTCGGTCATTACCGTCACGCCGCGCAGCGCGGTTTCATCGAGGCCGGGGTAGGCGGCCGCGTACTCGTGCGAGCATCGCCGCCGCCCGCTGCCCGCCGAAGTACCCGGCGAGCACCCGGTCCGCCTGCGCGGCGGCCCGCGGGTCCATCAGCTGGTACAGGGCGGTCTCGCGGGCGCAGGTCTGCAGCAGCAGCGGCACGCCGGCCGCCGCGCCCGCCGCGATCGCGGTCAGCGGGGCGGCGGTGAGCGCGGCCCCGTCGACGGACGGCCGCCAGATCCAGGTGGACGGCCGGCGGGTCGGCGACGGCGAGCTGGGCGGCCAGGATGTCGGCGGCGGGGACGGCGCGGATCCGCTCCGGCGGTCGTGCCGAGCGTGCGGAAGAACTGCCCGGCCAGGTCGCGGGCCTGCTCCGGGCTCTTGACGTGGTCACCGCCGCTCGACTCGGCGGCCCGCCGGATGAGGCCCCTCGCGAGCGGTGAGGCCAGCAGGTTGGTGACCGACTTGCCGCCCGCCGACAGCCCGTAGACGGTGACCTGGTCCGGGTCGCCGCCGAACGCCGCGATGTTATCCCTGGTCCAGCGCAGCGCCGCGACCTGGTCGTGCAGGCCGAGCGCCCCGGTTGGGTTCTCTTCCGGGACGTCGAGGAACCCGAGCGCGCCGAGCCGGTAGTTGAACGTCACGACGACCAGGCCGTGGCTCCTCGCGAACGCCGCGCCGTCGCCCGCCTGGTCGGGGCCATGGCCCATCTCGAACCCGCCGCCGTGAATCCACAGCAGCACGGGGCGGCCCGCCGACCGGCCGCCCCGGCCGGGGCGGTCACGTTCAGGTAGAGGCAGTCCTCCGCCATCGGCGGCAGCGGCACCGTGGCCGCGGCGACCGGGTCGGGCTGCAGCGAGCGGTTCCCGTACGCCAGCGCGTCCCTGGTCCCGGCCCACGCCCGCGGCGGGGCCGGCGGGCGCAGCCGCAGCTCGCCGACCGGCGGCGCGGCGTACGGGACGCCCCGCCAGGCCAGGACGCCGTCGGCGATCTCGGCTCCCCGCAGCTTCCCGTACGCGGTCTCCACGACGGTCATGAATCCTCCAGCAGGCAAGCGGTCCGCGCAGGACTGGTCACCGCCCAGTCTCCGCGAGACGCCGCCGGACTGCCAGCCCGCTGCGCCCGCCGCCACCGCGCGTTCACTTCGGCCACGTACGATCGCGCCCGCACGGATATTCAGTAACCTGGGAGAGGGCATGTCCACGATCATGTCGCCGGTAGACCGGCTGGCCGAGTTGTTCACGTCGGAGGGGGCCGCCGACTACCTGGGGGAGCCGGTGACGCGTCGCGGAGCACCTGCTGCAGGCCGGGCGCGCTCGCCGCGGCGGCGGGCGCGCCCGATGCCCTCGTCGCCGCCGCGCTGCTGCACGACACGGGCCACCTGCGCGGCGCCGACCCGCTGGCGGACGAGGCGGAGCTGAGCGGCCGGGAGCTGATGGCCGGCACCGACAACGACCACGGCGAGCGCGGCGCGGCGTGGCTCGCCCGCTGGTTCCCGCCGGCCGTGACCGAGCCGGTGCGGCTGCACGTGGCCGCCAAGCGCTACCTGTGCGCGGCCGAGCCCGGCTACCTCGGGCTGCTGTCGCCCGCCTCGGTCTACACCCTGTCGCTCCAGGGCGGCCCGATGACCGACGCCGAGGCCGCCGCGTTCGCCGCGCGGCCCTACGCCGCCGACGCCGTCGCCGTCCGCCGCTGGGACGAGGCGGCCAAGGACCCGGCGGCGGACGTGCCGGGGTTCGACTGGTACCGTCCCTTGCTCGAGGGGCTGCTGCGTCGCCGGCTGACGGGCGCCGCCTCAGGCTAGCCTGCTCCCGATGGCTGGTAGCGTACGGGGGCCAGGCAGCGGCCCGCGCTTACGCACGTCGGCTGCGGGCGTGACGGCCGCGCTCACGCCGCTGGCCGGTCGCGATCAGGACGTACTCGGGGAACTTCGGACACTTCACGTTATGCGGGCGCACTGGCGGCGGTGGCTGGCGACGGGCATCGGCGTGCTCGCCGTGCTGCGTGGTGCTGCGTGCTGATCGCGGCGCCGCAGGCCGGCGGCGGCAGCCCGGGCAAGCCCGGCCAGCTCGAGGTCAACCTGGTCAGCGACCCGATGGCGGTCACGCGCGGGCCAGGGGATCTGGTTCTCCTGGGTGACCAGCGACGCGCGGCCGGGAGAGGCCCAGCGCGGCTACGAGCTGCGGGTGGCGGCGAGCCCCGCGGCCCTCGCGGCGGGCAAGCGGTGTGGGACACCGGCACGGTGACGAGCGCCGCACCGGACGCGTCGTACGCCGGGCCGGCGCTGAGCGACGGGACCCGTTACTGGTGGACGGTGCGGACCCTGGACGCCCAGGGCCGGGCCAGCCAGTGGGCGGCGCCGGCGCAGTTCGGCACCGCGCTCGGCGCGACCTGGGACGTGCTGCCGGTCTGGGCGCGCAAGCCGCCAGGCAAGAACGTCAGCGGGTGGGCGTTCCTGCGCGGCAGCATCAGGATCTACCACAAGCCCATCCTCGCCGCGACGGTCTACGCGACGGGCACGTCGACCGAGCCCGCTCGCCAGTACGTGTTCCGCCTGTCGCTCAACGGCACGGTCCTCGGCGTGGGCCCGGTCCGCCCGCCCGACCCGGTGACGGAGACCATGTACTCGGCCTGGGACGTGACCAAAGAGCTGCGGAGCGGCGCCAACGCGTTCGGCGCGCTCGCCTACTCGGCCTCCCACCCGAGCTTCCAGCTTGAGCTGGTCGTGCAGTACAAGGACGGGAAGCGGCAGGAGTGGGGGACCGGGCCGAACTGGCAGGGCCTTGACGGCGGCGCCGCCTACCCGGCCGCGGGCAGCGTCAGCCCCCAGTACTACGCCGCCCCGGTCGAGAACCTCGACGCGCGGCACTACCCGTTCGGATTCGACACCCCCGGCTTCCGGCCGGCCGCGAGCGCAGGCTGGACCCCGGCCGTCACCAGGGAGACCCTCGCCGGCCTGACCCCCGACCCCGCCGCCAACCTCCGGCTTACCGCGCACCCGCCGGTGAAGGTCACCACGCTCGGCCCCGGCCGGTACCTGCTCGACTTCGGGGTCACCCAGGTCGGCGGGCTGCGCCTCACCCTTGACGGGACCGCCGGGCGAGAAGGTCCGCATCTTCGTCCGGCGAGGTGCTGTCCGGCATGGACAGCGTCCAGTACAAGCTGAGCGCCGGCGACACCTACGACGACACCTGGACGCTGCGCGCCGGGAGGCAGACCCTCCAGTACTGGGGGTTCCGGGTCTTCCGCTACGTCGAGGTCACCGGCGCGCCGCAGCCGCTGACCGCCGCCAGCGCCGCCGCGCTCGCCCTCGCCTACCCCGCCCAGCCGGGCCTTTCCGCGATGAGCACGAGCAGCGCGCCGCTGAACGAGGTGTGGCAGTTCACCAAGAACACCGTCGAGGCGCTCAACCTCAGCCCGTACGTGGACTCACCGACGCGCGAGCGGTCAAGCGCCTACGCCGGCGACGAGTACATCCACCAGCTGGCGCAGGCCATGGCGGACGGGGACAGCGCCCTCGCCCAGTACTCGCTGGAGTACGTGCTCACGTACATGGCCCTCGGCGAGAGCATCAGCCCGCCGCTGATCGCCGAGTACGAGGAGCTCGCCCCGGTGGCCGCGCTGGCCCAGTGGCAGCAGACAGGGGACCCGGCCGTGCTCACGGCCCTGTACCCGGAGCTTGAGGAGATGCTGCCCACCCAGTACCTGGCCGCCGACGGCCTCGTTGACATGCCGGTCAACCCGTTCCACGGCGCGCATCCCCTCGCCGGCGTGCCGCAGCAGATGACGGACTGGCCGGCCAGCGAGCGGGACGGCTTCGTCTTCTCGCCGCAGAACACCGTCGTCAACGCGTTCGCCTACGCCGCCTACGCGGCGATGGCGCAGGTCGCCGTCGTGGTCGGCGACCACCCGGGCGCGCGTGACGACGCCGCGATCGCCGCCCGCATCAAGGCGGCGATGCGGGCCAGGCTCTACGACCAGAAGACGGGCGCGTTCCGTGACGGCGTCGGCGTCGCGCACGAGGCCATCCAGTCGAGCGTCTACTCGGTCGCCCTGGGGGTGGCCAGCCCCGCGCAGGCGAAGACGGCCGCCGCCTGGATCGCCCGCCGCGGCATGGCCTGCAGCGTCTACTGCGCCGCCTACCTGCTCGAGGCGCTCTACGACGGCGGCCAGCCGCAGGCGGCGCTCAGCCTGATGACGGCGGACTCAAACAACAGCTGGCTGCACATGATCGCCCTCGGCGCGGGCTCCACCATGGAGGTGTGGAACCCCCCGCTCAAGGGCAACCTCACCTACTCCCACGCCTGGGCCGCGTCCCCGGCGTACGTCATCCCGCAGTACCTGTTCGGCGTGCGGGCACTCACGCCGGGCTGGGGAACGGTGCTCATCCGCCCCCAGCCCGCCAGCCTCCCGCGGGGCTCGGTCCAGGTACCCACGCCGCGCGGCCCGGTCGGCGTCGCCTTCACCAGCGGCGCCGGCCGGTTCAGCGCGCGGGTCGACGTGCCGGCGACCGCGACCGCGGAGGTGGCGCTGCCGGGAGTGCGGGCAGGCCAGCGCGTCTGGGTGGACGGCGCGGCCGTGACGGCCACCGCGCTGCCCCCGCCGACGCCGCCGCGGCCGGCCCGGGGGCGGGCGCCGCGGCGGTGGTGCCGGTCGGCTCGGGCTCGCACCTGGTCGCCACCGCGCCCTGACGGCGGCCCAGCCCCAGGTCAGATAACAGCAAGAAGCGTTCATGGCGGGATGTCGACAAATAGACACCGGCGGCGCTGGGCCCGCCCCGGGACCCGGAGGCGGGCATACCCGGGCACTGTGGTTAGTTGTAGTAAGCAAATTTTCGTCTGCCTGGGGGTCTCGCTGCCTGAGCTAAGCCGTCAGCGCCGCTACCTGGTGCTGGCCATCTGCTGCATGAGCCTGTTTCTCGTCGGCATGGACGCGACGATCATCAACGTGGCGCTGCCGTCGATCGGGCGCGACTTCCGCGCGCCGGTCTCGGGGCTGCAGTGGACGGTCGACGCCTACATGCTCGTCGTCGCCAGCTTCCTGATGCTGTCGGGTTCGGTGGGCGACCGGGTGGGCCGCCGCACGGTGTTCCAGGTCGGCCTGGCCTTGTTCACGCTCGGCTCGCTGGCCTGCTCACTCGCCCCGAGCCTGGGCTGGCTCGTCGCGTTCCGCGCGCTGCAGGCCGTCGGCGGGTCCATGCTCAACCCGGTCGCCATGGCGATCGTCACCAACACGTTCACCGAGCCCGCCGAGCGGGCGAAGGCGATCGGCCTGTGGGGCTCGGTCTTCGGCCTGTCCATCGCGCTCGGCCCGGTCATCGGCGGCGCGCTGGTCGACTCCGCCGGCTGGCGCGGCGTCTTCTGGATCAACATCCCGGTCGGCATCGCGGCCATCGCGCTGACCGCCAGGTACGTGCCAGAGTCACGGGCCGCCGTGAAAAGGCGGCTGGACCCGCTGGGGCAGGTGCTGGTCATCGCCGCGCTCGTCACCCTCAGCTACGGGATTATCGAGGGCCCCGACCTCGGCTGGTCCGCCGCGCCGATCGTCGGGTCCTTCGCCGTGGCCGCCGCCGCGACCGCGGCGCTGCTCGCCTGGTCCCGCCGGGCCGCGCAGCCGCTGATCGACCTGCGGTTCTTCCGTTCCCTGCCGTTCTCGGGCGCGGCGCTGACCGCGATCACGGCCATGTGCGCGTTCTCCGGCTTCCTGTTCCTCATCACCCTGTACCTCCAGGAGGTCCGCGGCTACAGCGCGCTGAAGGCCGGGCTGTTCCTCGTCCCGATGGCGCTGATCATGGCCTGCTCCGCGCCGCTGTGCGGCCGGGTGATCGCCGCGCGCGGCACCAGGCTCCCGCTGCTGATCGCCGGGGCCGGCATCACGGCGGGCGGCGTCCTGCTCGCGTTCCTCACCGCCGCGTCCCCCGCCTGGTACGTGCTGCTGTGCTGCGTGGTCCTCGGCGCGGGCATGGGCTGGGTCAACGCGCCGGTCACCAACAACGCGGTCGGCCGGCATGCCGCGCGCGAGGGCGGGCACCGCCTCGGGGATCGCCTCGACCAGCCGTCAGGTCGGCTCCGCGCTCGGGGTGGCCGTCACCGGGTCGGTGCTTGCCGCCGGCCTGCACGGGCCCCTGGCCAGCGGCTTCGCGTCCGCCACGCGGCCCGCCTGGTGGATCGTGGCCGCGATGGGCGTATGCGTGCTCGTGCTCGCGCTCGTTGCCAACGGCCCCGCCGGGCGAGCGAGCGCGAGCCGGGCGGCCGCCATCATCGAGCGGGCCGACCAGGCGACGTCCGATCAAGCCGTGCGGGCCGCTTGACGGCCGCGGTCCAGGGGCCGTGCGATATCGCTGCCCGCGCGTTCCATGGCTGCCCTCGCCTCACTCCATCGCCACGGGCGGGGTCGCCTCGGGCTTCGCGTAGAGGATCTCGCGGGCCTGTTCCGCGGCGCGGGCGGTGCTCTCGGCGACGAAGTCGAGGAAGCGGGCGATGTTCTCCAGGCGGGCGGCGGCCGGGGTGCCGGGGCCGAGGACGTGGACGCCCTGCCGGGCGATCTCGACGACCTGCGCGCTGGACCGGGCGCTGCCGATCATCGCCTGGTACCAGACGTCGTTGTCGACGACGTAGTGCTCGCGGCGGCGCTCGTCGCGTTCCCGGCGGACGAGGTCCTGGCTTTCGAGGAACGTGATCGCCTTGGAGACGGACGCCGGGCTGACCTGGAGGCGCTGGACGAGCTCGGACGCGGTGAGGCTGCCCGCGTCAGTGGTGTAGAGGCAGGTCAGCACCCGGGACTGCATCTTGGGCAGGCCCGACTGCATGAGGACGGTGGTGAACGCCTCCTCGTACTCGCGCACGGCCCCGGCGTCGCGGCCGTCGGCTTGCGGCGGCGCCTGCGGCCCCCGTGGCGCGACCTGCCTGCGCCGGCGGGCGCGCCGTTCGGTGGCGCGGTGGGCCAGGTCGGCGCGGTAGGCGGTGGGGCCGCCGTTCCGCATCACCTCGCGCGTGATCGTCGAGGTCGGGCGGTCGACGCGCCTGGCGATCTCCGCGTAGGCGAGGCCGTCGGCCAGGCCAGCCGCGATCTGCTGGCGTTCCTGCTGGGTGAGCCTGCCTCCCGCCACCGCGGCCTCCTTCGCGCTCCCTGATGCCACCACTCTAGCGTTCACTCCGATCCTATTGCAACGATAGGCCCTTCTGCTGTTGCGTTAACTTTTAAACCAGTGCAACGATTTTCAGCATTTTACCTGCAGAGATGCAGTCGTCGAGCAACGAACTTGTTGCGTGGTCTGTGAATGCAACGTAGCGTTTCCAGTGTTGGAAACAATAATGAAACTCCCGGGAACATGATGCGGGCCATCGACGCCGGCCCGTCAGAGCGCCGGGTCCGACGACCATGAAGGCGGCATCGCCAGCCTCCGCTCCTGACCAGCTTCCAGCCCTGCAGAAAGGCAAGCCAATGCCCAGCAACCAGTCCTCCTCCTGGACCGGCATGGTGCCGGTCGACGACACCGCGCTGGCCGTGACCGACACCGGCGGGCCTGGCCGTCCCGTGGTCTACCTCAACGGCTCCTACGCCGACCAGTCGCCCTGGCGGCCCGTCATCGCCGAACTCGGCGCCGGCTACCGGCACATCACCTTCGACGAGCGCGCCCGCGGCAAGTCGCGGCGATCGAAGGACTACTCCTTCGCGTCGTGCGTCCGTGACGTCGACGCCGTCCTTGAGGCCAGGGGCGCGGAGCGGCCGATCCTGGTCGGCTGGTCCGCCGGCGCGGCGGTGGCGGTGTACTGGGCCGACCGGAATCCCGGCTGCGCCGGCGTGGTCGCGGTCGACGGCGGGGTTCCGTTCGGCATCACCGGCGAGGAAGCCCGTGAGCGGATCAGGAAGCTGTTCCGCCGCATGGGGCCGCTGCTGCCGCTCCTGC
The DNA here is from genome assembly GCA_963850115.1 of uncultured Actinomycetota bacterium. GTDB lineage: Bacteria > Actinomycetota > Actinomycetes > Streptosporangiales > Streptosporangiaceae > Trebonia. Next base: position 140,276 of record CAWKKG010000029.1, read on the forward strand.
GCCCCTTCGGCCTGGCCGCGCGGATGAGCGCTAACCAGCACGCCGAGTTCAACATCGAGCTCAACGAGGTCTCGGCTGCCAGCGCGCCGGTCCTCAGCCGCCTGGCCTGCCCGGTGCGGTACGTCCTGGCCACCGGCGCCAGCCTCGGCGGGGCCGCGGAGGAGATGGAGCAGATGCGGGCATCGCTCGACCCGGTGCTGGCGGCGAACCCGAACCTCAGCGTCAGCGCGAAGGTCGCGAGCAATCACTCCAAGATCCTGCGCGACGACTTCCGGGCCATCGCCGCCGCGGTCCGCGAGCTTGCCGCCCGCGACCAGGCGGAGGGCTGAGCCGCGACCGCCGCCCGCCCCGCGAACGTGACCCGAGCCGGGCGCCGCTCACTCCAGGGCGACGCCCGGCTCCGCGTGGAGAAGACCCGTTCCGCGGCTAGCCCGCCAGCTCGGCGAGCAGCCGCGCCTCCTCGGCCGGGTCGAGGCCCTCCTTCTCCGGGCCGCCGCGGGCCAGGTCCCAGGCGAGGGTGTCGCGGATCGTCTCGGTGACGGCCCGGCAGTTCAGGCCCGCGCCGACCGCGTGGGAGGAGTCGACGTCGTTGAACGCCTCGTAGCCGGGCTCGCCGACCCACAGCGGGATGCCCGTCCCCGGGTCGACGCCGGCGGCCACGAGCTGGTCGGTGGGAATCCAGGTCAGCTCGGCGTCGCTGTAGGTCGCCGTCCGGCACAGGTCAAGGAGGATCCCGAACGGGCGCGGGGCTCCCGTCAAGTTGTACACGCCACCCCGGTCGCGGTGGATGCCGTCGAGCAGGAACGCCGCCAGGTCCCGCACGTCGATCACCTGGGTCAGGTCGCCGGCGTCGCCCGGCGCGAGCACCCGGCCGCCGCGGGCGATCCGCCGGGGCCAGTAGGGGAACCGGTCGGTCGGGTCGTGCGGGCCGCTGATCAGCCCCGGGCGGCCGATCAGCGCCCGCTCGCCGTAGGCCTCCCTGATGACCGCCTCGCACAGTGCCTTGTTCGCGCCGTAGTTCTCGAGCGGGTCCGTGACGTCCGGCTTGAGCTCGGCGAGCGGCGCGTCCTCCTGCTGCGCCTCGGTCGTCGCCTGCGAGGCGTACACCGACACGGTCGAGACGAACACGTACCGCCCCACCCGGTCCTTGAGCGCCTCGGCCGATATCCGCGCCGTCGCCGGGTCGTAGCAGGCGACGTCGATGACCGCGTCGAACTCCCGCCGCCCAAGGGGCAGCAGGTCCTCGGTCCGGTCGCCGATCACCGTCTCCACCCCGGGGAACAGCCCGTGGTTAGTGATGCCCCGGTTGAATATGGTGACGGTATCGCCGCGCCCGAGTGCTGCGTCGACGATGGCGCGGCCCGCGAAACGGGTGCCGCCCAGAACTAGGATTCGCACCCGCCCATGCTGTCACCCGCGCCGCTGCGGCGGGTGATTTAGCCCGTAAACTTCGCACTCCCGGTAAAAATGACCCCCTGTCACGCGGCCCGTCCGGGCACCCGACGTCGCCGCTGTGGCGTTTAGCCGAGGCCGAGTGGCCGGCCCGTGCGGCCAGAGCCCGCACCTGTCCGGGCGACAGGGGAGCGCTGTCGGCGGAGCGCGATTACTTTCCGTGACATTCCTCGGGCTGGATCGATCTTGAATTCAGGGTCTCCTGGGTAGGGTGACGCGTACTGGGGGGACAGATGATCGTGACCATCGTGGGGGCCGGGCGGCTCGCGGAAGGCGTGGCAGTACGGGCATTGTCGGGCGGCCACCGGCTGCGGGTCGTCGACAGCGAGCCAGGGAAGGCCGACACGCTCGCGGCGAGCCTGTCCGCGCGGGGCACGCGGAACGGGCCGGCGGAAGCCTCGCTGTTGTCACTGAGCGTAGCAAACGTGGGGGAAGCGATCGCGGGCGCGGACGTGGTCGTGCTGGCGCTGCCGTACCCGGAGGGGCGCGCCGTGGCCAGGGAGCAGGGAGCGGCGCTGTCCGGCGTGACGGTCGTCGACACGTGCAACCCGGTGGACTTCTCCACGTTCGACTCGCTGCTGACCAGCCCGGGGGTGTCCGCGGCCGAGGAGATCGCGGCCGCCAACCCGGGGGCCCGGGTCGTGAAGGCGTTCAATACGACGTTCGCGTCCGCGCTCGTCGCCGGCTGGGTCGGCGGGCTGCCGCTCGACGTGTTCCTGGCGGGCGACGACGCCTACGCCAAGGCGCAGGTGGCCCGGCTGGTCAGCGACGGCGGCATGCGCCCGGTCGACACCGGGCCGCTGCGCCGGGCCAGGGAGCTCGAGGCCTTCCAGCTGCTGCACATGACCCTGCAGGGCCCGCTCGGGCTGGACTGGGCCAGCGCGATCAAGCTCCTGCCCTGAGCGGGGCCGGGTTTCCCCAGGGGGAGGAAGGCCTGGTCCCTGCTGCGCCGCCGGAGGCCGTGACCGCACCCGCCGCCCGGGCATACCGCGGCAGCGGGGCGGGTTAACCTGATTGCAATGACCGAGCGCAAGCCGCCGCAGATGAAGTTCAGCACGTGGATCGACCAGCAGGTGGCCGACGCCGAGCGGCGCGGCGTGTTCGATGACCTGCCGGGCAAGGGCAAGCCGCTGAACATCAAGCCGGGCGCGGCCGACGGCGACTACGGGCAGCAGTGGCTGCAGGACTACGCGCGCCGCGAGGGCGTGCCCGCCGAGGAGATGCTGCCGACGCCGCTGCGGCTGCGGCGGGAGATGGAGCGGCTGGCGGAGACGGCGGGAGAGTTCCGCTCCGAGGCGGAGATCCGCGAGGCCGCCGCCGACCTCAACCGGCGCATCGTCGAGTGGCGGCGCATCCCGCTCGGCCCGCCGATCCACGTCCGCCTGGTGAACGCCGACGACCTCGTCGCCCGCTGGCGGGCCGCGCGGGCCGCCAGCGCGGCCGCCGACCGCGAGGCCCGCGCGACGGCGCGGGAAGCCCAGGAGGCGCCGCCCGCCGAGCCGGGACCGCGGCGGCCGCGCCGCCGCCGCTGGCTCCGCGGGCAGGACACCGCTGCCGCCGCTAGCCGCTCACCACGAGGGAAGGCGGACGCCGCCCTCGGCGTGCTCTTTCCCCAGCGGCGGTGCGCCGCTAAACGCCCGGGCGGGGCCCGGGGGAGCCGGCCGCTGCCGTTCGGGATGACCGGCGGGTTAGCCCAGCGCGCCCGTGACCGCCTCAGCCGCGCGCAACGCCCCCGAGGCGACGTCGACCACGTCGGCGAAGCTGACCGGGTCGGCCCCCACGATGACAGTGTTCATGCCCACTATGGTGGGCCACCGCCGCGCGGGGTCAGGCGTCGCCCCGGTTCAGCGCGATCAGCCGGTGCAGCACCTTGCCGTCGCTTACCCGCAGCCCGTCGTGCTCCCACTCGTTGGTCACCCAGGCCCGCAGCCCGCCGATCGCCGCCGCGGTGCGCAGCGACAGCGGCGCGGGCACGTACATGTCGTCGTGGTAGACGGCCGCCGCGGCGGTCACCTCGTTAGCGGCGAGCCTGGCCGGGTCGTACAGCGGCGGCCAGCCGTCCCGCTCCGCGAGCAGCTCCGCCGCCTCCCGCAGCGGCGCGAGCGCCGGGTCGGCCGTCGAGCATCCACGGGTAGACCATCTCCCCGGTGAACAGCAGCGGCGCGTCACCGTCGACCGCGCCCGCCGGGTCGAACGCGGGGAACTCGGCGCGGACCCGCTGCGCCGCCCACCGGGTCGCCCGCCCCTGCGCGTAGCAGGCCTCGTGCAGCACCGCGTACAGCGGGGCCCGCGCGAAGCCCGCCCGGTCCGCCACGTCGGCGAGGAACGCGTCGGACAGCCCGCCGTCGCCGTCCCACGGGTCCTCGAGCAGGTAGTGCAGCTCGTGGCTGCCGGCGGCCTGGCCGAGCAGCCCGCCGATCGACTGGAACCGCTCGACGGTGAGCGGCGACCCGTCCGGCAGCCGCACGTCGTGTCCGGCGAGGTGCCTGGCGACCTCGCGGGCGGCCGCGATGTCATCGGGGTAGCGGTCGTAGTGGGCGGCGTTGCGCGCCGCCACGGTGGCGTAGGTGTGCCGGTAGACGTCCTCGGCGTGCGCGTCGAGGCCGGGCAGCCCGCCGGCGATCAGCGCCCCGCTCAGGCCGTGCGGCGCGAACGACAGGTACGTGACCGCGCAGAAGCCGCCGAACGACTGCCCGAGCACCGTCCACTGCCCGTCCGGGCCGCACAGGTCCCGCCGGATCAGCTCGCAGTCGAGGACGATCGCGTCGGCGCGGAAGCGCGCGAGGTAGTCCGCCTGCGCGGCCGGCGGTCCGAGCCGCGCCAGCGACCGCGCGGTGACCGGCGCCGACCGCCCGGTGCCCCGCTGGTCGAGCAGCAGCACCCGGTAGTCGTTCAGCGCCCGGGCGAGCCACGATGACCGCCCGACCGGCCGCTGCGCGCCGAACCCGGGGCCGCCCTGCAGGAACACGAGCCACGGCAGCGCGCGGTCGCCGGCCTTGCCGGCGGCGACGACCTCGCGGGCGAACACCCCGATACGCTCGCCGTCCGGCCTCCCGTGGTCGAGGGGGACGCTGAAGTGGTGGTCGGTGAGGACGGTGCCTGGCTGCCGGTAGGTGCGCACGACATGGATTATCCCGAACGACCGCGCGCTTCGCCCAGTCCCGTTCACTGAACGGTCAGGGCGCGGTCAGTCGCCGCACCGCCTCCACGACGGCGGCCCGCTGCGCCGCGGCGTCGGCGAACGAGGGCCTGGCCAGCGCGCCGTAGGTGCTCGGCCAGGCCCGCACCAGCGCCATGATGAACACCAGCAGGGACGCCGGGTCGAGCGCGGTGTCGTGCGCCCGGGCGGCGGAAAGCACCGTGCTAGCGATCGCCGACGCCGAGGAGCCGCCGCTCCGGGTCTTCTGCGGCGGACGAGCCGCTTCCCCTGCTGCACACGGAGTACGCGAACCGGATCGCGGAGTGGGAGGCGTGGACGACTTGTCGCGAGGCGTTCGCCTGAGCGCGCGGCCGGCGGAGGGCCGCCTGCTAGCCGCCGAGCCAGGCCGGGGTGTCGAGGCGGGACGCCTGGCCGGGAGCGACCGCGCGCAGGTCCGCCTCCAGGGCGGCGACCCGGTCGGCGCCGAGCAGGGCCGCCCACCGGGCGCGGACGTGCTCGAAGGCGCCCGCCGACAGCGCCAGGGCCTCGGTGCCGCGGGGGGTGAGCCGGACGAGCTTGCGGCGGCGGTCGGCGGACTGCCCGCCGCGCTCGGCGTAGCCGAGCTCGGCGAGCCGGTCGATGGTCTTGCCCGCGGCCTGCTTGGAAACGCCGAGGCGCCGCCCGACGTCCGCCGCCGTGGCGCCGAAGGTGCCGATGGCCTGCATCGCGAACCCGTGCGCGGGCCGCAGTTCCGGGTGCCCGCGGGACGCGAGCTCCTCGTGCGCCTCGTCGATCACCGCGCGGAACGCGGCGAGCAGCAGCAACGGGAGCTCGTACCCGGCGCCGCCCTCGCCCGACGAAATAGACAACCTGGTTTACCGTCCTTATCAGGCAACCCGGTTAACTAGTTTACGGGGAACGCGATGAGCATGTTCACGCGACGCGCCATCGAGTCCGCGCCTGCCGCGTCCCGCCGGCCGATGACCGCGGTCGCGGGGAAGCAGGGCTACCTGCTCAAAAGTGATAACAGCAAGAAGCGCTGACGCCGCGCATGGGCTCCCAGGCCGGAAGGGTGATCAGCGGGCTCGCGGCCGGCGATCAAAGGAAAAGGAGAGGTGCCCGCACCCCTCCACTTTCAACTTATACCGTACCCCCGGGCTTGCGGCAAGACCCGGGTCATGCCGCATAATCGCAGGCCGAGGGCAAAACCTGCGAAATTGGGGGTCACGGAGTGCGTGTGTTGTTGCCGGTGGAGGGGTTGGGCGTCGGACGGCCGGGACGGACCCGCGGCGCGGCCGCGGCCGGCCGAGGGACGGGGCTGATCGCGTGAATCCCACGACCGCCAGCGCGTTCGACCTTCCAGACAACCTCCGGGCCAAGGCCGACCCGGCGCTGATCGCCGACGACGAGCGCCACTTCGCGGCCATCGCGGAGAGCCTCGCATGGTCGATCGCCGAGTTGTCCGACCGCCTGGACGCCGAGCTCAAGGCGCCAGGGGGCATCGGCCAGGAGGCGATGGACCGGGACCTGGAGATCCACCGGCTGGCCGCCCGGCTGCGCACGCTGCGGCGCTTCGGGCTGGACCTGTGCCTGGGCCGCATCGTCCGCGCGGTCGGTGCTGAGCCGGTCTACGTGGGGCGGCTCGGCCTCACCGACCGCGAGGGGCGCCGGCTGCTCGTCGACTGGCGTTCCCCGGTGGCCGAGCCGTTCTTCGGCGCGACCCATGCCAACCCGATGGGGCTGGCCAGCCGCCGCCGGTACCGCTGGACCCGCGGCCGGGTGAGCGACTACTGGGACGAGGTGTTCACCGCGGACGGGCTGGAAGGGCACGCCGCGCTCGACGACCAGTCCGCGTTCATCGCCAGCCTGGGCGGCAGCCGGTCGGCGCGGATGCGCGACGTCCTCGGCACGATCGCGGCCGACCAGGACGCCATCGTCCGCGCGGGGTCCCGCGGCGCGCTCGTCGTCGACGGCGGCCCGGGAACGGGGAAGACGGTCGTCGCCCTGCACCGCACCGCCTACCTCCTGTACTCCGATCCCCGGCTCGGCCACCGCCGGGGCGGCGTGCTGTTCGTCGGCCCGCACCAGCCCTACCTGGCGTACGTCTCCGACGTGCTCCCCAGCCTCGGGGAGGAGGGCGTGCAGACCTGCACCCTGCGCGACCTCCTCCCTGAGGGGGCCGCGGCAGGCGCCGAGGCCGACCCGGGCGTGGCGCGCCTGAAGTCGTCCGCGGACATGGTGAAGGCGGTCGACGCGGCCGTCCGGTTTTACGAGACGCCGCCCGCCAAGGGGATGACGGTGGAGACCCACTGGTCCGACGTCTGGCTCAGCGCGGGCGACTGGGCCGAGGCGTTCCAGGCGCCGGAGCCCGGTACCCCGCATAACGAGGCGCGCTACCGGATCTGGGAGGAGCTGCTGACGATCCTGACGGATTCCCGTGACGAGGACGTCCCCGCCGACCTGTTCCGCCGGTCGCTGCTGCGGAACCAGGAGCTGCGCACGACCTTCAGCCGGGCGTGGCCGCTGCTCGATCCGGCTGAGCTGGTCGCGGACCTCTGGTCGGTGCCCGCTTACCTGCGCAAGTGCGCCCCGTGGCTGAGCCCGGCGGAGGTACGGCGGCTGCAGCGCGAAGACGCGCAGGCGTGGACGGTGTCCGACCTGCCGCTGCTCGACGCGGCCCGGCAGCGGCTCGGCGACCCGGAGACGTCCCGCCGTCAGCGCGAGCGTGACGCGGCCGTCGCCGCCGAGCGCGAGCAGATGACCCGGGTCGTGGACAACCTGATCGAGGCGGTCGGCGACGACGAGTACGGCGTCGGCCTGGTGACGATGCTGCGCGGCGAGGACTTCACGGACGCGCTCGTCGACGAGGCCGCGCTGCCCGGAGGCGACCGTGACCTGCTCGCCGGCCCGTTCGCGCACATCGTCGTGGACGAGGCGCAGGAACTGACCGACGCGGAATGGCAGATGCTGCTTCTTCGCTGCCCGTCACGGAGCTTCACCATCGTCGGTGACCGGGCGCAGGCCAGGCACGGGTTCGCCGAGTCGTGGCCGGAACGGCTCCGGCGCGTCGGCTTCGACCAGGTCAGCCTCGCCTCCCTGGGCATCAACTACCGGACGCCGGCCGAGGTCATGGCGGAGGCCGAGCCGGTCATCAGGGCCGCGCTACCGGACGCCAACGTGCCGACCTCGATCCGCGGCACCGGCGTCCCCGTCGTGCACGGGCCCGTCTCGGACCTCGGCCCGATCCTCGAGTCCTGGCTCGCCGCGCACGCGGAGGGCATCGCCTGCGTCATCGGCGACCCGGCGTTCCCGGCCACGCCCCGGGTGCGGTCGCTGACACCGGAACTGGCGAAGGGCCTCGAGTTCGACCTGGTCGTCCTCGTCGACCCGGCGGCGTTCGGCGCGGGCATCGAGGGAGCGGTCGACCGCTACGTCGCGATGACCAGGGCGACCCAGCGGCTCGTCATCCTCACGAGCCCGGGGGAGCGGCGATGACCGGGCCGCGGCGATGATCGCCGGGGGCGGCCCGGCAAGATGACGCTGCCGGGCGCGATGGCGCGGGCAGGGGCCGACGTGGCGGCCGCCAAACGCCGCCCGCCCCAGCCGCGGATAACAGCAAGAAGCGACCGGCGCGACCGGCGGACCCGATCTCGGATGCCATCTTCGTGTGGGTTTCGCATGGACCATCCGGTCGCCCGCAGGCTAGCGGGCTGGCTGGAGCCCTTATGTCTGCCGCCGGGCCAACCCACTGATCCTCATTAGTCGAGGGAACCGCGCCCTAGCGACGATATCGATCAAGAGCTTCGCAGAGCCAGGCAGGACCTCTGATAACAGCAAGAGGCGCCGGGGCGCCTGCCCGGCGGCCTGCAGGTGACGCGCCCACGCAGCCGGGGGAGTGGGCCGCCGGGCGACCCGTGATGGGGGAGAGGCGCGCAGGGCAGGCGAGTGCTGGTCCCAGAGCGGCTGTTTTACTCCGACCGGCCTGGCCGCGGACCAGCTCCGCAAGCGACCGAATCTCCGCTCAGATAACAGCAAGAAGCAGTGACAGTCAAAGCGTCCAGCCCAAGACCCGAGATCATCAACGGCCAGGCCCCAGCCCGGTCGGCCAGCACGCCACCGCCAAACTGATAACAGCAAGAAGCGTTCAGATCTAAGAATGCCCAAGGCAAAACCCCTCAGCTGGCCGAGGGCATCGCGACACGCCGCGCCTTACCGGCACCTTTCTTGCTGTTATCTGCAGGCGGGAGTAGGCTCGCGGGCATGCCAGCCCCAGACGCGAGTACCCCGGCGCGCGACGCGATCGACGCGTTCCTGCGGCATCTCGCCGACCGTGACCTGTCCGCCACGACTCGCCG
>CAWKKG010000030.1:0-118050 GCA_963850115.1 uncultured Actinomycetota bacterium
CCTGGCCGTGCGGGGCAATCTATTGTCGGCATTTCAGTGATCTGTCCGGTACTGAGAGCATTCCATGAATAGCCTTGAGCGGGGGCTGGAGGCGCGGTGAGCGAGAGTTTCCTGATGCGCAGCAATTTCGGTGCGGGGTCGATGGTGGCCGGGTATCGGATCGAGTCGCGGATCGGGGCGGGCGGGATGGCGGTGGTATTCCGCGCCTACGACGAGCGGCTCGGACGGTCGATCGCGCTGAAGGTGATGCCGCCTGAGTGGACCGGGGACGAGGAGTTCCGGCGCCGGTTCGTCGCGGAGTCCCGCGCAGCGGCCAGGGTTGATGACCCGCACATTATCCCGGTGTATGAGGCGGGTACGGCGACGGGGCGCTGTTCATCGCGATGCGGCTGGTGGTGGGCACTGACTTGCGGGGGGTGCTCCGGCGCGAGGGGCGCTGCTACCGGGGCGGGCGCTGGAGTTGCTGTCGCCGGTGGCGTCGGCGCTGGATGCCGCGCACGCCGCCGGCCTGGTGCACCGGGACGTGAAGCCGGGCAACATCCTGGTCGATGAACGGCCGGGGCGGCCCGATCACGTGTACCTGGCGGATTTCGGGCTGAGCAAGGGCGCCGCGGCCGGGGTGAGCCTGACCGGGGCGGGAAATTACCTGGGCACGCCCGGCTATTCGGCGCCCGAGCAGGTCCAGGGGCATGACGTGGACGGGCGCGCTGACCAGTACGCGCTGGCGTGCGTGGCTTTCGAGCTACTGACGGGGCGGGCGCCGTACGAGCGGGACCTGCCGATGGCGGTACTGCTGGCGCACGTGTCCGCGCCGCCGCCGTCGCTGGCCGCGCGGCGGCCGGGCATGCCGGCGGCGGCGGACCGGGTGGTGGCCAGGGCGCTGGCCAAGAGGCCGGAGCAGCGGTACGCGTCCTGCCGGGAATTCACCGACACGCTGCGGGAGGCGTTCGGCCTGCCGCCTTACGGCTCCGGCGGCATCGCGGCCTTCCCCGGCGCAGCGGCCCGAGAGCCAGCCAGCCCGGCTTCGGGACCGGGCACGACAGCGGACCTATACGGGGCGGCCAGCCCCACGCCAGCCGTGGCGGCCGGCCCGGGTGCCCGGTCTGGGCCGGGCTCGGGTGATAGCGGCCCGGCCCGGCACCCGCGGCGCCGTCCGCTGGTGATCGGAGTGGCGGGCGCGGTCCTCGTAGCCGCTGTGGCCATCCCGTGGTTGCTCGCCTCCAGCCCCGGCGCCCCAGTCGCCAAGACCCCGGCCAGGACGCGGGCCGCGACGCTGGCCAGGCCGTCGGCCACCCTCGCAGCCCCCGTCGGCAGCCACGCCGTGGAATCGGCGGCGTTCAAGCCGGGCACCGCCACCCTGGCCGTCGGCCTGTACAACGGCGACGTGGACCTGTGGGACACCGCGGCCAAGAAGATCATCAAGGTCCTTCACGACCCGAGTGGGCGGACCGACGGCGTGGGCTTGGTGGCGTTCGGGCCAGGCGGCACGACCATGGCCGTCGGCGACGGCAGCGACGTCTACTTGTGGGATACCGCGGGCCAGGCTGCCACCTTTACCGCCACCCTCCCCGCCCCTGTCGGCGTGTCCGGGCAAAGCGTGACCTCGGTTGCGTTCGGTACTGGCGGCGCCCTGGCCGTCAGCTACAGCGAAGGCGACGTCTACCTGTGGGACACCGCGGCCAAGAGGACGACGGCAACCCTCGCTGCTCCCGTCGGCAACACGGGCACGACCTTGGCGGCGTTCGGGCCGGGTAGCACCTTGGCCGTGGGCTACAGCGGAGGCGAGGTCCACCTGTGGGACACGGCGACTGGCGAGGACACCGCCACCCTTACCGGACCCCCCGGCCTCGCCGGCACGGCCGGCGTGTGCTCGATGGCATTCGGGCCAGGGGACGCGACCATGGCGGTCGGCTACGACAACGGCGACGTCTACCTGTGGGACACCGCGAGCGAGCAGACCACCGCCACCTTCACCCCTCCCACCGACAGCCAGGCCGATGTCTCGGTTGCGTTCGGGCCGGGCGGTACCACCGTGGCCGTCGGCTACGACAACGGCGACGTCTACCTGCGGGACACCGCGACGGAGAAGACCGCCGGCATCCTGCACGGCCCCGCTGGCAGGGCCGGCGGCGTGAGCGCGCTGGCGTTCGGGCCGGGCGGCACCCTGGCCGTCGGCGCCATCAACTCCGACGTCTACCTCTGGCCGGTCAAGAGCTGAACCGCTGGCCAGCCAGAGCAGTCCCGGGCAGTGGGCTTCAGCGTGCGCCGTCCGCAACTAAACCTCCCCGTTCGCCGTCAACGGTTATGGCTGATCTATCGCGAGAATGAGGGACACGATGAGTTCGCCACATTTCCCCCGCATGACCAGGATTGCCGGCGTCTGCGCACTTGGCCTCGGTGTCGGGCTCGCACTGTCGGCCTGCGGCCCCAGCACGTCATCCGCCGCTGGCACCGCTACGCCATCCGCCACCCTGACCACCGCGGCCGTCAGCAGCCCGGCCGCGACCTCTGCCCCAGCCGTCACCACGGCGGCTCCCAGCACCACGTTCGTGCCCATGCAGACGGCCGCAGGCGGCGAGTTCCTGTCGCCATCAGGAAACATCAGCTGTGAAGTCGACTACCAGCTGGCTGGCCTGACGAAGGCCTACTGCCAGACGGCCACGCCTGCCCGGTCGGTGAGCATGGGCGCCTCGGGAGGATACACGACCTGCACAGGCCAGCAGTGCCTCGGGAACCCGGGCACCGGCACGCCCACCCTCGCTTACGGCACGGCGACCGGAGTCGGGCCCTTCCGCTGCGAATCGGCCGCCGCTGGCGTCACCTGCCTCGCCAATGGCAAGGGCTTCCGGATCTCCACCTCGGGCATCGTGCCCGTATCCGCCTGAGAAAGTCGCGGAAACACAATAATTCGCCCGGCGAAGCTCGCGAAAAAGCGTGCTGCTGAGATCCGGCTTTCGCGCAGCCCTCCACCCGCGGGTCGCGGCAGGCTAGGTGCGCGGTCTTCACGGCTTAGCGCACGGGCGGCGCGGCGGGCAGTTGCACGGTGACGCAGAGTCCGCCGCCTGCCCGGGGGGCGAGGGTGAGGGTTCCGTCGTTTGCCTCGGCGATGCTCTTGACGATGGCCAGGCCGAGGCCGACCCCTGCCCGCGGGCTGCTTGTGCGTCCGGCGCCGCGCAGGAACGGTTCGGTGAGGGTCGAGACCAGCTGCGGGGTGAGCTCCGCGCCGCTGTTCACGACGGTGAGCACGGCCAGCCCGGGGCGGCTGAAGGTGCTGGCCTGCACGGTGCCGTGGGCGGGGAGGTTGTGGACGATCGCGTTGTGCAGCAGGTTTGTGGTCATCTGAAGGAGGAGGGAGCGAGAGCCGAAGGCCCGGGTGATGTCCACCGAGGGCTCTATGGTGACGCCTCGCTTCTCCGCGAAGGGAAGCAGCGTTTCCGCGGCTTCCTCCACCAAGAGCGACAAGTCAACGTATTCCCTGGTAAAGGCGTGCTGGTCGGCCCGGCTGAGCAGCAGCAGTGCCTCGGTGAGGTCGATCGCCCTGGTGTTGACGGCGCGGAGGCGCTCGTCGAGCTTCTCCCGGTCGTGGTCCGGGTCGCCGCGGGCGACATCCAGCAGTGCCTGCGTGATCGCCAGCGGTGTGCGCAGCTCGTGGGAGGCATTGGCGGCGAACCTTTGCTGTTCGGCCACCTGCGCCTCCAGCCGCGCGAGCATGGCATCGAAGGCATCGGCGAGGTCACGGAACTCGTCGCCGCGCCCGGAGAGCCGGATCCGGTGGGACAGCGACCCGCGCGCGGCCTCACGCGTGGCGTCCGTGATGCGAGTCAACGGGGCCAGCATGCGGCCGGCGAGAACCCATCCGCCTGTGAGGCCGAGTACCAGCAGGAAGGCCAGTACGGCGGCTGCTTTGGGAGCGAAAGCGTCCTGGAGACTGGACCGGACGGGAAAAACGGTGAGCGGGACCGAGCCAGTCGATCCGGGGACGATATGCATCTGGGTGGGGATATTACGCAGGAAAAACACCCACGCGGCGGCGGCCAGCAGGGCAACCGTGAGCATGAGGAAGCCGACGTAACTCAGGGTGAGCTTCAGCCGAACGCTCAAACCGGGCGTCCTAGCCACCCTTGCCCCCTGCTGGTTGGGGGCCGGCCCCCGCGTCGATCCTGTAGCCGACGCCGGGCACGGTGGCGATGACCCAGGGTTCGCCGAGCCGCTTGCGCAGGGCCGAGACCGTGATGCGGACGGCGTTGGTGAACGGGTCGGCGTTCTCGTCCCAGGCCCGTTCCAGGAGCTCCTCGGCGCTGATGACACCGCCTTCGGCGGCGACAAGCACCTCGAGCACGGCGAACTGCTTCCTGGTCAGCGCGACGTAGCGGCCGTCCCGGTAGACCTCGCGGCGGAACGGGTCCAGGCGCAGGCCCCCGATCTCCCGCACCGGCGGCCGGCTGCGCGCGCGCCTGCGGTCCAGTGCCCTGAGCCGCAGCACGAGCTCCCGCAGCTCGAACGGCTTGGTGAGGTAGTCGTCCGCGCCGAGCCCGAACCCGGAAGCCTTGTCGTCAAGCCGGTCGGCGGCGGTGAGCATCAAGATCGGCAGGCCGCTACCGGAAGCGACGATGCTCTCCGCCACCTCGTCACCGGACGGCCCGGGAATGTCGCGGTCGAGGACGGCGATGTCGTAGGCGTTGACGCCCAGCAGCTCCAGCGCCCGGTCACCGTCGCCCGCGATGTCGGCCGCGATCGCTTCCAGGCGCAACCCGTCGCGGATGGCCTCCGCGAGGTAGAGCTCATCCTCGACGACCAGCACGCGCATGCCTATAACCCTACGAGCACCCGCATATCGCCCGCATATGGAAAACCGCGTACGAGCCGACAATGCCACGCGGCCCGGACTGGAAGCCTGAGTCAGGGCCGCACCGCCGCGGGCAGCACGCCGCGGTAGGACAGCGGCCCAGGAGGCGAGGACAGGCTGGCGGGATCGTGCGCCAAACCGGGCGTTATCATTGTCGCCGCGCCCTTGTCTGCCATTATCGTGTGAGTTTTGGACGTGGCGCCCGTCCAAAACTCACACGATCATGAACCAGGCTACTGCGAGAAGACCTTCACGTACTGGACATCTTCCGTCGCGGGTCCCGCCGGCCACATCGGGTAGTTCGGGTCATTGCCGTTCGGCCCGGAAATTCCGAAGTTTAGGTAAGCCGGCTTGTGGCTCAGGACATTGGCGGGGACGGTGACGTACAGCGCGCCATTGAAGTAGATGTTGGCGACCGTACTGGTGAATTCGATGTCCACCACGTTCCAACCGCCCTGGACATTAGGAACGCCCGAGTTGGGCGTGGCATAAATGGCCTTTGTGCCTTCCCAGCCCTTCGGTTCCGTGGTCCAGATGCCCGTGCTGCCGCCACTGCTTGAGACGCTGCCGTAGTGGATGGACACGTAGTTCGTGCCGTACTGGGATTCGACGGCGTCGACCTCGGTGTCGGCGGGCCAGTCCTCGCTACCGTTGGTGCTGTTCGCGCCGTCCGTCCACATCGAAGCCCAGTCGAGCAGCGTGCCGGCCGGGTAACCGCTGCCGCCGAAGGTCTCGGCACTGCTGAGGCTGGGGAGCCATATCTCCGCCTCGACGACGTCACCACTGGTGGGCACCGTGTACTGCGACCTGACGTGGGCGCAGTCGGTGCTGCTGCCGTTGTTCGGCAGCCCCGCGGTGGTCAGCACGACCGCGTTCAGCGACGACGAGTAGGTGGCGTTCGCGACCGGGCACGTGCCGCCTCCCTCTTCGGTGGTGTTGGCATCCTGCGCCCAGCCATCGTTGATGATGTCGCTCGCGGAGTAATTCTGCGCCACAACGGTGTACGACGACAGCGCCGGAGCGTACGGAGTGCCTGTCGTGGGCGTGACGGTCGAGGTGGGCGTAGGCGTTGGAGTCGGACTGGGTGACGAGGTAGTCGGCGTCGGGGTGGGCGTGGGGGTCGTCGGCGTGGGGGTCGGGGTGGGCGTCGTCGGGGTCGGGGTAGGCGTCGTCGGGGTCGGCGTCGGCGTGGGCCCGGACGTCGTGGGTGTGGGGGTAGGGTCGTCGGCGTAGGAGTCGGCGTCGGGGTGGTCGGCGTCGGCGTCGGCGTTGGCGGTACCGAGGCCTTCGCGGTGGTGAACTTAGAACTCACCTTCCAAGGGGACGCACTGTGGCCCGGCGCCGCGTTGACGGAGACTTCC
The DNA here is from genome assembly GCA_963850115.1 of uncultured Actinomycetota bacterium. Lineage (GTDB taxonomy): Bacteria > Actinomycetota > Actinomycetes > Streptosporangiales > Streptosporangiaceae > Trebonia. The sequence continues at coordinate 6,208 of CAWKKG010000030.1, forward strand.
GCGTAGTAGCCGGTCGACGCCTTCAGCCCGGTGACGGTGACCGGGGACCGGGTGACGGTTGCGCTGAATGCCCGTGTGCTCTGATTGCTGCGGTGTACACGATGACCTGCTCGCTCGTGGCCGTCCCGTCAGCCGAGGGAAGAGCGAACTGAACGGTGGCCCCGGTCGACGTGACGGACGATACCGTGACACTCGTAGGCGCTGCGAATACTGGCGTGTACCTCGCGCTGTCGGCAAATACCAGCTTTCCGGCTGATCCGGTCGCCTCGGTGATAGTCACCGCTAGCGCCAGCAGGGTTGCCGTCGCGGCTGCCGCGGCAACCCAGTGCTTCTTCATGCACTCAATACAACCGAGGATTCGCGTTTTTAGAAAGAGAAGTTAACAGAAGTTCCCTGGCGAACATTTTCCATCAGCCGAGTCTTCATTTAATGTTACTTATTTTTATCCATAATAAACAAGTTGCAACGGTAATTATCGCCGATTCCTCAAATCGCGACATGACGCCGTCCGTCTCCGCCACGGGGTGAGGTGGTACGAATCCGGCTGTTACGAGAAGACCTTCACGTACTGGACGTCTTCCGTTGCGGGTCCGGACGGCCACTGCGGGTTGTCCGGGTCGTAGCCGTTCGGGCCGCCGATGCCGAAGTTGAGGTAGGCCGGCTGGTGGGTCAGGACGCTTCGCCGGGACCGTGACGTACAGCTGGCCGTTGTAGTAGATGTTGGCGACGGTGCTGGTGAACTCGATGTCCACCACGTTCCAGCCCGCCTGAACGTTGGGGACGCCAGCGGCGCCCGTGGCGTAGGCGGCGCCCGCGGGTTCCCATCCCTGCGGTTCCGTGGTCCAGATGCCCGTGCTGCCGCCAGTCGACGAGACGCTGCCGTAATGGATGGACACGTAGTTCGTGCCGTACTGGGTCTCGACCCCGTCGACCTCGGTGTCGGCGGGCCAGTTCTCCGCCCCGTTGGTGCTGTCGGCGCCGTCCGTCCACATCGAGGCCCAGTCGAGCAGCGTGCCGGCCGGGTAGCTGGTGCCGCCGAACGACGCGGCGCTACTCAGGCCGGGCAGCCAGATCTTCGCCTCCACGACGTCGCCGCTGGTGGGCACCGTGTACTGCGACCTGACGTGCCCGCAGTCGGCGCCGGCGCTCGTGGTCGCCTCGCCGTTGGTGCTCAGCACGACCGCGTCAAGTGCCGATGAGTAGGTGGTGTTCGCCACCGGGCAGGTGCCGCCGCCCTCATCGGTGTCGTTGGCGTCCTGGGCCCAGCCGTCGCTGACGATGTCGCTCGCGGAATAGCTCTGCGCCAGGGTGCTGTAGGACGACAGCGCCGACGCGAACGGGGTACCCGCCGTGGGAGTCGACGTGGCCGTAGAAGTCGTGGGCGAGGCGGTCGCGGATGTCGTCGGCGAAACGGTCGTCGGGCGGTCGCGGAAGTCGTCGGCGAGGCGGTCGCGGAAGTCGTCGGAGTCAGCGTGGGCTCAGGGAACGCGAACGTCGAAATGGGAGCCGGGGTCGTCGACGCCGGAGTCGGGGTCGATGCCGGAGTGGCGGCGGCAGTCGCGGTCGCCGACGCGGTGGCCGTGGCGGTCGTCCGCGTCGTCGTCGGGGCCGCGGTAGCGGTCGCCGATGTCGGGGTCGCGGTGGCCGCGGACGCCGGGGTCGAAGGCGGAGTAGTCGCATCGACTTCCTGCAGCGTGGTGAACCTCGAGCTCACCTGCCACAGGGACGCGGCGTGACCATTGGCCGCGTTGACCGAGACCACGGCGTAATAGCTGGTCGAGGGCCGCAGCCCGGTGACGGTTACGGTGGACTTGCCGATGGTCGAGCGGAACGCTACCGCGGCCTGGCTGTCTGCTACGTAAACCGCGATCTGCTCGCTCGCGGCCGCCGCGTCGGCCGGGGGGAGGACGAACCTGACCGTGGCCCAGGTCGGCGTCACGTACGACACCGTGACGCTCGTGGGCGCCGCGAACTGGGACGAGGCCGCCGAGGTGCGAGACGCTAGCGCCGGGGCCGGCGCGGACGTCGTAGCACTGACAAGGAACGCCAGCACCAGAGGGGCGGCGACGGCTACTGGTGCGGCGACCCAGACCTTCTTCATAGAAAGCAATCATGGTCCTAGGGACTGGCTTCTGAAGCGGTGTTAACCGGAAATTCCGACAAACCTTTCCTATCAATCCTCACGTCCGCCCGAAAGGCCTTCGCCATATCAAATGGTACCAATTTGTTATGTGATCCTAAGCGCTGGACTGGTGTCTCTTAAGCATTTGCCGGTATATGGGAGAGACGAGGGGCGCGGGGCGCCCCCTGAGCCAGGCCCGCGGCGGTGGTAAGAACCGCAGGCGATCGCAGGGGATCACCCAGTAGCCGTTCTTCACCTGCGCGCGTATCTCCCCGGTGGGTGAGGCCTGGCAGTCGCGGTGCCATTCCGCCACCACCGCGGACCACTGGTGGGCCGAGGGCGCGCTGCGCAGGCCGGGGTAGCGGAAGTCGGCCAGCCAGTTGACGGCGAGGAACGCCGCGAGCGCGATTGCCGCGACGAGCGGCCGCCGGGCCGTCGCCGACGGCCGCCGCGCGGGTCCTGGCCCCGGCCCTGGCCGGGCGACCGGGTCACGCCTGGCCGCGCAGGGCCCGGTCAACCCCGACGATAAGCGCGGCCTCGATCAGGAAGACGGGCAGCGCCGTGTAACGCGCCGCCATCTCATGACGGATCGTGACGGGACTGTCAGCCTCCCACGGGGTCAGGAACACGCACCCCACGGTGGCGATGAAGCCGGTCAGCAGGGCGACGACGACGAACGGCCGGGTCGCCGGCTGGCTGGCCATGACCGCGGCGAGGGCGACCGCCAGCGCGAGCGCGACGATCGCGGTAGCCCAGCCGGCTGTCGTGAGCGACTCGAGCCGCCACGACAGGTGCCAGCCGACCGACCGGAGCACTACGTCGTGCAGGTAGAACGAGAGCGAGTCGGTTAGCGGGTCACCCCAGCTCACGGCCGGGGCCTGCCCGCCCACCAGCCGAGACTGGCCGGCCGCGGCGGACTCGACGATGAGGGGCAGCTGGAGAAGGCAGCCGGCCAGCCAGCCCGCCGTGACCGCGTGGTCACGGACGCGGCGCAGCGCGAAGACGCGGATGGCCAGCAGCGGCCCCAGCACGATGACGATGCTGGTCGACGCCGCGGCGACGAAGCCGACCATCGCCGCCGCCGCCATCCCGGCGCGGGTCCGCGGGCGCCAGAGTACCGCCCAGAACAGCGCGAGCAGCAAGTACCAGGGGGCGTCGACCGTGCTGTCGGCGATCTCCATAGGGGCGCTCGACAGCAGGATCACGGCGACGGCCAGCAAGACCCGCAGCGTTACCGACCGGACGTGCCCGGCGCTGGCGTGGAAGACGAACAGCGCGCATCCGGCCGCGATGAGCGCCCCGCAGCCCGCGAATGCCTTCGCCGCGTCGGCGAGCGGCAGGTACGTGACGAACTGGGCGACGATCCGCGGGACCAGCTGCTCATAGCCGTTGTACTCGATGAACAAGTGCCAGGGATGCTGGAGCGCCCCGATCAGGAACTCGGAGTAGTCCTCCGCGTAGATGGTGTCCCAGGCCGGGAGCCCGGGAACGCGCAGCAGCAGTACCACCGCCCCGAGGACCACCGCCATGACCTCGGCGGCCACGGCGAGCGCACGCCGGCTCCGCGGCAACGGCAACGCGGCGGCCGGAGCCGAGGGGAACAGGCCGCCGCCGAGCGCACCGCGGACGCCAGCCCCGGTATCTTGGTTGGCGGTATCTTGGCGGGCTGGCGCCGTCTGGGCGGCTTCGGCAGCCGCGGCTGGGTGCCCGGTCCGGGGAGTCATCGAAGCCTCCAAGGATGCCGATCGCGACGGTCGGTGATCACGCGAGCACTTTAAGCGCAAGAGGTGTCAACGTCTCGGCTGCCCCGTGCATTCGGGCTTAATCGGGCCCGCTGAACCGCCCTTACCACGGTGCTTCCGCAACCACCAGAAGCACTGCGCAACCAGGGGTGGCATTATTTTTTTTCATCACATTCGGAACGTAGGCTGGGTAGATGCTCACTGATTCCTACGGGCGAATAGCAACGGATCTGCGGGTCTCGCTCACCGACCGTTGCAACCTGCGGTGCTCGTACTGCATGCCGCCCGAGGGACTCGACTGGCTGCCGGCGCCCGAGGTGCTCACCGGCGAAGAAGTGGTGCGGCTCGTGCGGATCGGCGTCGAGGCGCTCGGCATCCGCGAGGTCAGGTTCACCGGCGGCGAGCCTTTGCTGCGCCGTGACCTCGTCTCGATCATCGCGGCGACGGCGTCGCTCTCGCCGCGCCCGGAGATCTCGCTGACCACCAACGGGATCGGCCTCGACCGGCGCGCCGTCGCGCTGCGCGACGCGGGCGTGGACCGGATCAACGTGTCGCTCGACACCCTGCGCCCCGAGGTCTTCAGGAAGCTGACCCACCGCGACCGGCTCGCCGACGTGCTGTCCGGCCTCGCGGCCGCCGCGGCGGCGGGGCTGACGCCCGTCAAGGTCAACGCGGTGCTGATGCGCGACCTGAACGAGGATGAGGCGCCCGACCTGTTGCGCTACTGCCTGGAGCGCGGCTACGAGCTGCGGTTCATCGAGCAGATGCCGCTCGACGCGCAGCACGGGTGGAAGCGCGCCGAGATGATCACCGCGGACGAGATCTTCGACTCGCTGTCCCTCGCGTTCGCGCTTTCCGAGGATTCCGAACGGGTGCGCGGCGCCGCCCCCGCCGAGACGTTCTTGGTCGACGGCGGCCCGGCCCGGGTCGGGGTGATCGCGTCCGTCACCCGCCCGTTCTGCGGCGCGTGCGACCGGGTGCGGCTCACGGCCGACGGGCAGATTCGCAACTGCCTGTTCGCCCGGTCGGAAAGTGACCTGCGCTCCCTGCTGCGATCCGGAGCCGCGGACGACGAGATCGCCGCGCGGTGGCGGGCGGCGGTCGCGTCCAAGCTGCCGGGGCACGGGATCAACGACCCGGCCTTCCTTCAGCCGGACCGCCCGATGTCCGCGATCGGCGGCTGACGGCCCCGCCGGTAACGCGCGGATGCGGCGCAGGTCGCCGGGAAGGCGTTCGGTCACGCGGGCGCGGTCGAGGTACTCGAGCAGCGGGATGACGACCCGCCTGGAGGTGCGCAGCGCCTGCCGGGCCTGTGAGGTCGTGAAGGGCTGCTCGAGCCCGGCCAGGACGCCGGCCGCCGCCTTGTCCGCCCCCGGCGCGAGCACCACCAGGTCGGCGACGCGCAGCAGCAGGCCGACGCGGGCCGCGGCGGCGAGCGCGCGGGCGTCCAGGCCGAGAGCGCGGAGCCGCTCGGTGTCCGGGGCCGCGAAGGGCTCGTCCGCCAGGTCGTCGAGGACGGCAAGGACGGCGTCGGCGATCTTCTGCGGAAGCTGTCCCGCGGGCCTCGCGGGGCCTGGCGCGGCACCCGCGCCCGCTTCTCCCCCGGCCTGCCTGGTGAAGATCCGCAGGTACGCGCCGTCGAGCACGACCTCGTCCGCGGCCAGGGCGGCCACCAGGTCGCGGCTCGGCAGGGCAAGCGCGGAGCGGGCGGCCTCGACGGGCATGCCGGGTGCGAGCGGGTCCTTCGCGCAGAAGGCGGCGACGGCCCTCGGCAGCTCGGCGCGCAGCCAGGCCCAGTGCTCCGGGTCCGCGAGCCAGTCCCCCGCGACCGGTTCCGGCCCGGCCGGTGACGCCCGCCGCGGTCAGCTGGGGGATCCGCAGCAGCTTGTGCCTGCGCAGCAAGTCGGCCGCCGCCGGAACGTCCGGCCAGGCGGCAAGCTCGCGGGCGGCGGCGGCGCCGGCCCCCCGGCGGGCGAGCGGCGGGGGGAACGGGTCGAGCACGGTCGCACCGTAGACCGCCAGTCCCGCGGCACCGGGGTCGCGGAGGATCACCCGGTCGCCGACGTGCAGCGGCAGCGGTTCCTTCAGCCGGAGGCGCGCGTAGACCGAGTCGGCCCCGAGCACGCGGACCCGCGCCTGGGTCCGCGCCGAGCCGACGTGCATGAGCAGGTCGGGCGGGAACTTCGGGTGCGGGTCCGCCGCCGACGGCGTCACGCGGACGTCGAGCTCGCTGGTGAGCGTCCAGCGGCCCGGCTGGATGAGGGCCATGCCGCGCGCGGTGAGGTCGGCGGGTACGCCGCGCAGGTTAAGCGCGACCCGGGCGACGCCGCTGACCTCGTCGGCCGGCTCGCCGAGCGCCTCCAGGCCGCGCACGCGGACCGTCCGGCCCGACGGGGTGAGGACCAGCTCCTGGTCGTTCCTGACCGTGCCCGCGGGCAGGGTGCCGGTGACGACGGTGCCCGCGCCCCTGATGGTGAACGACCGGTCGATCCAGAGCCGGACCGGCGCGGAGCGGCCGCTGGGCTCGGGCCGGCCGCTGAGCGAGCCGACGAGGCGGGCGAGAGCTGCCCTGAGGGCGTCCATGCCCTGGCCGGTGACCGCGCTGACCTGGATCGCCTCGACGGCGCCGAGGCTGGTGCGGGCGATCTCGGCGCGGGCCTGGCGGGTCGCGGGCTCCGGGTCGGCCAGGTCGGAGCGGGTGATGACCAGCAGGCCGTGGCGCACCCCGAGGGCGTTCACGGCGGCCAGGTGCTCGGCGGACTGCGGCATCCAGCCGCCGTCGGCCGCCACGACGAACATGACGGCGGGGACCGGGCCGAGGCCGGCGAGCATGTTCGGGACGAAGCGCTCGTGGCCAGGGACGTCGACGAAGGCCAGCTGCTCACCGCCCGGCCCGCGGGCCTCCGAAGCACTGGCACGGCCCTGGAGGGTCATCCAGGCGTAACCGAGGTCGATGGTCATGCCCCGGCGGCGTTCCTCCGCCCAGCGGTCGGGCTCCATCCCGGTGAGGGCGCGGACCAGCGTGGACTTCCCGTGGTCCACGTGCCCGGCAGTCGCGACGACGTGCATCAGGGAGCCGCCGCGGCTAGCACCGCCGCGATCAGGCGGGCGTCGTCCTCCGGGTCTACGGAGCGCAGGTCAAGAAGCAGGCGGCCCTTTTCCACCCGGCCCGCCACGGCCGGGACGTCACCCCGGCGCACCGGCGGCCCGGCGCGGAGCGGCGCCGCCAGGTCCTCGGAGAGCGCCACCGCCGCGCTTGGCAGCGTGACGCCCGGGGCGCCGCCGCCGCCGACGGCCGCCGCGCTGGCGACCACGCTCGCGGAGACGCGGTGCGCGGTGAGAGTCGCCACGATCCGTTCGGCGCGATCGACGAGGGCGGCGGCGTCGACGGCCAGCGAGCGGGCGACGGGCGGCAAGGGCCCGGCGATCGTCGCCTCAAGGGCGGCGAGGGTCAGCTTGTCGACCCGCAGCGCGCGGGCCAGCGGGTGCCGCAGCAGGCGGCGGACCAGCGCCTCGTCGCCAAGCAGGATCCCGGCCTGCGGGCCGCCCAGTAGCTTGTCGCCGCTGGCGGTGACCAGGTTCGCGCCGTCCCGCAGCGAGGTGGCGGCGTCCGGCTCGGCGGGAAGCAGCGGGTGGGGAACCAGCAGTCCCGACCCGATGTCGTGGACCAGTGGCACCTCCAGCGCGGCGAGCTCGGAGACGCTGGCTTCCCTGGTGAACCCCTCGACCCGGTAGTTGGAGGGGTGGACCTTGAGGATGAAGCCGGTGTCCGCGCCGATCGCCTGCTGGTAGTCCTCGACGGTCGTCCGGTTGGTGGTGCCGACTTCCCGCAACCGCGCGCCCGTGCTCGCCAGCAGGTCGGGCAGGCGGAAGCGGTCGCCGATCTCGATGAGCTCGCCGCGGCTGATGATGATTTCCTGGCCGGCCGCCAGGGCCGTGGCCGCCAGGACGAGGGCGGCGGCGTTGTTGTTGACCACGCCGGCGGCCTGGGCGCCGGGTACGGCCCGGCTGAGCGCGTCGATGACGCCCCGGCCGCGCTGCGCGGAGCGCGCCCCCGTCTCAAGGTCGAACTCGACGTCACAAGTGCCCGCCGCGGTCGCCAGGGCGTCCCGCGCCGCCTGGCTCAGCGGGGCGCGGCCCAGGTTCGTGTGGACGAGCACGCCGGTGGCGTTGACGACCTCGGTCAGCGAGGCGGCGGTCGCGGGAAGCTCGGCCGCGGCCGCGTCCGCGACCTGGTCGGGGGTGATCTCGGCGTTGCGCGCCCGCTCCTGGGCCCGGGCGATCGCCGCCTTGACCAGGTCCCGCCCGACGCGGCGCTCGGCCGCCCGCATGCGCGCGTCGCTAAGCAGCTGGTCGGTGCGCGGGATGTTCCGCAGCGCGGCCCGGTCCGGGGACGGGCCGCCCTTGGCGCTGCCTGAGGTGCCGCGCGGCGCGCTCCGGGCGAGTTCATCCACGCTGGTGACCCTACTCCGCGCGCGGGCACGAGCCCACCGCAGCCATCATCCCCGCACGGGCATCCCGCGCCGGCATCCCGCACGGCGCCCGCTCGCCGCCGCCCGGGACGAGGGCCGAAGGAAATGTCTTTTATGCCGCATTTTTTACTTCCGCCGGGCCGTCGTGCGTGCACAACGGCTATTTCTAACTAAATCCTCTTACCTATGACATATCGGGCTCGATGGACTTCGAATAGCCAGCGAACGCGGCCTTTATTGATTACGATGCGGCGGTATCGGAAGGGGAGGGTGCTCATGATCTTGCCTGAAGCCGGCGAACTCCTGACGCCTGCCATGGCGATCGACGGTTTCCGGCTCGGCTGCCTCATCGACGCGTCCACCGGCATGGTCCTCGCGTCGGTGCAGAGCGAGGACGCCCCCGCCCCGCCGACCGCGGCGGCGGGAGCGGCGGACGTCGTCAACGCGCTCACCCTGCTGAACGGAAAACTCGCGACCGGGGAGATTCTCGAGGACGTGATGATTACCTTTAGCGATAGTTTCTTCATGGTCCGCCCGGTTGGACGGGATGCAGGAGCCGCGGATTCTGCTGCTCGTCGTGGCGGACCGGCATCGGACGAACCTGGCGATGGCACACCGCTCGCTCCGGGATCTCTGCGCGAGCTTTCCCGCATGAACCAGATCTCCAGGCGCACCCGGGTGCGCCAGCTAGCCGACTCGGTCTGGCCAGGGAGGACAGTGAACGGATACGCGAACCTGATCGCGGCTCGGCTGCGCAAGCTCGCCGATGAGGGAAGCACCGGGATGCTGCCGGTGTCCGGGCGCGGCGACGGCGGCATCTTCTTCCGCGACGGGCAGGTGGTCTACGCCGAGTCGAGCCGTACGTCACTGCCCTCGCTGCGGACCAGCGGCCTGGCCGCGCTCGGATTAGCGCACGGGGAAGCATCCCGTCCCCCGGCTCCCCCGGCGCGGGTCACCCGGGCGAGGCGGGCCTCGTCGCCGCGCGGTCGGTCAGCAGGCTCGTCGGCATGCTCGAGCTCACCGAGCTGATCATCGACGCGCTCACCGAGCTGCTTTCGAGCGAGTCGCGCTACGCGAAGTTCCGGCCCGCGCCGGTTCTCCCCGTCGGCCATGGGCGCCCCATGGCGGTCGAGGCCCTGCTCGCGGAGGTTCAGCGCCGCCATGAGGTAAGCTGCGGCAGCTCGCGGCGGTCCTCACCCCGGACACGACGGTCGCCCGCGACCCGTCGCTTGACCTGCCGTCCGCGCAGGTGTCGCCGGCGCAGTGGGCGCTACTCGCCCGGGCGGGCGACGCAGGCGACGCCGCGCGACCTCGCCGTGCAACTGGGCCGGAGCGTCTTCGGCACCACGATCGAGGTGTACCGGCTCGTCGAGCTCGGGCTGCTGGTCGTGCCCGGGCGCCCGGCGGCGCCGGCCGACGGGCAGTCCCCGCCCGCGCCCGGCGCCCGCATGTCGTTCCTACGCGCCGTTTCCGGCGGGAGAGGCAGTGATGCGTTACGACACCGCGCTGGCCGACCAGGTCACCGAGGAGCTGAGGCTGATCAGGCAGAACGTGCCGGGCGTGCGCGGCAGCATCACCGCGACAAAAGACGGCCTGCTGCTCGCGCACGACATGCACGGCCTCGAGCCGACCCAGATCGCGGCCCTGGTGGCCGCCACCCACGCGGTGGCCGTCCGGGCGAGCCTGAGCACGGAGTGCGGGCAGCTCAAAGAGGTCATCACCCGCGGCAGCGACGGCTACCTCGCGGTGTACGGGGCAGAGCGAAGCGGCGCGCCGGTCATCGTGGCGGTCCTCGGCACGAGCGAGCTGAACGTCGCCATGCTGAACTTCAGGGCCCGCACGATGATCGAGCGCATCGCCGAGCAGTCGGCCGACCTCGCCCGGGGCCGACGGCCGACCCCGCCGCTCCGGAACAGGATGTCGACGGCGCCGATGCGCCGCTGCCCGCCCGCCGCGACGAGGAGTAGCCGGGCTCTCGCCGCTAGCTGAGCTTCTTCAGCCCGTTGAGCACCTGGCGCAGGACGTCGACCGTCGGCGGCTGGACGGGGCCGCTTCGGGTGCCCCGGGCGGTCCTGCCCCGGGTGCCGCGCGGGCAACCGGTCCCCGGGCGACGGCTGCGGCGGCACCGGCGGGCGGCCACGGCCCGGGACCCGCGCCGCCGGCTGCCCGCGCTCGCTGACGCGGACCGGCGCGCACAGGCCGGCCCGGGTGAGGCTGCCCAGGCAGTCGAGCGTGTCGATGAGGGCGGTGCCCCGCCGCGCGGCAAGGTCGAGCGCCGAAGCGTGCGCGCCGATCCGGCAGGCGACCGCCCACTGCTCCCGCGTCAGGACCGCGGCCGGCGCCCTGAGGTCGCAGAGCGCCACGGCGGTGGTCGGGGCCAGGCCGTGCTCGGCCAGCCGCTCCGCCCGCCGGTAGGCCTCCTCGCGCACCAGGTCGATGCCGAGCCGGGGGAACATCTCCGTCCAGTAGGTGCGCGTGGAGGTGAAGCGGATCGCGGCGACGGGAGAGTCCGTCGCCAGGGGGACCGTCAGGACCAGGAAGGCGTCGACGACGATGGACCGGATGAGCTCGTGCAGCCCGGCCGCCGTCAGGTACCCGCGCTGCAGGGCGAGCCCCGCGACGGCGGCGTCGTCCGCGTCGTCAGCCTCCCGGCCCGGCGGCACCTCCGCGAAGCCGGCGAGCGCCGGGCTGATGGCGCGCAGCCGCGCGGCGAGGCCGGGAACCCACGACGCCCGGGCGAAGGCGATGCGGCCGCCGTCCAGGTAGATGGCCCCGGACGGGCTTCCGGTCACGTCCAGGACACCGGACGCCTCCCTGGCCACCAGGTCCTTGAGCGCGGTCATGACCTGCGGCCTGGCCGAGCTCCTCCTGCGTCGCTACCACCAATTGAGCACCCCCGATGGCCGTGCAGATGCGGGAATTCAGAATTACCGATAGTACGAAATACCTGTATCCCCACGTTCTCTGCATATTGCCCAAATCGGACATTAGCGCTTTTTCGCCGATGCCGAATGTGTCACGGCAAGCGTACCGTTCCACTCGTTCCTCAATACCTTGCCCCGTGGTCACTGTTATGTCACGCTTACGCCAAGTATTCATAGATATTCACTGATTAAGCCTGGTCAACGCGTTGGATTTACTCTAGGTAATTGACATGAATCATTCAGTAATCACTTTTCTTTGCATATTACCGGCATACCAGCCCGCTCTTCGCTAACGTTGCACTACACCAGGCAAGCGTTAGCAGAAGGGGGCAATACATGAATATTGAAGCGGCCCTGAAGGAAGCCATGAACATTGACGGCGCCCTTGGCGCGTCAATCGTCGACTGGGAGAGCGGCATGTCGCTCGGCTCGGTCGGCGGCGGGAAGTACCTCGACCTCGACGTGGCGGCGGCCGGCAACACGGAGGTCATCCGCGCGAAGATGCGGACGATGGAATCCCTCCGCCTCGACGACGCCATCGAGGACATCCTCATCACGCTCGGCAAGCAGTACCACCTCATCCGGCTGCTCAAGAACTCGCGGAACGAGCAGGGCCTGTTCCTCTACCTGGTCCTCGACCGCCAGAAGGCGAACCTGGCGCTCGCCCGGCACAGCCTCAAGCGGATCGAAGGCGACATCACCCTCTGACCCTCATCCCCGCGCACGGCGAGCCCGGTTCCCTCGCACAAGCGGGCTCGTCGGCCGGCCGCCGGAAGACCGTTCGCGGTCCGCGGCTGCTGGCCCAGCGGGTACCCGCGTTACTCTTCGCGGCGGCGGCGCTGGACGAATTCGAAGCCGAAGCGGCCCTTGACGCACAGGTGGCCGTGGGTCACCTCGCTGTCGAGCGGGGACGTGACCTTGACGATCGTGTTGTCCTGGACGTGCAGGTCCACGTTGCAGCCGACGCCGCAGTAGGGGCAGATCGTCGACGTCACGGTCTGCGCGGACTCGTCCCAGGTGCCCGCCTGGCGCATGTTGTACTCGCTAGCGGGCATGAGCGCGCCGGTCGGGCAGACGCCGATGCAGTTGCCGCAGTACACGCAGGCGGAGTCGGGCAGGGTCACGTCGTACTCGGTCGAGATGCGGGCGTCGAAGCCGCGGCCCGCGACCGCGATCGCGAACGTGTTCTGCGCGTCCTCGCCGCAGGCCTCCACGCACTTGTAGCAGAGGATGCAGCGGGAGTAGTCGCGGACGTAGGCCTCGTTGTCGACCTTGACCGGCTGGCCGACCGTCGCCGCCTCGCCGACCGGTCGCGGCGTGGTGCTCGCCCGCGCGGGCCGCGTCCCGCTCCCCCGCCTCGTGGTCGGCGGCGGGCGAGCCGTAGCGGGCCGGGTCGACGCCGTACTCGGCGATCCAGCGCTGCACGTCGGCCGAGGCGAGGGACACGTTGACGGAGGAGGCGAGGAACTCGAGGACCATCTTCCGCGACGTGCGAACCCGCTCGGAGTCGGTGTGCACCTTCATGCCCGGCTCGGCCTTGCGCGAGCAGGACGGCACCAGGGTGCGCGAGCCCTCCACCTCGACCACGCACACCCGGCAGACGTTCACCGGGGTGAGGTTCTCCAGGTAGCAGAGCGTCGGGGTGTCGATGCCCTGGGCCCGGCACGCGTCGAGCAGGGTGGCGCCCTCGGGCACGCGCACCGCCTGCGCCGTCGATCTCCACGTCGACCAGGCGCTTCGGGGTCTCAAGGAATACTGAGGTCATCGCTGGACCCCTGTTCGTCGCGTCTTTCAGGTGCACAGTGGTTAGATGCATGGTCAGCAGGCCCCCCTATGAGTCCGCACCGATGAGGCCGAGCTTGACCGCGGACTGAACCGCGGACAGCGCCGTCTGGCCGAGGCCGCAGATCGACGCGTCGCGGGTGACGTAGCCGATGTCGGACAGCAGCTCAAGCTCGGTGGCGACGGAGCCGATCGGGCGGGCTGCCGACCGGGCCGCCAGCCGCGCGACCAGCTCCTCCTGGCGGACGGTGCCGACCCGGCAGGGCACGCACTGGCCGCAGGACTCGTCGCGGAAGAACCGGGTGATCCGGCGCAGCAGCGCGGGCACGGACACCGTGTCGTCAAGCACGAGCACGACGCCCGAGCCGAGGGTGGCACCCGCGGCGCGCACGCCCTCGAAGGTCAGCGGCATGTCGAGGGCGCCGGGCCCGACGAACACGCCGGCCGCGCCGCCGAGCAGCACCGCCTGCAAGCGGCCTGCCGCCGGCCACGCCGCCCGCGCCGTCGATCACGTCGCGGAGCGTCACGCCGAAGTCGTACTCGTACAGGCCGGGCACCTCGACGCAGCCGGACAGGCAGAACAGCCGGGTGCCGGTCGACCCCGGCGTGCCCGACCGCGGCGAAAGCGGGGCCGCCGACCCGGAGGACCTCAAGGACGGACAGCAGCGTCTCCACGTTGTTGACCGCGGTCGGCTTGCCGAACAGGCCGGACTGGGCGGGGAACGGCGGCTTGTTCCGCGGCTCGGCGCGCTTGCCCTCCAGCGAGTTGATCAGCGCCGTCTCCTCGCCGGCGATGTACGCGCCGGCGCCGCGCCTGATCTCGATGTCGAAGGTGAACCCCTCGCCCATCACGTCGGCGCCGAGGAAGCCGTGCGCGCGGGCCTGGCCGATGGCGTGCGCGAGCCGTCCCTCCGCCGTGGGGTACTCGCCGCGGATGTAGATGTAGCCCTGCTCGGCGCCGCAGGCGTAGCCCATGACGGTCAGCGCCTCGACGAGCGCGTACGGGTCGGCCTCCATGAGCACGCGGTCCTTGAACGTGCCCGGCTCCGACTCGTCGGCGTTGCACACCACGTACTTGGGGCGGACCGGGTTGGCGGCGACCGCGTCCCACTTGATGTGCGTGGGGAACGCGGCGCCGCCGCGGCCCATCAGCTTGGCGTCGCGGACCTCGCGGATGACGCCCTGGGGGCCGAGGGCGATGCGCGCGGCGGAGCATCTCGTAGCCGCCCGCCGCCCGGTAGGAGCCGAGGGACGACGGGTCGACGTGGCCGAGGCGGCGCAGCAGCGACACCCGTCCGCCCGCCGGGCCGCAGGAGCGGGAGCGCCGTGGAGAGGAAGCTCGACATCCGTTCGGGATGATCCTGACTGATAGCTGCGGGACCAGCACCCCGAGGGGGACCTCGGCCGGGGACTCGCCCGTGGTGAGCGCCTGCCAGACCGCGTCGGGCGTGACCGGCGCGAAGTCCCGCCTTGGCGCCGCCGCGCCCGCCTGCTGGATCAGCGCGGCCGAGCCACGGTCGCACTTGCCGAGGCACGGCGAGCGCTGCCAGGTGACGCCGGTGCCGTTGAGTGCGGCCTCGGTGCCCTCGCGGCCGAACCGGCGGGTCATCTCGGCGCACAGTTCCTCCGCGCCGGCGACCTTGCAGGCCACGTCGTCGCAGATGTGCACGACCGCGCCAGGCGACGGCTCGGTCCGGAACATGGCGTAGAACGACGCGACGCCGTACGCCTCGGCCGGCGGGACCGTCAGCCGCTCGGACACGTAGTCCAGGGCGCCGGGGCTGATCCAGCCGACGCGCTCCTGCACCGCGTGCAGCACGGTGATCAGGAGATGGCGCCGGCCGCGGGCGGCGTGCCCGCCGAACGCGACGTGCGCGTCTTCCGCGCGGCGCGCGCCGCCCTCCCACTGGGAGGGCGGCGGCCCGAGGACCTCATCGACGGCGGCCCGTTCCTCGTCGGTCGCGGCCACCTTCGCCGTCAGGCGCAGGTCCACTAGCTGATCACCTCCGCGGTCTCCATGCGCTCCCTGAACGCGGCGGCCTCCTCGGGCGTGGCCTTCTCCACCCGGATCGCGGTCGCCTTGAACTCCGCGGTGCCCGACTTCGGGTCCCACGTGTCGAGCGTCAGGATGTTGGTCTCCACCTGGTCGGGGAAGTGCAGCGTCATGAACGCCAGCCCTTCCCGCAGCGTCCCGTCCACGCGCACCGGGGCGGTGATCGAGCCGCGCCGCGAGGTGATCTTGGCGATCTCGTCGTCGGCCAGGCCGCAGGCTCGCCGCGTCCTCCGGCGACAGGTTCAGCGTCTCCTTGCCGCCGCAGCGGGGTGGAGAACTGGTTGGTCGCCACGCCGGTGTTGTAGGAGTCGAGGCGGCGGCCGGTGGTGAGCCTGATCGGGTACTCGTCGGTGAGCGTGTCGAGCGGGTCGTCCTGCTCCACCGGGTGGAACGGGGCGGGCGCGCCGCGCTTGGCCGGGTCCTCCTCCCACAGCCTGGCGTGCAGGAACAGGGTGCCTTCCGACTCCTCGTCCGGGCACGGCCACTGGACGCCGCCGAGCCGCTCGAGCTTCTCGTAGCTCATGCCCCGGTGCATCGGCGAGAGCTCCCGCAGCTCTTCCCAGAGGTCCTCGGCGCTCGGGTCGCCCCAGTCGTAGCCGAGGCGCTTGGCGAGCTCGCCGATGATCCAGATGTCGTCGCGGGCGCCCTCGGGCGGCTCGATCGCCTTGCGGACGCGCTGGACGCGGCGCTCGCTGTTGGTGACCGTGCCCTCGGACTCGCACCAGGACGCGGTGCCTGGCAGCACCACGTCGGCCACCTTGGCGGTCTCGGTCATCACGATGTCCTGGACCACCAGGCACTCCAGGCCCTCAAGCATCTTGCGGGTGTGGTGCGTGTCGGCCTCGGAGTTCATCGGGTTCTCGCCGATGACGTAGGCGCAGGTGAGCTCGCCGCGCGCCATGGCGTCGAACATCTGCGACAGGTGCATGCCCTTCTTCGGGTGGATCGGCACGCCGTACTTCGCGCCGAACCGCTCGCGCGCGTCGTGGTTGAGCTCGATGTCCTGGAAGCCGGTCAGCTTGTTCGGGATCGCGCCCATGTCGCCGCCGCCCTGGACGTTGTTCTGCCCGCGCAGCGGGACGAGGCCGGAGCCGTACTTGCCGACGTGCCCGGTGAGCAGGGCCAGGTTGATCAGCGCGAGGACGTTGTCGGCCGCGTTGTGGTGCTCGGTGATGCCGAGCGTCCAGCAGATCTGCGCCCTGTCCGCCCTGGCGTAGTCGTGCGCGAGCTGCCTGATCAGCTCCTTCGGCACGCCGGAGTCGCGCTCGGCCCGCTCAAGCGGGTACTTGCGCGACCGCTCCCTGTACGCCTCGAAGTTGACCGTGGCGCGCCTGATGAACTCCTCGTCGACCAGGCCCGCCTCGATGATCTCATTGGCGATCGCGTTGGCCAGGCTGATGTCCGAGCCCACGTGGATGCCGAGCCAGGCGTCCGCCCACTTCGCGGTGCTTGACCGGCGCGGGTCAACGGCGTACAGCTTGGCGCCGTTACGCATGCCCTTCAGGACGTGATGGAAGAAGATCGGGTGCGCATCGCGCGCGTTCGAACCCCACATGATGATGAGGTCCGCGTCTTCCGCCTCCCGGTAGGAGCAGGTGCCGCCACCCGCTCCGAAAACTGCCGCCAGACCGACGACACTGGGGGCGTGTCAAGTGCGGTTACATGAGTCGATGTTGTTCGTTCTCATGGCGCCGCGGGTGAACTTCGCCGCGGCGTAGTTCATCTCGTTCGACGCCTTGGAGCAGCTGAACACGCCGAACGAGCGCAACGGGTCGTTCTCCCTGGCCCTGGCGAAGCCAGCGGCGGCCCGGTCGAGCGCCTCCTCCCAGGTCGCGGGGCGCAGTTCCCCGTTCTCCCGGACTAGCGGCTCGGTGAGCCGCACCTGCTTGCCCAGATCCCTGGTCCTCTGCTTGCCCATCGCGCGCACCTCCGTTCCAATGGCGCGGATTGTCTACAGTATGTATTGTGGACTGTATACAATCATCGTATAGCCGACGGGTTGGCTAGTCCATGGGGGGCGCGGACCGCTGGGGATCACCCCGACACGACCCGCGCGCGCCTTGTCGCCCGCCACAACGCCGGCGGCGCGGGGCTGGCGCTGGCTTCCGGCCCCGGGGCGGCCCGGCCCCGCTCAGCGCACGCGGCGGCCCATCTCCCGCGCGGAGTAGCCGCCGAGCGCCTCGACCGACGCCTGGAAGCCGGGGTCGCGCAGCAACGACCACAGGGGCGCAAGCTGCGGCCCGTCGAGCGCCCCGGGGCGACGACCAGGTCATACGGTTCACGGGCGACCGGAACGAAGTCGAGGCCGAACGGCCGGCGGCGGCCATGATGCCAAGTCCCGCGTCGGCCCGCCCGGCCCCGACCGCGGCGGCGACCGCCAGGTGCGTGGGCTCCTCGCGGGAGTAGCCGTCAATCGCTTCTGGCGCGATCCCGAGGCCGGCCAGCTGGTGGTCGAGCAGCACCCTGGTGCCCGCGCCGCGCTGCCGGTTGACGTAGCGGACGCCCGGCTTGGCCAGGTCTTCGATGCCGCGCAGGCCGAGGGGGTTGCCCGGGGCGACGAGCAGGCCCTGCTCCCGGTGCACGAGGCGGACCACGGCGATGTCGGCGGCGCCAGCGGAACACCCGGTCCAGGTACGGCAGCGTCCGGACGGCCCAGACAGGCGCGGCGGTGACGAGCCCGGCCGCCTCGGTGACCGGCACGGTAATGGCAGGCAGCCGCGCGGGGCAGCCGGCGGCGCGCAGCGCGTCTCGCCACGCGTCGAGGGCCTGCGCGGCCAGGCACGTCCCTGATGAACGGGCTGTTGCTCGTCATAGGGCCACGCTACTCGCCCGCTGACTAGGCGACGTAGCGCCGGGTTCCCGGGTGGAGGGCCGATCTACCGGAAGGAAATTTTTAACAGGAAGGAAAAACGTGCGTGGCGACGGTCTTTCTTACATGCTGCGAAAAGCCTTCGGGTTAGACGGGATCCGCGCCCGATTTGTCAGCAGCGCAGGCCCGGCGCTCCGCGCCTGTTGCTGTTATCAGAGGAAGGTGCGGTCGACGCCGCAGCACCGAGGGCCGCCGGTGACAACGTCGGGCGGCTCGTCACCGGGCGCCCCGGAATGCCCGTCCGCTGCCGGGCGCCCATGGGTCGGGCCGCCTGTTTTCCTGGACGTTGACCGCCGAGCGCAGCCAGCGGTCAGCCAGTGGCTCGTCGTCGAATCGCGGGATGACGTGCATATGGGGATGCAGGGTGCCGCCCTGGTTCCAGCCAAGCAGGTAGCCGTCGGGGGCCAGCAGGTCATGCAGCGCCGCCCGCGCCTGGAGCAGCAGCTGCTGGGTGTCTGCCCACTCCGCCGGGGTCAGGTCGAAGACCGAGGTCCGGTGGGCGATGGGCACGATTGCCCCGGAACCGGGCAGGATGCCCTCCGCCAGCCTGGCCCCGGCTCGGATGCCCGGGTCCCGGGTTGAAACGAAGATGCAGTGCGGGGTCTCGATGAAGATCTCGGCCGCCCGCATCCAGGTTTGGTCACAGAACACGCAGTCTTCGCTCATGCGTAAGTCCTCGCCGAGGTCATCGCGGCCCGCGTAGAGGGTCACCGCTCGCGGCCCTGGCGTGCGAATCCACAACGGTGCGCCTATCAAAACGCGACGGTAAGGGATAAATCCGCTGAATTTATTAATGTCGAAGTCGCCTGCTTCGACATCTTCGCGCGCCATATCTCGAATTATCTCTTCGCGGGTCATGTCCAGGTAGATCTGAGCCAGCCATTGCGCTTCCCTAGCGTCACCGTATGTGTAAGCTCGCTCCCATGGCCTGTCCAGACCATATGTGCATTCCCAGGAGGGTTTGTAGGTCCCTTGATCGCGAGCGATCTGGAGCGCCGCATAGCACATGTCGCCAGGCGTATCAATATTCGTAAGGTCAACGTCTACTATTTCTTTACCGTACGACTTCAGAAATCTGAATACGGATCGCGCCGCCGACGAGGTCCATCCCTGGCCTGCACTGGGCCCGCTTTCTCGAATATACTCGGGAAAGTTGTCCGTACTCCCGAAAAGGCATACCGCGACCGCGTCCCGGTACCGTCGCGAATAATCCGCGACGGTGAACATGGCAGCTGGGGATTCAGCTCCCTGGATGCCGACGGCCCCCATGAAGTCCCCGAAGACTACGGTGCTCATTCCCTTGGCGTACTGAATGGGGCCGGGCGCGTCAAATCTGCTGACGGCGGTTCGCCCCAAGGCATCTTCGATCACTTTGGCTATTTGCGGCCGAGTCCCGCTGGCACTCGTCTTGCTGCGCGAAAACGTGGGCAGCCATCCGAAAGCTGGGCTTGTGAAGGTCCGTGTAACGGGTTGAAGGGACAGGTCATTATCTTCCAGGAAACGGCTTGTCCGCCGGGTCGACCAATACAGATACTCGACGGTTCCACCAAGTTCACCCACGACTCCGACGGTAGCGGAGGTAGAGGACCTGGGAGAAGGTTCGCGTCTCGATGAGTTCGAGGTTGAAACTCTTCCGCAGCGGCGGGAAGTACGGGGTGCCGCCCCCGAGCACGACGGGATTTACGAACAGCCGGTACTCATCGATGAGGTCCTTCTCCGCGAAGCAGGCGGCGAGGGTAGCACCGCCGACGGAGACAAGGCCGGCGTCTGGCTGGTTCTTCAGCCCGGCAACCTCGTCAGCGACGTCACCGCGGGCCAGGCGGGCGTTACCCGCCACCGTCGTCAGGCTGGTTGAGAACACCACCTTCTGGATGGCCTTCCAGGTCCGGGCGAATTCGAGTTCCAGCGGATCGGTCCTGGTCTGCTCGGCCGTCTCCCACCCCAGCATGGCCTCGTAGAGCCGGCGCCCGGTCAGGTGACCGGACAGCTCTCTGGTCTGGTCGACGTGGAACCGCATCAGTTCCTCGTCAGGCGCAGCCCAGTCGATGGCACCGTCCGGTCCGGCGATGTAACCGTCCAGCGACACGGACATGGAGTAGATCAATGTAGGCATCGGGATCCTTCCTCGGCGCGTCCTCGGTCACCCGGCCAGGGCACGGTCCGCGGTTGAAACAGACTGTAGGCTTCCCGAGGTATGACCGTCCCTGCGCATCCGGCCAAAGATCAGGTCCGAACGGCCACCACTGGCCTCGTGGACCTGCGGGAAGATCGCCGCTGGGCGGGAGGCAGCCAGGTGTATGACGGCGGGGAGCAACTGGTCACCGGCTGGCACTGGCACGACGTGCACGAGATCGAGTACGCCTGCCGCGGGATGGTGGAGGTCAAGACGCAGGCCGGCCACTACCTGCTGCCACCGCACCAAGCGGCGTGGATCCCGGCGGGCCTGCGTCATCAGACGACGCTGAACGCTGAGGCGCAGACCCTCGCGGTGCTTCTTCGCGCCGGACCTCGTCCCGGTGGCCGGTGACCGGGTCCGGATCATCGCCGTCTCCGCGCTCCTTCGCGAGATGATGCTCTACTCGGCGCGATGGCCGATCTCGCGTACCGAGCTCAGGGGCGGACGCGGACTCGTTCTTCCAGGCCCTCGGGCACGTGGTGGCGGAAGCGCTGGATGACGAGTGGCCATTGCACTTGCCGGTCTCGAACGATGCGGTGGTTACCGTGGCCGCCGACTACACGCGCGCTCACCTCGGCCATGTCACGCTCAGTGACGTGACCCGGGCGGCCGGCGTTTCTGAACGGACACTGCGTCGCGTCTTCCGCGCCCACCTGGGCATGTCGTGGCGAAGCTACCTGCTCCGCGCTCGGCTGCTCCGGTCCATGGCCCTGCTGGCGCAGCCCGACAGTTCCGTCCTCGAGGTCTCGATCGCCGTGGGTTTCGAAGACTCCGGGGCGTTCGCCCGGTCTTTCGCCCGGCACTGCGGGGAGACTCCGTCCCGCTACCGACGGCGAATCGGGGTTGTCGCCCCGCGTTAGGCGTAGAGGGTTACCGTTACCTCGGTGCCGGCGTCCAGGCCGGTGGCCTCCTCCGGGATCACGATGTAGCCGTCGGCTTCCGTGAGCACTGACAGCAGTGCCGACGCACCGAACAGTGGGGTGGCCACGCCGCCGGGACCTTGACCTGGACGACGTCCAGGCGGCCGGTTGCCGACGCGAGGTTGCGGGCGAGGACCGCCCGGGTGGACTGGTCTGGTGGCGGGGACGTGCAGCCGCCGATCAGGCGGATCAGCGGCATGCCGACCAGCCGGAAGACCACGAGGCGGAGCGGGGGTTGCCCGGCAGGCCGATGACCGGGACGCCTGGCCAGCCGTCAGATCCCGTGCCGCACTCGGCGAGCAGGGTCGGCTTGCCTGGCTTGATCGCCAGGCCGTGGCACCAGATGCCCGGCGGGCCGAGCGCGGCGACCGCGTTCGCGGTCTCGTCGCGGGTAGCCGCGCAGCACCGGGCCCGGCAGCGGCAGCGTGACGGCCGTGCCGTCGGTGACGTCGGCGACGAGCGCCTGGCCGAAGTAGCCTCCCGGTGGCCCGGCGGTTGGTCGCTCGGTAGCTGGTCGCACTGGGTCACCCGCCCGCGTCGGCGGACATGAAGAAGACGGTGTCGCCGGCCGCCAGCGGCGTCAGCGGGTCCCGGGTGATCTGGTCGCCGTTGAGCGCGGCCGTCACGTGCCGGTCGAGCGGAAGGCCGGCCTCGTCGGCCGCGGCCTGGACCGTCGCCGCGCGGACCCGCCGCTGGCCTGCCTGCCGTCCGGCCTTCACCAGGGCACCGAACAGCTGGACGGTCACCTCGGGCGCGCCGGCGGCGGGCCGCCTGGTAGTCCTCCGGGGTGTTCACGTTCAGTACGGAGTCCAGGTCCGGGTCGCGGGCGGCGAGGTCGGGGTCGGCGAGCAGCGTGGCATCGTCCAGCCGGGTCACGGTGCACTCCGCGAACAGGAAAGCGGGGCGCAGCCGGTCCTCCTTGACGAGGCGCTCGGCAAGGCCGGCGAGGCCGGTGCGGTAGGCGGCGGCCAGCGGCTGCTGGTAGCCGCGGGCGACCGGCAGCGCGACGTCGGGGCCGTCGCCCGGCGCGCCGAGGACGCGCAGCACCCGGCGGACGAAGGCGGGGTGGAGGAACGGAAGGTCGGTGGAGGTGACGAACGCGGTCTCCGCCTCGCCCCGCAGCGCGGCGAGGCCGGCGGCGATCCCCTGGACCGGGCCCTTGCCTTCGCGCGGGTCGTCGACGACGACCGCGCCCTTGGGCAGGGCGGGCAGGTCCTGGCCGCTCGCCCGGACGACGACTACCGGGCCGTCCGTCGCGCGGGCGAGGATGCCGACGGTGCGGCGCAGCAACGTCGACCCGTGCCATTCCAGCGCCGCCTTGGGCGTGCCCATCCGCGAGGACCGCCCGCCGGCTAGCACCACTCCGCCCGACGCCACGCTCTTATCGTACGTTCGGCCCTTGTGTTCGGCGGGCGGCGGACCGGGCAGGCGGGGTACCAATCGTTCCTTGTTCATTAAACTTCCAGTGACCCTAGGAGAGGCGGGACGGCGGGTATGTCGGAGTTCCTGGAGATTGAGCAGAAGTTCGACGTGGACACCGGGTTCGAGCGGCCGTCCTTCGCCGGCCTGGCGGGGGTCAGCGAGGCCGCGCCGGAGCTGTACCACTTGTCCGCCACGTACTTTGACACCGCGGACGGGCGGCTCGCCGCCAGCAAGATCACGCTGCGGCGGCGGACCGGCGGCACGGACGAGGGGTGGCACCTCAAGCTGCCCGCCGGCGCGGGCGCGCGCCGGGAGGTACACGCGCCGCTCGGCCAGGACCGGCCGGGCGAGCGGCGAGGTCCCCGAGGTCCTCGCCGCGCGGGTGGCCGACGTCACCGGCGGCCAGCCACTCGCCCCGATCGCCATCCTCAACACGGAACGGACGGTGGTGACGCTGCGCGGCGACGACGGCCGGACCGTGGCGGAGGTCGCCGACGACGCGGTGACCGCCCGCCGGCTCGCGCCCGCCGGCCCGGAACTGCGGTGGCGGGAGGTCGAGGTGGAGGTGCCCACCGCCAACCCGTCACTGCAGCGGGCGGCGGCCGACGTGCTGCTCGCGGCCGGGGCGCGGCCGGCCGGGCACGGGTCCAAGCTCGCGCGGGTGCTTGACGACTGAGCGGCGGCACCGCGGCTACTGAGCGCCGGCAGCGCGCATTCTCAGAGGAAATCCATATTAAATTTTCGGGCTTCAGGTCTCGGGATATTGCCATGCTGTAAGAGCAAGGCTGTAAGAGCAAAGCCCCGTAACTCAGCTTCTACGAATGAGCGATCGATGATGCCTGATGATCCGAGGGACGAAGCGCCGGCCAGCGCCGCCTCCCCGCAGGCCGTGATGACCGGCGCGGCGACCGCGACGGCGACGGCCACCGCCCCGCCCGCGTCGACGCTCGGGCGCGGCGCGGGCACCCAGCACGCGGACGGCACCCCCGTCCGGGTGCTCGTCGTGGACGACGAGCCGAGCCTCGCCGAGCTGCTCTCCAGCGTGCTGCGCTACGAGGGCTGGTCCGTGCGGACCGCGGGCTCGGGGGCCGAGGCGGTCAAGACGGGGCGGGAGTTCCGCCCGGACGCGGTCGTGCTCGACATCATGCTCCCCGACTTCGACGGCGTTGAGGTCATGCGGCGGATGCGCGCCGAGCACCCGGGCGTTTGCGTCCTCTTCCTCACCGCGCGGGACGCGGTCGAGGACCGGGTGGCGGGGCTGACCGCGGGCGGCGACGACTACGTCACCAAGCCGTTCAGCCTCGAGGAGGTGCTCGCCCGGCTCCGCGGGCTGCTGCGCCGGGCGAACCTGGCGCGGACGAACGGCGGCGAGGGCGGGCTCACCGTCGCGGACCTGACCATGGACGAGGACGCCCGCGAGGTGCGCCGCGGCGGCGAGCTCATCGACCTGACCGCGACCGAGTTCGAGCTGCTGCGGTTCCTCATGCGCAACCCGCGGCGGGTGCTGTCCAAGGCCCAGATCCTCGACCGGGTCTGGAACTACGACTTCGGCGGCCAGGCGCACGTGGTCGAGCTCTACATCAGCTACCTGCGCAAGAAGATCGACGCCGGACGGGACCCGCTCATCCACACCGTCCGCGGCGTCGGTTACGTCCTGAAGCCGGCCGGCTAGCCCGCGGAGCCTCGCGAGCCTCCAGGCAATGGCCGTTAAGAAGCTGCTCACCCGTAAGCTGCCGCCCCGTACCCTCCGCGGACGGCTGATAGCCGGGCTCGTGGCGGTGCTCGCGATCGGCTGCGCCACCGTCGGCCTCGTCACCTACTTCGCGGTCGAGCGGGCGCTGTACGGCGAGCTCGACAACCAGCTGCAGACCGCGACCCAGCTCGCGCTACAACTGCTGGCGAACGGGATGTCACCGCGAGCAAGAACAACGACAACGGTGACAGCAGCCAGCAGCTCACGAACGGGCCGGGCGGAGGCCGGAGTCCCTCGCCCAGTTCCGTTCCCTCCGGCAGCGGGAACGGGAATGCGCCCGGGGCTACCATGCCCGCGCAGTGCACCGGGCTGACGGAGGGGACGTTCGTCGCGGTCATCAAGAACGGTCAGCTGCAAGAGCAGGCTCATCAACGAAGACCCGCCAAAGCTGTCGGCCGCCGATACGCGCGACCGCTCGGCTTCACGCCATCGCAGTCCCCGTCGCCGGACACGCCCGAACGTGCCGACATCCATGCCGTCCTAGACATGAGCTGGGCGCAGGGCACGTACCGGCTCACCGCGATCCGCGACCCGGACGAGGACGGCTCCATCTACATCACCGGCCTGTCGCTGTCCGGCCTGCACGACTTCCTCAGCGACGTCGCGCTCGTGGAGGCTCGGGGTTTCGGCGTGGCCCTGCTGTCCGCGGGGGTGCTCGGGACTATCTGGGTGCGGTTCTCGCTGCGGCCGCTGCGGCGGGTGGCGCTCACCGCGTCGCAGGTGGCCGAGCTGCCGCTCGAGTCCGGCGAGGTGGTGATGCCCGCCGGGGTGCCCGATACCGACCCGGTCACCGAGACCGGCCAGGTCGGGCTCGCGTTCAACCGGATGCTCGGGCACGTGGAGACCGCGCTGCGGCGCCGCGCGGCCAGCGAGTCACGGCTGCGCCGCTTCGCCGCGGACGCCAGCCACGAGCTCCGCACCCCCCTGGCCGCCATCCGCGGCTACGCCGAGCTGGCCCTGCGCCACCCCGGCGAGTCCCCCGAGCCGGTAACCCACGCCCTGAGCCGGGTCCTGTCGGAGTCCACCCGGATGAGCGTGCTCGTCGACGACCTGCTGCTGCTCGCCCGCCTCGACGCCGGCCGGCCGCTGGGCAGCGCGCCCGTCGACATGACCCGGCTGGCCATCGACGCCACCAGCGACGCCCAGGTCGCCCGCCCCGGCCACCGCTGGGTACTCGAACTGCCCGACGACCCGGAACTCGTCCTCGGCGACGAGCACCGGCTGCGGCAGGTGCTCGCCAACCTGCTGTCCAACGCCGGGCGCCACACCCCCGACGGCACCACCGTCACGGTCCGGGTCAGCGGCGCGCTGCCCGACGGCGAGCCGGGCAGCGGCCCGCAGTCAGCCTCGCACGGGAACCTGCCCGCCCCGCCCCGGCTCGTGGTCTCGGTCACCGACGACGGCCCCGGCATCCCCGCCGCGCTCCTGCCCGACCTGTTCGAGCGGTTCACCAGGGCCGACACGTCCCGCTCGCACGCCACCAACGCCTCATCAACCGGGCTCGGGCTCGCAATCGTCGACGCCGTCGTCACCGCCCACCACGGCACCGTCCTGGTCACCAGCCGCCCCGGCATGACCCGCTTCACCATCGCCCTCGCCCGCCTCACCGAAACACCCGCCCCCGCCCCGCCCCCACGAACCGGACGCAGGTAACTGCGTCACCAGCCTGCAGGCCCACGCCACCCCGCCCAGACGGGAACCAGACCCCCAGCCAGCCCCCGCACAATTCGGGATAGCACGAGGATCACCAAGCAGATCAGAGACGCTATTCTTCAGGTCGATGGCCGTTAAGCTACTCTCCCGGGGCCGGCTGCCCCGAACCCTGCGCGGCCGGCTGATCGCCGGGCTCGTCGCGCTGCTCGCCGTCGGCTGCGCCAGCGTCGGCCTCGTCACCTACTTCGCCGTGCACGGGGCGCTGTCGGGCGAGCTCAACGGCGAGCTGCGGACCGCGACCGGCCTGGCCTACAACTGCTGGGAACAGCAGTTCAACGCCAACGGCGACAACGGCGACGGCATGAACGGCGGGAACGGGCAGCAGGGCGCGAGCGACCCGGACGCCGCGCCGAGCGCGTCACCGTCCGCCTCCCCGTCGTCGTCCGGCTCGAACGGCGGCGGCAACATGCCCTTCTCCGGCTCGATCTACGAGTCGTGCCCGGGGCTCGCGGAGGGCACCTTCGTCGCGGTCATGTCGGGCGGCCACTGGCAGAGCGCGCTGGTGGGCGAGAAGGCGTTCACGCTGACGGCCGCCGAGCAGGACGACCTGAGCGGCATCCCCCCGTGGCAGGCTCCCTCGCTGGGCCACGAGTGCACGCACGCCGGTCCGCCGAACGCCGACTTCCCAACCTCGGCCCGCTACATAACCCAGGCGCAGGGCACGTTCCTGATCACCTCGATCCTCGACCCCGACTGCGACTCGTCCGTCTACTACACCGGCCTGCCGCTGTCCGCCCTGCACGACCAGCTGCGCGACATCGCGATCGCGGAAGTCTCCGTGTTCGCGGTGGTGGTGCTGCTCGCGGGGGTGCTGGGCACTTTGTGGGTGCGGTTCTCGCTGCGGCCGCTGCGCCGGGTGGCCATCACCGCGTCGCAGGTGGCCGAGCTGCCGCTCGAGTCCGGCGAGGTGGTGATGCCCGCCGGGGTGCCCGATACCGACCCGGTCACCGAGACCGGCCAGGTCGGGCTCGCGTTCAACCGGATGCTCGGGCACGTGGAGACCGCGCTGCGGCGCCGCGCGGCCAGCGAGTCACGGCTGCGCCGCTTCGCCGCGGACGCCAGCCACGAGCTGCGCACCCCCCTGGCCGCCATCCGCGGCTACGCCGAGCTGGCCCTGCGCCACCCCGGCGAGTCCCCCGAGCCGGTAACCCACGCCCTGAGCCGGGTCCTGTCGGAGTCCACCCGGATGAGCGTGCTCGTCGACGACCTGCTGCTGCTCGCCCGCCTCGACGCCGGCCGGCCGCTGAGCAGCGCGCCCGTCGACATGACCCGGCTGGCCATCGACGCCACCAGCGACGCCCAGGTCGCGCGCCCCGGCCACCGCTGGGTACTCGAACTGCCCGACGACCCGGAACTCGTCCTCGGCGACGAGCACCGGCTGCGGCAGGTGCTCGGCAACCTGCTGTCCAACGCCGGGCGCCACACCCCCGACGGCACCACCGTCACCGTCCGGGTCAGCGGCGCGCTGCCCGACGGCGAGCCGGGCAGCGGCCCGAGTCAGCCTCGCACGGGAACCTGCCCGCCCCGCCCCGGCTCGTGGTCTCGGTCACCGACGACGGCCCCGGCATCCCCGCCGCGCTCCTGCCCGACCTGTTCGAGCGGTTCACCAGGGCCGACACGTCCCGCTCGCACGCCACCAACGCCTCATCAACCGGGCTCGGGCTCGCAATCGTCGACGCCGTCGTCACCGCCCACCACGGCGCCGTCCTGGTCACCAGCCGCCCCGGCATGACCCGCTTCACCATCGCCCTCGCCCGCCTCACCGAAACACCCGCCCCCGCCCCGCCCGCACGAACCGGACGCAGGTAACTCACTCCGGGGTGGTGACCGGGTCCGTCGCCTCGGCGCCGGCCCGCGCGCCCGCGGGGGCCGGGGCGGCCTGGGGAGACCGGCCCTGCAGGGGGCCGGAGCGCATCAGCGAGCCGCAGAGGACCGCGCCGGCCAGGAAGATCCCGGCGCACCACCAGAACGCGGTCGTGTAGCCGTGGACAAGAGCCAGCTGCGTCAGCGCCGCGGTCGGCTTGCCGCGGGCGTGGCTGGTCAGGTAGCCGACGGTCGCGCTGGCCGCGATGGTGTTCAGCAGCGCGGTGCCCATCGCGCCGCCGAGCTGCTGGCCGGTGTTGACCGACGCCGAGGCGACGCCCGTGTCCTGCGGCCGCACGCCGTAGGTGCCGGTGTTGAACGCCGTCGAGAACATCAGGCCCATGCCGAGGCCGGTGACGATGATCGGGCCGAGGATGGTCGTGGCGTATGCCGAGTGCGGGCCTATCCGCGTCAACCAGGCCATGCCCGCGGCGGCAAGCACCAGGCCGGCCGAGACGATCGGCTTCGGCCCGATGCGGGGCATCAGCACGATGTTGGACACGTTGGACGACGTCGCGACACCAGCGATCATCGGCAGGAACGCGACGCCGGTGATCACCGGCGAGTAGTGCAGCGTGTCCTGCAGGTAGTACGTGAGGAACAGGAAGATGCCGAACATGCCGGCGCCCGACGATCAGGATGCCCAGGTAGGCCGCGCCCCGGTTCCTGTCGAGCACCACGCGGGGCGGCAGCAGCGGGTACTTGGCGCGCGACATCCAGAACGCGAACGCGGCGAGCAGCGCGACGCCAACCGCGAGGAAGCCCCAGGTCGACGGGGTGGACCAGTCGTGCGTCGCGGCGTTGGAGAACCCGTAGACCAGGCAGAACATCCCGGCGGAAACCAAGACGACGCCCGGGACGTCCAGCCGCGCACCGGCCGCCTTCTGCTGCCTCTGCAGCAGGAGCAATCCACCGACGATCGCCGCGCCGGCGAAGACCAGGTTGATGTACAGGCACCAGCGCCAGGACAGGTACGAGGTCAGCGCGCCGCCGAGCAGCAGCCCGACCGCGCCGCCGCCGGCCGCGACCGAGCCGTAGATGCCGAACGCCTTGCCGCGTTCCTTCGGGTCGGTGAACGTCGTGGCGAGCAGCGACAGCGCGGCCGGCGCGAGGATGGCGCCGAACACGCCCTGGCAGGCCCGGGCGGTGACCAGCATCCCGAAGTTCACCGACGCGCCGCCGACAGCGGAGGCCACGGCGAAGCCGGCCAGGCCGGTGATGAACATGACCTTGCGGCCGATCAGGTCGGCGAGCCGGCCGCAGAACAGCAGCAGGCTGCCGAACGACAGCGAGTACGCCGTCACGATCCACTGCCTGTCCACGTTGCTGAAGCCCAGGTCTCGCTGCGCCGACGGCAGCGCGATGTTCATGACCGTGGCGTCAAGCACGACCATCAGCTGCGCGACCGCGATGACGACCAGGATCAGCCAGCGGCGCGAGTCCGGCGGGGCAGCCGCGCCCTGGCCGTGCTGCGTCCCGCTGCTCTCCCCCGCTGGCACGGGGACGCTTGCCTCGGACATTACATCCGCCAATCTGGAGCGTATTGTTCCGCTTACAGGAGGAGCATAACACGAAACGGAGGAACCACCTCCGTTCGGGGTAGGCTATCAACATGACGGTTCGAACGGACGAAACGTCTCAGGACGGGACGGGCGACCGCCCCCTGCGCCGGGACGCGGAGCGGAACCGGCAGCGCATTCTCGCCGCCGCCGCCGAGGTATTCACCGAGCGCGGGCTCGACGCGACCCTGGACGAGGTCGCCCGCGCCGCCGGCGTCGGCGTCGGCACCGTCTACCGGCGCTTCCCCGACAAGGACTCACTGGTCTCCGAGCTGTTCAGGGACCGGATCGACGCCCTCGTCACCGTCGCGGAGGAAGCCTGCGCGGCCGCCGACCCCTGGCGCGGCCTGGTGGACTTACCTTGAGTACGTCGCCAGCGCCATGGCCGGCGACCAGGGCCTGCGCCAGCTGATGATGTTCGGCACCTACGACCGCGACCAGGTCTGCTACGCCCGCGACCGGATGCGCCCGGTCATCACCAGGCTGGTCGAGCGGGCGCAGGCATCCGGCGACCTCCGCGCGGACTTCCAGGCGACCGACGTGAAGATGATCGCGTTCATGCTCGCCTCCATCGCCGAGTACGCCGCCGCCGTCACCCCCGAGGTATGGCGCAGGTACCTCGCCATGCTCGTCGACGGCCTGCGCCCGGCGCGGGACGGGGTGACCGAGCTCCCCGTGCCCGCGCCCACCGCCGGCGACCTGGGCGACCTCATGACCGCGCGCGGCCAGCGCCCCGCCCCCCGCCGCTGAACCAGCCGCGCACGGCGCCGCCCGCACCCGGCGGCGCCCGTCCTGTGCACGTGCATCCGCACGCGCGGCTTCATACGTGCATTTTCCGGTGCAGCAATCGTGTGCATAGTTTGCGTGCAGCAACTGCCCTTTAACCGGCGCACCCCATCCGATGCACGTGCATACGCACAGCGCTCAGGCGAGCGTGCATCCGCCAATGCGCATTTGCCTTAGAAAAGGGACATAATAGGGTCATTGGCAGGCCGACACACCCCACCTGACCTGCGAAATCAACAATTCTCCGCCCTTTTCGATCATCTTGGCAGCATGACGCCCCCGGCAGCCTATAGGCTTTGCGCGCGCCGACGCCGACAAGCCCCAACGATTCTCTTACGGGGCAAATAACACCCCCGCGGCTGGCGACAAGTCCGACAAATCACGGTAAGATAGCAGCTAGCTAGGCACCCAAAGACGCATGCCTACCCGTCGAGTCCCCCTTCTCGACTCTGGAGTTCTGGTCCATGACTTATGGCAACGACGTGCGGGACGACACTCAGCAGCTCCGCGACATCCAAGACCTCATCGCCAAGCTCGCGGACGTCAACAAGAAGCTCGCGCTCCCCATGCGGGCGATCACCATGGACCAGCCCGCCGATGCCCAGCCCGCGGACACCGCCAGCGCCTAGCGGTCATACGACCTCGCGATCGCCCGGATCAAGTGCGCGGAGCGCGACGGCGTCAGCGCCGCCGAGCGGAGCTCGGCGAAGGTCCTGAGGTAACGCGCGACCTCCTCCCGGCTTTCCAGGCTGATCCCGCCGGACAGCGCGGCCAGGTGGATGACGCCGATCTCCGGTGTCTCGGCGAACCGCAGCAGCGTCATCGCGCCGCACCCCGCCACCGCGTGCGCGCCGGCCGCGAACGGCAGGACCCGAAGCGAGACGCGGGAGCGCCCCGCCTCGGGGACGTCGCTGTCCGGCAGGCCGTCGGCGAACCCGGTGTCCGCCAGGTCCGCGAGCCGGCCGAGCTGCTCCCGCATCACCCGCGGCTGCCCGACCTGCTGGCGCAACGCCCCCTCGGTCACCACCACGTCCAGAGTCGGCGCCCGCCCGGCGACCACGATCCGCTGCCGGTTGAGCTTGACCTCCATGGCATGGGCGCGCTGCTCGCCGGAGGCGTAGCGCGGGTCCGCGGCGGCCGCGGCCCGCATGTAGTCCGGGGTCTGCAACAGGTCGGGAACCTGGTTCGGGTCGTAGGCGAGGATCTCGGTCGCGGCGATCTCCAGGATGACGTAGTCCTGGGCGGCCGGAGAAAGCACGTCGCGGTAGTCGAGCCACCAGCCGCTCTCCCGGCCGCGGTGCGCGATGGCGAGCAGCGCCTCCTGCTCGGAGGCCGGGCACGCCGTACTCGGTGAGGAGCTCACGCAGCTCCCTGGCGCGGATGCCGCGCTCGCCGGTCTCGATCCGGCTTATCTTCGAGCGGTCGCACTCGAGGATCCGCGCCGCCTCGTCCAAGTTATAGCCGAGGCCCTCGCGGTACCCGCGTAGTGCCGAGCCGAGCAGGCGGCGCCTTACGGGGGGTGATCCGGTCACGGTGCCTTCCTCCTTATCGGGGGAATCCCGGGGGGGTTCCGGGGGCTCGCCCGCGGCCGGCGGCAGCGACGGCGGGGCGGGTGAGCGTGCTAGATGAGAGGAAACATAGCACTTGGCGTAGTCCTTAGTCGAATGACGCGCCGGCGGGAAGGGTGAACGGGGAGAATCTCTCGGCTGCGGTGTTCGATTGTTGTCACTGTCCTGCGCTTTGAACTGGCAACAGCATGCCAATGGGCGCCGGGGTCACCCCGTCGCTGCGACGGCTACAGGTGCTCGATCGAGGTCATGACCCTGCGTTCGGAGACGGGCGTCGGCGTGCCCATGGTCTGCGCGAAGAGGCTGACCCTGAGCTCCTCGATCTGCCAGCGGATCTCCCTGGCGGGGCCGCCGGACCGCGCCTCGGCGGGGAGCGCGGCGAGGGCGCGCTGCGTAGGCGTCCTGGACCCGGTGCACCACGGCCATCTGCTGCGCGTCCCTGCCCGCGTTCTCCGTCAGCTTGTCGAGGCGGCGGCCGATGGCCTTCACGTAGCGGGCGAGGGCGGGCAGCCGGGTGTTGCCCGGCGGCGGTGAGGAACCCGGGGGCGATCAGGCGGTCGAGCTGTGCGCGGACGTCGTCGGCGGCGGGCTCGAGCACGGGGCTGCGCAGCGCGGCCAGCCGCATCCGGG
Source organism: uncultured Actinomycetota bacterium (assembly GCA_963850115.1). Taxonomy (GTDB): domain Bacteria; phylum Actinomycetota; class Actinomycetes; order Streptosporangiales; family Streptosporangiaceae; genus Trebonia. The sequence goes on from CAWKKG010000030.1 coordinate 38,562, forward strand.
CCTCGTGCGCGCCTCGCAGGATCTCCTCGGCCCAGGTCACGACCTCGTACGTCGCGGCGTGCAGCCTGCGGCCGGACGTGCTCGACGATCCGGTTGAACGCCTCGGCGTCCCAGGCGGGACCGCCGGCCTCGGTGATCAGCCCGTCGACGGCGCAGCCGACGCAGTCGGTGAACAGGGCGGCAACCGAGCCGTGGGGGTTGTCGCTGAGCACGAGCTTCTGCGTGGTGGTCAGGCGCTTCGCGACCTCGTTGGCGGGGGACTTCACGGCGAGCAGGACGAGCCGCCTGGTCCCCGCGCGCATCGAGCGCTCGGCCGCGGCGGCGGTCTCGAACAGCCGGACGTCTACCGTGCCGCCCGGGTGCCAGCCGCGCCGGCGTCGACGAGTGCCGGGTAGGCCTTGACCTCCCCGTCGGTGAAGACCCTGGGGAGCGGGCCGAAGTTCCACGAGGTCACGCCGGTCCTGGTCAGCCCGGTGGCGCGGGCCGACAGGGTCGCGCGCACCTTCGGGCGCAGCTGGCGCTGGAGCGCGGCCAGGTCCTTGCCTGAGGCCACGACCTTGGTGCCGTCGAGCACGCGGAACGTGATCCGCAGGTGCGGCGGAAGCTTGTCCAGGTCGAAGTCGTCCGGCGTGACCCGCACCCCGCGCAGCCGCAGGAGCTCGCGGGAGATGGTGTCGCGGACGTCGCTTGCGGTGCCGGCATCCGGGTCGGCGAGTATCTCGCGGGCCACGTTCGGCGCGGGGACGAGCTCGCGCCGCAGGTTTTTCGGCAGCGACCTGATCAGCTCGGTGACCAGCTCCAGGCGCAGGCCGGGGACGTGCCAGGAGAACTCTTCCGGACGCGCCTGGTTGAGGGTCTTCAGCGGGATGTCGATCGTGACGCCGTCGGTCTCGCTGCCCGGCTCGAACGCGTAGGACAGGGCAAGCCCGGTCACCGGGCCGCCGGAGCCGCTGAGGCCGGGTGACGCGGAGGTCCACACCTCGGGGTAGGCGTCGACGTCGAGCTCGTCCGCCGCGGATGACAGCAGGTCCTGGAGCTTGAGGGTGAGCAGGTCGGGGGTCTCGTGGCGAGCCTGCTTCCACCAGGTGTCGAAGTGGCGGGCGGATACCACGTCGGCGGGCACGCGCGCGTCGTAGAACGCGAACAGCGCGTCCTCCCCCGCGACCAGGCCGCGCCTGCGGGCCCGCTGCTCAAGCGAGGCCGCCTCCTCGATCAGCTTCGCGTTGTCGCGGAAGAAGTGGTGCCTGGTCTGCCAGTCGCCCTCTACCAGGGCGTGCCTGATGAACAGCTCCCTGGCGAGCACCGGGTCGATGCGGTGCAGCAGCACGGTCCGGTCGGCCACGATCGGGATCCCGTACAGCGTGACCTTCTCGGTGGCCACCGCGCTGCCTTGCCCTCGTGACCAGCGGGGCTCGCTGTAGGAGCGCTTGACCAGGTGCGCGGCGACCGGTTCGACCCACTCCGGCTCGATCGCCGCGACGGTCCGCGCCCAGAGCCGCGATGTCTCGACGAGCTCGGCCGCGACGATCCAGTCCGGCGGCTTGCGCGCGAGGCCGGAACCGGGGAAGACCGCGAACTTCGTGCCGCGGGCGCCCAGGTACTCGGGCAGCGGGCGCCTGCCCCGTTCGGCCCCGCCGGGAGGTGCCGGGCGGCCGGCGACGGGCTTCGCTGGCGAGAGCACGACCTTCATGCCGACCTGCGACAAGAGACCGCTGAGCAGGGCGGTATGAACCCGGACGCGTTCGGAAGATGATGTCTTGGTGTTGATTCCGAGATCGCGGGCGAGCGAGGCGAGCTGGCCGTGGAGGTCCTGCCACTCGCGGACGCGCAGGTAGTTGAGGAACTCGGCGCGGCACAGGCGGCGGAACGCGGAGCCGGACAGCTCGCGCTGCCGCTCGGCGAGGTAGTCCCAGAGCGCGACGAAGGCCAGGAAGTCGGACTCGGGCTGGGCGAAGCGGCGGTGCGCGGTGTCGGCGGCCTGCTGGTTGTCTGACGGGCGCTCGCGCGGGTCCTGGATGGACAGGGCGGCGGCGATGACGAGGATCTCGCGGGCGCAGCCCTGCTGGCCCGACTCGATGATCATCCGGGCGATGCGCGGGTCGACGGGCAGGCGGGCCATCTGGCGGCCGGTCTCGGTGAGCCGGTCGCTCTTGACGGCGTTGAGCTCCTCGAGGAGCTTCACGCCGTCGGTGATCGCGCGCGGGTCCGGCGGGTCGACGAACGGGAACTTGCGCACGTCGCCGAGCCGGGCGGCGGCCATCTGGAGGATGACGCTGGCGAGGCTCGTGCGCTGGATCTCCGGGTCGGTGAACTCGGGGCGGCTCTCGAAGTCCTCTTCCGTGTACAGCCGGATGCAGATGCCGTCGGCGACGCGGCCGCAGCGGCCCTTGCGCTGGTTGGCGCTCGCCTGCGAGATCGCCTCGATGGGCAGCCGCTGCACCTTGGTGCGCAGGCTGTAGCGGCTGATGCGGGCGGTGCCCGGGTCGATCACGTAGCGGATGCCGGGGACGGTGAGCGAGGTCTCCGCGACGTTGGTGGCGAGGACGACGCGGCGGCTGGCCATGGTCCGGTTGGCGGGGACCTCGAACACCCGGTGCTGCTCGGCGGACGACAGCCGGGAGTACAGCGGCAGGACGTCGGTGTTGGCGCGGCCCTTCAGCGCGTCGGCGGTGTCGCGGATCTCCTGCTCGCCGGAGAGGAACACGAGGATGTCGCCCGGTCCCTCGCGCTCGAGCTCGCCGATCGCGTCGGTGATGGCCGTGACCTGGTCGCGGTCCTCGTCGGCGCCCTGTTCCTGGTCGTTGATCGGGCGGTAGCGGACCTCGACGGGGTAGGTGCGGCCGGAAACCTCGACGATCGGGGCCGGGTCCAGCGTGCGCTGGTCCTTGAAGTGCTCGGCGAAGCGCTCCGGGTCGATCGTCGCGGAGGTGATGATCACCTTGAGGTCGGGGCGGCGCGGCAGGAGCTGCCTGAGGTAGCCGAGGATGAAGTCGATGTTGAGGCTGCGCTCGTGGGCCTCGTCGATGATGAGGGTGTCGTAGCGGGTGAGGTTGCGGTCGGTAGCGATCTCGGCGAGGAGGATGCCGTCGGTCATCAGCTTGACCGCGGTGCTGTCGCCGGACCGGTCGGTGAACCTGACCTTGTAGCCGACGACGTCGCCCAGTTGCGTGCCCAGTTCCTCCGCGATGCGCTCCGCGACCGTGCGGGCGGCGATGCGCCGCGGCTGGGTATGGCCGATCTGGCCGGTGACGCCGCGGCCGAGCTCCAGGCAGATCTTGGGCAGCTGAGTGGTCTTCCCCGAGCCGGTCTCGCCGGCCACGATCACGACCTGGTGGTTCTTGATCGCCTCGGCGATGTCGTCCCTGCGCTGGCTGACCGGCAGCTCTTCCGGGTAGCGAATGGCTACGCCAGCGAGCGCGGACTCGCGGGACGCGGCGCGCTGCGTGGCTTTAGCGGAAGTTTGGTTCACCGGCGGGAAAGACTAGACGATGGGGGCCGGATCATGCCAACGCTTTATCGCGCGGCGATCATTCCCGGCCGCGGTCAAACCCGGTCATCCCGAACGTGAGCGGCTGACTCGGGTCACGCCGCCACTCTTGCGAGATCGCGGGATGCGAGGCACCTGGTGGTATTGCCTCGCATCCCGCGATCGTCTTGCGGCGGCCCGCTCAGCCGTTGGCGGTGGCGACCAGCTTGGCGATCCCTCGGCGGTCAGCGGGCTGCCGGGGAACGCGGACATCCGGACGAGCGGGGTGCTGCTGAGGAACAGCATCATCGTCGGGTCGGCGAAGATCGCGGCCATCGGACCGGACTCCTCGCCGGGCAGCGCGGCGAACGCCTGCGCGATCGCCTGCGCGCCGCGCGGGTCGGCGAGCCACTCGCCGAGCGTCGAGTCGCCGGTCAGCGGGACCCGCACTTCGTCGCCCGGGACCGGCACGACCGCGGTGCTCCGCAGGTCGCGGGAGGAGGCGCCGACCGCGCAGTGGTACTCGCCGCCCTCGACCACCCAGCGGTTGAGCCGGGTGTCCCAGTAGGCCAGGTCGCCCCGGTCGATGGTCAGGACGACGTCCACGGTCTCGCCGGCCTTGACCGGCACGCTGGCGAACGCCTTCAGCTCGCGCTCCGCGCGGCTGACCGCGGACCCCGGGAGGCTCACGTACACCTGGACGACCTCCCGGCCGTCCCTGTCGCCGCTGTTGGTGACGCGAACGCGCACCTCGACGCCGTCCGCCGAGGCCGTCGCGGTCGCCTCGCCGTAGCGGAAGGTCGTGTACGACAGCCCGAAGCCGAACGGGTACGCCACCTCCTGCTCGCGCGCGTCGAAGCCCCGGTAGCCGACGTACAGGCCCTCGCCGTACCGGACGTGCCCGTGCTCGCCGGGGAAGTCCAGGTAGGAGGGGTGGTCCTGGAGCTTCAGCGGGATCGTCTCGGCCAGCCGCCCGGACGGGTTGACCCGGCCGAAGAGGACGTCGGCGATCGCGCTGCCGCCCGCCTGGCCGAGCAGCCAGCCCTCGATGAGCGCGGGGACCGCCTTGTCCCACGGGCTCGTGGCGAGCACGGCGCCGTTGGAGAGGATCACGACGGTGCGCGGGTTGACCTTGGTCACCTCCTCGATCAGCTGCACGGTGGTCGGCGGGGAGGTCGATGCCGTCCCGGTCGGCGCCCTCGGTCTCGCGGGCGCTGCCGACGAAGACCAGCGCGACGTCGCTGGCAGCCGCGACCGCGACCGCCTCGGCGAGTAGGTCCTGCTCGTCCGCGTCCGGGTCGCGCTCCGCCCCGTCGTCGACGGTGTAGCCGGGCGCGAAGAGCACGGTCGCGTCCGTCGCGGCGGTGATCTCGGTGAGGGCGTCGTCGAGCCGGGTCGGGGTGATCTGGGAGCTGCCGCCGCCCTGGTAGCGCGGGGTGCGGGCGAACTCGCCGAGCACCGCGACCGACGGGCCGTCGGCGCCGGCCCGCAGCGGGAGCAGGCTCCGCTCGTCTCCCGGGAGGGCCTCGTTCTTGAGCAGCACGATGGCCCGGCCCGCGATCTCGCGGGCGAGTTCGTGGTGCTCCGCCTGGTCATAGCTGCCCGGCGTCCGGGCGGCCGCCTTCTCGACGAGCGCGCGGACCCGGCCGGCGGCCCGCGCGAGCAGTTCCGGGGCGAGGCGGCCGGCCGCGACGGCCTCCGCCAGTTCCGCGTCGCCCGCGTCGTCCGGCCCCGGCATGGTCAGGTCGAGGCCCGCGGCGACGGCGGCGACGCGGTCGGCGACCGCGCCCCAGTCGGAGAAGACAGCGCCGTCGAAGCCCCACTCGTCCCGCAGCACCTCGGTCAGCAGCCAGTGGTTCTGGCTGGCGTACACGCCGTTGATCTTGTTGTAGGCGCACATCACCGTCCACGGCCGGGCCTGGGTCACCACCCGCCTGAACGCGCTCAGGTACATCTCACGGAGCGTCCGCTCGTCGACGTCGGCGCTGACCCGCAACCGGTCGGTCTCCTGGTTGTTGACCGCGAAGTGCTTGAGCGACGCGCCCACGTTCCTGCTCTGCAGGCCGTTAACCCAGGCGGCCGCCAGCACGCCGGCGAGCAGCGGGTCCTCGGAGAAGTACTCGAAGTTCCGGCCGCCGAGCGGGCTGCGCTTGAGGTTGATGCCAGGTCCGAGCAGGACCGCGACATCCATCGCGCGGCACTCGTCGCCGAGCGCCTCGCCCATCCGTCGCAGCAGGTCAGGGTCCCAGGTCGAGGCGCTCGCGACCGCCGGAGGGAAGCAGGTGGCCGGCTGGCCCGCGCAGCATGTCGCGCGGGTTAGCCTGCTTGCGCACGCCGTGCGGCCCGTCGGTGACGGTGATGGCGGGCAGGCCGGCGGACTCGACCGGCGTGGTGTGCCACGCGTCGCGGCCGCTGGTCAGCGCCGCCTGTTCGGCGACGGTGAGCTCGGACGTCATGGGCAGGTTCCCTTCGGCGGGTGTGACTTTTTTTACAGCGTGAATTTACACACGAATTATCCCGAACGAGAGCGTCTCACACCAGTCCCCGGCCCATGTCAACCTGAAGTGCGGGGCGACCATCGTCAGCGGCCGGCCGCCTGGAGGCCGCGGGCCAGGTGGCCGGCCGCGTCGCGGATCCAGTCCTTGAGCGCTTCCTTGCGTGCCTGCTCCGTGTCCGCCGCCTTGGCGATGAGGTCACCGACCTCGGCGCTGGTGACGGTGCGGACCAGGACCATGATCTGGGCGGCGGTCAGCCGTCGCGCGGCCAGTTCGCGCGCACCGTCCCTGGGGGTGACAAGGACGCCGGTGAGTGCGTCCTCGGTCTCGTCCCACAGGGCGCGCAGCCGGGACCTGGCGGCCGGGCCGCTGCCCGCCATGTGCAGGAACGCGTCGATGTTCTTGTCCGGGTCCTGGTCATCGACCGCCGCGAGGAGCGCCTGGGCCGCGGCGACCAGGGGCGTCTGGGCGAGCCTGCGGCTCCTGACGGCCTCGACCACCGTGTCGAGGACCGTTGGACGGCCGCTGAACAGGAGCTCTTCTTTGGACCCGACGTAGGTGAAGAGCGTTTTCACCGAGACGTTGGCCGCGTCGGCGATCTCGGCGACCGTCACACTGTCGAAGCCTCGTTCGCCGAAGAGCGCCCGGGCGGCGGCGAAGATCGCCTCACGGGTCAGCCGCTTCTTCCGCTCGCGCAGTGACTCAGGTGCCTGCCGGGACAGTTGAGAACGAGCGGTCGACGTCATCCGAGAAGTGTATTAATTTCGTTTTCCGCCGTTTCCCCACCCGCGCGGCGCGCCGGCCATCGCGGGCGGCAGTCTCGCCGCGTCGCTCAGGCTGACGGCGGGGCAGCCGCGCGGTTCGCCGCCTCGGCCCAGAGAGTTAGACCCTTATACCGATACCGAGACTCTCGGCGGGAGCGGGCTTGCGCGCGGCCGCCAGCATCCCGCCCGCCCGTGATCGATCGGGAGCAATACCTGAGGAGAAAGTCAGGCGGGTAAGAAGGGCGGCCGGAGGCACCGCTGGCGAAAAGCAGAAGGAACGGGCGGGCTTCCCGCGCCGTAAGTGGTCGGCGCGGGAAGCCCATGACCCATCGGCGTCCCCCTTATGCTCGCCGACGGGCCAGGAAGCCAGCGTTTGCATGCGGCAAGCGTTTGCATGCGGGAAATGCGCTGGCGTTATTGCCCTTTTGGCCCGATTCTGAGGTTGGCGCTCGAAACGCAATTGCGTGGCGCGGCCCCGCCGGGGTTCTCCCGGGACGCCTGCCGCGCCCAACCCGTGGGCCGGAAGTTCATGGGGGGCGGCGCTGCTGAGACGCTATGACAGGCGCAAGCCTGCGGAGCGGCCGCCCTGAGGAGTACGCTGCCGGAAGCCTTGATGAGGACGGCGGTACACGCACATTCAGGCTCTCGCGCCGGACGGGCGCGGGATCACACTGGATAATGGACGATTAAAATATATGCCGAGCATATTGCTTGCAGCTCGCCGACCGGACGCCGACCCGTCTCGACGGTCATTGCGGGCGGGAATCCAAGCCAGGGAAAGGCGTGGACCTGGGGTTTACCCAAGGCGCGTGTCGCCACAGCCTCGCTCCCCCCTCTAAGTCCCTTTTCTGGCGAATCCGCGAAAAGGGGGGCCTTGCCCGGCCAGCGGGTGGGGAACTACTGGAACCGGGACCTAGGCACGCACTGTCCCGCGGGATCCCCCTCCAGTCTCCTGGGGACTTGTGCATACGCACGATATGTAAGCGGACGGTGCGATTTGCGTTACCTTCCGTGTGGAGTCCATCCTAACTTTTACCTATCTAGCTGTCTAGTCACCCGAGCAAGTCATATCGCTTGTTTTCCCGGGGGTCCCGATGGCGTATGAGCATGGGACCGTGTCGCACGTGCGCATCGACTACGACTCCGGCGAGCGCGTTTACTTGCAGATCGTTCGAATCATCCGCGACATGATCATTAACGGCGAGTTGCCCGTGGGGACGCAGATCCCGAGCGGCGCGCAGATGAAGCGCGCATGGGGGGTCAACCGGCTGACCGGCGCGATGGCGGTGGAGGAGTTGCGCAAGGCCGGCCTTGTCGTCACCAAGCCCGGCCTCGGCACCTTCGTGACGGGGGCCCCGGCCAGGCAGCACGGTGCGCCTGCGTCCTGGTGATCAGGTCATGTCCCGGATGCCCACGGAGGAAGAGCGCGCGCGCCTCAGCACTGGCTACCTCACCCCGGTGCTGGTCATCACCCGGGCCGACGGCCAGATCGAGCCCTACAACGCGGCCGTCACCGTAATCACGGCGTCGCCCTGACCCGAGCGCGGGCATTCGAGCGCGCTTTCCCGCAAGCCGAAAGCGCGCCCCTGTTTCTGGACTGAGGAGGGCCGGGCTGCCCGGCGGGTGCACCGGGGCTCCCTTCGGGACTGACCCGTCCCTGGTGAAGGCGATGCTGGGCTCGCCAACCGAGTCTCGGCCGACGGGCCCCGTTTAGTCCGGTGCGGTCGGGGCCCTTGGCTAGCGCTCCCTGAAGGTGCGGGTGGCGGGTTCGGAGGAAGCCGACATCCGTTCGGGCGAGTCCTCGATTTCCGCGGCGATCGCGAACCGCCGCGGGGCGGTGACCTCGGCCACCGCGGCGGCCGAGGCGAGCTCGGCTTCGGCGACGACGTCGGCCGCGGACTCGACGTCGGCCGTGGCCTCGACCGCCGACTCGCTGTCCAGCTCGTGGATGTACCGCTTGCCGCGCAGCAGGGAGGCGACCGCCGCGACCAGGCAGGCCACGATCGCGAAGTCAAACGCGATGTCCAGGCCGCTCTGGAACGGGCCGCTGATCAGGCTCGGGAAGAACGAGTGGCCGGTCAGGTAGGCCGCGTGGCTGGCCGGCAGCTTGGTGAGCGCCGAGCCGAGGAGCATCTGGATCGGGTTGTAGCCGAGCAGTGCCGCGAACATGACCGCCGTCGGCGGCAGCTGCGACAGCCGGCTCGCGTCGGCGGCGGGCACGCCCTGCGCGGTCAGGCCGGCGAACAGGTGCGTCGGCAGCGACGAGGACAGGCCGAGGATGATCAGGCTGAAGAAGATGCCGATCGACAGGACCATGGCCGAGTTCTGGAAGGTCGCGGACATCCCGGCGCCGACGCCGCGGCGGTCGGCGGGCAGCGAGTTCATGATGCCGGCCCGGTTCGGCGAGGCGAACAGGCCCATGCCGATGCCGTTGAGCAGCAGGATCCCGGCGAACTGCCAGTAGGTGAAGTCGACCGGGAGGATCTCGAGCAGCCCAAAGGACAGGGCAGCGAGCACCATGCCGCCGGTGGCGAACGGGCGGGCGCCGAACCGGTCGGACAGGTAACCCGGACACCGGGCCGGCGAGCGAGGAAGCCGACGGTCAGCGGGAGCATCGCGATGCCCGCCCACAGCGGGGTGTTCTCGAAGCTGTAGCCGTGAATCGGCAGGTAGATGCCCTGCAGCCAGATGATCAGGATGAACATCAGGCCGCCGCGGCCGAGGCCGGACAGCAGGGACGCGAGGTTGCCCGCGGTGAACGGGCGGATACGGAAGAGGCTGAGCCGGAACATCGGGTCAGGGACCCTCGTCTCGATGAAGCAGAAGATCGCGAGGACGACGAGGCCGCCGATGATCAGCGTGAGCACGAGCGGGCTGGTCCAGCCCATGACGTGGTCGCCGTAGGGCTGGATGCCGTAGGTGATGCCGACGAGGACCGCGATGAGGCCGGCCGCGAACGTGAGGTTACCGGGGAGGTCGAGCTTGGCGGGCTTGCGGACGCCGAGTTCCTTGAGCTTGAGGTAGGACCAGACGGTGCCCATGATGCCGAACGGCACCGAGACGAGGAATATGAGGCGCCAGTCGACCGGGCCGAGCACGCCGCCGAGGACCAGGCCGATGAAGCTGCCGGCGATGGCCGCCACCTGGTTGAGGCCGAGGGCCATGCCGCGCTGGTTCGCCGGGAACGCGTCGGTGAGGATCGCGCTCGAGTTGGCGAACAGCATCGCGCCGCCGATGCCCTGGAGGATCCGCATGATGATCAGGTACCAGCCCGCGGCCGTGCCCTGCAGCCAGCTGACGGACAGCAAGATGGAGAACAGCGAGAAGATCGCGAAGCCCATGTTGAACATGCGGACGCGGCCGAACATGTCGCCGAGGCGGCCAAAGCTGACCACGAGCACCGCCGTGACCACCATGAAGCCCATCATCATCCACAGCAGGATGGTGGTGTTGCCTGACTGCAGCGGGTTGATGCCGACGCCGCGGAAGATGTTCGGCAGCGCGATCAGCACGATGGACGAGTTGATGGTGACCATCAGCACGCCGAGCGTGGTGTTGGACAGGGCGATCCACTTGTAGCGCGAGCCGACGGCCGGCGCTGTGTTGGGCTCCGGCGCGGGTGCGGACGATGGGGCGGGCACTGCGGTTCCTCCGTAACGAGGCAGGTCGTCGGGCATGGTTGAAGATGCGGCTAGATTAGTTGCTTGATGGCAACTAAGCTTACGCCGCTTTTGTTCCCGCGGCGCGGCGATGCGATGACCGGGCGGTGAACCGAACACGGCGGGAACAAGATGAAGGTGGTTCGGTTTGACATTCGGGAAGCGAAACGGGCATCCTTGGGTTGGTCAAGTTAGACACCTCGTTCGGTGAGGCGTCTTCACGGACACAGGCCACTGATCCCAACCGTCGAGAGACGCTCCGGATCAGGACACCTCTCCCCGGCCTAAGGGGTGAGGCCAAGTGGCTGCGCAGCATCGCTACGCCGTGGAGTGCCAAAGCTCTTACGAGAGAGGTGACCTTCTCGCTGGCTGGGGTTGAACTCCTGCCGCGGTAACGGTTGGTTCCTCTTGCAGTGGTGTCTTTCATGCAGGCGTGCGCGAGCGCCGCGGACGAAGGGAGGCGTGCGATGGACTCTGATAGTCCGGGCCGAAGTCGGCCCTTCCCGCCGCTGTCCCTGCTTGTCCCAGGCACACGCTGACGCAATCCTTGCCGCGACTTCGTTCGATCGCCCGCCCGCAACTGCCGGGCACGGCGGTCAGCCGTCTGTGTTGACGAGATGTCCCGATCACGCTGAATCGGGATATCTCGCCTGATAGACGCCTGCGATTCTCGCTGCGTGCGCGTGTGCCTCGATCCCGCTTGAGTGAAAGCGCGAAAGAGGTGAATTCCAGTGACTGCAGTTGAAGTTGAGATGGCAGGCACCGCCCGTTCCGCGGTGCTTGACGAGGCGCACGTCGGTGACATCCGCGGTGCCCTCGGCACGATCAGGCTCGACGACCACGCCGCCCGGACGACCCTGTCGGCGAAGTTCAAGACGCTGCTCGCGGTCGTCGGCCCCGGCCTGATCGTCATGGTCGGCGACAACGACGCCGGCGCGTTCTCCACGTACGGCCAGGCCGGCCAGGTCTACGGTACGAAGCTGCTGTGGACGCTGCTGCTGCTGATCCCCGTGCTGTACGTGAACCAGGAGATGGTGCTCCGCCTCGGCGCGGTCACCGGGGTCGGGCCACGCGCGGCTGATCCTCTCCCGCTTCGGGAAGTTCTGGGGAACCTTCGAGGTCATCGACCTCTTCCTGCTCAACGGGCTGACGATCGTCACCGAGTTCATCGGGATCACCCTGGCGGCCGGCTACCTGGGCGTGCCCAAGATCCTGGCGGTGCTGTTCGCGGCCGGGATCATCATCGCGACGGCGTTCACCGGCTCGTTCCGCGCGTTCGAGCGGATCGCGATGTTCTTCTGCGTCGGCTCGCTGCTGCTCGTGCCGCTGTACCTGATGGCGCACCCGTCCGCTTCCACCATGGCGGCTGGGCTCACCCGGCCTGACCTGCCCGGTGGGGCCGCGACCGGGGGAATGGCCGCGGTCATGCTCCTGGTAATCGGCATCGTCGGCACCACGATCGCGCCGTGGCAGCTCTTCTTCCAGCAGTCGTACGTGATCGACAAGCGGATCACCCCGCGGTTCATGAAGTACGAGAAGGCCGACCTCTGGATCGGCATCGTCATCGTGGTCGTCGGCGCCGCCGCGCTGATGGGCACCACCGCGGTCGCGTTCGCGCACTCCGGGGCCCAGTTCACCGACTCGGCCGGGCTGGCGCGCGGCATCGCCGCCTACGCCGGGCACGTGGCCGGGGCACTGTTCGCCGTCGCGCTGCTCGACGCGGCGGTGATCGGCGCGTTCGCCGTCTCGCTGTCCTCGGCCTACGCGATCGGCGACGTGCTCGGCATGAAGCACTCGCTGCACCGCGGCGTCGGGCAGGCCAAGGGCTTCTACGCCCTGTACGCGGCGCTGATCGGCGGGGCCGCGGTGATCGTGCTCCTGCCCGGCTCCCCGCTCGGGCTGATCACCGAGGGCGTCCAGGTCCTCGCGGGCGTGCTGCTGCCCGCCGCCACGGTGTTCCTGCTCATGCTCTGCAACGACCGGGCCGTGCTCGGCCCCTGGGTCAACTCACCGAAGACCAACGCGTTCACCGGCGCGGTGATCGCGGTGCTGATCACGCTGTCGGTCGTGCTGACCGCCTCGGTGATGTTCCCGGGGATCACGGCCTCGGCGATCTTCGCGATCATGGCGGGGTGCGCGGTCGTGGCGGTCGCCGGCGGCGGGTTCGCGCTGGCTCACGCCAGGCGGTCGGCGCAGACGGCCGCGCTGGCCGAGGCCGCCGAGTTGACGGAGGTCGCCGGGCTGACGGAGACTGCCGGAATCTCGGAGTTTGCCGGGGTCTGCGAGTCGGCCGGGCCCGACGGGCCGATGGGGACCGCCGAGGCGGCCGTGCTGGCCGAGGCCCCGCTGGCCGAGAGCGGCCTCGAATCCGAGGCCGTGGCGGTGACGGACGCCCCGCTGGTCCCGGTGGACAAGCTGTCGTGGCGGATGCCGCCGCTGAGCGAGCTGCCGACGCCGGTGATCAAGGGAGCCCGCCGGATCGGCCTGCTCGGCCTGCGCGGCTACCTCGCGATCGCGATGATCATGGTGATCGTCAAGATCGTCGAGACCGCACTCGGGCACTGAGGCTCACTCAGCGGCCGCTGTCGGGCCGACCCACTGCCGAGGGTGCCCTTCTGGCCAGGCCCGCGCTCAAGTCGGGCACCGCGCGCTACGATGGCGCGGTGCCCGACTTTGACGTCACCACGCCGCACATCGCCCGCATTTACGACTACTGGCTCGGCGGCAAGGACAATTTCGAGGCTGACCGGCAGGCCGCCGAGCTGGCCCTGGCCGCGACGCCGACGATCCTTCCCGGAGTGACGGCGAACCGGCGGTTCCTTGGCCGGGCGGTCCGGTACATGGCCGAAGAGGGCGGGATCAGGCAGTTCCTTGACGTCGGAACGGGCATCCCGAGCGCCAGTAACACGCACGAGGTCGCGCAGGCGGTCGATCCCGACGCCCGGGTCGTCTACACCGACAATGACCCGATCGTCCTCGCCCACGCCCGAGCGCTGCTCACCGGCAAGCCGGGCACCACCGCCTACATCGACGCCGACGCCCGCGACACCAGCCGCATCCTGACGGAGGCCGGGCAGACGATCGACTTCAGCCGGCCGGTCGGCATCATGCTCATCGCCATCCTGCACTGCATCCCCGACGAGGACGGCCCGGGACGTATCGTCGCCGACCTGATGGACGCGTGCCCGCCGGGCAGCTACCTGGCGATCACCCATCCGGCCCGGGACCAGGTCGACGTCGCCGTCAAGGCCGAGGAGTCGCTCAGCAAGTCCATGGGCATGAAGGTGACGTTCCGTACCCATGACGCCGTCGAGGCGTTCTTCACCGGGCACGCTGAGCTCATCGCTCCTGGCGTGGTTCCCGTCGAAGAGTGGCGGCCGGTCTCCGACCTTGACTTCGACAGCCTGCCGACCGCGATGTGGGGCGGAGTTGGCCGCAAGGGCTAGCGACGGTCAGCCAGCGACGCCCTCGCGGACGCGGCGGCGCAGGTCGCCGTCGCTGGCGACGAAGCCGCGACGGATGAGCCACGCGGTGACCCACTCCGGGTCCGGGCTGGTCGCGGGGACGACGTTGTAGATGTAGTTCAGGCCGCGGGCGGCGGCTTCCGCCTCCAGGTGGTCGATGATGAACTCGCCGATGCCCTCGCCGCGCCGGCCGGGGGCGACAAGGAACGTTACCTCCGCGTCACCCCACTCGGAGTCGAGCCAGCCGTACCCCACGGTCACCCCGGCGGCGTCGGCGACGTGCCACCACTCGTCAGCGACCGGGGCACCGGGCTCGGCCGGGGTCACGGCGGTCGCCGCGAGCTCGGCCGGGCCGAACATCCGCTGCTTGTCCGCGTCCCAGCGCGGCGCGTCTTCCCTGATCCACTGCAGTCCGGTCGCCATCGCGCCTCCTCGACACCGCGCCACCCCTGGCTGGGATGGTCTCATCGTCGCCAGGGATCAATACTCTACGTCGCTAGGTGGTGACCGCAGGACCGCGCGGGGCGTTGAAGTCCCCACGAGCCTGCGATGCCAATGTGCCATCGGGTTATGACCTACTAGACGATTTGCTCACCAGCCGCCCGGTGATCCAGCACGCTGCTAGAAGGGATCTAGAGTAAAAATGGTGCTGTGACGCCCAGTGCCTATGGTCCAAGCGAGGACGAGACCTGCCGCCAGTTCGTGCTGCCGGCGCTGGACCGGGCTGGCTGGAAAGAAGAGCAGATCCGGGTTCAGCACCCGATTAACAAGGGGCGTATCCGCGCCACCGCGCGCCTGCACCGGCAGGAACGACCTTTGATCGCGGACTACGTCCTTGAGTATTCCGACGGCCTGCCAATTGCGGTGATCGAGGCCAAGCGGCTTTTCCGGGATCCCGCTGACGGGTTCGAGCAGGTCAAGCGCTACGCGGAACTCCTTGATGTCCCGTTCGCCTATGCGACGAACGGCCAGCGGACCATTGAACTCGACGCGCGCGCCGGCACGGTGCGCGACGTCTTGGGCTTTCCTTCACCTGATGCGCTATGGGCCAGGTACCTGAAGGACCGGGAGCTCCCGGACGACGCGGCAAGCGAACTCGCATCGGCACCGCTGAATGCCAGCCTCCGCAACTGGGACGGCACGCCGAAGACACCCCGCTACTACCAGCAAGTGGCGATCAACCGCGCCGTGCAGGCGATCGCCCGCGGGGATAGCAGGCTCCTGCTCGTGCTCGCGACGGGGACAGGCAAGACGTTCGTGGCGGCGCAGATCGTCGCGAAGCTGTGGAACAAGGACTGGCCTGGCGGCCGGAAGCCGCGCGTACTGTATCTCGCCGATCGCAATATCCTCGTGGATCAGCCGAAGGACGAGTATTTCCAGCCCATGTTCGGCGATGCCGTCCACAAGCTCGGCGGCGGTGACGCGAAGACGGGGCGGCATATTTACTTCGCGCTCTACCAGTCGCTCGACAGCGGCAGGCGACGAGGCGAGGCTCTATCTTCAGTTCCCGCCCGACTATTTCGACCTGGTCATCGTCGATGAGTGCCATCGAGGCAGTTCGACGGAGAGCTCGCAGTGGCGTGCCATCCTTGAGTATTTCGCGCCAGCGGTGCAGATCGGCCTTACCGCTACGCCCATCAGCAGGAAGGACGCCGATACGTACCAGTACTTCGGCGAGCCCCTGTACGAATACTCCCTCGCCCGCGGCATCGACGACGGTTTCCTCGCCCCTTACCGGGTCAGGCGGGTCCGGATGAACGTGGACATGACCGGCTGGCGCCCGGATCCGGGACAAGTGGACCAGTACGGCCGGGAGATCCCCGACAAGCTCTACGGTCCCCGCGAGTACGAGCGAGTGCTGGCCATCTTGACCGGACCGAGGAAGCGGCCAGGTACCTCACCGATTACCTGAAGCGCACCAACAGGATGGGCAAGACCATCGTGTTCTGCGAGAACTCCGATCATGCCTTCCGGATGACGCAGGCCCTGCTCAACGCCAACCAGGACATCGTCGTCAGCCACGGTTGGAACTACGCGTGCCGCATCACCGCACGAGACGGGGACGCCGGCCGGGAGCGCCTCGACGAGTTCCGCCAGGTCGAGACCGAGGTACCCACGATCGCGGTGACCGCGCGCCTGCTCACCACGGGCGTCGACATCCCGACGCTGCGCAATATCGTGCTGTTCCGGGTGATCAGGTCAATGCCCGAGTTCAAGCAGATCATCGGACGCGGCACGCGCCTCTTCCCCGAGGACCAGAAGTTCTCCTTCGACATCATCGACTTCGTCGAGGCGACCAGGCTATTCAACGACCCCTCGTTCGACGGCCCGCCGATGCGCCTGATCAGGGACGAGACCGACGACGAGGGAAACATCGCCAACACCGTTGACGAAAAGGACCCGGAGACTGACGCCAACCAGGTGGCCGAGCCGTCCGGCGAGTACACGGAGCAGGAAGGCGGCCCGCTGCCCCCGGACCTCACCGACCAGAACGAGATCGAGCGGTCCTCGCGAGCCCGCGCATGTTCTACGTCGACGGGGTTCCCGTCGTGCCGTGGGGCTCGGCCTTCTACGTCTACGACCCGGCAGACGGCGGGCTGAAGCTCAGGGAGTACAGCCAGTACGTCCGCGACCAAGTGCTCAAGCTCAAGCTCGACCCAAGCCAACTGCTGGCCCAGTGGGCGCACGCGGTGGGCCGGCGCGCCCTGCGCGAACGGCTCGCCGACAGCCACATCACCCCCGAGGATCTCGCCGAGTGGGCGGGGCGGCCCGACTCCGATGTGATCGACCTGCTGCTCTATGTGGCCTGGGAGGTTCCGCTGCTGTCACGTGCGGAGCGGGCGCGCCGGGTCATCACGCGGTACCAGGACTTCCTCCTGTCGTTCGCTCCCAAGGCTCGCGAGGTCCTCGACAAGGTCCTCGAACAGTACGCGGCGCGCGGTGCCGAGGAACTCGACATGGAAGCACTTCGCTCGGAATCGTACACCGAGCTAGGCACCGTCTTCGAGATCGCGAAGTGGTTCGGTGGGAGCACCCAGCTACGGGAGGCGATGGACGAGCTAAGTGCACCTTGTCTACGCGATCACCTGAACCTTGAAGTCGATTTAAGTTTTTTGCGCAAGGCGTTGCGCAATCCTTAAAACGACTTTAAGTTTTTTGCATGCTAGGCTTGACACTATGCGTTACCGGGATGATGTACGGCACCGAGAAGAAGAACCTCGCGCCCGCCTGTGGCAGCGAGCCGCTGGGCAGCGCGGGTACTTCACCGCTGCCCAGGCGCTGGCGGACGGGTACTCATATCCCCTGCAGCACTTCCACACGCAGCGCGGCAACTGGCTACGCATCGATCACGGACTGTACCGGTTCCGTGAGTACGCGGATCTCCCGGCGGAAGACCACGACCACCTGATCCGCTGGGCGCTGTGGAGCGGCGGGCGCGCCGTTGTCTCGCATGCGACCGCACTCGGCGTGCACGACCTGGGAATCGCGAACCCCGCTCGAGATACACCTGACCGTGCCACAGGGCTTCAGGAAGCGCGACGCCGCAGTCGTCGTGCATCGCGCACACCTCGAACCCGATGACATAGAGGAACGCGAGGGGTTCCGGGTAACCACGCCGGTCCGCGCGATCGCCGAGTCCGCCATGGATGGCCTGCAGCAGGACGCGATCGACTCCGCGGTCGCGGACCTGCTTGACCGGGGCGGCGCGACCAGGGCACAGCTCCTGCGAGCCGCGCAGCGGGCGGGGAAGGCCGCCGAACTGGCCGTTGAGCGCGCATTCCACGCGGAGCGCGCATGAACCAGTACAAGACCGCGGTCGATCTTCGCCGCGCGACTTGAGGCTCGGCTAAAGAGCGACGCCGAGACAAAGGGCATCGACTACGGGCGGCTGCGCCGCATCGTGGTCTTCGACCGGATCGCCGCCCGGCTCTCGGCCTCCGATCAGGGCTGGGTGCTCAAGGGCGGTACCGCGCTTGAGTTCCGTCTGGGCCTGCGGGCCCGGGCCACCAAGGATCTTGACCTGGTGCTGCGGTCCGGCCCTTCGGATGGAGCAACGCTCCGCGAGGTCCTTATCGAGACCCTCGCCGCCGATGTCGATCGCGACTGCTTTGTCTTCAAGGTCGGTCATCCGATCGAGCTGGATACCGACGCGGCAGGCAATCCAGGGTTGGCGATTCTCGGTGGACGGCGCGCTCGCCGGCAAGACGTTCATCGCGGTCCGGGTAGATGTCGTACTCCGTCCGGCCGAACTCGCCGCGACGGAGCGCATCTCGCTTCCTGGCACGCTTGAGTTCGCGGGAATACGACCGCGCACCATCGAGTCCGCCGACCGCAGCCAGCATTTCGCGGAGAAGCTGCACGCGCTTCACGCGCGACTATGGCCCGCGGCCCAACACGCGGGTGAAAGACCTCGTTGACCTGCTCCTGCTCATCCACGACGGGCTGTCCCCCGACCAGGACCTACTCGCCGTGGTCCGGCATGTCTTCACGGTCCGAGCGACGCATCCGATGCCAACCGGACATCCCCGATCCGCCACCGGCGTGGCGAGACGAGTATCCCGCGCTAGCCGCCGACGCGGCGCTGAGCGAGCAAGATCTTCCCGCTGCCCTGGACGCCCTTCGCGCCTTCTGGGCGCGAACCATCTCAACTGGAGCGACCAAGTGACCGCCACAACAACGCGCGACGAGCGGAACGATGAACAGCGCACGGCTCGGCGCGATCATCAAGACCGCCCGCGACATCATGCGCAAGGACGCGGGCCTCAACGGTGACCTGGACCGGCTGCCGCTCCTGTCCTGGCTGCTGTTCCTCCGCGCCTTCGACGCCAAGGAGGAAGGAGCGCGAGATCATCGAGGGCAGCGACTTCCGGCCGGCCCTCTCCCCCTCCTACCAGTGGCGGACATGGGCGGGCGACGAGAACCTGACCGGCGCGGCACTCATCAAGTTCGTCAACGAGAAACTGCTGCCCTACCTCGCCGAGCTCAAGAGCGACACCCCCGGCGACCCGCGCAACGTACTCGGGCAGGTCTTCAGCGGCATCCACAACCGCATGGCGTCGGGCTACCTGTTCCGCGACCTGGTCAATCAGGTGCAGAAGATCGACTTCACGTCCAGCGACGACATCCACACGATGGCGTTCATCTACGAGTCGCTGCTCAAGGAGATGCGGGACGCGGCAGGCGACGGCGGGGAGTTCTACACGACGCGCCCGGTCATCAGGTTCATGGTCGAGCAGAGCTTCCTCGAACTCGGCGAGTCAATCCTGGACCCGGCCTGCGGGACCGGCGGCTTCCTCGTCGAGGCGCTCGACGAACTGACGCGCGGTAAGAACCTCGGCATCGCCCAGGAGCGTGAGCTCTGGCGGAACCTGCGCGGCATCGAGAAGAAGCCGCTGCCGTACCTGCTGTGCATGATGAACCTGATCCTGCACGGCGTGCCCGACCCGCAGATCGTCCACGAGAACGCCCTCGTCCGCATGGTCAGCGAGATCGGCCCGAGCAGCAGGGTTAACGTCGTCCTCACCAACCCGCCCTTCGGCGGCGAGGAAGAGGACTCCGTCGCGGCCCGCTTTCCCGCGGCTACCAGGTCCGGGAGACCTCGATCCTCTTCGTCAAGGCGGTCATCGACAAGCTCAAGCCGGACGGGCGGTGCGCCATCGTCCTGCCCAACGGGTTCCTGTTCGACGAGCGGAGCCGGAAGGTCCGCGAGGACCTCCTGAATAAGTGCAACCTGCACACCATCGTCCGGCTGCCGCAGGGTGTCTTCGCGCCCTACACGCTGATCCCGGTCAACCTGCTGTTCTTCGACCGGTCAGGCCCGACGAAGGAGGTCTGGTACTACCAGATCGACCCGCCAGAGGGCCGCAAGGGGTACGCGAAGACCAGGCCGATGCGCTACGAAGAATTCGCCGAGTGCGCCGCCTGGTGGGGTGGCAAGGAACGCTCCGACCGTGCGGAGAACGAGCACGCCTGGGTGGTCCCCGCCGCCGACATCGTCGCGGACAATTTCAACCTCGACCTCACCCACCCGGTTCCCGCCGACGACCTGACGCACCGGCCGCCAGCGGAACTGCTCGCGGACCTGATCGCCACCGAGCAGGAAATCCTGTCCCTGCTTACGTCCCTCAAGCAGCGATCTGGAGGGACAGTCATGAGCCTCCCTGAACGTGCCCTTGGCGAAGTTCTTCAACTCGCATCGGTCGGCGATGTCCGTCGAAGCCGGATCGCGATTACCCGATCGCCGGGATTTATAGTTTCGGCCGTGGACTGATCCAGCGCGGCCCGACCATACGTGGTTCGGAGACGTGCTTACGCCGAAGCTGTCCAGCGCTCAGCAACAGGTCAGCTCACCATGAGCAAGCT
This sequence comes from uncultured Actinomycetota bacterium, assembly GCA_963850115.1. Taxonomy (GTDB): domain Bacteria; phylum Actinomycetota; class Actinomycetes; order Streptosporangiales; family Streptosporangiaceae; genus Trebonia. Next base: position 58,773 of record CAWKKG010000030.1, read on the forward strand.
CAACGCGTGGGAAGGGGCGCTTGCCAGTCGTCCCGGAAGAATTCGAGGGGTCATACGTCTCCCCCGAGTACCCGGTTTTCAACATCGATGCGAAGCCTAGCCGATCCCGCGTACATCGCACACCTGGTCAGGTGGCCTGGCCTGTGGGATCGACTGACGCCTCAGCGGGTCGATGGTCCGCCGGAAGCGCACGACGCCGACGACTCTGCTGGCAACTAAGGCACCTCTCCCGGACCTAGACGAGCAGCGCCGCATCGCCGCCCGCCTCGACTCCGCGTTTAACAGACTTCGACGGGCCGACGAACTCCGCGAACGTCAGAGAACGCCTTCGGATGTCACTCACTGAATCAGCCGTATCAGCGGCCGTGGTCTCAAAGCACGGCTCCGTCATCGCTCGGGTCCCTAATGTCAGCTTCGCGCACCCCAATAGAAATAATTCCAGGTAACGAGTACCAGGCTCTTGGAATGCGTTCTTTCGGGAAAGGGATTATTCGATACGAGCCAGCGCCTGGTCGTAATCTAAGCAAGCTGCGTTACTACAAGTTCCCCGTCAATGCACTTGCGCTTAGCAACATCAAGGCATGGGAGGGCGCCATTGGTCTCACAACTAGTAAGCGATATCTCCTGTGTCGCATCAAATCGATTCCTATTTTACTCCCCAAAAGATGATCAGATCAACGTTAGTTATGTCCGGCATTATCTGCTGAGCCGGACAGGAATCGCGAAGATCGGTGCGGCATCACCTGGGTCGGCTGACCGAAATCGGACCCTAAGCATTCATGGGCTTCGAATCCATACAAATACCATTTCCGCCACGAGACGTCCAAGACGAAACTGCGCGAGTTATCGACGCGATTGCCGCCGAACTCAGCCCGGATGACGGCACAGCGACGTGGGATGCTCTGAAAGCTATCGCTGCTTAACGCGGCGTTCAGCGGGCGGCTTTAGGGGATCCGGGTCCACGCTGTCTCGGTGAGGATTACGTGGTCGAGGAAGCGCAAACCCACTGTTTCGGCGGCTTCGCGGAGTCTGAGCTGTCACTTCCGTGTCTTGGACGCTGGAGATCAAGGTGCCGTTCGGATGATTGTGGGCTACCGCGAAGGTCGTGCCGCCGACCGCGAGGACGGCACGCGAGGACATCGCGAACCGGGATCAGGCTGCGGTCGGCACCGCCCTCGGTCAGCGGAGCAACGCGGAGCACGCCGCCAGAGGTGTCGCACGCGACCACGATGACGCGCTCATGCCGCAGGCCGCGCAGGTATGGGGCGACTACCGCAGCCACGTCGGCGGAACTGACGATCCGCCTGCGCTCTTCTGACATAGCAGCGCGCCTGGCCAGTTCGAATGCGGCGGCAACCCGGGCCGCCTTCGCGGCGCCGACGCCCGGCAGTCGCTTGAGCGTGTAGGGATCGGCGGTCGCAAGTGCCGGAAGCCCCCCAGCCTTGCCGATCAGCTCAGCGGCCAACTCGATCGCGTCGCAGCCGGGCAGCCCGGAGCCGAGGACGAGTGCCAGCAGCTCACGGTCAGATAGGGCCGCTGCCCCCGGCTCAGCAGGCGTTCCCTAGGTCGGTCCACCTCAGGCAAGTCCAGTACCTTCATGTGCCCTCCCCTGATGGTCATTTCAGGAGAGCAGAAGGTACCGACAAAACGCTTCGCTGCGGCGTACGGTTAGTCGTCGGTACTGGTGTCCGTGACCTCAACCGCCTCGCCCGGCAGGATGATTTCCGGGTCGTCGACGCCGAACTCCTCCGCGACACGCTGCCCGCCGACGAGGTCGTTCGCCCAAGCGAGCAGCGTCTCACCACGCGCCGCCACAAACGCCTTGTAGTCGCCCTGCATGGCAGCGTCAAAGGCCTGCGGGGAGATCAGCAGGCTCTCCAGCCGTCGGCGCATTTCCGCCTCGCCGATGAAGTCGATCTCGTTCTTGAGGTAGGCGGCGGGCGGGTAGTCGGCGACTGCCTGGTTGCTGATGGCGGTGAGCATGACGATATTCGCGAGCAGATTCGCCTCTTCGAACGACATTTCCTGGCGCATAAGCCACGCCTTCGGAAAGAAGTGATGGAACTGCATGTCGTTGCTCATGGCGAGCGCGCGGCCACTGTCGATCCGGGCGCCTGTACGCAGGTCCAACGGCCCGGCGGCGGCGAGCATAAGAGCCAGTGCCTTGGTCCTGGCGCTGTCCCTCCGATACTGGTCAGCCGTCCAGACCCTGGTACCCAGCGGCGGGCACTGAACGTCAATCATGTCTTGGCTCCCTGCCGGAAGCGCTGTACCGCCGCTAGATCCGCGGCCATCTTCCTCGGTGTTCCAGCCGTCGTAATAGCCGGTGAGGGCTGTCCGCCAGAACCACCCCCTGATCGCCGCGTACTGCGCCGATGTCGGTTTCGGCACCTGCCGGAACAATTCCACCACCACGGCGAACTGGTTTGTGTACGGCAGCGCCTCGGCTGTAGGGGTCCCGATCTCGGTCGTCAGAAAGTCCACCGCGCGGCGCGTCGCCTCCTGGGTCGCGTCGACCGCAGATCTGAGCGACAAGGTGTCAAGGAACGGCAACTCCTCGATGTTCGCTACGGTGAACCCTTTTCCGGCAGCGGCCGCGATCGCGCGAAGGATAAGTTTCCGGTCAATCCGGCCATAGTGCTTACGGGTGAGAGCATCGCGGATCGAGTCGATCTCGTCAAGCAGGTCAAAGTCCGGCCGCCAGGTGGCAGCCCTTACAAGTTCGACGGTCGCTAGCGGGGTGCCTCTGGTATTCACTCGCTCAAAGATCCGGCCGACTTCTGAGAGCGGTGTCGCCTGGAGGATGACTGTCGCGACTTCATACCCGGTGATCCGGTCGAACAAGGTCCGGGCGCGTGCCTGGAGTTCCTGGGGTAGGTCAGTGAGGCGAGCGAAATAGACCGACGGTGTATCGAGCAACCGGAGCGGTATCTGGTGGGCTGGCGGGTCCGCGAGGTCATGGCGATGCAGGAACCGCTCTTCCTCCAGGTCATAAGCCAGATTCCAGAAACTTTCCTGATCTCCTTTGGGCTCCCAGTGCAGAGCGCCGCAGATAGTGGATAGCCGCTGGCAGCCGTCGAGCAGGTACGCCGTCTCCTCGCCGTCATCGGGGTTTCCACCGCGAGGCCTGCGATGGTGCTTTCGCTCGCGAGATTGAACGAACTCTTCCAGAGCAGGAAGCTTCCGATCGGGTAGCCACGCGCGATCGAATCGAGTAGATCGAGCACCTGCTGACGTGTCCACACGAAGTCACGCTGGAATTTAGGCAGCTTGATCCGGCCATCTAGGACGTCCGCCGCTAGGTCGGTGATCTTCTCCGGGAGCGGCCGGTGCTCCCTGCCCTTCGGGTTTCTCGGCACCTGACCCCCAGTCTCCGGAGAGGTGAAGCGCAACGTTGCGTAGCGCATTCCGATGCCATTTGTAGCATCGGGCCACTACCCGAACAACGGAAACGAGAAGGTTTGAGTTCAAGCGCGAAATCAGCTCTGCCCCACCGTAGCCATACTTTGGTGGGGAGTCAGCCACACTCGTTCGGGACGCTCCTGGGTTTGATATTCGCCTTTGGGCTTGGGTTACAGGAGCTCGAGGATGGTGGCGTTCGCCTGGCCGCCGCCCTCGCACATGGTCTGCAGGCCGTAGCGGATGCCGTTGTCGCGCATGTGGTGGACCAGGGTCGTCATCAGGCGGGCGCCGCTGCCGCCGAGCGGGTGGCCGAGGGCGATGGCGCCGCCGTTCGGGTTGAGCTTGGCCGGGTCGGCGCCGGTTTCCGCGAGCCAGGCGAGCGGAACCGGGGCGAACGCCTCGTTGACCTCGAAGACGCCGATGTCGGCCAGGCCGAGGCCGCTCTTCCTGAGCGCCTTCTGGGTGGCCGGGATCGGGGCGGTCAGCATGATGACCGGGTCGTCGGCGGCCAGGACGGCGGTGTGCACCCGGGCAACCGGGGTGAGGCCGAGCTCGGCCGCCTTCTCGCTCGTCGTCATGAGCAGCGCGGCGGCGCCGTCGCTGATCTGGGAGCTGTTGCCCGCGTGGATCACGCCGTCCGGCCGGAAGGCCGGCTTGAGCTTGGCGAGGCCCTCGACCGTGCCGCCGCGGCGGATGCCCTCGTCGGTGGCGACGACCGTGCCGTCCTCCAGCTTCACCGGGGTGATCTGCCCCGCGAACCGGCCCTCGTCGATCGCGGCGGCCGCCTTCTCGTGCGAGGACACCGAGAACTCATCCAGCTGGGCGCGGGACTGTCCCCAGCGCTCGGCGATCATCTCGGCGCCGATCCCCTGGTTAGGCGCGACTCCGTGGAAGACGGTCTGGAGGCTGGAGCCCGACGGATTCACCCGCACTGGCCCGATCGACGAGCCCATCGGGACCCGGCTCATCGACTCGACGCCGCCCGCTACGACCAGGTCGTACTGGCCGCTGACCAGGCCGGCGGCGGCGAAGTGGACGGACTGCTGGCTCGAGCCGCACTGGCGGTCCACGGTGACGCCGGGCACCGACTGCGGCCAGCCCGCGCTGAGCACGGCGCTGCGGGCGATGTCGAAGGTCTGCTCGCCGACCTGGCTGACGCAGCCCCAGATCACGTCGTCGACCTCGGCCGGGTCGGCCAGCCCGGCGCGCTCGGCGAGCGCGTTGAGCACGTGCGCCGACAGGTCCACCGGGTGAACCCCGGCCAGCGCGCCGTTCCGCTTGCCCTACCGGCGTCCGAACCGCCGCCACGATCACCGCGTCGCGCATGGCGCCGCCCTCCTCAACGTCGAGTCCTCCCTCTTGCCTACCACGTCAGGACGGGTTTGCCCATTTCTAGGCCGGCCCGGATGACTGGCGGGAGCGCGGCGACATGAACCGCGATGCGTGTGCAACGGTGGGCGACCCGGTGTTATGGTGGCGGCATCCCTTGAACCCGTGAGGTAGCCATGGTCCTTGTCGTCAGCCGAGGCCAGGTCACCGGCCCGCGACGGCTTGGCCTGCTGCCCGCGGAGGCCACCAGTTTTGTCGGTCGGACGGTCGAGCTCGCCGACATCACGGCCCTGCTCGGGACTGCCCGCATGGTGACGGTCGTCGGCCCGGCAGGCGTGGGGAAGACGAGGCTCAGCCTGCGCGCCGCGGCGGTCGCGGCGGACGATTTCAGCGACGGCGTCTGGCTCGCCGACCTGGCCGGGATCAGCGATCCCGGCCAGGTCGCGCCCGCCGTCGCCGCCGTGCTCGGCCTGCCAGGCGACGACGACGCGACCCGGGGCCCTGGGCTCCTGGGCTACCTGCGCGACAAGCGGCTGCTGCTTGTCCTCGACACGTGCGAGCACCTGGTCGACGCCTGCGCCGCCTTCGCCGACACCGTGCTGCGCGCCGCGCCCGGGGTGACCCTGCTCGCCACCAGCCGGCAGCCGCTCGACGCGCAGGGAGAGCATGCCTTCCCGCTGCCGCCGCTGCCCGCCGAGAATGACGCGACCGACCTGTTCGCACAGCGGGCGGCGGCGGTGCTGCCCGGGTTCACCGTCACGCCGCAGAACCGGGCGGACGTCGTGCGGCTGTGCCAGCGCCTCGACGGCATCCCGCTCGCGATCGAGCTGGCCGCCGTGCGGCTGCGCGCGCTGCCGCTCGCCGAGCTGGCCAGCCAGCTGGAGTACGGGATCAGGCTGCTGACCGTCAGCCGGCGCGGCACCAGCCCGCGGCACCAGACCCTGCGCGCCGCGGTGGAGTGGAGCTACCGGCTGTGTACCCCGGCCGAGCGGGCGCTGTGGGAGCGGCTCTCGGTATTCGCGGGGACCTTCGACGTGAGCGGCGCCGAGCAGGTGTGCGCGGATGACGACGTCCTGCGGCAGGCGGAGATCGTGCACGCCCTGGTCGGGCTGGTCGACAAGTCCGTGGTCCTGCGGGACGCCGTCGACCCGTCCAGGTACCGGCTGCTCGCCGCGCTGCGCGAGTTCGGCGCGGACCGGCTCGCCGAGACGGACGGCCGCGAGCGTTTCCTCGACCGCCTCGCCGACCGCTGCGTCGCCATGGCCAGGGACTTCGACGAGCGGTTCCGCGGCAGCGCCCGGGCGTATGACCGCCGGGGCGGCGACGGGACCGAAGTGAACCAGGTGACGGCCTTCCGCAGGCTGCACCGGGACTACGACAACATCCGCGCGGTGCTCAAGTACACGCTCGGCGCGCCGGAGCCGTCGGCCGGCCCGCCGCCCGCTGCCCTGCTTGCGCGATGGGCGGCTCGGCGCGGAGCTCGCCGTACGGCTGTGCGGGTACTGGCAGATCTCCGGGCTGCTCGGCGAGGGCAGGCAGTGGCTTAGCCGGGTGACCGAGCGGTTCCCCGAGCCGGCGCAGCAGCGCGCGTGGGCGCTCGGCGCCCGTGGCCGCCTGGCCACCCTCCAGGGCGACCTGGCCACGGCCGTGGCGGACATCAACGAGTCCATCCGGCTGGCCGAGGCCGCGGGACGCGGCGCGGAACTCGCCGCCGCCCGCGGGTACCTCTACCTGAACCTGGCGCTCATCTTCAGCGGGGAGCACGCGGACGCGCTCGCCGCCGCCGAGACGGCGCGGCAGCGCCTGGTCGCCTGCGGCTACCGGATCGGTGTGGCCGGACTTGAGGCCCAGCTCGCGCACCTGTGCCAGCTGACGGGAAAGGTCGACGAGGCCATCGAGCGCTGCGACCGCGGCCTCGCGCTGCTTGGCCAGGCGAAGTCCGCCAGGGCCGGCGGCGAGCGGTGGGTCAGCGGTTACCTGTACCTCGTCGCCGGGATGGCGCACGCGCAGCGTCCCGGCCGGGAACACGCGTCCGCCAAGGCGCTGGGCCGGGCGCTGACCGCCAAGCACGAGCTCGGCGACGTCATCGGCACCGCGTACGCGGTCGAGGCGCTCGCCTGGCTGGCCGCGCGGCGCGAGCAGTACGAGCGCACCGCATGGCTAATCGGCGCGGCTGACCAGCTGTGGAACCGCACCGGGAGACGGCTGAGCGGCGTGGCCCTGATGGAGGAGTCACGGCAGCGGACCGTCCAGGCGGCCCGCCGGGCGCTCGGCGAGCGGCGGTTCACGGCCGCCTACGCGCACGGCGCCGCGCTCGACCTGGACGCCGTGGTCAGGGAGGCCGCCCACGAGCTCGGGGAGGCGCCGGGCCCGCGGGCGCGGCGACGTCATCCTCGGCGATCCGCTCGTGGCCAGCGCAGGCGCCGGCACCGTGCCCGGCCTGCTGACCAGGCGGGAGCGGGAAATCGCGGAGCTCGTGGCGAGCGGGCTGTCCAACCGGGAGATCGCCACGCGGCTGTTCATCTCCAAGCGGACCGTCGACGCGCACGTGGAGCACATCTTCAGCAAGCTGGAGATCTCCTCGCGCGTGCAGCTCACCGTGCTGCTCCAGGACCGGGCTCCGCGAGCGCGCGCCGCCTGGGGCTAGGCCGAGAGCGCGGCGTCCAGGAAGCCCGGCGTACCGGAGGGCGGGCGCCGGCGGGGAGATGGTCGCGACGAGGTAAGCGACGCCCAGCGGGGCGTCGGAGTACAGGATTTCCGCCTGGGGGCGGACGGCCGCGAGGGAATCCGTCCGCACGGGGTCGCCGGCGCCGGATGAACAGCGGGGCGGCCGGCGGCCGGCCGGGACGTCGGCGCGTCGGCCGCCGACACCGGGGCGGCCAGGCCGCCGGCCAGGGCCTGCCAGGCCGGGCGGCCGACGGCGAGCAGGTCGGCGGCGAGGATCGGCGTCGAGGGCGGCGATCGCCGGCAGGTCGCCGGCGCGGACGGCGCGCTCTACCGTCTCGTCGAATGGCGCGGCGCGCTCGTCCAGGTAGCCGGGGGCGGAAGCGGAGCGGCGCGCGCTCCCGTCGCCCATCGCGAGCAGCGCGACCCGCGAGGCGGATACCGCGAGCCGCCTGCCGAGGGCGAGGCAGGCGGCCGCGGACGCGTCTTCGGAGATTCCGTAGAGCGTCCGCGGACCGGTGTAGCCGGCCTCGTCGAGCAGCAGCGCGCCGAGCGCCGAGCGCGAGCGGCAGCGGCGGAGCGGTGACCGCCGTCCCGGCGGCCCGCCTCTTGCTGTTGTCGGAGAGGGGGCGGCCCGGGCTCAGGGCGGGGGCAAAGGTGGCCAGGCTGAGCTGGCCGGCCGGGTCCCGGGGGCCGGTCGTCTCCGCCGGCCCGACGATGGCCACCACGTCGGGGGCGGCGGCGAGAAGGCGCGCGACCGCGGCGGCGCAGGCGGCGCGCAACTCCGGCAAGATGTCGGCCTGGCCGGTCAGTTCGGCGGCAAGCAGCGGCGGTGACGGGCAGATCGCCGCGGCGACGATCACGCCAGCCCCCGCACGGCCCGGGACGGCGGGCGGTCGCCCTTGATGGAGGCGACCATGTCGAGTGCCTGCCGCGTCTCCTTGACGTCATGCGCGCGGAAGACCCGGACGCCGAGCCACGCGCCGACCGACGTCACGGCGAGCGTGCCCGCGAGGCGGTCATCGAGCCCGGCGTCCAGGCTCTCCCCCACGAAGTCCTTGTGCGACGCGGACAGCAGCACCGGCCAGCCGGTCGCGGTCAACTCGGACAGCCGCGCCGTGATCTCAAGCGACTGCCAGGTGTTCTTGCCGAAGTCGTGGGCCGGATCGATGATGATCCGGTCGGCGTCGACCCCGGCCTTCAGCGCCTGCTCGGTGAGCTGAAGCACCCGGTCGAGCACGTCGGCCACCACGTCGGTGAAAGCAGGGCGGTGCGGGCGGGTGCGCGGCGTCAGGGTGCCGGCGTGCGAGCACACCAGGCCCGCGCCGAACTCGGCGGCGACCTCGGCGAGGGCCGGGTCCCAGGCGGACCAGGTGTCGTTGATCAGGTCCGCGCCCGCGGCGCACATCGCCCTGGCCTCGTGCCGCCAGGTGTCCGCGCTGATCACCAGGTCCGGGTAGGCGGCGCGGACCCGCTCGATGAACGGCACGACGCGCCGGATCTCATCGGTCACGGTGACCTCGGGACCCGGCTTGGCCGGCACGCCGCCGACGTCGAGGATGTCGGCGCCGTCGGCGACCGCGACATGCACCATGTCCATCGCCGCAACCTGGTCCCACGACGCGCCGGGCCGGTAGAAGGAGTCCGGCGTGCGGTTAACGATCGCCATCACCAGCGGCCGTCCCGGTGCGAACTCACGCCCGCCGAGCTTCAGCGGCCCCGCCGTCCGCGCCAATTGGGCAACCCGCTGCTCGACCGCCGCGACGTCGTCCATGTTCGCCGAGTCTACTCGGCGCTCCCCGGCGCTCGTTACCGCCGGCCAGCGCCGCGCGACCCCGCGCGGGCGGGGTTTCGCCAGTGCCGTGGTTAGCGAGATCTTAGGCGATTCATACTGAACTCTCAGCCCGCGGGCACATCAGTCGGGGAACCGCAGCCATCACCCTGTGGCACGCTTACAGCTATGGCAGCAGGGCACCAGGATCAATGGTCAGGTTCGGGTAACGCGGTAAAGGTTCCGGCGGTAAAGCCGTACTTCTGGGTGGTGAAGCTGCTGACCACCGCCATGGGCGAGGCGGTGTCCGACTACCTGGTGAATGACGTCAACAAGTACGGCGCCGTGGTCCTTGGGTTCGTGCTGTTCGTGCTCGCGATGGTGTGGCAGTTCCGCACGCCCACGTACCGGACCTGGCCCTACTGGTCGGCGGTGGCGATGGTCGCGGTCTTCGGCACGATGTGCGCGGACGTCATGCACATCGTGCTCGGGCTGCCGTACACGGTGTCCGCCACGTTCTACGCGGTCTGCCTGGCGGCGACGTTCGTGATCTGGTACCGGTCGGAGCGGACGCTGGACATCCACTCGATCGTGACGCGGCGGCGCGAGGTGTTCTACTGGCTCGCGGTGATCTTCACGTTCGCGATGGGCACGGCGCTTGGTGACCTGTTCGCCACCACCTTCCACCTGGGGTACCTCGCGTCGGCGTTCGTGTTCACGGCGCTGATCTGCGTGCCGTTCATCGCCTGGCGGCTCGGCGTCAACCCGGTGCTGACGTTCTGGGTGGCGTACATCCTGACCCGGCCGATCGGCGCGTCGTTCGCGGACTACTTCGGGATGCCCAAGGACATCAGCGGCATGGGGCTCGGGCACGGTGCGGTGTCGGTCGTGACGCTGATCCTGGTCGTGGCGTCCTTCGTCTACTTGTCGCGCTCCGGCATCGACCAGCCGGAGGCCGGATCGCCCGCCGGGCCGCCGCAGTACGCGCCATCCCAGTACCCGCCATCCCAGTACGGGCAGCCGCAGTACGGGCAGCCGCAGTACGCCGACCCGCGGCCGGGCCAGCCACCGTATGGCCAGCAGCCACCGTCCGGCCAGCCGCAGTACGCCGATCCCAGGCGGCAGCAGGGCGACCCGCGCTACGCCGCGGACCCGCGCTACCGCAATCAGCCCTACGGCGACCAGCGGGATTACCGCTCGTAGCCGTTACCGAATGGGCGGCCGGCGCGGGACGCTCCCGGCGGGGTGCTCGACGCGGCGCAGCACCTGCACGCTGCGGCCGGCGACGCTGACCTTCGCGCCTGGCGACTTCGGCTTGCGGACGCCCGGGTCGCTCACCGTGGTCAGCTCGGTCACCCACCGGCGGCCCCACTCCTTGCCGGGAAGCACGAACGTGACGTCCTCGTGGTGCGCGTTGAACAGCAGCAGGAAGCTGTCGTCACGCAGCCGCCGCCCGCGCGGGTCGGGGTCGGGCAGCGCCTCGCCGTTAAGGAAAACGCTGAGCGACTTGGCGAAGCCCGCGTGCCAGTCGTCGTCCGTCATCTCCGCGCCGTCCGGCCGGAACCACGCGATGTCGGACAGGTCACCGCCGCCGAAGATCGGCTCGCCCTCGAAGAACCGGCGCCGCCAGAACACCGGGTGCTGCTTGCGGAATTCGACGAGGTCGCTGCAGAAGGCGAGGAAGTCCAGGTCCGCGTGCTCCCAGTCGAGCCAGGAGAGCTCGTTGTCCTGGCAGTAGGCGTTGTTGTTGCCCTGCTGCGTGTGGCCCAGCTCGTCGCCGTGGCTGATCATGGGCACGCCCTGGCTGAGCAGCAGCGTGGTCATCAGGGCGCGGCGGCGGCGCTCGCGGATCGCGACGACCTCGGGATCGCGGCTCGGGCCCTCCACGCCGCTGTTCCACGAGCGGTTGTCGTCGGTGCCGTCCCGGTTGTCCTCGCCGTTCGCCTCGTTGTGCTTGTGGTCGTAGGAGACCAGGTCGGTGAGGGTGAACCCGTCGTGCGCGGTCACGAAGTTCACGCTGGCGTAGGGGCGGCGGCCGGTCCTGCCGTACAGGTCGGAGCTGCCGGTCAGCCGGTAGGCGAAATCGGCCAGGGTGCGGTCGTGGCCGCGCCAGTAGTCGCGGACCGTGTCACGGTAGCGGCCGTTCCACTCCGACCACAGGGTCGGGAAGTTGCCCACCTGGTAACCGCCCTCGCCAAGGTCCCACGGCTCGGCGATCAGCTTCACCTGGGAGACCACCGGGTCCACCTGGATGAGGTCGAAGAACGCGGACAGCCGGTCGACCTCGTGGAACTGGCGGGCCAGGCTGGCGGCGAGGTCGAAGCGGAAGCCGTCCACGTGCATCTCGCTCACCCAGTAGCGCAGCGAGTCGATGATCAGCTGCAGCACGTGCGGGTGGCGCATGTTCAGCGTGTTGCCGGTGCCGGTGGTGTCGAAGTAGTAGCGGCCGCCGTCGGCGAGCCGGTAGTAGGCCGGGTTGTCGATGCCCTTGAACGAGAGCATCGGGCCGAGGTGGTTCCCTTCCGCGGTGTGGTTGTAGACCACGTCGAGAATGACCTCGATGCCGGCCTCGTGCATGGTCTTCACCAGGTACTTGAACTCGGAGACGACCTGCTCGACGCCCCACGACGAGTAGGCGCTGTGCGGGGCGAAGAAGCCGATCGAGTTGTAGCCCCAGTAGTTCCGCAGGCCCTTGTCGGCCAGGTAGTGGTCGTGGATGAAGTGATGGACCGGCATCAGCTCCACCGCGGTGACGCCCAGACGTTTGAGGTGCTCGATGACGGCCGAGTGCGCCATGCCCGCGTACGTGCCCCGCTGGTCCTCGGGGATCGCCGGGTGCCGCATGGTGAGGCCCTTGACGTGGCACTCGTACAGCACGGTCTCGTGCCAGGGGGTGCGCAGCGGCCGGTCGTCCCCCCACTCGAACCACGGGTTGGTCACCACCGAGCGCGGGACGAAGGGCGCGCTGTTGGCGACGTAGAGCTCGCGGTCGTCGCCGCCAAGCGGGTAGCCGTACACGGCGGGGTCCCACTTGACCTCGCCGTCCAGGGCCCGGGCGTACGGGTCGATGAGCAGCTTCGACGGGTTGCAGCGCAGGCCGATGTCGGGGTAATGCGGCCCGTGCACCCGGTAGCCGTAGCGCTGGCCCGGCCCGATGCCCGGCAGGAACGAGTGCCAGACGTAGCCGTCGACCTCGGTCATCGCTACGCGCTGCTCTTTGCCGCGCGGGCCGAACAGGCACAGCTCGACGCGCTCGGCTACCTCGGAGAACAGCGCGAAGTTAGTGCCGATGCCGTCGTAGCTGGCACCGAGGGGGTACGGCTGCCCTGGCCATATCTCGGGTTCCATGAGGTTCATCTCCCCCATGTTCCTCAATTCGCACATTCCCGGGGCGGTCGTTTGCGCGGCCGATAAGGATTCGAGTCATAGCGGGCGGTCCGAAGACGGCGCCGCGGCCCCGCTCTCTGCGAACGCAGGCAGGCCAAGCGTGTTCCGTGCCGTCACCCTCCACTGTAAGCGGAGCTCGGCGGCCGAACCTGGTCCTGTCACTCCCCGGCGGGTAAGGAGGCGGGGCGGTCCTTCTTCGGCAGCTTGCTCACCACCATCGCGTAGGACGCGTCGACGGCCTCGAGGATCTCGTCGTCGGGGATGGCGTTCCCTGTCCGCAGGTTGTTCCAGCCCGAACGGCCGATGTAGGGCATGACCGAGGCGTCGTCCGGGTACCTGAGCAGCCATTCATTGGCCGTTTCGCGCGTGGCGCCGCACTTAAGGCCGACGCCCGGCTGGCCCTCGCCGGTGCCGAGGAAGGCGAAGATCTTCTGGCCCACCTTGGTGACGACACCGTCCCCCCACGGCTCGTCCTGCCAGGCGCCCGGCTTGGCCAGGCAGTACTCAACCAGCTCGTCCCAGGTCATGTGCCACATAGTAAGCCGGTGGTAAGGGCGATACGCTGCGCTGGTGACGGACGGTCGAGGTGGGCGGCTTGATGGTGGGCGGGACGCTCCCGTGCCCGGCCTTAGCCGGCGTTCACCGTGGACGCGCGTCTCGGGCCGCTTGAGGACCACGGGATGACGCGGGCCGGGCACCGGCGGGTCGTCCCGATCGCCGGCGGACGGGTTGGCGGCCTGCCCGACGGTCAGACGCGGCTCGACGCGGAGATCCTGCCGGGCGGCGCGGACTGGCAGGTAGTCCGGCCGGACGGGACCATCGAGATCGACACCAGGTACTCGGCGCGCACGCCCGCCGGCGAGCACCTGCACTTCCGGACGGCGGGAGTGCGCAGCGGGCCGCCCGCCGTCCTCGCCGCGCTGCTGCGCGGCGAGGACGTCGACCCGGCGTCGTACTACTTCCGGGTGGCCGTGTACCTGGAGACGTCCGCGCCCCGGCTCGCCTTTCTCGAGCGGTCGATCTTCATCGCCTCCGCGGTGCGGGGCGCGGACAGCGTGTCGTACACGGCCTATCGCGTGACCTGAGGGCACGCTACGGGACGATGACAACCTTGACCGGATCTCCGTCGCGCTCCCTGACCACCTGGAACGCTGGGGCGATGTCATCAGCACTTCAGCGGGCGATGCCGGCTGGCCCGGGGCCGGGGACTGGTGCTGCACGCATATTGATGACCTGTCTTTCAGTACCAATTTCTAGGCGCTCGGCACCGGCCCGGGCTTTGCACATGCAATTGCAATTTCACGCGGGAGGCCGACCGGGAAATCGGGCCTGGTCATGGCTATAGCTCGCGCGAATGTGGTGGGACGGCCAACCCCGGATGATACGGCGGCCCCGAGCCGACAGGCGGAGAAATTCTTGGAAAGCCAACCTTCCGGCGCGCCCTTACTACTTGACGAAAAACCGGCCGAGAGGTGCTCTGTTCATGTCTCGCAATTCGGGAAGTGGCCCGTGGGGCCGGGTGAAATTGCAGATCATATTCGCGAGCGGCGACGCTTGCGGCACGGCGCCAGACGGGCCTCACCACATGAAGGGAGTGAACATGCTTATTTCCAAGATCGGCGCCGGGATCGCGATCAGCGCGGCCCTGGTTCTGATCGCCGGCACCGCGCAGGCCCAAGGCGGCTGGACCGTTGTCACGGCGCCTCCGACCGGAGAGAACGCCGCGCTGACGGCGGTGGCCTCAACCTCCGATGCCAACGCCTGGGCGGTTGGCCACTCGAACACGGCACCCAACTTCCTCGGCGCGATCCCGGTGATCGACCACTGGAACGGCTCCGCCTGGTCGCAGGTGACCGCTCCGTCCACGGGGTACAGCACGAACACCCTCAGCGCGGTCAGCGCCAGCAGCACGTCCAACGCCTGGGCGGTCGGGTGGTCGGAGCCGAGGCGCTACACGTTCTACCCGCTGGCCATGCAGTGGAACGGCACCGCCTGGTCGGTCTCGACGAGCTTCACCACCGCGATGGCCGGCCAGGTCGCCGATGGCGTGGCGGACATCAGCCCCACCGACACCTACGCCGTCGGCGGTGGCCTCGGCAGCGCCCCCTACGGCATCGTCACGCAGTGGAACGGCACGACCTGGACCCGCCTCACGGTGCCGGTGCCGCCAAAGGACATCACCACGGACTTCGACGCGATCTCCGCGGACAGCCCGAGCGACGTGTGGATCGTCGGGTCCTACACGGCGACGGTCTCCTCGACCCAGGAGACCTTCGGGACCTACACGCTGCACTGGAACGGCAGTTCCTGGAGCGTCGTCTCGATGCCGGCGAACCCCGCTGGCGTTGAGAACCAGCTTGAGTCCGTCCAGGCGATCAGCCCGACCAACGTGTGGGCGGTAGGCCAGGCCGTCAACTCCAGCACGCTCGCCAGCGAGGGAACCCTGATCGAGCACTGGAACGGGACGTCGTGGAGCGTCGTCCCGAGCCCGTCGCCCGGTTCGAACGACTACCTGAACGGCGTGACCGCTAACGGCTCGTCCGACGTATGGGCCGTGGGTGCCTACCTGCCGGCAGGCTCGTCTGACCTGCAGACGCTCACCCTGAACTGGAACGGGACCGCGTGGAGCACGGTCGCGAGTCCCACCGCGAGCAACGGCAGCTCGCTGACATCAGTGTCAACGACACCGGGGGCCGCGATTGTCCAGGCCGTCGGGTACACCGGCAGCAATGGCACGTGGAACCCGCTCGCCCTTCAAAACGGCTAGGTTCAGCCAGCAAACGAGTCCGTAGTTCCCGGTGCCCCGCGAACTACGGACTCGCGGCCTTAGCTGGCGAGGCACAATTCCAGCGGTATGACCTGCCGCCAGGCCCCGGCCGCGCCCGCTGTGGTGACGTCGCCTCATGAGGCAACACTCGCCTGCGTGACTCTTAGGAAACTTCCGCCCCTCAGGAAGCATTCGCCACTCGCTGGTCACGCGTCTCACCCGCGCCGCGGGCATGACAACTGTGTCGAGGATCTCATCGGCGTCCCGGCGGGCCCAGGGAACCCTCGCGTTCACGCCTGGCGCACCCGGGGACGCCCGGCCGCGCGCCGGCGTCGGCCACGGCCGGTCGCACCCTTTTTGACCAGCGCTAATTAAGTCCCGAGGCACGGCCTCGGACAGCCGGAATCCGCCGCATTTTCGCGGCCAGAGACCGCCGTGACGAGGGACATCGCGGGCATTGCGGTGGGCCGGTTTAGCGGCGGATTTTACGCAACTAAAAGATTTTTGTCCAATTCTCGGGAAATTGCCGGTTATGCGTTTACGCTCTCGTGATGTCAGGCGCTCCGAAGGCTGCCCGCACGTATGCATCATCAGTGCACCGCGCAGGCAGCCTTCCTGGTGAGCGCGACCTTCACGGGAGGGAGCCCCTTGGGGAGCCAAGCAAGTTCGGAAAGCACCCGTATCAAACGCCTACTGCCCATCGCCGCCGCGCCCGCCGCCATGGCCGGCCTGGCCGCGGCGTTCGCCCTCGGTAACGCGCCCGCTGCCGCCCACTCGGCCGCAGGCGCATCGGGGCACCATCCGGCGGCTACCGCCGCTAATTCCCAGGCCGCCGCTCCGCAGGCCGAGGCCTCCGCCGCGCAGCTGCTGTCGATTACCCAGCGGCCTACGGCCGGCGCACCCGTCGTCCGGCTGAATGCGACGCAGGTGGCCGCGATCCAGCCGAAGGGGAAGCACCACCGCACGGCCACGGCGAAGTACGTCGTCAAGTCCGGGGACACGCTCGCCTCGATCGCGCAGCGCCTCTACCACAGCCCGGACTACTGGACGGTGCTGTACTGGGCCAACCACGGCGCGATCAAGTACGCGAGCGAGATCCAGGCGGGGCAGGTGCTGACCGTCCCGGTCAAGCCCGCCAAGATCCCTGGTGCGCCGCAGTCGCTCGCGCCTGCCGCGGCGCCGGCGACGAGTACGGCCAGCTCGGGGGGAAGCTACGCGACGGCGAGCACGGCCGAGGCCGCGCCCGTGCAGGCGGCGAGCACCTACACCGCCAGCAGCGGCTCGTTCCAGGCCTGTGTCATCGCGGCCGAGTCCGGTGGGAACTCCCAGGTCATGAACTCGAGCGGGCACTACGGGCTCTACCAGTTCAGCGCCTCTACCTGGGCCGCCTACGGCGGCAACCCCGCCGACTTCGGCCACGCTAGCGTGGCGGAGCAGAACCAGGTGTTCGACAATGCCATCGCGGCCGGCGGCGAGTCCAACTGGGCTCCCTACGACGGCTGCTAGCGGCGAGCAGGGCTTATCTCCACGCACCGCCAGCGGTGACCGGCGTGCGCATGCAGGCGGGTCGGCGGCCTTTGGCCGCCGACCCGCCTTCGCCGCTTTCGGCCGGGTCCGGCTTCGGCGCCTCGGACAGGGGGAGTACCGCGGGCTACCTCCGCGCGAAGCGCAGGACGGCGAGCAGCCCGAACACCACGAAGATCGCCGCGGCCCAGGCCAGCGACAGCCCGACGTAGTAGCCGGTGGAGTGGTCAAGCAGCGCCTGGCCGCGGCTTCCCGTGGCCAGGCCGCGCACCGCGTCGACCATCGGGGTCACCGGCTGGACCGCACTGAACTGCCTGACCCCCGCGGGCATGCTCTTGACCGGCACGTAGGCGCTGGACAGGAACACCAGCGGCGTCACCAGCAGGCCCATCGACTGCGCGGTGCGCGCGGTGCCGCTCAGCAGGCCGAGCACGATGAAGACCCATTCAAAGGCGAAACCGAACACCAGGCACAGCCCGAACGCGGTCCGGCCGCTGCCGTCGTCCACCGCCACGTAGGCGCGGTGCCGGGGCAGGTCGCCGGGGGTCGTGACCGAGCCTGGCCAGCACGTCCCAGACCACCGGCAGGTGCGGCCGCCCGCCGGGCGATGCTCACGATTCGCTCAGTGCCCAGGCACGGTTCCGACCAGGCTGATGGCCAGGTCGATGCGGCGGCGCATGCCCCCGGAGTAGGTGCGTACCAGCCGGTCGGCGTCGTCGGCCAGCTGCATCTGGCCGAGGACCCTGGTCGCCGCCGCCTTGGCCTCCTGCCCGCTCAGCCCGAACAGGCGGCCAACCATCCGCAGGTTCTCGCGGCCGGTCATCGCCTCCTCCACGGCGGCGAACTGACCGGCCAGGCCGACCACGTGCCGCACCTTGGCGGGCCTGCGCAGGGCGTCGATGCCGTTGACGTACAGCGTCCCCGCGTCCGGGCGCAGCAGGGTGGCCACCGCCCGGACGAACGTGGACTTCCCCGCCCCGTTAGGCCCGAGCAGCGCCACCACCCGGCCCGGGTTGACCACGAGGTCCAACCCGGCCAGCGCCTGGATCTTGCCGTAACGCTTCGTGAGGCCACGGGCCTCGAGGATCGGCGGCTGCACGGTGGTTCCTCCGTCACATCAGCGGGATCTGGCCGGTCACCTCTATGTCCGGCAACGACGGGAGAATGTGACCGATGGACCAACATGACGTGCTCGCGGAACGGTTCGAGGCCCACCGGGCCCGGCTGCGCGCGGTCGCCTACCAGACGCTCGGGCTCGGCGAGCGAGGCCGACGACGCCGTGCAGGAAACCTGGCTGCGGCTGAGCCGCGCCAACGCCGGCGACATCGAGAACCTCGGCGGCTGGCTGACCACGGTCACGGCCCGGGTGTGCCTGAACATGCTGCAGGCCCGCCGGGAAATGCCGATGGGGATGCACCTGGCCGACGCAGCCGTCAGCGACGCGGACGGCGCCGACCCGGAGCGGGAAGCGCTGCTCGCCGACTCCCTCGGTCCCGCGCTCCTGGTCATCTTGCACACGCTGGCACCCGCGGAGCGGCTCGCGTTCGTCCTGCACGACATGTTCGCGGTGCCGTTCGACGACATCGCCCCCATCGTCGGGCGCTCCCCCGCCGCGGCCCGCCAGCTGGCCAGCCGCGCGCGCCGCCGGGTCCAGGGCGTGGCCCCGGTCCTGGACGCCGACCAGGCGCGGCAGGGAGAGATCGTCGACGCCTTCCTCACCGCCGCGCGAAACGGCGACTTCGAAGCATTGCTCAAGCTACTCGACCCGGACGTGGTGGTCCGCTCCAACGGCGCCACCGTGGTCCGCGGCGCGGCGGCGGTGGCCGGGCGCGCGCTCACCTTCTCGCGCTACGCCCAGGTCAAGCTCGCCCTGATCAACGGGGCCGTCGGCGCCGTCCACGCCGCGGAGGGGAGGCCGATCGGGCTCACGGCGTTCACGGTCGCCGGCGCGAAGATCACCGCGATCGACCTCATCGACGACCCCGGCCGCATCGCCGAAGCCGACCTGGCCATCCTCGGCCGCTGACACCGGGCCACGTCGACCACCGCCTCCCGTGATCGGCGCCGGTCAGGCGGCGGCGCGCTCGCCGACGGGCCGGCGGCGCAGGTCCTGGCGCTGCAGGGCCGGCGGCCGGTAGGCCATGTCGAGCGTGCCGACGTCGGTGCCCGGGGGGACGATCTCGTCGATCCGGTCGAGGATGTCGTCGGTCAGCGTGACGTCGACCCCGGCGAGCAGGTCATCGAGCTGCTCCATCGTTCGCGGCCCGATGAGCGCGCTGGTCACGCCGGGGTGAGCGACCGCGAACGCCATCGCGAGGTGCGTCATCCGCAGGCCCGCCTCCGCGGCCAGCGGAATGATCTTCTCGACGGCGTCGAGCCGGCGCTCGTCGCTCAGGTGCTTGAAGCCGAAGCCGGCCCGGTGCGTATTGGCCTGCTCGCCCTTGCGGTACCGGCCGGTGAGCAGGCCCCCGGCCATCGGGCTCCACACCAGCGTGCCCATCCCGTAGCGCTGGGCGACGGGCAGCACCTCGGTCTCGATGGCGCGGTTGAGGATCGAGTAGGTCGGCTGCTCGGTGCGGAACCGCTCCAGGCCGCGGCGCTCGGCCACCCACTGCGCCTCGACGATGTCGGAGGCGGGCATCGTGGATGAGCCGATCGCGCGGACCTTTCCGCTGTGGATCAGGTCGGACAGCGCCGACAGCGTTTCCTCGATGTCGGTGTCCGGGTCTGGCCGGTGGATCTGGTAAAGGTCGAGGTGGTCGGTCTGCAGGCGGCGCAGCGAGTTCTCGACCTCGGTCATGATCCAGCGCCGCGAGTTGCCCCGCTGGTTGGGGTCGTCACCCATGGGGAGGTGCAGCTTGGTCGCGAGGACGACGTCGTCGCGACGCCCCTTGAGCGCCTCGCCGACGATCTCCTCGGACTCGCCGTGCGAGTACGCGTCGGCTGTGTCGATGAAGTTGATCCCGGCGTCAAGCGCCTTGTGAATGATCGCGATGGAGTCCTCGTGATCGGGGTTGCCGACGGACCCGAACATCATCGCGCCGAGCGCGTAGGGGCTGACCTTGATGCCGGTCCGGCCGAGGGTGCGGTACCGCATGCGTTCTCCCTGGGTCATGGTCGAGGGCTCGCACGGCGCAGTCGCGGCGCGCACCCTGGACCTAAACGGAACACGATTCCGGAAACACTATACGGAACAAGGCTCCGCTTTGCCAGCGAGAGACGCGATGGCGCGGCCAGGCCGCGCCAGGCGAGGAGTTATTCGGCGTCTTCGTCCGGGGTTGCGAGGAATTCCCTGGCCATTAGGCCCATGGTGATGTCACCAGGCTGGATGGTGTCCGTCGGGGTCGCGGTGGCCATTGGATTGATCTTGATGAACGGCGGGAGCTCCGGCTCGGCCCAGATAACCTGCCGCCGCTTGCCGAACCACTGCCTGACTCGAAGCATGCAACGGGACTACCCGCTTACAGTGACTTAACCTTTTCTTCCCGTGCAATCTCGATGAAATCGGTCACCGGCGGCGACAGCTCCCCCGCGCGCCAGGCGACGGCCAAACGCCGCCACCGAGGAGGAACTGCACCCCCTGCGGCAAGTGCCGATCTGGACGTGGGAAGGCAACGGGTAGGCGGAGCTAGGCCTCGAGCAGCTGCTGGATCGCGGGAAGCAGGGCCTCCAGTGGCTGGCCGGTGCGGAAGGCGAGGACGGTGGTGCCTTCGGCGTCGAGACCGGGGGCACGGGGCGTGAACAGGGCAATCACCTGGCGCATGGCCGCGTCAAGTTCCCTGACCGGGTCGGCGCTGTCGCCGCGCAGCCAGCGGCGCAGCACGTGGTTGTGCGCCGAGGCGACGGCGGCGGCCATCAGCTCGGCCCGCAGCGCGGCGGACTCGCCGCTTTCCGCGGGCTCACCGCTGACGACGGGCTCACCCTCGGCCATCCGCTCGGCGATGTACTCGCGGAACAGCCGCTGGTAGCGGGCCACGCTGACGATCTCGCGGTCCCGCAGCGCGGGCACCGTGCTGGTGAGCGCGTACCGCCGCCTGGCCAGGTCCCCCTCGTCGAGGTAATGCAGCAGCACGAGGCGGACCGCGTCGCAGGCCGCCGGCAGGGCGGCGCCGTGGCCGGTGGAGCGCAGCCGGTCGCGCACCCGTTCAAGCAGCCGGTCGTGGTCGGGGAAGACGACGTCGTCCTTCGACCGGTAGTGCCGGAAGAAGGTCGCGCGCCCCAGGCCAGCCCGCTCGGCGATGTCGTCGATCGTCGTCTGCTCGTAGCCGCGCTCGTTGAACAGGTCGAAGGCGGCCCGCGCCAGCCGGTCACGCGCCGTTAGCTTCTCCATGACCGTTCATCCTCCCTGGTCTGCACCGTCGCCGCCACCCGTCGGCTCTTGCGAGTCCGGCCGCCGGCCCTTGCGAGCAATTACGATACTAAGTATCGTTCTCGCGAGATCAAGTTTCATAGGTGGTGGTTACCCTGAGCGTGTCGATTGCGCTCCCGGCTCGCCGTCCGGTGCTTGCCGAGGTTTTGCCCACGGGCCTGACGAGGAGCGGTGTCACTATCCTCCTCGGCGCCGGGCTCACCGCGGTGGCGGCGCAGCTGTCCTTCCCGGTCCCCGGGTCCCCGGTGCCGGTCACCGGGCAGACCTTCGCCGTCCTGCTCACCGCGGCCGCGCTCGGCCCGGCCCGCGGCCTCGCCGCGCAGGCGCTCTACCTGGTGATGGGGGCCGTCGGCCTGCCCGTCTTCGCGGGGGCGGGACACGGACCCGGAGTGATCTTCGGCGCCAGCGGCGGTTACCTCATCGGGTTCCTCGCGGCGGCCGCCATCACCGGCTACGGCGCCCGGCGCGGCGCCGACCGCTCCCCCGTGCGGACGCTGCTGCTGTTCGCCCTGGCGTCGGTGGTCATCTACGCGATCGGGACGACCTGGCTGTGCCTGGACACCGGGATGTCGGTCGGCGCGGGGATCTCCGCCGGGGTGACGCCGTTCCTGCCCGGCGACACGGCCAAGGCCCTGCTGGCCGCCGGGCTGCTGCCCGGCGCCTGGCGGCTTGCCGGGCACCGCGCGAGTGGCGGCAGCGCCCGATGACCGCGCCCGCCCCTGTTACCGGGGAGCCGCCGACCCGGTCGGCGCCGGATGTGCACACGACGGCGGGGAAGATCGCTGACCTGGAGCGGCGGCGGCATGAGGCGGTGCACGCGGGGTCGGCCGCGGCGATCGAGAAGCAGCACGCGAAGGGGAAGCTGACCGCCCGCGAGCGGATCGCGCTGCTGCTCGACGAGGGGTCGTTCACCGAGCTCGACGAGCTGGCCCGGCACCGCGCCCACGACTTCGGCATCGAGCCAGACCGCCCCTACGGGGACGGGGTGGTGACCGGGACCGGGCGGTGGACGGGCGGCCGGTCGCGGTCTACTCCCAGGACTTCACCGTCTTCGGCGGGTCCCTCGGCGAGGTCTACGGGGAGAAGATCGTCAAGGTCATGGACCACGCCATGAAGACCGGCTGCCCGGTCGTCGGGATCAACGACGGCGGCGGCGCCCGCATCCAGGAAGGCGTCGTCGCCCTCGGGCTGTTCGCGGAGATCTTCTTCCGCAACGTCCGCGCCTCCGGCGTCATCCCGCAGATCTCGCCTGATCATGGGGCCGGCCGCCGGGCGGCGCGGTCTACTCCCCGGCGATCACCGACTTCACCCTGATGGTCGAGGGCACCAGCCACATGTTCATCACCGGCCCCGACGTGATCAAGACCGTCACCGGCGAGGACGTCACCTTCGAGGAACTCGGCGGCGCCCACACCCACGCCGTCCAAGTCCGGCGTCGCCCACTACCAGGCCAGCCGACGAGGAGGACTGCATCGAGTTCGCCAGGCTGCTGCTGTCCTACCTGCCGTCCAACAACCTCGACGAGCCCCCCGCCGTCCCCGCCGACCCCGGACTACGAGGTCACCGCCGCCGACGAGGAACTCGACGCTCCTCATCCCCGACTCCCCGAACCAGCCCTACGACATCCACCGGGTCATCGAGACCGTCCTGGACGACGGACACGCTTCTGCGAGGTCCACGAGGGGTTCGCGCGCAACATCGTGATCGGCTTCGGCCGGGTCGCCGGGGCCCCCGTCGGGGTGGTCGCCAACCAGCCGATGCACCTGGCCGGCTGCCTCGACATCGACGCGTCGGAGAAGGCCGCCCGGTTCGTCCGCACCTGCGACGCCTTCTCCATCCCGGTCCTGACGTTCGTCGACGTCCCCGGGTTCCTGCCCGGCGTCGGCCAGGAGTACTCCGGCATCATCCGCCGCGGCGCCAAGCTGCTGTACGCCTACGCCGAGGCCACCGTCCCCAAGGTCACCGTCATCACCCGCAAGGCCTACGGCGGCGCCTACGACGTCATGGGCTCCAAGCACCTCGGCGGCGACCTCAACCTCGCCTGGCCCACCGCCCAGATCGCCGTCATGGGCGCCCAGGGCGCGGTCAGCATCCTCTACCGCCGCGAGCTCGCCGCCGCCGACAACCCCGACGCACTCCGCGCGCAGCAAGCACCGCCGAGTACGAGGACACCCTCGCCAACCCCTACATCGCCGCCGAGCGCGGCTACATCGACGCCGTCATCCGCCCCGCCGAAACCCGCGCCCGCCGTCACCCGCGCCCTCACCACCCTGCGCACCAAACGCGAAACCCTCCCACCCAAGAAACACGGCAACATCCCGCTGTGAACACCGCGAACGCTGGTCAGCCTGGCGGGCAACCGGTGATCACCGTCACCCGGGGCCGGCCGACCCACGCCGAGATCGCGGCCGTCGTGGCCGTGCTGCTGTCCGCCCGCGCCGCCGCCACGCCCGAGCCCGCGGCGCCGCCCGCGCGGCCCTCCCGGTGGGCGGAGGGCCGCCGCACCCGGGCCGCGCTTCCCCGGCCGGGACCGCATTCCTGGCGTGCCTCCGCCCTACCCCGCTGATCCCCCCGAGGAGGACCATGAACACGCTGACTCAGCGGCCGTCCCGGCCCGGTACGCCGGTCCGGGTGGTGATCGCCAAGCCCGGCCTTGACGGTCACGACCGCGGCGCCAAGGTCATCGCCCGGGCGCTGCGCGACGCCGGCCACGAGGTCATCTACACCGGACTGCACCAGACCCCGGCGCAGATCGTCGCCTGCGCCATCCAGGAGGACGCGTCCGTCGTCGGCCTGTCGGTGCTGTCCGGCGCCCACCTGACCGCCACGCAGGACGTGATCACCCTGCTCGCGGAGCAGGGGGCCGCGGACGTCCGCGTGATCGTCGGCGGCATCATCCCCGCGGCCGATATCCCCGCGCTGCGAGCCATGGGCGTCCAGGCCGTCTTCACCCCCGGGGCGGACCTCACGTCGATCGTCGCGGCGGTCGGGCAGGCCGCCGACGGAACGGCGGCGGCGGCATGACCATCGCGAAGGTCCTCATCGCCAACCGGGGCGAGATCGCGGTCCGGGTCGCCCGGGCCTGCCGGGACGCCGGCCTGGCCAGCGTCGCGGTCTACGCCGACCCGGACCGGGACGCGCCGCACGTCCGCGCCGCCGACGAGGCGTTCGCGCTCGGCGGCGATACCCCCGCCGCCAGCTACCTGGACGCGGGCAAGATCCTCGCGGCCGCCGCGAAGGCGGGTGCCGACGCCGTCCACCCTGGCTACGGGTTCCTCTCCGAGAACGCCGACTTCGCGCAGGCGGTGCTCGACGCGGGACTGACCTGGATCGGCCCGCCGCCGCAAGCCATCCGCGACCTCGGCGACAAGGTCGCCGCCAGGAAGATCGCCCAGCGGGCCGGCGCGCCGCTCGTGCCGGGCACCGCCGACCCCGTCGCCGGCGCGGCCGAAGTCATCGCCTTCGCCGAGGCGCACGGCCTGCCCGTCGCGATCAAGGCGGCCTTCGGCGGCGGCGGCCGCGGGCTCAAGGTCGCCCGGACGCTCGAGGAGATCCCCGAACTGTACGAGTCGGCCGTCCGGGAGGCCGTCGGCGCGTTCGGCCGCGGCGAGTGCTTCGTCGAGCGGTACCTCGACCGGCCCCGGCACGTGGAGACCCAGTGCCTCGCCGACACGCACGGCACCGTGCTGATCGTCTCGACCAGGGACTGCTCGCTGCAACGCCGTCACCAGAAGCTGGTCGAGGAGGCGCCCGCGCCGTACCTGACCGAGCACCAGGAGGCGGTGCTCCGCGCGGCGTCAAGGGCGATCCTGCTCGAGGCCGGCTACGTCGGCGCCGGAACGTGCGAGTTCCTCGTCGGCCAGGACGGCACGATCTCCTTCCTCGAGGTGAACACCCGCCTGCAGGTCGAGCACCCGGTCACCGAGGAAGTCACCGGCATCGACCTCGTCCGCGAGATGTTCCGCATCGCCGACGGCGAGCCGCTCGGCGACTTTTCCAACGGCGTCACGGGTCCGGGCGACCCGCGCCCGCGCGGCCACTCGATCGAGTTCCGGATCAACGCCGAGGACCCCGGCCGCGGCTTCCTGCCCGGCCCCGGCACCGTCACCACCTGGCGGCCGCCTACCGGGCCCGGCGTCCGCCTTGACGCGGGCGTCGAGGCCGGCTCGGTGATCGGCCCCGCCTGGGACTCGCTGCTCGGCAAGCTCATCGTCACCGGCGCGACCCGCGAGCAGGCGCTGCAGCGGGCCGCGCGGGCCCTGGCCGAGTTCGAGGTCGACGGGCTGGCCACCGCCCTGCCGTTCCACCGGGCCGTCGTCACCGACCCCGCCTTCGCCCCCGAGGTGCACGGGAAGCCCGGGCCGTTCACCGTGCACACCCGGTGGATCGAGACCGAGTTCCGCAACGACCTCCCGCCGTGGCACGCCGGCGGCACCGAGGCGGGCGGGCCGGACGGCCAGGCGGACAGGCAAACCGTCGTCGTCGAGGTCGACGGCAAGCGCCTCGAGGTCACGCTGCCCGCCAGCCTGGCCCCCGGCACCGCCGCTCCCCCGCCGAACGGGCCCCAGTCCCGCCGTCCGCGCGCGCCACGGCAGCCCGGCGGAAGCGCGGTCACCGGCGACGTGCTCGCCGCCCCGATGCAGGGCACGGTCATCAAGGTCGCCGTCTCCGAGGGCCAGCAGGTCGCGGCGGGCGACCTGGTCGTCGTCCTCGAGGCGATGAAGATGGAGCAGCCGGTGAACGCGCACAAGTCCGGCACGATCACCGGGCTGAGCGCGCAAGCGGGCGCCACCGTCGCCAGCGGCGCCGCCATCTGCGAGATCAAAGACTGAGGGCACTCCGAACGATGGCGGCTGACTCTGGCCCGCCACCGGCCGGCGCGCCCGCGCGGTTCCCGAACCGGGTGGATCACGGTGGCGGGCGCGTGTTCGCGCCCGCCACCGTGTGCTTGTGTAGCGGCGCCGGCCGGCCGGTTAGAAGCTGTCTCGCGGCCGGTAGACGCCCCATACGTCGCGCAGGGCGTGAGCCACCTCGCCGCCGGTGGCCCGCAGCTTCAGCGCCTCGCGCAGCGGCGGCAGCACGTTGCCGGTGCCCTCGGCGGCGGCGCGGAGCGCGTCGAGCGCGCGGGTGACGGCCCGGTTGTCCCGCTCGGCGCGGAGCACGGCGAGGCGCTCCCGCTGGTCGGCCTCGATCTGCGGGTCGACCCGCAGCGGCTCATACGGCTCTTCACCGCTGGTGACGTACTTGTTGACGCCCACGACGGTGCGGCTGCCGCCGTCAATCTCCTGGGCGACCCGGTACGCGGACGCCTCGATCTCGTCCTTCTGGAAGCCCTGCTCGATGGCGGCGACGGCGCCGCCCCGGTCTTCGACCGCCTGGATCAGGCTCAGCGCGGCGGCCTCGAGGTCGCCCGTCATGGACTCGATGGCGTAGGACCCGGCGAACGGGTCGACGATCTTGGTCACGTCCGTCTCGGCGGCCAGCACCTGCTGGGTACGCAGCGCCAGCCGCGCCGCCTTCTCCGTCGGCAGCGCGATGGCCTCGTCGTAGGAGTTGGTGTGCAGCGACTGCGTGCCGCCGAGGACGGCGGCGAGGGCCTGCACGGTGACCCGGACCAGGTTGACCTCCGGCTGCTGCGCGGTCAGCTGGACGCCGGCCGTCTGGGTGTGGAACCGCAGCATCTGCGACTTGGGGTTCTTCGCGCCGAACTCGTCCCGCATGACGTGCGCCCAGATCCGGCGGGCCGCGCGGAACTTGGCGATCTCCTCCAGGATTGTCGTGCGGGCGACGAAGAAGAACGACAGCCGCGGCGCGAAGTCATCGACGTCAAGCCCGGCAGCGGTCGCGGCCCGCACGTACTCCTTGGCGTTCGCGATGGTGAACGCGATCTCCTGGGCCGGCGTGGCGCCGGCCTCGGCCATGTGGTAGCCGGAGATGGAGATCGTGTTCCAGCGCGGGATCTCCCGCTGGCAGTAACCGAAGATGTCGCTGATCAGCCGCAGCGACTGGCGCGGCGGGTAGATGTAGGTGCCGCGCGCGATGTACTCCTTGAGCACGTCGTTCTGGATGGTCCCGGTCAGCTTGCCACCGGGGATGCCCTGCTCTTCGGCCACGAGCTGGTAGAGCAGCAGCAGGGTGGCGGCCGGGGCGTTGATCGTCATCGACGTGGAGATCTTGTCGAGCGGCAGGCCGTCGAACAGGACCCGCATGTCCTCGACCGAGTCGATGGCCACGCCGACCTTCCCGACCTCGCCGCGGGCGACCGGCTCGTCGGAGTCGTAGCCCATCTGCGTCGGCAGGTCGAACGCGACGCTCAGGCCGCCCGTGCCGTTGGCGACCAGCTCGTGGTACCGGTGGTTCGACTCTTTCGCCGTGCCGAACCCGGCGTACTGCCGCATCGTCCACGGCCGCCCGGTGTACATCGACGGGTAGACCCCGCGCGTAAACGGGAACGCGCCGGGCTCGCCGAGCTCGGTGCCCGGGTCGAACCCGGCCAGCGCGGCGACGTCATAGACAGCCTGGATGGGCAGGCCAGATTCACTGCGAACCGCATCGTCCACGAGACCACCACCTATGAAACTCAATATCATCAAACGATACTCAGTCTCATACGGCGGGCGCAAGTATCAGTCCGCCATTCCCTGTGGAACTTAGCGTATTTTTCTGATTACCCATGGTAAGGTCTTGGCCGTTTGGCGCGCGTTTCGAGGCTTTCACGGGGCAAGAGGAACGAGGGAAAGACGATTATGGTGCTGAAACTCAGTCGCTGGACGCTGGCCCGCGCGGCGGGAGCCTGCGCGCTCGCCGCCGGCTGCACGCTCACGGGCGTCGGCGTCGGCGTCGGCGCTGCGCAGGCCGACACCGGGCACGCCGCCGCGACCGGGAAGCCCGGCAAGGTCGGGGGGTTCGCCGTCGCGGACGGCAGCGTCACCACGGACGGCGCGACGTTCAACTGGGCCAGGGACGGCAGAGCGGCTTCGTACCGGATCGTCATCGCCAACGCCTCCACCCCCACGGCGGCCGCCGCCGCCGACAGCGGTTACACGCTGCGGGGCACGTCGGACACCGTCTCGACGCTCGCCGCGGGCACGGCGTACGAGGCGAAGATCAGCGCGGAAGACGCCGCGGGCGCCTCCGAGTGGAGCCGGTGGGTGCTGTTCTACACCACCGCCGCGCAAGGCGGGCAGGGACAGCGGGGGCAACGGGGGCAACGGGGACCGCAAGGGCCGTCGGGCGTCACCTCGACGACGACGTACCAACTCGAGTCCGACCCCTCCGGCGCCGCGCACAGCATCACGACGGGAGGCGGCTTCACAAGCCACGAGCAGCTGGTCAAGGCCGTCGCCCTGCGGGCCGGCACGTACCTGCTGAACGTCAACTTCATGGCGACGCCGAACGAGATCACCAACGGCGAGGTCTTCCCGCAGTTCTTCGTGTACGACGGGACTCCGCTGGCCAGTTTCGCCAATGACCTGTTCAACGTCGGCAGCGGCGCGCTCGCGCCGTTCAACTCGAGCACCCCGGCCGACCAGGTGAACTCCTATTTCAGCGGATCCAATGAGATCACCGTGCCGGCCGGCGGCGAGACGCTGGACGTGTACGCCTTCGGCTACGACGGCGATCACGGGTCCGGCGCGTACGAGCTGAACGACGCGACGCTCACCGCAACGGCGCTGAACGTCGCGCGGGGCTAGCCGCCCAGGTGGCCGCTGTCCAAGGTCAAGGACTACCCGCCGATGCTCTAAGCGGGCGCCTCCGGAGTAACCACGCGCCCGTTCGGGCTAACTTCGGGCTCGTCCTTCTCGTTCGGCGGTGCTGCGCCGCACCGTGAGGCCGGGCTTCAGCACCAGCTGGCTGACCGGCAGCTCCGGCTGGCGGATGCGGTCGACGAGCATCCGCACGACCTCGGTCGCCTGCTGGCCGACCGGCAGGTCCGCCCCGGTGAGCTCCGGGGTGAAGGCCGTGGCCCACCGTTTGGACGCCACCCCGGTCAGCGATACGTCAGCAGGGACGGAGCGGCCCGATGCGGCCAGCCCGCGGTAGAGCCCGGGCAGCGCGGCCTCGTTGACGGTCACGATGCCGGTCACCCCGGGCTGGGCGGCCAGCACCTCCGCGACCCACCGCTCGCCGGCCTCCGGGTCGTGATCGCAGCACGCCGCCAGCCCGCGCAGGCCGAGGTCGGCGGTCGCCGCGGCAAAGCCGTCGAGGGCGTCGCGGCTCGGCCCGAAGCCTTCGCGCAGCGTGACGGCCGACTTGTTCATCAGGGCGATCTCCCGGTGGCCGAGCAGCGCCAGGTGCGTGACGCAGGCCCGCACCATGTCCTCGTAGTCGACGTCGACCAGGGCGACGGCGGAGTTCCTTTCCGGCCGACCCATGGAAACCAGGGGCACCCCCGTGGCCTGGATCTGCTGTAGCCGCGGGTCGTGACGCCTGACGTCCATGAGGATCAGCCCGTCCACGCGCCGCCCGCGCACCAGGCGGTCGACCACGCGGTCGCTGTCCGTCCCCGGAGCGACGATCAGGTCGTAGTCGGCGGCGGTGGCCGCCTGGACGATCATGTTCGTCAGCTCAAGGTGCGCCGCGTCGTGGGGATCGTCGTGCGCGGGGCCGAGCAGGCCGAGGGTCCTGGTCGCCTGCTGCCTGAGCGCCCGCGCGCTGGCATTGGGCTGGTAGTCCAGCTCCTCGATGGCTCGCTGGACCCGCAGCCGGACGTCGGCGGGAACCGAGCGCTTGCCGCTCAGGGCGTACGAGACCGTGCTGATCGTTACCCCGGCCCTGGCCGCGACGTCCCTGATCGTGGCCCGGCGGGCACTCATCGCCTGCCGCCTGCGAACTCCGACACCAGTCTTCGTCCCCCCTGCGTGAATCCGAATCGATTCACGCATCTTTGATCCACTCTGCCGTCAAGTCTACGGACATCTCTTGACCGTCCCACGGCCTGAGCCTACGATCCGGATGCGAAACGATTCGCAGTAAGTCCACCCGAAAGCCGTCGAGGGAGCCGGGAGGCCGGATGGCGGACCACAAACGCTACGCCGTGGTCGGGACGGGCGCGCGGGCGAGCATGTACATCGAGGCCCTTGCGGGGCCTTACCCCGGAGAGATCGTCGCCTGGTGCGACCCGAACGGGGTCCGGATGAGCTTCTACGAAGAGGCGCTCCGCGTGGCCGGGCGCCGCTCCCCGGCCAGGTACCGGCCGGAGCAGTTCGATGACCTGCTGGCTCGTGAGCGGCCGGACGTTGTCATCGTGACGTCGCCCGATCACACGCATCCCGCGTACGCCGCGGCCGCGCTGGGGGCCGGGTGCGGCGTGATCATGGAGAAGCCGGTCGCCACCACCCCCGACGGAGCCCGCCTGCTCGCGGACGCGGCCCGCGCGGCTTCCGGCGAGCTGGTCGTCACGTTCAATTACCGCTATGCGGCGCGCAACCGCGAACTGCGCCGGGTCATCGCCGAGGGGACCATCGGGGCCGTCACGTCGGTGCACTTCGAGTGGATGCTCGACACGGTGCACGGCGCGGACTACTTCCGTCGCTGGCACCGGGAGAAGAGCGCGTCCGGCGGCCTGCTCGTACACAAGTCAAGCCACCACTTCGACCTGGTGAACTGGTGGACCGGCGACGTGCCGACCGAGGTGTACGCCCGGGGCGCGCTGCGGTTCTACGGAGACCTGAACGCCAAGGAGCGGGGCCTCGCCGACCGGCCGGAACGGTCGTACCGGTCGCCGCGGCTCGGCACCGATCCGTTCGGGCTCAACCTGGCCGGCGACGACCGGCTGCGGCGGCTGTACCTGGAGGCGGAAGCGCAGGACGGATACATCAGGGACCGTGACGTGTTCTCCCCCGGCGTCACCATCGAGGACAACGCCGCGGTCCTGGTGGGCTACGCGTCGGGGGCGTTCCTGACTTACTCGCTGAACGCGCACTCGCCGTGGGAGGGTTACCGGGTCTCCGTCAACGGCACTGCCGGCCGCGCCGAGTTGGCGGTGGTCGAGCGGAGCCAGGTTCGGTCGGCGGCCGACGGCGGCATCAGCGGCCGTCCCGCGATCGACCCCATGACCGACGAGAGAGCGGAGGCGCCCGGACCGGATGACGTCCGGCCGGTCTCCGAGCACTTGGTGGTGCAGCGGCACTGGGAGCCCGCGTATGAGGTGCCGCTCCCGGCGGAATCCGGGCACCACGGCGGCGCGGACCCGCGGCTGCTTGATGCCATCTTCCGGCCGGGCCGACCCGATCCGCTCGGTCAGCGGGCCGGTTACGTCGAGGGACTGCGCAGCGCGGCCGTCGGGCTCGCGGCCAACGAGTCGATCGCGACCGGCCGGGTGGTCAGCGTCGCCGACCTGGGGCTCGGGTTCCCGCTGAGCTGAATCGAGGGAGGAAGGTGCCCGCACGTCGGCCGGCCATAAATGTTAACGCTAACTATTTTTATATTCTAAATAGGCTAATTACCAGATAGAACGCGAATATATGCGAATGTTAGCGATCACAGTCGTCGCCACGCCATCGTGGCCGTGGTGCGGAATCAAAGGAGGATTCGATGACGATGAGACCGAGACGCAGGCGCCTGGTGGTGATGGCCGCCGTGGTGCTGGCGCTGGCAACTCCCTTGCTGGCGCGGGCCCAGAGCGCGTCGGCGGCCGAGGCGCTGACCGTGAACCTGGGGTCGGTGACGGGGTCGGCCACCGGGGTCGGCGAGGGCTTCCTGTACGGGGTCAGCCAGGACGGCACGCAGCCGCCGGACCAGTTCATCCAGCCGCTTGGCATCACCGGGATGCGCGCCGGCGGCCACGCCACGCCCACCGGGGGCTGGATCGCGGACGGGTACACCTACGGCACGAGCACCAAGGCACAGGTCGCCGAGGTAATCGCGCAGGCCAAGCGCTTCACCGCGGGGTCCTACCACGCGCAGTACCAGGTCCTCCTGGCCGACATCTACGGCGCGGACGGAAGCCAGCCCTCCAGCACGACGTGGCCGTGCGCCGGCGGGAACTGCGCCAACTACGTCACCTTCCTCGACGACGTGGTCGGCGCGATCCAGGCTGCCGGGGTCACGGTCACCTACGACATCTGGAACGAGCCCGACGAGTCCATTTTCTGGGCACCGGGCATGGACACCACCCAGTACTTCAATATGTGGGACACCGCCGTTAAGACGATCAAGCAGCTCGCCCCGAGCGCGCTCACGGTCGGACCGTCGCTCGCCGCCACCCCGTCGCAGAACTCGAGCGAGTGGTCGCAGTTCCTCGCCCATGTCGAGTCGGCCGGGACCGCGCCCAGCGAGATCAGCGACCATCTCGAGGGGGACGGGGACGACCCGGTCGCCGTGGCGCAGTCCGTCGACAGCGACCTGTCGGCCAACGGGATCTCCTCCCGCCCGCTGTCGGCCAACGAGTTCCTGCCCGAGGACAAGCAAACCGCCGGCCAGACGGCCTGGTACCTGGCCCGCTTCGCCCAGTCCGGGTACGCCAACGCGATGCGCGGCAACTGGGCGTCATGCTGCGTGAACCCTTACCTAGCCGGGACCATCGTCTCGAACGGGAACGGCGGCTACTCCTACACCGGCCAGTGGTGGACCTTCCGCACCTACGCCGACCTCACCGGTTCCCTGGTTTCCACCTCCGGCGAGGTGGGGACCACGGCGGTCTCGGCGGCCGAGGACAGTTCACGGCGGCGGGCGGTGGCCCTCATCGGCGACGAGAACGGGTACACCGGCGCCGCGTCCGTGACCTTCACCGGGCTGTCGTCGGTGGGCTGGCTGGCCAACAACGGCAATGTCAACGTCACCGTCTACCGGATACCTGACCAGTCGCCGCTCAACTCGCCGCAGGTGGTCTCGAGTCAGATCATGAGCACGTCGAGCGGCTCCGTCACGGTACCGGTCACCTTCCAGTCGTCGCACGACGCCTTCGCGGTGTACGTCACGCCGGGGTTCGCGAGCGGCGGGTTCAGCAGCACGCTCGTCAACGACGGCAGCAGCCTGTGCATGGACGAGAACGACTGGACGACCGTGTCCGAGGCGCAATTCCAGCAGTACACCTGCAACGGCGGGACCAACCAGGGGTTCACCTTCGTCCCGACTTCCGCCGGCAGCAGCACCTATTACATCCAGCCCATGACCCCGGACTACTGCCTGGACGTGCTGGGCGCCTCGACGTCGAGCGGCGCGGCGATCGACCAGTACCCGTGCAACTACAACAGCAATGAGCAGTTCACGCTGACCTCCGTTAGCGCCGGCGTGTACCAGGTCGTCGCGAAGAACTCGGGCTTGTGCGTGGCCCCGTCGGGCGACTCGACGGCCAGCTCGGCGAGCCTCGTCCAGGTTTCCTGCTCCACCGCGGCGACCAGGACCTGGAAGATCACCACCTGAGTCCGGGCGCTAAGTTCCGCCCCGCCGACTCCTGTGCCGGCGGGGCGGGACCGAGTCACCACGACACCGTTCGGGAGATTAATTCAGGGTTATGGCGGTAGACCGCTAGAATCCGCGTTGAGCTGGGATGTTGCCGCCGACGCCGGCGGAGATTCTTCCGGAGGTCTCGCGATGCGTTTCCTGATGACGGTGAACGGCGGGGGCGCCGCGCCGGACGAGCGGATGTACGCCGAGATGGGGCGGTTCGTCGAGGAGCTGACCAGGGCCGGGCTGCTGCTCGCGACGGGCGGGCTTGACCAGGGCACGCACGTTGTCGCCGCCGGCGGCGACATCACGCTGACCGACGGGCCGTTCGCCGAGTCCAAGGAGGTCATCGTCAGCTTCGCGCTGATCGAGGTGCGGA
Source organism: uncultured Actinomycetota bacterium (assembly GCA_963850115.1). GTDB lineage: Bacteria > Actinomycetota > Actinomycetes > Streptosporangiales > Streptosporangiaceae > Trebonia. Next base: position 92,755 of record CAWKKG010000030.1, read on the forward strand.
CCAGGGACGAGGCGGTCGAGCTGGCCCGGCGGTTCTGGAAGATCGTCGGCGAAGGCGAGGGCGACATCCGCCAGGTGTTCGGCCCGGAGGGCTAGTGGCCGGAGAGCCGGTGACGGCGGACGTCGCGGCGCGGCGCGCCGTCGAGGCGGTGTGGCGGATCGAGTCGGCGCGGATCATCGCCGGCCTGGCCGGCCTCGTGCGGGATGTCGGACTCGCCGAGGAACTAGCGCAGGACGCCCTGGTGGCGGCGCTCCAGCAGTGGCCCGCGGAGGGCATCCCGGCCAACCCGGGCGCCTGGCTCATGCTCACCGGCAGGCACCGCGCGATCGACCGGATCCGGCGGGACGAGCGGCTTCGCGGCAAGCTGGCGCTGCTTAGCCGGGAGGCGGCGGACGGCCAGCTGGACCCGCCGCCGGAATTCGACGCGGTGCTTGACGACGACGCCATCGACGACGACCTGCTGCGGCTGATGTTCATCGCCTGTCATCCGGTGCTGTCCACCGAGGCGCGGATCGCGCTCACCCTGCGGCTGCTCGGCGGCCTGACCACCGAGGAGATCGCGCGCGGCTTCCTCGTGCCGGAGCCGACGATCGCGAAGCGGATCACGCGGGCCAAGCGGACGCTGGCGGACCGGGGCGTGCCGTTCGAGGTGCCGGCCCGGCCGGAGCTGCGCGGCCGCCTGTCTTCCGTGCTCGAGGTGCTCTACCTGGTGTTCAACGAGGGCTACGCGGCGATGGCCGGGGAGGACTGGATGCGCCCGGCGCTTTGCAACGAGGCGCTGCGCCTCGGCCGGGTGCTCGCCGGGCTGATGCCGGCCGAGCCAGAAGTGCACGGCCTCGTCGCGCTGATGGAGATCCAGGCGTCGCGGATGCCGGCCCGGCTCGGTGCCGACGGCCTGCCCGTTCCGCTGCCTGAGCAAAACCGGGGCCGCTGGGATCAGCTGCTGATCCGGCGCGGCTTCACCGCGCTGCTGCGCGCGCAGCGGCTCGGCGGCCCGCCGGGGCCCTACGTGCTGCAGGCCGCGATCGCGGCGTGCCACGCGCGGGCGCGGACCGCGGCCGAGACGGACTGGCGGCAGATAGCGGAGCTGTACCGGGGACTGGCCGCGCTTACCCCGTCCCCGGTGGTCGAGCTCAACCGCGCGGTCGCCGTCGCCATGGCCGATGGCCCGGCGGCAGGCCTGCGCATCGTCGACGGCCTGGCCGCCGACCCCGCGCTGGCCGGCTACCACCACCTGCCCAGCGTGCGCGGCGACCTGCTGGCCAGGCTCGGCCGCCCCGCCGAGGCGGCCGGCGAGTTCCGCCGCGCCGCCGCGCTCACCAGGAACGCGGCGGAACGCGCCGCCCTGGAGAAGCGCGCCGCCCAGTCTGCGACGGCCAGTTTGACGGTCAGGCGGGGTTGTAGACGAGCTGGACCACGCCCGTGCCGAAGGCCTGCGAGTGAGTCAGCGTCAGCCCGGCCGTGGCGCCCTCCCCCGCGAACAGGCGGCGCCCGTGGCCGGCCACCACCGGGAAGAGCAGCAGGTTCAGCTCGTCAAGCAGGCCCTGCCGCAGCAGCCAGGTCACCAGGGTGGGGCTGCCGCTCATGATGATGTTCTTGCCCGGGCCCTCCTTGAGCCTGGTGACCTCGGCCGCGACGTCGGCGCCGATCAGCGTCGTGTTCTCCCATTCCGCCTGGTCGAGGGTGGTCGAAACGACCACTTTCTGGAAGGCGCTCATCTGGGCCGCCATCGGGTCGCTGGTATTGCCGGCGAACGAAGCGGCGAAGGCCTGGTAGGTGGCCCGGCCGAGCAGCATGGTGTCGCCGGCCGCCATGAGCGACCCGACGACCTGGCCGAGCTCGGGGCAGAAGTACGGGCCGGTCCACGTCTCCGGCGCTTCCACCACGCCGTCGACCGAGACCATCATTCCCGCGACGATCTTCCGCATGACATCTCCTTCGAAGAGTTCCGGCGGCCGCGTCTCGCGGCCGCGTCTACTGGTGCTTCGAACAGGCGATGCCTCAATGGACAGGCGGGAGCGAATTTCCTGATTCAGCCCCGGACCGAGCGGACCGTCTCGGCGTGCTCGCGCATGGTCTCGGTGCCGTCCTTGCCTGGCTGACGGCCGAACCCGCAGTACATGGCCACGCCGAAGTCGGGGATGTACCGCGATGCCGTGGCGACCCGCCGGCGCAGGCCGGGGATGCCGTCGATCGGCAGCACGATGCCGAGGAACACCCGTGCGTCGCCCGGCTCAAGGTCGGCGAGCGGGCGGAAGAAGGCGCGGTCCTCGCTGCGCAGGTACCGAGGCCCCGCCAGATGCAGCCAGTCCACGGTGCGCCCGGAGTTCGCCACCGCGAAGTTCGCCATCCGTACCAGCAGCGCCATGTCCCGCGCCTCGTACATCGGCCATTCGGGGAACGTCCCGTAGCACAGGTGGTACCCGACCAGGACCTCGTCCGGGATGAGCCGGGTGAGCCTGGTCACCGGGCCGGCGAACCGCTCCCAGGCGCCCTCGGTCGTCCAGGCGAGCACCCGCTCGATGTCCTGCGTCTCGTAGGCCATGTCCCACTGGATGGCCAGCTCGCCCGGCGGGATGGCGGCGGTCAGCCGGGCCAGCTCGCGGGCGACTAGGTCTTCAAACGCGCGGGCGGCGACCGGGTAGTCGGCGGCGAAGTCGGCCTTGAACGCGTTCAGGGCGCTGGCCGGGAAGGGCAGGCCGACCTGGAACCGCAGCCCGGCCGGGATCACGCCTTCCTCGCGGAGCTGGCGGAACGCCTGGTAGCCCGCGATGGCGTCATCGATCCGCGGCCAGCTCGGAAAGTACAGCTCGCTGACCCCGGGCCGGACGCCGAATACGGGCGTCTCGTACGCGTGCCGCGGCAAGCCGGTCGGCGACTCGGTCTCCTGGAGGGTCACGATGCCCTCGTTCGGCCGCACGAGGCGCTCGCGCTCGTAGCTGACCCAGCCGGCCCGCGGGCCGGTCTCGCCGTCCGGCAACGCGAACACCAGGTCGCCGAAGAACTCCGCCGCCGACCGCAGCGCGCCGTCGGTCGTGTCCGCCGGGAGGCTGCCCACCAGAAGCAGTTCGCTGTTCACCCGCCGCGCCATCGCGGCCTCCTTCCGTCGGCCGCCCGCCGGCCGTCTCGCTCACAGGCTGCCCGCGGCGCCGGGCGCGCGCGAGCGGAATCTCATTCAATGGGCGGCGAACTCGCCTGGCGCCCGGGTGAGGAGCGACTCCCCCGACGCTGACCTTGCCACCTTCCGGAACTTAACAGCTGCGGGCGGCGGCGCTCTAGTTGGGACGCCCGCCGGAGCGACGCCGAGTCGGCGCGGCCGAGGCGGACGCCCATCGGGTCCCGAGACTGGGCAACCTGTGACCGCTGGTGCACGTCATAACGGGTGAGTAACCGCAGACCGGCAATATGCCAACATTCCTTACAATTTATTTCAGTGCCCTGACATGGGCCGTTCTCGTTGAGGGCACTGAGCCAGAACTTAGGAGTTCGGTATCGGGCCGCGCGGCGTACGTCACCTGCTTCAGCAAGGAGTTCCATGACTGCGAGGACGACTGCGTGGACGATACCCAGCTATGCCGAGTGGGCCGTTCCTGGCTACACCGAGGAACGGCTGCTCGGGCACGGGGTGTCCGGCCGTGTCGTCGTGGCGGTCCACGAGGCGACCGGCCGGCGCGTGGCGATCAAGTACCTCGACGAGGACCTGGCCCGCGACCCCGAGTTCCTGTCTCGGCTGCGGGCGGAAGCCGAGCGGCTGAGGTCGCTCGACGCGGCGCACGTGGCGCGGCTGCTGGCCTACGTGGAGCAGCCCGGTCAGGGCGCCGCCATCGTGATGGAGCTGGTTGACGGGGTATCGCTGCGCGAGATGATCGCGCGCGGCGGACCGCTCGGCGCCGTGGCCGCGCTGGTGGTGCTGAAGGACTCACTGCTTGGGCTGGTCGCGGCGCACTCGCGTCGCGTTCCGCACCGCGACCTCAAACCGGACAACGTTCTTGTTGACACCCAGGGCCGGTGCACGCTGACCGACTTCGGGGTCTCGGTGAAGGCGGACAAGCAGATGCCCGCGGCCGGAGCGCCCGCGTACATGGCGCCGGAGCTGTGGCACGGAGCGCCTAACGTGCCGAGGACCGACTTGTACGCCGCGGCCGCTGTTTTCTTCGAGTCCGTGACGGGCAAGCCGCCGTTCTCCGGGCGGCCCGGGCACCTGCAGGACCAGCACGAGTCCGCGCCGGTGCCGCTTGACCAGGTCGACCGGCCGTTGCAAGATCTTGTCGCCTGGGGCATGGCCAAGAACCCGGCGGACCGGCCGCGGAACGCACGGGATTTCCTCTACGACGTGACGGCGCGGGCGGCCGCCGTGTACGGGCCGGACTGGGAAGGTCAGGGCCGCCGGGAGCTCGCGGAGCGCGCCGCCAGGCTGCTGCCGCTGCTGGCGAGGGGCGGAGGCGGCTCGGCGACGGCGACCAGGCGGGCCCGGCGCAAGATGCTGACCTTCGCTTCGGCTGCCGCGGCGGCGCTGGTCGTGCTTGGCGCGGCTGGCGCGTACGCGCTTACGAGAAACTCCGCCAGCGTGCAGCTGAGCAGCTCAACCGCCGATGCCTTCACCGCCCAGGCCACGGTGACCCCGCCGGTAGTGACGTCAAAGTGCACCACCGCGACCTCGTTCGCTTACAGCGGCACGGTCACCTCCACCGAACCGGGGACCTTGTCGTATCAGTGGCTGTACTCGTCAGGGAAGCCAGGCCCGGCGCAGACGCTGAACTTCATCGGGCCCGCGACCCTGCCGGTGAGCAGCGGGACCGTCAAGGCCGGCAAGGCGGGGAGCGGCTGGGCCGAGATCAAGATGCTCGAAGCCCCGGCGACGACCTCAAACAAGGCCACGTACAAGCTGGTTTGCGGCCCGGCCAACAGCGAGATCACCCCGTCGGCGCCGGCGCAACCGGCGGCGCGGGCCACGTCCCCGACACCCGCCAGGACCTCCGCGAAGCCGTCGGCGAGCGCGAGGAAGACGACCGCGGCACCGACGCCCGCCGCGACCAAGACGTCGCCCGCCACCCCGACGCCCACGTCCGCCTCGCCGAAGCCGAGGCGGACGACCGCCAGCCCGGCGCCGACGAAGAGCACCGCCGCCCCGACGGATACGGCGAAGAGCACCGCGGCGGCTACGCCGTGACTCAAGTCACCGGGAGCACCCGGGTTTCCGTATTAAAGGAGGCTGCGCGCTCACATTCCCCCGGCCGCGGGCGTCGTGATCTCCCTCCGCGACTGCGCGCCGAACTTCGCCAGGATGCGCGAGACGTGCGCCTGTACCGTGTTGCGGGACAGAAGCAGCTCGGCGCCGATTTCCGGGTTGGACCGCCCGTCGGCGATCAGCCGGGCGATCTTCGCCTCGGTGAGGGTGAGCGACTCCCACCCGTGCGCCGGGCGCGCCCGGTCGGCGTCCTGGCGGGGCTGGATGCCGTACTCGCGCAGCCGGGCGGAGGCGCTGCGGATGGCCCAGTCCGCCTCCAGGCGGCGGTACAAGCCGATGGCCTCGTCGAACCAGTCCCGGGCGAGCGCGGTCCCGCCCTGGCGGGCGAGCAGGACGGCGGCGTCCGTCAAGGCCTCCGCTCGCCGCAGCGGCCGGCCCGCGGACCCGTGGTAGGCGGCCGCCGCGAGCACCGGCGCCAGGTCGGCGGTCAGCAGGCCCCGGCAGTGGTCGGCCACGGCGCCCTTAACGGGCAACGGCTCCCGCTCGGCTTCCTCCGCCGCGGCGCGCGCGGCCGCGGCGGCGGTGTCCGCGTCGCCGACCGCGAGCGCGAGCCGCACCAGCGGCGGCAGCAGGAGGTGCCTGGCGGGCATGCGCATGGCGGCAGCGGGGGCCAGGCACGCGGCGAGCACCGCCACCGCCTGCTCCGGACGGCAGGCCCGCTCCTCCGCCACGGCCTGCGCAAGGTGCAGGTAATGGCTGTTGGCGGCCGCCGCGGCGGCCGCGCTCCCCGGCTCCGATACAGCAGCGAGGTGTTCCACGGCCACGCCGCCCGCATCCCGGTAGCCGGCTATCAGGGCGATAAGCCCGTGCGCCAGGGACGAGCCTGCGCCCAGGTCCAGGCCAAGCGCCGGCTCGAGCTCGGCAAGCGCGTCGTCCCACTGGCCGGCCTCGAAATGCTGGTACGCGAGCGTGCAGCAGAGCACGGCCAGCCGTGACGTCCCCGCCCGCTCGGCCACGATCAGGGCCTGCCCGGCCGCGCCGATCGCCTCGTCGTGGCGGTCGAGCAGCCCGAGCGCGCCCACCCGGTTGGCCAGCAGCATCAGCCGCAGGTCGGTCGTCTGGTCGCTGCTGCCGATCACCGATAGCGCCCGGTCGATCCATTTCAGCGCGCCGGCGAGATCCCTCCCGACGAAGCTCACCTGGGACAGCGTGTGCAGCACGTACCCGGTGGCGAACGGGTCGCTGGTCTGGTCTCCCTCGGCCAGGACCCGGTCGGCGACCACGGCCGCCTCGTCCAGCCGCCGCGTCATCGCCAGCATGAGCGCCTGCAGGGCGCGCAGCCGGCCCGACCACACCTCGCTCAGGCCGGGCCGGGTGACCGCGATCTTCAGCGCGTCGATCGCCTCGCCAGGATGACCAGACCGCAGCAGGCTGTAAGCCATCAGCCAGGTGACCTCGGCGGCCCGGTCGGGATCGCCGCCGCCGGCGAGCAGGCGGCGTCCGGCCAGCTGGACCTCGTCGTACTGCCCGAGCAGGAACGCCACCGTGACAAGGCCGGCTTGCAGCCGCTCCCACTGGGGGTCGCTGTCGGGCATCGCGGCAACGACACCGCGCAGCAGTTGGCCCGTCACCTGCGGCATCCGGTAAGCGAGCACCGGCAGCGCGCTCGGCAGCCACTCCCGCACCCATTCCGCCGACTGCTCCGGTGCGAGCGCCAGCTGCGCGGCGACCTGCTCCTTCGGCGCCCCGGCGACCGCGAGCGCCCTGGCCGCCCGTGAGTGCAACTGGCGGGCGGGCGGCACGCCGTCATACAACTGATGGCGGATCAGCCCGTGACGGAATGCCAGCTTGCCGCCTGCCTCGATCACCACGCCGTCGGCAACCGCCGAATCGATCGCGTCCGCGAGGTCGGCGCCGCTCCGGCCCGACACCATCTCCAGGTCGCTCATCCGGCACTCCTGGCCGAGCACCGCCGCGTACCGCAGCACCGTCACCGTCTCCTCCGGCAACGCGCTCAGTCGCTCCGCGATCATCACTCTCAGCAGCGCCGGCACCCGCACCGCGGGCAGCGGGGCCGCTATCTCGGCCACGCCCGCGGCGACGGCCACCTTGCCTTCCCGCGTCAGGGAGTCCACGAGCTCCCTGACGTACAAGGGGTTCCCGCCCGCCGCCCCGGCCTCCGCGGCGAGGCGCGGGCCGGGGCGAGCGCCCGTCACCTGCTCGATAAGCCCCGACAGGTGCTCGGCAGGCATGGGACCCAGCGACAGGACCGTCCCGCCGCTCGCCCGCACCTCATCCCGCAGCCTGCTGATCTGCTCCCTGGCGGGCTCGGGACGGTACGTCCCGGCCAGCAGCAGCGGCAGCTGCCCGACGGCCCGGGCCAGCCGCTGCCACACGAGCAGGGACGCTTCGTCCGCCCACTGCAGGTCCTCGCCCACCAGCACCACGGGGGACTCCGCGCAGAGCCGTTCTACCTCGGCCAGCAGCCGCTCCGTCTCGGCCAGCACCGGGTCACCGGACGGCAGCGGGCCAGCCACGGCCCGCTCGTCGTCGGAGGCCGCCGGATCGCCGGCGGGTCCGCCGGCGCCGGGCCGCAGCAACGGCGCGCCAAGGCATTCCCTGATCAGCAGCAGCGGAATCCGCTGGCCGAGCTCGTCCGGCGTTGCCCAGCCCAGCCGGAACGCGGCTCCCCCGGCGTCGCCCAGGATCCGCCGCAGCAGGGCCGTCTTCCCGATCCCCTGCTCTCCCTCGACCAGCACCGCAGCGCCGACCCCGGCGGCCAGCCCGGTGAGCAGGTTCCGCAGCATCGCCAGCTCATCGTCCCGGCCAGCGAAGAAGTCATTCGCCGCGCGGGCCCCCGTGCGTGGCGCACTCATCCCGGCACGCGACCGACTGCTCTGCCGGACGGCGCCATCGCATCGCCGTGCCCGCGCGACCGGTCGATATCGGTGTGCACGGAACAAAGCGTACTCGTTATGGTGGTTTCCGGCGGCCCCGGGCCACTGGCGTAGGTACGCGAAAAAGACCAACAAAACTGGCGTAGGTACGCGTAAAAACACCAACAAAAAGAGTGCGGCGGCCGGTGATGCCGGCGCCGCACTCTTGGGCTTCAGGACTTACCGCTCCTCGCGGAAGTCGACGTGACGGCCGATCGTCGGGTCGTACTTGCGGACGACGAGACGGTCGGGATCGTTCCGGCGGGACTTCCTGGTCACGTAGGTGTACCCGGTCCCAGCGGACGACCTGAGCTTGATGACGGGACGAAGTGTGCTACGACTCATGGTCGTGTGAACAAATCGCTAATGAAAATCATTCCCGACATGACGCGGCCGCCCGGAGAGCTGACAGGATCACGGGCTGGGCGGGACCTCGATGGCGAGTAGCCGCTCCGCGGTCCTGGCTACGGCAGGCCGGGGCGGACGACGTTCGCCAGCGGCTGGCCGGCCGCGAACCGGGCCAGCTGCGCGGCCATCAGCCGGTCGGCCCGCGGTGCGAACGCTGAGCTGGCGCCGCCGACGTGCGGCGAGATCAGCACCCCGGGGGCGTGCCACAGCGGATGGTCGGCTGGGAGCGGCTCCGGATCGGTCACGTCCAGCGCGGCGGTGATGCGCCCCGCCGACAGCTCGGCCAGCAGGGCGGGAGTGTCGACCAGCTTGCCGCGGGCCACGTTGACCAGCAGCGCGCCGTCCGGCAGCAGGCCGAGGTTGCGGGCGCCGAACAGCCCCTCGGTCTCCGGCGTGCGCGGGGCGGCCACGAACACGACGTCCGCCTCGGGCAGCAGCGCGGGCAGGTCACCGAATGGGTGGACCAGAGGCGGCCCGCCGCGGCCCCGCCGGGACACCCGGGTGACCGAGGCGACCTCGAAGCCCCGCAGGCGGTCCTCGATGGCCGCGCCGACGTGCCCGTACCCGACGATCAGCACCCGCTGATCGGCCAGGGACCGGCCGTGGCGCTGGTCCCACCGGCCCTGGACCTGATCGCGGGCGAACCAGTCCAGGTGCCGGCCGCTGGCCAGGGCCAGCGCCACCGCCAGCTCGGCGGTGCTGGCGTCGTGCAGCCCCGCCGCGTTGCACAGCGTCACCCGGTCCGGCAGCAGCGGCAGGACGTCCTCGTAGCCGGCCGTAAGGGTCTGCACCACCTCCAGCCGCGGCATGTCCAGCACCTTGTCCAGCACCGCGGTGCCCTTCATGTAAGGCAGGACGTAGAAGGCGACCTCGCCGGCGGTGCCGGGCCACTCGTCCCCGTCGGCCCGGTAGAAGTCGAGTTCCAGTCCGTCGGGGATGCCGCCAAGCCGCCGTTCTGCTTCGGCGCGGCTGGCGTAGGGTACCCAGGCGAGTGGCATCGATCGTCCTCCTTCAAGTCGGCCCGTTTATCGTATTGGCCCAGGTATTGGACAACTCACGGGGGGACATGACCCGCGGCTCGTCCCGGTCGGCGCCTGGCGGGATCAAGAACCGCGGCTGGCTTCGCGGCGGAGCGTCTCGGTGTGCTCGCCGGCGCCGGGAGCCTCGCGCGGCCCGCGGGCAGGCAGGCCCGGCATCTGCAGCCAGCGCCCCGGGTCGACCCGCGTGACGCCGCGGTCGTCGCGATCGCGGACGGCCAGCAGGCCATGGCGGATGAGCTGCGCGTCAGCGGTCAGTTCGCGCCCCTGGCGCGCGCTTACCGCAGGGATGCCCGCCGCGTGCGCGCGGCTGATCACCTCGGCCGTCGGCAGGCCACCCACCAGCGCCGAGATTCCGGCGGCCAGGGCCTCGTCGCCGGACGCGGGCCGGCCCGCCGCCGGGGCGAGCCCGGCCCCCGTCAGCGCGGGAAGCTGGCCGGGCGACGCGGCGAGCCTGACCCAGCCGTCGGAGGTCTGGTAGAGCCGGTCGAGCGGCCCTGGCCCGGCAAAGTCCCGGCCGCCGGCCGGGTAGCCGCTGCTTCCGTTGTACCGGGTCAGGAACTCGGACTGGAGCAGGCAGGAGGCGGCGGCCAGCGTGACCCCGACGTGCTGTCCGCGGCCGAGACGGGCCCGGGCCAGCAGCGCGGCGCACGCCCCGAGCGCCCCGAGACCCGCGGCGAGCACGTCATTGATGGGAACGGTCAGGAACGCGGGGCTGTCGGCCTGGGCCGGCCCGCCCTGAGCGCGCATGATGCCGCTCATCGCCTGGACGATCGGGTCGAAGCCGGGCCGGCGGCCGAGCGGCCCGGTGTCGCCGAAGGCGCTGATCGAGACGGTGACGACCCGCGGGTTGATGCCCGCCAGCGCGTCGTGGGCGATGCCGAGCCGGCTGGCGACGCCGGCGCGGTAGTTGTCCACGACGACGTCGGCGGAGCCGACGAGGCGGTCGAACACCAGCCGGTCATCGCCCGGGGAGAGATCGAGCATCGCGCTGCGCTGGTCGCGGTTGTACACCTCGAAGCTGGAACCGCCGCGGCCGCCGTGTGCGACCCGGAACTCATCGCCGAGCGGCGGCCGCTCCACCTTGATGACGTCCGCGCCGAGGTCGGCGAGCAGCGACCCGACGTAGGGGCCCGCGATGATCGTGCCGAGGTCAAGCACGCGCAGGCCCGACAACGGCGGCAGTTGCTCCGATTCCCCCGGCGCGGGCGACGGCGGCCCGCCGGGCTCGCGCCGCGCGGCCGCGCCGGGCGCCGACCATAGCGGCCGCAGCCCGGCAATCCCCGGCCGGGAACTGACCGCGGGACCGCGAACGCTGACCGGAGTCAGCGAGAAGTTGACCAGCGGGCCGGGCATCACGATTTCCTGGCCCGTGTCGCTGACCGCCTCCAGGCGCAGCCCGAGCGCCCTGACCTGGTCGTGGTCCAGCCACGCACCGGGCTCGTTAACCGGCGCCGCCGGGCAGTCCGCCGCTTCCAGCAGCTCCAGCCACTCGTCCCGGGGCCGGGTCGCGAAGACCTTCTCCAGCTCGCGGGCGATCCAGGTCATGTTCTCAGGGAGCCGCAGGTTCCCGGGTTTTCCGCCCACCCGCGGGTCCTCGAAGATCCACGCGGCGCCCGCGGCGGTCAGCCCGCGCTCGATGAAGGCGTTGGTGAAGGCGCCGAAAAACAGCCACTGGCCATCGGCGCAGCGGTAGGTCCGGTAGTTGGGCAGGGCCCCGCCGGGCCCCCCGGGCCGGTGGACGTGCGGCTCGTCGCGGCTGGCGGTGAAGTTGCCTGGCGAGACCAGCTGGGCGCCGTGAGCGCCGCCGGCAACCGCCAGCGGGGCCAGGGTGAGACCGCGCCGGCGGCCGGCAAGCAGTGCGACCGCGACGGTCGGCGGCCCAGATGGCCTGCATGTACAGGGCCAGCGGGTACAGGCAGTCAACGGGGACGTCGGCGTAGGACGACTGGTTCCAGGCATGACCGAGCCAGGCGAACAGCAGGCCGGCCGATTCCTGGCCGCCCGGCCACGGCGTCTCGTCGAGCAGGTAGGGCGGCATGACCACCCAGAAGCAAGGCTCACCGGGCCGGCGGCCGCGATCGAGGAGGCCGCGGTAGGTGATGCCGGGCCCGCTGGTGCCGACGAGCAGCACGTCGGCGCCGGCGATCGCCTCGTCGAGGGCCCGCAGGTCCTCCGCGCTCGACGGGTCAGCCGTGGCGGCGCGCTTGCCGCGGTCCCACATCACCAGTCCGCGCCGGCCTGCGAGCGGAACGGGTCCAGGCGGGTGCACCTTGAGCACGTCGGCGCCGAGGTCGGCCAGCAGCATTCCGGCGACGGCACCGGCCACGCTGCCGGTGAGTTCCAGCACGCGCACGCCGGCGAGCGCCGGCTGGTTTTCCGCTGGCGGCAACGACAACCTCCGTTATGTCCGCTTTAGTGAACACCTACCTCCACCGGGACCGCCGCGCAAGCCTCCCCGGTCCTCCCGGAGGAGGGCTTGACGAATTAAATGAACACTCTTTAATAGCGTTATGGGCCGCGTTGCCGGGGTAACGCCCGCAGAGACTCGCACTCGGCTGCTGCGCGCGGCGGCTGACGCCTTCGCCGCGCGCGGCTATGACGGCACGCGCGTGGCGGACATCGCCGCGGCCGCCGGGGTCAGCAACGGGGCGCTGTACGCGCACTTCGGCTCGAAGGCCGAGCTGCTGGTGGCGTCGATCCGGGCCCACGGGGGGCGGGTCCTGGCCGACCTGCTGGCCGCGGATCCCGAACGGCCCGTCGCCGACCTGCTGCTCCAGGTAGGCCGCTCCCTGCCCAGGCGCCGTGATGACCGCAGCTACCTGGCCGCGGAGGCGCTGATCGCGGCTCGCCGCGACGAGGACGTCGCCGGGCTGATGCGCGCTTACACCAGCGAGCGCGCGGAGTGGCTGGCCGGGCTGATCATCGCCGGGCAGTCGGGCGGCGAGCTTGACCCGGCGCTGTCACCCGACGCGCTGGCTCATTTCTGCCTGCTGCTCGCGTTCGGAAGCTACCTGCTGACCGAGGAGCTGCACGCCGTCGACCGGGCGGAATGGTCAGCGCTGCTTGCCCGAGTGGTGAGTTCGCTGTTGCCGGCCCCAGCCGGACACGTAGAAACGCAGGGCGCCAGCGGAGGTGCCCGGGAATCGGAGGTTGCCCATGGCCGAACGCAAGAGCCCGACGGCGGTGCTTCATGAGGGCCCGCGGGCGCTAACCGACCAGCAGGTACGCCAGATCGAGGGCGCTGCCCTCGAGGAGGTGCTCAACGTCGACATCGACGACGTCATCGAGTACGCCCACAAGGACCTGAAGTCGCTGCCGGACTACACGACGCTCTACCGCAAGTACCTCAAGCAGCGCTGGGACGTGTACGACCTCGACTTCAGCCAGGACAAGGTCGACTGGGACGAGAAGATGACCGAGGCGGAGCGGCAGTCATTCCTGGCCATCGCGTCCGGATTCCACCACGGTGAACGGCAGGTCGAGATCGAGCTGCCGGTGTTCATGATCGGCGCGGGCGAGGAGGAGAAGCTGCACATCTCCGCGCAGATCGAGGACGAGGCACGGCACACGGTGTTCTTCGACCGCTTCTACCGCGAGGTCGTCGGGCTGCAAGGCGACGACATCATGGACATCCTCGACGCGTCGTTCCCCTGGGTGTCCGAGACCTTCGTCGGGCCCTTCGGGCTGCTGGCCTACCAGGCCGACGAGGTCCGCAGGAACCCGTACGACGAGCGGGCGCGGGTGCGGTACGGCACGACTTACTTCCTGTGGATCGAGGGCGTGCTGGCCCTGTCGGTCATGAAGGTGACCCTCTCCTACGCCCGGTGGCGGGGATTCCTGCCGGCCTACTACACCGGCTTCACCGCGACCTGCCGGGACGAGTCGCGGCACGTCCAGGGCGGCATGAAGTACCTGCAGGACGCGGTGCGGAAAGACCCGTCCATGATCAGGGAGATCCACGAGACCCTGCGGACGATCCTGACGCTCGCGAAAGTGGCCAGCCGCGAGGTGATCTACGAGCCGCTTGGCTGGACCCAGGAGGAGGTCCGGATGCTGATGTTCCAGCAGCTGGGCCGCAAGCTGAACGACGTCGGCATCAGCCTGACCCCCGACCTGCAGGCCATGGTCGGGTCGGTGCAGCCGGTGCTGGCGGGCGGGTGAGCGACGATGAGCGAACCGGAGTTCTTCAGCCCCGGGTGGGCCGCCGCGGTGCGAGACGCGCTGGCGGCCGGCCCTTCTGAGCAGGCCCGGGCGGGCAAGCTGGCGATGTACTGGGACTTCTTCGAGCAGGTCAAGGCCAGCTACGCCGCCTCGTGGGCGCTCGGGTGCCGTGACCTGCAGGCCGGCCCGGCCGCCCTGTACATCCAGTGGGGCGGCGGCACGGTCACCGACTGCCGCGTCACCGGGTCTGGAGACGCAGTGCCCGGGGACCAGCAGGCGGCCACCTACGTGCTCGGCATGGACTACGCCGACTGGCAGGCGCTGCATGACGGCTACGACCCGCAGCGCACCGTGATGTACCGCAAGATCCTGGTGGAAGAGGGCAACATCCTCGAGTTCTTCAAGACGATCTACTTCTTCACCGAGTGCCTTGGCGTCATCGGCGGCGTGCCGGCCGCCTTCCCGGCACTTACCGTGCACTGAGAGAGGGTTCGGATGCGTATCGGGCTTACCGGCGGCGGAACGACCGCCGACCGGATCGTCACCCAGGCCAGCCGGGCCGAGGCGGACGGCTTCACCAGCATGTGGTACCCGGGCGCGGCCGGGGCGGGCGACCCGCTGCCGGCGATGACGCTGGCCGGGCGGGCCACCTCAGCCATCGAGCTGGGCACCGCGGTGTTGCCGAGCTATACCTGTCACCCGGTCCTGCAGGCCAGCCGGGCCAACGCCGTGGTGTCCGCCATCGGCGTTCCTGGACGGCTCACCCTCGGCGTCGGCCCGTCGCACCGGGTCGTCGTCGAGGACCGGCTCGGCCTGTCGTATGACACGCCCGGAGAGCACACCGACGAGTACGTCCAGATCCTGACCGGGCTGCTGCGCGGCGAGCAGGTCAGCTTCTCCGGCCGGGAGTTCCGGGTCGAGGCGGGACCGCTCCCGCTGCCGGACGGCGCGGAAATCCCGGTTCTGGTCGGGGCCCTGGGACCACGGCTGCTGCGGGTCGCGGGCGCCTACACGGCCGGGACGATCTTGTGGATGGCCAACGCCAGGGCGATCGAGACGCACGTCGCCCCGCGGATCAGAAAGGCCGCCGCCGACGCGGGCCGCCCCGCGCCCCGGATCGTGGCGGGGCTGCCGGTGGCCGTGCACGACGACGTTGCCGAGGCCCGCGCGACCGCCGCCCGCCAGTTCTCCGTCTACGGCGAGCTGCCCAACTACCAGCGCATCCTGGCCCACGGCGGGATCACCGGTCCGGGCGAGGCGGTCGTCGTCGGCGCCGAGGAGAGCGTCGCCGCGCAGGTCCTGGCGCTGTTCGAGGCGGGCGCCACCGATGTCTGGGCGGCCCCGTTCCCGGTCGGCGACGACCCCGCCGGGTCCCGGGCCCGTACCCGCGCGCTGCTGGCCAGCCTCGCCCGAGAGTGAGCGGCTTTCTTCTTCAATTCAAATTTAAATTCAGATCACTCAGAACGAATGCGACTGATTCCCTAGGCCTGAATTGAACCAGTCATCGCGGGAACGGGCTCGCGTTTCACGTTCATCGTGACCATTACCCAAGAGGCGGATGCGGGGAGTACCCATAGAGGCGGATGCGGGGAGCGGGGCAAACCCGCCCCTCCACCCGCCTGGCCACCGCACCGCCACGGCACCCGCAACCGCCTCGGCCGGATCAGACGCGTGAACGACAGGACCAGGGAGCAAATAATCTGTTTGATTCATATGCCTGCGCAATATGTTAGCCGTGGCAGCATGGCGGAATTACACGAAACGGATCATGCTTGACCGGTGTCGCTCCTTTATGTAGCGTCCGCATTGCCCTATTGGCACGGTTGGCGGCATCGACTACAAACGCACCGAGGCAGGCGACATGAAACGCAGATTCACTCTTGCCGCGATACTCGTCTCAACATCCCTGGTGGCGGGCGTGCCGACCGCAGTTGCCGGCACAACGGCCCACGCCGAGTCCGCGCAGGCGTCGGCCACCGCGTCGACCGACCTCTCGATCGTCCCGAAGCCGGTGTCGGCCACCGTCGGGAGCGGCCAGTTCACGCTTACCGGCACCAGCCGGATCGTGGCGGCGCCGGGCGCGGGTGCCGTTCCCGAACTGTCCGTCGCCGCCGACCTGGCCGCATACCTGCGCCCCGCGACCGGGTACCCGCTGCCCGTGGTCAGCGGCACGCCGCGGTCGGGCGATATCATCCTGCAGATCGGCGATCCGGGGACGCTACCAGCCAGCGACCAGGCCGAGGGCTATCAACTCGACACGACGACTTCGAACGCGACGATCGAGGCGCCCGCCGCTCACGGGCTGTACAACGGCGTGCAGACCTTCCGTCAGCTCCTGCCCGCGTGGATCAACAGCCCAAAGATCATGCCGGGGCCGTGGACCACGCCCGTGGTCGACATCACCGACTATCCTCGCTATGCCTATCGTGGCGTGATGCTTGACATCGCCAGGCACTACGAGTCCCCGTCCGCGGTAGAGCAGCTCATCAGCCAGGTCGCCGCCTACAAGGTCAACGTGTTTCACCTGCACCTCAGCGACGATCAGGGCTTCCGCCTGGTAATCAATGGCTTCCCGGACCTGACCAGCATCGGGAGCACCGGATCGGTTGGGACTGACGGCAGGCTGGAGGATCCCGGCGGTTTCTGGACCCAGGACGAGTACAAGGCCGTCGTGGCCTACGCGGCCGCGCACTTCATCACCGTCGTGCCCGAGGTCGACTCGCCCGGTCACAACAACGCCATCATCATGTCCGAGTACAACGACACCAGCAATCCGGCGCTGCCGGCCGACCCGCACGGCATCGACTGCGGCCAGAACAACCCGCCCGTGTGGGACTACACCGAAGACGTCGGCTACAGCGCGCTGTGCCCGACCAGCCCGGACACCTGGGCGATCATGAAGGCGATTATCGGGCAGCTCTCCGCCATCACCCCGGGGCCCTATTACGATCTTGGCGGCGACGAGGTGCCCGCGTCGCTGCTCAGCGCAACGCAGTATGCCTCCTTCATCAACGAGGAAGCCCCCATCGTCGCCGGGGACGAGAAGACCGTCATGGGCTGGGCGGACATCGCCGGCCAGGGAACCCAGCCGCCAGCAGGCTCGATCGCGGAGTACTGGCAGCCCGCGGGGGGCACTTCGCCGGGAACGGAGACCGGACGGGAAGCGGTGGCCAAGAACATGAAGGTCGTGATGGCGCCCGCCAACCACACCTACCTCGACCAGAAGTACAGCGTGACCGCCCAGTCCAGCGTGCCCCCGTCCCTGGGCATGAACTGGGCCTGCCCGCAGGGATGCGACGTGGACAGCGCCTACAACTGGGACCCCGGCACCTTCGTCAGCGGCGTCACCGACCACAACGTTATCGGCGTGGAAGGCGACATATGGAGTGAAACGTTGTCAAACTTGTCCGATGTCGACTATATGGCGTTCCCGCGGCTGCTCGCGCTCATGGAGGTCGCCTGGTCGCCGTCCGTCCAGCGGAGCGCCACCAGCCCGGCTTACCACGACTTCCTGCAACGCCTGGCCACGCAGGGTGCACGCCTCCAGGCAGCCAGCGTGAACTTCTACCCCTCCACCGAGGTGCCGTGGTCGCTGGACATCATCGGAAGCACGGTGACCGCCAACGCCCAGGGCCGGGTGGACGGGCCGGTCGCCACCCTGTCAGCGCCGGGCTTCCCGACCAGCACGCTGAGCCTGTGCGACGCCTCGCTTGGCATCGGGTGCACGATTAACTGGGGCGACGGGACCACGACCACCGGCGACGTGTCCGGCACCAATGCCACCGGCACCCAGGTGAACAGCCTGTACAGCATCTTCGGCGAGCACGCCTACGCGCGCCCCGGCACTTACCACGGCGTGGTCACGGCCAGCGCCGGTAATGTCGCGCAGGTCAGCGCGGACTTCACCGCAACCTGGGGATGAGGATTCGAAGAACCGGTGGTCGTATGCAGGAGGGCTGTGGCGGCTGGCCGCGCGGGTCGGCGCAATCCCGGCTAGCGGCAGGCCGCAGTGCCCCCGCCGACGGCTGACCGTACGGTGGTAGCGACAGTCCACCACCGTACGGAGGCACCCGGCATGAGCGTTGAGCGAGAGAAGCAGGTTGCCGCGGAGGCGGCAGCGGAGCTGGTCGAGAACGGCATGACCGTCGGTCTTGGCACCGGCTCGACCGTGGCGTACCTGCTTCCGGCGCTGGCGAAGCGATCACTCGACATCCTCTGCGCCGCGACGTCGCCGAGGACCGAGCACGCCGCGCGCGAACTGGGCCTGCGGATCGAGGCCGTCACGAGCATCGACCGGTTCGACATCACCATCGACGGCGCCGACCAGATCGCTCCCGACGGCTGGCTGGTCAAGGGCGGCGGCGGCGCGCACACCAGGGAGAAGATCGTGGCCGGGGCGGCGGACCGGTTCGTGGTTATCGCCGACTCCTCCAAGCCGGTCCCGGCGCTGCACGCCCCTATCCCCCTTGAGCTGATGTCCTTCGGGTTGCGCGCCACCATGCGCCGGGTCGCCCCGGCCGCGCTGCGCGACGTCCCGCTGAGCCCGGACGGCGGCGTGATCGCCGATTACCACGGGCCCGTCGAGGACCCGGCGGCGCTGGCCGTCCGGTTGTCATCGACGCCCGGGGTGGTCGCTCACGGCCTGTTCCCGCCGGAGATGGTGGCCGTGGTCTTCGTCGGCCGGGGCGAGTCGGCCGAACGGATCGACTTCACCCCTGGCCGCTGAGCGGGATCGCCGAGTTTCGGGCAGTGAGCGGATTCACCGCCGCTCCGGGCAGGCCCGGAGCGGCGGGATAGATCTTGTGTTTAGTACCGCGTGAACGGCGCCCACTTGGTGATCGTGAAGCGGCTGCCCTGGTGCTGGACCTCCAGGGCGCCGTGACCACCGAAATGCGCCGGCAGCACGAGGGCGTTGTTGTCGGCGGCCCAGCCGAGCAGCTTGCGTCGGGTCGCATTGGCCACGGCCGGATCCAGGCAGAAGCAGCTGCTGTGGTCGGGGTGGCGGGCCTGGAGGGGCGTATGCATGATGTCGGCGGCGAACAGAGCCCGGTCCGTGCCGGACTCCAGGAGGATGACGCCGTGCCCCGGAGTGTGGCCTGGCGCGGCCTCCAGGCGCAGGCTCCCGTCGATGACGTGGCTGTCTTCCCATAGTTGGACCTGGCCCGCGTCGAGCACGGGAACGACGCTGTCCTCGAATGCGTTCTCGTTCACGCCGCCGGCGATGTCCGGGTTGTTCGCCGGGTTCCAGTACTCGAAGTCCACCCTCGGCATCAGGTAGGTGGCGTTCGGGAACGTGGGCGCCCAGGTGCCGTCGGCCAGCCGGGTGTTCCAGCCGATGTGGTCGGTATGCAGGTGGCTGTTGACCACGAGGTCCACGTCTGCGGGCTGCACGCCGGCCCTGGCCAGGTTGCCGAGGTAGTCCAGCCGCAGGTGGTCCCATGCGACGACGGCCGGGCGAACCTTGTCATTGCCGATAGCGGTGTCGACCAGGATGGTCCTGCCGCCGCTGCGCAGCACCCAGGTCTGCATGGCGGCGACGACCATGTTGTCGTCGGCGCTCAGGTGGTCGGGCACCAGCATCTCGCGGGACTCTTTCCACTCCTCCTCGGGCATGTCCGGGAAGAACTGGTCGGCCGGCATGACCGGTCCGTGCATCTCTTCGACCCGAGTGACGGTGACATTGCCCAGGGTGATGGTTTGCGCGTCTTCCATTGCGTTGCTCCTTAGGTTGCGATCAACTGGTTGAGGTCGGCGAGGATCTTGCTGGGGTTCGGTCCTCCACTGGTTTTGGGCATGCGCCGGCTACCTGCCGACTTCATCCGGTGGGTTGATGAACAGCGGCCGGTGATGCCGCGTTAAGTCAGCCGGCGCCGACCTGGTGCCCCGCGCGGGCCGGGGCACCACTGACCCTGCCTGAGGCGGTGAGCTGGGCGAGCAAGGTGAGCGCGGCCCGCGAAGGCGAGTCCGCTTCTGCGGTGGCGACCACCACGTGCGCGCCAGACCCGTTATCGAGCGTCTGCTGCATGACGGTTAGCGGGCCGACCAGCGGATGCCGCATCTCGTAGCGCGCCACGGCGGTCGCCTTGACCCGGTGATCGGCCCACATGGCGGCAAAGTCGGCGCTCTTCGCAGTCAGCTCACCCACCAGCGAGTGCAGCGCCGCATCTTCCGGGTGCTGAGCCGCCACCAGGCGCAGGCCCCCCACCACCGCCCGGGCCTTGCGTGTCCAGTCGGCGTAAAGTTCGCGGGTGTGCAGGTCAAGGAAAACTAGCCGGGCCATGTTCGGACGCTCCGCGGCAGGCCGGGGCATGAGCGGCCAGGTGCCCGGCGAACAGCGCGTGTCCGAGCCGGTTCCACGTCAGGACGTCGCTGCGCAGGCCAAGCACGATCGCGGGAACGTCCCCAGCATGTCCAGCAGCTGACGGGTCGCCTCCGTCAGGCGCTCCGGCGCGGGCCGCCTGGCCCGCGGGCGGCGCCTGTCTCCCTTGGCCAGGTCGTGCAGGTACTGCCGCTCGCGACTCGTTCAGCCGCAGGGCCCCGGCGATCGCGTCCAGGACCTCGAGCGGACGCGCTCAGCGACTGCCCCTGCTCTAGCCGGGTGTAGTAAGAGCGCTCACGCCCGCAAGCAGTGCTAGTTCCTCCCTGCGCAGACCGGGCACCCGCCGACGCTCCCCGTAGGTGCGCACACCCACGTCCGCCGGGCGCAGCTGCGAGCGCCGCGCCTGCAGGAAGTCCCCCAGCTGCGTTTTCCCGTTCATGTGAACAACTATGCCCGACCAGGAACGGGCAGCCTGACCGAGCTGTGGATAGGCACCAGCGGGTCTGGCTGCCCTGCTGGCTTACCTCATAGCCCGTTGCCTGGACGCCGGCCGGGCCGGGCCGGGCGGGCGTCAGCGATCAGGCGACCTTGGCGTCCTCCCCCTGCTCGATCATGGCGATTTCCTCCTCCTGCTCGGTCCGGCCGCCGAGGAACAATGCGGTTGCGACCGCGCAGGCCAGGGCGGCGATCGCGACGACCAGGAAGCCGGTCGAGTAGCCGCTGCTCAGCGCGGTGACCGCGTGCGGGGCGGCCTTGCTGATCGCCACCGACGGCGGCACCGAGTTGACGGCGACCGGGCCCGCGCCCTCCACCGCCGCCCGCAGGGCAGACAGCGAGGAGTCGGCGTTGACGGCGGTGTTGAACAGCCCGGCGGCCTTGCTCAGCGCGATCGCGCCGATCACGGCCGGGCCCAGGGCGAACCCGAAGTCGCGCACCATGCTGGTGGTGGCCGCGGCCATGCCGGCCAGCTTCGCCGGCACGGTGTTCACCACCGTCGCGGTCACCGACGAGACGGCGAACGCGAAGCCGACGCCGACCAGGCCCATCGGCAGGATGAGCGAAGGCAGCGCGGTGTCGGTGACCGACATGGTGGAAGCCAGCAGCTGGCCGACGCCCATCAGCAGGAAGCCGAGCGTCAGCACCCAGCGGGGCTGCAACCGGGCCATGAGGAACGAAGTCAGCGGCAGGAGGAAGATCGCGAGTCCGCTGAGCAGGATGAACGCCACCGCGGTGCGGATCGCGCTCTGGTGCTGGATGACCTCCATCCAGATGCTGATCGCGTACGCGGTGCCGAGGAAGGAGAACATCCCGACCACGGTGACCGCCGCGGCCAGCGCGAAGGCGCGGCTCTTGAACAGGTCCATGCGGAGCAGCGGGCTGGGCACCCGGGTCTCGATGATGACGAAGGCGACCAGCAGGACCAGGGCCACCACGAAGGAGATGATGATCGTCGCGCTGCCCCAGCCGGCTGTCGGTCCCTCGATCACTGCGTACAGCAGCGCGAACAGGCCCAGGCCGACGGTGACCTGGCCAGGGACGTCCAGCGAGCGGCCCTCCGGCGAGCGCGAGTCCTCGGCGAAAAGCCAGCTGACCGCGGCCACGATGGCGGCCAGGATCGCGATGATGATGAAGGCCAGCCGCCAGCTCGCGTAGGTCGCGGTCAGGCCGCCCAGCATCGGCGCGATGAAGTTGCCCAACGACAGCAGCGCCGCCCACAGGGCGATCATCCGGGCCCGGCTGGCGTGCGTGCGGCTGCCAGAGGCGATGATGGCCAGGGTGGTCGGGAACAGTGCCGCCGAGCCGACGCCGGCGATGAACTGGCCGAAGTACATCTGCACGACGCCGGTTGAGGTGGTCGAGATCAGCTCACCCACGAGCAGGATCAGCGCGCCGCCCACCAGCAGCCGCTTCCGGCCGAAGAGGTCGCCGAGCACGCCGAAGGTGAGCTCGAGGGCCGCGATCGGCAGCAGGATGGCGTCGGAGATCCAGTCCAGCTGGGACGCGCCCGTGGGGTGCAGCACCGTCTGGAAGGTGCCGTTGAGGGTAGCCGGCACGGCCACGCCCACCTGGGCCAGGCAGACCGCGAACCCGACGGCGACGATGGTCGCCACGCTGAGCGTCGTGTGCCGGGATCCCCGGGCCGGTGGGACGGTCGGCTGCCCGGGGGCTGGCAGCGGAGTGGACATTGGTGCTCCAAGTATGAGAAATCGGCACTGTTTTCGCGGGAGCCACTCTGGTGACTCGGTGCCGAAGGAGCAAGGCGCCACTTCCGGTCAACGGAAACCGAGAATGTGACGCTCATCAATGTCGATGCTCGCCCGCCCCGAAATTAGGCGCGGCAGCTGATCTCCATGCCCTCGTCCCCGTCGGGGAAGGTCACGTTCACGTAGCCGCTGTCCGGGGCGCGGACGTAGTCGAGGTAGGGCCGCAGGTCCTCCTGGTCGATGTCGTCGGCGATCACGAGTGCCCCTGGCTCCAGGCTCGGCTCGAGCAGGCGGAGGACAGGCAGGCACAGGTCCTTCCAGCCGTCAAGCAGCACCACGCCCGGAGCGGCGCTCAGGCCGGCGAGCGTCTCGAGGGCGTCCCCGTCCAGGAGGGTGATCACGTCGTTCAGGCCGGCGGCCGCAAAGGTCTCCCTGGCGGCCCGCGCCTTCGCGGCGCTGAGCTCGGTGGTGACGACCCGGCCGGTGCCGTTGTCCCGGACCGCGGCGGCCAGGTACAGCGTCGAGATCCCGAACGAGGTGCCGAATTCCACGACCAGGGCCGGGCGCGCCGCGCGCACCAGGGTGTAGAGAAGGCGCCCGGAGTCGGGGGCGACCGGCATGTAGATCTCGGCGGCGGCGTCCGACCTCTCCCGGGCGGTCATCGTCGCGGGCCAGGTGCCCGCGGCGCCGCGGGCGCGCCGGCGGGCCGCCCCGTCGCTCGCGGCGCCCGCGTACATGCGGTCGAGCGCGGTCATGACGCGGGGATCGTGCAGTGTGCTTGTCATGACTTTAGAGTAGACGCGACGTTGCGTCTTGTCTAGATACCGCTAAGGTGAGTCCCTGGAGGCTGTCATGACGCGAGCAGGGCAAGGCGAAGCACCGGCGCCGGAGATGGCCGCACCGCGTCACCGCGGGAACCGGTGGGGGCGCAGCGAGGAGGCCCGGCAGGCCGTCCTTGAGGCGGCCGACGACCTGCTCAGCGAACGCGGCTTCGCCGGGGTGACCATCGAGGGCATCGCCGCGGCGGCCGGCGTCGCCAAGCAGACGATCTACCGCTGGTGGAGCTCCAAGACCGACATCCTGATGGACGCCCTCCTCCAGGACGCGGCCGAGGAGCTGACCCCGGCCGACCACGGGGACCTCCGGGAAGACCTGTCCGACCAGCTCAGCCGCGTGGCCGCCTTCCTGACCCGCTCCGATGCCGGCGCGGTCTGCCGCGCCCTGATCGGGCAGGCCCAGCACGACCCGGCGTTCGCCGCGGCCTTTCGCGACCGCTTCCTCACCGAGCAGCGCGAGCGTGACCGGCTGCCGCTGCGCCGCGCGATCGCCCGCGGCCAGATCCCGGCCGGTACCGACGTGCCATCGGATCTCGACGAGTTGCTCGGGCCGATCTACTACCGCGCCCTCGTCACCGGCGAACCCGTCGACCGGCAGTTCACCGACCACCTGGTGGATCACTACCTCCGGCGCCTGGCCCGGTAACGTGCATCAAGATCTCCCGGCAACTGGTTGGCCGCCGGGTTCCCAGGCCGGGTGCCGGAGGGAAGCGCCAGAATCCGTTCTGGATAGATCTATTGATTCTCGCGGCTCAGGCTCGCGGGAAGCCGCTTCCCCGCGATCACCCCGGTGAGGGCAACCACGATGCCGAACGAGAACGTCAGCGCGGCCCCGGGGCCGTGCCCGATCCCGGCGGTGGCGGCAGCCACGATCGCCCCCGCTATTCCGGTGCCGAGGGCCTGGCCGAGCACGTCGCAGAGTTGCAGGGCCGAGGTCGCCCGGCCCTCCTCGCCCGGCGCGGCGCGGTCAAGGGTGGTCACGGACAGCGGGGAGTAGGCGGTACCGATCCCTCCGCCGGCCAGCGCCCAGGCCACGATCGCCAGCGCGGGAGGCACTGACGGCAGGAGCACGACGCACATCGTGGCAAGGCCGACGGCGACCAGGCACTCACCGAGCCGGACCAGGCGGCGCGGGCCGTACCGGGCAATGCACCGGGCCTGCACCCACGATCCCGCCGTCCACGTGAGGGTCGACGCGGTGAGCGCGAGGGCGGCCAGCGCGGTGGGGGCATGGCGGACGGTCACGATCGCGTAGGGGACATACGCGTCACCCGCGAAGAAGCAGCACGTCAGCAGGGCCCGGCTGAGGATCGTGGCGGTCAGTCCAGGCTGTGCGGACAGGTACCGGGGCGGTGTCAGCTGGCGCAGCGAGACGCCGAGAAGGACTCCGCCGGCGATGCCGCCGGCGGCGGCCACGGGCACGACGCCGGAGTCGAGCGACGCCAGCGCGGTGCCCGCGCCCGCCACCACGCCCAGCACGGCCAGGTACGGCACGGCGGCCGTCCCCGGGCTCGCGGGGGCCGGGACGTTCCGCAGGGCTCGCACGACCAGCGCCCCCGCCGCGATCACCAGCGGTATCAAGCCCAGGAAGACCCACCGCCAGCCAACTGCGGCGGCCACGAGGGCGGCAATGCCCGGCCCGGCCAGGCCGGGCACCACCCACGCGGTGGAGAGCACGGCGAACATGCGCGGCCGCGACTCCTCGGGATAGCACCGGGAGATCGCCACGTAGGCGACCGCGGGCACGACCCCGGCGCCAAGGCCCTGCACGGCCCGGCCCGCCACGAGAACCGCCATGTCCGGCGCCGTCCCGCCGATGACCAGGCCGAGGGTGAACAGGGCAAGTCCTGCGAGCATCGGCCGTCCCAGTGGCACGCGGTCGGCCAGTGTCCCGGCGACCACGATCCCGATCAGGCTGGCCAGCAGGAAGGCACTGAACACCCATCCGTAGAGACGTAGATCGCCCAGGTGACGGCCGACCAGAGGCAAGATGGTAGCGACGGCGAGCGCCTCGAACGCGACGAACGTGACCGCGAGCACGAGGCCCGCGGTCAGCGCGCGGCGGGCCGGCGCCCATATCCCGTCAGCCGGGCTGACCGCCGTCGTTGCGGGTCTGGCCATATCTGTGCTCACCCGGGTGAGGGTAGAACCTGAACTCCGGTTGAAGTCAAGCTTGGCGCCGGCAGGGCCGTTCCCGCTGCCGC
>CAWKKG010000031.1:0-78305 GCA_963850115.1 uncultured Actinomycetota bacterium
CGCAAAGTCGTCCACGACAGTCAGCGCCTGCTCACCGCGCGCCTGTTCGCTGGCCCGCTCGGTCATCCTGGGCTCAGAGCCAAAAGACGAATTGGGCAAGGAGCGATCATGACCACTCGGCTAGCAGCGGTCGCGCCGGTTGACGACCAGCCGTCGGCCGACCCGGTGTACCGCTCGATCATCGCCCTCGATGTAGAGAAATCGACGATGCGCACTAACCCCGTCAAGGGCGAACTGCGGCGCGTCATGTACGACCTGCTCGGGCATTCACTCGAGGCCGCCGGGATATCAGGCAACTGCCTTGAGCGGCTCACTGACCGCGGTGACGGCTTCCTTGTGCTGGTCAAGCCGTACGACGAGGTGCCCAAGACGGTCCTGCTCGGCCGGCTAGTTCCGCTGCTGGCAACCCTGCTCGGCGACTACAACGCGCAGGCCGCGCGAGCGGAGTTGCGCATGCGGCTGCGACTTGGTCGTCCACGCCGGTGACGTTCACCTAGATAAGCGGGGCTGCTACGGCGAGGCCATCGACATAGCGATCCGGCTGCTCGATTCGCCGCGGGTCAAGCAGGCGCTGAGGCAAGTCCCTGGGTCGCTTGTCCTCGTGATCTCTGACGAGCTCTGTGCAGGAATCGTCCACCACGGCTACGCGGACGCCAATACGTACTTCCCCGTCGGCTCGGTGAGCGTCCCGGCCAGGCGGCGCCGCAGTTCGGTAAACGTCCCCGCCTCCATCGCCCTGCCTGCCGCCGCCGATCCCGTGCCGCACTCCCTGGCAACGGGGGCAGTTGTCGGATCATTGGGACTGGCGATCGCGGCACGGTTACTTTCTCCCCTTCCCGGCGGGCTTCTTGGGCGGCAGGGACCGCGCGTGCCCGATGCCGATCTCGACCCAGGGGGAGAGGTCGTCGTCGGTGGCGACGTTGTCCGCGCTGACGCGGAGCCAGCCGGGCATCTCCCGTCCTTGCATCACCGCGACGGTAGCCGTGGTCGTGGCGACAGGTCGGCCGTCCGCGCGGGGTCGACGTGGACGAGCACCCCGCCCTGCCCGCTGGCGCTGATCGCCATGTGCCCGCGGATGAGGAAGGCGAGCCCGCCGAACATCTTCTTTTCCGTCAGCTCCGGGTCGGGCCCGATCAGGTCCCTGATGCGACCGGCGAGGACTTCGTCATAGGCCATGCGCCGATCGTACACAGCAGCGAATTGTCCACGGAAGCAGTCGACGGCATCGCACCCACGACCGAATTCTACGGGGCCGCGGCGATGTCGATCAGCACCTTGCCGACCGCCCCCGCTCGACCGCGTCGTGCGCGGCCGGGGTCTCCTCCAGCGGGTAATGATGCAGCGGAAGGCCGGCCTTCTCCCCGACGCGCAGCGCCCCGGCGGCGATCGCCGCGGTGACGTCCTCGGTCGCGGCCGGCGAAGAGCGCCGGGTAAAGGGTGTACAGCAAGAGGAACTGATAGCGCAGGTTCAGGCCGAAGGTCCTGCGGATGTCAACGGGGAACGTGTCGCCGCCGTTGTTGGCGTAGATCGCGATGGTCGCGCCGTTGCGCGCCACGGCCACGTCGAGCTCGTTGTTGACCGCGGGGGAGACCTCCGCGATCAAGTCGACACCGTCCGGGGCGAGCCCGCGGATCGCGGCGGCGGCGTCCTGGGCGCGGTAGTTGACGACGTGGTGCGCACCCGCGGCCGTCGCGAGCGCGGCCTTCTCTTCGCTGCTCACCGTCGTGATCACCGTCGCCCCCGACCAGGCGGCGAGCTGGATCGCGGCGTTGCCGACCGCGCCGGCGCCGCCCTGCACGAGCACGAGCTGCCCGGCCAGCGAACCCGCGCCAAGCCGGACGGCACGGGCGCCGGAGGTCAGCGCCCGGTGCGCGGTGATGGCGGGGACGCCGAGGCTGGCGCCGAGGTCGAAGGCCTCCTCGCCGTCCAGCGAGTCGGGCAGCCGCACGGCCCGGCGCCAGTCGACCACGCAGTACTCGGCGGCCGTGCCGAAGGGCAGGCCGTGCTGCCCGAGGTAGACCCAGACCCGGTCGCCGGCCGCCAGGGCCGGCACGCCCTCGCCGAGCGCGTCGACGATGCCCGCGCCGTCCTGGCCCGGGGTCACCTCGGCGAACGCCATGGGCGAGGACACGCCGGCCCGCGCCTTCCAGTCGGTCGGGTTCACGCCGGCCCGGACCAGCCGGACCCGGACCTGGCCTGGTCCTGGCTCGGGAACCGGCCGCTCGGCCAGCCGCATGACGGTGGACGGACCCTTTTCCGCATAGACGATCGCGCGCATATCCCGATGCTAGGGTGCGCTGCCCGCCTGCCCCGGCGAGGGGCGGCACTTATGCTGAAACCAAAAAGCGCGGCTTACCGCTGCGGCAGATGGGAGTCACGTGACGCCTGAGCTTCGCAACTGGTCGGGTACGTACCAGTTCACCGCGCGCGAGGTGATCGCCGCGCGCACGATCGGCGAGGTCCAGCGCGTCGTCGCCGCGGGCGGCCGCGTCCGGGCGCTCGGCACCAGGCACTCATTCAACGACCTGGCGGACAACGGGGCCACGCTCGTCTCGGTGACGGGCATCGCGCCGGATCCGGTCATCGACGAGGCGGCGGGCACGGTCACGGTCGGCGCGGGGACGTCCTACGGCGCGCTCGCCGCCTGGCTGCAGGACCGCGGCTGGGCGCTCGTCAACCTGGGCTCGCTGCCGCACATCTCCATCGCCGGCGCGACCGCCACGGGAACCCACGGTTCCGGCAGCCGCAACCGGATCCTGTCCGCCGCGGTCGCCGGGCTGGAGTACGTGGCGGCAGACGGCGAGCTCAGGCACGGAACCGGTCGGCACCGGAATTCGACGGGATGCCCGTCGGCCTCGGGGCGTTCGGGATCGTCGTCCGCGTCACCCTGGACATCGAGCCGACCTACCTGGTCAGGCAGGACGCGTACACCGGGCTTTCGTGGGACCGCGCGCTCGCCGACCTCGACGCCATCATGGACGCCGCCTACAGCGTGAGCCTGTTCACCGACTGGAGCGGCGAGTCGCTGCGCGCCGCGTGGGTCAAGCGCCGCATCGGCAACCCGGGCGACGATGACACGCCGCCGGAGTTCTTCGGCGCCCGCCGGGAGCCGGGCCCGGTGACGTTCATCGACGCTCCCGCCGACAACCTCACCGTCCTCGGCACGGCCGGCCCGTGGTCGCAGCGGCTGCCGCACTTCCGCCTCGACTCCACGCCGAGCAACGGGGACGAGATCCAGTCGGAGTACTTCGTCGACCGCCGGCACGGGGCGGCGGCGCTTGACGCGGTCAGGCGGCGGTCCGATACCATCACGCCGCTGCTGATGGTCTCCGAGATCCGCTCCATCGCCGAGGACCGGCTGTGGCTGAGCGGATCGTACGGCCGCGAGACCCTGGCGATCCACTTCACCTGGCATAACAGGCCAGATGAAGTGGACGCCGTGCTGTAGGAAGTCGAGGAGGCACTAGAGCCGTTCGCCGCCCGCCCGCACTGGGGCAAGGTCTCCCACGTCACCGAGGGCCAGGTGGCCGAGCACTACCCCCGGCTCGGGGACGCGAGCGACCTGTTCGAGCGGCTCGACCCGGACGGCCGGTTCAGCAACGGCCGCCTGGAACGCCTGGGCGTCCGCGTGCCCCGCTAACGCCGGGGCGAGTCCGGGCTAGCCGAAGAACCGGAGCAGATGCGCGCTGACCTCGTCGGCGTGCGTCCAGCACAGGCCATGGCCGGCCCCCTCGACGGCGACGAACTCACTGCCGGGGATGAGCTCGGCGGTGCGCGGGCCGCAGGCCTCGATGGGCAGGATCCGGTCTTCCGTGCCGTGCAGCACGAGGACCGGGATGTCGATCTTCGGCAGGTCGGCCCGGAAGTCGGTGTACCACGTGGCCACGCACGCGATCGTGCCCTCCGGCGACGCGCCGACCGCCGTGTTCCACGCGTCCTGCACCACCTCGGCGCTGATCAGCTTGCCGAGGGTCTGGTCCAGGTTGAAGAAGTTCTTGTTCCACTCGGTGAAGTAGGCCGCGCGGTCCGCGGTCAGCGCGCCCGCGATCTGGTCGAAGACTTCCTGCGGCACCCCGGTCGGCGTCTCCGGCGTCTTGAGCAGGTAGGGCGGGACGCCGGAGACGATGACCGCCCGCCGGACCCGCGCCGACCCGTACTTACCGAGGTAGCGGGCGATCTCGCCGCCGCCCATCGAGTGCCCGGCGAGGCACGCGCCCTGCAAGTCCAGGGCGGCGAGCAGCTTGTCGAGGTCGGCGGCGAACGTGTCGTAGTCATAGCCGATGACCGACTGGCTGGACTGCCCGAAGCCGCGGCGGTCGTAGGTGATGACCCGGAACCCGGCGGCGAGCAGCGCCCGCTCCTGACGCTCCCAGGCCCGGCCGTTCAGCGGGAACCCGTGGATGAGCACGACCGGGCGCCCCGACCCGTGGTCCTCGTAGTGCAACTTGATCGGCCCGGAGTTTTCTTGCCCGACGGTAACGTACGGCATTTGCGTTTCCCTTCGTGCTGGTGATCTGGCCGGCGAGGTGCCGGTGGCAGCGCGTAGCGGCACGGCCCCGCATTCGAAATAGATGCGTTTCATCCCGAACGGTGAAGTGGTTCCCGGCCCGGTCCGCGAATACTGCGTCAGCGAGTGAACTCATGCTGCAGGTCGTCGAAGAGCGGCGGAGCTGACGCCATGCGTCGAGGTCCTCGTAGTCGGTCGCCGCCTCAAGCACTTCCCGACCGCCAACAGTAACAAAACCATTACGCGCCGCCAGCTTGGGCTAGGGCCAGAGCTGGCTGCTGGCCATTTCGGCCCCCTTGACCAGGGCGTCCAGCTTCGCCCAGGCGACCAGCGGGTGGACGCGGCCGCCGAGACCGCAGTCCGTCGACGCGATCACGTTCTCCCGGCCGACTACCTCAGCGAACCGCAAGATCCGGTCGGCGACCACCTCCGGGTGCTCGATGACGTTGGTGGAGTGGGACACCACTCCGGGCAGGATGACCTTGCCCTCGGGCAGCTTCACGTCTTGCCAGACCTTCCACTCGTGCTCGTGCCGCACGTTGGCCGCCTCGAACGAGTACGCGCCGGCGTTGATCTCGAGCATGACGTCGACGATGTCGGCCATCGGGATGTCGGTGGTGTGCGGGCCGTGCCAGCTGCCCCAGCACAGGTGGAAGCGGATCCGCTCGGCCGGCAGGCCGCGGATCGCGTGGTTCAGCGCCTCAACCCGCTTGCGGGTGAACCGCCGGTAGTCCGCCACGCTCGGCGCCGGGTTGATCTGGTCCCAGTTCTCAGCGATCGCCGGGTCGTCGAGCTGCAGCACCAGGCCCGCCTCCACGATCGCGACGTACTCCTCGCGCATCGCGTCCGCGCAGGCCCAGAGCATCTCCTCGTCGTCGGAGTAGTACTCGTTACCGAACCGGGCGCAGCTGCCAGGCGCGACCGCGTTCAGGAACCCGTCGGTGACCCCCGCCGCCGCCATCGCGGCCTTCATGTCGGCGATGTCCCGCTGCACGTCCTGCTGCCCCTGGTAGGCGATCGGCCCGCGGCAGACCGGCGCGATCGCCGCCCGGTTGGGCAGGCCCACGCCGGCGGTCGGGTCCAGGTAGGCGTCAAGGAACGCCTGCCAGTCCCGGCGCTCGCCGAACGACGCCAGCCTGATCTCGCCCGGCTTGGCCTCGGCCTGCGGTATCTCCGCGATCGACTGGTCCGTCAGCTCGACGTTGGTCAGCCGCTGGAACACGTAGGTCCACCAGGAGCCGTAGTCGTAGCGCTGGCCCATCGAGTGCCCGTACTCGCCGTCGTTGACGAGGTCGATGCCGGTGTCGCGCTGCCGCGCGACGACGTCCGCCACGGCCGCCCGCAGCCTGCCCAGGTACACCGCCTCTTCGGTGAAATCTCCCGCCGCGCGCTGCTCGTTCAGCGCGATCAGGTCCTCGGGCCGCGGCAGGCTGCCCGCGTGGCTGGTCAGGATCCGGTCCGGCATGATTCCTCCTTGAGGTTCCTCCGACGGGCATTGATCTTCCCCGGGCCGAGTATGACCGCGCGGCAATCCCCGCGCAATATGCGCTGCCGGGGTGATCGGTGGTGACATCCAGGACGCCGCATCGTCCGCCGGCCCGTCCGAGTTGACTAGGGGTGCCGTGCTCTGCTTCCGTGCGACGGCTGGCTACAGGGCGCCGTCGCGCCAGGCGGCCTTCGCGGTCGGGTAGATCGGCCGGAAGCCCAGCTCGCGATAGGCACGCGTGGTGTCGGGGACGCCGAGCCAGGGGTCTTCGACGGTCCGGTCGGCGGCCGCCGAGACGTCGAACTCCCGCCCGCCGAGCTCGAAGAGCTCGTACATGGTCGACGCGGCGTCGCCGGCGATGTTGTAAGCGACGTACCCGGGCCGCTCCGGCCTCGCCGTCCGCAGCGCGCGCTGGACGCCCTGGGCCACGTCCGCGTGGTGCCCCATCGGCATCAGGGCGTGCGCCGCCCGGTCGCCGAGGCTGAAGTGCGCCAGGGCGTTGTCGATGTGCGGGTCGCCGTCGCCGTACACGAAGGGCAGGCGCAGCGTGATCACGTCGAAGCCGGTCTCCGCGCACAGGGCCTTGATCTGCTCCTCAGCCTCCCGCTTGCTGTGCGGGTACACCCGGTGCCGCTCACCCTCGCCGGCGTCCGGCGCGCGCAGTTCGTCGTCCTCGCGCACCGGTCGGCCGACTCCCGGGCCGTAGACGTGGATGGTGCTCACCTGCACGAACCGTCGCACCCCGGCCTGCCCGCTCTCCCGTGCAAGGGCAACGGCGGCGTCTCGGTTCACCGCGTACATGTCGGACTCTCCAACCCCCGGGTCGCGGAAGGTAGCCGCGGTGTTGACGACCAGTGCCACGCCGTCCAGCGCGCGCTTGCGGTCGGCCGCCTCGGTGATGTCGCCGACCACGGCCTGCGCGCCCATTGCCTCGAAGCGCTCGGCCGCCTCCCGGGTCCGCACCAGGACCCTCACCGCGTCGCCGGGCTCGCGCCAGGACAGCAGCCGCGGCACTAGCCGCCTGCCAACCTGCCCGGTCGCGCCCGTCACCAGGATCGTCTCGTTCGTCATGGTCCTGCTCCGATCTCGTCTCGTCCCCACTTCGCCCGCGGGCATTCGTCCTGCGCTCTCTACCCTGCCGCGTGGCCCGGCGGAATTGCAGAGACCGTCTTAGCCGCGGACTCCTTATCCCTGGCTACGCGCGGCGCGGCGGGGCGAGAATAGGGTCATGAACGGGATCGATCGCGCGGAACTGGCCGATTTCCTGCGGCGCAGCAGGGAGCGGATCGAGCCGGCCTCGGTGGGGCTGCCGTCGCGCGGCCGCAGGCGGACGCCGGGGTTGCGGCGGGAGGACGTCGCCCAGATGGCGGGGATCTCGGTGGATTACTATGCCCGCTTGGAGCAGCAGCGCGGCGCCGGGCCCTCTGAGCAGGTGATCAGTGCGTTGGCCAGTGCGCTGCGGCTGACTGAGGACGAGAGCGACTACCTGCACCGCCTGGCCGGATACCGAACAGGGGGACGCAGCACGTCCGCCCGGTGCGTCTCCCCGGGCCTGCTGCTGGTGCTCGACCGGCTGGTGGACGTGCCCGCGCAGGTGCTCAGCGACAGTGGCCAGGTCCTCGCCCGCAACGCCATGGCCGAGGCGCTGTTCGGCGCCCCCGCGCTGCCGGGCCGCGCCGGGAACGCGATCTGGCGGATGTTCGTCGACGGGGGTTCGCGGCGGCTCATCCCCGATGACCTGCAGCCGGTCCTCATGGCCAACCACGTCGCCGACCTGCGCGCCACGCACGCCCGCCGCCCGCAGGACGAGCAGGTCAACGCGCTCATCCGCGACCTGCTCGAGGCCAGCGACGAGTTCCGCGAGCTGTGGGAACGGCACGACGTCGCGGTCATGCGCAACTGCACGAAGACGGTCCTGCACCCGGAGGTCGGCCCGCTCGCGCTGGCCAGCGAGGTGCTGCTGGACTCCACGGGAGAGCAGTCGCTCGTTCTCTACACCGCCCAGCCGGGCACGGACACCGCCGAGAAGCTCGAACTGCTCCGCGTTCTCGGCCGGGAGAAGTTCGCCGAGCCGTCGGAAGCGCGTTGACCGCTCGGTCACGCTGAAGGCCGGTCACGCTTGAAGGAAGGTGTAAGCCCGCCGACCGTTGGCCGGAAATCGGCTGAGAAGGCGTCATCTACTGTTCAGCCCGAGGCCAACCGGAGGTGGCTTTCAGTGGAGACGGTGGCGGGGGACGTCGGCGTGGGACCACGTCCTGACAGGGAGTGATAACCATGCGCATGACACCACTCCGACGAGCCGGGGCCGTCGTGGCGAGCGCGGCGGCGGTCCTCGGCGGCACGGCGCTCGCGTCCTCGGCGGCGACCGCCCAGCCCAGCGGGGACCACACCAGCGGCATCCAGCATGTGCTCCTGATATCGGTCGACGGCATGCACCAGTCCGATCTTGAGTGGTACGTCGCCAATTATCCCCATTCGGAGCTCGCGCGGCTGGCCACCGGCGGCGCTGAGTACACCAACGCGCAGACCGCCGACCCGTCGGACTCCGATCCGGGCGGCACGGCGATAATGACCGGCGCCGACCCGAAGCTCACCGGCATCTACTACGACGACGAGTACAGTCACGGCGTTTTCCCGCCGGGGACGACCAACTGCTCCGGGCCGGTCCCTGGCGGCGACGTGATCTACGACTCGCCTGACGACAAGCTCGCCGCCGTGCCGGACCTGCTGCACAACAACAGCGGCAACACCTTCCCGTCGTTCGATGAGGGCGGGATCGATCTACGCGGGCGGCGTTGACACCAACCCGGCCTTGATCATGAACCTCAGCCCGCACCCGCAGTCCGGCCTGAACCCGGCGACGTATCCGGTCGATCCGAAGACCTGCCAGCCGATTCAGCCGTGGGACTACGTGGGGGTCAACACGATCTTCCAGGTGATCAACAGCGCCGGCCTGCGAACGGCCTGGTCTGACAAGCACGCGATCTACACGTCGTTCAACGGCCCGGGCTCGAACGGCATGAGCATCGACGACTTCTTCGGGCCGGAGATCGACTCGCAGGCGGTCGAGCCGAACGGCGTGCCGTACCCGGTCGACGGCGCGTGGACGGACGACAACGCCGCGACCAAGCAGTACGACTCCTACAAGGTCCAGGCGGTCGTCAACTGGATCAACGGCTACGAGCACTCGGGCAAGGGGCCGAAGGTCGGCACGCCGGCGATCTACGGTATGAACTTCCAGGCGGTCTCGACCGCTGAGAAGCTGAAGAGCTCCCCGGCGGTGCTGATCGGCCCGAACGCGCAGGGCAAGTACACCGAGGGACCGCCGCTGGCCGGCGGGTACGTGACCGTGGACGGCCGGCAGGTGCCGGGTCCGCTGCTCCAGAGCGCGCTCGACTACGTCAACAACGCCCTGGAGCGGATGGCCGACACGATCCAGGCCGACGGCGACGGCCGGCTCGACGGCGATCATCCTGACGGCCAAGCACGGCCAGTCGCCGCTGAACACCAGCCAGTTGCAGCGGATCAACGACGCCCCGATTATCGCCGGCGTCAACGCCGCCTGGGCCAAGCTCCATCCGGGCAGCAAGACGCTGGTCGTTCAGGAGGCCGACGACGACGGCCTGCTGTGGTGGCTGTCAGACCGCTCGCAGGCGGCGACGGACTTCGTCAAGAACTACCTGTGGACGCATACCGCCCCGGCGGTCAACTACGCGGGTAAGACGATCACCGTCCAGCACTCGGGCCTGCGGCAGATCTTCGCCGGCGAGCAGTCCGCGGACTTCTTCGGCGTCTCGTCCTCCGACCCGCATCACCCGGACGTGTTCGGTATCTCGCAGGTCGGCACGATCTACACGACCGGTTCGAAGATCGCCGAGCACGGCGGCGACAACCCGGG
This sequence comes from uncultured Actinomycetota bacterium, assembly GCA_963850115.1. Classification (GTDB taxonomy): domain Bacteria; phylum Actinomycetota; class Actinomycetes; order Streptosporangiales; family Streptosporangiaceae; genus Trebonia. The sequence goes on from CAWKKG010000031.1 coordinate 9,893, forward strand.
TGACCGGGACGTTCCGGCTCATCGTCTACGCGCCGGGCACCGTCCAGCCGGGCCAGTCAAGCCACTCGGTGGAAACGACCCAGGTCGCGCCGACGATCTTGAAGCTGCTCGGCCTGAACCCGGGCGATCTGGAGGCAGTGCAAATGGAGCACACTAGCGTGCTTGCAGGTGCCTGATGTTCTCTCGTCGCAGGTTCCTTCAGATCGCGGCGGCCTCTACCGGTCTGGCGGTCACCGGCGCAGATCTCCTGTCCCAGGCGGTCGCCAACGCATCCACCGTGATCCGGCCCAACGGATCGCACGGCATCAGCCACGTCGTCATCCTCATGATGGAGAACCGGTCATTCGACCACTTCCTCGGGTGGCTGCCCGGTGCGGACGGGCGGCACGACCTGACGTACGTGTCGGCGGTCGACGGCAACACGTACCCGAACTACCCGCTGGCGCCCGACTTTCAGGGGTGCGGGTACAGCGACCCGGACCACAGCTGGGAGGGCTGGCTCGTCCAGCACAACTACGGCAGGCTCGACGGGTTCCTGCAGCGGCCGACGACCCCGGCTGACAACCCCGGCGTGACCCTGGCCGCGGCGAATACGTTCCCGATCGGCTACTACACCAACCTCAACCGCAACGGGACCCGCAAGGCACTGCCTGACCTGCCCGTGATCGGCGCGCTGGCCGAGCACTACACGACCCTGGACCGCTATTTCTGCTCGTTCGCAGGCGAGACGTTCCCCAACCGCTTCTACCAGCATGCGGGTCAGACCGACCGGGACCATAACTCCGAGGTGGCCTCCACCCTGCCGACCATCTGGGACCAGCTTTCCCCGATCCCCAATTCCGATGGCATCCCCACCGGGGGCTACTACTACCGTGACCAGCCGTTCCTGGCCTTGTGGGCCAGCCCGGCGATCGAGCCGGGCGCGACCTTCAAGTACCAGGCGTTCTTCCACCCGTTCTCCGATGCCGACGCTTCCACGGCCGCGCTGTCGCCGGCGAGTCGTTTGTCGCTGCCTGCCAGAACGGCACGCTGCCGAACGTCTGCTACATCGACCCGGCGTTCGACAACGAGGGCACCGGGACGGCAGCGGACGATCACCCGCTCGCGGACATCCGGCTCGGTGAGCGCTTCATCGCCGACGCCTACCATGCCCTCGCGGACAACGGCTACCTCGACAGCACGGTCTTCATCGTGACGTTCGACGAGTGGGGCGGCTTCTACGACCACGTGCCGCCGCCGCGGGTGGTCGACGACACCAACCCGGCGAACGTCATGCACGCCGGGGACAGCACCACCCCGACGGACGGGCAGCTGGTCCCGGACTACCGGCAGCTCGGCTTCCGGGTCCCTGGCATCGTGGTGACCAACCTCGCGCAGCCGCGCCGGGTGATCCACGAAGGCCCGTTCGAGCACTGCTCCAGCCTCGCGCTGATTGAGTCAGTCTTCGGACTGAATCCGCTCACCGCCCGCGACAAGAACGCCCGCAACCTCCTGGACATCCTTCGCCCCGCCCCCGTGCCGTCGCCCGCTGGCGGTGCGGCCGTCCGCCATCCCGCCGAGCACGGACGTCATCGGCCCGCCGGTCAGCGCCCCGTCGGAGTCATTGCTCGAAGTACTTGAGGGGACGGCGTCCTACGACCCGGCCGCCATCTGCTCGGCGAACAGCGTGCAGTCGGTTTCCCCGGCGCCGGTGAACCATCCGCCTCGACCCCAGTCCTTCGGCGGCATCCCCGGCCTGGCCGGGACTTCCGGCATGTCCGACCTGTACCAGCGCTTCAACGCGAACGATGCCGGGAGCGGCTGACGCGCACGGGTCAAGTTAGCCTCCGTCGCCCGTCCGGGCGTGCTGGCCCGGCGCCCGGACGGGCGGACAACGGACCGTTGGGGCCGTCACCGTCCACGGCCTAGTCCCGAAACATCGGGGTCGGCGTGGTTCGCCGCGCTCCGCGTGCGATTTAATACCAAGGTACCTGGCTATGAAGTGCTCTATTCTGCGATTGCCTGGATGCCCATGGAGCGTACGGAGCTAAGGAGTGTGGCATGGCCGCTGTTCTCGGCTGCTTTCGCTGGCGGGTAAGGTCATCGGGCGCCCGGCGGTCGCCGGATGCTGCCGCTCGGCGCCGGGGCAGCGCTCCTGGCGGCCCTGTGCGTGGCCGCCGCCGCGGCGGCCGGGACTCCGGCGCGAGCGGATACGGCAGCTGTCAGCGGGGCCCCGTACGCCTGGGGGGACAACTCCGTCGGGGAACTCGGCGACGGCACCACCACTCAGCACGACAGCCCCGAGGTCGTCACCCTCGCCACCGGCATCACCAGCGACCGCGGTATCCGCGGGCGCTACCTTCAGCCTGGCGAGGCCTGGAGCGACTCCGGCCGCCGGGCACCGGCGACCGCGCCACGAGTCCGCGGGCGCAACGACCGCCGAGGTGATCGCTCTCAGGCCGCCGCCATACGGCCGCCGATATCCGCAGGAACCGACGGCCTGGCGTCGGCTCCGACGGCAACCTGTACGCCTGGGGCGACAACACCTTCGGGAGTCGGCGACGGCACCACTACTCAGCACGACAGCCCCGAGGTCATGACCCTCGCCGCCGGCGTGCAGCGACCGCGGATCTGCGGGGGAATTCGACGGCATGGCGATCGGCTCCGACGGCGAACCTGTACGCCTGGGGCAGCAACACGGCCACAATCAACGGCACGCCTGAAACCTTCGGAGAGCTCGGCGACGGCACCACCACCAATCACGACACCCCCGAGGTCATCACACTTCGCCACCGGCGTCAAACCGAGCGCGGTATCCGCCGGGACAGCCCACACTCTGGCGATCGGCTCCGACGGCAAGCTGTACGCCTGGGGCTTCAACGGCGACGGGAGTCTCGGTGATGGCTCCACCACTCAGCACGACAGCCCCGAGGTCATCACCCTCGTCGCCGGCGTCAAACCGACCGCGGTATCCGCCGGGCCAGACTCCAGCGTGGCGATCGGCTCCGACGGCAAGCTGTATGCCTGGGGTGACAACACTTTCGGGGAACTCGGCGACGGCACTACCACCAGCCACAACAGCCCCGAAGTCATCACCCTCGCCGCGGGTGTCAAACCGACCGCGGTATCCGCGGCGGGATTCGACGGCATGGCGATCGGCTCCGACGGGAACCTGTACGCCGGGGCAGCAACACGGCCACAATCAACGGGACGTCCGGAACCTTCGGAGAGCTCGGCGACGGCACCACCACTAATCACGACAGCCCCGAAGTGATCACCCTCGCCACGGGCATCGCGCCGGTGGCTGTCTCCGCCGGCTTGTTGACACCATGGCGATCGGAGCCGCATGCTCCGAGCGACCTCAGCCGGCGCGGCACAACGGCCCCGACTTGCCCCGCCACGTCTGGCGCCACCCCGACGTCAAGCCACACCCCGACGTCAGGCGACACCAGTAGGTCTGGCGCCACCCCCACGCCCGGCGCCACCGCAACAGCCGGCACGTCCGCCGCCCCCTCCACTCCCGCCCCCTCCACTCCCGCCGCCGCTGCCCCCACGCACGCCGGCGGGCGCGGCCGCGGCCGTCCAGGCAACCGCAGCCTTCCCGGTGGGCGCGCCGGCGACAGGCGGCGGCACCGGGACGGAAATCAGCGGGACAATGGCCGCAGTCGGCGCCGCAGTCATGGCCGCGGGCACCGGGCTCGTCGTCTTGGCTCGTCGGCGCAGGCGCCGCAGGCCGGGCCAGTAATTAGGCAGGCGGGAGGAAATCTCCCGCCTGCCCGCTGGCGCCTCGTGTGCGGTGCTTACCTCGGCGGGAACTGCTGGGTCGCGCCGGGGCGCGGCGGTAGCGCCTGCCGGGCGGCGGCCTCCTGGGCAGCCAGGTTGGCCGCCGTGGTGGCGGGGTCGAACTGGTTGTTGGACGGCGCCGGCTGCGGGGTGACCGGCCGCAGCGCCTTAGTGAAGTTGCTCATCGTGGCCCGGCGCCAACGGCTGGGGCCGGGGAAGGTAACTGGGCCCTTGCCGGACAGGCCGCCGGCCGCCGCGACCGCCTCGATGAGCCTGCAGGCCGGAGGTGTGGTCGGAGACCTCGGAGAAGATATGGCCGCCCACCGACCAGGGCGAGATGATGAAGCAGGGAACCCGGAACCCGGCGCCAATCGGGAGTCCGCCGCCGGGGGTGCCGGTGGGGAGGCCAGGGTGACGAACTCCTCGGGGAACTCCTTCGGGTCCGGGGTGGGCGGGACCACGTGGTCGAAGAACCCGTCGTTCTCGTCGTAGTTCAGCACGAACACGGTGCTGTTCCACAGGTCCTCGTTGGCGGCCAGTGCCTCCAGCTTGGTGGCGAGGAACTGGGCGCCTGCGGCTGGGATACCCGGCGGGTGCTCAGACTCGCCGGTCCCGATGAACGACACGTCGGCGAGCGTGCCGTTGGCGCAGTCCTCTTCGAACGCCAGCTGCGGGTTGCTCGCCGCCGTTGGGTTGAGCGGGTCGCCGATCCCGCCGGGGGTGCCGTCGCCGAACAGCGTGCTGACCGAGTTAATGGCGTTGAACAGGGCGTCGGGCACGAGCCCCTGGGTTTGGAACTGCTTGAAGTAGTTGCCGTCGGTGGGGCCGATCCAGCCGCTGGCGTGGTACCACTTGATGCTGTACCCGGCGTTGAAGAGCGTCTCGTACGAGGTTTCGAAGGTCAGGTCGTGCACGCCTCCGGTTTCCAGCACCGGGCCGCCGGCCTTTCCCTGCGGGTCGTTGGTGCCCATCTCCCAGAACAGCCGATTGGGGTCCGTGGGGCCCATGACGGCGCAGTGGTAGTTGTCGGCGAGGGTGAAGGCCTGGGCTAGGGCCCAGTGGAAGGGGATGTCTTCCTGGGTGTAGTAGCCCATGGTGAATGAGCCGTTGGTGTCGCCGTCGGCGGCGGTGTGGGTGAGGAGCCAGCCGTCCATGGCGCCCTGGTTCCAGGAGGCGTGCTGGTCGCGCCAGTCGTGTGACAGCGACGGGACGGCGGCGGCGCCGGTGGTGATGGTGGACATGTGCCAGGGCTGGAGGTAGCCGTCGGGGTTGGCGGGGTCGGGCTGCTGGAAGACGGGCCGGCGGGCAGCCGGATCGCGGTGGGGTCGTTGAAGCCCCGCGCGCCGGGGAAGGTGCCGAAGTAGTGGTCGAAGCTGCGGTTCTCCTGCATCTGGAAGACCAGGTGCCTGACCTGGGACAGGTTGAACTTCTGGGGCGAGCGGGTCGCCGCCTTCGCCAGGCTCGCGGGCAGGACGCCGGTGACCCGGCCGCCCCCGCTACGGCGGCGGCGCTGGCCACGAAGGTGCGGCGGTTCATCCGCGGGCTAGACGACTGGGTGCGTTCCTCGGTCATGATTCCTCTTGTTCGTCTCGTGGCGGGCGCGTCAGGCAGCGGGAGCGGTCGGGCCGGCCGCGGTGCCGGGCTGGGCGAGGCCGGTGACCTCGGCGATCTTGCTGTTGTGGGTGTCGGCGATGTACAGGTCGTCGGTGCTGGGGTCGATGCCGATCCCGTACGGGGTGTTCAGCTTGGACGCCGTCGGGGCCGCGTTGCTGGTCTCGCCGCCCGCTGCCGGGGTGCCGCCGTTCCGGCGGCGGAGTTCACGACGGTGGTGATGACCCCGGCCGGGGTGACCTCGCGGACGGCGTTGTTGAAGGTGTCGGCGATGAACAGGTCGCCGGCGCCGTCGACGGCGACGCCTTGCGGGTCGTTGAGCTGGGCGCTGGTGGCGGGGCCGCCGTCGCCGGAGAACCCGCCGAGGCCGCCGCCGGCCTGGCCGGCGGGGTAGTCGCCGGCCACGGTGGTGATGACCCCGGTCCTGGCGTCGACCCGGCGGATGACGTTGCTGGCGGAGTCGGCGATGTACAGGTTCCCCCGCGCGTCCAGCGCGACCCCGGCCTGCTCGTTCAGCTCGGCGAACGCGGCCGGGCGGCCGTCGCCGGAGTAGCCGGCGGCCCCGTCGCCGGCGACGGTGACGGCCAGGCCCTGGGGGGTGACCTTGACGACCCGGTTGTCGTAGGTGTCGGCGATGAACACGTTGCCGTGCGCGTCCACGGCCACGTCCTGCGGGTAGTCCAGCGAGCTGAGCGCGGCCGGGAAGCCGGACGGGCTGGTGACGCCGAGCCCGGCGGTGCCGGTGCCCGCGACGCGGCGGATCACCCCGGCGGCGGTGACCTCGCGGACCACGTTGTCGCCGCTGTCGGCGGTGAAGACGTCGCCCGCGGCGTCCTCGGCGGTGCCGCCGGGGTGGTACAGCGACGCGCTCGCCGCCTGGCCGCCGTCCCCGTGCTCGCCGTAAGCCGACAGCGACCCGGCGACCGCGGCAGTGCTGCCGCCCGCCACCGCCGCGAGCACGTTCTCGCTGGTGTTGGACACGTACACGGTGCCGTTGAAGGCCGACACGCCGGCCGGCAGGCGCAGGCCGCCGCCCGGACCCGTCGAGGTGTAGGTCAGGGACGTGAGTACCGGGCTGGGGGCAGCGTTCGCTGCCATCACGCCGCTGGTCAGCCCGGCGGCCGCCAAGACGGCGGCCACGGCGGTCGCGCCGATCAGCCGCCGTCGCTGATGCAGTTTCTGGAATTCCAAGGTCACGGCTCTGTCTCTCCCTGGTCGCGGAGGCTTGCCCTGCGCCGAGGTACCTCGGCAACTGAGCATTGACAACCGTGGAGCATCCCGGGCCAAGGTGAACTCCCCGTAGGGGATACGAGAACGGCAAGAGCGGCTCATCGTGATTAATACGCAGGCATTAGCTCGCCGGGCTTTCGCGCCCGCCCGGCTGCCAGGAGAAAGGCAGTCCCCGGCAACGCCGCGAAGATTTAATTTAATGGAGAGTTCTTCGGTGAGCGCCTGGCCGCGCCGGGCGGCCAGGCGCGATGGGCGATGGCCCGCCGGATGTCCGGCGGGCCATCGTGTTGCGATGCTGTTCAGTTGTTGCCCGGACGACTCGTTAGCTCCTGGTCCGGGCTCGGGAGGTAGGCAGCCTGGCACCTGCGATGGAGTGTAGATCTTCGAGTCGCCCGGGTAGGGCACCTTCCACCCGTGGGCCTGGTACCAGGTGTACCGGTTCATCTGCTCCGGGTTGGCGTAGTCGGGGACCGCGCCGTTGCCGGTGGTGTGCTGGCTGGCGAGCCAGGTCTGCCAGGCGGCGGCGGTGGCCTGCTCGTTCGCGGGCACCGCGGTCTTCTGGGCCTCCGCCTTGTTCAGCGCCGTCGCCGCGGCGCCGGTCTTGCCCAGGGTGTCGAGGCCGCAGGCCGGCGCGGTGGTGATGGCCTCGGTGAGCGGGATCTGGTTCGGCACCGCGTTGAAGGGCGCGTAGTTGGGCTTGGTTGGTGAAGGCGTCGTACATCGGCGTGGCCGCGGCGACCTTCTCGTTCAGCGGCTGGGCGCCGAGGATCTGCTCGATCGTCCGGACCGACCGAGATCTGCGAGTAGTAGGTGTTGATCACCTTGCCGTGCTGGGCCCAGGGGCTGATGACCTGGACCGGGGCGCGGTGGCCGTCGACGTGGTCGGCGCCGTCCTGGCTGTCGTCCTCGAGGACGAAGATGGCGGAGTCCTTCCAGTACTTGCTGTGCGAGATCGTGTCGACGATCTCACCGGTGGCGAGGTCGTTGTCGGCGACCCCGGCCTCCGCGTCCGCCGGCCCGCCGGTGTGGTCGCTGGAGAGCCAGATCATGTTGAAGTTGGCCGGGACCGTTCTTCTGGAAGTCCTGCTTCCAGATCTCGTAGCGGTAGATGTCCGGGATCGACAGGTCGAACGGCGGGGACAGCGGGTCGGCGATCGCGTTCAGCGACGGGATCGCCGAGCCGTAGTTGCCCTTCAGGCCCGCGGCGGTCAGCTGGGCCGGGTCACCGCCGTTCATGACGCTCTTGGTCGCGCAGTAGTACTGCTGCCACGTACCGGACGGCTTGCCCTCCATGTACTCGTACTCGCCGTAGTTCCTGGCCGTCGCGCCGGCGGACTCGACGGCGGTCCACAGGAAGCCCGAGCGCTGGTGGCCGAGCACGTCCTCCTCGGTGTCATAGCTGCGCTGGTACTCACCCGCGTGCGACTCGCTGTACTCGGGGTTGTCGCCCTGCATCAGCCAGTTGTGGCCCTCGGACGAGTTGGTGCCGACGTCGTACACGTTGTCGTAGTCACCGAACTGCTTGGCCAGCGCGTGCTGGTTCGGCGTGGCCTTCTCGCCGAACTGGGTGAGCGTCGGGTCGCCGTTGCCCTCGCCCAGGTCGCCGAACAGCTGGTCGTAGGTGCGGTTCTCCTTCACGATCAAGAAGACGTGCTTGATCGTGGACGGGTCACCGATGCGCGTCGGGACCGGGACGGGCGCCGCCTTGCTGCCCGCGGCCTCCTGGACGTCGTGCTTGCCCCAGCCGTTCTGCGCGAAGACCGTCCCGGTGTACCTGTCGCGATGTCCCGGTCGCTCGGCAGGGTGAAGCGCGTCAGGGACGCGGTGGTGCTGTGCGTGTCGTGGCCGGTCACCGGGACGGTTCCCTGTCCCTTGTAGGTCGTGATGGCCGGGCCGCGCGCGTCGATGCCGCGGGTGTTGGTGACGACGATCTGGCCGCCGACGGTCGCCACGTCCGCCGGGTAGTAGTCCGTCGGCAGCAGGCCGATGTAGCTCACCGGCTCCTTCGGCGCGCCGTCGTACTGGTAGACCGCGACGGCGTTCGCCCGCCCCAGGGTGACCAGCAGGTGGCCGTCCTTGGTCATGGCGATGCCGTCGGGCTGGTACCCGACCGAGGACTCCGGCCACGGCTTGGTCTCGATCGTCTGCACGACCTGGTCCGTCGTCGTGTCGATGACCGAGACGGTGTCACTGTTGGTGTTGGCGACGAACAGCGCGTTGCCGTCGGCGTACATCGCGGTCGGGTGCAGGCCGACGGCGATCGACCCGACCGGCGCGGACGGGTTCGCGGGGTCGATGACGCTGACGGCCCCGGTCGTCGACGTGCCCAGGTACCCGTTGGCGGGCACCGCGGTGCCGTAGGAGTCCATGGTCGTGTCGCCGGGCTTGGCCTGGCGGCCGCCCTCGTCGCTCACGTAGAGCTTGCCGCCCGCGAAGGCGAGCTCGCGGGGGGCGATGCCGACGTTCCACGTGTGCTCGACCGTACCGGTGCTGGGGTCGAGCGCCACGACGGTGTTCTGCCCGTTGAGCGCGGCGTACAGGGTGGACCCGTCGGGCGAGTACGTGGTCTGGCCCACCAGCGCGGAGTTGGGCGTCGGAGTCCGGCTGTTACCAGAAAGGTGGGTGCCCACCGTCGGGAGCGGGAAGCGGGTCGGCGTGCCGAGGGTGCCGTCGGGGTTGACCGGGAACCGGGTCAGGGCGTCTTGCTCGGGAAGCCAGAGGAACTTGCCGTCCGGCGAGTACGTCGGGCCTTCCTGTCCGACGGTGCCGTCGGACAGGGTCTGGTTGACCCCGGACGCGGTGCCGACCGTCCAGATGAGCTTGTAGCTCGACAGGTCGAAGATCTGCAGCACCACCGACTTGTCGGCGCTGGTCGCCGCCAGGAATCGCCCGTCCGGGCTGACCGTCGAGCCCATGAACTTGCCGAACTGGGTGACCAGGCGGTCACCGATCGGGTTGATGATCTGGTCGTCGGAGACCTGGATCCCGTTGGGGTACTGCGTGCCGACCTGGTTGTCGCCGAACCCAGTGGTCGATGCCGAAGCGGCCACTCCGCCGCCGACGGCGAGGACGACCGCTGTCGAGGCCGGCTACAGCGATGCGGAGTCGCCGGCCGGCCCAGTGCGGGAGCCTAAGACGGACTTTCGGGACTTCTCGACGTTGTCGCGTGACTTGCATGCCCTTCATCCCTTCGATGTGGGAGCCAGCAGATCGACCAGGCCGTCGAACTGCCATAGCGGGTTCGGTGCGTCCCCGTACGGGGCGTGCAGCACGAAGTAGCCGTTCACTTGATTCGGTCCGTCGCCGTCGGCGACGTACCGCCCGTTCGCGCTGACGTCGAGCTGGTAGATGGCCTGTCCGGCCGCGTCGTTGACGCCGGGGAGATGCCAGTTGACGGTGCAGCGCCAGTCGTTTCCTGGCCCGTCCTGGGCGACCAGGCCGGACCCCTTGGTGCAGGACGCCGTGGTCCGCAGCTGCGCCGCGGTGACGTCAGGTGGTACACCTCCTGGCTCTGCACCACGTAAAGGTGGCCGAACGACGTGGCGAGCGACCGCTGCAGCTTGCCGGCGTCGATCCCGGAGCCCGTGGCCCCGGTCGCCGCGGCCACCACCGCCGGCCGAAAGCGCCCACACCCCGAGCAGCGGCAGGATCCCGAAGGTGATCGCGCGCCGCACCGAGCCATCGTTCGCCAGGCTGGTGAAGTCGCGCCGCATGAAGATCACGTACGCGAGCGCGGTCGCGGTGACCGCCCACGCCAGGCTGGCGGCGATGCCCGCGATGAGCGAGCCGAGCTGCGGCGGGCTGGTGAACAGGCCGTTCCAGGAGAGGAACGCGAAGCTGGGCAGCGTCACGCGGACGGCGGCCGGCATCGGCAGCACCTGGGACGCCAGCTGCATCCCCAGCCCGCCGAAGGCGGGCAGCAGCAGGCCGATCGGGGACCGCCCGAAGATGACGGACGACGAGCAGCCCGATCGCGGCGAAGGCCAGGATCGGGGCGAGCACGCAGAGCCAGGCGAGCAGGAGCTTCCCGGCGGCGTCGGCCGGGCGACAGCGGGTGGCCGTCGAGACCGGTCAGCGGCCGGCTGCCGACCACCAGCCCGCCGACGATGCCGGAGACCGCCAGCCCGGGCAGGCACATCAGGAGGACGGTGAGGCTGGCCAGTGACTTGGCGAGGAAGATCCGCCGCGGCGAGCGCACCGCCACCAGCAGGTGGCGCCAGGTGCCGAGCCGGTCCTCGGAGGAGAACACGTCGCCGGCGACGACCGAGGTGAGCAGCGGGAAGAACCAGCTGCCCGCGAACGACAGCACCACCAGCGCTCCGGCCCAGCCGGTGGCGTGCATCTCGCGGCCGAAGAGGGTGTCAGACGGAAGCGTGCCCTGCCCGCTGACGACGATGACCGCGAGCGCCGGCCCGATCCAGCACACGAGGATCAGCAGGCGAACCCGCCACTGGGCCAGCTGCTTGACCAGCTCGAAGCGGTAGGCGCGCGCCACCGGGACAGGCCGGGCGGGCCGCACGGCGGCGGTGGGGGCGACAGCGGTAGCGGTCATTGGCCAGCCTCCTGCTGACCCTGCGGATTCCCGTTGCTCGGTGAGGGCGAGGAACGCGGACTCAAGCGGCGAGACGACCGGCGTGAGCTCGCGCACCGCGATGCCCGCGTGAACGAGCCGCGGCACCAGCTCGTCGAGGGCGGGCACCAGCGCGCGCACCACGAGCACCTCGCGGTCCGGCTGCTCCCCGGCGCTCGTCGACCACGCTGGATCCCGCCCGTGTCCGCGGCGACCCGCCGCGCGGCGTCGATGTCGGAGGTCAGCAGCCGGTAGTCGAGTTCACGGTTCTCGGCGGCCAGCTTGTCCAGCGGGCCGGAGAAGACGACCCGCCCGGTCGCGATGATGGTGACCTCAGAGCACAGCGCCTCCAGGTCATCCATCCGGTGGCTGGAGAGCACCACGGCGGCCCCGTCCGCCGCGAGCCGGGCGAGGGTGCGGTGCACGTGCCTCTTGCCCGCCGGGTCGAGACCGTTGGCGGGTTCGTCGAGCACGAGCAGGCGCGGCTTGGTGAGCAGGGCGGCGGCGAGCCCGAGCCGCTGGCGCATTCCGAGGGAGAAGCCGCGCACCTTGTCGTCGGCGACGTCGGTGAGCCCGACCTGCTCGAGGACGTCGTCGATCCCTGCCGTCCGCGCGCCGGGGCCGCGCAGAGCGGCCAGCGCGGCGAGGTTCCCCCGGGCGGTCAGCGCGGGGTACAAGCCGGGGCCGTCGACGAAGCCGGCGACACCGTCGGGCGCCGCGAGCGCCCGCCCGACCGGCGCGCCCAGGACCTCAAGGGTGCCGCCGTCCGCGAAGGCCAGGCCAAGCAGGAGGCCGAGCAGCGTCGTCTTCCCCGCGCCGTTCGGCCCGACGATCCCGTGGATCTGCCCGGCCGCGACATCCAGGTCGACACCGTCGAGCGCGACGACATCACCGAAGAATTTCGTGAGCTCGACGAGCCCGCACCGCACAGGGACTGCGCATAATTCCTCCAGTTCGCCCACAGCAAACTTTCAGTACGCAGCTGACATGTGCGTTGACGTTGACTTAAGACCCGGTAAAGATTGAATGTCTTAGGTATTTCGGCATGACTGGCGAAACTGGGTGGTTTCTGGGTTCAAGTCCGTACGGCACCGGCGCCGCGGGGCGCGCCCTCGCCGGGTCGGACGTCGCCTGGAGCACGCACGGGTACCTAACGGCCGGACGTCCACCTGGTCCGTGGCTCCGCACCGGTGACGTCGCCCGGGCAGCGGATGCCCTTCCAGTGCGGGCCGTGCGTCCAGCCGGTCGGCGAGGCGGCGGCCTGGGCGATGAGGTAGCCGCAGTGCTGGCACCGCGGCAGGACGGCGCGCCGGTTCCACCGCCGGGAGTGGGTCAGCGCCCGCCACAGGCGGACTACCGCGGGGACCGGGGCCAGGACCAGGCCACGGTCGTAGCGCGCTACTTCCGAAGAGCGGTGCAGCCGCCTGCGGGCCCACTCGGTCAGCGTAATGTCATCGGGCATCAGGCTGCCTCCGCTCTCGGCTGCGTCCGGCCTCGACGGCGCAATCATAGTCACTAGCGGGGCCCGGGGGCGGGCCTGTGGTCGCCGCGGGTCGCCGCGAGATCAGCGGCTGCGCTTACGCTATTTCTTGTTTTGGCCCGGTGGCGATGGCCGACACGACAGCCATGCCAGGGGAGTCACGAGAGAGGATGCCGGATGACTGAGGCGCGGGCGGAATTCTCCGAGCGGATGAACCGCATGCTCAATGAGGCCTCGCTGGCCCTGATGGTGAGCGTGGGCCACCGTACCGGGCTGTTCGATGTCATGGCGCAGATGCCAGAAGCGACGAGCGTCGAGATCGCGTCGCGCGCCTCGCTCCGCGAGCGGTACGTCCGGGAATGGCTGGCTGCGATGACCACCGGGGGAATCGTTGATTACGACGGCGCGGCCGGGACCTACGCGCTGCCCGCAGGCCACGCCGCCTTGCTCACCCGGTCGGCCGGCATGAATAACCTCGCCGCCGGGATGCAGTTCATCGCGCTGCTGGCGCAGGTGGAGGACCAGATCGTCGACTGCTTCCGGCACGGTGGCGGAGTCCCGTACTCGGCGTTCCCGAGGTTTACGGAGCTGATGGCCGAGCGCAGCGGCGCGGGTTACGACGCCACCTTGACCGACCTGGTGCTGCCGCTGGTGCCGGGGCTGACCGGGCGGCTTCAGCAGGGCATCAGGGTGGCGGACGTCGGGTGCGGGTCCGGGCATGCACTCAACCTGATGGCCGAGACTTTCCCGCGCTCGCGGTTCACCGGCTTCGATCTCTCCGACGCCGCGATCGCCGCGGCCCGCGAGGAGGCGACACGCAAGGGCCTCGCCAACGTGCGCTTCGAAAAGCGCGATGCCGCTCACCTCGGCGAGGACGGTGGGTTCGACTTCATCGCGACCTTCGATTCGGTGCACGACCAGGCCCGGCCGGACCTGCTACTCGCCGGGATCGCCAGCGCATTGCGCCCCGGCGGGGTCTACCTGTGCGTCGAGGGCGCCGCCTCCAGCGAGCTCGCGGGGAACCTGGGCCATCCGCGCGGTCCGTGGCTGTACACGATCTCTTGCATGCACTGCCTGACCGTGTCCCTCGCTGAAGGTGGAATGGGCCTGGGCACCATGTGGGGAGAGCAGACGGCCCGCAAGATGCTCGGCGAGGCGGGATTCACGTCGGTCGACGTCGTTTACCGCGAGGGCGACGACGACGCTTACTTCATCGCCACCAAGGACTGAAAAACGCGTGGACGATGCCCTAGTGGCAGAGTTCTTTCTCGGCAGTGACGGGGTCAGGGGAGAAGCGGAAAGTAGTCAGGGTCAGTGAGTGAAAGAAGTTGGACACGAATCGGCTGGCGGTTAGCGGGGCTTGAGTGGCCTGGTCAAGCTCGGCCAGCGGGCCGCAGGACAGGGCCTTGCGCGCGGCGGCGAGCTGCGCCGCGGGTATCCCGGGTGCCTGCGTCACGTTGCTGTACTCGGCGACTATCCACGCGGGGATGACCCACTTGGTGTGGCCGGGCCGGCCGTTCGGATCGCCGACCTGATGGGAGCCCAGGGCGTATGCCAGGCCGTGCTGGTCCACGACAAGTCCGTCAAGCGGCGTGCCCGCGCCGCCGATGCCAAGCAGGCCGACGGTGATGGCGACCGAATACCGGGACCGGTTCAGCGGAACCGAGGCGTACGAGGATGCAGCGCCCTGGTAGTACGAGGACGAGGTGCCCGGGTAATAGAGCAGTACCGCCCGGCCGGAGCGCGCGTCCCTGCTGACTAGCCACTCCGCGCTGCCCTTCTCGTTCGCGGAGCCCATGCCCGCCAGCACGTACTCCGCCGCGTTGTCCGGGTGCTGCTGGCCGGTGAAAACCGTCCACCATCCCCGCTCAGCGGCGATTCCGCTCTCCGGGATGGTGCCCAGTGGCGTGGGGTCCCGCCATCTGAGCCCGGCGCCCATCGCCCAGACGCCGATAGTAGCCACACAGAGCACGCAGATGAACGCGTATTCGGGCCCGGCTCTCAGCCTCGGCACCGGTACCGGCACCAGCATGACGGGCAGTAGCAGCGCGAACGTCGCCGGCAGGAGCATCCGGGCGTGCATGAAGTCGCCGCCAATTGCGATGACGTACAACGCCATGAGCAGGCCGCCGCCCACCGCGGCAGCGCAGCGGACGGCGTCGGCCCGGGTCAGCTGCCGTGCCGTGAGGAGGAAGAGGACGAGCAGGACGAACAGCGGAATCCACAGGTGGTAAGGCGAGGTGTAATCCGCGAGGTAGACGAATCCCTGGTGAAAGCGCGTGCTCGAAGCGTCCTTCGCTACGGCGGTGTTGGGCACGAGCAGGCCGTAGTAGCCCATCCGGAACACCTGGTACGCCAGCGGCACGGCCCCGGCGATGGCCGCCAATGCCGTCAGGCGCCGCCAGGCCGGGCGCACGATGTACCACAGGGCCGCGAGGAACGTCACGGTGCCGATCGCCATGTCCGGCCGCACGAGCCAGCCAAGCCCGGCGACGAACGCGAGCCAGCCGGCCCGGCGGCGGGAGCCGGGCCGCAGCCCGGCCAGCAGCCACCAGCACAGGCCGAGCCAGCAGAAGATGAGGGCATCCTCGAGCCCAGAGGTGACGAAGTCCCAGAACGGCGGCAGCGCGACCACCACCAGCGCGCCGACAGGCAGCAGCACCTGATCCCGCGAGTGCCCGCGGTGCAGCTCGCGGGCGCCGAGCAGGGCGAACAGCAGGCCAAGCGGCGCGAGCAGCAGCCCGCTCCCGATCATGACCGTGTAAAGGTCGAGTCGGCTAGCCCAGGTCAGTAGGGTCAGCAGCCAGGTCCAGAGCACGGAGGTGAATGACTCGACCCGCTCTCCGGGGTTGAACACCGGCCCGTTGCCGGCGAGGATCTCTCGCACGGTACGCGCCACGATGTCGCCGTCATCGGCGATCCAGCGCTGCCGCCAGCCCAGTACCCCCCAGGCCGCCGGCAAGATCGCCAGCGGCAACTGCCTCCGGACTACTGACCAGGCCCGCTGACGTCTCGGAACCGGGGATGAGCCGGGCGCGGACGGCTCAAGGTCGGCGGAAGCGGCCTGGGTCACGTGCGGGTCCCCAATGGTTGTGCGAGGGCCGGACAAATACGCGGATAAGTCACGCGTGAGCCTACTCCTCGTAGGCGGAGCGGCCTTCAGCGACGCCTGGCCTTCGGTTCCATGGTGATCGGCGCGATCACGTCGGGCGTCATCCTCGGCCACGAAGAGGGAACCTGGCCGATCCTCGTCATCTGGTTCGCAATCGTGGTCATCAACATGGCCATCTTCCGCGTCGGTGCCTTCCGCCCCGGCCGCGGCGTCCGGGACTGAGAGCCGGCGCGGCCGGTTACCGGAGCGCGCCGAGAAGCCTGGAAGGCATCACGCAGTCCGGGCCGCCCGGCTCGGGAGCCGGGCGGCCCGCACTTGTGGTCGGTTCAGGCCCCGGTCCTCAGACCGCCGGCACGGTGGGCACTGGCAGGGAGATCGGCAGGCAGGCGTCGGTGTTGATCGCGGTCAGGGCGGTGACCAGGGCGGTCGCTGCCTGGAGGGCAGCGGTCAGGTCGGGCGGGACGGCGATCCCGGCGGCGACGACGCCGAGCGTGGCCTCGAGCAACTGCACCTCGTCGACCAGGCACTTCTGCGCATTCGCGGGCGTCGGGCTGGACGGGGTGGGCAGCGCCGGCAGGCAGCCCGCGGTCACCGCGGCGGTCACCGCGTTCACCAGGCTGCCGGCGCTCTGGCTGAGGGCGACCGGGTCGGGCGGGAGCGCCGACAGCGCGGTACCGAGACTGGTCACCGCGCTGCTCAACTGCTGCACCTGCGGTGTGGCCGGGGTACACGCCGCGGCCGGGGGGGTGGGCGCGGCACTGGCGGTGGTCGCGCCAAGGGCGACGGTACCGCCAACTGCCAGGGCCAGGGCGAGAGGGACGTTGACGCGCAACCGATGGGACATGAAGTCCTCCTTGGTGTGAACGAGCCAGTCACTGAGTGACCAAAACGTAGCTTTCCGTAATCACACCATGTAGAAACCTGTCCGCCCGCTGACTCGCCACCGCGCTGGTCGGGTTCGACCGTCTCTTCGAGGCCACGACGAGTAAGGAAAGAAAATTCTCCCAGACAATTCGCACAGTCTTGACAATAAAAGTTGTCCGTGACACGGTTACGGCATGCAAGATGTCGCGGTGATCGAGGATGCCGCAGCCGCGGAGGTT
Source organism: uncultured Actinomycetota bacterium (assembly GCA_963850115.1). Lineage (GTDB taxonomy): Bacteria > Actinomycetota > Actinomycetes > Streptosporangiales > Streptosporangiaceae > Trebonia. Next base: position 26,761 of record CAWKKG010000031.1, read on the forward strand.
TCGCTCGATCCGATCCGGGCTCGGATGCTCGCGGAGCTGGCCGAGCCGCATACCGCGACCACGCTCGCGGCGCGACTCGGGCTTGCTCGGCAGAAGGTCAACTACCACGTCAAGACCCTTGAGCAGCACGGCCTGGTGGAGTTGGTCGAGGAGCGTCGCAAGGGCAACATGACCGAGCGGGTCGTGCGGGCTTCCGCCGCCGCCTACGTGATCTCGCCGGCCGCGCTCGCCGCGGTCGCGCCCGATCCGGCCCGGTCGCCCGACCGGCTGTCAGCACGCTGGCTGCTCGCGCTCGCCGCGCGTCTCGTTCGGGAGACGGGCGCGCTCATCAACGGGGCGGCGCGGGCCAACAAACCGCTCGCCACGTTCGGGCTCGATGGCGAAGTGCGGTTCGCGAGGCCAGCTGACCGCGCCGCGTTCCTCGGTGAGCTCACCGAAGCGCTCACCGGACTGATCAGTAAATATTCGACAGAAACTGGTCGGCCGCACCGCCTGATCGTCGCGGTGCACCCCAGCATCACCGAAGACGCCGACCCGCCCGCAGAGGAGCAGCAGTCATGACGCATCCATTCGAGGTACGCAACGAGTTCACGGTCGACGCCACGCCGGACCAGGTATGGGCGGCGATCACTTCAGGGCCGGCCGTCGACTCCTGGCTGATGGGGCGTACCGAAATCGACAGCGCCAGCAAGACCACCACGTTCGACATGTTCGGCCAGGTGTCCAGCGGCAGCATCACGGCCTGGGAACCAGGTCGCCGCTACGCGACGCAGGAGGACAAGAACCCGGACGGCACGTTCGCGGCCTTCGAGTGGCTCATCGAGTCGCGCGACGGCGGCGGCGCGGTGGTGCGCGTCGTGCACAGTGGTCTTCTCGGCGAGGATTGGGAGGCCGAGTACAACGGCCTGTCCGTCGGTGACCACGCTTACATGACGAAGCTCACCGTCTACCTGGAGCACTTCGCACCGCGCACCGCGAAGAGCGGGCTGTTCCTGCCGGGGCCGATCACCGAGGACTCGTGGGCGGCCATGACGGCGGCGGTCGGCGTCAGCGCGGACGCGGCGGACGGTCAGCCGGCCCGGCTCAGCGTGCCCGGGATCGAGCCGGTCGACGGCACCGTGGAGTTCACGGGCCCGCCGAGCTTCGTGGGCATGCGCACCGACGACGCGATGTACATGCTGATCCACGGCTACAACGACATGGTCTTCGCGACCGCGCACTACTTCGACGACCGCGACCCGTCGACCGAGGCCGAGGCGTGGCAGAACTGGCTCGGCGGCCTCGCGGCCTGATCAACGCGCACCGGAGCGTGCCCTCGCCGTCAGGGCGTGGCGGCGAGGGTCTTGTTGGCCCTCAGCAGCAGCGGTTCCAGGAACGGCGCCGTGGACTTCGAGTAGGGCCCGGTCAGGTGATGGCGGTCGCCGTAGACGAGGACGTTGCCGACAACCGGGGCACAGACCCGCGGCCCGCAGATCAGCGAGTTCGCGTTGACCACGGTGACCTTGCCGTTCATCAGCTTCGCCGCGTCGGTGACGGGCGAATCCGCCAGGATGGCCATGGACACCGGCACGTCACACTGCGCCAGGTCGTTGGGATGCTGGTCGACGCACGTCGGCACGTCCTCGACGAGATCGGGTGTCTCCTTGATCGGCGTCACGGAGATCCCGGCGGCCTCAAGCTGCGTCCAGTACTGAGCCATCCCGGCGCCGATCTCGGCCATGGCCGCCGGCGATGCGTTGACGGGGTGGTCCGGTGTAGAGAGCAAGCTCGGGTATTCGGTGGTGATCACCACGTTCGGCCGGATAGTCGTGACCAGGTCGTGCAGTACGGCCTTGCCCCAGGCCTGGCAGGCAGTGAGGTCCCCGATGCCGTTCCAGTTGAGCACCAGGGTCGACGACCAGGGACAGCTTGAGTGCAGGGCGGTCACGAGCTTCCAGTGCCTCTGTACCGCGATCGCGTTCAGGGCGTCGAACCACTCGCCCGCCGCCGAGTCGCCGACCAGGGCGACCGTGAGCACGGGGTTGGCGGTGTCACCGAACACGCACTCCTTGGGCGTGCTCGCCCCGAAGTCATCCAGGCAGCCTCCCGTCTGGTCCAGCGTCTGGCTGATCGGGTCCGGCGGCTTGAGGATGGGCGCGACGGGGACGTTCGTGACCGCGCCGGCGAGCGCCGCCGCGCCGGGGTAATCAGGGCCGAGCGTCCCGTTCCAGGGACCAGGCTCGGCGGCGATGTAGACGGCGGCGAGGGCGACCGGCACGACGGCGACGAGCGCCACCGCCAGCGAACGCCACTGGTGGCGCGCGATGAACGGCGCCAGCCGGACTTTGTCCTCCACGAAGGTCTTCGTCAGCCAGGCGAGCAGGACGGAGACCGCGAGGATAACGGGCCCCGATACCGGGCCGGGGCCCGTGCCCCGCCAGTCCGTGTACAGGTTGATGAGCGGGTAGTGCCACAGGTACAGCGAGTACGAGATCCCGCCGATGAACACCATGAGCCGCGCGGACGTCAGACGGGAGGGACCGCCGCGCCCCTCTGCGGATCCGCCTGCGATCAGCGCGACCGCGCCCAGGACCGGAAGTAGCGCCAGCGTCCCGGGGAACGCCATTGACCCGGTGAGCAGGAACGCCGACCCGATGACGGCGGCGAGCCCGACCCATCCCAGCCATCCCTGGCGGGCCAGTGCGCGGGTCAGCCGCGCGGGGGCGAGGGCGAGGAGGCCTCCGGCGCCGAGTTCCCACATGCGCGTCGTGGTCATGAAGTAGGCCGCGGGCGCGTTCGCGTTCGTCTCGCGAATCGAGTAGGCCAGCGACGCGATGACCAGCGCCGCCGTCAGCACGCCGACGGCGGCGCCGCGCGTCCGGGTGCGCCGCGCTGCCCGCCCTGTGCTGGCGAGCGCTGTGTTGGCGAGCGCGCGCGGCCCGCCGGCGCGAGAGCGAACATCGCCGTCAGGAAGGCCGCGAGCAGGAAGAGCAGCGGCCAGACGATGTAGAACTGCTCCTCGACCGACAGCGACCAGAAGTGCTGCACGGGAGTGGCCGCGTCGTCGGACTTAAAGTAGTTGACGGCATCCGACGAGAGCTGCCAGTTCTGGTAGTACAACGCGCTTGCCAGGATCTGCTGCGCCGTGTTGGCGAACTGGGTCGCGGGCTCGATGATGCGCGACGCGATCCACGTCACGGTCAGCACGAGCGCCGCCGCCGGGATCAGCCGCCTGGCCCGCCGTCCCCAGAAGTCGGCCAGGCCCACCTTTCCGCTCTGCGCGTAGCCGCGCCACAGGTGGCCGGTGATCAGGTACCCGGAGATCACGAAGAACACGTCCACCCCGGCGAAGCCGCCGGGCAGCGCCGACGGGTACAGGTGATAGATCACCACCATCGCGACGGCGATCGCCCGCAGTCCCTGGATATCCGGCCGAAATCCCTGGTTTTCCCCGGGCCTCCGGCTACTATCGCTGGTCCCAGCGGCAGCGGAAGCGACAACAGTCACTTTCCCTATATATCAGGTTATCCGGGCCGCTTTAACAGGATCTTGAATTTACGTTTTTGTAAGTTATGCATATTTCTCAAGAATGACATGTTAGCAGGACAGCGTTCTGGTCGTTGACTTCGAAGGGCACCGCGCGGCGGCGTTACGCACCCAGGCATCGGCGGCGGCGCGGGGCTAGCCTCGATCTTTCACGCTGCTGAGGTCTGTGTCTGAACGATGCGATAAGCGCCTCCGGGATCGATTTTCCGGTGGCGGGGCATGCTGATGGCCCGGCTGTCGGGCCGGGTGGCCGGGGGTTCCACGGGCCCCGGGGGCTCCTTCCTCGGTCGCAGGGACGGTTTTCGCTGGTCAGGTTGGGTTCGGGAGGGCCTGGATACGCTTCCAGGCGGTGATGATCGCTGTGGCCCAGGGCCAGGTGGGCGATCTTGAGGGTATTGCGGCGCAGCGTGCACGAGCGGGAGGCTGTGTGGAAGAAAGGTAGCGGAGGGTCTTAGGCTCTGCCTGGCGAGCTTGCCGTCGAGTGCGAGGTGCCGGAGCCAGGACAGCAGGATGAAGGCGGTCATCGAGGCGTAGAGCCAGGATTTGTTCAGCCCGTAGTCGCGGAACGGGAAATGGCCGAGCCCGGTGACCTTCACGGTGAGGATCACGTCTCGACGCGGGCATGGACAGGTGAGCTGCGTCGATGTAAGAGCACTGGCCGCGCCAGCCCCTGGTGTCCTCGGGCAGGTTCGTGGCCCACAGCGTGTAACGCATCCGTCTTCGGTCTCGAACAGGGTGAGCTGCGCGCCGGGGTGCGGGAGCTCGCGGCGGGCGAAGACCCGCATTTTCTTCGGCTAGGCCTTCAGCCGGTCTCTGTCCGGGCCCTTGCGCAGGAGCCCGGTCAGCTCGGTGACGTGCGCTTCCTCGATCCAGCAGGCCTGGTGCGCGCGCTTCTGCGGTTATCGCAGGGCTAGTTCGAGCGGCGCTCGCGGACTAGCCGCCCGAGTTGAGCGCGGCTTCCCAGCGGCACCGGGGAGCGGCCGGGAGCGCGGACTGCTCCGGTGCGGTAGAGCCAGCCAGGTGCCTGCTGGCTGGAGTCGATCGCCCGCTGATAGCGACTTGCCAGCTTGCGCAGTGCCTCCACAAGCTCCGGTGAGTCGGCGATGCTGAAGTCCGCGTCCAGCATTCCGAGGTAGAGGGCGAGCATCTCCGGATGGTCCGAGCCCGGCTCGAACGCGCACTGGTCCTCGCCCAGGGACTCGACCGTCACGGGGATCGGCAGGCGGCCCTGGCGGTACGGCTCCACCGAGCGCCGGCTGGCCGCGCCGGAATGCGCCTGATAGTCAAACCGCAGCCGCTCATGGTCCCGGCAAGCGCTCGCGATCGCGGTCAGCACGTCCGGATCCGCCTGCGGGCCGCCCGATGGAGCCGGTAGCACGTAGGACTGGAAAGCGCTGACCTTGCGGCGCAGCCGCGACGGAAGCACCTGCTGCAGCTTCGCCAGCGCGCGCACCGAGGTTTCCTCAATGCCCGCGATCGAGAGCCGTTCGCGACGGTACGCAACCCGAGCGCCACCGCGACCGCTTCCTCGTCGTCGAGCAGCAGCGGCGGCAGGGCGCCGCCCGCGCCGAGCCGGTACCCGCCGTCGACGCCCGGCCCGCCGAAGACGTGCCCGCCCCGCCGCGGTTCCTGCCCGCATACGACAACCTGCTGCTTTCACATAAGGACCGCACCCGGGTAATCCCCGGCAACCGCCCCGTGCCGCTCCCGCCGGGCAACGGCGCGACCACTGGCACCTTCCTGGTCGACGGCATGTGGCAGGGCACCTGGCAGATCCGGGACCAGTCACTGCGCATCCAGCCGTTCATTGACCTGCGTCCCGCGGACCGCGACGCGCTGCTCGCCGAAGCCGCCCAGTTGCTCGCTTTCGTCGCTCCCCGTGCGAATAGCGACATAATCCTCGAAACTCGTAAATCGCCAGGGGGCTAGGGCCGCTCAGCAACAGCCTGCGCCGGCGGCCTGCCCGGCCGCGTCCGTCTCGGCCGCCGGGGCGCAGCAGGCGGAGTCGGGGGTCTTGTCCAGCACGTTGGCGTCGCCCTTGACGACGTAGACCTCCCATGGCTCCTGGCCGGGGCCGGTAACCCAGACCTTGTCCTGGACGGCGTAGCAGCACGCGGAGTCTTCCTCGGTAGCGGTGGGCAGGCCCGCCGTGGCGAGGCGGGCGGTGGCGGCGGTGACCTCGTCCGTGGTCTCGACCTCGACGCCGAGGTGGTCCATGCGGGTGGGCTCGCCGGGGGTGCCCTCGATCAGCACGAGCTTGAGCGGGGGCTCGGCGATGGCGAAGTTGGCGTAGCCGGGACGGCGCTTGGCGGGCTGGGTTCCGAACAGCTTGGCGTAGAAGGCGACCGAGGCTTCCAGGTCGGCGACGCGGAGCGCGAGTTGGACGCGGGACATGAGGTGTTCCTCTCTCACGGGACGGGTGCGCGGGGCGCTGATTAAAGAGATCTCTAATCAGAGTTCCCGGCCAGTTTGGCATCCTGCTTAAAGATGTGTCAAATTAGAGAGGTGGTTAACCAGAAGTTGTTGCCGGTCATCGAGGCCGACCAGGGCCAGTGCTGTGCGCCGCTGGCGTGCGAGCCGCTGCCGGAGGCCGGGGCGGACGAGCTGGCGGCGCTGTTCAAGGCGGTCGCGGACCCGGTGCGGCTGCGGCTGCTGTCGCTGATCGCCTGCCACGAGGGCGGCGAGTCGTGCGTCTGCGACCTGCTGGACGCGTTCGACATGACCGCCCCGTCGGTCAGCTACCACCTGAAGATCTTGCGCGAGGCGGGCCTGATCAGCTCCGAGCGGCGCGGCACCTGGGTGTACTACCGGGTCAACCCGGAGGTGATGGCGCGGATGTCGGCCGTGCTCGCCCCCTCGTTCGCGGCGGTACCGGGAACGTAGGAGGAAAGCGCGTCATTGCCTGGCCCGGCGGGTCCAGGCCTGGGCGCCGGCCTGGACGGCGTCCCAGGGGGAGCCGAGGGGCGGGGTGTAGGACAGGTCGAGGTCGCTGACCTCGTCGACGGTCATGCCGTGGTAGATGGCGGTGGCGGCGATGTCGACGCGCTTGGCGATCTCGGCGTTCTTGTGGCCGAAGAGCTGGACGCCGAGGAGCCGGCCGGTGCCCTGGTCGCCGGTGAACCGCATGTGGATGCGGTGGCTGCCGGGGTAGTAGGCCTTGTGGTCGTCGGCTTCCCACGCACGGTCACTGGTTCGTACCCGGCCGCGGCGGCCTCGTGGTCGCGCAGGCCGGTGCGGGCGACGGCCTGGTCGAAGACCTTGACGACCTGGGTGCCGAGGCTGCCGGCGAACACCCGCTGCCCGCCGGCCGCGTTCTCCCCGGCGACCCGGCCCTGCTTGTGCGCGGTGGTGCCGAGGGGGAGGTAGGTCTCGCCGAGCAGCCGGTGGAAGGTGACGGCGCAGTCCCCGGCGGCGTAGACGCCGGGCAGGCCGGTCCGCATCGAGCGGTCGACGCTGATCGCGCCGCGGGCGCCCAGGCTGGCCCCGGCGGCGACAGCCAGGCTGGTCTCCGGGCGTACCCCGACCACGACCAGGACCATGTCAGCGTGCGGGTGTCCGGCTTGCCGGCGGCGGTGACGGCCTCGACCCGCAGCCGGGCGGGGGCCCAGGACGGGGCCCGGCTGATGGCCTTGACGGCGGTGCCGGTCAGCACGGTCACGCCGCGGGCTTCCAGCTCGGCGCGGACCAGGGCGCCCAGGCTGGGGTCGACGGTGGGCAGCACCTCGGGGAGCTGCTCGACCTGGGTGACGTTCATGCCGCGGGCGGTCAGCGCCTCGGCCATCTCCAGCCCGATGTACCCGGCGCCGACGATCACCGCGCTGGCCGGGGACTGGTCTTCGAGGGTGCGCATGACGGCGAAGGTGTCGTCCATCGAGTGCAGCAGGTGCACCCCGTCGGCCGGGCCGAGCCGTCCAGGCCGGCGATCGGCGGGCGGGCGGGCACGGCGCCGGTGCCGATGACCAGCTCGTCGTAGCTGAGTAGTTCCTCGCTGCCGTCCGGGCCGGTGAGGAGCAGCTTGCGGCCGGTCACGTCGATGCGGCGGGCGGTGGTGTCCAGCCGCAGGGTCATCCCGGCGCCTTCCAGGTCGGCGATGGTGCGGTGGGCGAGGTTGCGCCAGTGGGTGACCTCGCCGGAGACGTAGTAGGGGATGCCGCAGATGGAGAAGTTCGGGTAGGCGTCGGCCACCACGACGGTGACCTCCGCGCCCGGGTCGACCTCGCGGGCGCGCAGCGCGGCGCTGATGCCCGCGTCGCTGCCGCCCACTGCCACCATGTGCATGACCAGTTACCTCCTGTTGCTTGTTACCCGGCGGTCCGGGGCGGACGCGCCGGGCGCCGTCGGCGGTAAGGCCGTTGCCGGCCTCGTGCGGAATGACGACGCTGGCGGCCTGGGCCGGGGTGAGCGCCGGGTACAGGAACCTGATGATGATGACCCCGGCGATCCCGCCGCCGACCTGCGCGGCGATGAACACGGGGGCCGACGACGGGGCGATCCCGGCGAACGTGCTGGAGAACATCCGGCCGACGGTGATCGCCGGGTTGGCGAAGCTGGTGGACGAGGTGAACCAGTAGGCCGCCCCGATGTACGCCCCGACCGCGGCCGGGGCGGTCGCCGCCCGGCCGGTGCGGGCGAGCGCGAAGATGACCAGCAGCAGCCCGGCGGTGGCGATCACCTCCGACAGCGCGTGCGCCCCGCTGGCCCGGTGCTTCACCGAGACCGACACCGCCGGCAGGCCGAACATCAGGTTCGCGCGGGCCGCGCCGGCGACGCAGCCGGCGACCTGGGCGGGCAGGTAGGCGGCGGCGTCCCGCCACGAGATCCCGCCGAGCGCCGCGTCGGCGAACGAGACCACCGGGTTGAAGTGCGCGCCCGAGACCGGCCCGAACATCAAGATGGCCGCGAACAGCCCGGCGGCGGTCGCGGCGGCGTTCTCCAGCAGCTCCAGGCCGGTATCGGACGGCGACAGCCGCTGCGCGGCGATCCCGGAGCCGATCACGATCGCCGCGAGGAGGGCGCTGCCGAGGAACTCCGCGGCCAGCCGGCGCAGCAGGTCAGGTGCGCTGGTCACCCGACCATCTTGACGGACCAACTCGCTCAGTCAACATTGACTCAATGAACACTGAGTGACAGAGCGAAGCCCTGTCCTGGTTACGCTGGAAGGCCGGGGCTGCCAGCCAGCCTGGCCGCCTGGGGGCTCGGGCTCGGCGGCGCGGGGCAGGTCGCCGGAAGGCTGTGCTACCGGTACCTGGCGTCATCCCGGCTCGGTACCAGGGGCAGGATGGCCGCCATCATCGCCGCGGGCGGCGCGGCCACGCTGCTGCTCGGCCTGCTGCCCGGCCCGGCGGCGCTGCTCGTGGCGGTCTCGGTCATCGCGGGAGCCGTCCGCGGCGTCTTCACGCTGACCGAGGCCACCATCGTGGCCGATTACTGGGGCGCGGACCGGTACGCCGTCCTCAACGGCGTGTTCAACGCGCCGCTGATCGCCGCCGGGGCGGTCGCCCCGGCCGCCGGGGCCGGCATTGCCGTAGCGGCCGGCAGCTATCCCGCCCTGTTCGCGATTCTCGCCGCGACCGCCGCCGTCGGCGCCGCGCTAGCCGCCACCGCGCCCGCGCCGGGCCGCGGGTCAAGGCGGCAGAAACGTCAGGAAGCGTCCGCGAGACGGGGGGCGAGCAGCCCGACCCGGCGGCTGAGCTCGGCTAGCACCTCGTCGTAGCCCGCAGGGTCGCCAGCCGGACCGGATCAGGGACCGACCAGTGCACCACTGCCGCGGTCCCGAGTTCCTCGTGCGCGAGGTCGCACACCGACACGATCAGGTCGCCGTCGTGCTGGACATCGCTGATGTGCCGCGGCCGCTGCCGGGGCAGCGGCAGGTGGCTCCGCTGCGCGGCGGCGACCGCCCCCGGGTCGATCGCCACGGCCGGGTGGGCGCCCGCCGACACGGCCGGGACCCGGCTGGCCCGCCGCCACAGCGCCGCCGCCAGGTGGGAACGCGCCGAGTTGGCGGTGCACACGAACAGCAGCCGCGCGGCCGGCGGCAGCGGCGGGCCCCAGGACACGTCCAGGAGCCCGGTTCCAGCCGCAGGTAAGTCCGCCGCCGGTCACCGTCGGAACGGCGGCGGGACACCAGGCCCGCCTCCTCGAGCACGCGCAGATGATGGGCGAGCAGGTTCGAAGGCATCGCCAGCATCGCCGCCAGCTCCGACGGCGAGGCATCGCCGCGCTCAGCGTGTCGGTGATCTGCAGGCGCGCCGGATCGGCGAGCGCGGCATGTACCGCTACGCGCCGCTCCAGGCCGGTCGGATCATCAGTTGACATTGACTCAATCCTCACTGAATTACCGTGAATCGTCAATCTTAGCGGCACGTCCCGTCCAGTCGCTGGCCCGCCGGTGGCACCGTCGCGGTGTCGGCAGCGGACCTGCGCTGCAGCACTCGCAAGCCGAACCCGCGCGCCTGTGACCAGTGCTATATTTCGACTCAGTAAGTATTGACTCAATATTGACTGAGAAACAGTGAGCTGTCACGATGAGGGCATGGCCGGGGCACCCGCCCCGCCCGCCCTGCACCACTCCCCGGAATACACGCCTCAGGGGCAGTCCGAGGAATACCGGCGCGGGCTCGGGACGGCCTTCCGGCCGCCGCATAGACCGCTCACCTCGGGACGGCGACGATGCCCTACCTGCTTTCACCAGACCCGCGTCACCTCCGCCCGCTGGCCGCGCTGGCCGCGGCCGTCGGGGCACTGGCCCTCGCCGCCGGGCTCACCGCCTGCACGGGCTCCGCGTCGAGTACTACGGCGCGTCCAGCCGCCGCCGACGTGACCGACCTGGCCGGCGCGGGGTCCACCTTCGACGCGCCATTCTTCAACCTGGCCTTCCCCTCCTACCAGCAGGCCCACCGGTCCACCGGGATCAGCTACGACTCGGACGGCAGCAGCGCCGGCATCACCCGGTTCACCGCCGGGCAGGTGAACTTCGGCGCCACCGACGTCCCTGCTAGCGCCGCCGACCTGGCCGGCGCCCGCGGCGGGCCAGCCCTGCAGGTCCCGGTCGACCTCGGCGCCGTCGCCGTCGCCTACAACGTGCCGCGGCTCAACGGCGCCCCGCTACGGCTGACCGGCCCGGTCCTCGCGCAGATCTTCCTCGGCCAGATCACCAAGTGGAACGACCCCGCCCTCACCGCCCTCAACCCCGGCGCCGCCCTGCCTGACGCCTACATCAACGTCGTGCACCGCTCCGACGGCAGCGGCACCACCTACATCTTCAGCAACTACCTGTCACAGGTCAGCCCCGCGTGGGCGGCCAAAGTCGGGACCGGGCGCAGCCTGCACTGGCCTGTTGGCCTCGGCGGCGACGGCAACCCCGGCGTGGCCTCACTACATCGAGACCGTTCCCTACTCCATCGGCTACGCCGAGACCTCCTACACTCGCGGCACCACCCTCGGCTACGCTGCCGTCGCCAACCGGGACGGCAACTACACCACCCCCACCCCGGCTGCCATCGCCGCTGACGCCGCCGCCAGGCCCGCCATCACCGCGGCCGACTTCTCCATCGTCAACGAGCCCGGCCTGGCCGCCTACCCCATCAGCGGCTACAGCTGGGTCCTGGTCTCCGCAAGCCAGCCCAGCCAGCCCGCTGGACAGGCCCTCGTCGCCCTCCTCAGCTGGCTCACCCACGCCGGCCAGTCGTACGCCGCCAGCCTGGGCTACGTCCCCTTGCCGACCGCCATCCAGCAACTCGCCGCCACCACCCTCGCCCACGTCACCGGCCCCGCCGGGGAACCGCTCACCGGCTGACCGGGCCCCCAATGCCGACAGCCGCCCTCGTTACCCGTAAGCACGTGTCCTGGCACACCTGGCTGGACCTAGCCGTGGGCCTAACCTTCCCCACGGCCGACACCCCGGGACTCATCCACCTGGCGGGACCCGGGCTCGCCGATGACGGCTCCTGCGCGCTTGGGGCGGTGCCGGGCTGCCTCGTCGTGGTCGGCATTGCCAATCCCGGGTGGACGACCGTCCACGGCACGGACTTCACCGTCCCGCTTGCGTTCTCGTTTCCCGGACGGCAGGTAACCGCCGCCTGGGTCAGCCCCAGGTTCGCCGCCCGCACAGGCCACCTTCCGACAATCCGCCTGCGCCCGGTCGCCAACTCCGGCGACACGGGCGGCGTCCAGCTCGCCGGCGACTTCGTGCTCCGCCCGGGCGACGGCTACACTATTACCTTCGTCCTTACAGGCACACCGACAGCGGACAGCCCGCCGGTGCGGCACGACGGCGCGCTCATCGCCGGCAAGATCACCAGCGAGCCGGACCCCGGCTAGCCAAGGATTCCGACGAGCTAGCCGACCGTTGGTCAGCCGGTGCCGACGAGACCGTGCTGCGGCGTTCCATGAGGACGGTGTCCCGCCACCGGCCGTGGTGGCAGGCGACCCGCTCCCGGGTGCCGATGACCCGGAACCCCGCCTTCTCGTGCAGTTGCACGCTGGCGGCGTTCTCCGGGAACAGGCTGCTCTGGATGGTCCAGATCCCCGCCGCCTCCGTCGACCCGGTCAGCGCCGCCAGCAGCGCCGCGCCGATGCCGCCGCGGTGACGCGCCGGGTCGACGTACACGCTGTGCTCGACGACCCCCGCGTAGACGCGCCGGGCCGAGACCGGGGAGACCGCGACCCAGCCGAGCAGCCGGCCGGTGGCGGCGTCGGCGGCGACGTGACGGTGCAGCGGCAGCTTGGCGGCGTCGAACGCCTCCCAGGCCGGCGCGGCGGTCTCGAAGCTGGCCTGCCCGGTGTCCAGGCCCGCCTGGTAGATCGCCAGCACCTGGCCGGAGTCGGCTGCCCGCATCGGCCGGATCAGCACGCCGTCGGGGGCCGCCGGGCGTACGGCCCGGATGACCGCCGAGGACAGGCCGTCCCCGGCGGAGGCAACCGCGGCGATGCTGACCTGGGTGAACCCGGCCGCCAGGAGCTGGTCTCGGTACTGCTGCGCGGTGACCGTCCCGGTCGTGCAGCCCGCCCGCTGCTCGGCCAGCGCGCGCCGGGCCGGATCGGTCCCGTCCTGCGCGATGACGTCGCTGACGCCCAGCCGGCCGCCCGGCCGCAGCACGCGGAACGCCTCCGCCAGCACGCGCGGCTTGTCCGCCGACAGGTTGATCACGCAGTTGGAGATCACCGCGTCGACGAGCCCCTCTGGCAGCGGGACGTCCTCGATGCTCCCGTACAGGAACTCCGCGTTCCGCGCGCCCGCGGCGGCGGCGTTCGCCCGGGCCAGGCTGATCATCTCCGGCGCGGCGTCCAGTCCGTAGACCCGCCCGGCCGGGCCAACCCGCCGGGCCGAAAGCAGCACGTCGAGGCCGCCGCCGGACCCCAGGTCAAGCACCGTCTCGCCCGGACTCAGCACCGCGACGGCCAGCGGGTCGCCGCAGCCCAGGCTGGCCCGCAGCGCCGCCTCGGGCACCAGCCCGGCCGCGTCACCGTAAGCGGCCGCGCCGAAGCAGCCCTCGGCGGGACCGCCGCCGGAAAGCTGCTCGCCGGCGGCGGCCGCCTCGGCCAGCCGGCCATAGCGGCTCACGACCGCAGCGCGGACCTGGTCAGCGTCATCGGGCACGAGGTACCTCCAGATCACGGGGTTAGCAGGACGGGACAGCCGGGACAGGCCGTCCCATGACGATGTCGGCGGCGGACGGGAAGCAGCCCACGCACGCTTGGTTGACCCGGTAGTACACGGCCGTCCCTTGCCTGTCGGCCAGCACGAACCGCACCCCGGCCAGGATCTTCAGGTGCTCCGACACCGTGGACTGGCCGACCTCCAGCTCGGCGGTGATCGCCCCGACCGTCATCGGCTCACCCCGCCGGGCCAGCAGCGACACGATCTGCACCCGGGTCGCGTCCGCCAGCGCCCGGAACCACGACGCGTACTCCACCGCCGTGGCCCGCTCCAGCGGGCCGCTCACATCATCCATCGTTAATCGACGATAGACGATGATAGTCCGGAACGCCAGTGGGATCCGGGATGGCCTTTTGCCGTAACGACGTGATCTCCTCGATGGCCGCCGCCACGTAGGCCAGGCCGTCCGCGGCCCCCGGCAGGGCGTCGACCATGGTGAAGAAGCCGTGCATCTGCCCGGCGAACCGCCGGTGGCGCACCGGGACGCCGGCCTTCACCAGGCGCGTGGCGTACAGCTCGCCCTCGTCGCGGAGCGGGTCGTGCTCGGCGGTGAGGATCACCGCGGGCGGCAGCCCGGCGAAGCTCGCGCTGCGCAGCGGCGAGGCGTCCGGGTGCAGGCGGGCCTCGGGGTCGGGCGCGTAATGGTTCCAGAACCACTCCATCGCGTCGCGGGACACGATGAGCTGGTTGGCCGGGTCACGGTAGGAGGTGGACTCCAGGTCGCAGTCGGTGACCGGGTAGACGAGGACCTGCAGCGCGATCGCGGGGCCGCCGGCGGCCCGGGCCCGCAGCGCCATGACCGCGGACAAGTTGCCGCCCGCGCTGTCGCCGGCGACGATCAGCGGCACCGGCGCTCCGGCGAGTTCCGCGCGCCAGGAGTCGGCCCACAGCAGGGCCGCCCAGGCGTCGTCCACCGCGGTCGGGAACCGGTACTCGGGCGCGAGCCGGTAGTCGACCAGGATGACCGCGCACCCGGTCCGCTGCGCGAGCTGGCGGCCGAGCTTGTCGAAGTCGGCCAGGCCGCCGATGACCCAGCCGCCGCCGTGGTAGTAGACGATGACGCCGCGCGGCCGCTCGACGGGGACGAGGACACGGACCGGCACGAACCCGCCCGACGCCCTGACCCGGGTGTCGCGGACGGAGTCCATGTCGGGCCCGGGCGGGGCGTCGCCCGCGTATCGCGGCCATGACGCCGCGCGCCTCGGCCGGCGTGAGCTCCGCCAGCGGCTTGGCCCCGCTGGCGGCCAGCTGCTCAAGCAGCGCGATGTTGTCCTGGTCGAGTGCCATGGTCGTCGCTCCCTTCGCCGGACACCGCGAATCCCTGGTAACCGCTGTCGGCTACGGCGGCGCAGCGGTCGCGGTAGTTGCCGACGCCCCCGATGTACGGCAGGAAGATCCGGGGCTTGCCCGGGATGTTCGCGCCCATGTACCAGGACGCGGCCTTCGGGTGCAGGGTCTGGCCGGCGACCTGCTGCACGTGGTCGGTCCAGTCGGCCGCCGCCTGCTCGGTCGCCTCGATGACCCCGGCCCCGAGCCGGCGCGTCCAGGCGAGGCAGTCGCCGATCCACTCCACGTGCTGCTCGATCGACACCGGCATGTTGCTGAGCACCGACGGGCTGCCCGGCCCGGTGATCGTGAACAGGTTCGGGAACCCGGGGACGGCCACGCCCAGGTAGGTGCGCGGTCCTTCGCGCCAGGCGTCCCGCAGCGACCGTCCGTCCCGGCCGCGGATGCCAAGCGCCTCCAGCGGCCCGGTGAGCGCGTCGAACCCGGTGGCGTACACGATCACGTCGAGGTCGTGCAGGCCTGCGCTCGTCCTGATCCCCGCCGGGGTGATCTCCTCGACGGGCGTTCGCTTGAGGTCGACCAGGGTGACGTTCGGCCGGTTGAACGTCTCGTAGTAGTTGGTGTCGAGCGGCAGCCGCTTGGTGCCGATCGGGAAGTCCCGCGGCTTCAGCGTGTCCGCGACCACCGGGTCGCGGACGATCTCGTCGATCTTCGACCGGACGAAGTCGGCCGCCGTCTTGTTCGCGTCCTCGTCGAGTACCAGGTCACGGAAGGTCCCGGAGAGGAACGTGAAGCCGCCCGCGCCCCACGCGGCCTCGAAGGTCGCCCGGCGCTCGGCCGCGGACACCTCGAACGCGGAGGTGACGCTCGGGTTGTAGGCGAACCCGGCCGCGGAGTGCCGCGCGCGGCGGCGCCACTCCGGGTAGTTCTGCTTCCACAGGGCCACGAACTGCTCGTCGAGCGGCTCGTTCTCCGCCGGGATGGTGAACTGGGCGGTGCGCTGGAACACCGTCAGGTGCGCCGCCTGCTCGGCGATCAGCGGGATCGCCTGGATGCCGGAGGCGCCGGTGCCGATGACGGCGACCCGCTTGCCGGCGAGGTCCACCGGTTCCCTCGGCCAGTTCCCCGTGTGCAGGCTCAGCCCGCCGAAGGTGTCCGCGCCGGGGAACTCGGGCTGGTTCGCGGTGGACAGGCAGCCGACCGCGGTGACGACGTACCTGGCGGTCACGCGGTGCCCCTGCGCGGTGCGCAGCGTCCACCGGCCGGCCGCCTCGTCGAACTCGATCGCGTTCACTTCCGCGCCGAAGGTGAAGTCCTTGCGCAGGTCCAGCCGCTCGGCCACTTCCTCCAGGTAACGGAGGATCTCGGGCTGGCCGGGGTAGCGCTCGGTGAGCGGCCACTCCTGCTCCAGGTCGGGCAGGAACGAGAACGAGTAAAACATGATCTCCGAGTCGCAGCGGGCCCCGGGGTAGCGGTTCCAGTACCAGGTACCGCCGACCCCGTCGCCGCGCTCGAACCCGTGAACCGAGAAGCCCTGCTCGCGCAGCCGGTACACCATGTACAGCCCCGCGAACCCGGCTCCGATCACAACAGCATCAAGCGGTTCCGCGTCAACCATGGCTTTCACGCTACGCGCGAACCCCCATTGGGGAATATATGGAAACGTTCGCCCGCCCGCGACTCATTCTGATCGAACCAATCCAAATCGCGTGCGGATCCGTACCAGTATGTGGAGGCGCATACTCCTCACAGACGGAGCTTCGGCGGTGGAGCGTTGAGCGAGGATTCCCCGGCACTGCTGGCTGGGTTCCGCATGGGGTCGCTGCTCGCGGGGTACCGGCTGGAGACCCAGGTCGGCGCGGGCGGGATGGCCGTGGTGTTCCGCGCCCGCGACGAGCGGCTCGGCCGGCTGGCGGCGCTGAAGATCCTCGCGCCCGCCCTGGCGACCGACGAGCAGTTCCGCCTCCGCTTCATCGCCGAGTCGCGGGCGGCGGCCGCGGTCGACGACCCGTTCATCATCCCGGTCTACGAGGCGGGCGAGGCGGACGGGGTGCTGTTCATCGCGATGCGGTTCGTCCAGGGCGGCGACCTGCGCCACGTGCTCGACCGGGAGGGGGCGCTGCCGCCGGAGCGGGCGGCGGGGTTCATCTCCCCGGTGGCATCGGCGCTGGACGCCGCGCACCGCGCGGGGCTCGTGCACCGGGACGTCAAGCCGGGCAACATCCTCATCGACGCGGGGGAGGACCGGCCCGACCACGTGTACCTGTCCGACTTCGGCGTGGCCAAGGCCGTCTCGTCGGCGGGGTTGACCGGCCCGGGTTTCTTCGTCGGCACCCCGGACTACGCGGCGCCCGAGCAGATCCAGGGGCGCCCCGTGGACGGGCGGGCCGACCAGTACGCGCTGGCCTGCGTCGCGTTCCAGCTGCTGACCGGCGCGCTGCCCTTCAGCGCCAGGCAGGGCCTCCCGGCGCTGCTCGCGCACGTGACGACCGCGCCGCCGCCGCCGACGGCGCAGCGGCCGGACCTGCCCGCCGCCGTCGACCGGGTCATGGCCAGGGCCATGGCCAAGGACCCAGGAGAACGGTACGGGTCCTGCCTGGACTTCGCCGGCGCGCTGCGCGAAGCGCTCGGCCTGCCCCCGTTCGACCCCGAAGGAGCCGCCACCGCACCCGCCGCAGCCCAGCCAACTCGCCCGGCCGGTGACACGGTCACGCTCGCACCCCCGACGGCGCCGCCGGGGCCCGGCACCGAGGGTCGACCCGGCCAGGTAACCACTCTGATCAAGCGGCACAAACTTCCCGCGCTCGCCCTGGCGGGCGTGACTCTGGCCGCGGTCGGAGCCGTCGCCTTCGTGGCGACGAGCGCTGCGACGTCGACGGCGCCGGCGAAGTCCCCGAGCGCGACGGAGTCTGGCGTCGCGGCGAGGTCTGGGCACGCCACGACGGCCGCGAGTCCGCCCGGCGCCCCGAGTTACTCGCACGTCGCCGTCAAGCTCCCGTCCCCCTACGCGGGGAAAGGGATCGACTCGCTGGCCTTCGGCCTGAACGGCACGGCGCTGGCGATAGCCGACGGTGAACACGTCTGCCTGTGGAATGTGGCCACCGGCACGGGCTGCCGGTCCAGTTCCGACGTAACGATAGCGAACGCGGTCGCGTTCAGTTCCGACGGCAAGACCTTGGGTGTCGGCGGCGCGGGCGGGCGCGTCGCCCTGTTTAACGCCCGCACCATGGCGCTGACCACCTATTTTTCGGATCCGGATCCCGAAGGAGTGGTGTCGATGGCGTTCAGTCCCGACGGCAAGACGGTGGCCGCAGGCGACAACAACGGAAGTGTCTACCTGTGGGACATCGCCACCGGGAAAGCGGTCACCGTGACCGACCCCCGGGGCCAGGGTATGCGCACCGTGGCGTTCAGCCCCGATGGCAAGACGCTGGCCGTCGGTGACCTGAACGGCAGCGTTTACCTCTGGGATGCCGTCGACGGAAAGCTGGCAGGCACGTTGACCGACCCCGGCAGCAAGGGCGTGGACTCGATGGCGTTCAGCCCCGACGGCGCGACGCTGGCCGCCGGCGATTTTGACGGGCGGACTTTCCTGTGGAATGTCGCCAGTAAGACGGTGGCCCGGGTATATCCGGATCCGGCCAGCCAAGGGGTGACCGCGGTCGCGTTCAGTCCCGACGGCAGGCTTTTGGTCGCCGCCGACGAAAATTCGGACATTTTCTTTTGGAACGCCGCCACCGTCAGCCTGGTGAATCCCCTGGCCGCCAACCAGTTCGTAACCGAGCTCGCGTTCTCCGCCGACGGCAAAACGCTGGCGACGGGCGATGACGGCGGCGGCCTGACCCTATGGCACATAAGTTAACTCTCCATAAGAAGGGCCTGAATACTCATGAGAAAAACAAGTCGTACGCTGGCGGCCGGGTTCCTGGCGCTCGGCGGGTCCGGGTTCCTGCTGCTCTCCGGGGCCGGGGCGGCCCAGGCCGCGCCGGTCGGAGCCCCCGCCCCCGCCATTTGCACTCAACTCCTCGCCGCGACTAAGAGCTATACGGCAACGCTTAAAGCCAACCAGAAAAAATTTGAGACCGATACCAAGGCTTATCTGGCGGCGGTCGACAACTACGGCAGCGAGGTCACGAAGATCACCTCGACGGGGTCGCCGGCTCTGCAGAGCGCGGCCAAAACCTATGTCACCGATCTTGAGACGGAAGAGGCCCACTTCGACGTCAACCAGGCGAGGCTCAACACCGACGATGACCGCATGGCCGTCCTGGCCTGCACGCCCACGGGCGCACCGCGCACGGGCGGCGGGAGTTCGGCCGGCCTGCAGGATCCCGCCCTGTTCGGCGGGGGCGGCGCCGCCGCCCTGGCCGGCCTCGTGGTCGTCGGCCTGACCCTGCGTGGCCGGCGGTCACGGACCAGCGTGGAATGACCGCTTGGTCGAAGCGCCGGATGGCGGCGCTCGCCGGTGGCGTGGCGCTGGTCGCGGCCGGGGGGAGCGTGCTCGGGGTCGCGGTCGCGGCCCAGCGGCACGCCCCCCAGCCGGGCCCGGCGCAGGTCGGCGCGATCCCCGCCCCGTCCTCGTCAGTCGGTAACGCCAGCCCGACGGCGGGGCCCGACTTGGCGCAGTCGACGCCCGTCTCGATCTCGATCCCGGCCATCGCGGTCACGTCCAAGCTCATGCAGGTCGGGCTCAACGCCGACGGCACCATTCAGGTGCCGCCGCTCAACGACCCGCCGTTCACCAACGAGGCGGCCTGGTACAAGTACTCGCCGACCCCCGGCCAGCCGGGGCCGTCGATCATCGAGGGCCACGTGGACTCGGCGAGCGAAGGACCGTCGGTGTTCTTCCGGCTCGGTGCGCTCAAGCCGGGTGACCTGGTGAACGTCACCCTGGCCGATCGTCAGGTGGCGGTCTTCAAGATCACGGCGGTCCGGCAGTATCCCAAGAGCGAGTTCCCCACCAGCACCGTTTACGGCTTCACCAACTACGCCTCGCTGCGGCTGATCACCTGCGGCGGCAGTTTCGACGAGCAAAGCGGCAGCTACAACTCAAACGTGGTCGCGTTTGCCTCGCTCGTGTCCGCTCACCCGGGCTGACCACCCGGCGCTAACCGACGTAACCAGTCGGATAGGGAATGCGCTGATTACCGCAGCTATGGTGGCCAGGCAGTCCGACACCGTCGGTCGCCAAGGTCTCTTTGATGCATACGGCGTAGGTCGCCTCCCAGGCCTCGTTGCCGGGCGCGAACGAGAAAGAGACGAGGATCTGGAATACGGTCGCCGACGTTTGCTGCGTCCCCAGGACGACGCTGTGGCCGGTCCCCAAATACAGCCATTTCGGACTTGGCGGGTTCTTCTTACCTGGCAGCAGGTTAAGGCCGAAGTACACGAACGGCTTCTTGGACATTTCCGTTTTCAGCGCCGAGGGCGGCGCCGTGTAGGTTACCTCCGCGGACTCGGAGCAGGCCGTGGCGTTGCAGCCCTGGGTTTTGCCCGCGGCTTCGTTGATGCTGACGTACACGGTCTTGACGCCGGAAACAGCCATGGGCGTCGGGGAGGTGCCGTTCCTGAAGAGTTCCACTTGGTAGCGCGTCTCCAGGGTGGGGGTCACCTTGAATTTGTACGTGGCCTTGCCGCCCGTCGGGCGCAAGGCGACCGAGTTGACCTCGGCCGGCGCGGCCGTGAACGGGAACCGCTGAGCGTACAACCTGGCGACCTCGCCGTTGGCCGCCACGGGGATCCTTCCCGAGACCTCGGCACTCTGATCGACGGTGTCGTACACCACGTACACGTCACCGCTGACGGGCGCGCGCTCTGATTTCACGGAAATAGGCAGGGTGGCCGCGAGCGCGGCCGGGGGACCAGGCACGAGAAGCAGCCCCGCGGTCAAGCCGGCCGCCGCCGCGACGCAGGCGCCGACCACGACGCGGCGCCGTAGCCGGCGACGGCGCCGGCCGGGGTCGCCGTCACCGGTGCGCCGTTGACCGGGGCCCGTGACGGTGCCCGGCGCGGTGAGAACCGGGGGCGACACCGCCACCTCGGTAGGCGGATGCGGTGTTTCCGCCCTGGCCTCCACCCCTCCCCTGGCCGCGTCGGCGAGCGGGGGAGCGGTGGCCGGCAACGGCGGGCCGGGACGATAGGGCGGCAGGCCGAGCGCTCCGCGCAGCGCGTCGGCGAACTCGCCGCAGCTCGCGTACCGGTCGTCGGGCGCCTTGGCGAGGGCTTTGGCTAGGACGTCGTCGGCCGCCGGAGTGAGCTCGGGCCGCCGGGCGGTCAGCGGCGGCGGATCTTCGAAGAGGTGGGCGTACATCAGCGCGGCGGGCTCGTCGCGCTGGAACGGCGGCGTCCCGGCGAGCAGCTCGTAGGCCGAGCAGGCGAGGGCGTACTGGTCCGACCTGCCGTCGACGGGGTCGGATCTGACCTGCTCGGGCGACATGTAGGCCAGCGTCCCGAGTATGGCGCCCGCCGCGGTCAGCCCGGACGTCGCCGCCACCGACTTGCTCACGCCGAAGTCCGACAGGTAAACGTGCGCGGGCCGCCCGGGCAGCACGTCCATCAGCATGTTGGACGGCTTCACGTCGCGGTGCACCAGGCCCGCCCGGTGCGCGGCGTCCAGCGCCGAGGCCACGGGGGAGACGATCGCCGCCGACCCGGTCGGGCGGCAGCGGCCCCTCCCGCCCCAGCAGCGACTGCGCGTCGCCGCCGGCCACGTACCGCATCGCGATGAACAGCAGGCCGTCGGCCTCGCCGGCCGAGAAGACGGGGACGATGTGCGGATCGTCGATGGCCGCGGCCGCACGCGACTCGCTGATGAACCGCTGCTGCAGCTCGCGGTTGCCCGCGAGCGCCGGGGCGAGCAGCTTCAGCGCCACCGTCCGGTCGAGCCGCTCGTCGCGGGCGCGGAACACAACGGCCATCCCGCCTTGGCCGATGCGTTCCTCAAGCCGGTAACCGGCTACGCGCGACCCCGCCGCCAGGCTGACCACGGGGACATATTAGTCGTTTTAGTCTTCGTAACGGGTCGGCGGGAACGGGTCTTCCTTGCTTGGCTGGCGGAACTCGCCCTTGTCGATCTCCCGGAAGAGTTCGGCGCGCTCCTCCTCGTACACCTCGTCCTGCCGCGGGTCCTCCGGGTCGGGCGGCGTGTCCGTCGCGGGCGGCACCTCGTCGGGGTCGTAGTCGTCGATGCCCGCCGCGACCCGCTCTTCCTCGGTGAGCTCGGCGAGCTGGTCGTCGTTAAGACGCTGCGATGCCCCGCCGTGCTCGCGCCGGTTCCGGTGGAACTCCGCGGGGAACTCGTCTTGGTCCCGGTCCGGGTCCCGTCGTGCCATGGCACTCTCCCTCGCGGCTCGTCTGCGCTTGCTAACCCCACCAGCATGCCACGCGCAGAACCGGCCAAACCGTTCCCCCGTCCCTTAGTACCCAGGCGTACAGGCCCACGCCCGTGTCCTTGTCTCCTTAACCCGCACGGGCAGGCGCCGGAACCGGTCGAGATCGACAAGGGCAGGTTGGCGACGGATCACGTGCTCATACATGCTGGTGGGACGCGTACGCCGATACCTTGCCCGAGGGATACTCGGCGATGATCGCGCTTGAGGCCGACGCGGAGTCTGAGCTTCACTATCAACCTTCCTTGCTCCCGGGGCTGCTGCAGACCGAGGCCTACATGGCCGAGATCGTCCGCTCTTCCCTGCTAGTCGAACCTCCTGGAGTGGTGTCGGAACGGGTCGAGGTGCGGCTTACGCGTCAGGCTGTCCTAACCAGGGTGGAGGACCCGCTTGAACTGACCGCTGTCCTGGACGAGGCCGGCCTGCGCCGGGCCAGGTCCACCATTACCGCCTCGCTTTCGATCGGCTGCGTGAACTAGCTCTCCCGCCGCAGCAATCGGTCACCTTCATTACTGAGATAGCGGATCAGCTAATTTTACATGAACGGAGATGGGGCTTAATGCACGAGCAAGGAGAGTTCGCCTCAGCGTGGCGCAAGAGCAGCTACAGCGGAAGCGGAGCGGACTGCGTTGAAGTTGCGGCTAATTCATCTGGGTTTATTGACGTACGCGACAGCAAGAAAGAATATGGTCCGGAGCTATCTTTTACCCCGACTGGATGGGCAGAGTTCATAGGGCAGCTCAAGGGTACTCGGTTAATATGTTAATATGTCGCGGATGGTGAAGCGTGCATGTGGACGAGCCGCATCCAGGCGGCCGCCCGGGTCTCCTTCACGTCGATCTCGACCGTTTTGTATTGATCGCCTTTGATCATTTCGCCGAAATGGACAATGGCAGTTTCGTATACAAACGGTGAAACGATAATTCCGAGATCAACGCCGCTCGACGCCATGGCTCGCTTGAGGGGCGCGGCGTCGACCATGCGGGCGGTGCGGATAATCGCTGATCCCGACATTCCGAGCGGGTCACCCGTGACCGGGCCGACATTAACCGCGACGCGCAAGCGAATGCTTAGAGAGTCACTGTACGTGTGGTTATGGTACCGCAGCCGGCCAGGCAGTTCCTGGTCGAGGCGATGCATGACCCGGGCGGTCGGAACCTCCGGCGGTATGACGATCAGCAGGCCGTCGCCGCGATCCTCGAATATGCATTTTTCCCACAGGATGCCAAGCGATGCGCGTGTCATCTCCAGGCTCGCCCGCCTGATCGTCCGGCGGTCGTCGTCGGTTCGGTTCGGCGCGCCGAATGCCAGGATGTCCGTGAGTATCACGGTGCAGTTTTCGCCCGCCAGCAGTTGCTGCCGCCCATTGTCGGTCGATAGCACGCCCGCCGACTCAGGCCAGAGCATTCCTCCCCAGTGGTCCGCCTCATGCCCCGTCGCGCCCTCGGTGAGCCGGTCGTAGATCTGGTTCTCCACGATGTCGAGGACCCGCGGGTGCTCGCCGATGTAGCCCGCGAAGTCCTCCGTCCGCATGACCTGCGCGTGCACGGTCTCAAGGGCGACCACGGTGGCGGAGCGCACGTTGACGTGCAGTGCGCCGCGCTCTCCCACGAGTTGGCCAGGACCGCGCTTGGCGATCACGCGGGAGCCGTCCTTCTCCTGAACGCTGACCTGCACCCATCCGCTGAGAATGAGAATGACGTAATCCGCCGGTTCGCCTTCTCGCATCAGCCTCGCGCCGCGGGCGAACGTGCGCTCGTTGGACAATTCGGCAAAGTGTTGCCGTTCGGCTGGGTGAAGGGAATCCAGGAAATTAGCCATGGAACGTTCGGCCGCCTGGTGTACGTCCGGCCGCTGGGTAGCGAGGGGAAGGCCCAAGTCGGCTTCACGCAGGTGCCGGAATGTGTTGCCGGCCCAGCGTCCTAGCGTGATTGCGGGCCACCTCATGTCTTTCTTCCTCTCAATGGGTAATTCGTCACTGACGTGAGCGATCGGCGGAGGGGGAAGCTTCAGCATCAGGAGTTCATACAGCATGGAAGATCCCTATGACGTGTTTGACCGGTGGGACGTACGCTAGGGCAACCGTAAAGGACGCTTTCCTTGTCGGCGAGAAGGCGGTAAGGGGTCGCACCTGGCTTGTCGTGAGCCGGTGCCGTCAATCGCGACGGGCAGGGGATGTTCGCTGTCATGCCGCCGCTCTCCTGCGTGCCTGATGTTCCATGTGGTCGTGCAAGGGTCGCTCGACTGATCTTCGAACTGTCGGCTGCCCAGCTAGCTGTTCGAAGAGAGTGGGGCGACCCTTTTACGCCTGAGGGGTGCCTGGCACGTCAGTGCCGACACCCCTAGTCGGGTCCTTCTCCGCGGGCCAGGCCGGGGCAGCGCGTGGGGTTCGCCGTACATTCCTGCGCGCGGCGAGCAGGCGCCGCACCGGATACGCGCTCCCCAGGGACCCGCGGCGGCCGTGGCCCGCAGTAGGGCGGGCGCGGGCGCGGCCGGGCACCGCGTGGCGCTAGCCGTCATCCGACGAGCAGTGATATACAAGGGTCCGCGTTGCCAGGTGGCAAGTAGCTAGGTGCCGTATGCGGCTTCCTGCAAGCAGTTCGGGTGGTGGTGGGGGTATGCATCGAGTCCACGATCTTATAGGGTGTGATGGGTTCCGGATTGTGGCATTCTATATTGAGAGCTAGCTCACTGTAACATGGCAGATCACAACTTTTCTAGCATCTACTCTGACCACAGAGAGTGAAATATCATGGCTACCGACCAGGGACCGGTGGTCCAGGGTGCGCTGCTCCGCACCGAGCTGATCCGCCTCCGCAAGGAGAGCGGACTGACGCAGGAGCAGGTGGCGCAAGACCTGGACTGGTCCCCCTCCAAATTGATCCGGGTGGAAGGCGGGCGCAGTTCCATCACGAAGGTGGACCTGGACGCTCTCCTAGCCAAGTACGGCATCACCTCTGAAAGTCATCGCGAGCGGCTGCAGGCGCTGAACCGCGGAACCCGCGAGAAGGCCTGGTGGAACGCGTACAGGGAAGACCTCAACCCGACGTACGTCGACTACGTGGGCTACGAGGCGGGCGCCGCGTTCATCCGGCAGTTCGTCTCGGGGTACCTGCCCGGCCTGTTGCAGACGAGCGAATACGCCGAAGTCCTCACCAGCAACTCGCTCGACGCCGTCCGGGTGGCGTCCGTGGTCAAGTTCCGGCTTCAGCGACAGGCGGAGCTGGAGCGGCGAACGGCACCGCCGCGCCGGTACTACGTCATCGATGAGTCCGTCATCAGGCGGCACGTCGGGATCAACACGGACCCGGCGATCATGCCGAACCAGCTCAAGAGCATCGCCGACGCGGCCGAGCGCGATGACGTGCTGACCGTACGGGTGATCCCGTTTAAGGCCGGCGCGCACCGCGGCTTGTCTGGCCCGTTCACCCTCCTCGAATTCGAGGGCGCCATGCCGGACATCCTCTACCTGGACTCTGGAAGGGACACGACGCTGATCACCGGCGCCGACCCACGGATCGCGGAGTACGCGGATGACTTCGAGAGCCTGCTTGAGAACTCACTGTCCGCTGACGATTCGCTCGCATTCATCCGGCAGATCGCCGAGGACATGTCCTGACCTCTGGCCAAGAAATTGACCGCACGCAAAGAAACATGAGCAAGCCGTGTCCCCGGGGCAACAGCAGCACGATTGCGTCTCGGTAGGGCAACCAACAGGAGCTTCTATTGCCGTAGGCGGAAATAGCGAAATCGCTTACACTCCTAGCGGGGAATGTCGGCAAGGACAAGGGCGGGCAGCGCGGCCCGGTTGACTCATGACCGGCTCGACACCTTCATCCCCGGGTCGTCAAAGCAAGTGGGGGACCCGTCGAACGGAGGGACGTTGAATGCCAGCTCAGCCAATCTGGAGCGGAGTGCTGGCCTGGCGCAAGAGTCGCGCCAGCGGCGCAGATGGCGGATGCGTAGAAGTGGCCGACCGGGGGACATCGGTGCTGGTCCGGGACTCCCGCGACCGGAGCACGGTCCTCTCATTCTCCTCGGCTGAGTGGTCCGCGTTTTTGCGGCGGGTCGAAAACGAAGACGGAAAAGGGCGGGCCAGGAGCGCATAGCGCTCCTGGCGCTAAGCGGCCCGCGATCCGCAGCAACCGCATCCGGTCGAGGATCTCGATGCGCCGCTGGTCCGTGCTGATAATCTGCCTCGACCGCCAGTCGTGCAAGGCGCGGGTGACGGTCGACCGGGACGCGCTGATCAGGCTGGCTAGCTCCTCCTGCGATAGCTGCGCTGCTATTTCGCTGCGATCGGGGGCCGGGGTGCCTTCCTGCCCGACCAGGTCGAGCAGAAGGCAGGCCAGTCGCTGGGCGCCACTGGACAGCGCCTGGTTGCGCTGGTACTCGTAGGCTGCTTGCTGTCCCTGGGCTATGGCTTGCCGGTACGCGCGGGCGGCGGCCGGGTGCGCGTCGAGAAAGTCCTCGAATCGTTCGGCGCCGATCACCAGCGCGCGTACCGGGCCGATCGCCCGGACCGTTGCCGTCCGGTAGCCGGTGACGCGCCCCGCGATCTCACCGAAGACACTTCCGCCGCCGTACAGTGCCACAAGAATCTCTCTGCCATCGCGGGTAACGTTTGTCACCTTGACCCAGCCGGACAGCAGGATAAATAGATGGGTTGTCGGATCGCCCTCCATGCAAAGCACCGCGTCCGCCGCGAATTTCCTGGACCCGGCCGCCGCTAGCAGTCCATCTTGGTCGCGGTCGGCAAGAAGCTCCCAAAAAGCAGGCCCGCTCACGATGTCATTATCCGGCAGCGGAGGAAATTCGTGCACCGACGAAGCCAACGGTCTTTACTCGACCTGCATCAATGCGGCATCGTGGTTGGCGGTTCCTTAGGCGGCGGCCTCGACCAGGTCCGCGTCCCGGTTGACCAGGGCGGCGTAGTGGCCGCCGAGCGCGAGCAGCTCGGCGTGGGTGCCGCGCTCGGCGATCTCGCCGTGGTCGAGGACGATGATCTCGTCGGCGCCCGCGATGGTCGACAGGCGGTGCGCGATGGTGATCGTGGTGCGGCCCGCGCTGGCGGCGTCGATGGCCTCCTGCACGGCCTGCTCGGTCTGCGTGTCCAGGGCGCTCGTGGCCTCGTCGAGGACGAGGATCGGCGGGTCGCGCAGCACCGCGCGGGCGATGGCCAGGCGCTGCTTCTCCCCGCCGGAGAACCGGTAGCCGCGCTCGCCCACGATGGTGTCGTAGCCGTCGGGCAAGGACATCAGGTGATCGTGGATCTGCGCCACCTTCGCGGCCGCGACGATCTCCTCGTCGGTGGCGGACGGCTTGGCGAACCGCAGGTTCTCCGCGACCGAGGCGTGGAAGAGGTAGGTCTCCTGGGACACGACGCCGACCGCGTCGGCCAGCGTCCCGAAGGCGAGGTCGCGCACGTCGGTGCCGTCGATCGTCACGCTGCCGGACGTCACGTCGTACAGCCGGGGTATCAGGTAGCTGAGGGTGGTCTTGCCCGAGCCGGTCTCGCCGACGATGGCGAGCGAATGGCCGGCGGGCACGGTCACGTCGATGCCGTGCAGCGTCGCCCGATCCGTGCTCCTGCGTGAGCCCGTGCCTGATGAATCCTGGCCCGCGTAACTGAAGCCAACGTCGTTGAGCCGGACCTCGCCGCGGATCTTCGCCGGGACCACCGGGCGCGCCGGCTCGGCGATGTCGACGGGCAGGTCGAGGTACTCGAAGATCCGGCCGAACAGCTCAAGCGAGCTCTGGATGTCCACGCCGACGCTGAGCAGCTGGACGGCGGGCCGGAACAGGTTCTGCTGCAAGGTGGTGAAGGCGACGAGCGTGCCGATCGAGATGGCCATGTGATCGCCGCGCCCGGTCAGGCCCGGTGACCCAGTAGATAACCGCGGGCATGGCGGACATGACGATCTGGATCGTCGACTGGCGCCAGCGGCCGGCCATGTTCGAGCTGACCTCGAGGTCGGACAGCTTGCTCGACTCCCCGGAGAACGAGTCGGCCAGCGAGGCGGAGCGGCCCATCGTGTGGCCGAGCAGGATGCCGCTGACCGACAGCGACTCCTGGACGATCGAGGAGAGCACGGCGAGCTGGCGCTGCCTGTCCCTGGTGATGCGGCGGCGCTCGGTGCCGACCCGGCGGCTCACCCACACGAACACGGGCATCATGACCAGCGAGGCGATCGTGAGCCGCCAGTCGAGCACGATCATCGCGATGACCGAGGCGATCACGGTGGTCAGGTTGGACACCAGCGACGTGGCGGTGGTGGTGACCGTCGCCTGCATGCCGCCGATGTCGTTGGCGATGCGGGACTGCACCTCGCCGGTGCGGGTCCTGGTGAAGAAAGCGAGCGACATGCGCTGCAGGTGGGAGTAGACGGAGGTGCGCAGGTCGTGCATGACCCGCTGGCCGACCTTCGTGGACACGTAGGTCTGCGACACGCTGAAGGAGCTGTTGGCGATGGCCACGACGATCATGCCGATGGCGAGCACGGTCAGCAGGCCCGTCCGGCCCTGGGGCAGGGCGACGTCGATGACCTCGCGGATCAGGAACGGGTTGACGAGCGAGACGAGCGATGAGGCGGCGACGAGCACGCCGACGAAGAGCAGGTTCCAGCGGTACGGGCGGAAGAGCCGCGCGATGCGCCGCAGCGGAACGCGGGGATTGCTTGCGGTACCCAAATAAGGCCTCCGTGGGTAGATGAAGTTAGTCATGATGACTCAAACAGAGTATAGCTCATAATTGTTCCTGGCTCAGTATGAGCCGCACTCCTGGTAACATGGAGGCATGGGCTACGAGGACCCGGTGCAGCTCGCCGACCTGCTGCACGGGCTGACGAGGCGGCTGCGCCGCGCGCAGGCGGAGCGCCTCGCGCCGCTCGGCCTCACGCCGGCCCAGGAGCGCGCCCTGCGCGTGATCGCCCGCGGCGACGAGCCGCTGCGGATGACCGAGCTCGCCGACCGCCTCGGCATCGTCCCCCGCTCGCTCACCACGGTGGTCGACGCGCTCGAGGACGCCGGCCTCGTGCGCCGCGAGATCGACCCGCGCAACCGCCGCGCCATCCTGCTGCGCCTCACCGACCAGGGCGCCGTCGTCCGCGACGAACTGCGCGAGGCCCGCCGGCGCGCCGCGGAAGACCTGTTCGCGCCGCTGTCGCCCGACGACCGCAAGACCCTGGGAGACCTGCTGACGCTCCTCGACGTCGGGGACGGGAATCGTGAAAAGCATTCGCTCGCCGGCCCGTCGAATGAGCGCGATTCGCGAAGAGACTTCTAGTTGCGTTATATCCTGCGGTTTTACCGTGTGATTTACCGTTGGTTACTGTCCATTAAGCTATGGATAGCGAAATAGTTGAGAAATTCCTGACAAATTCCTCACGATGGCCCGAAAGAATAAGGGTTCCTCCTGAAAATCACGGCTCTAGCAGCGGGCGCGGACCGGCGATACCGCCGGACCGCGCCCGCGTCGTCCGGGCGGAGACCAACGGTGACCGAGAGAAGCGCGTGACAAGGTTTAGCCGCCGAGTGGGTGACGATAAAGCCGGCGGGAGCTGCTTCACCGCGTAGGGGGAGCCCATGACGACCATGCTCGGTCAGGACCCCGCTGACCTCTTCAGCCGCGTCGGCAGGCACTGGGGCTGGGTGCTCGCGTACGGCATCCTTACGCTGCTCGCGGGCGTCGTCGTGCTCGCCTGGCCGGGCGAGACGCTCCTGGTGCTCGCGGTGCTGTTCGGCATCCAGTTGATCGTTTCCGGGATCTTCCGGTTCGTGGCCGCGCTCGCCTCCACGGACCTGACCGGCGGCACGCGGGTCATGCTCGCGCTGCTCGGCGTGCTGTCGATCATCATCGGCCTGTGGGCGGTCCGCCACGTGGTGATCACGCTGGTCGCGCTGGTCGTGTTCCTCGGCATCTTCTGGGTCGTCAACGGCCTCATCGAGATCTTCACCGCGGTGGGCCACCGGGACATGCCGGACCGCGGCTGGTCCATCCTGATGGGGGTGCTCAGCATCTTCGCGGGCCTCATCGTGCTCGCCTACCCCGGGCTGAGCCTGTTCGGCCTCGCCGTGATCCTCGGCATCTGGCTGCTCGTCTTCGGCATCCTCGAGCTCATGGCCGCCTTCCGGCTCCGCAAGCTCGTCGGCACCAACGTCCGCCACCCGGTCGACGCCTAGCCTTAAGTGACCATCGCGCCTCCGAGCGCCGGCCGGCTGAAGGGACCGCCGTTACGCTCGGACCGTGACGCAGAACATGGAAGATCCGGCCCCGGCTGCCGGACCGCGCTGGTGACCGGCGGGACCAGCGGCCTCGGACTCGCGATGGCGCAGGCGCTCGCCGCGGCCGGACTGCGCGTAGCGGTGGCGGGCCGGTCGGGGGAACGGGCGGCCGGGGCCGCCGGGACCATCCCGGGGCGTTCGGCGTCGCGCTGGATGTCCGCGACGAGGAGTCGGTGGCGACCGCGGTCGCCGCCGCGTGGTCGCGCCTCGGCGGCATCGACCTGCTAGTCAACAACGCGGGCATCGGCATGCGCACGGTCAATCCCGCTTTCATGACCGAGCCGCGCGGCTTCTGGACGGTGTCACCTGAAGGGTTCCGCGACGTGATCGCGACGAACCTCACCGGCTACTTCCTCGTCGCCCGCGCGATCACCCCGCGCATGCTCGACGTCGGCGGCGGCCGCATCGTCAACGTCTCGGTCAACCAGGGCACGATGACCAGGGCGGGCTTCGTGCCCTACGGTCCGTCCCGCGCGGGCACCGAGGCGCTGTCCCGGGTCATGGCCGCTGACCTGCGCGGCACCCCGGTCACCGTGAACCTGCTGCTGCCCGGCGGCGCGACCCGCACCGGCATGGTCCCTGACCCCGGTGCGGCCGGGCTGCGGAACCTGCTCGAGCCGGAGATCATGGGGCCGCCGGCCGTCTGGCTCGCCTCCGCCGAGGCGTCCGGAGTCACCGACGAGCGCATCGTGGCCACCGAGTTCGACCAGTGGCTAAGCAACCGGCGAAGGGCATGACAACCCTGCGGCGGGGCTCGTGACAGTCATTACGCCATCGTTCGGGCTAACGATGTTGAATTTTGTCCAGAACGGATTCAGGTGACTCTGCCCGGC
Source organism: uncultured Actinomycetota bacterium (assembly GCA_963850115.1). Lineage (GTDB taxonomy): Bacteria > Actinomycetota > Actinomycetes > Streptosporangiales > Streptosporangiaceae > Trebonia. The sequence continues at coordinate 57,735 of CAWKKG010000031.1, forward strand.
GAATCGTCTCACCATCCGTGGCCTGGCGATTCGCGCTACTCCGGGCGGTGCTCGGAGACCGTCGCACCGGTCTCCGCCGCCACGCCGGGCCGTCAAGCCGGGCCGTCAAGCCGAGCCGCACCCGGCGGAGACTTACAGGCGCCGCAAGGCGTCACTCGGGTGAAGCGATCGCGGATTCCGGGCGTACCGCAAATGACGCGCTCCGCAACATTACGAGGGCCCCAGAAGTGATCGTTCACAACGGTTTGATCACGCCGCAATCGTGTGCGCGCTGGTAATGGTGCGCATCACGACTCTAATGCTAAGTTGCTCTTGCCTGAGGCGCGGGTGACACCCGCGAGGCAGGTGATTGGGGGGATTCGAGTTACACCCTCACATTTGAATCAAGGTGATGGCCAAGTGCCCGAGGTCAGCCGCAAGCGCCGACTGGCAGTTCTCGGAATCTCCTGCCTGAGCTTGCTTATGATCGGTCTTGACGACACGACCGTGAGCATTGCTCTGCCGACGATCGGCAAAAGCCTGAATGCCTCGGTGTCGGGCTTGCAATGGATCGCCGACGGTTACACCATGGTGCTCGCCAGCCTGCTGGTTTTCGGCGGCGCCACCGCGGACCGATTCGGGCGGAGAAAGGTTTTCCGCATCGGCCTAGCCGCCTTCACCGTGGGCTCGGCGCTGTGCTCGCTGGCCCCGAGCCTCGGCTGGCTCATCGCTTTCCGCGTCCTGCAGGCAATGGGCGGCTCGATGCTCAACCCGGTCGCGGTGTCGATTATCTCAAGCGTCTACACCAACCGGGCCCAGCGGGCGCGGGCGATCAGCCTCTGGGTCGGCATGTTCGGCATCGGCATGGCGCTGGGGCCGGTGGTCGGCGGCGTGCTGGTGGGCACGGTCGGCTGGCGCGGCATCTTCTGGATCAATGTTCCGGTCGGGCTCGGCGCCATCGTGCTGTCCTCCATCTTCGTCCCCGAGTCACGCGGGTCCGCATCGCGCCGGCCCGACTGGACCGCGCAGGCGCTGGTAATCGCCATTCTCGGGGCCAATGTTTACGCAATCATCGAGGGCGCGTACACCGACTGGCGGGCGACCACGATCCGTGGCCTCTTCATCGTGGGCGCCGCGCTGTCGGCCGTGCTGGTCGTCTGGGAGCTGCGCAGGAAAGACCCGCTGATCGACCTCCGCTACTTCCGCAGCCCGTCGTTCTCCGCGGCCGTGACGATCGCCGTGTGCGCGTTCGCCGACCTGGGCGCCTTCCTCTTCCTCACCAGCATCTACCTGCAAGTTGTCAAGGGCTTCCCGGTGATCGCGGCGGGCCTGCACATGCTGCCGACGGCCGCCGCCATGGCCGTCTGCCCGTCCCTGGCGGCCTGGATGACCGCCAGGACGGGCAGCGCGCGCGGGCCGCTGCTGTTCGGCGGCCTGATGCTGATGGTCAGCACGATCTTGATGTCCCGGCTCACCGGGTCTTCTGACAACACCTACCTTCTGGGGACGTTCGGGCTGTTCGGTATCGGCATGGGCATGGTCAACAGTCAGATCAGCGTCGCCTCGGTGGCCGGGATGCCGGCCAGCCAGGCGGGCCTCGCGTCGGGCATCGCCGCTTCCAGCCGCCAGGTCGGGCAAGCGCTCGGCGTCGCGATCGCGGGCTCGGTGCTGACCGAGACCGCCCACGGGCGGGTGCGCGCGGGATTTACCCTGGCGGGCCATTCGGTGTGGCACCTCCTGTTCTGGAGCTCGTGCGTGGCTCTCATCGGCGGGCTCCTGTCACGGCGCGCACCGGCGCGCCACGCGAAGACCGGGGAACTGCCCCGCCTTGAGCCATTTCCGGCCCAGCAGGCGCCGGGCGCGCCGGGTACCGCGCGGCCGCCGGAGGCCGAGGAGCCGGTTTGGCCGCCTGAGCGGGAATCGGTCTGGGTTCCCCGCTACCTGGCCAGGCTGGACTCACCCGACGAGCCGAAGTGATCATCTTTCCTTTACTCCCGAACGAGTTCGCGGACCCTGCCCGCGCATCACGGCGCACCTTGGCGTGGCGAAGACGATTGTCGGCGTCACCCTCTAGGGTGTTACGCACTGGCTTGGGGTTCTCGAGATCCGTTCACCGCGGGGGGTTTGAAGCTGTGGTAGATCGCGTCGGGTCGAGCGTCCCGCCGGCGGGCACCGTGTCTCAGGCAAGCACCGTGTTTCCTGCAAGCACCGTGTCTCAGGCAAGCACCGTGTCCAGGCGATGCCGGCGGACGAGGTCGGGCTGGTGGCCGGGACCGAGGACTCGACGCCGCTGGAGTTCGCCGTCGCCCTCGACGAGGCCTCTTACCTGCAGCTCGACGACGTGGTGGTGACGGTGCGGCAGGTGCCGGGAGTCGGGCCGGTGCTGACCAGCGGCATCGTCACGCAGGTGCGGGCCAGGCAGGAGGGCGCGAGCTTCGGCTCCGACGTCTTCCTCATCTCCGAGGGCGTGCTGCCCGCCCGGACGCAGGAGATCGCCGAGGTCAGCACCACCCGGGTGGAGCCGGAGATCTACGTGCCGCCGCGCCCGGGCGAGGTGGTGCGCCGCGCTACCGGCACCGAGCGGGCCCAGGCGCTCTACTTCGACCAGATGGCCAACCGGGTCCCGGTGGGGCGCGGCCGGGACGGCGCGCCGATCTACGTCAACATGGAGTTCCTCGACGGCACCCGCGGCGCCCACGTGTCGATCAGCGGCATCTCCGGCGTGGCGACGAAGACCAGCTTCGCGCTGTTCCTGCTGCACTCGATCTTCCGCTCCGGGGCGCTGCGCGAGCGCGCCGTCAACGCGAAGGCCCTGGTCTTCAGCGTCAAGGGCGAGGACCTGCTCTTCCTCGACCAGCCGAACATCCGCCTCGACGACGACCTGCGCGCCCAGTACGCCGACCTGGGGCTGCCCGCCGAGCCGTTCGCGTCGGCCGGCTTCTGGGCGCCGCCGATCCCCGACGACACGACGGGCCGGCCCAACGTCACGGGCCGGACCAGCGGCGTCGAGGCGTTCTGGTGGACGATCGCCGAGTTCTGCGAGCAGCCAGCTGCTGCCCTACGTGTTCGCCGACTCCGAGGACGACCGGCAGCAGTACACGATCGTCATCCACCAGGTCGCCGCCCGGCTGCGGCGCGACGCCGAGCCGTACGGCACCAACGGCGCGGTGAAGGTCGACGGCGTGGTCGTGTCCACCTACGAGAACCTGGTCAACCTGATCGTCGACCGGCTGCTCGACGACGACACCCGCGCCGACTGGGCGGGTCCGGTCACCGGCACGGGGACGGTCAACGCGTTCGTCCGCCGGCTGCGCTCGTCGCTGCGGCCGCTGAAGGGCATCATCCGCGCCGACCTGACCGACATGCCGCGCCGCCAGATCTCCACCTCCGGACCAGCAGCTCACCGTCGTCGACCTGCACAACCTGCCCGAGCGGGCGCAGCGCTTCGTCGTCGGCGTGGTGCTCGCCGCCGAGACCGCGCGCAAGGAGGACGCGGGCGCGGGCGGGCTGCTGTTCACGATGATCGACGAGCTGAACAAGTACGCGCCCCGCGAGGGCAGCTCGCCGATCAAGGACGTGCTGCTCGACATCGCCGAGCGCGGCCGGTCGCTCGGCATCATCCTGATCGGCGCGCAGCAGACCGCGAGCGAGGTCGAGCGGCGCATCGTGTCCAACTCGGCGATCCGGGTGGTCGGCCGCCTCGACTCCGCCGAGGCGGGACGGCCCGAGTACGGCTTCCTGCCCGCCTCGCAGCGGGTCCGCGCCACGATCGCCAAGCCGGGCGCGATGTTCGTCTCACAGCCGCAGATCCCGGTGCCGCTCGCGATCGAGTTCCCGTTCCCAGCCTGGGCAACCCGGCTGTCGGAGTGCGCCGGGCCGGTCAGGGGCGGGTCCGCCGCCGGGCCTGCGCCCGACCTGATGTCCCGGCTGCCACCAGAAGATGACATCCCGCCGTTCTAACCGCCCGGGAGACTAGCGCATGAAGTTCCTGCACACCGCCGACTGGCACGTCGGCAAGACGCTCAAGGGCCGTGACCGCCTCGATGAGCAGCGCGCCGTCCTGGCCGAGATCGCTTCGATCGCGGAGGCCAACGAGGTCGACGCGGTCCTGGTGGCCGGCGACGTCTACGACCTGTCGGCACCGTCGGCGCCCGCGCAGCACGCCGTGGTCCAGGCACTGCTGCGGATGCGCCGGACCGGGGCCGAGGTCATCGTCATCGCGGGCAACCACGATCACGGGCCGACCTTCGACGCCTACCGGCCGCTGATGAACGTCGCCGGGATCACCCTGGTGGGCACGGTCAGGTCGGCCGCTAACGGCGGCCTGGTGCGCTTCAAGGCCCGGTCCGACGGCGCCGACACGCAGGTCGCGGTCCTGCCGTTCCTGTCACAGCGGTGGGCGGTGCGCGCCGCCGAGATCGTCGCGAACACCCCGTCGGAGAACGTCCGCGCCTACGACGAGCAGGTCAGGCAGGTCATCGCGGCGCTGACCGGAGGCTTCGGCGGGGATACCGTCAACCTGGTCATGTCCCACATCACCTGCGTGGGCGGCAAGTTCGGCGGCGGCGAGCGGTCCGCCCAGTCGATCTTCGAGTACAGCGTGCCCGCCAGCGTCTTCCCGGTCTCCGCGCACTACGTGGCGCTCGGCCACCTGCACCGGCGGCAGGCGCTGCCCGCGCCCGCCCCGGTGCACTACAGCGGCGCGCCGCTCGCCGTGGACTTCGGCGAGCAGGACAACGCCAGCGTCGTCTGCCTGGTCGAGGCCACCCCGGGAACCCCCGCGCGGATCACCGACATCCCCGTGACCGCCGGGCGGGGGCTGCGCACCGTGCACGGCACGATCGCCGAGCTTGAGGCGCGGGCCGGCGACTTCGCCGACGACTACCTGCGGGTGTACCTGCGCGAGCCGACCCGCGCCGGGCTGCGCGACGACACCGCTCGAGATCTTGCCCAACGCCCTTGAGGTGCGCATCGACCCGGAGTTCGCGCCCCAGGCGGAGAAGGCGGCAACGGCGGGGGAGGCCCGCATCGCGCGGACCCCGGCGCAGCTGTTCGCCGACTACTGCGCCACCAGGGACGTCAGCGACCCGAAGGTCGCGGCCCTGTTCGGCGAACTGCACGATGAGGTCACCGCCACCGGCACCGGGTCGGATTCGGTCGGCGGGCTGACCCCCGGCCTGACGTAAGGAAGAGGGAAACTCCGATGCGCCCGATCGCGCTGGACCTGCACGGCTTCGCCTCCTTCCGCGAGGAGGCGCACGTCGACTTCGGCGACGCCGAGTTCTTCGCGCTCGTCGGCCCGACCGGCTCGGGGAAGTCGACGGTGATCGACGCGATGACGTTCGCGCTGTACGGGTCCGTGCCCCGTTGGGACAACAAGAAGATGGTCTCGCTCGCGCTGGCCCCCAGCGTCGCCCGGGGCACCGTCAAGCTCGTCTTCGAGGTCGACGGCCAGCGCTACGTGGTGGCCCGCGAACTGCGCCGCGTCGGCGGCAAGGTCGGCCAGCGGGCGGCCAGCCTGGAACGGCTCGCTGACCGGCGCGGCCTGGCCGCTCCCGGCGACGAGACCTTCCCGCTGGCCAAGGACCTGGACGGAGTCAACGAGGCCGTCGAGAAGCTGCTCGGCCTGAAGTACGAGGACTTCACCCAGTGCGTCGTGCTGCCCCAGGGGCAGTTCGCCGACTTCCTGCACGCCAAGCCGGCCGAGCGCCAGGACATCCTGCTGCGGCTGCTCGGCGCGGAGCACTACCGGCTGATGATGACGAAGGCGAACCAGCGGGCCAGCGTGGCCGCGCAGCGCGCGAGCACCTACGCCGAGGAACTGCTCGGCTACGCCGACGCCACCCCCGAGGCGGAGCAGGCCGCCCGCGCCGCCGAGTCCGCGCTGGTGAGCCTGGGCGAGCGGGTGACGGCCGCGTTGCCGCTGATCGGCGCCAGGCGCGAGGAGCTGAAGGCCGCCGACGAGCGGCTGCGGCGGCTGCGGGCGCGAGGAGGCGGCCCTCGCCGCCCTGCGCGTCCCCGACGGCACCGGTCAGCTGGACGCGGACCTCGCCGCCGTCCAGGCCCGCGTGGCGACATTGACGGCGGCCGAGCGGGCGGCCGAGGACGCCGACAGCGCCGCGCGTGACGCGCTGGCCAGCGGACCCGCAGCGGGCACCACTCGAACTGGCCCGCGCGCACCGCGCCGAGCATGCCCGCCACCACGCCGCGATCCCCGGCCTGGCGGGCGACGTCACGCGAGCTCGGCGCGCGCTCGAGCGAGGCGTCGGCCGCCGTCGACGCGGCCGCCAGCGCCGCTGGAGGAGGCGCGGGCCAACCGCGACGCGGCGTCCCGCGCGGCGGAGGTCGCCGCCGAGCGGGTCGCCGCGCTGACCGCTGAGCACGCAAGGCTCGCGGCGGGTGACCGTTCCCGCCGGGATCACGGAGCTGGACCAGCGGCGCGCTGCCGCCGCGACCGCGGTCACCGCCGCCGCCGCCGCCCTGGAAGAAGCAGAGCGGGCCGATGCGGCTGCCCGCGACGCGCGCGCCGCCGCCGCGCCGGAGGCCGGACTCGCCCAGGCGCAGCGCGACCTCGGCGACCTGCGGGCGCTCCTCGCTGAGGCGGCCGCCGCCGAGCGACGCCGCGCGGCAGGCCGCCCGCGCGCGCGAGGCGGCCGTCGCCGCGCTGGCCGCCGCCGAGCAGGCCCGCCTTGACCGCCAGGCCGAACTGGACCAGGCCCGCCGCGCCCACGTCGTCGCCGGGCTGCGCCCGCACCTGGTCGCGGGGGAGCCGTGTCCAGTGTGCGAGCAGACCGTCGCGACGCTCCCGGCCCCGCTGCCCGCCGACGAGATGGACGCCGCCCAGGCCCGGCTAGCCGAGGCGAGCCGCGCCGTCACGGCCGCGCACTCCGGTGCCAGCGAGTTCGCCGCCACGGCCGCCAGGGCCGACGCGTCCCTGGCGGCGTGCGCCACTCGCCGGGCAGCGCTTGCCGACTGACCTGGCCGAGGTCCTGGCCGGGTCCGCTCGCCGCCTTCCCGCTGTTGCCTGCCGCGCCGCGCCGCCGCGGCCGACCCGCGGCCGCTGCCGAGGTGCTGGCCGGCGCGGACTTGACGAGGTGCTGGCCGCCGCTCGCCGAGGTCCCGCCTGGCCCGGCGAGGCGGCGGAGCAGGCCGCTGAGCACGCGCGCCACGGCGGCGCAGCGGGCGCGGGCACGGCACCGCACCGCGCAGGCGCAGGCAGCGGCAGATCGAGGCCGAGCTGACCGCGGCCCAGGGCGGCGCTGCGCGCCGCCCGCGACCCCCTGCGTGGAACTCGGGGCCCCGCCCGTAGACGGCCGGGCCTGGCCGACGGCTGGGCGGCCCTCGCGCGCTGGGCGGCGCGAGCAGGCACGGACCCGGTCGGCCGCGCTTGACCAGGCGCGCGAGGCGGCGGCGGCCGCCGCTGGCCATGCGGAAGGAGCTCGCGGCCGCGTTCGGCGACGCGGAACGGGCCCTCGCCGGCTGCGCGACCGCAAGCGAAGCAGGCGTCGGACGACGACCAGCGGGCGCAAGGGGCGAGCTGAGCCAGGTCACCGCCCGCATCACCGAACTCGACGAGCTCTTGGCGGACGCCCCCGAGCGACGCGCAGATCACCGAGCGGCTGGCCCTGCGGGACCGGCTTGAGGCGGCCGCCGCCGCGGCCGAGGCCGACGCTGCGCGCGGCGCGCGCCGCGCGGTCGAACGGCCGAGGCGGCCCGCGCGACGCTGGAGCGAGCCGAACGGGAAGCGCGCGGCCAGCTCTCGGCCGCCCGCGACCGCGTGGTCGCCCTCGGCGCCCCCGCCCTCGACGGCCGAGGCCTGCTCGACGCCTGGACCGACCTGGTGACCTGGGCGTCCGGCCAGGTGAAGGTCCGCGAGCAGGCAGGCGGAGGCCGCCGCCCGCGAGGCGGACGCCGCCGCGCGCGGGCATCGGCGAGCTGGCCGGCCAGCTGAGCGCCGAGCTGGCCGGCGCCGGGATCGAGCCTCGCCCCGGCGGCGGTCGCCGACTCGGCCGCCTCCGCCGTGACCGGCGCGCTCGCGGGCGCCAGGGCGGCCACCAGGCGCGTCGCCGAACGCCGCGCCCAGGCCGCCGAGCTGGCGGGCAAGCAGCGCGCCGCCCAGGAAGAACAGCAGGTCGCGCACCTGCTCGGCAACCTGCTGCAGGCCAGGCAGTTCCCGCAGTGGCTGGTCAGCGAGGCACTGGATGACCTGGTCGCGGCCGCCTCGCAGACCCTCGCGGCGCTGTCGAGCGGCCAGTTCGACCTCACCCACGACAAGGGCGACCTGTTCGTCATCGACCACGCCGACGCGGACGCCCGCCGCTCGGTGCGCACCCTGTCGGGCGGCGAGACCTTCCAGGCGTCGCTCGCGCTCGCGCTCGCCCTGTCGTCGCAGATCTCCGCGCTGGCGGCCGCGGGCGCGGCCCGGCTTGACTCCATCTTCCTCGACGAGGGATTCGGCACCCTGGACGCCGGAGACCCTGGAGGTCGTGGCCACCACGCTCGAGGCGCTCGCCCAGGGCGACCGGATGGTCGGCGTGGTCACCCACGTGGCGGAACTCGCCGAACGGGTCCCCGTCCGGTTCCGCGTCGCGCGCAACGCCAGGACCTCGACCATCACCCGCGAAGGCCTGCCGGCGGCGGGCGCGGCGGAAACGGAGCAGCCATGACGCAAGGCACCGAGCTCGGCGCGCCACGGCGGGCGGCCGGGCGTCCCATGAGCTTCAGCGTCGACGGCTGGGACCCGAGCTACGGCGCCAGCCTCGAGCTGGAAGGGCAGCTCGAGGAGTCGACCGCCAGGATCGACGCCGGAGTGGAGGTGCCGGTCGACCGCTGGCGGCCGATCGACCCGGACACCACCGGGCCCGCTCCCCGAGGCGCTGCTGTTCGTCGACGGCGTGCGCCGCGTCGAGGCGCAGGTCTGGATCGACGGCGGCCGGTGCCGACGGCGACGGCACCGTGAGGGCAGGCACAGCGAGGGGCCGGGCGGCGACGCCAGGCAGGACGCCGCGGCCGGCGAGCCGACCGCGGCGCTGTGCGCGTCCTACGCGGCCGGCGTGGTCTGCTGCTGCGCCGCGGGCGCGCACCTGGTGGTCGCGAAGCTGCGCCGCGGCCTGTTCTCCGTCGCGCCGCACGCGAGCGACATCCTCACCCGGGCGGGCGGGTACACGGCGCACCACGTGACGATCAAGCGGCCGGGCGCGCCGGTCATGCCCACGCTCTCCCAGTCGCTGCAGGGCAAGCTCGCCGAGGTCGAGGAGATCGCGGCCGCCGAGGCGCGCGGCCTGTCCGGCGACGCTCTGCCCTGCCCCCGGCGGGCACCCCGCGGACAGCACCAGCGACCTGCTGATCGTTGACGGCCCGCTGCGCGGCCGCGAGCACCTGCCCCGCGCGCTCGGCTACATCAAGTCGCACCACGCCACGTACCTGCCGCCCGAGCTCAACGCGCTGGTCGGCACCCTCGCCCCCGGCCAGCGCACCCCCGCCTTCCTCATGGGGACCAGCTGGGACCGGCACAGCTGGTACCTGCGGCTGCCGGGCCCGGCCGGCGCCCCGTGGTCCGGCGTGGTGCGCATCGAGTGCCCGGCCGACCTGCCCGTCGCCGAGGTGACCAGGCTCGCCGGGCTGAGCCAGCGCAGCCTCGGCCGGTTCGCCTCCGCCGCCTACAAGGACTCCCGCGCCCCGCAGAACCTGTACCCGATCGCCGGCCTCGAACGCGAGCTCAGGCGCCGCCTCGGCGACCCGCGCGTGCTCTACCGCGCGCTGCGCGAGGCCGCCCGCCTGGATCAGCGGCGCCTCTAGCCGGGCGGCATAGGATCCCTTCGCCCGGCGTTGAACTCAGCCGGAAGAGGTGATCGTTGATCATGCGTGCCCGCCTGTCAATCCTGGACCTTGCGCCCATCGGCCGCGGCCAGACCGCCCGCGAGAGCTTCGCGGCGAGCGTCGCGCTCGCGCAGCGCGCGGAGGAGCTCGGCTACCTGCGCGTGTGGTACGCCGAGCACCACAACATGCCGTCGATCGCGTCCTCCGCGACCAGCGTGCTCATCGCGCACATCGGCGCGCAGACCTCGAGCATCCGGCTCGGCTCCGGCGGCGTCATGCTGCCGAATCACTCCCCGCTGACGATCGCGGAGCAGTTCGGGACCCTGGAGGCCATGTACCCGGGCCGGATCGACCTGGGCCTTGGCCGTGCCCCCGGGTCCGACCAGAAGACGACGTACGCGCTGCGCCGCGACCCGCGGGCGGCGGAGGCCTTCCCGCGCGACGTCCTCGAGCTGCAGGCCTACCTGGCCGGCGATAGCCGGGTGCCAGGCGTGGACGCCATTCCCGGCCGGGGGTCGGCGGTCCCGCTGTACATCCTCGGCTCGTCGCTGTTCGGCGCGCAGCTGGCCGGCGCGTACGGGCTGCCCTACGCGTTCGCGTCCCACTTCGCCCCCGACGACCTCGAGCACGCCATCGCGGCCTACCGCAGCGAGTTCAAGCCGTCCGCGCAGCTGGCCGAGCCGTACGTGATCGCCGGGGTGAACGTGACCGCCGCCGACACGGCGGAGGCCGCCGAGGCCCAGTTCCAGGGGGTACGCCGGGCCCGGGCCGCGAGCCTGTTCGCCCGCCAGCTCGGCGTCAGCCCGGCGGAGATCACCGACGAGCAGGCCGACGAGCTGCTGGCGAGGGGGGCGGCGGGGCACGTCGACCACATGCTCAGCTACTCCGCGGTCGGCCCGCCGCGCGAGGTCGGCGACTACCTCGACGCCTTCCAGCGGAAGACCGGCGCCGACGAGCTCATCGTCGCCCACCAGGCGCAAGGCATCGAAAACCGGCTGCGTTCGGTCACGCTCCTCGCCGAAGCCATGGAATAGCGTTAGAAGCCCCGAGGCCCGGGTAGCCCGTCCTGTCACTACGCGAAGGACGGCATGATGAACCAGCTAAAAGCCGCTGATCAGGCGGCCGCACGCGAGCAGTCCACCGGCGAGCTCGTCAAGCAAGTCACGGAGCAGGTCTCGCTCCTGGTGCGCGACGAGCTGAAGCTGGCCCAGCTGGAGATGACCAGTAAGGGCAAGGAAGCCGGCAAGGGCGCGGGAATGCTTGGCGGCGCCGGGCTGGTCGCCCTGTACGGCGTCGCCTGCCTGATCGCCTGCGCGATCATCGCGATCAGCCACGTGCTGCAGGCATGGCTGGCGGCCCTCATCATCGGCGCGGCCCTGCTCGCCGTCGCGGCCGTGGTCTCCGCGGTCGGCCGGAGCCACCTGCGGAAGGCGACGCCGCCGACGCCCACGGAGGCCGTCGAGAGCGTCAAGACCGATGTGGAAGAAGTCAGGGAAAGGGCACGTCGGTCATGACTAGCGCACTGCCTGAGCGATCACGGGGAAGCCAGGCCCCGGTCGAGGGAAAAGTCGTCCACGGGTCCGCGGGCGATGACGCCCAGCAGCTCCGCGAGGAAATCGAGCTGACCAGGGAGCACCTGGGCGCGACGGTGGAGCAGCTGGCCGCCAAGCTGGACGTGAAGAGCAGGGCCCAGGCCGAGGCCGCCGAGCTGACCGCCCGGCTCAAGCGCGCCGGGACCCAGGCGCGGCAGGCCGCGCCCGGGTGCGCGCGTCGGGCGGTCGCCCAGGGCAAGAAGACCGCCCGTGAGCAGCGGGTACCGCTGGCCGTGGCGGCTGGCGTCGTCGCCGTCGCGGTCGCCCTGCTCATCTGGCAACGGAGCAAGCGATGACCAAGTTTCTGTACAAGACGGTGAGCGTAGTGGTCAGCGTGCTCGGCGGCATGCTCGCCGGAGCCATCTTCAAGCAAGTGTGGAAGCTCGCCGCCGATGAGGACGAGGCGCCCACCGCGACCGACGTACGGCGCGGCTGGCGCGAGGTGCTGTTGGCCGCCACCATCCAGGGCGCGATCTTCGGCCTCGTCAAGGCCGCGCTCGACCGCGGCACGGCGGAGGGTACCAGGAAGCTGACCGGCGTCTGGCCGGGAGATGACAGCCAGCCGGACAAAGCTGAGGGGGCCTGACCGTGCGTCGCCCAGGCGCCGAACGCGATACCAGCGTCCAGGCCGTCTCGGGCCGGGCCGCGGAGGCGATCCCGCCGCAGAGCCAGATCGTGGGCGGCCCGGAAACGCCGCTTCAACTTGGCGGAGCCGGCTGGCGGCACACCATCAAGCGGGCCATGAAGGAGTTCAAGGCCGACCGGTGCACCATGACGGCCGGGAGCCTGGCCTACCACTGGTTCCTTGCCCTGTTCCCCGCGCTAATCGCGCTGCTTGGCCTGACCAGCCTGGTGCGCATCGGCGGCGGCACCGTAACCCGGCTGGTCAACGGCCTGGACAAGGCACTGCCCCCGGGGGCGGCGGGAGTGTTCACCCAGGCCGTCCAGTCGGCCACCAACCGGACGGCGTCCGGCTCGCTCATCGCCCTGATCATCGGCGTGGTGGTGGCGATATGGAGCGCCTCAAGCGGCATGGCCGCCCTGGAGACCGGCCTCGACGTCGCCTACGACGTGGAGACAGAGCGCAAGTTCCTGCCCAAGCGGCTGTACACGTTCCCGCTGATGCTGGCCACGGTCGTGCTCGGCGGCATCGCCGCGGCGCTGCTGGTGTTCGGCGCGCCGATCGGCTCGGCCATCCAGTCCCACGCTCCGGTTGGCGGGACCGCCTTCGTCATCGCGTGGACGGTCATCCGCTGGCTGATCACGATCGTCGCGATCTCGCTGCTGTTCTCGGTGTTCTACTACGTCGGCCCGAACCGGCCCGCCCCCCGCTGGCAGTGGGTCAGCCCGGGCGGCGTGGTCGGCTCGCTCATCTTCGTGGCGGCCTCGGTCGGCTTCTCGTTCTACGTGGCGAAGTTCGGGAACTACGGCAAGACCTACGGCGCCTTCGCCGGGGTCGCCATCCTGATCTTCTGGTTGTACCTGACCGGCATCGCGGTGCTGCTCGGCGGTGAGATCAACGCTGAAGGCGAGCGTGAGGCAGCCGCCCAAGCGGGCGTCCCGCAAGCCAGGGCCGCGGCCGACCGGCTGAACCGCTCCTGACGATCGGGCCCGGGTGACCGGCCTGCCCGGCCCAGCCCGGCTGGAATGCCCTAGCCGACGGCGCGCGCGGCGACCCGGTAGGTCGGCACGTCGCCGCCGCTTGAGCTGACCAGCCCGCGCCTGACCAGCTCGATCACGTGCGCGGCGGTCTCGGTGACCGCGCTGATCCGCATCCGCCCGCTGTACTGGTCCCACGACCTGGACCAGGTCAGGTGGCCGGCCAGGTCCCAGGACGTGGCGCCGGGGTGGGCGGCGACCGCCGCGAGCAGCTCGCCGAGCCGCCGCTCGTGATGGGCGGCGATGTCGTCGGCCCGCTGCGCCAGGCCGCGGAACCGCCACTCGTGGGCGGGCATGATCTCGTCCACGTCCAGGTCGCGCACCTTGGCCAGTGACTCGAGGTAGTTGGCGAGCGGCCGGGCGCCCTCGACCGGGTGAACCGAGATGTTGGGCGTGATCCGCGGCAGGATGTGGTCGCCGGCGAACAGCCGCTGGGCCGCCTCGTCGACGAAGCACAGGTGCCCGGGCGTGTGGCCGGGCGTGTGCACGGCCCGCAGCCGCCAGCCGGGCACGTCGGCCAGGTCGCCGTCGGACAGCTCCCGGTCGGGCAGCGTGATGCTGGTGAAGAGGCGGTAGGCCGCGGGCGAGCCGACCGAGGCCGCCGCCTCGTCGGCCGAGGCGCCCAGCGAGCGCAGGAACGCCAGCTCAAGCGCGACCGCCCGCTCAGGGTCGCCCAGGTCAGCGCTCGCGAGCAGCGCGCGGTCGGCCGGGTGCATGGCGACCCACGCGCCGGACGCCTCGCGCACCCGCCCGGCCAGCCCGACGTGGTCCAGGTGCATGTGGCTGACCAGCACCCCGCGAACGTCCTCGACGCTCGCGCCGATCGACCCAAGGCCGGCCACGAGGGCCTGCCACGACTCCTCGGCGGCCCACCCGGTGTCGAGCAGCACGAGGCCGCCGCCGGAGGCGAACGCGTAAGACGACACGTACCGCAGGGGGTTATTCGGGATCGGCACCGGGACGGACCACAGGTCGGCGGCCAGCTGCTCGACCGGCGGCATGACCCGCTCCCGCCAGGCGGCAAGCTGCCTGGTCCCGGTGACGTCCTGCCCTGCTGGTATCGCGGTCATTTGGTCCCTTCTCCGGTGAACTCGGCGATGGCGGACTCCCACGCGTCGAACGCCCGCTCAACCGTCCCGCGCCCGGCGGAAGGCAGCCAGTGCAGCGCGCGGTCGAACCCCGCCGCTTCGTAGGCCGCGATCGCCTTGGGGTCGGCGGGCATGCCCATGACCTGCAGGGAGACGCGGCGCTCGGCCCTGGCGGTGAGCTCCGCCGCGCGCTCGAGGATGCCCTCGGGCGCGTAGTTCGGCATCCAGGCGTCGCCGAACGCGAGCACCCGGTCGAACACCGTCGGCCCGTCGCCGCCGACGAGGACCGGCGGGTACGGGCGCTGCGCGGGCTTCGGCCACGACCAGATCCGGTCGAACCGCACGTACTTCCCGGCATACGACGCCTCATCCTGCGTCCAGATGGCCTTCATCGCCTCGACCCGCTCGCGCATCACCGTCATCCGGGTGCGCGGGTCGGTGCCGTGGTTGGCCATCTCCTCCCGGTTCCACCCCGCGCCGACGCCGAACTCGAACCGCCCGCCCGACAGGTGGTCGACGCTGGCGACCTCCTTGGCGGTGGTGATCGGGTCGCGCTGGATCACCAGGCAGACGCCGCTCCCCACGCGCAGCCGGGACGTCGCCGCCACCGCCGCGGTCGCCGAGACGAACAGGTCGAACGTGTGGGAGTAATGGCGGGGCAGCGCCCGCCCGCTCGGGTGGGGCGTGTGGCCGGCCGGCATGTGGGTGTGCTCGGGGAAGAACAGCGACTCCTGTCCCCGCTCCTCGGCGAGCCTGGCCACGTCGCCGGGCCTGATCGCGTCATGCGTCGGGAAGATCGCTACGCCAAATTCCATATGTACCATTCTCCCGCACCGCGAACTCGTCTTCCCGCCCGGGTTCTGGCACACCACCCCGCCGCCAGCATCGCGGTCGGCCGTGACGTTCCCGGCACTCCCACGGGCGGCGTGGCTAGGGCAGCGGGAGGGCGCTAGCGGCGTGCCGCTTGGCGAGCGCGCGGTAGGTCGCGGGGTTGGTCTCCACCCATTCCCGCGCCCCGGCGGTGAGCTCGCCGACGACGCGGGCGGGGACGCCCGCCGCCAGCATGCCGTCGGGAACGACCATGCCCGGCGGTACCGTCGCCCCGGCCGCGATAGGGCCCGCCCGCCGATGACCGCGCCGTCAAGGACGGTGGCGCCGTTGCCGATGAGCGCCTCCGCGCCGATCCGCGCGCTGTGCACCACGCAGAGATGACCGACGGTCGCGCCCTCGCCGATCTCGCAGGCCGGGTCGCCGCCGCCGTGCAAGACGGAACCGTCCTGGATGTTGGCGCCCCGGCGCACGATGATGGGGCCGAAATCGGCGCGCAGCACCGCCCCGTACCAGACCGACGCCTCGTCTTCGACCCGAACGTCGCCGACCAGGGTGGCCGTCGGCGCGATCCAGGCGGTCGGGCTCACGGTGGGCTCAAGCCCCTCAAAGGAGAACAACGGCATCAGGCCATGATGCACCAGCCCCGCCGGCACGCCAACGCCGCCCTGCGGCGGCCGGAAAGCCCTCAGAGGTCTTGGCCGCGCGCGATGGCCGCCGCCTCGGTCCTGGTCGCCGCGCCCAGCTTGGCGAGGATGTTGGAGACGTGGACGCTGGCGGTCTTCTGGGAGATGAAGAGCTCCTCGCCGATCTGCCGGTTGGACAGGCCGCGCGACATCAGCGCCAGCACCTCGTGCTCCCTGGAAGTGAGTGCCGCGACGGAGCCCTTGCCGTCCTTAGCGACGTCACGGCCGCCGCCGCCGTCCAGGCCAAGCCGGCGGCCGAGGTCGTCAAGCGCGGCCCGCAGCGGCTCGGCGCGCAACCGCGCCGCCGTCGCCGCGGCCGCCCGCCACACGTCGGCCGCCTCGCGGGCCCGCCCGTTCAGGGCCAGGGCCTCGGCGAGCCGCCACTGCGTCCGCGCGGTCTCGTAGATGTAGCCGACGCCGAACTCGGCCAGCGTCTTCTCCCAGCCCGCGGGGTCGTTGCGGCCGATGAGCCGCTGGTACTCCGCCTCGGCCCGGGCCAGCCAGCCGCGGCCCTCCGGACCGAGGACGGACCGCGGCCGCTCCGGGAACCTGGCGCCCTCGCGCGCCGTCTCGAGCAGCCGCGCCCCGGCTGCCTCCTCCGCGGCCACGGCCGTGGTGATCCCGGCCGAGCGCGCGGCGGCCGCGCGGTCGGCGCGGGCGCCCAGCGCGACCGCCGCCACCCGGACGGCGGCGGGGGAGATCCGCCAAAGCTCCAGCAGATGCATCGAAGCCTGAGCTTGGGTTTGCACCGAGAATCCTGCGGCTTCGAGCAGACCTCGCCACTCCGCAATCGTCAAAGGCCGAGTGCCGTGGTGAATGGCTATTGCGAGATCATTTTGCATCTCCAGTTTGGTGATTTCATGGAGATCGTTGGGAATCAGGCAAAGCTCATGGATGCCGTAACGTCCGCCAAGTTTCAGCAATCTGTGCGGCTTCTCGAAGAATCGCGAGGCTGGCTGGGGCGTTTGCATGGAGAGCATGGCTTCGCCGTAGATAACGGTTGCTGATGCGTCGGGCAGCCCTGTATCTTCTGCGAGACCCACAACGCAGCGTTGTTCTGGTCCATGAAAAAACCTCCGTACCAGTGCCGCAGCGTCTTTGTCACGCTCGACTGCCATATAGCTGGCAGGATTTTGCATCAGGGTGAAGAGGGCGGTATCGCCGAAACCAGGAGCAAATTCGATGACTGCATCGGATGGGCTCGATGTTCAAAGCCTCGATCATTCGGTGAGTCAATTGTCGCCCGCCGGGACGAAGGACTCGCTTTCCTAAGCGTGCCAAAAGCCAATGTCCCGGCATTTTTTCCGCCTTGAGTGCTTCCCCAGGCATCAGAATTGAGCCGTTTCGGAAGCAATCATCGTATTCCTTTCGGCTGATTCAGCGTTTTTCTGGCCGAATCCGCACACCGTTCAGCGGCAAACCGGCGTAATAACAAAGACAATCTGGAGGTATACCTTCTCATGCACATCTTATTCCGGTTGGCACGAACATGCTACGAAAGCATGTGAGTTATCCCAATGGAAGGACGCCAATGACCTCTACACCCTTGCCGCCGCCAAAGCCGAATCGGGAAACTTCAAAGAGGCCGTAAAGTGGGAGAAAAAGGCACTTGAGCTTGGGTTTGGGCGTGATAACAAAGAACCCACGGAGAAGGCCCGCCAGCGGCTGAAGCTGTACGAGGAAGGCAAGCGGTACAGGGACGAGAAGTAATGACCAGTCTCAATAGGTCGCACATCATAGCCGAGAGATCGCATGAAAGCCGTCTTGATGCCTCTGTTTGACCAACGCAATCGGCGAGGAGCTTGAAACCCTGTCCCGAACGTGCCGTTTTACCTCTACCTCCACCTCAAGTTTCTTCTGAACGCCAACCAGCCGTCGCCGTGAGTGGGCTTTTTGGGAATCGGTTTGAGAGAGTGGTGGAGGAGCTTCGGGGATGGAAAGGAGCCCTGTAATTGACGCCAGGGCCTCTCATCGCCTCCAATGGCTTTTCTTATTCGCCTCAGCGACTCGAAGGCCGTCAGAAGCGATTCTGGGGCATCTGGAGGCACCGACCACGAATCAAGTCGTATGTCTGGTGATGACGATGAGTTTCATGTGGAGGTAAGCGGTAAAGCAGTAAAGCAGTCAAGGCGTAAAAGTCCTCGCCAGACGAAAACCGAAGTGGTAGTTCCGGTACGCCGGCACGTAGCCGAGACGGTAGGCAGAGCGCACGATCGACGCATGGATTGCCGAACGAGCCGCCACGCAACACACGGCTATCTGTACTAATGACCACTAATTCGTCTTCTTGATCCTCAGCTGCTTCATCTCCCTTCGCCTGCGGGATAAGCCTTGTAGCTCTCCTGACACCATGTAAACACATTCCCCTGCACGTCGAACAACCCCAAATCGTTCGGCTTCAGGCTCCCCACCGGCCAGGTCCGTTCTTGCGAGTTCTTTTGATACCACGCATACTTCGGCAGCAACTCTTCCGTCTCCCCGTAATACCGGCTCGTCAACGCCCCCGCACGGGTCGCATACTCCATCTCCGCTTCCGTGGGCAACCGATAACCCGTCAGACTCAGATAGTTCTCCTTCAGCTTCGTCACTTGCCCCTTGATCTCGTAGCACCACTGGTCTTCGGCAATGCCCTCTTCCTTGCTCAACCAGTTGCAGTACGCCGCCGCCTGATACCACGACGTTCCGACCACCGGGCAAATCGGCCGTGCGGGTGTACACCGCTCGTGAAGCTGTGCGTAGTCCTGTGTCGAAATTGCCGGTATTGCTCCACCGTCACCGACTTGGCGGCGAGGGCAAACGTCCGGCCGATCCGCTTCTTGTGCTGCGTCTCGTCTTCATGCCTGCCCGCTTCCGTAGGCGGCGATCCCATCAGAAACTCCACCGGGCCGGGGATCACCACCATCGTCTGACCCTGGCCGTTGACGTACCACTGCGGCGGCGTCTTCTCCTTGTCCTTCGTGACCAACTGCTTGATGCCGTCGAGCCGCTTCTCTCGCTGCTCCTTGTCCTTCGCCCACTCGTCGTTGACCTGTTTCAGCCACGCCTCCTGCTTCCACGTCCGCAGCAGCCATTCCGCCGCCGCATGAAGGCCCGGATCGGCGTGCCGTGCGGTACATCTCCTGCAACTTCGGCAGCAACGGCTTTCGTTCATCCGGCGAAAACTCCTTCTCGCCGTACTCCCCCAAGCTCAGGAGCAACGCCCGCCGAATCGTGATGTCCGGCTCCTCGTCCAGACGCTTGACGATGGCCCCGGCGTCGGCACCCAGCGGACTCAGGCGATGGATCAGATAGCTCCGCACCCGTCGGATCGGGGCTGTGCTTCGAGCAGCGGCCAGACCTTCGCTGGCTGGTTCATCCTGCAGCAGAGCCACCGCCGCATTCGCCTGCCGCTTCGCCAGCTTCTCCTTGGCTTCGTCCGATGATGGCATCGGGCGGCAGCTTCTTGTCGATCTCGCCGGTCAGCACGGGCAGTCCTTGCTCGCCATGATCCTTGAACTTCGGATAGATCACGGCGAACTGCTTCTCGTCGGCGTCCATCAGCAGATCGGCCAGGACTTGCGGCTGGTCGGCGGCATAGTCGGCAAGGATGTTCGTCGCCAGGGTGCGTTCCGACTTCCCGCCGATTGGTGATCTCGATAGATGCGCGGCCAACGGACGCCAGCAGCTTGTCCTTGCACCGGACGAAAGCGCCTCCATCCACAGGCCCAGAAAACACGCGGGTTCTCCGCTACCAGATCGTTGCACAACCGGCCTCTTGGCCTTCGCCCACCGCTCGCTCTCCGGGTCGTACTTCGCCAACGCCGCCGCCGCCCGCAGCCGTTGCGATTCCTTGCCCTTCTCCGGCGTTTCCACCACCGCCCACAGCTTGTCCAGCAAGTCGTCCTTGTGCGGGGCCAGAGCGTCACGGATCACCGGAACTTCCTGCGGTTCGGCATCGAGCAGCCGACCGTAAAGGTAATCGACCTGCGTGGCGTCCACCGGCAACAGGGCAAGGCTGGCGTGGAGTTTCTGCCGGGATTCTTGCTGGCCTCGGCCTTGTCGTACTGCGTCCCGCAGCAGCGGGTCGAGTCCAGCGGCGATAGGGAGCCATTTCCTCCACGATGGTCGGCACTTGCGTCGTGTCGGCATCGAGAGCAGCCTGCACCAGCCCAACGCATGGTGCTTTCAGCTGTGCCGTCGACCTCTCGAATAACCAGCCCGCCAACCGAAGCAACGGCCAGCAGGACGCCAACCACCAGCCCCCGCACCGCATGATACCGGCCCGCCTTCCGCCATCATCTTCCGCTGCGGCGGCGTCCAGTTCTTCTTCTGCGTCAACCAGCGGATATTGCAACCACTGCAACAGCGACGGCAGCTGGCGGTTCTCCGGGCGGGCGTTCCAGACCGCCGCCCGATCCGCCAGCAGCAATTCGGCCCGGCCCCGGCGTGTTTCCTTCTGCTTGCGGGTCAGCCAGTCCCGCAGCGACGGAACCAGATAGTCGTGGGTCAGTTGGTAGTATTTCTGCCCTGGCTTGGCCTGGAGAACGCGAATCGCTGCTCCCTTCCTTGCCTTCCGGGTCGGTCGGCGTGATGAGCCGGATTTCGCTGTCGAGAATGCGGATCAGGTCGTCAAAATCCTTGGGGCGGCTGGCATAGCCCGACGCTTCCAGCAACTCGGCATGGGACCGCATGTGGCCCTTGATGTCGTGCCGCTTTCGGGCAGCAGGGCTTTCAAGACGGCCCTGGCCGCTTTCTGGTGATAGCGGTGTTCGGGCGGGGCCGTCGGCCGCACTGAAGGTCTCTTCGAGGAACGTGACGCCGACGCCCTCGGTGCCGCCAACTGCTTTCAAGGAGGCAGGCGTCCACGGCTTGCCCTTCATCATCTCCGCAAACAGGGCCAGCCGAACGCAGATGACCTTGCCTTCTTAGCAATACATAGTT